>CAVUNP010000011.1:0-55195 GCA_963742855.1 uncultured Actinomycetota bacterium | reverse complement strand
TCACGAGATCGCCCGGCTCGTTGTCCTCGAGACCATGCCGGTGGCGCGCCGCACCTCGCTGCATGGCCGCGTCCTCGCCCATCTGAGTACGCAACCGGGAGTCGACGTCGCACGGCTGGCCTATCATGCGGCCGAGGCAGGCGACGCGGCGGCGGTGCTCCACCACGCCCCGGCCGCAGCCGAGATCGCCGCAGGCTTGGGTGCGCATCGCGACGCTGCCGCCCAGTACGAGCGGGTCCTGCGGTTCACCGACGCGATGAGCGCCGGGCGCCGAGCCGAGATCCTGGAGGCACTGGCTGGCGAGTGTCGGGCCGTCGGCCGGATCGACGACGCGATCCGCAGCTCTGAGCAGGCTCTGTCCATCTGGGACGGACTCGGCGAGGTCGAACTCCACGCCGCCGCGCTCGCACGGCACGCCGTGTTCTTGTGGAGCGCCGGGCGAAGCCACGACGCGCACGAGGCCGCCGTTCGCGCGGTCGAGCGCCTGCAGCCGCGGCCACCCGGCGAGGCCCTCGCCACTGCGCTGACCCTCCTCGCTTACCTCAAGATGTTGTCCCGCGACATTCCAGAGGCGTTACGGATCGGTGCGCTGGCGAGCGCCTTGGCCGAGGAACAAGCCTCGCCCGCCGTGTTGGCCCGTGCGTTGAACGCGGTCGGTTCAGCCCAGTGGTTCGCTGAACCCGACGCGGCGCCGGTCACGCTGGCCCGTAGCGTGGCAGTGGCCCGGGCCTGCGGTGACGACAGCGAGGTCGCCGTGGGGTTGGTGAATCTCGGCTCAGGTGCTGGCGAGGTCCGGCAGTATTCGGTTGCCGACCAATGGCTGCGCGAGACTATCGGCTGGTGTGCCGAGCGTGACCTGGACGTACTGCGCAGCTACGCGTTGGCTTGGCTCGCCCGTATTGAGTTCGAACAGGGCCGATGGGATGAGGCGACGTCGATTGCCGTCGGCGTGGCCGCACCAGGCACGACGTACGTGCCGGCCCGGATCGTCGCACTCACGGTTATCGGCCGTCTGCGCACCCGCCGCGGCGACCCAGACTCCACGGGGCCCTTACAAGAGGCGTGGCGACTCGCGAGCGCGACCGGAGACCTGCAGCGGCTGTGGCCGGTCGCGGCTGGCCTCGCCGAGTCGGCCTCACTGGCCGGCCGACCGGCTGAGGTGGCGGAGCTCATCGCACCGACCTTCCAGTTGGCCCTGAAACTTGGGCACGAGTGGGCCATCGGTGAACTCGGCTACTGGCTGTTTTGCCAAGGCGTGATCACGGAGGCTCCGCTGAGGGCCGCCGAGCCGTACGCGCTGCAGATGCGGGGGGAGGCGCACGCCGCGGCGGTCACCTGGCGAAGGCTCGGGTGTCCATACGAGGCGGCCGTGGCCCTTGCTGAGGCCCCAACGGTCAGCGACCAACTGAGCGCCTACGCGGCGCTCGCCCACCTCGGTGCCGGTCCGGCAACCGATCGGCTCGCGCACCAGTTGCGGGCCGCGGGCGTGCGCAAGCTACCTCGCCGGCCTAAGGGGACGACCCTGGGCAACCCCGGCCGTCTCACTGACCGGGAGATCGAGGTGCTCCGCCTCGTCGCCGCGGGTCGGCGCAACCTGGACGTCGCCGCGGCCCTGCATATCTCGCCGAAGACCGTCGACCACCACATCTCGGCGATCTTGGCCAAGCTCGGCGTGGCGTCGCGGCACGATGCCGTCCGAGCTGCCGCGAACATCTTGCAGGGGCCGCATGGGGAGGCGCGAGCGGACGTATAGGGAACGGCCTCCGATGCGCGCCGCCCAGTCGGGCGGTGAGGCTGTCACTGCGGCCGGCACCAGGTCGGCCCTGTCGATGGAGGAGACCATGCCTCGTTACGTAGTTGAGCGGACATTCGCCGATGGACTGACCATCCCGATGGATGACCAGGGCGCCAAGGCGTGTCTGCGGGTCGTCGACGGCAACGGGGGGCACGGGGTCACCTGGCTACACTCGTACGTCACGCCGGACCGTACGTCGACCTACTGCATCTACGACGGCCCCTCGCCGGAAGCGATCCGCCTTGCCGCCGAAGGCAACGGCCTTCCGATCGAGCGGATCACCGAGGTCCGCGTGCTCGACCCGTACTTCTACCGCTGACCGGCCGGCTATCCGCGGGGTGGCCCGGCCGCTGTTGAGACGCCCGGCGACCAGCCCCGCTCGGCTGGCGCCGGGCACTCTCTGCCTCCACCCGGCGCGGGTTGTCCCGCCGCGGCGTGACGCGGCCAAGCCGTGCGGCTTCGCAACGCCCAAGGGCTGGACGTGGCCGTGCGGGTGACCTATGTGGACGACATTGCCGCGGCCGTCGCTCACCTGCGTAGCCTCGGCGCGACCAAGGTGGTGCTGATGGGGGCATCGATGGGCGCCACGATGAGCGTTGCCGCGGGGGCTGTCGTGGCCCCGCCCGTGGACGGCGTCATCGCCTTGTCCGCACCGATCTCGTTCGACGGGGTGAGTGCCGAAGCTGCCGCGCCATCATTGCCGGCGCCGGCCCTGTACATCGCCGGGAGGCGCGACGGCAGCTTCGCAAGCTTCGTGACCGCGATCCATGCCGCGACTCCGGGTACGGCCAGCGACCTGCTGATCGTTGACTCCGACAGCCACGGCGTTCGCTTGCTCGACCCCGACGTGTCCGCCCGCGGTCAGGTGCGTAAGGCGGTGGAGGCGTTCCTCGCCGCCAACGCAAAGCCGTAAACCCGGGGACTGCGGCCTCGGCCCTCATGCCGAACAACGAACCGGTGACCACCTGGCCATCCCCGGTGATCGGCATGAATGCCCGAGACCACCGGCCAGGCGCGCCACCGGAGCTCGGGGCCGTCGTGGTCTAGCGTGGGCTTGGTCGGGCGCGTTGGCCCGGGCCGTGACAGCCGGCACGGGCCTGGTCCGGCCGGAGAGACGAGGTCTGGACAAGCTGAGTACGGGGGAGACCAAGATTTCCGGTGTCGAGCTGTCGATTTCCTGGCTCGTCGTTCGTCTTGTTGCGTGACTATCCGGTACTGACGAGGAGCAAGCGATGAAGTACGTGATGCTGATCTACCAAGGCCCCGCGCTCGAGCGACAGGCCGCGCTGTCCGAGGAGGACCAGAAGCAGGTCTACGCCGACTACCAAGGGATCAATCAGACGCCGGGCGTCACCTCGGGGCTGCCCGGACGACCCGGAGGTTCACGGACTGCTGGCGATAATGCTCTTGCACGACTCCCGCCGCGAGGCGCGGTTCAGCGACGGCGAGCTCGTGCTGCTCGGCGACCAGGACCGGTCGCGGTGGAACGCCGACCAGATCGCGGCAGGCCGCGCCGAGCTGGACCGGGCGCTCGTCCTGGGTGGCCGCGGGCCCATGTCCTCCAGGCCGCCATCGCGTCATTGCACGCCGAGCTTCCATGCCGACTGGGCGCAGATCGCGGCGCTGTACGGTGAGCTCGGGCGGCTGACCGGCTCGCCGGTCGTGGAGCTCAACCGCGCCATCGCTGTCGCCGAGACAGAAGGCCCCGAGGCCGGCCTGTGCATCGTCGACGAGCTCGGTCTCGACGACTTCCGCTACCTACACTCGACCAGGGCCGAACTCTTGCGTCGCCTTGGGCGCATCGACGAGGCGCGTGACGCATATCGACGGGCCAGACAACTCACCGACGACGGCGCCGAACGGCGCTTCCTCGAACGCCGGCTCACGGAACTGGCGGGGACGACAGGCTCGGGGTAGTCGCGACGCCGGCTAGTTAACGCTGGTTGGCGCCATCTCCGGGCCACCAGGCATTGATGGCGGCGACGATTTCGTCCGGAGCGGCCTCCACCGTCGGGCCGTCGGACACCGGCACCTCCGCCAGGACCTCCTCGGTTGACGGATCGATAACCGGAAATATCGAATGGCGGGACGATACGGCGGCGCCATCAACGATCCCGGCCGCTGTTTGCTGAATTGAACTCACGTGGGCCTCTCTGCGGCTCGGCGGCGGTCCACCGGTCAGGGTCGGTCGTGCCTGCGCCGGTCACGTCGGCGGGAGCAGACCACGCAGCAGGCGCGCACGTCGAGCGGTCCGGTTGGTGCGGTCTTCGCGGGCGTCCGCACTGCGCAGCACGGTGACGATCGCGCGTGACGCGAGGTACCGCGCTGGTTCGGGCTCCCAGGTTCCGCTGCGGTGGCCGACCCAGGGCAGGGTCGTCAGTTCCGTCCGGCGACCTAGCCTAGCGCGAGGTCGGCCAGGGTCCGACCGGACAGGGCCGCGGCGCCCACACCGTGTCCGGAGTAGCCGCCGGCCCAGCCCATGCCCGTCGTCCGATCAAAATGGATCGCCATGCTCCAGTCGCGGGGCACGGCGAGCGTTCCGCCCCAATGGTGGGTGATGGCAGCGCCCGCCGCGGCGGGGAAGTGGGCCCGCAAGGTCTGAACCAGCCGGTCCCGGACGACGTCGTTGCGTTCGTTGCGCTCATCGATGGGGCGGCGCAACTGATACGGTGCGCCTCGGCCGCCAATCGCGATCGTTGTCGACGGTCCGCTGGGCGTAGAAAAAGAGGTGCCGTCGGTCGCGGATCGTCAGCCCGTGCGGCCAGCCGATCTCGTCCCAGACCAGGTCCGGCAGTGGCTCCGTAGCGATCATGAGCGAGTTGAGTGGCAGGTAACGCAGCCGCTGCCCGGGCAGTTGTGTCGTGTACGACTCGGTGGCCCGCAGCAAGCACCGTGTCGCGGATTTCCTTGACCAGCGTGGCTGCCTGGGCGACCCCGTCCTTGTCGCCACTGCCGTACACATCAGCGACCTTGTCGCCCTCGAGGATGGCGAAGGCCTGCACATACTTCCCCTTGCGCAGGGCGGTGACCGTGTTGGCGTCGATGGCGCCGGCCTCTGCCGCCTCGTCGCGGCTCTTGAAGGTACGGTCGGCGGGCGAGTCCCGGGCATACGCCGGCGCGAGGGCGTAGGTCCCCGTCGCCAGCAGCAGGCCCGCCGCGACCACCGACACAAGTCGCCGCACCCATCGGTAGGGGCCGAACCGCATACTGTCCGTCATGGCGTGACCCTCTCGCGGGAAGCGTTGTCGATCCAATATCGCGGCGGCGACGACCGCATCACCATGACTGCCGTCAACGTGACAGTCCTTCCGGCGAGGGGCCGTTTCCTTCACGACACGGGCACCGTCGCGGTTCTGGAACGCGTCCACCATGGCGTCCCTGGCTGCGCGCTCCACACGCCAATGGGACCCAGGCCAGATTTGGCCCAGGTCTGAAGGGCTGCAGCAAGCATCAGTCGTCGAACTCGAAGCCGGTGGCCTCGGTCAGCGTGAGGAGCTTGCGGACACAGTCGCCATTTGCATCGATTCTGGCGAGATAGTGGACGAGCCCATGTTTGCGGTACTCTCACCGCCATCATTGCGAATCAACTGATATCGGGAGTTCGTCGTGCGCTGTGCCTTCCGGCTGTGCGTGATCGTTGCATCTGTCCTCGGCGCCTTCGCCGGGACGGGGTGGCGGCCTGCCGAGGCGGCCGCCGCGGCGGGTGCCCCAACGGTGACCGTCCAGTCGGACTACTGGCACGTGAACTCCGCCCAGGCCAAAACGGCCAGCTTCACGTTCGTGGTCAAGACGGCTGGCATGCCGGACAGGTACACATCCATGGTGGTGCCACCCTTCCTCGTCGACCCATTCGTCTACGGCGGCAAGTCGGTACGGGTAAGCGCCCGGGCGTCTGGGCCGGCAACCAACCCGTGGGCACCGGAGATTCAGTTCACCGTCTCGAAACCGCGCGCAGGCGCCCCGGTGATCGATGCCCTCCCCGACCGCCGGCATGTCGACGCGACGTTGCCTGGCATCACGACTTTCGCTTTTGTGGTGAAGGCCTCTGGCATCCCCGACACGTATTTCCACGACGTGGTGCCGCCGTTCGTGATCCCGTCGACCTACGACGGCCTGTCAGTGCGGGTCGGCGCCAGGGCCGAGGGTCCGGCAACCCTTCCCTGGGCCTCGGAGATCACTGTCAAGGTGCCGACCGCCAAGCTGTTCGGCATCGCCGATGCGACTGGCCCGTCGCGCACCTCCGGCCCCGACTCCAAGAAGATGGGCATCACCCTCGACCGGTTCGACCTGCTGTACGGCGAGTCGACCGCGAGCATGGATGCCAAGATCGCCGCGTCCACCGGTAGCGGACTGACCCCGCTGCCACTGCTGGTCCAGTACCGCACCAACATCTCGCAG
Source organism: uncultured Actinomycetota bacterium (assembly GCA_963742855.1). GTDB lineage: Bacteria > Actinomycetota > Actinomycetes > Mycobacteriales > Micromonosporaceae > CAVUNP01. Next base: position 49,002 of record CAVUNP010000011.1, on the reverse strand, counting down.
CTCGACCTGCCCGGTTGGACGAGCTGGGCGGCTGGCGTCGTGGCCCGGTACGGACCCGGCGGCGCCTTCTGGGTGGGCCGCAGCGACGCCCAGTACGCGCCGACGTACTTCGAGGTGCTCAACGAGACGTACGGGTACTGGTTCTATCCGACCCCCGAACCGGCCGCGTACGCGAGGTTCTTCACGCAGGTGGTCTCCGCGGCCAAGGCGGCCAATCCGAACGCGAAGTTCCTCATGGTCGGGTATCCGCACACCTTCCGCACCGACACCGGCGTGTGGAGCGCCAAGACCTGGAACACGCTGCTCAAGGAGTCGCCCGACGGACCCGCCGCCATCTCCCTGGCGGCGGGAGTGACCACCCACCCGTACGGTTCATACACCGACGCGAACGGCTGGGCGACCGCCACCCGCGTGCACCAGGACTTTCCGACGCTGCCGGTATGGCTGACCGAAATCGGCTTCCAGATCGACCAGAACGTCGACGGGACAACCGTTGACGACGACCTGCAGGCCGCGTACATGCAGCGCAGCCTGGTTGACTTCGTCAGCTGGTCGTGGGCGTACGCCTATGTATGGTTCAAGTACCAGGACTACGGCGTGGACAACATGTGGGGCGTCGTGCGGTCCGACGGCTCTCGCCGCGCCTCGTACCACGCGTACCGCGACTTCATCTCCTGAAACGGCGCACCTCGACTGCATCGCTGCTGGCGATGGAGGATCCACGCCTTCGGTCTGAAGGAGTTGACCGCGGCAGACGAGGCGAGCATCAGCGCGCTCGTGACGAAAGCGGTGAGCTGACGACCGAGCCAGACAAGTCGATTGTGGACGGTGTCGTGGTCGCGTCCTCGGAGGCGGCCGGCGTGGTCGCGCTCTCGGGGGCGGCCGGCGCGGCCGGCAACTTCGCCGGCCACCAGTTGCCCCGGCCGAGCAGCGTCATCAACGCCGGCAGCACGACACCGCGGATGATGAGCACGTCGAGCAGGACCGCCAGCGCCAGGCCCAGGCCCAGCTGCTTGAACTCGATCAGGCTCAGTGTGGCGAAGATGGCGAAAACCGAGACCATGACGATCGCCGCGCTGGTCACGATGCCGGCCGAGCGGCTGATCCCCTCGGAGACCGCCTGCCGGATGCCGACGCCGGTCTGCGCGGCCTCCCTGATCGAGCTGACCACGAAGACGTGGTAGTCCATCGACAGACCGAACAGAACAACGAACAGGAACAGCGGGATCCAGGAGACGATCGCCCCGCTCGACCGGAAGTCGAGGATGCCCTCGGCCCACTCGTTCTGGAAGATCAGGACGAGCAGCCCGAACGAGGCGGCGGCGGACAGCAGGTTGACGAAGAGCGCGACCAAGCCGACCACCACCGAGCGGAACGCCACGATCATCACGATGAAGGTGAGCAGCAGGACCAGTCCCACCACCCAGGGCAGCTTCTGGGCGACGTTCGCCGAGTAGTCAATGCTGTTCGCCACCTCACCCCCGACGGCGCTGCGCGCACCGGACACCTGCCCTACGGTCGCCGGGATCAACTCGTCGCGCAGCAGGCGCACCGAGCGTTCCGCCTCGTCGGAGTTCGCCGGGTACGGCGTAGCGAGGTTGATCACGTGGACGGTGTCGTCGGACGATGCCCGCGGCTGCGGGTCCTGCCGCGGCGCGAACAGGTCGGAAGCCTGCGCCCGCTCGGTGAGCCGGGTCAGCGCCGCCTCGACGGCGGCCGAGCTCTCCGCATCGGCGGTGACGACGACCTCGTGGCTGGTGCCCTTCGCCGGGAAGGCGACGGTGAGCCGGTCGTACGAGGCCAGCGCGGGAATCGACCGCGGATAGTCGTCGATGTCGGCCGACTTGAGCTGCAGGCCGAGCGCCGGGTAGGCCATCGCCAGCAGCGCCGCCACGGCCAGCACCAGCGTGACGGCCGGGTGCCGCAGCACCGGGCGCAGCAGCGCGGGCCACAGCCGCGGCTCGTTGCCGCGGCCGTTGAGGCGCCACAGGATCGGCACCCGCGGCTTGTCGATCCAGCGGCCGAGCGTGGCGAGCAGGGCGGGCAGCACAGTCAGTGAGCCGAGCACCGCGACGGCGACGACCAGGATCGAGCCGGTGGCGAGCGAGCTGAAGATGAGGTCGTTGGTCAGGTAGAGAGCGGCCATCGACACGATCACCGCGAGGCCCGAGACCACGACGGAGTGCCCGGACGTGGCCGCGGCAATCTCGATCGCGTCGATGTGCTCATTGCCGCGGGCGCGCTCCTGCCGCGCCCGCTTGAGGTAGAACAGCGAGTAGTCGACGCCGACGGCCATCCCCATCAGCAGGATCATGTTCGGCACCTGGCCCGGGTCCGGCAGCAGGTGGGAGCACAGTGCCCACATGCCCATCGCAGCGCCGACCGAGGTGAGCGCGAGCAGGACCGGCACGCCGGCGGCGATGATCGAGCCGAACGCCACCATCATGATGATCAGCGTGACCGGGATGCTGAGCGTCTCGGCCTTGACGAAGTCGGCGCCGAGCTGTTCGTTGATGCCGGCCTGGATCGAGGCCGCGCCGGCTTGGTCGATGCGCAGCGCCGGGAAGTCACCGCGGGTGTCCTCGACCACGTCAAGCAGCGGCTGGACGCGCTGGTCGGCGGTGCGCGGGTCACCGGTCATGGTGACGGGTACGAGCACCGACCTCCCGTCCGGCGCGGGGACCGCCTCGCCGGCCGAGTCGACCTCGGGCAGCGCACGCATCCGGTCACGCACCGCTGTGGCGGCCTGAGTGGCGATGGCCGGGTCCAGGGCGCCCGACCCGGCGCTGATCAGGATGTTCTCCACGGTGGCGGGGACCATCGACCTGTCGTCGAGAATCTGCGCGGCGCGGCCGGACTCACCCTGGCCGAGCTCGGTCGGGTTGGCCATCGTGAAGCCTGCGGACAAGGCCCCCAGACAGACAACCACAAACAGGATCCACATCCCGATGGCCGTCCACGGATGCGCGGCGCTCCATCGGGCGAGTCGAACGGTGAGAGGTCGCTTCGTCAAGACCGGGCCTTTCTCGGCTGGTGAAGAGGGAACCAGATAGATTCTGCGGACGGGCGCACCGCGCGTCAGGGGTGTTGAATCTCCGTCGCCGAGGTGGACTTAAGTCCAGTTCGCCAGCGCCGAAAGGTAGGGATAATCGGCACCATGACGGCTCCTCTGGCACACCCGTTCGCCGCCCGGCGGCGCCTGCTCGGCTGGGCGTTCGTCCTGATCGGGCTGGTCCTCACTGAGTTGCTGGTGCTGATCTGGGTGCTGACCACGCTGACCCTCGCCGCCCTGTGGGTCACTCTGCCGCTGTTCACCGGTGCGGTCCTGGCCAACCGGGCGATGGCGGACAGCCGGCGTCTCTTCGTGGCCCGGGAGTTGGGTGTCACGATCGGGCCGGCGTTATCGGCCGCTGCCGGCGACCGGCGGGTGGGCCCGATTCCTCACCATGCTGCGCGACCCGGCCACCTGGCGTGACGTGCGCTGGCTGCTCGTCGACATGACCGCCGGGCTGGTGCTGCTCGCGGTGCCGGTGGCGGCCTTCTGCGCCGGTGCGCTCAGTCTCACGCTCCCGCTGCTGTGGCTTGCGCTGCCGGCCGGCGCCACCCTGGACTTCCCGTTCGGGGCGACGGTCGACGACACGCTCAGCGCGGCCATCATCGGCGTCCCGTGGGGCGTGCTCTACTTGGGGACGTTCTGGCTGCTCACCCCGGTGGCCATGCGTGGGTATGGCAGGCTGACGGCCGCCATGCTGCGTCCCGACGACCGACGGGTACTCAACGAACGAGTTGAACATCTGTTCACCACTCGCGCGCAGACCGTCGATGCCCAGGCGAACGAACTGCGGCGCATCGAACGCGACCTGCACGACGGCGCGCAGGCGCACCTGGTCGCGCTCGGCATGAGCCTTGGCATGGTGGAGAGCCTGATCGGTGACGACCCGGCCGTGAAACAGCTGCTCACCGAAGCGCGGGAGCACAACGTGCAGGCCATCAGCGAGCTGCGTTCCCTTATCAAGGGCATCCGTCCCCCGGTGCTCAGCGATCGCGGCCTGGTGGGCGCCGTGGAGTCCCTGACAATCCGGATCCCGCTGCGGTTCGACGTCGACCTCGACGTGCCCGGCCGGCTGCCCGACCCGGTCGAAGCAGCGGCCTACTTCACGATCTCCGAGGCACTGGCCAACACGGTGAAGTACAGCGGCGCCGGCCGGGCATGGGTGCGCGGCCGGCGGCTACACGACCGGCTCTACCTGGAGGTCGGGGACGACGGCCGGGGTGGCGCGGTCGTCGTTCCCGGCGGCGGCTTGGATGGCGTACGGCAGCGGCTCGCCGCGTTGGACGGCACGCTGACGCTATCCGAGCCGGCGACGGGCGGTACCAACCTGACGATCGATCTGCCGATTCCGCAGGCCGCCGGCGCCGAGCCTACCGACGGGCGACATCAGCGCGGCTAGGGGGAAGATGGGGTGGGCCATCCATCGTTCGTCCACAGTGGGCGAACGAACGACGGCCCCGGCTACCCGACGACGAGTACGGCCGCGGGGAGCACCGCGGGCCCATCGGTGGGTCGGTCGAGCCGGTTAGCTGCCCAGATAGGCGAGGACGGCGAGCACCCGGCGGTTGTCGCTGCCCGAGAGGTGCAGCCCGAGCTTCATGAAGATGTTGTTGATGTGCTTGGCCACAGCCTTCTCGGAGACGAACATCCGGGCGGCGATGGCACTGTTGGACCGGCCCTCGGCCATCAGCCCGAGCACCTGCCGCTCCCGCGGGCTCAACGGTTCCAGCGACCGTTCCCGTGACCGGCCGGTCAGCAGCTCGGCGATCACCTCAGGGTCCATCGCGGTGCCGCCGGCCGCGACGCGGCGGACGGCCTCGATGAACTGCGCGGCGTCGAGAACCCGGTCCTTGAGCAGATAGCCCACCGCACCCTCACCGTCGGAAAGAAGCTCACGCGCATAGAGCGGCTCGACGAACTGCGACAGCACCAGCACCGGCAGTCGCTTCACCACCGCCCGGGCCTCGATGGCGGCACGCAGCCCGTCATCGGTGTGGTTCGGCGGCATTCGCACGTCCACGACAGCGACATCGGGGCGGTGCTCGATCAGGGCGGTCTTGAGAGCAGGCCCGTTGTCCGCGCTGGCGACGACATCGAAGGCGTGGGCCTCGAGCAACCGGGTGAGCCCGTCGCGCAGCAGGGCAAGATCCTCCCCCAGTACGACCCGCACGTCTACGCTCCATTGTCGAGGACACGGCTGCCCGCATCGTCTCACAACCGGCGACACCGCCGAGCACTGCCAGACATGAGCCAAGACGTCGAGCATTCGCGTCTAGGATCCGTTGACCCGCCGATTGAGCGGGCGCCGCCGGTGCGCGGCTCCGGCCTAGATCATGACTCCTGGCGAGTACGTGGACTACGCGGTTTCTGCCGCCGAGCGTGGTGAGGACCTGGAGTTCCAGCCGCTGATGGGTGGCATGCCAGCCTCGATCGGCTGGCACGGCTTACGACTGTTCGAACAACAGGTACTCCCGGACCTTCGCAACCGCGGCCTGATCTGATCGCTACTTCCGGGTCCGCCCCTTCGGCCTTCGGTCCGGCTTACGGCGTGGTCTCCTTCACGGTGGCGCCCATGAAGTTGTGGCGGTGCAGGCCCGCCGTGTCGTCGTAGTCGTACGTCATCTCGTCGATGACATCTACCACGCCAGCGACGCCCCCGTGGACGCTCACTGTGATCGTCTCCGGGTCGATCCATAGTGTCCGGAGGAGCACCTGCCCGATGATCTCGTCCTTGATCGTTGCGTCATCACGCAGATACAGCCGCAGCAGATCGCTGCGCGACACGATCCCGATCACCCGGCCATCCTCGTTGACGACCGGCAGCCGCTTGACCCGCTTGTGATCCATCATTCTGGCCGCCGCCGAGACGGGACACGTCCGGGCCGACGGTCACAGCGGGACTGCTCATCAGGTCCCGGGCGATATCGCCGGACGCCTTGGCGATCGCGACCCGCCGGTGCTTTCGTTCCAGCAGGTGGACGTGCCGTTCAAGTCCGGTAAATTCCATCTTGTGGAGAAGGTCCGCCTCGGACAGGACGCCTAGGATCGCTCCGCGGTCGTCAACGACGGGCACCGCGGACACGGCGTGCTCGACGAGCCTCTCCACAATCTGCTTGTACGGTGTCTCCGCCGTGACGGTGACCACGTTGACCGTCATGACGTCCCTGACCGTCCATCGAAGCATGATGACTCCTCTTCCGTTACCTCGTTCGGCAGCCCAACCCAGGCCGACCGCATCCTCACCGTTCAGTAGGCGCGGCGTGCTTAGCCGACCTGTGCGCTGCACGGCACCCGACTGTGCCCATGAGTCCCCAGCACCAACAGGTCGGCATCGCGGGCCGCAGCCGTGAGGCCCGTCGCACCAGTCTTCGTTGAGCTGCGATCTGTCAGATGAGCCAGCGGTTGCGCTGGACGAACGGCAGCTTCGCCCACAGCCGACCGAGTCCCCAGGTGTGGCCGGCGTAAGCGGCCGCGAGTCCGATCAGGACGACGGTGTAGATGAGGTGGTAGTCGGTGACAGGGTTCGTCGAGCCACTCGCCGCACCGGTGCTGGTGTGCTGCGCCAAGGGGAACTCGGCGAACCACATCATGGTCATGATCAGTCCGCCCGCGACAGCGGAGATACGGAGGCCGATTCCGGCCAGCAGTGCCACGCCGACAGCGAACATGCCTACCATGAACAGGATGCCCCCACTGCGGCGAACCGATCGCGATCGTCGCACTACTCACCACACCCCAGGTCGCCCGCCCGCAACTCGCCACCGGCACGCCGGACGCCGTCCCACTGCACGCCGTCCGCACGACCTAACATCACCACACCGGGTGGGGAAAATGACCTAGCACCCGTGGGGACAAACTTCTGGCGTCATCAGGCCGAGTCTTTAGCAACCTTGAACAGGCGGAGAGCCTCGACGGGTCCGTCGCCAGCCTTGGCCTCGGCGGTGGCACGGCCAGACATCACGGCGCGGGCGGCGTTCTCAGCGTCGACGGCGTCGGTCTTGCCCCGACGGCGCCGCGCCGCCCGGTCGGGCGTCCACAACATCGCCAAAGCTTTACGCCACAACAACCGCGACCCGCAGCCCCCCTCGCAATGCTCGAAATCACCATCCCAGAAACATGAGCTGACTTTGCCGACGCCCCGATTGCACGGACTTGCCGGTTCGCTTGAAATCCGGCATTACCGGACCAATCTGAGTGTCGGGCGGTTGTCCTGCATCCCGAGCAGTTCCCGCAGCCGGGGCAGGGGCCAGGCGAGTTCGTCGGCCAGCGCTGCCAGGGACAGCCCGTGTTTGTCGGCAAGGTCGAATGCGTTCTGCAGGAGAACCGGCTGTTCGCCGGCGAAGCCCTGGATGGGTTGAGCTAGGAACGCTCCCTGGCCGCGTAGTTCCCTGAGTCGCTGCCAGCCGCGGGCGGCGGTGGAGTCGGAAAACAACCCGATTTCGCGGCACCGGTAGAGCAGACTGTCGACGGAGACGCCCCATATGTGCTGGAGATCGGCTAGCACGGTAAAGTTCAGCCTCCGCGGCAGGTCGGACAGGAGGCTGTCGCGGGGGGTGAGGAACTCGGCGGCGAACGCGTCGGCTTCGCGTTCCTGCACAGAGTCACCCGGCAAGGTGTCACCGTGAAGGACAAGATGTCCGAGTTCGTGGGCGGCCGTGAACCGATGCCGGTAGACGTCGTCGGTGCGATCGCGGGTGATGACGACGATCGGGCGGGGAAGTCGTGTGGTCGAGAACGCGTCGACTGTCGCGACATCCCCGTCGGCCAGGGGAGCCAGCGCGACCACGATCCCGCGCGTTTCCATCAGGCGCACCAAGTGCGGCACCGGACGGGTTCCAAGGCCCCATAGCGACCGCAGCGCCCGCGCCGCGTCAAGCGGGTCGCGAGGCAGGTCGACGCCCGGGTGGACCTCACCGCCGGAGAAGCCGGGCAGATCGACTATCGGAAGCTGCACCCGCTTCTCCAACGCCTGCGTGAGTTCCCAAACCTGCTCCACGAACGCGGTTGCCTTGGCACGCTGGTAGGCGCGGGTCGACCTCAGGTGCCGGAAGTGGGCGGCTGACGCGGTCCAGACGGGCATGAGGGCGGCCGGCGATGAAGAAATGAGGCGGCACTCCCAAGTAGCGGGCCAGAGCCGGAACCAGTTCAGGGCGGGGGCGGGTGCCCGCCTCGTACTTGCCCACTGCGGCCGGAGTCACCCCGATCGCCTCCGCGACGTCTTTCTTCGTCTTCCCGGCGAGATAACGCGCCTGGGTCAGGCGTGCCGGGTCGAATGCTTGAGCGACGCTCGCGGGTGACCAGCCTGGTCGGCCCGGACCTGGTGCCCCGGTGGAGGCAAAGAGCTGGAGTTGCTCGTCCTCGCTCACTTGTCCAATGCCTTCCTGCCGAGCGGCCCGCCAGCGTCGACTGGGGCGTTACGTGGGGTGATCTCCGGGGCGACCATCGGGGCATCATCGAACCGAGGCGGCGGCCAACCGCCACTCGCGGTGCGAGGACCGTCGACCGGCACCGCGCGACCGCCCACAGGCGACGAGAGCTTCGGGAGAGGGAGCACCTCGGTGAACCCCCAGTCCAGCTCACCGCCCGCCACCACGGCCGCCTCGCCCCAGCCCAGACTGAGCAGGCCGGCCTTGGCGTTGGCGGCGAAAAACACCAGGACCATGCCTTCTGGCTGCAGATCGCCCAGCAGCTTCGCCCCGGAGGCGATCGTGGCGTCGGAGATCGGGAACAATTCATCAGTCACCCACTCCGGCGCAGCGCCGTCCTCGGTGAGCAGCTCGCGGACGAGCTTGTTCAGCCGCCTAGTCGCGCGAGGCTCCCGGTGCGATGTGCCGAGATCGTCTGCGTAGCGGAAGAGCACGAGCGCCTGCCCGTTGATGACGGCCAACTGGAATGCCGCGCCGGCCGGCTTGACCACCTCGACGCCGCAGAGACCCTTGAGGCGCTCCACCAACTCCTCGTACCGGGCCAGCCACGCCCCGCCGAAGGCCTGCAGCGTGCTCAACCGGGAGGCCGCATGAGCGTCCATCTGTCGTTCGACTGCGGCTCCCATCGCAGCCGGCACGAGCTTCCATAACGTCTCGGCGTGGTCACCAAACTTCCCGATCGCCCACGGAGACGGGCCAGCCTTCGCCGTCACGTTCCCCGCCATTCCCTTCAGTCGCCGACGAAAGACTAGCACCAACACTTTAGTTTTTCTCAACATGCCCTCACTCGGTGGTCGACCACCGGCGTCGGAACGTCTGAAGTGAGCGCTGCAGGCAGCCGATGAGGCCAGCTGCCCCAGGCTCGCACGCTGATAGAGTGGCTTGGCGGCCAGCTATGCTTCCCGTAGCGCCAGTGCGAGGAGGTGGTAGCTGATGTTCCCAGCGGTCGAACCGGAACCGGTCCCACTCGCCGCGGACGCCAACGGCGGATGGCGCGTGGGCGGCACCCGAGTCTTGCTCGAGACCCTGGTGGCCGCGTTCCAGCGGGGAGACAGTCCTGAGGAGATCCGCGAGCAGTATCCCGCCGTCTCCCTCGGCGACATCTACGCGGTGCTGACCTACTACATCCGCCACCAAAGCGATGTCGGTGCGTACCTCCATGAGCGCGAACGGATCGGTGTGGAGGTTCGGGCGAAAATCGAGGCACGGTTTCCGGCCGAGGGCCTGCGGGCCAGGTTGCTGACCCGGCAGCAATGACGGTGCATTTTGCCGCTGACGAGAACTTCAATCGTCGGATCGTCGTCGGCCTGCTGCGTCGCGCCGAACGCATCGATTTGGTCCGGGTCCAGGACAGCGGATTGACCGCCGCCGACGACCCAGCTGTCTTGCACTGGGCCGCAGACGAGAAGCGGGTGCTGCTGACTCACGATGTCGCGACCATGCCCGACTTCGCCTACGAACGGGTCGCCGCGGGCTTACCCATGAGTGGCCTTCTCGTCGTGAGCGCGACGCTTCCGCTCGCCGAAGCGATCGACGAGCTGACGCTCATCACCGAGGCCAGCCAGACCGCGGAGTGGAACGGCCAGGTCATCTACCTTCCCCTCCGTTGATTCGCCCCGGCCGGGTACCCTCCGCCGCCCCACTGGCGCAGATCCGACCTTTACTGATCATGCCGAGAAGCCGCTGAGCGCTGCCCGTCGATCATCGCCGCCCCGTTGCCAATGCACCGTCGCTGGCGGTTCTCCGGGATGTGCGAGTTGTCTTCGCGCGGCCGACCGGATAGTTGGCCTGGAGCCATGCCAGATCGACGATGTCCTGTTGGCATTGTTGGCGTTCACGGTCGAAGAGCGCGTCGGTCTTGGTCAGTACGAACGTGTACGGCCGTCCTTGACGGCGTGTCTCATGGTGGACCGGAAGTTCGGCCTGGTCGATGACGCTGTGGACGTGACGTCGACCGGGTTTGGCCAGTGGCCAGTCATAGGACTGTCGGGCCGGGTCGGTTAGGAGCCGGGCGAGCATGGCGCACAGCTCGCAACCGCACCCGCCGGGCGGCATAACCGACCAGTCGTCCGCGGCCCGGACTGGCCGGGCGACCCGGGCGGTAAGCCGGGTGGCTGCGTGCTGCGCGAGTGAGTCGAGACCTGACTCGAGCCGTACGCGCCGATCAAGGGCCTGACGCGACGGCATCGACCCGGCCGCCCGCAGCCCGACCTGGTCGCGCAGCCAGGCCCACGAACCGGCAAGCACATGGTGGACCAGCCCTGCCCCGTCTGCGGAAACCGAAGCCAGCGCAGTAATGACCGGGGCCAGCGACTCGATCCAGACCCGCCGAGTCTCATGCGGAGCCGGCCACGCCGGGCGCCGGTTGAACCAGCGTGCGACGAGATCTTCGGCCCACTCGTACCCGTCCCGCGAGACAAGACTGGCTGCCGGTGCCGCACCGCTCCGGACCAGCGCCTCGACCTGGAACGGCGCCAACAGCGCCATCGCGAGGTTGGGATCGTCCAGGCCCCGCGCGACCCGAAGGGTCTTGGTCAGTACCGCGCTGCGTTGAGTCGCGCCGATCGCGCGTTCCCAGAAGGGTGCCAGGGTGGCCGCGCTCGTCCGCGCGCCGGCAACATCGCGGGCCCGGATCTGTTTCACGAGGGTGTCCAGCGCCCATTCGGCGATGCCTCAGCGCGCACCGCGAACGCCAACCGATGCGGCCACACCACGACCACGGCACGGCGGTACCACCGGTCCATCGTGTTGCCGTAATTGCCCATGTACCCCTCGTACTCCGAGGCGTAAGGCACCAGGTCCACCGACGGGGTCGCCGAACAGACCTCATCGTCGTCGACGGTCAACGAGGTCGGGCCCGTTCGTCGACGGCGATCCGCTGGAGATCTGGTTGGCCGGACTCACCGCGGTACTCCGCGAGGAATCCAACGACCGCTCGAGACGCGGCGCCAGACTCGCCTGCCAGGCCATCCTCACGACCCTGGCCACCGATCCGCCCACACCACCAGACCAGCTCGAAAAAACCATGCACGCCCTCCTCGACCACTCCCAGCCCGGCGACATCACCGCGGTCTACCAGGCGTTCCGACGCGGCCTCATGCCCGTCGACGCGGCACTGCAGGTGCTCGCCGCCTTCGGCGCGGTCGACAACACCGTCCCGCTCCGCGGCCTCCGCCGTCGCGAAACCACCACGCCGGACTCGACAACGACGCCCCACGGTGGCTGTGACCTGAACCGCGAAATACCAGGAACCGTGCGTCGGACTTGCCAGACGTGCACAAACGTGCCCCGTACCAGACGCTTCGACGTTGGATCGACACAGCCACACCGGCGATAGACATTGTTTATCATCTTTACCTCCTGCGTAGGCAAATCCTCGGTCCAGCTCCACGCTGCCCGCCAAGCAGGTCGCCGACGCCCAAACCGTCGGGTTGGACAGACGTGCCGAGGTTCTGGCCACGGCAACCGCCGGCCCGCCGATTGAGCGCCGCTGCGCGGCTAGACAGAATCACGGTGTGGGCATTTTCTGGGTATTGTTGTGGGCACTTTCTGGTTGACCCTGGTTTACTGGAGGTGTGACCCTCAACACGAGCCCCACTGCGGAAGATCTTCGACCGTTGCTCAAGCGTGGGCTGCCTGCGGCCAGCGCGGTGATCGCCGATCACCTCTTGGAGTTGGCGGGGGTAACAGCGCGTGCCGCGACCCGCGAGCTCGACAGCCGTGTCGCGGCGTTCAACGCGTTGATGCGTCAGTTACTTCACCGTATGAGCGACCCGGCGCTGTCGGTCGCCGCGAGCACCCTGTTCGGCACTCTGCCCACCACGGCCGGTAACAACCTCACGGCGCGACGTGCAGGCGCAGCACTGTCAATGGGCCGCGACGCCGATCACTTCCGCAAGAACATCGAGCCGCGCATCCTCGCCGACCTCGCCCAGGCCCTGGCCGCGGACAGCGACAGGATGACGACCACCCGGGCCGCCCCACCGCGACTCATTCCGGTCTTGCACCCACCGGCCGGGCTGCCGCAGGACATGTGGGCGTGGGAGGCCGTCGAGCACGAGGAGTACATCGCCCGACTGTGGGCCGGCGTGTACGCGCTGCGCGCCGAGTTGCTGGCCTGTGAACGGCTGAGCAGCTACGACCCGTTCGGCCCGGACCTACCTGCCGCGGCCGACGCCGCACTATGGCGGACGGGACAGCTCCATATCGCGATCCGTACCTACCGACGTGCCTATGGGGCACGGCTCCTGCACGGCGACATCGCCCCGGAAACACTGCTCGGTCTGGCTGGCTGGAGCCCACCACTCGAACCTGACGATGTCGACGTCGTCTGCCACCACGCCCCGGACGTCCAGCAGTGCGGCACCTTCGTCACCGATCTGACCTCCAGCGAGCAGGGCATGCGCATCCACGCGCACTGGGTTGCTCACCTGTCCACACCAACCACCACCGCTGACGCCAGGAGCGCCGCATGATCAACACCGACATCCACACCGGCCCACCGCGGCGATACGTCATCACCGGCGGACCATCCGCTGGGAAGGAAGCCGTTATCGAAGCAGTCATCAAGGCCGGACTGCCGTGCTCGGCCGACGAAGCCGCCCGCGAGATCTACCGCGCCCACCGGGCCCGACTCGGCCGACACCTCCAACGCGAAGACCGCCGCGCCTACTCCCGCGAGGTCCTGGAAGCATTCATCGCCGAATACAAAACCCACACCCAAGGCGTACGGTTCTACAACCGTGGCATCCCCGACGGCTACGGCTGGGACCGGTTCTTTGGCCTGGAGCCCTACGCCGAACTGGAAGAGGCCACCGGCCGCTATCGCTACGACGGGGTACTCGTGCTCGACCCCCTCGACACATTCGAGGACGAGCACGACGTCGTCTGGGCACAAGACCGGGAGATCCGCCGCGTCCATGAACTCATCGTGCAGGGCTACTACGACGCCGGCTACTCGCCCGTGTTCGTGCCCGCCGACGATCCTGAGCCCCGCCTCGACTTCATCTGCGCCAACCTGCGACTGCCACGCCCCAGCCGGGAGGAATGACCACCATGCCCACCGCCCCCGACCGGCCCCCTCAGCTGCTCTCACCCAACAGCGTCCTGGCCAAGGCGCTACTGCGCTCCATCGACATGATCCGCCCCAAAGTTGTCGCCAACCGTCCGAAACGGATCGTGTTCGTCGTCGGCACCCAGATCAACGGCGCCCCGCACCTGGGTACCAACATCGTGCAAACCTCGGCGTTCCTGCTCGCCAAACTCGCCCGCCGCGCGTTCAGCGTCGACACCACCGTGCGGTTCTCGGCCCTGGACAACGCGCCACACGAAGTCACCCTGGGCCCCGAAACGCACCGCGCCTACCAGATCACCTACCACCACGCGCTGGGCCGGGGCGGCGTCGACGAACTCATCGAAACCTACTACCGGACCCTGTTCAACTCGCTGTCCGATGCCACCGACACCGACACTGAGCTGGACACGTACACCGAACAGCAGGCCTCTGCCGCTTACCGCTCAGAGTTCCTGCGTAGCTTGGAAGACTTCGACGCGCTGCGCTGGTGGCTGGCCCCGTCCACCGGCACCGTACACACCCGGCTGCCCTGCCCGACCTGCGGATGGGCCGAGAAACGCGCCGAGCAAACACGCCTCGTACGCCTCGACGGCGACGGGGCGATCTTCACCGCCGTCTGCTACGAGCACGGCGACTACGAAATGTGCATCGACCCCATCGACGGCGGCTACCTCAACCTCGCGACCCTCTACCGCAACGTGATCAAAGAACGGGCGCTCGTCCGTGAAACCGAAGTTCTGTACGTGATGGTCAAAGGCGGCGACTGGGCCTTCGGCTGCCAACTCGTCGACGGCGCCCTGCTCGCCTTGGGCACACCACCCGCCGCCATGCCAGCCCGGATCTTCACCCCCATGGTGCTCTCCGGCTCCGGCGGCAAGCTGTCCAAAAGCCTGCTACGCGCCGCGCCCGACAGCCCAGCACACACCGGCGTCGAGGAATGGATGCTGTCCACCACCCAATGGCCCGGCACCGTCGACAACTATGTCGACTCCCTCATCTGGCTCGTCAACGGGCTGATCGCCGACCCGAAACACTTCTACCGATCCTTCACCACCAGCGAGTTAGGAACCTTGATGGCCCAACGACCCGCCGACCTCGCCACCCGAGAACGAGCCCGCGAGATGCCCATCTACAAGCGGTACTTCGACCTCATCGCCAGCGGCAAGAAGACCATCGAGGTACGGGTGGCATACCCGTCAAACAGGCGCCTCGCGCCAGGGCAGTTGCTCAAGTTCACCTGCCGGGGCGAGGAATGCCTGACCCGCATCAAGCGCATCGCGAACTACCGCACCTTCGACGACATGTTCGACCACGAGAACGTAGCCACCGTCAACCCCACAGCCACCCGCGCCGAGCAACTAGCCAACATCCGCCTCATCTATCCAGCAGAAAATGCCGTTAACGCCCTCGCCCGGACCTACTCGTCGCGCTGGCCACACTCGAGGACCAGCAGCATGTGGCTGTCGCGAGCGATGTCGAGTGGCCGACCCTGGTGTTTTTCGCCTGCCTGTTCACCATGGTCGGGGCACTCATCAACACCGGCGTCATCGACGAACTGTCGAGGGGCGGCGACATCGGGAACCGAGGGCCGGCTCTGGGGCACGACGATGCTCCTGCTGTGGGCGTCGGCGGGCCTGTCGGCCATCGTCGACAACATCCCGTATGTCGCCACGATGAGCCCGATCGTCGCCGACCTGGTCCAGGCCAACGGCGCATCCCAGGCAATGTGCTGTGGTGGGCGTTAGCTCTCGGCGCCGACCTCGGCGGGAACGCCACGGCGGTCGGGGCCTCGGCCAACGTCGTCGTGCTCGGTGTCGCTGAGCGCGTCGGCTACCGGATCTCGTTCTGGCAGTTCACAAAGTACGGCGTGCTCGTCACGGTCGTCACGGTGGCTATCTGCGTGCCGTATCTGTACCTACGCTTCTTCTGACCGCCACTGTCCCAGCCCCCCGGGAGTTCATGTGACTGGAGCCAAGCCCGCGATCACGATCAGCGCCGTAACCAAACGATACCGACAGACGACGGCGGTGAACCACCTTGATCTCGACGTCCGGTCGGGAGAGATATATGCCTTGCTGGGTCTCAACGGCGCCGGCAAGACAACCCTCATCCGGATGCTCCTGGGCATGGTGCGTCCACCGAAGGAACCTTGACCGTACTCGGCCGTCGCGTGACTCCCACAGCGACCGCCCTTTGGGCCGAAGTCGGACATCTGGTCGAGACACCGTCGGCCTACCCGGAACTCACCGTCGAGGAAAACCTCGACCTGGTACGCCGGATGCGCCGACTACCGGACCGACGTGCCGTGTCGGGCATCATAGCCCGCCTCGATCTGTCCGCCTATCGCCACCAACGCGCCGGCGAACTGTCGTTGGGCAACGCGCAGCGCGTCGGCCTCGCCAAGGCGCTCATTCACCAACCGCGCCTACTTGTGCTCGACGAACCGATCAACGGCCTGGACCCGGCCGGCGTGGTGGAAATCCGCGATCTACTGCGTGAACAGGCGCACGAGCGAGGCGTGACCATATTCCTGTCCAGCCATATCCTGACAGAGGTAGCCCGACTCGCGACCCGCATCGGTGTCATTCACCACGGCGCGATGGGTAGCCCAGATCGACGCCGCCAACCTTCCGGCTCAGCTACACAAGTCACTACAAGTGTCAACGCGAGATAGAACCGCCGCTACCGACGTGCTGCGTCGCAACGGGCACACGGTCGACGAGACCGACCCGTCGGCCCTGCGAATTCAAGACGAGTCCGCGATAGAACGCCCCGACGAGATCGCTACCGTCCTGGTCAGAGCTGGTTGTCCGCCCACCCGGCTCGTGGTGGACACCGAGGATCTCGAGACCTATTTCCTGCGCCTCGTCGAATCCAGCCGGAGTGCGTCATGACCGCCGCTATCGGTGCCGAGATCCTGAAGCTCCGCCGATCCCGGCTGTGGTGGATCACCCTGCTCGCGGCGACGGTCGCCGTGCTCATGGTGAGTGTCTTCACCTTCATCGGCCTCGACCCGGACCGCGCCCGCCCCCTCGGCCTGATCGGCACGAAAGCGGAACTCGTCGGCCTTCCCGCGGACTGGGCCGGAGCGTTCAGCCTGCTGGCGCAGGCCACGGCGGTCGGCGGCACGCTCATCTTCGGGTTGCTGGCTGTCTGGATGTTCGGCCGCGAATTCGCCGACCGTACGGCCAAGGACCTTCTCGCCCTGCCCACGTCTCGTACGGCGATCATGGCGGCGAAGTTCGCTGTCCTCGGTTCCTGGTCCCTGCTGTTGGCCGCCTACATGTTCGCGCTCGGACTCGTTACCGGTGCGGCGCTGAGCTTGCCCGGCTGGTCAGCCGGGGTCGCACTGAACGCTGCAACGCGCCATGTGGTGGTCGCGGCGATGACCGTGGCGTTGACCACCGTGGTGGGCCTCGCCGCGAGCGTCGGCCGTGGCTACCTCGCCGCTATCGATGTCCTCGTCGCCCTGCTGTTCTGTGCTCAGATCGTCGCCGCGCTGGGATACGGCCGGTTCTTTCCCTGGTCGGTCCCTGCCCTCTACAGCGGACTTGGCGGAGCGTCGCCGGTTCCGCCAGGCAGCATCGCCAGCGTCTTCGTCGTGGCTGCCGTCGCTGTCTCATGGACCGTGTGGTGGTGGCGCCGGGCCGACCAGACTCGCTGACCGGTCCGACCTACCCTCGGGAGTCTGTTGTGGCGATGCGTGTGATCCTGTCGGCGGCCGGCCTCATTGTGCCTTGGCCGCTGATCACCTGGTCCTGGGCTCGTCCCGGCTGGCCCATCGGTTGCGGGTCAACCCGTCGTGGTGGGTGTCGTGGTGATCGGTCTGGGGACCTCGGCACCGGAGTTCCTGGTGTCCGGCCTGGCCGCAGCGCACGGCGACGCGGGCATCGACATGGGTAACATTCTTGGCTCCAACATCCTGAATCTGACGTTGATTCTCAGGCTGGCGGCGCTGGTGGGGCCCATTGTCGTGGCGTCGAGGGTCGTGGGTCGCGAATTCCATTGGCCGTCGCGGCGGTGGTCCTGTTCGGCGTGCTGGCATGGATCGGCCTCATGCTGTCGGCAGCGGTGGCGCTGAGTGTCGTCGGTATCTGCGCGTTGGCGCTGCTGGCCCGGTGGGCGCAGCGATCCCGAGGCACCGGCGAACTACCTGCGGCGGCGGAACACTTCGCCGACGCGGATCCGCTCATCGATGTGCTGGTCCCGCGTGGGCCACGCCCGACCTGGTTCGAGGCGCTGCGAGCCTTCCTGGGCTAGCCGGTGTACTCGCTGGCGCCCAACTCCTGGTAACCAACGCCTCTGCGATCGCCGCCGATGTCGGAGTGCCGCAGGTGGTCATCGAGTTCACCCTCGTTGCCTTGGGGACCTCGCTGCCTGATCTGATCACGACCATTCAGGCCCAGCGCCGAGGCGAGACCGAGCTCGCGGTCGGCAACTTGTTCGGCAGCAATCTGTTCAACTCCCTAGCCTAGCCTAGCCTAGCCGGAACACCGCTTCGTTCCAACGGCTCACTCACCATCGTCGCGCTCGCTGACGAGGCCAACGTCAAACGACACCTGCTCACTCACCGCCACACCGACCTCAAGGACGAGTTCTACGCCCGCGTCCGCGCACACGGCCACGTCCCCGACAACGAACGCAAGCTCCGCGACGACCTCACCAAGGCATCCGACCGAATCAAGGAACTCCTCTCGGAGATCAACAAGCTTCAAGGAGAGAACGACGCGTTCGCCCGCATCATCAACGTCCTCGAACTCGAAAACCACCAACTCCGGATCGGCACTGGCAGAACCGGCCATCTGGTCGCTCTGCCCGCCGCACACGAACGCTGAACCCGTCCCCATAGGAGGCGCATCGGGCGACCGGGGTAGATTCGCCGCCACAACGGTCTCGACGGGAAGGTCAACGGGGGATGGACGCCAGGACCGAGGAACTGCGGGACGCGCACGACGTGCTCTCGGAGTGGTACGCCAAGAACCTGGTCGGGGTACTCGAGAGCATGCCGGTCGAGCGGGCGATGCTCGACCTGTTCGCCGAGATGACCTTGGCCGTGGGCGCGGAGGTTGCGGACGTGGGCTGCGGCACCGGACGCCTTCTTCCCTACCTCGCGAGCAGGGGCCTGTCGCCCCGCGGCGTGGATCTCTCGCCCAGGATGGTCGAGGTGGCACAACGGGAGAACCCGGGCTTCGCATGCGAGGTCGGGGACCTGCGCGAGCTGCCGTTCGAGGACGCGTCGCTGGCCGGGGTGGTGCGCTGGTTCTCGCTGATCTTCCTGGCGCCGGACGCCAGGGTTCCTGCCTTCGCCGAACTCGCCCGGGTAGCAAAGCCGGGCGGATACCTGGTGACAGCCTTCAAGCTCGGCGATGGCACCTTGCACCGTAACGCTCCCGGCAGCCGCGTCGGCGGCTTCGGCATCGACTTCGACCGGTACTGGCTCTCCGCCCGTGAGATGGAGGAACGCTTCGCCGCCGCCGGTTTCGCATTGATCTTCCAGGGCAGCACTCCACCCGAGGAATCGAAGCATCGAGCTGGACTCGGTCGAACCCGTCGTGGCCATGGTCGCGCCGAGCCGGCCGCCTGCGCGGACGGCACCCGCAACAGAGGTTGGGATCTCGAATAGCTTGAGATCCAGGAAGACATCCTTGCCCTCACCGACCAGCCGGGCCACAAAGGCCGGGCCGGCGACGGTCAGCAGTTCCAGGCCCACCTTGTATGACTGGCCGGCGTCACCCAGGCGGTCAACGAGCGCCTGGGCGTCGTCAACGGTGTCGAAGTCGAGCGCGACGATGATGCGGCGTGCCGTGTTCACCCGCTGATCCTGCCGGTCCGGCAGTGCAGCTGTCACGCCGGCAAGGAGGACTCCAGGTCGCGACGGGTGAGGGCAGCGCGTAGCCACAGCGCTTCGGCCGCGAGATTCTCCCGTCCACCCTGCTCGCGATCGATGGCGCAGACCACCGAGTCAACCTTGGCGCCATTGGCCCTCAGCTGCCGGCACGACGCCAGTAACGCCCCGCCCGTGGTCACCACGTCCTCGATCACCACGACCCGCCGGCCGTCCACGGGGCCGCCCTCGGCCGCCTTGCCCGTGCCGTACTCCTTGGCCTGCTTTCGGACGAAGACGGTCGGCAGCCCGGTCAGCTGCGACATCACCGTCGCGATCGGTATGCCGCCCATCTCCATCCCAGCCAGCACGTCGCACTCCGGCAGCAAGGCGACCATCGCCTCGGCCACCTCGCGCAACAGGCCGGGCTGCGCCTCGAACAGGTACTTGTCGAAGTACTCGTCGCTCACCTGCCCTGAGCGCAGGCGGAACGACCCGGTCAAATGGCACGCTTCGTAGACGCGACGCGCGAGCGGGGAAGTCACGCATCCAGCCTCGCATCCCGCCTTGGGGAGCAACCAGCCGCCCATGACCCTGCCCGGAGTGGCCGTCCCAACTTACGCTCATGCCGCGATTCGGGCGACGGCCCACGTCCACCGGTTACTCATCGTGAGCAACGACCGTGCGTCGCCGGGGCGACCGGTGCCGCAAGGTCCCCCAGCGCCACTCGCCCAGGCATCTGCACATGTGGCGTCTGGCTCTGCACCGTAACCCGTACGCCTACAAGCAGGGCTATGTCGTGTCGGTTCGGGCTTCGAGGTAGTGGGTCCAGTCGCGGCTGGTGAGGCGGGTTCCACTTGTCGGTGGTGCCGGCGCTCATGCCGAGGAGTTGAAACCTACGACGTGCTCGTGCAGCGCGTCAATGAGCTCATCGACGATGTCGGTGTGTTCGTCCGGGGTCACGACGCTTGCCACGTTGCTGCTCGTCGGTGTCGCTATCGCCGTGGGTGTCGGCGTCGGCTGGCCGTGGTCGGGACTCGGCGGGGCCTGGTCACCGAGCAGGGCCGCGTAGTTGACCTTCCCGGCGGCGTCGCGGGTGTGCTGGGCGTCGAGCAGGGCGAGGTAGTCGATGCCGCTGTGCGGCGGCGGTTCTTGGGCCGATGTCTCCGGCCTGGCCTTGGGGTGGGAATGGCGGCTGATCTGGAACGGCGTCGCCACGCCCTTGTCCGACCCGTTGAGCCGTACTTCGATGCGGCTTAAATCGAAGGGGTCGAAGACGAGCTCGACCCGTTGCCCGGCCACGGTGGCTTGTCGTGGCTCAACAGTCGATCGCGTCCCAGCTCGTCATGCCGAGAATTGAACGCAACCGCAGGCATTTGCCGCGAATGGCGACGTCCTCGGCGACGTGGAACTCATGCTTCCCCTCGAGGTTCTGACCGATCTTGAGGGCGTTTTGCAGAGCCCACCCACAGGCGACGTCGAGCCCCTCTGCGAGGGCGCCGGCAGCGGCTGTGCCGATAAGGACTGCAGCCGGCCCGGTCTCGGCGAGCAACGCGCCCACGGCTGTCCCGCCGGCCGCTCCGGCCCAGGCCGACACCACGGCACACCCGCTTTCGCCCCAGGCATCCAACCACTCGTGGTGCTTGAGGCTCTGCTGGATGTCCACCGCGGTGCAGATCGTCGCCACTACTTCTGCTGCTTTTCCGATGGCGACCTTGCCTACCTTGACCTTGTCGGTGACGGCCGCCATCGTGCCGAGGATCGCGCATTTGACGTCAGGTCTGTCGTAGTGCTGCGGATCTGGCGCGCCGAAGCCCTCACACACCGCACTGAGGCTGGAGTTGCGATCGTATTTTCGCTCGGTCCCGCCAAACACCGAACGGGTACTGGAGCTTATGGCACCGAAGGCCGCGACGCACGGGTCGGCGGTCGTCTGCTGCTTCTTGGACGTCGGGCTGGTGGCTGGCGCCGTCGTGACCGGAGGCTTTGGAATCGAGGGGCTCGACGTCTTGCCCGGCGCCGGGTTTGTGGGGACGACCGGCGGCACGATTATCGGCGGCGGGTTATCGGCACACGAGGGAAGGCCGGGGGTGCGTCCGTTGACCTGGGTGTCGAGGTATGCGTTCGGAATGTAGCCACCGGAGTTGAGCCTGTCCCAGATGGCCAATGTGAATCCCGCCGAGTCGGTCACGGAGTCGCCGTAGACCTCACACGCGACGCCCACGACCAACCCATCGGGCAGCGTGCCTCCGACCACCGAGTCGCCAGTATGCGGGCCAGACCGGGGTGCGTAGCCCCCGCCGCCTGTCCACGCCAACGGGTATTGACCGGTGCCGAACTGCGCCGAGGGACATGCGGGCACGACTGCGCCGTTCGAGCCAGTGAACAGGAGGGCGTCGGGTATGAAGCCGCCCGAGTCGAGGGCGTCCCAGATATCCTCGGTCCCGTACGGGCCACTGACCTTCTCGCCGGCGACGAAGCAATGGATGGAGACGGTGGCCCCATTGCCGAGGCCACCAACTGAGCCGTTCGAGTTGCCCGGTCCACTTCGGACGGTGAGCGCGGCCAGCGTCTTGCCGCTGGCGAGCATGAGGTGCGCCGCTGCGAACCGAGCCGGAGCGACGGGCTGCGCACCGACCTGCCCGAGCGCGCCGACGGTCGGCAGGAGCGGTTGGTGCTCCGCGGCCGGCACGCCGCACGCCGCCTCTAGGTTGGCGCCGGCCGTCACGATCAGGTCGTCGGCCACCAGAGTCAGGTCGTTGGTGTCGATGGCCTTTTGCCCCGCGGCCAGTACCGTGTCTGCATCGCTTCGCAGTTTTTCCGGCGCTGTCTGGGCCTGCTGAGTCAGTGCAGGCATCTCAGCTCGCAGCAGTGTCAGGCCCTCGTCGACCGTTTTCACGACGTACGCCTGAGCGTTCAGACCCGCGAGGAAGCCGCAAAATGCCGAATCACGGACATCGTCCCGGGCGCCACACGCGACGAGCAAGGTCGCCAGCACCACGCCGACCGCCGCAAGGGCGACTCCTTGCAACGTAAGGCCGTGACGGCGATTCATCTAGCCTCCTACAAAAACCATCGAAACATGTCTGCAAACTGGGTGAAGCGACGAACCATTCCGCTAGACGAATCGCGATGCGGGATGGAATAGTACCTCAGACGGAGCGTGTTCTCGTTAAAGGGTTGTCAGTGAAATAGAGACCGCAAAACATGTGACTTCATGGTCCGTACAACGGAACGAGGCGGCCGGCCAGGCTAACCGAACGGGCACGGCAGCCCGCCCAACGATCGAACCGAGTCACCCATGGGTTGCGCCTAGGCCTGCAGTAAGCGTGTCGGGTGGGCAGATGCTGTTCTGAAGTGATCAAAGGCCTTACTTTGCTGGGTTAGCGCTCGCAACGCACCCTGGCAAAGAAAGGCCCTTTGTGGTGAAGAGGATAGCGGTTGATCAGAGCAGGCGGAACGCGGCACGTCGGGCACGCAAGGTGGCGGCTCGTCACCGGCTGGTGGGGCGCCTTGGCGTTCAGCGCGGGCCGATGCTCACCACCGGGAAGATCAGCTGTGAGATCGGCGACCAGATCGAGGCGACCCCGTTCGGTGGCCTGGCCGCGATCCATCAGATGGTGGTCGCGCTCGGTCTGCCGCAGGAGATCAACGACGCGTTGGGTCTGCTCAAGGTGCATTTGCCTTACCACGAGTCCGATCATGTGCTCAACATGGCCTACAACGTGCTCGCGGGCGGCAGGACGTTGCAGCATATCGAGCGGCTGCGTCATGACGTGGCTTACATGAACGCGCTGGGCGCGAAGCTGATCCCGGACCCGACCACCGCGGGGGACTTCTGCCGCCGGTTCGACGAGGGCAGTGTGATCGCGCTGATGGACGCCATCAACGCGGTGCGGGTCAAGCTGTGGAAGAGTCGCTGCCGCGACCTGTTCGGTCCGGTGGCCTTCATCGATGTGGACGGCACGATCGCGCCCACCGGCGCGCGATGCAAGCAGGGCATCGGTATCAACTACAAGGGGATCTGGGGGTACTCGCCGCTGCTGGTGACGTTGGCCAACACCTGCGAGTTGCTGTATCTGGTCAACCGGCCGGGCAACGTGGCCAGCCACCAGGACGCCGCGGAGTGGATCGACAAGGCGATCGATCTGGTGTCGCCGTGCGCACCGCGAGTCTGCGTGCGCGGTGACACCGACTTCTCGTTGACCGAGAACTTCGACCGGTGGGCCGAGCGTATCGACTTCGTGTTCGGCATGGACAACATCGCCGCGCTGCGCAAGCCCGCCGACGCACTGGATGCCTCGGCGTGGCGGCGACTGGAGCGGGGACCGGCCTACCAGCCCAAGACCGGCCAGCGGCGCGCCCGCCGCGTCAACACCAAGGCGCAGATCGTGCGCGAGCGCGGCTACCTCAACAAGCACCTCAACTTCGAAGACGTCGCCGAGTTCACCTACCGGCCCGGAAAATGCAAACAGGCCTACCGGATCGTGGCGCTGCGCAAGAACATCTCCCACATCCGCGGCGACCAGGTGCTGTTCGACGAGATCCGATACTTCTTCTACGTCACCACCTACAGCAGCACCATGCACACCACCGAGGAGATCATCGAACTGGGCGCCCAGGCCACCGCAAACCAGCCCGAACCGGACGACCCGGCCGAACCGCAGCAGCCCGCGCAGAGCGAACAGCCCGCACACGTGCAGGACGAGCAGACGGGAAGGAACGCACAGTCCAAGCAGGACGATGCGCGAACCGCCGAGCAGGTGGTCGGGCTGGCCAACAGGCGGTGCAACCAGGAAAACATCATCGGATCGCTGAAATCCGACATCAACGCGCTACGCGTGCCCCTCTACAACCTGATATCGAACTGGGCCTACATGGTCATCGCCTGCCTGGCGTGGAACATCAAGTGCTGGTTCGCCATGACCATGCACCGCAAAACCGACCGGGCCTACTACATCCGCATGGAGTTCGGCACCTTCTTCGACACCATCATCCTCATCCCCGCCATGGTCATCCACAGCGGCCGGACCATCACGGTCCGGCTCATCGGCTACACCGTCGGCCTGGCCCGCCTCTTCAGCGCCTGGCGCTTCACCGAACGGACCCGCTTCGGCTAACGCCGGCCTTCCAAGCGACACCCTCGCACCGCCGCGACCCGCGGCGGCGACACCCATGCCCACCAACCACCAACACCCGACAAAACAGACAAGACTCGCCCGGGTCGGCGCTGACAATCCAGCAGAGACGGACCCAAAACCAGCCCCCAGCCAGCCCCGCGATCGAACACCAACGATATTGCCTATCAACCATGCCCAGCGGGCAACCCACTCGCCCCTACTCGCTTATTTCAGGCCTAGGTGCCCGTGCCGTCTGACTGCCACCGCGGGCGCGTCGAGTTGGCCCACGACCGGCGGTGGACGGCAGCAAGCGCCTCACCTTCCAGATCCGCTGGCGAACCGTTCGCGTCGAGGTCGATCATTCTGACGCGGAGTGCGTCGGCAAGGGCGCGGATGCTCTGGGCTCGGGCGCCGATAGTCGCCGACCTTCCACATGATCGAGACATGTTCTGAGTGCGAATCCCAATGACTCGTCCGACACGTAGCTTCTGTTGTCACGAACGAACAGGACGCCTGCCCCGACCCTGGACGCACCTACGCGGCGATCCCGGCGACCTCCGGCCGTCCGAGATTGAGCGACTGCCCTGCTGCCAAACACCTCGCAAGGGTCGCCGCTGGGTATGCGCCCCGCGCAAGTCCGGCAATGACCGCAGGTCGGACTAGTAACTAATGATCGCGTCGATCTGCAATTGGCCGAGGTCGGGTGATTCGCACGGCCGTTTCAAGATCGATGATCATGTGGCGAGGTCGAGGATCTGGATTGGGCGGCGCATGTCGCGGTGTGCCCAGCGTGTTGTTTCGGTGATGTCGTTACGGCCGAACAGTCGGATGGCTCCGATGGCGAGGTTTCTCAGGGTGGCCATGGCTCGTGGGCCGGATCTGGTGCGGGTGGTGGAGTCGTCCTCGCGGTAGAGGGTGTCGCGGATCCAGTGCAGTGACTCGATTCCCCAGTGGTTGCGGACGAGTTCGGCAATCCGGGCGGGTTGTGCCAGCGTTGGGGTGAGGCTGGTGACGCCGAGCCCGGCGACGTTGGACAGGGATTTCCCGTGGAGGTCGATGACACCGCGTTCGAGGAGCCAGACCTGCTTCACGTGCGGGAACGGCAGGTCGGCCGGGGCGGGCATGACCTGGATGGTGCGGGTGGCGATGCGCCCGTGCGCCTTGTCTATGGTGGTGTGCTGGATGGGGATGTCGGTCCAGGGCAACGCATTTAGAGTGTCGAACAGGCGCGGCTGGTTCTCTTTCGCGGTGAACACGAAATGGCCACCGCGGCGGCGGATGTAGTCGGCGGTTGTTCGCTGCGTGTGGAGGGCATCCACCGTGAGGACGGTGTCGGTGAGGTCCAGACCGTCGAGTAGGTCGGGCAGCATGGGGATCTCGTTCGTCTTCGCGGACACCTCGATCTGGCCGACCACCAGGCTGGTGCCGTGCGTCATCGCTGCCAACAGGTGCACCTGAGCACCATCGGGACCGATCGCTCCTCGCAGAGTTTTGCCGTCGGCGGCGATGGCCACCAGTTCGCCCGCGGCCTTGGACCCGGCGCAGCGCACTGCCGCAGCGCGAGTCGACAGCCACGACCCGATCACCGCGTCGAGCACGTCGCAGGGCACGCCGGTCACTATCCGCCACAGGGTTGCCTTCGACGGCGGCCGCGTCACCCCGACCCGACCGGACCTGACATAGATGGACACCAGCACCTTGGGCGGGACATCCCGCACCCAGCCAGCGATCGCGGTGAAACCACGCATTCCCGCAACTACCGCACCCGCGCACAACGCGAGCACCGCGGCCAAGGGATGATCCACCCACCGCCCATGACGCCAGTCGGGAACCCGCTTCAGATGCTCCAGCAGATCAGCGAACGCTCCCGACTCCCCGCCGAGATCACCGACACCCGTCTTCCCAGACAGGTGAGACGACAACACCAGCAGGGCGGCGGCATCATCGAGGCACACCGTGGCAGAATCAGACAACGAAGCTCCGGTTGCCGAGAAGTCTTAGAGAGACTCCCTCGTCCTACCGGAGCTTCACCACATCCGTCAACCCCGTGGGGTCGGACCCCAGAGAGTTGATCAGAACACCATACTGATACGGCAGCGACACCTTCCTTCTGTCTGTGGGCACGACGTTGCGACGAGACCCCGATTTAGCTGCGTAGATTTTTGAGCCGGTCGTATACGTAACTGATGCTCGTGCCCTCTTTCATCAGCTCAATGTCTTTGCCATCTGATTCTTATTCTGTCCTACCTGACCGGACTTCACCTCGACGTACCCGAGATAAACAGTCCGGCGCCTTAACTGACCGGCGTTGCCGCTAGCCGCGGAACTAAGGACCCGCGGCACACATGGTGCGGCGGGCCCGGGTGAGGCCCGTCGCACCATGTCTTCGTTACCAGCGATCGATCAGATGAGCCAGCGGTTGCGCTGGACGAAGGGCAGCTTCGCCCACAGCCGACCGAGTCCCCAGGTGTGCCCGGCGTAGGCGGCCGCGAGTCCGATCAGGACGACGGTGTAGATGAGGTGGTAGTCGGTGACCGGGTTGGTCGAGCCACTCGCCGCACCAGTGCTGGTGTGCTGCGCCAAGGGGAACTCGGCGAACCACATCATCATCATGATGAGCCCACCAGCGACGGCGGCGACACGGAGACCAACTCCAGCCAGCAGTGCCACGCCGACAGCGAACATGCCTACCATGAACAGGCCGTTGGCCCACCAGGTGCCGGCGATCGCGTGAGAGACCGACTGGAACGGCCCCACGTCGATCGAGGACAGGAAGCCCTTGGTCGGCGAAGCGCCGTTGATCCATGCCTTCGCGCTCGGTGTCGAGTAGCCCAGTCCGAACGTCTTGTCGAGGAACGCCCAGAGGAACACGAATCCAGTGGTCATTCGCAGTACCGCGAGCGCCTTGGCCGCGGTGGACGTCAGCATCGCGCCGGGCACTTCGGCCTGCTCGAGCGGACGAGTCACCGACCGGCGGCTGGTGTGGATGGTGGTCATCGTGGCCTCCGAGTATCTGTATTTCGCTGACACCATTACTCTGCGCCGTGGCGATCAGCCTGTCTTGAGGCGCAACGCCCGCCTGGGCGGGACCAAGGTCCCAACTCCGTATCCGGGTCACCGGACGACCACCACGGGACAGGCGGCAGCTCCACCGGGCTGCTGGTCGTCGATGCCAAGATGCGTCTGGCCGCGGTGGCCGATGAGCCCGATGCCACATCCCGTGAGCTTCGAAGGCCCGGGTGACCGTTGAACACCGACAATCGGCCAGCTTCTCGATGGCGAAAGCTGGCCGCTTGCTTGTTCGTCCGGACAGGACTTATGGCCCCCGGGTGCACGTGCGAAGGCCCCTGACGCCGCACCACCCCGCAGGGCACAGTTGGTGCTATGAGTGCGTTGTACAGCCGACCGGTGATCGCGGCGTTCGACCCGTCGCCCAGCGCCGCCACGGCTTTGGAGATAGCCGCGGCGGAAGCCGCCGCATCGGGCGTCGGACTCCTCGTCATCCACGCCTACCCCTGGCCGGTTCTTTACGCCAGCCTCGCGAACGTGCCCTACCAGGCCGACGACTGGACACCCGCGCCGGAAACGGTACGGCTGGTCGAAGCGGCGACAGCGAAGCTGCGGGCACGCTTCCCGGACCTGCCGGTGACCGTATCGGTCCGCGCCGGATCAGGCAGCGACGTTCTGCTCGCGGCATCCGCCGACGCCTCACTCGTCGTCCTCGGCGCGCGAGGATCCGGCGGCCTCGCCGGCGTGCTGACCGGATCCGTACTAGCCCGGGTCGCCGCCCACGCACAGTGCCCGGTTCTGGTCGTCCGCGGTGTCCCCGCAGCCGCCTTGCCGGCAGGTGACGTGTCCGTGGGCGTGGACGGATCGACCAGTTCGCTGGGTGCGCTGCGTTTCGCCGCGATCTGGGCGGCCAAACACGGCACTTCCCTGCGGGCCATCTATGCCGCTGGAGCTGACGAGCCCGGCCATCTCATGGCCGCGGGCTCGAAGCTGGCCGAGTGGATCGACACTTTTCGCCTGAACGGGCTGAGCGTGCGCATCGATCCCGTCGTCGTGCCCGGGTCCGCGACCGATGCTCTGCTCGACGCGAGTCGGACCGCACGGCTGGTCGTGGTCGGCTCGCGTCACCGCGGCGAATTGCGCAGCATCGCGCTGGGATCCGTTGGCCACGCCCTGGTACGCCGATCGGCGTGTCCCGTCACCGTGGTCCACGGCTGGACCGACGCGTCAACTCCCGCCCACACCGCACACGTCGTACCGCGGGCTGTTTAACCTTCTCCCCATCAGCAATCTGCGGCGAACGACAAGGAGACACCGATGAAGGTGCCGATCCCCCAAGCCGGCCCGGCAGTCCGTGGATGCGGCGAGGATGGTTTCGGCC
Source organism: uncultured Actinomycetota bacterium (assembly GCA_963742855.1). Classification (GTDB taxonomy): domain Bacteria; phylum Actinomycetota; class Actinomycetes; order Mycobacteriales; family Micromonosporaceae; genus CAVUNP01. The sequence goes on along the minus strand of CAVUNP010000011.1, from coordinate 20,116 downwards.
ATCGGGACCAAGGTCCCTTGCCAGGGCAGGCCCTTGCGCCCTTTCCGCAGGCCCTAGGGTGCGGAAGGCTGAAGGGAGATGACCGGGTGCCGTGGCAAATAGGGAGCAGACGATGTACGTCGCACAAGCCAAACCGCTGACCACCGAGGAGCTCGCACATCTCGACGCACACTGGCGGGCCGCCAACTATCTGTCGGTGGGGCAGATCTATCTGATGGGCAATCCTCTGCTGCGGGAGCCGTTGGAGCCTGAGCACGTCAAGCCCCGCCTGCTGGGCCACTGGGGCACCACCCCCGGCCTGAATTTCCTCTACACCCACCTCAACCGGGTGATCAAGGATCGCAACCAGGAAGTCATCTACGTGACCGGCCCCGGCCACGGCGGTCCGGGCCTGGTCGCCAACGTCTGGCTGGAAGGCACCTACAGCGAGGTGTACCCGAGCATCGGGCAAGACCAGGCGGGGATGAGCCGGCTGTTCACTCAGTTCTCGTTCCCCGGCGGTGTGCCGAGCCATGTGTCGCCGGAAACCCCGGGATCCATCCATGAGGGCGGCGAGCTCGGTTACTCCCTCGCCCACGCCTACGGGGCCGCGTTCGACAACCCCGACCTCGTGGTCGCCTGCGTGATCGGCGACGGCGAAGCCGAGACCGGCCCACTCGCCGCGGCCTGGCACTCGAACAAGTTCCTCGACCCGGTGGGCGACGGCGCCGTGCTGCCTATCCTGCACCTCAACGGTTACAAGATCGCCAATCCGACCGTGCTCGCCCGCATCGGCGATCACGAACTCAACGCGCTACTCACCGGATACGGCTACCGGCCGTACCTGGTCGACGGTGACGACCCCGAACAGATGCACCAACTCCTGGCCGCCACCATGGACGAGATATTCGACCGCATCGCCGAAACCCAGCGGGCTGCGCGTGCCGGTGAAGTCACCGGGCGGCCCGGATGGCCCATGATCGTGTTCCGTACGCCGAAGGGGTGGACCGGGCCGAAGGTGGTGGACGGCAAGCAGGTGGAAGGGACGTGGCGGGCCCATCAGGTCCCCCTGTCCGCGGCCCGCGACGACCAGGACCATTTGGCTGCGCTCCGCGACTGGATGCTGTCCTACCGGCCGGAGGAACTGTTCGACGAGCGGGGTGCTCCCCGCCCCGAGGTCGTGGACTGGCTGCCGGTCGGCGACCTGAGAATGGGCGCCAACCCACATACCAACGGGGGCCGCACGCCGCGGGCACTCGACCTTCCCGACTTCCGGTCGTACGCGGTGAAAGTCGTCGAGCCCGGGGACAGCTCCACCGAGCCGACCCGAGTCCTGGGCAACTGGCTGCGCGATGTCATGATCGCGAATGAGCCGTACCGCAACTTTCGGCTGGTCGGTCCGGACGAGACCGAGTCCAACCGGCTCGGCGCGGTGCTCGAGACCACGGGCAAGGCCTGGCAGGCCAACATCGATCCCGTCGACATCAACCTGTCGAGCCACGGACGGGTCATGGAGATCCTGTCCGAACACACCTGCCAGGGCTGGTTGGAGGGCTACCTGCTCACGGGCCGGCACGGCCTGTTCTCGTGCTATGAAGCGTTCGTCCACATTGTTGACTCGATGGTGAACCAGCACGCCAAGTGGTTGAAGGTCACCCGCCAACTGGACTGGCGCCGGTCGATACCCTCGCTCAACTATCTGTTGACTTCCCATGTGTGGCGCCAGGACCACAACGGCTTCTCCCACCAGGACCCCGGCTTCATCGACCATGTGATGAACAAGAAGGCCGAAGTCGTCCGGGTCTATCTCCCGCCGGACGCCAACACCCTGCTTTCGGTCGCCGACCACTGCCTGCGCAGCCGGGACTACATCAACGTCATCGTCGCCGGTAAGCAACCCGAACCGAACTGGCTCGACATGCACGCCGCCGCACTGCATTGCGCCCGCGGCCTCGGCATCTGGGAGTGGGCATCCAGCGACGGCGGCGACCCGGATGTGGTCCTCGCCGCAGCCGGAGACGTCCCAACGCTGGAGATCCTCGCCGCCGCCGATATCCTCCGCACCGAAATTCCGGACCTGCGGGTACGGGTGGTCAACGTGGTCGATCTCATGCGACTGCAGCCCGACACCGAACACCCGCACGGGCTGCCCGACGCCGAGTTCGACGCCATCTTCACCACCGACCGACCGGTGATCTTCGCCTACCACGGCTACCCCTGGCTGATCCACCGGCTGACCTACCGTCGCCACGGCCATGACAACATCCACGTCCGCGGCTACAAGGAGGAGGGCACCACGACGACCGCCTTCGACATGCTCGTCATCAACGACATGGACCGATTCCACCTCGTCATCGACGTCATCGACCGGGTCCCCGGGCTGGCCCGCCGCGCCGCCGGTGTCCGCCAACGGATGGTGGACATGCGCACCCAACACCGGGACTACGTCCGTCGCACCGGCGAGGACCTTCCCGAGGTTCGCGACTGGACCTGGCACAGCAATGCGTGACTGAGGGATCAGATCCACGACGGGGCGCCGCGTGCGGTGCCCCGTCACCCTGGCCAGCCCAGGTCGTTACCATCCCCGCATGACCACCGATCCCCCGCCGGACGACGCCGACCTCAGCGGAGAAGCACTTTCATTGGGTTTGTCGCCCTTATCCCGCGTACGCCTGGATGAACTGCTCGCGGAACTGCTGGACCGCGTCGGCGAAGTGGTCAGCAGCCGCGAACGGTTGCGCGCCCTGCTCGACGCCGTGGTCGGCATGAGTACGGACCTGGACCTGCGCAGCACCCTGCGGCGCATCGTCGAGGCCGCCTGCCGACTGTCCGGAGCCCGATACGGCGCGTTGGGCATCATCGGCGAGGACCGCAGCAACCTGGTCGAGTTCATTACCCACGGCATCAGCCCCGAGATACACGCCGCGATCGGGAACCTACCCACCGGCCGCGGCGTCCTGGGCCTGCTCATCGACGAACCACGGCCGGTCCGCATGCCGGACATCACCCAACACCCACAGTCCTACGGCTTCCCGCCCAACCACCCACCGATGCACACCTTCCTCGGCGTACCCATCCGGATCCGCGACACCGTCTACGGCAACCTCTACCTGTCCGAAAAGCACGGCGGTGCCCAGTTCACCGACGACGACGAAGAAATCGTGGTCGCCCTCGCCGCCGCCGCGGGCGCCGCCATCGACAACGCCCGCCTGTACGCGGTGGCGCAGCGCCGGCAACGCTGGCTCGCCGCCACCGGCGAGATCACGGCCCTGCTGCTCGGCCGGGTCGACCGCACCGACGCCCTGGAACTCGTCGCCCGGCGGGCGTGTGAAGTCGCGTCGGCCCATCAGGTCATGGTGCTCCTGCACGACGAGGACACCGGCCTGCTGACCGTCGAAGTCACCGACGGCGAAGGCTCCGCCGCGATCACGGGAGCCACCTTCGCGGCAGCCGACACGGCATTCGCTGCGGTCGTTTCGCAACGCCGCAACCTGGTCGTGGAACGGCTCGACCAGGCGGCCGACTGGCCGGCCCAGGTCGCGCCGGATGCCGCCATCGTGGTTCCCCTCGTCACCACCGAGGCTCTGCACGGGCTCCTGGTCGTCGCGGGCGCGGGAACGAACCAGGTTGATGCCGACGAGGAGCTCGCGATGCTCACCGCGTTCGCCGGCCAGGCGGCGTTGGCGTTGGAACGCATCCAAGCCCAGGAATACCGGGACACGTACATGATCCTGGAGGACCGCGAACGCATCGCCCGCGACCTGCACGACGTCGTCATCCAACGGCTCTTCGCCACCGGCCTACAACTCCAGACCGCCGCACGGCTGGCGAAAATGCCCCAGGTAAGCGACCGGGTCAACGCCGCCGTCGACGAACTCGACGCCACGATCCGCGAAATCCGCTCAGCGATCTTCGAACTGCGTACACCAGCCAGTGCCGAACTCCGCGGTGACGTCCGCGACCTTGTCGCGGAAGCGGCAAAGGGATTGGGATTGCGGCCAACGTTGGACATCACCGGCCCGATCGACAGCGCCGTGCCCGACAACCTCCGACCCGACGTCCTGGCGGTGTTGCGCGAAGCACTGTCCAATGTGACCCGTCACGCCGCCGCGACGGCGGTGGCCATCACCCTGAGCGTCACCACGGGCCGGTTCACTCTCACGGTGGTCGACAACGGCGTCGGCATCGATGACGCCCGCCCGCACAGTGGGCTGTCCAACCTACGCGAGCGAGCCGCGCGCCACGATGGGTCCTTCGTCATCGCCGCCAACTCCCCCACCGGTACACGACTGGAATGGAGTGCGCCGATCTGACCGATCAGCGCTGATCGCCCAGCAGACGCGTGGCCAGGACCGCCGCCAGGGTACGCCGTTCCAGCCGGCACGGACCACCTCGTGGTCGTCCGGCAGGAACAATCTGATCATCCCTCCTTCCTACCCCGTCGCGGCGGCGCGAGCATCAGGCCGAAAGTCCCGACCGCCGGGCCGTCGTACCCGTGCTGGTCCCGCCACTGACGGGGCTTACGACTCTGGGCCGAGATCCGCCCAGGCGAGATGGTGATGGCGAAGGACATTCACCACGTGGAGGCACACCATGCAGTCAACCAAGATCATCGTTGGGGTCGACGGATCGGCGGGCGCGAACGCCGCGGCGCTGTGGGCGGCCACCGAGGCAATGCGCCGTGGGGTGGATCTGGTCGCGATGCACGTGTACGACTGGCGCGTGATTGGCGCCCGAACTCAGGTCGGCGGACCCCTGGCCGACGACGCACGCATCCAGGCCGAGTCCGTGGTGGAGACAACGATCCAGGATGTCCGCAGCGCCGTGCCGGACGTTCGTGTCCACGGCGAGGCCGTACTCGGCGCCGTCGTGCCGACCCTCGTCCACGCCTCGGAGCAAGCCGGACTCGTGGTCGTCGGAAGCCGTGGGCGGGGTGGGTTCGCGAGTCTGTTGCTCGGTTCGGTAGGCCAACAGGTCGCCACCCACGCGGCGTCACCGGTCGCCGTGGTGCGCGGGCGTCCCGGCGCCGTCGACGGACCCGTTGTCGTCGGCACCGACGGATCAGACACCGCTCAGCGCGCGGTGGGTGTGGCCTTCGACGAGGCCGCCACCCGCAGCACCAGCGTGCTGGCGGTGCGGGCCTATACACCGTCGCTACCGATATGGAACGCCTACACCCCGTCCTATGTGGAGGATCGCGAGGAGCGGCAGGCCGCCGAGTACGAGGCGCTCCGAGCTGACATCGAGCCGTGGGCCGACAAATACCCGGGGGTCGCGTGGGCCGGCACCGCGACTGACCGCATTCCGGCCGACGCGTTGGTTGACGCCTCATCAACCGCCCAACTCGTCGTCGTCGGGACCCGGGGCCGGGGCGGCTTCACCGGCCTCCTGCTCGGGTCGGTAAGCCTGCACGTCCTGCACCACGCTGCCAGCCCGGTGTTGATCTCCCGCGCCAACCAGGAGTCCGCCGAGTAGTGGTCTCTTCGAGGCTGGCGCACCGGCGATCGTGCGCCACCGCTCGTGGGGCCATCCAGTGGCTGTACTTCGGCTACCTCGCCGCCACCAAGGAGCAGAACGGTGCAGCGATGTCCCTCGGACGAACGTCGACGTTCCTCGACATCTATCTGGAGCGCGACCTCGCCAACGGAACTCTCACCGAGACGCAGGCCCAATTACGCCGTCACCTTTCGCGGCATGACCGTCCGAAATCCATCGTCTGCCCCGTGCGCACCGTACGCTCGGGCGAGGATTCGATGTCCCCGCCCGAGCATCGTGTCGTGCCGTGATTCAACCTTCGTCGACCGAGCGCGTCAGGCCTTTCGTGTCATGACAGAGGCCTTTCGACCCTGCCCACGACGGCGAGACCGGCGCTCAATGGAACTGTCCCGCAGACGCCGTGAGCCGGCGCCAGGACACCAAGACGAGGAGGTCGAAGCCATGAAGGCCCTAGTTTACGATGGACCTGGCCAGCGGTCGTGGCACGAGGTCGCGGATCCCACGATCGTTGATCCCCGAGACGCCATCATCCAGGTCGACACGACGACCATCTGCGGAACCGACCTGCACATCCTTCAAGGAGACGTGCCAGCCGTCGCCGCCGGTCGCATCCTGGGACACGAAGCGGTCGGCACGGTTGTCGACATCGGCTCCGGCGTCACCGGACTGTCCAAAGGGGACCGGGTGCTGGCGTCCTGCATCTCGGCCTGCGGTGTCTGTTCCTACTGCCGCCAACAGCGATACGGACAATGCCGCAACGGAGGCGGCTGGATCCTGGGCCACCTCATCGACGGGGTCCAAGCACAGTACGCCCGCATCCCGTTCGCCGACCTCTCCACATATCGCCTGCCGCCGTCGATCACCGACGAGGCAGCCGTCATGCTCGCCGACATCCTGCCCACCTCGTACGAGGTCGGCGTCCTCAACGGCCGGGTCCAACCCGGCGACACCGTCGTCATCATCGGAGCCGGCCCGATCGGCCTGGCCGCAATCATGACCGCACGCCTATTCTCGCCCTCGCACATCGTCGTCATCGACAAGGCGACCAGCCGCCTGGACGCGACCAAGCAATTCGGCGCCGATGTTCTACTGACACCGGACCAGAACGTACGCGAAAACGTGGAAAACCTCACCGACGGACTGGGCGCCGACGTGGTCTTCGAAGCCGTCGGAGTACCCGAAACCTTCGAACAGGCCGCCACACTGCTACGACCTGGCGGCCGCCTCGCCAACATCGGTGTCCACGGCAAGCCCGCGGTCCTGCACCTCGAGGACCTGTGGATCCGCGACATCACCATCACCACCGGTCTCGTCGACACCTACTCGACGCCGACCCTGCTGAGGATGCTCGGCAACGGACAGCTCGACGTCAACCGCATGATCACCCACCGCTTCCCGATGCAGGAGTTCGACGCGGCCTACGACACCTTCGCCTCGGCGGCCACCAGCGGCGCCCTCAAAGTCGTTCTGAACCGTACGTAGGCCGCCAACAGTGAGTTCGTCGCGCCACCGGGCCGCGGGACTGGATGCCGCGGAAAGCCGCGGTCGATCATCGTACCCTCGTAGCCAATTCAGGATCGCTGGCGGCCCGCTGCCGGGATGTGCGCGTGCTCCCCCCGGCCGCGCGAGCCTTCGTGCGCGCTCCCACCGAGTACTTGGCCTCAAGCCATACCAGGTCGGCCGTGTCCCGTTCGCGTTGCTGACGTTCACGGTCGAAGATCGCATCGGTTTTGGTGAGCACCAGGGTGTAGGGCCGGCCTTGCCTGCGGGTCTCGTGGCGGACCGGAAGTTCGGACACGTCGATGGTGTGATGGACATGCCGTCGACCGGGTTCCGCGAGTGGCCAGTCGAAGGACCGTCGGGCCGAGTCGTGAAGGAAGGTCGCGAGGGTGGCGCACAGGTCGCAACCGCACGCAGTGGGTGGCGCGACCGACCAGTCGTTGGCGGGCCGAGCCGGCTGGGCGAGCCGCGCGGCCAGCCGGGCGGCACAGTGCCGCGCGAGGGCGTCTAGGCCCGACTCGAGCCGCACGCGCGGCTCAAGCACGGCACCAGCCCGCAGCGCGGGCATCAGGCAGGCGAGCAGATCATCGTTGTCCTGGCTGAGGAAGCCGACGATCTCGCCTTGTAGGTCTGTGGCGCCCCCGGCCGCGCAGCTGGCTAGCAGGGCGGAGACCGCCGGCCCCAGTTCGCCCAGCATCTCGGCCCGCCGCGACGGCATCGACCCGGATGCCCAGAGCTTGACCTGGTCGTGCAGCCAAACCCACGAACCGGCAATCAGCTGGTGGGCCAGCCCCACCCCGTCGCCGGAAACCGAAGTCAGCGCAGTGGTCACCGAGGCCAGCGACTCGACCCAGGCCCGACGAGTGTCTTCAGGAGCCGACCATGCCAGACCTCGGTTGAACCAGCGCGCGACGAGGTCTGCGGCCCACTGCTGCCCGTACTGTGAGACGAGGCTAGCCGCCGGGGCCGCATTGCTGCGTACCAGCGTCTCGACGTGGAAAGGCGCCAACAACGCGATCGCGAGGTTGGGATCGTCCAGGCCCCGCGCGACCTGCAGGGCCTTGGTCAGCACCGCGCTGCGTTGAGTCGCGCCGATCGCGCGTTCCCAGAAGGGTGCCAGGGTGGCCGCGCTCGTCCGCGCGCCGGCAACATCGCGGGCCCGGATCTGTTTCACGAGGGTGTCCAGCGCCCACTTCGGTGATGCCTCGGCGCGGACCGCGAACGCCAGCCGATGCGGCCACACCACGACCGCGGCACGGCGGTACCACCGGTCCATCGTGTTGCCGTAGTTGCCCATGTACCCCTCGTACTCCGAGGCGTAAGGCACCAGGTCCACCGACGGGGTCGCCGAACAGACCTCATCGTCGTCGACGGTCAACGAGGTCGGGGTCACCGGCCCGTCCGGGTCGCTCAGCCACCGGTCGAGGCGAACCGTCGACTCGACCAACTCCTGCAGTTCGGGCCCGCCCGGCGAACCACCACCGAAATCATCGTCATCGTCGTCCCAGCCGTAGCGCCGCCGGCTCCATGAAGGCTCCGGCTCGTCGTCGGCGCTCCACGTCTCGTGCACCTCGGCGAGAGCCAGCACCGCCTCGCAATCGGCAGCCTCGGCGGCGGCTCGCACGGCCGCCGCCCGGTCGGCATCGGTCCCCTTCAGACGCGCCCAGCTCAAGCCCCGCTCGGTGTACTCATGATCGAGCAGATAGACCAGACGGGTGGGCGGATCGTGGTCGCCGCCACCATACCCGGCGGGCACACGCGTCGAGAAGTGCTCGTCCAGGCAGCCCGCCAGCCGCTGCGCCACAGCTGGGTCGACCGGGGAGGCGTTGGCGGGCTCCCCGATGACAAGGAGGTTGTAGGTCAACACCAGCCGGTAGCCCGACGTGACCGGTTGGACCTGGTGCCGGCAGTCCGCGTAGAACGCGACGAACGACAGCGAGGTCTTCGACGACCGGTACGTGACGCTCGTGCCGGCATGCTCGACCACCAGCGCGCCGCCCTGCGAGTCCGACGGCAGGGTCACGACCAGGGTGCCGATCATCGCGTCGGCCTTCTCCGAGTCCTGATGCGGCGCGAAGAACTGACCCGGGCCATACACCAGCATCGCGTGGAACTCAGCGGTGAGCACGCACCCCGACGGCAGACCAAGGTCTGCACGCAAGCCGTCCAGGACCGGACGCAGCGTCTGGTCCCACCGCCTCTTATCGATCTTTATGCGGCTCTTCGGGATCTCCCACGTATCTCGCACGCCACGGTCCAGCAGTGTCTGCTCACCCTGGCCGAACCGCGCCGGCCGACCTACCAGGCACAGCTGTTTGGCCTGCCGCACGGGCACCGGGAACGAGATAGGCCCAACCTCGCGGACCTCCAGCCGCAGGTCATCCGGCCGGGCCGTCCGTCGCGCACTGGACGCACCGGCCGAGCCAACATCACTCAACAGACCGGCGAACCGGTCCCCCGCCGCGGTCACGCTGCCGCACCTCGGCCACCGGCCAGAAACCCGTACACGGCAGGCAGTCTAACTCAAGCGCGGCCGAGCCTCCGCACAGCCGCGCAAGGGGCTTCACCAGCCGCAGATGCGCCGGCCCCCGCTGAACCAGACGGTGGCGCATGTCGGCCTCGACCTTATGCCGCGCATCGCTACGATCCAGCGGATGAATATGGAGGTGTCGCGGCTCGCGCTGCAGTGCGTGGTGGTGTCACGCGCTCGGGCGCTGGCGGCGTGGGTTGGTGAAGGACAGCCGGTCACAGCGAAGGGCGTCCTGCGGCGGGCGGACGTCGCGGCGGCCGCGACCGTGATCGGCGTCGAAATAGCGCCGCGTATTCGTAGCGCCGCCGACGTACCCGAGATACACCATCCGTGGCTCGTCGCCCACGCCGCAGGGTGGATACGCACGGACACAGACATCGCGATCGGGACCCAAGTTTCCGGCGGCGATCTGTTGGAGATCTGGTCGGCCGGACTCACCGCGGTGCTCCGCGAGGAGTCACACGACCTGGCACAGCGCGGCGCCAGGCTCGCCTGCCAGACCATACTCACGGCTCTGTCCACCGACCCGCCCACACCGCCTGACCAGCTCGAACAAACCATGCACGCCCTCCTCGACCACTCCCAGCCCGGCGACATCACCGCGGTCTACCAGGCATTCCGGCGCGGCCTGATGCCCCTCGACGCAGCACTGCAGGTGCTCGCCGCCTTCGGCGCGGTCGACGACACCATCCGGCCGACCCTGACACCATTGGGCCGCTGGGCCTGGCAACAGCTCAGGCCCACCAACGCCGACGCGATGTCCGCGGAGCTACGCCCGACGCTGTTCCAACTCAAGATCGCACTCGACCGCACGCGGCCGCCGGTGTGGCGGCGGGTGTTAATCCCTGCCAACGCGTCCCTCGGCGACCTGCACGGCGTCATCCAGGTAGTGCTCGACTGGGACAACGACCACCTGCACATGTTCAGCACCGACTTCGGACGCTACGCCGACCCGTACCACGACCTCGACGACTGCGACGACGAAGATGCGGTCCGCCTGTCCCGGGTACTGCCAAGGATCGGGGCCAGGATCGGCTACCTGTATGACTTCGGCGACAGCTGGAATCACACCATCACTCTCGAAAGGATCGATCAACCCGAGACAACACCGACGGACCCGGTCTGCGTGACGGGACGCGGCGACGCACCAGTCGAGGACTGGGATCCCGACGGCGAGGAGCCGGGCACCACCCCGTTCGACCGCGACCGGCTCAACCAACGCCTCGCCTCCCTCACCCGCGGCCACGTCGTCGACTGATCCCGCACACACGAGGGTGATCCACGTGTGATCGACGGTCGCGGAACCGCCGTGCCAGCCATTGGGCCGGCTACGTCCACACGGGGTTCTGACCCCTCACGCGCGTACGGCTACCCGCTGGGCGACCGACATCACACGCGCGAATCGTCGATGTGCCGACCGCCTCCTGCCGAACCTTCGTGGCACGATGTGCCCATCGTCGAAGGTGGTGATCGCTATGGGTACGAACAGCCGTGAGCGGAACAAGGCGAAGAAGAAGGCACGCGGCCGTCGCGAGGCGAGGCGGTTCTCATCGAGCCGCAGCTTTTACTGCGAAGAGTGCGGGACCTACCACAGAGAATTCGCGCGGCAAGATCCTCCCAGTCCAGAGGACCTCGCGGCCGGGGCGATCTGGAGCGCGATCGACGCGCTGCGGCTCAAGAGCCAGGACGAGTTGGATGACTGCCTCGCCGTCCTCGCAGTGGACGAGCCCGCGGACTGGCCCGCCATCGCCGAGCGCGTTCTGCGCAGGTTACTCGACCAGCACCTCGAGGCCGCCTGGGCAGGTGGCTGGCAACCCCGCGACCTGGCACGACTCGTCGAGCGGGATCTCAAAGCCCGACCGGGACGGATGATCCGCGACCTCATCGCGGCTGAACGCGCCCGCTATGCCACCGGGACCGTGAGCGAGGCCTGGGACGAACAGCTGTCCGCATTGGACGCTCGGGTGTGGTGGCCGTCCGAGGCCAGCTACCTCGACCGATTCGCCGAACGCGAACGAATCGACCGCGTCGAGGCAATCCGGTCAGCGCTGGAGACCATGGACCTCCTGCGCAGGATCCCGAGGATCCCGCTGCTGGGCCCGGCCCCCGGAGACGCCCGCCGTGGATCACTGGGACCCGAACTCCGGGCCACGAACTCGCCGGACTCGACCATGCTCCACAAGGTGCGCGCGTTGCTGGCGAAAGCCGAGTCGACAGAGTACGAGGAGGAGGCCAGCTCGCTGACGGCCAAGGCCCAGGAACTGATGACGCGACACAGCATCGACTACGCCCTACTGGCCTCCACAAAGGAGAGTCGCGACGAGCCGGTCGGCATCCGCATACCCATCGACAACCCCTATGACGAGGCGAAAGCGGCCCTGCTCGACAACGTCGCGAAGGCCAACTCCTGCCGGCCCGTCTACTCGAAGCACCTCGGTTTCAGTACGGTGATCGGCCTCGCCGCAGATGTGGCGGCCGTCGAGCTGCTGTTCACCTCGTTGCTCGTCCAGGGAACCGCTGCGATGATGCGGACCGGCTCACACGACGGCAGCGACCGCCGCTCGCGCAGCCGATCGTTCCGGCAGTCTTTCCTCTACGCGTATGCCTCGCGAATCGGTGAACGATTGCAGGCCGCCGCGGACGAAATCTACCGTACGGCCGCCAAGGATCGCGGCGTCGCACTGGTCCCCGTCATGAGGGCGAAAACCGAGGCCGTCGACGCGAAGTTCGACAGCCTGATGGGCGACGTCACCTTCAGGTCGTACTCGATCAACAACGCGCACGGTTGGGCAGCGGGTACCGCCGCCGCCGACCTCGCCAACGTCGACATCAGAGAGCAGGTCCACAGCGCCGCACACCCGTCGCCAAACGGTGACGGCCCGCGACCCGTACCTTCGGGCGCCGCGCCTGCCCAATCGCCTACGTTGTGGTGATCAGAAGTCGATTGACAATCAACCCCAATCGCTGCAAGACATTACCAGGGAGAACGTTGGGAGAGGCCCATGTCCCGGAACGGTGTGACATCTCTTGATTCGCGGGTTCGGCCGGAAACGCTGACTCAGATACTCGGGCAGTACGCGTCGACCGTCGGCGTAGGTGAACAACGCCTGACCGTTCTTCCCGGCCTTGTCGGACAATCATTCGGTCCGCCTCGGCAGGCTGAGAGGGGCGCTGGCGGGAGTCGCCAGGCTGCGGCACACGATCCCGAGCCGGCGCCGCTTCGAGACGACCGCACGTCGAACAAACGGATCAAACTGAGCGCGGGCGATCTCGGTGAGGATGCCGCCGTAGAGGTGGTACGCGGCCCGGATGCATTGCTGGGACGTACCGGAAAGCATGGTGACTCCCGGTGCGGCGGCCGCGTAGTGCTCCTGCGCCCGCTCGACTTCGAACCGGATCAATGCCCGCACCGCCTCCTCAGCGCGGCGATGGTGGGCAGCGTCAAGGAGATCAGCGTCGGTAACGCCAAACTGCTCCATGTCCAGCTGTGGTAGATAGACCCGTCCGCGGGCAAGGTCTTCGGCGACGTCGCGGATGAAGTTCGTGATCTGAAACGCCAGCCCAAGTTGCCGGGCCGGCTCACGCGCCGCCACCGGATCGGCCGGCTCCAGGATGGGCAACATCATCGTCCCGATCACCGCGGCCGAGCCTTCCATGTAACCCAACAACTCGTCGTAGGTCCGGTATCGCGTCACGTCGAGATCCATCGCCATGCTCTTGAGGAAGGAGGCAAAGTCATCGCGGTCCAGATCGAACGCAGCAATCGTGTGCAGCACCGCGGGCAGGACCGGGTCGTCGCTGTCACCGCCGGTCAGACCGGCGAGGAAGGCATCGGACCAGTCCCGCAGAGCCCGGGCGCGTTCTGCCACTGGCAGGTCGTCGGTACGGTCGACGATCTCATCCGCATAGCGGGCGAAGCCGTAAAGGGCATGTACGTGAGGTCGTTTCCACGCTGGCAGAAGCCTCGTTGCAAGGAAGTAGGTGCGGCCGTGGCGGCGATGGAGCCCACGGCAGTACGTGTACGAAGCGGACAAACGTCCGTCCACATCCGACTCCATTCAGATCCAACCGACGCAAGAATCGACGCAATCTGAGTGTAGGCTACTGTCGGCACACGGCCACCGAAGCGCTACTCCCCATCGTGCATTGTCGTCCATATCGGACCAAAGCAGGCATACCAGCGCATCGCGCACCATGACTTTCATTTCGGGCGACCGTGGCGGCGTGCTTGGCGTGGCGCAGCGGTCTCGGCGATTCGCCGCCGCCCACACGGTGCTGCAAACCGGACCATTCCGGCCGGGTAATCTCCACCCGGGACTGGCGAACATCGTCTTCGTAGGCTCGGGCACCCAGCCAGGGGTCGGCGTACCCATGGTCCTGATCTCCGGAAAACTCGCCGCGGCCCGAGTCACCGGACTCCGCCCTGAGGCCCCAACCAGTTCCGCCCTGGAGGTCACGTGCCGCAACCAGGACTCACCGCCGGCGATGCCGCGCGACGCCTCGGCATTGCCGTCACCACCCTTCGGACCTGGCACCAACGCTACGGACTGGGCCCTCAGAACTTCCGCCCCGGCCACCACCGCCGCTACAGCGAACACGACATGACCCAACTGGAGGCCGTACACCGACTGACCAGCCAAGGTGTCCCCGCCGCGCAGGCGGCACGCACCGTCCTCGGAACGCAGACGACATCCCCAACCACGACAACCCGCAGCGGCGGCGGACACATAGGAGTCGGCCGAGCCAACCCCGCAGCCCGCGGGTTGGGGCGAGCCGCGATGCGTCTCGACGCCCCCACCATGATCGACATCATCGAAGCGTCCCTGCGCCAGCACGGCGTTGTACCCACCTGGGAACGTCTCATCTGCCCGGTGCTTCGTGGGCTAGAACACCGCCAACGAGGTCGCCCAGACCTCGTCGATGTCGAACACCTCTTAAGCCGATCGATCTCCGAAGCCCTCGCCGCTGTCCCCCGGCCACCACAAGGAACGCCCAACCGAACTCTTCTCGCCTGCGCCAACGAAGAACAGCACAGCCTGCCCCTCGACGCACTCGCCGCAGCAGCTCGCCGAGGCCGGGCAGGGCTGCCGCCACCTCGGCGCGAGAGTGCCCACCCAAGCCCTGCGCGCGGCCACGCGCCGGACGGGTCCGACAGTAGTCGTCATCTGGTCGCAGACCACCGAAACCAGCGACATCGAGCAACTCACACACCTGCTGAAAATCCGGCCCCGCCCCTTGATCATCGCCGCGGCCGGGCCTGGATGGCAGACCGACACCCTACCGCCGACGATCGTCCAGCCCACAACCCTCGCCGAAGCGCTTAGCCTGAGCTGCCTACAGCCTGCGTGATCATCGGCAAGCACCACATGCTCAAGAGGCGGCGTGCTCCACACATCGAGCGGGCAACACGGTGCCCGGGAAGACCGTGCGGGTGACACGTCAGAAAATCTCTGCCGACTGGAGTAGACATGCTCGCCGCGATCGACTAACGTTCCTGTTGTCAAGAACGAAGATCGCAAGAAACGTTGACGATGTGCTCGTCCTGTGAGCACGCACCACGCATGCCCTCGGATGCGAGAACGCCCCGAGGGGTCGCAGGTGGGGCCGATGTACGTTTCAGGGCTCTGCTTGGAATGGACAGTTCCGTCGCACGTGCGCGGAGCCCAGGCGGTTGTCAGGGGTTCCGGCAAGGACGGACGACTGAGTGAAGATGCAAGTGACCGCGAAGTAGAGGAAAGGGAGGGCCGCAACACCGTTGGATCGCCCGCGATCGACCATGTCAATCAGGTCGGGCGGACACCGCAGTTTCCATCGAATGAAAGGTGGTCTCCGGTCACGCTTACGCGATCCCCGCACCCTGAGGCCGTTTCTGGCGGCCGGTGCGGATAAGACAAGCCGACGCATCTGTCGGTAGATGGTGTTAACCCGTAACCCTGGGCCCCGGCGCACAAGCGCCGGGGCCCTCGACATGGAGGTGACAATGGGCCAAAGCCCTGATGACATGTTCGGCGATGAGGACTACCCCGCTTACACCATGGGGCGCGCCGCGGAGATCATCGGTACCACGCCGGATTTCCTGCGCAGCTTGGACGAGGCGAAATTGATCGAGCCCCATCGCTCCGGCGGCGGACACCGCCGCTACTCCCGCTACCAGCTCCGGTTGGCCGCCCGGGCCCGCGAAACTGGTCGACGAAGGCACCGCCCTGGACGCCGCCTGCCGCATCATCGTCCTGGAAGACCAACTCGAGGAGGCCCTCCGCCTCAACCAACGCGACGATTCCCACCCCTGACCAGCCCGCACCGGCCAGAACAACCGGCCGCGCCTCGTGACGCGGCCCAGACTGGTGGTCGAACTCCTGTCAATCCAGTCGTCGGCGGAAGTGGGCTCAGACGTCCATTCGGGATCGAATTGGCCGGTCGAGCGGGCCTAGCCTGCTTGGCCAAGCATGCTAGGCTCTCCCGGTGCCGTTCAGCGAAGACTCACTTCGTTCTGTCTTGACCGAGTACGAGGAAGCCAAGCGTCAGCTCTTGGCTCGACGAGACGAACAGCTTCGCGCCTTCCACGCGGACGGCTGGCGACCCGTCGATCTCCAGCGGATCACCGGGTACAGCCGCGAGACCATTCGACACGCCCTCAACCCGGACGTCCGGGTAGCTACCAACGCGGGCCGGCGGAAGAACACCCGGGTCGCGGCGCATCTCCCCACACCGGCCGCCGTGGTTGAGCCCACGCCGGCTCCGGCGCCGACCGCGTACAGCGATCGCAAACCGTACGTCGTCGCCGACCGCCTTGAGGAACTCGCCGGTCCGACAACCGGCACCGTGACCCTCCCTCATCACCTCGACTGGTCCGGTCGCGCCGACTACGACCTCGACCGCCCAAATCGGCTCGCCTCCATGTACAAGGCAGTCCTCAACGAGGCCGCCAAGGTGCAGGACCTACGCGACTGGATCGACCAGCGCAAGCTCGTCGAACTTTGGCCCCGGATCTGGCTGCCGATTCCGCTGCGGGACCTGTGGGAGAACCGGTTCCCCGAACTCGGCGCCCGCCGCGCGGCGATGGCGATGGCGGTGTGATGGACCCCTTCCACGAGCGGCTTGCCCGAATCGGGCTTGAGGCCGCCCACCAGTACGGCTTCGCGCTCGCCGGCGGGTACGCGGTGCAGGCGGCCGGCATGCTCCAGCGGCCCACCGAGGACGTCGACCTGTTCACCGCCTGGGAGCGACGCGACGAGTTCATGGCAGCGGTCACCGCCGTCATCGACGCCTACACCGCCGCCGGCTACACAGTCGAGAGCGAGCGCCGCCACGACACCTTCGTCCGGCTCACGGTCTCCGACGGCACGAGGTGTATCCAAAGTGGAGCTCGCCGTGAATATGCGACGCAATGAGCCCATCCTCATGACGCTCGGACCGGTACTGCACCCCGACGACGCGGTCGCCAACAAGATGAACGCCCTCTACTCGCGGGCCCTCGCCCGCGACTTCATCGACATCGACGCGGCCCTCCGATCTGGACGGTACGACACCGCCGCGCTCCTGCGCCTGGCCGAGCGCGCCGACATCGGCTTCGACCGCAACGTCTTCGCCGAGGCCCTCGGCCAGCTCGAGTACATGGATGAGCACGACTTCACCGAGTACGGCATCGAGCCGGCGCACCTCGCGGGCATCTCAGAACGGTTCGGCGCCTGGCGCCGGGACCTGCTGGCCGAACTGAAGGACCCGCCAGTCAGCTGAGCCGGAGACAACGCCCGGACCACCTCGTGGCGTATCGCCAGCCACACCCCGACTGGAGATTGAACACGCTGCATGGGAGATCATTCGCCCGGGGCGAAGCCGACTCGTGGCGAAACCAGCGGGTGCCCCTGTTCGGGTGACGACACCGGCAGTCGGTGCACCGGACGGGCGGCCCGGCGCAGCGTCACGCCGGCGATGACCATAGCGACAGTCACGTTCGTGAACGAGATGAGCGACGTGACCGGTGAGAACAGAATGCTGGCGTAGGCACAGCCCAGTACCACGGCGGCGGTGAGGGAGCCCGCCACCGTACGGCGGTAGGCCAGGCCCGTTCCGACTCCAAACAGGAGCACGACGAGGGCGGCACCAGGTACACCAAAGTCCAAGATCAGACCTCGCAGTCCGGTATAGACGTTCGTCCTTGCCCCGTCC
Source organism: uncultured Actinomycetota bacterium (assembly GCA_963742855.1). Lineage (GTDB taxonomy): Bacteria > Actinomycetota > Actinomycetes > Mycobacteriales > Micromonosporaceae > CAVUNP01. Next base: position 2,442 of record CAVUNP010000011.1, on the reverse strand, counting down.
CCGTTGATGATGACAAAGTCCTTGTAGGCTGTGCCGCTCAGGCTTTCAACACCCAACCGCGGCGCCGGCGCCGGCTGGATCTCGTACTCGTCCACCCACTCCGAGAAGGCCGGAAGATACCCCTGCGTGTAGATGTCCATCTTGCCCCGCACGATCCCCGCGGTGCGGCGCTCAGGTCAACCCGCCAAGATCCAGTCTTGAACGACCGCCTCGGCGCGAGCCGCGGCGCAGAACTCCTGGATTTGTCACCGAACGGTATGCGGAATCGCCTGATGGAGTGAGCCGGCCCCACCTGGTGCCAAGGCGCGCTTCTGGACAGTAGGTTCCGAGGATCGGCTTTGGTGAGGGGGAGCGATGGGCGGCGAAGCGCCGGACTACTTTGAGCCGGAGAAAGGGGCGGTGCTGACACACCTGCTCATCGTGCGGGACGTCGACCGCTCCCGGGAGTTCTACCAGCGGGTACTGGGCGCCACCGTCGTACGCGAACGAAACCCTGCCATCCTCCGGTTCCACAACAGCTACATCGTGGTCAACAGCGAGGGTGGTCCCACCGACGACAAGCCGGATGTCCAGGCGCAGGCGCCGCCGGACTCGCGCACGCTGAGCAGCGCGATGAACATCCGGGTGACCGATGTGCACTCGGTGTACGAAACATGGCGCTCCCGTGGCGGCGAGTTCGTCACGGAACCGAAAGACCACGGTGTGGAGATCCGGTGCTACCTGCGCGATCCTGACGGCTACCTCATCGAGGTGGGTCAGGGCACCGGCATCCTGGCTGAGATGGGACGCCACACCTGACCTGACCGTGCGCAGTACGGTCACCCGGTGATCTCAAATCGCTGTCCAACGCACGCTTTGTAGCGCAGCGCGATCTGGTCGCGGTGGAGATCGGTGACTCGTTGGCCGTCCGGCGCTTCGGGGGTGGCGCGCGACGAACGCGGCGTCCGAACTCCGCCATGAGCAAGACCGCCCTCATCGGCCTGACCAAGTCTCTTGGACGGGAGTTGGGCCCAAAGGCAATCACAGTGAATTTGATAAATCCTGGTCCCACCGATACCGAACTCAACCCAGCCGACGGCCCGAACGCCGAGACGATGAGTGGGCTCACCGCGCTCGGCTGTTTCGCCACGCCGGCCGATGTGGCTGCCACGGTGGCGTTCCTCGCCAGTCCGGACGCAAAGTACATCACCGGAGCGACTGTCAACGTCGACGGTGAATTCACCATCTGACGATCGGCTCCTCAATAGGCGCATACACGCTACGGCCCGTCCCGACCGTCCTCTTGGGACGGGCCACAGCCGCCGCTCTGCCAGACGGCGCGAAATTGGGCGGCGTAGGGTAGCCAGAGCGATTAGGTTGCCAGGCGTGAGCAGGATTGTTTCGGTAAACCTGGCGGTGCCCGAGCCGAACCCGGCCACCGGCGTTGGTCTCACGGGCATCAACAAGCGGCCGGTTGAGCATCTGGTCACTGTGCGCGCGCCCGGGCCCAAGACGACCGGGCTGCATACCGGGCTGGTCGGTGACCAGATCTTCGACATCGGCAACCACGGCGGCGACGACCAGGCCGTGTACGCGTACGCGCGGGAGGACTACGAGTGGTGGCAGGCGCGGCTGAGCCGCCGGCTGGCCAACGGGCTCTTTGGCGAGAACCTGACGACCGAGGGGGTCGACGTCAACGGCGCGGTCATCGGCGAACGATGGCGCATCGGCCCGCGGTTGGTGCTCCAGCCGACATTCGGCCGAGTGCCGTGCGTCACGTTCCAGCGCAAGATGGCCGAGCCGCGCTGGGTGAAGACCTTCGCTCGGGCGAATCGCCCGGGGACGTATTTGCGCGTGCTGGAGCCGGGCGAGATATGGGCCGGCGATCCGGTGACCGTGGAGGACCGTCCGGCCCACGGGGTGACGATCGCGCAAGCGTTTCGGGCGTACATGACTGAACCGGACCTACTGCCCGAACTGCTTGAGATCGACGGCCTGCCCCTCGATCTGCGGGAAACCCTCGCGGAGCGGCTTCGGTAGTTCGACGAACGCCCGCCCGCCATGGGCTGGGCTTGGCCCGACGAGCCACCGCGGCAACCGGGCCCGTCGACACACTCCGCAGACACGCCGAAATCCCACAGCCGAGGCATCGGCGAATCTACGATGCGAGTCCATGCTGCCTGTGTCAGGTGCGCCGTGAGCGCCGAACGCCTCAGCCGCGATCAGTTCCAGGCGCGGCTGGCGCCGCTCGATGACGCCGCAGTGCGCAAGCTGCTGTGGACCCTGTACTGGCGCGGCGGCGTGGCTGTTCGCCAACGAATTGAAACCGAGATCGCCGCAAGCACCACCGGAAGGCGGCCCATACCCGCCGCGCCCGGGCCCGCGGTCGATCCGGAGGAGGTGCGTGGTCGAGTCGACGAGTTCGCGACCCTGGCCCGCAAGGGTGCCTACATCGCCGGGGAT
>CAVUNP010000010.1:0-205511 GCA_963742855.1 uncultured Actinomycetota bacterium | reverse complement strand
TCGGTGGAGGTCCAGTTCGTCGCGTCGGTCGACACCTGGATCTGGAACGCCCGGGCGTAGGCGGTCTCCCAGTTGAGCACGACCTGACTGATGCTGGCCGACGCGCCCAGGTCAACCTGGAGCCACTGTGGATCGGCAGCGGCACTGGACCATCGGGTGCCGGTGTTGCCGTCCACGGCCGCCGAACCCGGCGTGCCGGCGTTCTCCGTGGAGGACACGGTGACCGGCTTGTTCTGCGACAGCCGTGGTCGCCGCGTTGGCACTGGTCACCGCGTAACCGGCGAGCAGCAGCATGGGCGGCCAGGGCCGCACCGAGGAGGAACAGGGGTCTGCGGCGAACCGCGAAGGGACGGGGAACGGGATTCATGACATCTCCTGCGGGATTCGCGAGATGGTCGGAACTGGCCAGGGAGCGCTCTCTGAGCTGAGACTCATCTCGGCAGTGACGTCTGTCAAGATGACCGACAGGTTACGTTTACATAACGCAAGATCGATGTCCATCACACAAAGCAGCATCGATGTACCCTGGCCAGGGTATTTGTTCCGGAGACACCATTAGCCGGCCAAGAAACTTTCCGCTGAGCCGGGACCCTTGCCAATAAGGACATAAATTCCGAAACGGATGACTGCTTGATCGTCAGAAAGCGCTCTCCGAGGACGTCTGCGGACGCGCTCTCCGAACACGGCGCGCTCCGACAGCACGCTCCGACAGCACAGTGCGGCAGCGGGCGGATCAGCGCCGGCTGAGCCAGAACTCGATCAGGAGGGGGTCGGTCGACTGCGGCCGCTGCACAAGCTGGTGCTGGTCCTGCTGGGTATGCAGAGCGACGACCTCGACCGGATCCGCCGGCATGATCGGCAACAGGTCGGATCGACCGGTGCCGAACACCGGCGTACGTCCGACCGCCCGGATGCTCGCGGTGTACCCGGTCGATCCCGGCCGGGGTGAAGTCCGTGAGCTGGCCACCGGCAGGCCGCACTGCGTGCGGATGGTCGGCACCCAGAGCGGGTCGAGCAGCACCACCGAGTCATCCGGTCGCAACGACTGGCATACGGTCTGCGCTGCCGCCACCTCGCCGATCTCGGTCCGCTTCGGACCCATCCGCGCGGTTACATCGATCATCGGCAGTACGAACGCCGCCACCAGCGCGGCGATCACGGTCGCTGGGATCACGGTTGTTGACATCGGCCCGCCGGCCCGGGCGAGCACCGGCCATCGGGCAGAGCGCACCAGCCGGGTCGCCGCGGCCACGGTCCACGTCGCGAGCAGCACCATCGCCGGGATCACCTCGACCACCAGGCGCCGGTCGGCCCACGGGTGGTCCGGCGTGATGCCCGGTCGCCACAAGGTCAGCACCGCCGACACTCCGTACACCAGCAGCACCGCAATCCACGCCGCGTCCTTGGACCGCAGGACCCGAAAGACCAGCGCGGTCGCCCCGACCAGGGCCGCCGCGAGCAATGGCCAGCCCAGATACCAGGACACCCACGACAGGGTGTGCTCGGTGTAGCCGCGGGTGCCGTCGATCGGCAGGCCCAGCCACCCCTGCATCTCGGCGGTGTATGCGATGACACCGAGGTTGGTGGTGGAGTGGTCCTCCAGCAGGTACGGGCGTGCCAGGAACCCGGCCGCGAGCAGGAGCACGCAGGCCGCACCGGCCGGCGCCAGTCGCGGCCACCACCGCAGGTCGAGCGGGGAGCGGCCCCATACCCGCAGCCGCGCCACTACCAGCGTCGTACCGGCGATCGCCACCGCGATCCCAGTGACCATGAGCGATACAGATTCCCAGTTGGCCCGCACATACGGCAGGGTCACGAACAGGCAGTCGATCAGGCCTAGCGTGCCGCCGATGATCGCGCCGGTGACGAAGGCCCGAGCACCCGGCCGTCTGGTCAGAAACCACCAGCCGATGACCGGCACCAGCAGGCCGACATCGACGCCCATGTCGAGGCGCACCAGTTCGCCCGCGCTGAGCACCAGCCCGACGACGAACCCGGCGGCCACAATCCTGCGATGGGCATCATCGGAGACCACCCCGTCCTCGCGGACCAGCCGGAACGCGTCCAGGAACAGGCAGATGGCGCCGCCCAGGATCACCGCGGCCAGCGGCTCGGAGTAGGTGGTCTGCGACACCCGCATCACTGGCCACGCCAGTGCCACCAGCAACGCCGCCAATGGCGCCCAACGGGCTCCGATCAGCCGGGCGGCCAGCCCACCGATGGCGAGCACCATCGCCCCACCGACCAGCGCCGGCAGGATGAACATGCCCTGCCAGCCCGCCACCCAGTTGGCCGCGGCCAGCATGCTCGGCCAGCCGGTCATGAACTGTGGCACGAGCACGTCGCCCTGGGTGTAGAAGGCAGGGCTCGCGAAGGCCAGTTCGGTCGAGGCGGACCCGAACGCGCCGGACGGGATCGGCGCGGTCAGGCCGCCATGCTGGCTGAGCCACAGGCCGATCTGCGCGTACGACCCGGCGTCGCGGCGCAGCACGGCCTGCTGGCTGTGGGTGGCTGCGGCGAATCCGGCGAACGCGACCGCGATCGCGACGGTGGCCGCTGTGGCCCACCACGGCGCGACCAGGCGGGCGGTGGGACGTCGCAGCAAGCCCACGCCGTACTGCAGTAGCACGGCGGCGAAGACCAGGGCGAGCGGTACGACGAAGTACGCCCGGAACGCTCCGATCGCCGCCAGCGGGAAGGCCGCGAGCGACCACGCCGTGACGAGCAACGCGGGCACCACCGACACCAGGGCTAATAACTGGCCCGCCCTGTTCGATCGGCCCGCCTGGTGCTGATGCGACTCCGCCGCCCGCACCGCCGTCGGCTCGGCCACGGCGGCCTCGCCGGCGCGCTCGGGAAGGGTGGGTGCCTGCGGTCGGGGCTCGGTCACGGTTAAAGCTTCCATGTCGGTACAAGCCGCGCCGAACCGGTTGCCCGGCACACCGCGCGAAAGTGTACGTTCCTTAGTTTCGGCCGATCCGTCACAGAGAAGGCTCCTCACCACGTTGTGACTGTGCCCTCATCACCCATACCGGAACGCTCGCCACAGTGACGGATCCGGTGACCTGCCAGCCGGCCCGCCGGTACATCTGCATGTTGTGTTCCGTGGTGGTTTCGAGATAGGCGGGTAGGCCGGCCGCCTCCGCCTCGCGCAGGCCGGCCGCCATGACCATACGACCCCACCTGCGTCCCCAGAAATCGGGATGCGTCGCCAAAACACCGAGGTACGCATGTGGCGTGCGGGGCAGCCAGCTTATGTACGACTGCGTGGTATTCGGCCAATCTGTCCAGGGTGTCCGATGGCAATGGCATATCACCGGTTGTACACACCGGCGCCGGCAGTTCCCACATGGCCACCGAGGCGCCGCCGTCCACAATCCACACCCCGTCGCGGGCGACGCGCTGGTCGAAGAGACACCCGGCGAACGCCGCGGACTGCTCGGCGTCACCGTCGAAGAAGAACCGGAATGCCGGGTCTCGCGCGAAGGCCGCCACCACGGTCTCAACCACGCGTTGACGGGCCGACGACGTTGCCCGGGTCGCCTCTCGTTCGGTCACGCAGCGACGATACCGGGCGGGCCGCGGCAGCTGAGCCCGCCGGCACCACGGTTACCAGCTTCCGCCGCCGCCGCCTCCGGCGCCACCCCCCGCGAAGCCACCGGAGAAGCCGGACGTGCCCGCCGACGACCCGCTCGCCGCCGCCACCGCAGTGCCCACCATCGCCGTTCCCGTGGTGAAGCCGCCGAAGGAGCCGTGGAACCAGGCGTAGGTGAACGGCCCGGGACCGCCGTACCAGTACACGCCTTCTTCCTGCTCGAACAGTCCCTGATCGGCGAAGGTGGCGGCCCAGCGATCGACCAGACCGAACACGATGGCGTACGGCAGGAAGGTGGAGAAGATCTGCGCCCGTTCCTGGAACTCCAGTTGCTTGGCCTCGGCGGTGGCCACATACAGCCGAAATCCCTGAATCCGGGCCAACACCGCGCTGCCCCGACCGGTACGGGCGGGTAACAGGCCGGCGACCGCCACCAGCGCCAGGGCCGCCACGATCAGACCGATACCGATGAGCCCGAGGTGCACCAGCGCGAGCACCACGGTGGCCACCGCCGCCGCGAGCACACCGAACCCGGCCAGCAGATATCCCCGCCGACGGGTGTCCGCCGGGCTGCGCCGGTACCAGCCCCGGTCCACCATGTCCTGGTAGAGCTCCTGGCGGGCCTGACGTACCGGCCCGGCGACGGTGCCCCGCAGTTCCGACAGGCGCACCCGGTCGCGGTCGGCGAACAATGCCTCGAACAGGGTCTTCTCGTACGGCAGGAAATCCGGATCGCCGTCGGTCAACTTGACCAGGTCCCAGTCGCGCACACCCTCCTCGTCGACCTCCTTGATGTAGAGGTGCCGGCGCACGGCGAGGTCGACGATCGAGGCGGTCACGTCCCGCGGGTCAGCCCGCTCGTCGATCATCGTGCCGACCTGGCCAGGCCGAATCTTCTCGGGTGGTCCGAACTCGACCGACACCGGCGGGGTGCCGAACAGCGGGCGGCGTCGCTCCACAGCGGACTCGCCGAAGCCGGGCGACAGGCCGGGCAACAGTCCTACGTACCGCCGGTCGCGACCCACCAACCAGGCGAGCAGAAGCACCGCGGCCACCCCCAGCAGGGCCAGGGCGCCGCCGAGGCCAACCGTGAGCGGGGTGGCCCGAAACGCCGCCGCCGCATCGCGTCGTGGCGCGAGCAATGGCGCGGTGTCACCCACGCTTCCGGACGGGAAGGCAACCACCACGGTCAGGCCGGTATGGCTGGCCAGCCGCTGCGGTCCGAAGCCGGCCGTGACACCGTCGACGGACCGGCCGTCGCAACTCGACGGGCCACCGGATGGGCCGGCGAAACAGTCGATCCGGATGATGCCGGCCGGGCCGGTCACCGTCGCGGTGGCGCTGGCAATCGGCACCGCCCAACCGTCACCCACCACATCCCAGTACAGCTCGTCGTGGTCGGCGAAGCCGTTGAGGGCCCCGCGTACGGTGTAGGCGAGCACAAACGTGTGCTCGCCGCGGATGGTCTTGTCCGGATCACCGACCCGCAACAGCTCGTCGCCGCCGTCGGAGCCCTGCTCGAACGGAACGGCCGAACCGTCCATTGTGGCCGATACCGCATCTATAGGGTAGACCCGGTCATGGGTGTCGTCGACATGCACGCGCACCGGAATGTCGCGCATGATGCCGTGCCGTTCGTTGTTACCGAAGTCATACGTGATGGTTTCAGTTACCCGCATGGTGGCGTCCGCGGCCACATTGATGGTCACGTCGTAACGGGAAATGGACTCGGCCCCCTCGGCCCAGGCCGCCCTGGCCGGCCCGGCCGCCACGCTGACGCCGACGAGCAGGACCACGGTCGCCACACGCCGGAGCCGGGCCGGGCCCAACACGGATGACTGCATAACCGCACACGATACGACAGCCCCGCAACCCTCTACTGTGGAGCCCCGGCCAGGCCGTGCAGCAACATCGCGGTGAGGGTGTCGACCATCTCGTCATCGCTGACCGGGGGCCGGTGGGGGCCGGCGGTCAGCACCGCGTACCCCACCATGGAGAGCATGGCGCCCATGGCCGCGGCCCGATCTACCGCGCCGCCCAGCGGGTGATCATGCCGATCGTCCTGCGGCACTTCTACGAGCGGGCCACCGGCTGGCTGTACGACTGGGATCCCCAGAACCGGTGAGGATCAGACGTTGTGCGGGATGGTGTCCCAGCCTGGTACCTCCTCCGGCCGCCGGGTCGCCGGACCGGTGTAGCGGGCGGCCGGCCGGACCAGTCGGCCCAGCTTCTTCTGCTCCAGGATGTGGGCTGACCAGCCGGCCACCCGCGCGCAGCTGAACAGGGAGGTGAACATGTGCGCGGGCACCTCGGCGAAGTCGAGCAGCACCGCCGCCCAGAACTCCACATTGGTCGCCAGCACACGGTCCGGGCGGCGGTTGCCCAACTCGGTCAGCGCGGCCTTTTCCAGTGCGGCGGCCAGCTCGTAGCGCGGTGCGCCCAGTTCCTTCGCGGTACGGCGCAACACGACCGCGCGCGGGTCCTCGGCCCGATAGACCCGGTGGCCGAAGCCCATCAGCCGCTCGTTGCGGTCCAGCACACCCCTGACGTACGCGTCGGGGTCACCGGCCCGCTCGACTTCTTCGATCATGTACAGCACCCGGGTCGGCGCGCTGCCGTGCAGCGGACCGGAAAGCGCACCGATGCCAGCCGAGATCGCCGCGGCGACGTCCGCGCCGGTCGAGGCGACCACCCGGGCGGTGAAGGTGGACGCGTTCATGCCGTGCTCCGCGGCGGAAATGAAATAGGCGTCCACCGCCTTGATGTGGCGCGGGTCCGGTTCGCCGCGCCAGCGCTTCATGAAACGCTCCACAATGGTCTGTGACTTGTCAATCTCCTTCTGTGGCACGGCCGGCAGGCCGAGGCCACGGGCCGACTGGGCCACGAAGGACAGCGCGGTCACCGACACCCGGGCGAGGTCGGCGCGGGCCTGCTCGTCGGAGATGTCCAGCAGTTGGCCCAGGCCCCAGTACGGTGCGAGCATGGCCACCGCGGACTGCACATCGACGCGGATGTCACCGGAGTGCACCGGCACCGGGAATGGCTCGGCGGGCGGCAGTCCGGGGCCAAACTTGCCGTCCACCAGTAACGCCCACACATTGCTGAACGAAACCTGTCCGATGAGGTCTTCGATGTCGACACCCCGATACCGCAGCGAACCGCCGTCGCGATCTGGTTCGGCGATTTCCGTTTCGAAGGCGACAACACCTTCGAGCCCCGGCTTAAAGTCGGACATTTCGCTCTCCTCCACTGCGTATCGGCGCGAAGTACTCCCCGTACGGCTATGACTTCGCATCAACAATCAACGCACATCTTGCCGCCTGACCGAGCGTTTGGACACTCGCTGGTCATATGGCGTACGCGACAGCAACATCCTGCGGATGGCGACGACCGCGCGTCCGGACCACTGTGGACACAACCTCGGGTCGACGCAGGCCCAGGTGACAGGGGGTCAGGGTTGACAGAGATTCAGGGTAGGCTACCCTAACTTCGTGCGATCGACAGTACAATCCGGCGTGGGGCTGCGCGCCACCGACCTCGCCCTCGGCTACCGCGGCACCACGGTCGTGCACGGCGCCAGCATTGCGTTGCGGCCAGGTGACGGTCACCGCATTGGTCGGGCCCGAACGGCAGTGGCAAGTCCACCTGCTGCGCGGCCTCGCCCGGCTGCATCCGACCGGACCGGGGAGACCTGCTCCTCGATGACGGCACTTCGGCGTTCGACTTGTCCAGCAAGGAATTCGCCCGGCAGGTCACCCTGCTCGCGCAGAGCCGGCCGACGCCGAGCGGGGTCCGCGTACGGGACGTGGTCGGCTACGGCCGCCATCCGTACCGGGGGCGCTGGCGCGCCGATGACCCGAGACGGTCCCCGTGCGATCGGCTGGGCGATGGAGGTCACCGGCGTCGCGCCCATGGCCGAGCGGGCCGGTCGACGAGCTCTCCGGCGGCGAACTGCAACGGGTGTGGCTGGCCACCTGCCTGGCCCAGGACACCGCAGGTGCTTCTGCTCGACGAGCCGACCACGTTCCTCGACCTGCGCTACCAGGTGGAGATCCTCGACCTGATGCGCGACCTCGCCGACGACCGCACGGCGTCGCCGTCGGTGTGGTCCTGCACGACCTCAACCAGGCCGCCGCCGTCGCCGACCACCTCGTCCTCCTGCACTACGGTCGCGTGCGCGGCCACCGGAGCGCCCGCGCGAGGTGTTCACCGAGGCGGCGCTCACCGAGACGTATGGCATCCGCATCGAGGTGACCGCCGACCCGGCCACCGGCCTGCTCTCCACCCGCCCCGTCGGGCGGCACAACCAAGCACCCGTGCCGCCTAGCCCTTGCATTGCACCTGACACCGACGCGGACGACCAGTCGAGGCCCTCGCCGAACCCGCACTCGACCGTTCCTGGTCGCCGCCGCGACGCGCCGCTGCTGGCCGCCGGCCTGCGGCACCACCGAGAGCCCGACCGCCGCACCCGTCCAGCCTCCGGCGCCGCCGATCCACCGGCCCGGTCACCGTCACCGACAGCCGCGGCAAGGCGGTCACCTTGAAGGCCCCGGCCACCAAGGTCGTCGGACTGGAGTGGGGCGAGGTCGAGATGCTGGTCAGCCTCGGCGTGATGCCGGTCGGGGTGGCCGACCCCAAGGGTTACGCCACCTGGGTCACCGCCGCGCCAAGCTGGACCCGCGCGTCAAGGACGTCGGCACCCGGGGCGAGCCGAGCGTCGACGCCATCGTGGCGCTGCAGCCCGACCTGGTCGTGATGGAGGCCGAGCGCGGCGCGGCGCTGGTCACGCCAGTTGGAGAAGTACTTCCCGGTGCTGGTCACCAAGGGCAGCGACGCCGCGGACAACCTCGGCCGGATGCGCGACCGACCTCACCATGATCGCCACGGCGACCGGCGCAGCGCGCAGGCGGAGAAGCTGCTCGCCGACTTCGACGCCGCTCTCGCCGACGGCCGGAAGAAGATCGCCGACGCCGGCGCGGCCGGCCAGCAGTTCGCCATCGCCGACGGCTGGAAGGAGGGCAGCACGGTGTCGATCCGGATGTTCGGCCAGGGCGCGCTCGTCTCCCAGCTCGGCATCCAGCTCGGCCTGAAGAACGCATGGACCGGCAAGACGCGACGCGATGTGGGGCCTGGGCCAGACCGACGTCGAAGGGCTGACCGTCCTCAAGGACGCCGGACCTGCACTTCTTCTACAACGCCTCGGACGGCGAGGACGTGTTCGCCGACGGCCTCGACCGGCAACGCGATCTGGCGGTCGCTGCCGTTCGTGCAGCAGAACAAGCTGCACCGGATGCCGGACGGCATCTGGACCTTCGGTGGCACCGCTGTCCGCGCACGCAGTACGTCGACCAGCTCGTCAAGGCCGTACACCGCTTGAGCCAGCTCGACACGCCACCGTCCGACCGGGGCCGGCCACCCGGCCGGCCCCGGTCGGGCCACCCCCGCCGGCCGCCGGGTCGCCGGCGTCGTTCATCCTCGCCGCCGCGCTGCTCGTGGTGATCGCCGCGGTGCACCTCACCCAGGGCACCTCGTCGGTCGGGCGCCGCCGACCTGCTGCGGCTGCTCACCGGCGCCGACGACCAGGACGCGGCCCGGGTGCTGGTCGCCTCCCGACTTCCTCGGCTGCTCGCCGGGCTCGCCGTCGGCGTCGCGCTCGGCTTCGCCGGCGCCGCCCTGCAGTCGTTGACCCGCAATCCGCTCGCCTCGCCGGACACCCTCGCGCGTCAACGCCGGCGCGCACCTGGCGATCGTCGCCGCCGCCGCGTTCGGGACTCGCGCTGCCGGCGTTGCCGCCGGCGGGCTCGCGCTTCCTGCGGCGGGCTCGCCGCCGCCGGGCTGGTGATGCTGCTGTCTGCCAGCGGCAGTCCAGGCCGCGGCATGGCGCACCCGGCTGATCCTCGCCGGCTCGGCCACCGCGATGGCGCTCGGCTCGCTCACCACGCTGCTCCTGCTGCTCTTCAACAGGCCACCATCGGGCTGTTCGCCTGGGGCAACGGTTCGCTCGTGCAGGCCGACCTGGCCGCGTTCACCCAGCTCGCGCCCGTCGTGGTGCTCGCGGCGGCCGCGCTGGTGCCGTGGCTCGGGCACCGGCTGGACATCCTCGCCCTCGGCGACGACACCGCCACCGTGCTCGGGCTCGACGTGCGGTCTACCCGGCTCGTGGTCACGCTGCTCGCGGTGCTGCTCTCCGCCGCCGCGGTCACCCTGGCCGGGCCGATCGGCTTCGTCGGGCTCTGCGCGCCGGTGATCGTCCGGCTGCTCGGCCGCGCGCGTGCCCGGGGTTGCACCGGCACCGGCTCCTGCTGCCGCTGTCCGGGCATCGTCTGGCGTCATCATCGTGCTCGGCTCCGACGTGCTGCTGCGGGCCGTGCTCGGCGGCCAGGCCGGGGTGGACGTGCCGACCGGCGTGGTCACCACGCTCTTCGGCGCGGTGCTGCTGGTCTGGCTGGCCCGCCGGCACCGGGAATGCCGGCCGCACCCGCCACAGGCCGCCCGGCGGCCGTGCCGCCGTAGCTCCCGCGCATTCCGTCCTCGCCGTGGTCGCGCCGGCGCGGTCGCGCTGGCCGTCGGCGCGGTGCTGCTCGGCATGCTCGCCGGCGACACCTGGGTGCTGGTCGGCGACCTCGTCAACTGGGTGCAGGGCCGCACCGGACCGGCGCACACCTTTGTGCTGGACCAGCGCTAGCCCCGGGTCGCGGCGGCGCGCGCTGGCCGGTGCCGCGCTCGCCCTCGCCGGCACGATGGTGCAGGCGGTGTGCCGCAACCCGCTGGCCGAACCGGGCATCCTCGGCATCACCGGCGGCGCCGGGTCGGCGCGGTGTCGCTGCTGACTTTCGTGCCGCTGGCCGGCGTGCTGGACCATGTCCGCCGCCGCCGGGATCGGCGCGCTCGCCGCGTTCGCCCTGGTCTACGGGCTCGCCTGGCGCGGCGGCCTGAACTCCGGCCACGCTGGTCCTGGTCGGGTTGGGCGTGTCGGCGGGCTGCGCCGCGCTCATCACATTCATCATCGTGTCCACCGATCCCGTGGAACACCGGCAAGGCGCTGACCTGGCTGTCCGGCTCCACCTACGGGCGCACCGCCGCCGCAGGTCCTGCCGGTGGCTTGCTCGCCCTGCTCATCCTGGCCCCGGTGGCCATCGGCAGCCGGCGGGAACTCGACCTGATGGCTCTCGACGACGACACGCCCGCGGGTGCTCGGGATCCGGCTGGACCGGGCCCGCCTGATCGCCCTGGCCGCGGCCGCGCTGCTCACCTCCACCGCCGTCTCCGCGGTCGGTGTCATCGGTTTCGTCGGCCTCATCGCGCCGCACGCCGCCCGGGCGCTGGTCGGCGGGCGGCATCTGCGGGTGCTGCCGGTCGCGGCCCTGCTCGGCGCGATCGCTGGTCAGCCTGGCCGACACGGCTCGGCCGCGCCGTCATCGCGCCGGCCCAGATCCCGGCCGGGCTGGTGGTGGCCCTGATCGGCACGCCCTACTTCATCTGGTTGCTCTGGCGTACCCGCGTTCGTGTCTAATGTGGAGTTTACAATGACTGCTGATGCCCCGATCCGGTCACCGTGGCGGATCTTCCTGGTCACCGTGCGGCGGGTCGTCCGGTTGTCGCCGACGTTCGTCCGGATCACCCTCACCGGGCCGGATCTGGCCGAGTTCGCCAACAACGGGTACGACCAGCGGATCAAGCTGATCCTGCCGGTAGCCGGGCGGGGCCTCGCCGACCTACCCACGGGTGCCGACTGGTACGCCCAGTGGCGTGCCCTACCGGACGACCATCGCCACATCGTGCGCACCTACACGGTCCGCGCGGTGCGCCCGGATGTGGCCGAGCTCGACCTCGACATCGCCCTACACGGCCAGCTCGGCCCAGCCTCGAGCTGGGCTTCGGCCGCCCGTCCCGGCGACGAGGTGGCCCTCCTCGGCCCCGATTCCGCCTTCCCCGGGCGCCACGGCGGCATCGAGTTCCGGTTGCCCGCCACGATGCAGGCCGGGCGGGTACTGCTGGCCGGGGATGAGACCGCGGCCCCGGCCATCATGTCCATCCTGGAATGCCTGCGCCCGGACACCCGCGGTCAGGCCTTGATCGAGGTTCCTCACCCGGACGACAGGCTCCCGGTACGGGCACCGGAAGGGATCCGGATACGGTGGTTGGCCCGCGCCGGACAACCATCCGGTAGCCAGCTCATTCCCGAGGTGACCGGTGCCGTCACCCAGCTCCGCGCCCAACCCTGCACCGCCCAGCTCCCTACCAGACGCCAGGAGCTGGTCGACGACAACATGCCCTGGGACGTGCCGGAAACCTCCACCGTGACCGGCCTCTACGTCTGGCTGGCCGGCGAGGCCGGCGTCATCCGCACCCTGCGCCGGCACCTGGTCGTCGACCGCGGCCTGGACCGCGGCAGCATCGCTTTCATGGGCTACTGGCGCCAAGGCCATACGGAGGACGGCGGCTAGCTCCTAGCAGAACTTTCCGCTGCCGGTAAAGGTGTTGCGCAGGTAGGCGGCGTCACCGGCCATCATGGAGATGACCCGCTGACCCGGGTCCAGTTCGAACAGTATGCCCTGCCCGGACAGGGTGGACACCAGAAAGGCGTTGGCGTCGCCGCGCTTGAGGTCCTGTCCGGTGACACCGGCATAGATCGTCTTCAACTGGGCCACCGTCGTGCCCAGCCACGCGCCAGAAGGCGTCGGAATGCTCGCCGACTTGTTGACGGCCAGGAACAGCTCGCCGTCATTGTGAAAGGAGAACTGGACGTCCCGCCAGGTGCCGGTGCCCCGGGCGGTCTGGTTGTCAGGGCAATCCGCGCTGGGCTTGACATCGTCCAGACCTGGCTTCATGCGCAGTGCGGCCAGGTTCATCCGCAACTGGTACGGTCCGGCACCGTCCACCGTGAACTCGATCAGGTCTGACGGGGTACCGCTGGGCGTGACCCCGCCGGCCGACGGCGACGGCGACCCGGACGACGACGTCGTCGCACCCGTCGCCGCGGGTGGCGTGATCTCGGCGTCCTTGCCACAGCCGGCCAGGGCCGGGGCGGCGAGCATAGTGACGACGGCAAGCATGCCCATGCGCTTCATGATCTCAGTGCAGCGGATGCGGGCCAGGCTCGCAAGCCCCCTCGCCGACAAACTATTCGGCCATCATCGCCAACCTGGCTTGATCATTGCGATCTGTGCACCCCCACCGCGGCCTTCCGTTGCGCGGCCTTCCGTTGCGCGACCCTGGCGGCGATCACGACCACCAGTGGCCAGGTCGCTTCGGTGACCGCCGCGACACGTTCGCTGAGGCCGAGGTGCGGGCCGTTGAGAAGTTCTTCCAGACCGAACCAGCCAAGGATGCAGAACATGACCGCCGAGGCGATGGCCGCGGTCGGCTGGCGCGCCGGAAAGGGCCGGAGGATCTCGGCCGGACCGCCCCAACGCGACATCAGCCCCATCGGCCAGGCGGCCAGGCCGGTGAAGCCGATGATGGCGAACATCGCGTGCGGCCATGCGGCGTGGCCATCCCGCGGCAGCGGGAACGCGGCCACCAGGCCGGCGCTCGCGCCGGACACGCCCAGCAACGCTCGGGCGAGCAACCCGGCGCCGAGCAGGCCGGCCGCGGTGAAGATGAACGACACCCCGACGAGCGCCAAGGCTGCCGTCATCAGGCCGCGGTAGCTGGCGTTCTCGGCAGCCAGTGCGCTGATCGACGCGCGTAGCGAGTCGAAGCCCGAGGGTTGCAGTCTTCCGACGACAATCGGCGCAACGAGCAGGAGTGCGGGCGCCAGGGCCGCCGGGATGATCACCCACCCCGGAACCCGCCATCGACCGGTCCCGGTTGCCACCGCGTCGGCGATTCTGCTGCGCCGGCCAGCTCGTGGCGCGTCGGGTGGAACCATGCATCCCCCGCTGATGGCCGTGCCCCAGGAACACCGACAGGCAGGCGTACGTCCCAGTCCACCGGTGTGTTACGTAATAGTATGCCCGTTATGTGGCAGACCGCGGGCGCAGTCCTGATCCGCCCGAGCCAAGGCGGACATTTGTTCAAATTCACTGCGCGGTGCCCCAGCGTGGGCGAGGCTTGGCAGGAAGTGTCGATAGGAGCGGGACATGACGGCCGGACGGAACGCCACGTGGCCGGCGCTGCCCGTGTCGGCGTGGCAGGACACCCGAGACACCCTGCACCTGTGGACGCAGGTGGTGGGGAAAGTCCAACTGGCCCTCGAACCGATGATCAACCATTGGTGGCAGGCCACTCTGCACGTCACAGCCCGGGGCCTGTCCACCGCTCTGATGCCGTACGGGCAACGCGGCCTGGACATGACGTTCGACTTCCAGCGCCATGTTCTGGACATCCACACCACCGACGGGCTCAGTCGGGAGATCGCGCTGCGGCCGCGATCGGTGGCCGACTTCTACGGCGAGGTGACCGACCGGCTCACCGAACTCGGCCTACCCGTGCGGATTCTCCCCCGCCCGGTCGAGGTCCCGGCAGTTATCCCGTTCGCCGAGGACGAGCAACACGCGTCCTACGACCCGCATTACGCCCACGCCTTCTGGCTCTCGCTGGTGCAGGCGCACAGGATCTTCACGATCTTCCGGGCCGACTATCTCGGCAAGGTAAGCCCGGTGCATTTCTTCTGGGGTGCGTTCGACCTGGCCGTCACCCGATTCTCCGGGCGCACCGCGCCACCGCATCCCGGCGGCCTGCCCAACTGCCCGGACTGGGTCACCCGGGAGGCGTACAGCCACGAGGTGAGCAGCTGCGGGTACTGGCCCGGCGGCGGTTCGGAAGGCGCCTTCTACGCCTATGCCTATCCGGAACCAGCCGGGTTCACCGACCGTCCGGTCCAGCCACCCGACAGCTGGTACGACGGCACCCTGCGGGAGTTCATCCTGCCGTACGAGGTCGTCCGTCAGGCCGACGATCCGGACCGGACCCTGCTGTCCTTCCTGCAGTCCACCTACGACGCGGCGGCCGACCTGAGCGAATGGAACCGGCCGGCACTGGAACGGAGCCGGTCGCCGGCTGGCGGTGCCCAGAGCGGGCCCCAGTCGGTCGGGCCCTAGTCGGTCAGGCCCCAGTCGGTCAGGCCCCAGTCGGTCAGGCTCATCGCGCCGGGTCCGGTCGGAGTCCATGAACACAGCCACATCCGCCACATCAGCCACATCGGCAACCGGCGCAGAAGTGTCGGTTCGGCGACGGTCTGCTCCCGTCATGTCACCTTGTCCGACGCGATTGTCGTGACCTGACTTTCAGGATCGGCTGATATCCTCGGCCTCCAAGTATGGCCAGTCGGCGTGGGGGTTGCTCGCCGATTGACAATCAGCTCTATGGCGCGCTTCGTCCGGTGCGCCGTAGCGGCACAACGCGCCGTAGCGGCACAACGCGCCGCAGTGGCACAACGCGCCCGCGGTGCCGCGGCGACGACAAGGACGGGGAGCGATGCTTACGGCCATCAACAACGGCCCGGACGGCGAGGGACACGAGGACAACCGCGGCGCGGGACGGCCGGAACCACACATCTACGGAACGCCAGTACGACCGCAACGCAGGCGTAGCCCGCTGTGGGCAAAGATTCTCATCGGCTCCGGCGTGCTGATCCTGGTCGTGGCGGCCGGCGTCTTCACCGCGGTCGAGTTGACACTCAGAAACGTCAACAACTCGGTCGACCAGAAGAACATGCTCGGCGCCGCGGCGGTGCAGGCGACGGAGCCTTCACATGCCCTGGACGGTCCGCTGAACATCCTGCTGGTGGGCACCGACGAAAGAGCGGGGCTCGACGGCAACCGGGCTGACACCATCATCGTCATGCACATCAACGAGGCGCACAACGCGGCGCACCTGTTGTCTGTGCCACGGGACACGCTGACCGCGATTCCGGCCTTCCCCAAGGCCAACTTCAAGGGCAGCTCGGGCGAGAAGATCAACGCGGCCTTCGAGTACGGCAGCCGCAACGGACTCGGCCGGGAGGGTGGGTTCGAGCTACTGGCGACCACTGTGTCCCAGCTCACCGGGCTCAACTTCAACGGTGGCGCGATCGTCAACTTCGACGGCTTCCAGTCCGTCGTCGAGGCCCTCGGCGGCGTCACGATGTGCATCGACGAGAAGACGACGTCATTCGATCACGACGTCAACGGCAACGAACTGTTCAACCACAAGAACCCGATGGTGTACCTGCCCGGATGTCAGCACCTCCAACCGTGGCAGGCACTGGACTTCGTCCGCCAGCGCCACTCCGTGGCCGGTGGCGACTACGGCCGCCAGCGCCACCAACAGCAGTTCATCAAGGCGATCGCGAAAGAGGCGTTCAGCCAGGGCCTGACCGACCCGCTCAAGTTGAACCGGGTGATCGGCGCGGCCGGCAAGGCGCTGACCGTCGACCGCGGTGCGGCGAAGAGCCTGACCGACTGGATCTTCGCGCTCAAGGGCATCAGCTTGGACAACCTCAACGTGATGCTCACCAACGGCGGCACCTACGCCTCAATCGACTGCCCGGACGGCAGTTCCTGCCAGCAACTCACGGCGGACAGCGTGAAGATGTTCCAAGCGGCGAAGGACGACACGATGCCGGCCTTCGTCGCCGCCCACCCGACCTGGCTGGATGCAGGCCAGCCCGTGGGCACACCGACGCCCACGCCGTAGCGATTTCGGCACTCAGCTCGCTCTGGACACCTCATGGTGGCCGCGCGCCAACGCGGCACCACCGGACCGCAGACCGTGCCGGAAGACGACGACGGTGAGTCCGACGGCCAGGCCGGCGAGCAGGCCGGCGACCATGGGAAACAACCAGTCCACCGGCTGGGGGGCGGCGGGCACCGTGGCGGGCCGGGCCAGCTTCAGCACCGGCTGTTCCTGTCCCGCCTCGATCACAGCCTGCTCTGCGGCCAGCGCCAGCTCACGGGAGACGGCGGTGGCGATGTCCGCCGCCCGCTGCGGTTCGGTATCGGTCACCGCGATGTTGATGGTGGTGGAGTTGAACGGGGTGGAGGCCGTGATCTCGGCGCCCAGTTCAGCCGGGGTGTAGGGCAGCCCGAGCGAGGCGATGGCTGGCTGCGTGATCGCCTTGTCGTTGGCCATCTGAGTGAAGGTGGTCACCTGACGCGCGATGGACCGGTCCGCCGACTCGGGCGGCAACGTCGGTTCCCCCGCCGCCTGGGTTGTCGGTGGCTTGGTCGGGTGGCCATCCGCGGGCGGTGTGAACGAAACGTCGATCACCGTCTCGGCCCGATAGGTCGGTGTCTGCAGGAACGGCAGCGCACCCAGGGCACCGCCGAACAGCAGTGAGGTGACCACCAACGTCGGCCACTGTGCCCTTGCGACGTTGCGATAAGTGGCGGCAAGAGACATTGGACTCCATCACGAAAAGTCACGCCCAATGACGTGAGCGACTGCACACAGTCACGTCGTTGGACTCCGGTAACTCCACGTCCAGCGAGGTCGCTGGGCTCCAGCTCCCGATCACCCGGCTGACTCGGTAGGCTACCCCGTCAGCGCCCGCCATACCCAGGGCGGGTGGCGTGGCGCCAAGTCGACGACCGCGGCCGACACGGATAGCATGGGCCCACTACCAAGGCCTCGGGCAAACGTGTCGGGGTTCTACAGGAGGACTCACGCGTTTGAACCGGCGGTCACACTCTGTGACCTCAGCCACATTGCCCAAAGATGGGCCATTCCGATAGAAATGTCCGGGATCTGTGCGCAGCGCGATGCCACATGTGCGTCTGGCCGTGAGGGGAGCCAATGAACAGGGCGGACGCGGGAACGGCGACCGCATGCTGAAGTTGGTGCGCGCCCTGGTCGCGCCCGAACGTCTGTACATGGCTGCCCTCGGCCTGTCCGGCCTGGCTGCCCTGTTCTCCATTGCTCTGGCGTCGAACGAACGCGGCGTGCTCAGCGCCACCATGGCCGGGGCGACCCTTGGCTCCGCGATCGGAGGCGTGTCCATAGACACGTTCTTCATGTCCCGGCCGAAGGGCTGGGTGTGGGGTCGCGGTGTCTCGTGGATCGCGAGCATCCTGCTCGGTTGCCTGGTGCTGTCAGGCGGCGTGGCCGCTGTGATCATCGCCTTCATCGGCTTCGGCAACTACGCGGTGGCGATCGGCGCGAGCTGCTGTCTGACCATCTTCAACGCCTGCTCGTCGCTGGCCCTGCGCATCCAACAGTTCAGGTTCGTCTACGCGGTACGGGCAACGGCCGCGTTGACCCTGCTGGCCGGATACGGTTGGTTCTGGCTCGCCGGGGAGCGAAGTGGCCTGGTCTGGAGCACGGCGTACGCGATCGCCCAGGCCATCGCCGCGCTGGCCCTGTCGGTCGCGGTGGTCCGATGGGCCACCCAGCGGCGCCCGCAGAACGTGATCGCAACGCCTGATCGCACGACATCAACCCGAAAAGAACGCCTGGTAGATCTGTCCTCCATGGGCAAGGTCCATGTCGGAGTGTCAGCCGCCATGGTCACGTCTCGACTGGATCAGCTGCTGTTGGCCCGCTTCGTCGGGGAAAGCGCACTCGGTGTGTACAGCCTGGCCGTGGCCGCGATGGAGTTCGCGCAGGCCGGAGCCGTCGTGCGGTCACAGAAGATCCTGACCAATCCCGATCAGGCGGAATCGATCCCGAAGATGTCGCCGGTGGTCAAGGCGACCCTGCCCGTGGCGGTCTGCTCGGTGCTCGGGCTGGCCGCGCTGGGAATCCTACGGCCCGACTACCACCAGGCCTGGTTGTTCGGCCTGCTCATCCTGCCGGGTGCGGTGGGCGCCGCGCTGGGCAAGACCTGGAGCGCGGCACTGCTGATGCGACGCGGAGAGATGGCCGCCTCCGCGGTGGCCGTGGTCGCGGCGGTCGTGGCCGTTCCCATCTACTTCCTTTTCATCTCCACAATGGACACTATCGGCGCGGCGATGGCCGTGTCCTGCATCTATGGGGTCTATGCGCTGGGCGCCTTCTGGAGCCTGCGTACGCAGCCCACATTGACGGTGGAGCGGGGGGTGATCTGAGGTGGACGTCAGCATCGTGGTTCTGGCCTGGGAGGACATCGAGAGGACCGAGGTCTGTGTCCGGTCGATGCCAACCGACGCCGAGGTCATCGTGGTGGACAACGGTAGCTCGGTGCCGATCCGGGAGGCGATCGAACGGCTCTGCGCCGAGGTCGGCGCCACCTATGTGCAGACTGGCGACAATCTGGGATATGCCCGCGGCATGAACGCGGGCGCGGCCCACGCCACCCGCGGCGCGATCATCCTGGCGAACAACGACGTCATCGTGCACGACGACGCGGTGCCGCAACTGCTCCGCGCTCTCGCGGAGTCGGGCGTCGGTGCGGCCTTCCCGAAGGTGGTGGACGCGCAGGGACAGGACGAGACAGCGGCTGGCCGATTCCTCGGCGTCGCGGTCGGTGTTGGCCATGCCACCGGGCTGTCCATGCTGTTCCCGCGGTTGCGGATCATCGCCGACCCGGCCACAGCCGACTGGTTCACCGGGCCGTTCGTGGCCATGACCCGGGCAACGTTCGACGCCCTCGGCGGCGTCGACGAAACGTCCGCGTTCTATTCCGAGGACCTGCGGCTGTGCTGGGCAGTACGCCAACGCGGGCTGCGCAACGCGTACGTACCGGCCGCGGTGATCAACCATGTCGGCAGCGGTAGCTCGACCCGACGCTGGAGCGCCGAAGAGATTTCACGTCGACAGACCCGCGAGTTCATCCGTGCCAGCCGGCAACTCGGCGGGCGGCGTGGTCAGCTGGCTGGTGCCGCCTACGCTATCGGGGTGGTGTGGCGGTCGGTGGTGGCTCGCAACGCGGTCCGGCGAGCCATGGCACGCGGTGCCATTGAGGGGATGCGATCCGGATGAAGGTGATGTACGTCTGCACCACCGGTGGTTCCGGCCGCCGGCAACTCGGCGGCGCCGAACGCATCCTGGTGGAACTCATTCCCGCCATCGCACAGCGGGGTGTCGACGTGGTTGCGTGCGTGTCCGATGACGAGGTGGCCCGTTCCCTCCGGGAGTCGGGCATCGAGTGGATCAACATGGGAGCGCGGAGCCGGATCGATGTCGGCTATGCCCGTGCCATCGGCGCGGCCGTCGAATCGTTCGCCCCCGATGTCGTCTGCTCGCACCTGCTCTCCGCGGCCATGCACGCCCGGGCGGCGCTGATGTTCAGGCGGAAGCGTCCGCAACTGCTGGTCACCTTGCACAACAGCCTCTGGCAGTACCGCGAGGCGGCCGGATCGTTCGGTGAGCGGGCCTCGATCCAGGCCAATATCGCCATTGATGCCACCATGCGCCGGCTCCGTCCACACGCGACTGTGGCGGTGTCGCAGTACGAGATGGACGAACTCACCCGCCATGGCTGGGGCGACGTCCACCTGATCGCGAACTCGCTGCCGGAATCGTGGCCAGCCTCGCCACCCGCGGCTGGCACCCGGGAAGCAGGGCCCATCAGAGTTGGTTTCCTGGGCCGCCACGAATGGGGAAAGGGCGCTGACCTGTTGCCGGCCATCGCCGCGTCACTACCGCAGGCCCGGTTCCTGGTCGCCGGCCTCGGTTCCATCCCGCTCGAAACGCGGGACAACATCCAGCTCGTCGGGCACGTCAACGCCGTCGAGTTCCTGAACCAGATCGACTGTCTGGTCGTACCTTCGCGGGTCGAGTCTTTCGGCCTGAGTGCACTCGAGGCAATTGCGATGGGAGTTCCGGTGGTCCATTCGGGGGTCGGCGGTCTGGCCGAGGTCACCCAATCCGCAGATGGGGTGCTGGCCTTCCAGTCGCCTCTCGAGCCCGACGCTTTCGCGTCGGCCATCACCACCGCCGTGGGTACGGCATCGACCACCCAGCGTCAGGCGGTGGCCGAACGGTATGCGAAGGAATACGCCTTTGCTCCGTTTGTCGACCGATGGCACGAGCTGTATCGGACCATTGCCCGTGCTCACTAGAGACGCGCTGAAGACCGCGGCACCGGTCGCCGCCATCGCCGTCGCTCTGGGTACGGCAGCGATCAACGTGACCGCGGGCGCCATGGTGACGCTCGTCGTGGTGGTCATCCTGTCCTATCGGCGCAGCGTCTGGATCGCCGCCTGCGCGGTGGCGTGGTTCGCCGCCTTCCTCGCGGTCCTGTTCATTCCAGGCCCCTACGACTCGTGGGCCGGACGGGCGGCCATCCCCGTCCTGACCGTCTATACCGGTCTGTTCCTCGCGGCCTGGGGTGCCGGCCGATACCTGCACCAGCGCCGGTTCGGTGACGCCGGCAAAGCCCTGTTGGCGACCGCCGGCAGCGCGGCCGCCAACACCGAAACCACGGACACCGAAGCCACGGACATCGAAGCCACAGACGCCGAGGCCACGGGGGCGGTCTCGCTCACGACGCGGGCGCGCTCGGTGGCCCGGGCATCCGGAGCCGATGCGTCCATCGCGGTC
The DNA here is from genome assembly GCA_963742855.1 of uncultured Actinomycetota bacterium. GTDB lineage: Bacteria > Actinomycetota > Actinomycetes > Mycobacteriales > Micromonosporaceae > CAVUNP01. Next base: position 184,531 of record CAVUNP010000010.1, on the reverse strand, counting down.
GCGACCAGGACCGAGGCGAGGCCCGCGGCGACGAGCGGCTCCGGGGACGGCGCGGACGACGAAGGCTCATCGTCCCTGCGGTGGCCATCGGAATTCAGGATGCGGATGTACCTGCTGGTCATGCTGGTCATCGCCATCGTGGCCGCGGTGTTGCGTTTCTGGGGCCGAGTGCCACCGCTGTTCGCGGCCAACCCGGACATCTCCCGGGAAGTGTTGCGCTACAGCACGAACATCTACCTCGGGCTGCTCTGGGAAGCCTGGACCATCGGCGCCTGCGTCTCCCTGTTCCGGCTGTTGGCCGGTCCAAAGCGGGGCCGGTGGCTCTACGCCCTGTTCGTCGCGCTGTTCATTGCCGGATCGTCGCTGGGCGCCAGCAAGAACTCCGTCCTCGTCGGCATCGCGACCGCGATGATCGCGGCCATCTCGGTACGGCTGCGGCGCGGCGGCGCGCGAAAGCTCCGGGTTCGCAAGTCGACCGTGATCCTGGTGTTGATCGGGATCGTCGCGATCGGCACAGCCGTCTACCTCGGTGGCCAGCGGACGCTGTCCGGCACCGGCAACTTCGAGGACCAGTTCCGCGACCAGTTCGGCAACAGCGCGGTCGCCGCCACCGTCGGCTCGTTCGACCTGTCGCTGAGCTCCTCGACCGAGACGTTCGGTCGGCTGTGGGCGCAGGAGGGCATCTTCGAACCCGGTTACGGACGCTACTCGCTCATCTTCTCCGGCAAGCCCGGCCACAATCTGTTCGACGCGCACTCCGACCTGGAGCTGTACTACATCACGTCCCAGCTCAGCCAGCCGTACTACATGAACACGGCTACCTTCGTGGCCATCCCGCTGCTCGACTTCGGTCGCGTGGGGGCGGCCCTCTTCCTGATCCTGATCGGCCTGCTCGTCGGCCTCGCCGAACGGCGGTTCGAGTTCTCCGCCAGCCCGGGCTGGCTACTCGGCCGGGCCACGATCATCTACTACGCCGCGTTCGGGATCTACGAGCTCTACCCGCTGGTCCAGCCGATCTGGCTGGCTACCATTCCTGGCCTATGGGCTCTGCACCTGCTCGCGAAACGGCCTCGATGACCATGCCACCCACCACGTTGACCGTGGTCACCGTGCTCTACCGCTCCGCGCAGATGCTCGCCCAGACGCTGCCGACCTGGGCCGTGGCGGCCCGCGGGCTGCCGGTCGACTTCGTCTTCGTGGACAACTCACCCACGGACGACTGCGCGGCGGTGTTGGCCAGCACCCTCGAGGCGGGCAGCTACACATACGTGGCCAATCCGGTCAACAACGGCTTTGCTGGCGGCTGCAACCTGGCCGTCCAGTCGGCCAGCGGCAGTCATCTGCTTCTGCTCAACGCCGACGTGTGGCTACCGGAGGACGCGCTGTCCTCGATCACCAAGGCCATCGCCGAAAATCCGGACCGCCCGATCGCCATCGGGTTGGCCATGGACGGCGGCGTTTACACCGGCATCGATCTGAGCCCGATCGGCCTGTTCGTCGACCGGCTGGCCCGGACCGGCCGCGGTCCGCTCGGACCGTCCGGCGGGGCGGCCGTCTTCCCGACCGACCTGTTCCATCGCTTCGGCGGATTCGACGAGCCGATGTTCGCCTGGGGCGAGGACGCCGATCTCGCCTTCCGGCTCTACGCCGGTGGCGTGCGTACCGTCACCCTGGACCTCGCCCTGCCCCACGCGAAGGGCCACAGCGTGGCCGGTGACGAGCAGTTGTCCGGATTCCGGGCGTTCCTGCTGGCCCGCAACCGCGTGCTGGTCGGTGCCCGTACCTTCTCCTGGCCGCTGCTGCTGGCCGGGCTTCCGGTGGCGGTGGTGGCGCATGCCGGGTTGGCCCTACGGCGGGCCAGACAACGCCTGTTGTGGCCATTCCTGCGCGGCGTCGCGCGAGGCATACTCGACGCGCCGGCCCGGCGGCGTGCCGCCACCGGGCCCCGGTTCACCCTGACCAACCTGTTCGGTTACCTACGCGGAGGGCGGGTCGCATGAGTCTCGACAACGAGGTCGACGACGAGCGGACCGGGCGCCAATGGACGGTCGTGACCGTCACCTACAACTCGGCCAAGACCCTCGCGGCGTGCTGGAGCGACCCGGACAGGGACTACGACTGGATCGTGGTGGACAACAACTCCACCGATGACTCGGTCGAGGTCGCCGAGAAGCTGGGCGCGCGGGTGATCGCGCTGCCGCAGAACGTCGGGTTCTCCAAGGCGAACAACATCGGTGTCCGGGAGGCGACGACGCCCTACCTCCTGTTCGCCAACCCCGACCTGGTGGTGTGCAACAGCGGGCTGGCGCCACTCGCCGACCACCTGGACCGCTACGGCGGACTGGTAGCTCCGCAGTTACTCTCCGCTGATGGCACACCCCAACCTAACGGCCGCGGCTTCCCCTACATGACCGCCAAGCTGGGCAACCGTACGATCTGGCCGTTCTCCTGGCTGCACTCGTCATACCGGATCTTCGCCGCGCCGGGCGAGGCGCGCTGGGTCAGCTGGTTCATAGGTGCCGCGGGGGCCGCGCGTCGTTCCGACTTCCTGTCTATCGGCGGATGGAACGAGCGGTTCTTCCTCTACTACGAAGATGCCGAGGTCTGCCTGCGTGCGTGGCGTCACGGCCTGCCCGTCGCGGTGCTGGGTGACGTCCGATGGGTGCACCATTGGGGTCGTGCCACCAACTCGCTCAGATGGTCCAAGGCCCATACCATGGAGGTCCGCGCCGCGAGGATCTTCTATAGCATGTTCCCCGAGTTCGTCCTCGGCGTGCCGCTGGCACGTTGGCGACACGGCCTGGCGGCGCGACAGAACGGTAAGGTCGCTCACGGAGCGTAACGGTCCGGATGCGTCAGAGAATAACAGCGGGCCGATGGACGACCCACCCATCCAGCGGCCCCTGGCCCGCTCGAAGCAAGCACATGGAGGACCCCTTGACGGACACTCCGGATAGCCAGATCCCGGTCTTGTTGCAACGCGCGACAATCGAGATGGCGGAGGCGCCGCAAGGAAACGGATCACACTCCGGTTCGGCACCGTCACTCGCGGACGACGGGCATCCGGCCTCCGTGCCCCGCCAGTCCAACGGTCATGCCGAACCCGGCACGGTCCGCACGACCCCGGGCGGGCTGGCCGACCAGCACGACAGCGCCGCGCTGGTGATCCCTGAAACAGCGGCACCGGCCGCGACCCGGACCCGCAAGCTGCGGGCCTGGATGGTCGCCCTCCCGGTCGACGCGGTGGCGCTGCTGGCACCGCTGCTATGGGCGGCTGACAACTGGCGGGGGATGCTCTCGCTGGCCGTGCTCACCCTGCTCCTGTTCGCCGCCGGCGGCCACTACCGGGGTCGGCGACACCTCAGCATCCTGGACGAACTGCCCAGCCTGGTCGGACGCCTGCTGGCTTCCAGCGCGATCGTTGCCATCGTGGCCGCGGAACGCCACGCGTCGACGGAGTACGTGTCCGGTTTCATGCGAACCGTGGCCGCGTCGGCGGTGCTGGTACTGATCGGGCGGAGCATCACCCGCAAAATGGTGACCATCGCCCGGAAGCGCCGGTGGGTGCAGCATGGCGCGGTCATCGTCGGTGGCGGGCCGGTCGCGGCCGAACTCGCCCGGCTGCTGCGCCGGTACCCGCAATACGGGCTGCGGTTTGCCGGCTTCATCGATGACGACGCGGCCAGTCATTGGTCCAGCGGGCTGAAGCCGTGGATCGGTTCGCTCGAAAACATCGAAACCCTCGTGGTCGACGCCGAAGCGGACGTCGTGATCATTGCCGACGGTCTCTACCAGGAGGCCCGCGCGATGGAACTCGTGCGCCGGCCGGCTCTGATGGAACGCGACCTGTGGGTGGTGCCCCGGCTGCACGACTTCCAGTCGGTGGGGGGGCAGGTCGACCACATCGGCGCGATCCCGGTGATGCGGGTGCGCCGGCAGACCATGACCGGCCTGCGGTGGATCACCAAACGCGCCTTCGACATCGTCTTCTCGGCACTGGCCCTCATCGCCATCAGTCCGATCATGCTGCTGTGCGCGATCGCGGTATGGCTCGAAGGTGGGCCTGGCATCTTCTTCGTGCAGGAGCGCATTGGTCGCGACGGCAAGCCGTTCAACCTGATCAAGTTCCGGTCCATGAAGCCAGCCAGCGAGGCCGAATCCCAGACAACCTGGTCGGTGGCGACCGACCCGCGGGTGGGTCCGGTGGGCCGCTTCCTGCGCCGCACCTCGCTCGACGAGTTCCCACAGCTGTGGAACATCCTGCGCGGGGACATGACCCTGGTCGGGCCACGCCCGGAGCGTCCGTTCTTCGTGGAGCGGTTCTCCACCGAACACCCCGGCTACGACCTGCGTCACCGGGTGCCGGTGGGGTTGACCGGCCTGGCCCAGGTGAGCGGACTACGTGGGGACACCCCGATCGCAGACCGGGCCCGGTTCGACAACTACTACATCGAGAACTGGTCGCTCTGGCTCGACGTGAAGGTGCTGTTGCGTACGTTCGCTGAGGTCTTCCGCGCTGGCGGGCGCTGACCACCCGCCCCGGCGTGTTCGCCGGTGTCCTGTCATGATCACGGTCTAGGTTCCATACGCTCGACCAGGAACGTCACGAGCTGAAAGGATCATCATGTCCCTGGACCGTCCGGCCGCGCCGGATCCGTACGACATCCTTCCGCCGAAGCCCAGCTTCGAGTTGACCAGCACGGACGTCAGCGACGGCCATCCACTGGGCAGGCGCCACATCAACGCGGGCCAGGGCGGGCAGGACGTCAGCCCGCAGCTGGCCTGGTCCGGTTTCCCCGCGGAAACCAAGGGGTTCGTGGTGACCTGCTACGACCCTGACGCTCCGACCGGCAGCGGATTCTGGCACTGGCTGCTGGTGGGCCTACCGGCCAGCACAACCGAACTGCCCAGCGGTGCCGCCAGCTCTGGAGATCTACCGGCCGGCGCGTTCCACGTACGCAACGACAGTGGCGAGAAGGGTTACATGGGTGCCGCCCCGCCGAAGGGTGACCGGGCGCACCGGTACGTCTTCACGGTCCACGCGATCGATGTCGACGATCTTGGGCTGAGTGACGCGGCCACGCCGGCGTACGTCGGATTCAACCTCACCTTCCACACCCTGGCCCGGGCGGTCCTGCGGCCCACGTACCAGAACCCCTGACGCCTGCGGCTCTGGGCCCCTGCGGCCCAGAGCACTATTTCCACAATGGAACGCCTACCGGCGCGCGGCGATGGCCAGGAAGCGGTGCGCCGCGTCGTCGTAGCGGTGCGCCGCGTCGTCGTAGCGGTGATCCGCCAGCCGGTCGCGTCCGCTGCCTGCCGCAGCGGTGCTTCGGCCAACCGCTCGTCGGGACGCAACGACGGCGAAGTCGCCAGCCGTGCCCCGGTAGGCCGGCGTCCGCGAAGGCGGCGGCATAGGCGGGCCGGTCGTCGCCGAATTCGTGTCCCAGGTGGCCGCCCGCGGTGCGAAGAAGGCTCTGGTCTCCGGGATGTACCAACGTTCCCGCCCAGCCGACGCCGCGGCTGACAGGCCGGATGACGGGCCGCTTTCGATCGGGCAGGTGAAGGCCGCGTTACGGGCCCCGTTTCACGGCCGGCCGTCCGGGTCGCGTGGCAAATCTCGTTGCGAAGTTGGCAAAATGGCTGGGTGACCGACTTCGAGGCTGTGCTGGACGCGGTGGGCCCGCGCCTACGAACACTGCGCCGCCAGCGCGGCGCCACGCTCGCTGAGCTGTCCGCAACGACTGGAATCTCGGTGAGCACCCTCTCCCGGCTGGAGTCGGGACAGCGCCGGCCCACCCTGGAACTGCTGTTGCCGCTGTCGCGGGCCTATGACGTACCGCTGGACGAACTGGTCGGCGCGCCGCCGGCCGGTGATCCTCGGGTGCACATGCGGCCAATCCGACGCCATGGCCGCACATTCATTCCGCTGAGCCGCCGACCCGGTGGGCTCCAGGCATACAAAGTGATCATCCCGCCGGACCGGCAGGCGACCCAACCGGAGCCACGGGCCCATGAAGGCTACGAGTGGCTGTATGTCCTGTCTGGACAGTTGCGGCTGGTACTCGGCGACAACGACATGACCCTGACCGCCGGTGAGGTCGCCGAATTCGACACTCGCTACCCGCATTGGTTCGGCAATCCTGGTACCCAATTGGTCGAAGCACTCTCCCTGTTCGGGCCGCAGGGAGAACGTCTGCACGTGCGTGCCCGTCCAGCGCGCGGCTGAACGGCATGCGCCTGGCGGGCTGCCGGCACGACAACTCCCCAGGATGGCAACGACTTGCCAACTTGGTAAGTAGATGCCACGATGGCGCAATGGATAGCGACATGACGCCCGAGGCCGCCCGAGACGCGCTGCTCTCCGCCGCAAGCACGTCTCAAAAGTTGCGTGCCCGGGCGCGCTGGGGCAGCACCAAGCTCGCGGTCTTTGGGGTCGGTATCGGCCTGGTCACGGCCAGTGTCGGCCTGATCGAGTCGAAGATGCTGGGGGCCGCGGTCTTCGCGGGGTGGCTGGTGCTCGCCGGGGGGATGACGGTGTGGGAGCGCAGCCGCGTTGCCCACCTCCCCGGAACCCGCGAGCGCATCAGCCGGTACTGGGTCGGCAGCTTCGCCTTCTACGGTGTCGCGCTGGCCGTCGGCACCAGCCAGAAGTCCGCGGACGTGACCTACTGGCTCCCGGCCGGCATGATCGTCGCGATGCCCATGCTCATCGGGGCGTTGCGGGAGCGGCGGGCATGAGCCACGAAAAGGGAGGCGACAGCTGGCCCGACGTGCGTCTCAGCCATCCGCGCCGCGACCTCGACGACCTGCTGGCCCACGCGGTCCGGTTCTCCATTGTCGCCGCGCTCGCCGCCGTACAGAAGGCCGAGTTCGCCGCGGTGCGCGACAGCGTGGAGATCAGCGACGCGATGCTGTCCAAGCAGGTGGCGCTACTGGAGAGCGCAGGCTACGTCGAGGTGGAGAAGGGGCGCGTCGGTCGGCGACCGCGTACGTGGCTGTCTCTGTCCGCCGAAGGGACGGTGGCCTACACGAGGCACGTCACGGCGCTGCGAGCTATTGCCGGGATTGATCATGACTGAGGCGCGTCCGCACATCACCATCTACACCCGACCGGGTTGGCCGTACTGCGTTCTGCTTGAGGTCGACGAGCGGTGGCTGGTCAACCCCCGCGTCCGAAAGATCCGCGACCTTGTCTCAGGCCAGGGGGCCTGCATCGATTCTTCGTGAGATCAGACCGCGGCGAGGGCGTCGACCTCGATCTTGAACACGGGATTCACGAGCTGGCTTGGCTGAGCGCGGAAACGATCGTCGGTATGGATGAACCGTCGCCCCTCCCACCGAGCGCCGATGGAAGGGACGACGGATGACTCCCGACGAGGACTGGGTGATGCGTCGAGCGCGGCTGTCACCGTCGTCCACACCAGCGGTCTCAGCTTGCCGCGAGACCAGCCACCGTCGGCGGAAGGCCTTCCCAGAAGCCGATGGGTGCCAGCGCACCCGAGGAGCCGACGGACCAACCGAAGATCTGGCCGGAGTCGGGATCGATCGCATACAGGAACCTGCCATCGTCGGTGAGATCCTCGTCGCGCAGGCCGCTGTGCCCCTCGTGGCCGACACCTGCGGCAGCATCATCCAGCGTGATGCTCCCGTCCGCACCGATCGCATAACGCGACACCGCGCTGTCAGCGAAGTTCGTCGTGAACGTGTATCGATTGTCCTTCGAGATCGCGGTCCAGCAGATCTCACTCCGGCCGTTGCCGATCGAACGTGACACGGGTTGCAGGTCAGGACTGTGCGTCACATACGACGATGCCGCCGCCATGCCCATCTGGGCATCGAACGCCTCGGCCACGACGAGGGTTCCCTTTGCCGTGAACGCGAAGCCGTAGGGAGTGGGTCCGGACGACTGCTGCAGGTGCGGGTCCTGCAGACGCCCGTCGGGACTGACGGCAAAACTCGCGATGGCATCCGCACCGCGTTCGGTGACCACCAGGGTCGTACCGTCGGGGCTGAAGCCCACCTGGGCTGGATCGGAGTTCTCCGGCAGCATCTGGGTCGATCCTGGAATCGCCTCGATGTCGTTGCCGGCCAGCCGGAACCCTGACAGCGACGGCTCTGCGGTGTTCAGCACGTAGATGAGGCCATCGTTTTCCGCCACACTCTTGGGCGCACTGCCACTGGGTACCGTGCGTAAAGGTTGTGGCATGTCGGGACCGACAGCAAAGACACTGAGGTCGCCACTGTCGGCATTCGTCACCAGGAGGTGTCGCTGGTCCTCGGTGAGGGTAACCGATCCCTGCGAGGGCAGATGAGCCATCCCGTCCCCGGCTCCGCCGGTCGCAAGTGCCTTCGCGGAGGTCAACCTTCCCTGCGCATCCCGGTTAAACATCACCAGTTGGTTGGCTCCGCGCTCGTTTGTCTGTACGTATACAGTTCCCGTTTCCGCGCTCTGGCCCGCTGAATTCCTGCGCATATCGGCCCCTCCCCTGTCATCCGAGCTTCCGGGATCCGCAGGCAGCCGCCTTGCGTCACCGCCCGACACCGGGCCACCGTAACCCGCCGGTCAGCTGGGCGAAGGCGGGTCGCGACAACGCGAAGGCCGCGACCCGCGAGATTGGACGAGATTGCGAAGTTAGGTTTGCCTTACGCAACTCATGGCGTGAATAGCCTAACGTCACGCAAATAACTCCAGCGAACAGTTCCGCAGCAATTGCACCAAATACTGCCGGCCAGGCCGCAACAGGAAGGTACGTTGGCCGCACGGACTTCGAGGGGGCAAACGATGACTGAACTGATGGAGATGCCGAAGGTAACGGCGTGCGCGGTCAATGCATGCGCCTACAATCACGACGGATGCCACGCTTTCGCCATTACTATCGAAAGCGACAACGCCACCTGCGCAACCTTCGTCGATATGCCCACCAAGGGCGGCGTGGGTCCGATCGGCCAGGTCGGCGCCTGTCAGCAGGTGAGTTGTCGTCACAACGCTGACCTCGAATGCCGCGCCCCGGCCATCCAGGTGGCCTCCAACGGCCACATCGCGGATTGCCAGACCTTCAGCCCTCGCTGAGCACGCACGACCACGACGCCGTACGCTCGCCCACGCCCGCTTCCGTGCCGGTTGTCTCGTTGCAACGGGATCGCCCCGGCCGGACATAGCAAGGTGTGGGAGCCAATGGGGCGTCGGAGGTCGCCATACCTATGCCGGTACGAGCCGACGACCGCGACGGTGCTGACCGATCGATCGCCGAAGATGCTGACTGGACCGCGGCCCAGGCCGGCAGCGATGTCGCGTTCGCGGCGATCTTCGACCGTCACTTCACCGCTGTCTACCAACATTGTTTCCGGCTGACCGCGTCGTGGTCCGGCGCCGAGGACGCGGCGTCGGCCACGTTCCTCACCGCTTGGCGCAAACGCGACCAGGTACGCATCGTCGGCGGCACCGCGCTGCCCTGGCTGCTGGTCATAGCGACGAACGAGGTCCGCAACCAGCAACGGTCCCTTCGTCGCTGGCTTTCCGCCGGTCGGCGCATTCCCGAACAAACGTCCACAGCCGACCACTCCGACGACGTGTCGCAACGGGTCGACGACGTGCGACGGATGCAGGTGTTGTTGGCCACGATCAGACGGTTCCCCCAGGCCGAACGAGAGGTGCTGGCCCTTTGCGGTTGGTCCGGCCTGTCCTACGCCGAGGCGGCCGCGACGCTCGGAGTCGCCGAGGGCACCGTACGGTCACGGCTGAGTCGGGCGCGGGCCCGGCTGGCCTCGATGGCCGAGGAGGCCCAGCGATGACGGCACCGTTGACGCCGCCACCACCGCGACCGGTACCCGTCGAGGTCCGCCGCCGGGTGGCATCGAGAGTGCTGGGCCACATCGCCGCGGAAGGAAGGCGGGAAAGAAGACCGCAAGGGCATGGCCGGCGAGCGGTCTGGGCGCTGGCGGCCCTGGCCGTAGTGGTCGTCCTGGGTGTGGCTGGGGTACTCGAACGATCATGGTCTCGTACCCCTCCGGCGCAACCCGCACCACCGCCGGGTTGGTCACCACCGCGCCCACAGATCACCGGACTGTCCGAACAGGACACATCTCGCATCGTCAGCGAGTGCACCGACGATCTGGCACCGTGGGGGACAGAAAGGCCACTCAACAAAGCAGATATCGGGCTCTATAACGTGTTTGGCGACGCCTACGGCAGCGTCGGATTTGTGTTCGGATCGCAAGTCGCGCTGGCGTGCTTCGCGCAGCCCGGCGACCCGACGTACCGTAACCAGGGCTTCACCGCGGCGCCCAAGGGGATGCTCGCCTGGATGACGAGGCCGGTGACCATCGACGTCACCGTCGGCGGGCCGACCGGAACGCAGGCTCACCCGGGCCCGTGGGCGGAGACGTTCGCCGGACGGGTGGTGCCGGAGGCCACCAGGGTCGTGTTCCGCGCGTTCGGGCGGTCGATGGAACTGCCCGTGACCAATCAGACGTACGTCGGTCGCATGGTCTTTCAGGAACCGGCCAACACCGCGGCCGACTATGAAGTCACCGCCTATGACGCGGCGGGAAGGGTCATCGCCACCACGACGTGGCGTCCCACCTGTGCCGTCACGCCCGACGGTGTCGTGATCAATCCCCAGGTGGGAATCGACTGTCCGGCTGCCGTGGCGTGGCGGTGACCATCCTGCCCGTAGGCTGGGCCGATGGGGCGCGGCCGGTGGCTGACCATGCACGGACCCCGCCGCTATCCATGCTGGAGTAGGAGGCTCCCGTCGGTTGTCCGTGCTACGGACAGCCCGACAGTGCCGCGTTGATCTGCTCCGCAGAATTCCCAGCTCGTCCGTTCCAACATGGCGCACAGCCATTCACCGTCGGTAGCCGAAGCGTGCCGCAATCGCAGCTGCCGTGTCCGCATGGGCACCATCCGCAGGTGCAACAACTCGCCCGAACCCGGGGCCAGGGAAGCGAAGTAGAGCAGCCGCAAGTCGGGACGGTATCGCTCGTAGCCGCCGATCCCCTCGTAATCATTGATCAGGTCACCGCAGCCATACAGCACCAGGCGGCCCCGGTAGACCTCGATCGGCCGCGGGTGGTGGGACGAGTGACCGTAGATGACGTCAACGCCAGCGTCGACCAGCCGATGCGCGAACCGCACGTGGGCCGGCGGGACCTCATACCCCCAGTTGGATCCCCAGTGGACGGAGAGAACCACCAGATCGCCGGTAGCCCGCACGCTGTCTATCCGCTCGACGATCGCATCGGCGCTGGCGTCGGTAGCGTCGTCGAGGAAAGCCACACCCGCCCGGTCCGGGGTCGCCGCCCATGTGGCTGGCACACCGCTGGATGGCATGGCCACCGACCAGAACAGGATCCGGCGAGACCCGGCCGCGAGCTGGGCGGGGCGCCACGCCTCCACGTCATCGCGGCCCGCCCCCACCGTACGCAACCTCGCGCCGGCGAGGGTGTCGAGAGTCTCGCACAGCCCTTGATCGCCGAAATCGAGCACGTGGTTGTTCGCCAGTGCGCAGGCATCCGGCCGTACCGTGACGAGGCAGCCGACGTTGGCGGGATTCATCCGGTAGTGGACGGGCTTTCCCGGCGCGTAGTCGTCGCTACGGGTAACGCTGGTCTCAAGGTTGACCAGACGGACATCCGGCGCGACATCGTCGAGAATCCGCAGCGCGTCGCCCCACGGCCAGGCAACGTCGACCGGATGCGCGACGGCCCCGGCCGCCGCGTCGGCCAGCTCGACGTAGGTGCGTGCGTCCGTCACCGACGGCTCCCGCAACTGCGGGGCACTCGGATGCGCCAGGATCTGGTCCACCCCACGGCCGGTCATCACATCGCCGCCGAGGAACAGCACGGTCGCGTGGTCCTCCACGCTGCCAACCTAATCGGCGCGATCATGACGCACCCACGGATTGCGAACTACGGCATTTGCGAACTACGGCAGTGCAACCGGTGATGTTGCGCGGGGCCTGCGAGGGGGTAGACTCGCGCATGGCGTTCCGGGCGCCTCCGGGTCCGCGGGTAGGGCTGTAAGCCCACCGGTTTTTGGCAAGATCAACGGTTGGTTCTTTCCTGCCCGATGTACGCGGACCTGCGGGCGTGAGGGAAGGACTGCCATGACCCGCTCGCTGCCGGCTCGGCCCAGCCTGCGCTACCTGAAGCTGGAAGCCAAGCGTCGACTCGCGACTGGCGAGTTTCACTCGCTCCATCAGGCGCAGGCGGCGATAGCCCGGGAACACGGGTTCGCAAACTGGGCCGCGCTCAAGGAGGCTGTCGGCCACCCACCACCACGCGACAGCCATGCGCTGGCGCAGCTCGGGTGGATCATCGATCGGTTCCGCAACGCGGATCAGCCGTCGTGGGCGGCCCCGGACACCGACGAGCTGCGCCTGCATTTCACCGACCAGGTGCTCGAGGCGACCCGGGCTGACGACCTGGTGGCGGGCATCGTCGCCCTGGCTGGCCAGTTCCGCGAAGATCCCGTCCTGCTGGAACAGTCAGGGCAGTCGGCCCGGGCGCGCATCGGTGGTCTGGAGGTGTTCATCGCTGTCGAGGCCGACCCGCCGCACCGCATAGCTGGACTCCAGTCGGCTGTGCTCGGTAGCCGGGTCACCGATGCCCGGGTGGCGGCTCCCGCGCCTGTACACACGCTCGGCGCGGTGCCGGCCGGGATGGCCAAGATCGCCGAAGACGCGGTCGTCGAACTCGGTCTTGCTGGCTTGGCTATCGCTGGCGGACACCCGCAGGGCATGGTGTGGGCTGTGACACGCGGGTGGGCGGACCTGGAACGACCGAAGGTTCTCGACCCGAATGACCGGTTCCCGGCCTTGGGCATTGCCGTGTTGGTCACCGCCACGGCCGTGCTCCGCCTGGTCGCCGACGATCGTCTGGGTCTGGACACGCCCGTCAACGAGCACCTGCACACGGTACGACTCGCGGACGGCAGCGTGACCGTACGGGAACTGCTGAGTCACACCGGCGGCGTCGACAGCCCGGCGCCCGCGGACATGTTCGGCGACCGCCTGCCAGACCTGCTGAGCCTGATGGGACCAGTGATAGGTTGCGGCGGCCCACGCGGGGTTGTCCAACCGAGCAACGGCGGGTACGCCGTACTCGGACAACTGATCGCAGACGTCACCGGATTGTCCTATGTAGACGCAGTCACCCGCCTTGTGCTGCAACCGCTGGGACTGGCTGCGTCGTTTCCCACCCGCACGGGCGAACTCGGCCCGGATAAGGTTGCCGGCTATGCTCTGACATCGGAGGGCGCCTTCGCGCCAGTGGAGGCCATGATATGCACGGTCGCCGCCGTCGGTGGGCTGTGGGCAACCCCGGCCAACCTCGTACGGCTGGGGCTCGGCTGGTCATCATTGCTGCCTGAGGCGCTCGTCCGCGAAGCACTCACGCCGCAGAGCCCGCCCGGGCCCGGCGGGCGAACGGTCGGCCTGGGTTGGCTGATCGACTCCGGCGCAGAGACCGCCATCCACGCCGGGGCGGGGCCAGGGGCTAGCGCCTGCCTCGCACTGCGTAGCCGCGACCGCCAGGTGCGGCTGGCACTCACCAACCGGTGGATCCCGCTCGATCACGTCATCGACCGCATCCTTGCGGCCTGAGACCTCGCACGCTCACCCCTGATATGAAAGGCAAAACACAGATGCCCGCCTTCTCGACGGCACGACCGTCATGATCGAGGTACAAGCCCTACGCAAACAGTTCGGCGGCGTCACCGCCGTGAACGACCTGAGCTTCACCGTCCGGCCTGGCCGGGTCACCGGGTTCCTCGGCCCGAACGGTGCCGGCAAGACCACCACCATGCGGGTCATTCTGGGCCTGTACACCCCGACGTCCGGTACCACGCTCGTCAACGGACGCCCGTACACCGGGATCATGCGCCCCTTGCACGAGGTCGGTGCGCTCCTGGACGCCAATGCCGTGCACCCCGGCCGCACCGCCCACGACCACCTCCTGTCCATCGCGCAGAGCAACGGTTTGGGCAAGCGCCGCGTCGCCGAGGTGCTGGCCTTGACCGGGATGGACACCGTCAGTGGCAGGCGCGCCGGAGGGTTCTCCCTCGGTATGAGACAGCGCCTCGGTCTCGCCACCGCGATGCTGGGCGACCCACCGGTGCTGATCTTCGATGAGCCGGTCAACGGACTGGACACCGATGGCATCCATTGGATCCGCCAGCTGATGAAATCGCTGGCGGCCGAAGGCCGCACCGTCTTCGTGTCCAGCCATCTGATGACCGAAATGGCACTCACCGCCGACCACCTGGTCATCATCGGCCGCGGCCGCCTGATCGCCGACGTACCCACGGCACAGTTTGTCGCCTCCAGTACCCGCCGGGACGTGTTCGTCCGCTCTCCCCGATCCGAAGAGCTTGCCGGCGTGCTCACGGCGGCAGGCGCGGCCGTCACCACTGGGCAGGACGGTGCGTTGACCGTGACCCAGATGGAAGCGCCCGCGATCGCAGACCTCGCCGCCGCACACAGCATCGCCGTACACGAACTGACCCCACGGCACGCCTCTCTGGAGGACGCCTACCTCGACATCACCAAGGACAGCACCGACTACCACGCCGGAAACCCGACCAGCGACCGGAGACCTGAACAGTGACCACAAAGGACATCCCCGCCGCGCTACCGGTGACGACTCGCGCCCGCGACGTGCTCGCGTCGGAGTGGACCAAGCTGCGTTCGGTGCGTTCCACCTACTGGACGTTGCTCGTCGCCGTCGTCACCGGCATCGGCTTCAGCGGTGTGGTCGCGTTCGCGTTCGCGACCGCGCCGGCAGCCGGCGGGCCTCCCATCGACCCCCTCCAGCCCAGCTTCCTCAGTCTCGAGTACGCGGTGCTCGCCGTCGGCATCCTGGGCATCCTCACCTTCAGCTCCGAGCACGCCACCGGCCTGATCCGCACAACCTTCGCTGCGGTACCGCGACGGCGGGCCGTCCTTGCCTCGAAGGCGGCCATCGTGGGCATGGTGACGCTTCTCGTCGGCGAACTGGTCTCCTTCGCGTCGTTCTTTCTCGTCCAGGCAATCCTGTCCGGACACAATCTCGCCACATCGTTGTCCCAGCCTGGCGTACCGGGAGCCGTGCTCGCCAACGGTGTCCTCCTGAGCGTCTGCGCCACGCTGGGCGTCAGCCTCGGCTCGATCATCCGACACACCGCGGGCGCGATCGCGGGGCTGGTCGCACTGATCTTTCTGCCCGCGGTCGTTGGTCTCCTCCCCACCCCGTGGAACGAGCGGGCCAGCAGCTTCACCCTTTTCTACGCCGCGCAGCAGACCGTTACCGCCCACCCCCGCACAGACCTGTTCTCACCCGGCATATCGATGGTGGTTGTCCTCGCCTGGCCCGCCGTCGCTCTCCTTGTGGCCGCCTTGCTCATCACCCGGCGCGACACGTGAGTCCGGTCCGCGCCTGGCCTGGGTCAGCGGACCTCAGCTGATCTGCGGCCGTCGTCCACCGTGCGGAGGCATTGGTGATGGGGACGGCGTCTCCCACCAATGTGGTCAGTGCCTGCGTGTCCCGCTTCGCGCTCGTACCGACCCAGAGTTCGACCTCGCCGGGTTCCACGACGCGGGTGAGCGTGCGGTCAGAGAAAGCCAACCGGGTGGTGGGAACCGTCAGCTCGACCGTGACCGACTGACCCGGCTCCAGATGGACCCGTTGGTAGCCGAGCAACTGCGCGACCGGCCGCGTCACCGACCCGACGAGGTCGTGGCCGTAGAGCTGCACCACATCGTCACCGGCGACCGCGCGCGGAGTTCGTCACCCGCACGCTCACCCGCAACGCCCCATCGGTCGGCACCGTGGCGGGCACGGCCAGGTCGGCGTGCTCGAATGTGCTGTAGGACAGGCCATGCCCGAACGGCGCCGCCGGGGTGGTCGGCAGGTTGGTCACCTCGTGTCCCCCGCCGAGCGTGGGATGCAGATACGAGTACGGCTGTGCACCGGCGGAACGGGGCAGGCTGACCGGTAGTTTGCCCGACGGGTTGACCCGTCCGGAGAGCACGCCTGCGATCGCCCCGGCACCTTCCTCACCGGGGAAGAACGCCTGCACCACGGCGGCGCACCGGGTCAGGGCCCAGTCCACCGCGTACGGCCGACCCGTGATCAGCACGAGGACGACCGGCGTCCCCGTCGCGAGTACCGCCTCGACGAGCTCACGCTGGACACCGGGCAGCTCCAGGTCGTCCCGATCGCAGCCTTCGCCGACCGTGCCACGTCCGAAGAGCGCGGCGTGGTCGCCCATGACCAGCACGGCCACGTCCGCGGCGGTCGCCGCGGCGACGGCCTCGTCGAAACCGGACCGGTCGTCGTCGTCCACATTGCAGCCACGCGCCCAGGTGACGAGCTCGGTGCCGAACTCGGCGGCCATCGCCTCGAAAAGCGTGGGTACCTCGAATCCGGTCTCAACACCGGGATGCTGGACCAGTACGTGGTTGAGGAAGGAGTAGCACCCAAAGAGCGCCTCCTTCCGGTCCGCGTTCGGGCCGATGACCGCCAGGCGTCGCCCCGCGGGCAGCGGCAGTGTGTCCTGATTGGAGACCAGGACGATCGATTCCTCGGCGAGGCGGCGCGCGATCGCCCGGTGCGCGGGCGAATCGAGGTCGATCTCCGTGGTTGGTTCGTCCGCGAAGGTGGCGTCGAGCAGCCCCAACTCCAGCTTCTGGCGCAGGACCCGCAGCACCGCCCGGTCGACGAGCGCCTCATCGAGCGTGCCCGTCTTCACGGTCTCTTCGACAGGTCAGGAAGGCATCGCCCGTCGGGAGCTCGATGTCGACCCCGGCGGTCAGCGCCTGCACGGCCGCCTCGGCGTGGTCGCCCGCGATGTGGTGCAACAGGTGCAGGAACGCCACGCCGAAGTAGTCGCCCACGACGGTGCCGTCGAAGCCCCACCTGTCCCGCAGCACACCGGTCAGCAACGTCGGATCGGCGGCGACGGGCACGCCATCGATCTCTGCGTAGGAGTGCATGATGCTGCGCGCGTGGCCGTCGAGGATCGCCATTTCGAACGGGACGAACAGCACGTCGGCGAGCTCCCGCGGACCGGCGTGCACCGGGCCGAAGTTGCGTCCGGCGCGCGAGGCGGAGTAGCCGGCGAAATGCTTGAGCGTGGCATGCACCCCTTGCGACTGCAGACCACGCACGTACGACGTACCGAGAGTCCCGACCAGGTATGGGTCCTCGGCGATGCACTCGTCCACCCGCCCCCAACGCGGGTCGCGGATCACGTCGAGCACCGGAGCAAGGCCCTGATGGATGCCCAGCGCCCGCATCGACGCACCGATCACCGCGCCCATCTGCGTGACGAGTTCGGGGTCGAACGAGGCCCCCCAGGCGAGCGGGGTGGGGAAAGTCGCCGCCTTCCACGCCGAGAGCCCGGTGAGGCACTCCTCGTGGACTATCGCCGGGATGCCGAGCCTGGTGCGGGTCACCAGATCGCGTTGGAACTTCCACAGCCATGACGCGCGGGCGGCGGCGTCGACAGGACGCGTGCCGTAGGGCCGGGTGAGATGGCCGAGCCCGTGCCGGGAGAACTCCTCGAGCTTGGCCACGCCGCTGAACGCACCCTGCAACGGGGCGACGGCCTCGCCATCCTCCTTCTCCCAGAAGCCGACGATCTGCGCGACCTTCTCCTCGATCGTCATCCGCCCGAGCAGCTCACGCACGCGAGCCTCGCCGTCCTGCCCGACCTGCCCGTCGGAGCCCGGACCTGCCTGCGCCGGCGCGGCCCCGCCCGGTACCACGCGAACCTCGGTCATGCTGTGCTTTCCCCTTTCACTCATCGACGTCCTTGGGCGCTCTTACCGCTGCCGCTCAGCCCTTGACCGCGCCCTGCAGCCCGCCGACGATCTGACGCTCGGCCAGGGTGAAGAAGAGCCAACGCCGGCAGCATCGCCAGCGAGGTGAAGGCGAGGATCCCCGCTGTGTCTGTGGTGTATTGACTTGAGAAGTTCTGGACGCCGAGTGGCAATGTGTGCAGGCTGGCGTCGTTGAGGACGAGCAGTGGCAGCAGGAATGCATTCCAGCTCCCCACGAACGCGAGCACCCCGACGGTGACCAGCGCGGGCCGCGACAACGGCAACACGATGCGCCAGAAGAATCCGAGCCGGCTCGAGCCGTCGATCATGGCGGCGTCCTCCAGCTCACCGGGGATGGCGGCCAAGGAAGGGACGCAGGATCACGATGGTGAGCGGCAACGTGAAGGCGACCTGCGGGAGGATGACGGCGTAGTAGGAGTTGATCAGGTTGAGGTCGCGCAGCATGAGGTAGAGCGGCAGGATCGCCGCTCCGGCCGGGAAGAGCAGGCCGAGCGTGAAGAAGGTGTAGAGCCCCTCGCGCCCCCGAAAGCTGTATCGGGCGAGCACGAACGCGGCGCAGACACCCAGAACCACGACGCTGAGCGTGGTACCGAAAGCGATGACCGCGCTGTTGAACACCTCGCCCCAGAAATCGTCCCTGCGTCAGCACCCTGACGTAGTTGTCCCAGACCCATGGGTCGGGCAGACCGGCCGGGTTCGCGACGATCTGCGGGGTGGTGCGGAAGCCGCCGACGATCACGTAGACCACCGGGGCGATCGACACTGCCACGACGGCGAGCGCGATCGCATAGGTCAGCGGGCGCGCTCCATGGCATCTGTCGGCGCTTGGGGCGCGTGGACGCGACGGCGTTCGTGGCCATGCTCAGTTCACCCTTCTGGTGAGCGCGCCGTCGAGGTCGCGACGGAGGACGAAACGCTGGAACAGCAGCGCGGCCACGAACGAGATAACGAACAGGATCACGGCCACGGCGTTGCCGTAGCCCCACAGCCGGGCGAAGAAGCCGTTGTCGACCATGTACGTCGCCATGGTGGCCGACGCGCCGAGTGACCGCACCGCGGGCACGGACGTCACCCAGATGACGTCGAAGACCTGCAGCGAACCGATCATGGACAAGAACATCCAGATCCGGATCGTCGGGCCGAGCAGTGGAATCATGACGTGTCGTTGGATCTGCCACCAGCTCGCACCGTCGATGGCGGCGGCCTCGCTCAGCTCGTCCGGCACATTGGACATGCCGGCGAGGAGGAGGATGATGGCGAAGCCGACGTACTTCCACGTCAGAATGAACAGCAGCGTCCAGATGACGACGTCGAGGTCGGCGAGCCATCCCTGTACGAAGGACGCCCAGTCCGAGCGACGCGGAGCAGCGCGTCCGCGGTGCCGTCGTCGGTGAGGATCAGCTTCCACATGATGCCGATGGTGACCTCGGCGAGCACGTAGGGCACGAACACCAGCAGACGGAACACGGCACGCCCGCGGAAACGACGGTTGAGCAGGATGGCTATGCCCAGAGCGATCGGGCCCTGGATCAGCAACGACCCGATGATGATGTATGGCGTTGTTGCGTAGCGCGTTGAGGAAGATGCGGATCTTCAAAGGCGACGATGTAGTTGCGGAACCCGACGAACTCGGTGGGCGGTCCGACACCCCGCCAACGGTAGAGGCTGTAGTAGAGCGCGAAGCCCATCGGGACCAGCACGAACATCACGTAGACGACGATCGCCGGCGTGGTGAGCCCGATGATCTCGTACCACTTGCGTCGGGTGCTGGCCCGCCCGGCTGGACGGGCGCCGGGCGGGCCGGAGCCCCGCCGGCGGCGCGGATGCGCCGTCGGCGAGGTCCAGGGTGGGTTGGTGGTGGTCACTTCTTTGCGGCCGCCTTCATTCCCGCGACGACCTGCTCGGGCGTGCCGGTGCCCGCGAAGATGGCGACGATCCCGTCGTTCATCGCGTTGCCGACCGTGCTGCCGTAGGCCGTGTCCAACCAGAGCTGCACATAGGTCGCGCTGGTCGTGGCCTCGAGGATCGACTTGAGAGCAGAGTCCTTGACGCCGGACTCCGCCCCCTTGGCGACAGGCAGGCCGGTGCCGGTCTCGGCGTAGCCCTTCTGCACCTCGGGGCTCACGATGTACTTGAGGAACTCCACACACTCCGCCGGGGCGTTCTTGGCGCAGGCGAAGCCGTCGCCGCCACCCAGGGCCGCCTTCGGGTCTCCCGCTGAACCGCTGATGGCCGGGACCGGGAACCAGCCGAGGAAGCCGGCCAGCGCCGCCTTGTCCTGGGCGACGGTCTCCAGAGTGCCCCTGTTCCAGTCGCCCATCAGTTCCATCGCGGCCTTGCCGTTGGCGAGCAGGCCGTTCGCGCTGGTCGGGTCGTTCTGGCCCGGTGTGGCGATGAAGTTGGGCTGGAACGGCTTGGTGTCGATGAAGGCCTTGAGGTCCTCGCCGGCCTTCGAACGAAGCACGGGTCGTCGAAGTGCCAGGTCGGTGGAAGCCTTCTTCAGCGTGTCGACCGAGCAGGCACGCAGCGCGAAGTTGTACCACCAGTGCGCGGCCGGCCACTTGTCGCCGGCGCCGAGCGCGATCGGGACGACGTTGATCGCCTTGAGCTTGGTGACCGCCGTCGTTCAGTTCCGTCGAACGTGGTCGGCGGAGCGCTGATGCCCGCCTTGGCGAACATGTCCTTGTTGTACCAGACGCCCTCGATGCCCATCCGGAACGGCAGACCGTACTGCTTGCCGTTGACCTGCCAGATCTCCGGCGGCGCTGCCGATGTTGGCGACCTCGCGCCTTGACCTGGTCGGTGATGTCCTTGAGGTAGTCGGCCTCCACCTGCTCGCGCATCTCGCCGCCGCCCCACGCCTGGAAGATGTCCGGCGGGTCGTTGCTCAGCAGCGCGGCGGGGAGCCGGGTGCGCTGGAGTTGGTTGGTCTCGATCGCCTCGATCTCGATCTTGACGGTCGGGTGCAGGCTGTGGAGAAGTCCTTGGCGACCTTCTCCCAGTAGGTCTTGCCGGGCCCGTCCTGGGAGGCGTTGTGCCACCAGGTCAGGGTCACCGGGTTCTTGTACAGCTCACTCCCGTGTGTGCGCTTGTCGCCGTCGCCACCGCTGCTGCATCCGGCGGCAACGAGGGCGCTGGTCATCAACAGCGCCAGGACGGCACCGGCGCGGCGCTTTATCGCCATCGGATGTCTCCTCGACTGCTCAGTCGGGGTACTTGGACTGTCGGGGAGTTTTACAGCCACGTAACTCGATGTCAATCGGTATCGATAACGTTTTCGACACCGCTCGCGACGCCGCCCGGCACGCCCTCTATCATCGTCGACGTGGCGTTTCCGCAGCGCGTCAAGATGTCTGACGTGGCACGTGCCGCCGGCGTCTCGGTGGCGACCGTATCAAAGGTTGTCAATGGCCGGTACGGCGTCGCGCAAGCCACCGTCGAGCGCGTCCAGCAGGTCATCCACGAACTCGGGTACGAGGCCGACCTGGGCGCGCAGAGCCTGCGCAGTCACCGCACGAACGTGCTGGGCATCCTGGTCGCCGAGTTCGAGCCGTTCTCGACCGAGCTGCTGAAGGGCGCCTCCCGGGAGGTCGCCGGCAGCGGCTACCAACTGCTGGCCTACTCCGGCGGCGACGGCGACGGCGCCGCCATCGGCTGGGAACGGCGATCCCTGGCCCGCCTGTCCGGGACGCTCATCGACGGCGCCGTGATCGTCACGCCGACCGTGGTCGAGACCAAGCAGGGCTTCCACGTTGTGGCCGTCGACCCCCACACCGGCCCGTCCGGCCTGCCCACCGTCGACTCGGACAACTTCGCCGGCGCCGTGCTCGCGACCAACTACCTGCTGTCCCTCGGCCACCGCCGCATCGGGCACATCAGCGGGCGCCCCGACCTGGAGTCGGCACGGCTGCGCGAGGCCGGCTTCCGGCAGGCCATGGCCGACGCGGGCGTGGCGGTGGACGAGCAACGCTCGTCCGCGTCGGCGGCTTCCGGATCGAGAGCGCCGCCGACACTGCCGCGGAGATGCTCTCGCTTCCCGACCGGCCGACCGCCGATCTTCGCCGGAAACGACCTGTCGGCGATCTCCACGATCGACGTCGCCCGGCGCATGGGCATCACGGTGCCCGACGACCTGTCCGTCATCGGCTTCGACAACGTCCCGGAGTCGGCGCTGGTCGACCCGCCGCTGACCACGATCATGCAACCGCTGCAACGGATGGGCGCCGAGTCGCTGCGCCTGCTCATCGACCTGATCGCCGGCGTCGAACGCGACGCGCACATCCGGCTCCCCACCGAGCTGGTCATCCGCGCATCGTGCCGCCCCCTCCGGTCAGTCGCGACGTCGCCGCGCCGATCCAAGCGGGTCGCCACGACGTGATCGACCTCCCCACAACGCGGGGCAGACGTCTGGCGCAAGACGTTCTATGGCTGGGTCACCGACAACGGGCACTTCTTCTACCGCGGGGTGACCGGCGACTTCACCGCCGAGGTCACCGTGTCTGCAACGCACACGACGCTGTTCGACCAGGCCGGGATGATGGTCCGGGCGGACGAACGCAACTGGATGAAGACCGGGCTGGAAGTTACATCAGGAGCCGTGCATGTCAGCACCGTCTACACCCGAGAGTTCTCGGATGTGTCGATGGTGCCGATAGGGCGCTACGATGGCGCGTTGGCGATGCGGGTAACCCGGTTCGGCATGGCCCTGAGCGTGCACTGTCGTGGCGGAGACGGCCCGTGGCAGTTGCTGCGTCTCGGCCATCTCGACATGCCCGCGAGCGTTGATGTCGGCGTCATGTGCTGCTCACCCGAGCGTGCCGGGTTGGAGGCCACATTCAAGGACTTCCGGATCGGCCCGCCCATATCTCGTGACGGGCTCGAGTAGGCCGCTACTCGACACGGGCCAGGCGCAGCGCGTTGGCAAGCTGTTCGAGCTTCGCGGGCGACAACGCGCCAGCGCGCTCGACCAAGCTCTCCGGCGTCAGAGTGACCAACCAGGTACAGAAGATGTGGCCGTCATGGGGAAGCGCCACCCGCACGACGCCCTGGTACACAAGCCCCTCGGGGGTACCGATCTCGACCTCGACGCCCACACCACGGATGCCGGTGCCGGCCGAGCCAATGATCTGCTGGGTTACCTGGGCGTCAGTCGCTTCCTCCCCTGTCAGCACCACAAACCCGCGCTTCTCCTCAGTGGTGGCGGGCGCCACTATCCGCATCGCCCGCAACTCGGTCTCGGCGTATGCCGAAAGCAGCACAACCGGGCACCGCTCGCCGATGAACACCCACCAGACCTCGCCGCGTTCCATTCGTCGCGCCGTCAGCGAACGATGACGAGATTGGCCATGTCGACGACCGGCCGGTAGCCGAGCGCGGCGTAGATCTTGTTCGAGGTCGGGTTCGCCTGGTCGGTGAACAGACACACCCGCGCACCTTCGGCCCGGATCCGCCGGGAGACCGCGGCGACCGCGTTGCTGGCCCAACCGCGGCCGCGCTGCTCCGGCGGGGTGTACACCGGCCCCACGCGGGCCACCCCGAACGAGGGCGGGTTGATGCCGGTGAGATGCACCCGCTCACCTCTCTCATCGACCCAGAACCATATCTGCCCAGCTCGAAGCCGGCGCAGCATCTCCGAACGGTCGGGCACTTCGTGCGCAGCTGGCGCCGCGTGGCCGGCCCGCCTGTTCGTCCGCGTCGCCCATGAACGCGGCGAACCACTCCGTGACGAGGTCCACGTCGTCCTCGGTCGCCACCACCAGAGCGCCGGGCACGGCAGCCGGCCACACCAGCTCGCCGAGTTCGTGCAGCCGCGTGTGCTGGCCGACCTCGACCCGGCCCCCGCCGAGCCGGGCCAGCTCGGCGGCGCACAGGCCAACGGCAGGAAGCGCGCCGTTGACTGCCAGCACCTCCTCCCCGCGTTCGTGCAGCGCGGAGGCCAGAGCCACGGCCGCCTCGTCGGGCATCGGTAGCAGGAACGGCGGGTAGGGCGCGAACGGCGCGGTCCGCATTCCGGCCCCGACCACGGCGCCGGCGGCGTCCCTGACCACCAGCCACCAGTTACGGTCGGGCTGGGAGATCCCGATCCGCCCGCTGCGCCAGCACCCGGTGCGCGATGGTCGTCACGACCGTACTGACCACCGGTTCGGCGGCCAGATGGTCGCCTGCCACAGCGAGGAACTCGCCTGCATCGGTGCAGAACTGAAGTCGCACCCCGGCCGTCGGGATCGCGCTCATCTGCGCAGATTAGCCGACGCGTCGGCCGGACCCCGAGCTGGCCCGCCGACTTGATGGACTGGGTCTGTGCCAGACGCCCCGCAGGAGAACGACGACCGCTACCCACTGACGGCGCTGCTCGGCGAGCTCGGCCCGGCCCAGGTCGGTGATGCGGGAGTACTAGACTCCGTGCATGGCCGCAACGGCGAGGCTCAGTGCGGGGTTGGTGTTGTTCCGAGGCTCCGGCGTGAACCTGCAACTGTTGCTGGTACATATGGGCGGACCGTTCTGGGCACGCAAGGACGACGGGGCCTGGTCCATTCCCAAGGGCGAGTACAACAGCGAAGAAGATCCGCTGACGGCGGCCCTGCGGGAATTCGAGGAGGAGTTGGGCGCGCCCGCACCGGCGGGGAACACCATCGAACTCGGCGAGGTCCGGCAGGCCGGCGGCAAGACTGTCACCGCCTTCGCCCGTGGTGGCGACTTCGACGCGGACTCAGCGGTGAGCAACACCTTCGAGATGGAATGGCCCAAGGGTTCCGGGCGCATCCAGACCTTCCCAGAGGTGGACCGTGCGGCGTGGTTCGACGCGCCGACCGCCAAGACCAAACTGGTCAAGGGTCAGATCCCGATTGTGGACCGACTCATCGCCCTCCTGGCCGAGCCGCCTACTGCACATTGTTCTGCGTGATCAGGCTGACGAACTCCTGTGGCGTCACGACCTCGACGCCAGGCCCGAGGCCGTCCACAACGGTCCTGATGTCGGAGAGGCTCTTGCTCCAGCAGTGCACCAGGACGAGTGTGTAGCCATCGGCGGTCGTCGGACTGGCCGGCCTTGAGTTGATTTCCCGGATGAGGGTGCGCTCATCCGTGACGCCGTCCCACAAGGTGTCGCGCTGCGCGATCACTGGCTTGTTGTTCACCCAACCAATCTGACCGCGGGCGTCCGGACCGGAGTAGAAGAGGGCATCTATGTTTGGCTCTCGCAGGTACTTCGACCACAAGTCCGCCCGGTCGAAGGAGTTCTGATCATCGAGGATCTCCGCGATGCTCAGATCCGCCCTTGCCATGTAGCCGTTCAATCTGCCGGCGAACGTGTCCAAGTCACCGGAGGACATCCGGCTGGGGTAGACATAGCCGGCACCGCTCGGCCCGGCGACGAACTGGTCCCTGGCCCCGCCGCTGCTGGCGTTCTCGTAAAACCAACGCAGGGCCGCTGGCGCGAGGTCGACCAACGACGGGCTTACGCCGTACCCGACGCTGAAGCTTCCGCGATCGGCATTGCTGTAGTACTGCGGCAGCCCTTGGAGGTCCCACGCAACGTTGTCTCCGTCGCTGACCACGAACGAAACGTAATGTTTGTTCTTTGTCAGCGGCATTGGCGCTGGCTTCTGGATGAGGCCCTCGGTGCTGTGGATGCTGCTCAGTACGGAGAGGTTGGACGCCAGATCCGTGGGGATCGAGGTGACGCCTTCTCGGGACGCCTGACGGATCATCTCCGTCTCGTTCGTCCCGTAGCCCAGCAACGTGGCGCCCTGACCGAGGCCGCGCAGCACCTGCTTGCGCCAGTCGGTCACCCCATCGTAGAAAGTGAACGAATTCGTCAAGGTGGCGTAGTCGCGGAGTTGGTTGTAGACATCGAAATCCAGTTCGGCGGCGGTCGTCTCGGAAAACAGTCCCCGATACCTCTGGTACGCCCACTTCTCGCTCTTGTCCGAGACGTCGAGCAACTGTCGAGTTACTCCGAGTGACGTCACCTGCTCAACCTGTGACTTGTCGACCGGCAATCCTTTCAGCGGACCGCTCAGCGATGTGGCCACGTTCAGCGACTGAGGATTGCCGGACATGTCGTAGAGGATGTAGCCGCTTACGTATTGCTTGAAATGGGCCACCAGTGCAGGCAGTGTCGCATAGCTGTTGTCCAATGCGATCCCGTACCTGGTGACCAGATAGTCCTTCCATGTCGTGCTCGGACCACCATCATCAATGAAGATCTGCTCCGACGAGCTCTTGGCCACCAGCCCTTGGAGTGAGGCAACCAACGCCCTGTCCTGACTACTGACCAGAGCGTCGAGAGGGATGACCACCAGGGACTGGAGCGCAACTCCCTTGGGCAGTCCAACGCCTGCGCCACTTGCCTGGCGTCCCATTGCCACACTGGTGGTCAACGCGACGATCAGCACGACGACGACGGACAGCGGGATTGACCTGGAGGGGACAGGCCATCGTGCCACAGGCGTACTCTCCCGATTCTTGGACACGGTTGTATGCAGCCGCGAACCGCGTCATCGCTGGGCGAGCGCCCAGCCTTTCCATGGTTCCTGGGGTTCGCTAGAGCGTCGCGGGGGGCCGTGTTCGCAGGTCTTGCGCTCTGGTCATGCGCGATAGTCTGGATGATCCGGCGACTTCTCACAATGGGCGTCGGCTCTGACTAATAGATTCGCTAATTTCGAATGACTCTTGAGCCGGGTTCGTTGGGCTGGCCCAGAAGCTAGGTGTGACGGGTGTGACGGATGCGCTGACGTGACTCTGTGACGGGGTGTGATTCTGTGACGGGGTGTGGCTCTGTGACGGGTGTACTCTGATGGGTGTGACTACGTGGCGGGTGTGATTGTGTGGCGGGTGTGACTACGTGGCGGGTGTGACCACGTGGCGGGCGTGATTGTGTGGCGGGCGTGACTACGTGGCGGGCGTGACCACGTGGCGGGCGTGATTGTGTGGCGGGCGTGACTACGTGGCGGGCGTGACCACGTGGCGGGCGTGATTGTGTGGCGGGCGTGACCGGTGTATGGCGGGTGTGACCGGTGTGTGGCGGGTGGAGCGATGCGAGCCGCAGGTCGTCCCGTGAAGGGCGTTTCACACCAGGGATTCCACTCGTCGAACAAAGGCCGCAGCCGAATGTCGGCGGGCAGGTTGTCACGGCCGACGGTTAGGGACCGGGCGTCCCGGTTTGCCGCCCACCGGGTCGCGGTCTCTGCAACGGCCTCGGCACCGTTGTCCGCGCACGGTCAAACTCTGCCGACATGAAATGCCGTGACTGTGCGGACGGTGGACTCGGACCTGGCAACGCTACGCCGAGCCGTTGAGTGGCCAAATCCATGGGCTGTCGCAGTGCGCGGCGTGGAGGGTCTGGCTCCCGTGCGGCCCAGCCATGGCGCATGGAGTCGTACAAATTTGTCCACCGACCCGCTGTTCGTGGACAAGGTTCGCGATGTGGTCGCCTCTGCGCTCCTCCGCTCATTAGTTAGTCACCTGGCCGCGCCTGTCGTCTCGTGTGCGTATTGGCTCGGTGGAGCCCGGCTCCTCGCTCGGCGGTTTCGGGATGCGGTCGCACCACAATGGACCATCTGCCTGACGCGGCCGGTCGAGCTGTCGTTTCTCATGCGAGAGACGTTACGCCAGGGGTCTGACACTTTCATCACACCTCTGCCGACCTGCTCAAATCGCAGCGCCGGGGCCGGACCGGCCCCGGGCTCACCTTGCCCACCCTTGCTTCGTCCACAGTGGATGATCAACCAAACTTCCCTCTCAGAATGTCTTGCCTGTGAGTATCGACACGCATAGAATGGACACGTGTTCGGAGTTTCGGTTGACGCGCTGGACGACTCGGCAGCCTCCGGTGAGGCCGCGGAGCGGGTGCCGGTGCTGCTGCCGGACGGGTTGGCCGAGATGTCGCCGGGCCCGGGGCTGGCGGCAGTGTTGGAGTCGATCGACACTGCGGAGTGTTCGTCGGCGGATGTGTTCACCGCGTTGCGGGCACAGGCCCGGCAGGTGGCGCATGATCAGGCCCGCTTGTTGGTGATGATGTTGGAGGCCGCCTACGCGGAACGGGCCGACGCGGTGCGGGTGGTGCGTCGGGGTGGTGTGCCGGACGGGCCGTTGGACGCGGCCGGTCTGGCCCGGGTGCGGGAGTTGGACGACTTCTGTGCTGATCAGATCGCGTTCACGTTGCACCGGTCGCAGTTCTCCACCGCCGAGGACGTGTTCCTGGCCAAAGACCTGTGTGAACGCCTCCCGCTGGTGTTCGAGCGGCTCTCAGCCGGGCGGATCGACCTGCCCCGAGCGAAAGTGTTCAGCAGTTGTCTGACCGATGTCGACGACGGTATGGCCCGCAGGCTGGCCGCCGAACTGATCGACAAAGCCGAACGGTGGGACCCGGCACTACTACGGGAACGGTTGAGCTACCGGGTCCGCCGCGACGACCCGGACCGGGCCCGCCGCCGCCAGGCCGCGGCAGTGACCGACCGGCGGGTCTACGTGCAGCCCCACACCGACGGCACCGCCGAACTGGCCGGCACCAACCTGCCCCCCGACCGGGCGTTGGCGGCCTACAACCGCATCGACCGCATCGCCCGCGCCGCGAAAAGTGTCGGCGACACCCGCACCCTCGGCCAACTCCGCGCCGACACGATGCTCGACCTGCTGTCCGGACGGCCGTTTCACACCATCCCCAGCCTGGACGACTTCACCGCCGAAGCCGACCAAGCCGCCCGCAACCTCGGCCTGACCCCCAACCACCCCGACCACCCGAACGACCCGCCGACACCCCGCCACCGCAAAGGCCGCCTCCAACCCCGCACCCGCAAACCCCCCGGCAACCCCCGCGGCCGCGGCGTCATCACCCCCACCCCCACCGGACCCCGACCCACCCACCGCAAACACCACAACCACGACGACCACGAGAACGGACACAGCCGGGCAACACAGATCCGACCCACCAACCGCAGCAACAGCAACCCTGTCCCGCAGAGCAACGCCAGCCCCGACCCCGGTGCCGGCCCCAACACGGACAACCGCTGGCACCACCACACCGGCCCGAACGGCAACAACGACAGCGACGGCGACAGCGATGGGGTAAGACCGAACCCGGACGGCGAAGAACTGTCCGACCACGACCACCTCGGCCGCTACCTCCCCGCCGACCACGACCCCATCGGCACCGCCACCCTCCACCCCCACAACGACCCCGACGCCGACCCGGACACCGATGACGACCACGACCGGGCTCCCGACGCCGACCGGGACACCGACGCCGAACGGGACACCGGTACCGACCGGGACGCCGGCGCCGGTGCAGACTGGGACCACAACCCGGACCGAGACACGGCCACCCCACCAACCGGCCAACAGCCATCCGAAGCAATACGAACCGAGCCAACACCAGCCCAGCCGAAACCAGCCCAGTCGAAACGAGCCCAGCCGCAACGAGCCCAGCCGGAACGAGCCCAGCCGGAACGAGCCGACGGCCCCCGACCGGAACCCCCGCCCGGCACGAACAACGAACAACCACCACCGACGCAACCACCAACACCAGCGGAGCCATCCTCGCCGTTCATCGGTCACGACGACCCCGACACCATCCCCGTCGCCAGCGACGACCCGCGCATGTGCGTATGCGGCGGTATCCAACCCGCACCCCGACGCGGCGTCGTCGACATCCAAATCCAACTCTCCACACTCATGGCCCTCAACGACAACCCCGGCTTCGTCCCCGGCTGGGGACCCATCCTCGCCGACATCGCCCGTCAAGTAGCCCACGATCGCGACACCAACCCCCAATGGAAATACTCCATCACCGACGAAAACGGCCTCCTCCTCCACCACGGCCACATCAAACGCCGACCCACCACCACCGAAGAAAACTTCGTCAAAGCCCGCGACAAAACCTGCCGCGCCCCCGGCTGCCGACACCCCGCCACCACCTGCGACACCGACCACCGCCAAACCTGGGCCGACCACGGCCCCTCCCACCGCGCCAACCTCGAATCCGCCTGCCGACACCACCACCGACTCCGACACGAACACGGCTACCACATCACCCACCTCCCCGACGGAACCTTCCTCTGGCAAGCCCCCAACGGACACACCTACCGAGTACCCCCCGACGCCACCCTCCACCTCACCACCGAAGACAACGAAACCGCCCTCACCGAAGCCCTCATCCAATACCTCATCCACCACCCCCACACCCACCCCGAAACCGACACCGCACAACCAAACCGAACCCAACCACTATGGTGAATGCATCAACGGATCATGGCCACCATGACTCCCGCCCTGCGCAAGCAGATGATGCCCCGGTACGAGAATGCCGGCAGGTCAGAAAACCGCCCGACCCGCCACCCCCGCGCGACACGACTCACGTTCCGGCTGCTCCTGAACGGATTTCATAGACATCCCGTGGTCCTTCTGGTCGGGTTCTTCACCCAAACCAACGGACCGCGCCGGGATCACCCACGAAGTTTCTGACAGCCCCGAGACTCAGGACACCAGGCCGCTTTCGGGTTCCGCGGTAGGTAGGCCGCTGCCCGGCCGAGCCGAACACCGCAGTCACCCGCCGTCAGCACGGCCAGCCCGGTATCGCGCTGGTCGAGGCGGGCGATGAAGCCTTGCACGCTCAACTCCGGATGACCAGACAGCCAGGCCCCTGCGATGCGAACCGCCAGAGGAACGATCCGATGACCCGGTGGGCGGTGGCAGGCTCACCGTCGTTTGCCCGCAGATCCGCTAACAGGCACCCCTCGGGGTAGCGCGCAGCCGCCTGCCGTGCTGCCCGCACGGCCAACGTGGACTTCCCGACCCTGCCGCTGATGACTGCAACCACCGGGCCAAGACCAACAGACACTCCATCGTGGACATTGCGCGCGGCTACACCCGGTCAGGTGGCGAGCCCGGTGCGGAAGGCGTAGCCGACGAGCTGAGCACGGTCGCGCATCCCCGTCTTGGCCAGCAGATGGTTGATGTGGGTCTTGACGGTCGCCTCCGAGACGTACAGAGCCTGGGCGATCTCAGCGTTGGACAGCCCTGCGGCCACCTCGCGGAGCACGTCCGTCTCGCGGGCAGTGAGATCTGCCGCTGGAGCCATCTTCGGTGTTGGCACCGCCGGCGCGGCTCCGGTGGCGAGGGCCTCCAATAGCCTGCGCTGCACCCGGGGATCCAGCTGTGCGTCCCCGGTGGCGACACTGCGAAGGGCGCGATGGATCTCGTCCGCGCCCGCATCCTTGGTCAGGTAGCCCCGGGCGCCGGCCCTGAGCGCCGCGAAGATCCAGCTGTCATCGCTGTACGTGGTCAGCACGATCACCCGTACCTCGGGCTGAGCCATGCCGATGCGCCGGGTCGCCTCAACGCCGTCGAATCCGGGCATGGCGAGGTCCATCAGTACGATGTCCGGCTGGCGATCGGCGGTCTGCCGCACCGCGTCCGGGCCATCGATCGCGCTGCCCACCACCTCGATGCCATCCAGGAGCCCCAGCAGGAGGGTCAAGCCGTCGCGGACCACTTTCTGGTCGTCCGCGACCAGCACCCGGATCGGACCGTCAGTCATCGTGTGAACTCCCTGGTGTGGTTTCGGCCGGCGGTCTGTCGGTGGCAAGCGGCAGGGTGAGGTGCACCCGGAATCCGTCCGGGGTCGGGCCGCTGGTCGCCCGGCCACCCAGGAGGGCGGCCCGCTCGCGAATCCCGGCCAGCCCGTAACCCCCCGAGGGCATGCTGGGCACCGCATCGGTGGCGGAGCCCGAACCGCCGGTGTCTGTGATCTCGGTCTCGACGGAGTCCGCGCGGTAGGCGAGGCGTACCCGCGCGCGGGCCGTCCGTCCGGCGTACTTGGCGGTATTCGTCAGCGCCTCCTGCACGGTGCGATAGACGGCGAGCCCCGCCTCTGGCACCAACGGACGAGGTGTGCCGGTGACCGCAAAGTCGATCGGCACGCCGGTGGTCGCAGCCAGCTCGGCGACCAGGTCCGGCAGGGCCGCGGGGCCGGGTAGCGCATCGCCGCGCAGCGCCGATACCGCCCGCTTGGCGTTGACCATGCCGTCGCGAGCCAGCCGCCCCGCCGCCGTCACCTGGTCGCGCAGCCGCGGGTCGGCACCCGTCGCCGTCGCTATGAGCCGGGCACCCTCCAGGTGAAGGGCGAGCCCCGAGAGCGTATGCGCCAGCACGTCGTGCAGCTCTCGGGCGAGCCGGGCCCGCTCGGCGAGGGCCGCGGACTCCTCCCGAGCGGCCCGCGCGGCCTCCTCCTGCGCCAACAGTGCCTCTGCCATCGCCCGGCCCTCGCGGCTGCTCGCCGCGTAGCTCGCCGCGGTGAAGAGGAAGCCCACGCCCAACGCGACCTGGATGGCTGCCGCCACCGGGCTGGCTGAGGTTGCCGCTTCGGCATAGGCGGCCGCGCCGACAACCAGCCCGGTGAGCAGCAGCGCGGGCCGCCGGGGTAGCCGCAGGGCGAGTCCGGTCGCGGCCATATAGCAGAGCACGAAGCCTGGCCCGCCGTGCTGGACAAGTTCCAGCGCCGCCCCGGCCAGGCCAACCACGGCCAGGCACACGGCCAACAGGTACAAGTTGGTCGCCGACGGTCGCAGTGCATACAACCAGCCGATCGAAGCACAAACGAGAAGTGCCGCCTCCGGGATGCTCGGCGCGGTGCGGTCTGCGAGGACGCCGATGGCGACCACCGCGAGGGTGACCACACCGAGCGGGATCAACCAACGCCTCGGGCCGCGACCGTCCTGGGCGTGGGTGAGCTGCATCTGTCTCCTCCACTGCATGCCGGGTTTCATCTCCCAGCTGGTTCACCACGACCTTAGGCAGGCGGCGGGCAGACCGCCTCCACTCGCCGGTGGAGATCGACCCTGGCTCCTCCACCCACGGGTGGAGCGCACTGCCGATCAAGGTCAACCCGTACGCCGACGTCCCACCCGGTCACCACGCATAGCGTTCCCGGCAGCTTCCACAAGGGAGCACGAACGCCAACCCGGAGAACACCATGTCTACCACCCAATACGCGCTCAACATCGGATTGCTCGCCTGGATCCTGGTCGCCAATCTCGGCACCCGACGCCTCGGCCGCGGTCGACTCCTCATGCCGATTGCGGTGGTGGTGGCGATCGGCGCGGTCTTCCTGCGGGACCTGCCCTCCGCGGGCAACGATCTGGGCTTGGCGGCCGCCGGTACGGCGATCGGCGTCCTCCTCGGGGTCACGGTCGCGCTGCTCGTACGGCTGCGCCCGGACGGTCAGGGCGGTGTGACGGCCCACGCCGGCATCGCGTTCGCCTCAGTGTGGATCGCGGTCATCGGCGGCCGGATGCTCTTCGCCTACGGCGCCACCCACTGGTTTCCTGCCGAGATCGGCCGGTTCTCGATGACCCACCAGATCACCGGCGCGCACGCCTGGACGGCCGCCTTCGTCCTGATGGCCCTGGCAATGGTGCTGACTCGGACCATCGTCACCGCCGTCCAGACAGCGCGGGTCCGGCCCGTCCCGGTGCTGGGCTGACTCACCCCGCGGATTCCGCCCGATTGCCCGTTTCTCAAACCCACTGCCGCTGCTCGACACCCGGAGATCGTCCCCATGATCCGCTCGCCCCGTACCCAGCTCGTCGTCTTCTTCCTCGCCGCCTTTGCCCTGCCCTGGCTGGTCTGGGGGTCGGCAATCGCCCAACACCACGGCCTCATTTCGTACCGGCTGCCCCAGGGTGTCGCACTCTGGACCCTGCTGCCCGTCACCGTGCTCGTGGCGGCACTCAGCGGCCGGAGCGCGCTTCGTGACCTGGCTCGTCAACTGCTGAGGTTCCGGACCAACCCTGGCTGGTACGTCGCCGGCCTGCTGCTTCCGATCGGAATTGCCGGCGCCTCGCTGCTGATCGGCGGCGCGCTCGGCACCCCGGTGCTGCTGGGCCACACCATGCCGCTGGGCTCCGCCCTGGTCTACCTCGGCTACGGCACCGGGCTGTTCCTGCTCACCGAGGAACTGGCGTGGCGTGGCTTCGCGCTGCCACGGCTCCTGCGCCGGTTTGGGGTGGTCACGGCAAGCCTTCTCCTGGGCGTGATCTGGGCCGTCTGGCACCTGCCGATGTTCTTCGTACCCGGCGCGGGCTTGGCCGGCCAGTCATACCCCGCATTCGCCGTCTTCACGATCGCCACCACCGCGCTGTTCACCTGGCTGTACCGCTCGACCCGCGCCAGCCTGCCGGTGCTCGCGCTGTGCCACGCCGCCTGCGACGCGACCTACTCGTACACGGGCGTGGTCGGTGACCACCACCTGATGATGTGGCTCGCCGCAGGGGTCAGTGCAGTCGTCGCCGTGCTCGTGCTGACCATCACGCGCAAGGACCGTCCGGCTGATCGCCACACCATGTCGCTAGACAGGCTTGCGGGCGGCGACCCTATCGACCGTACCCGCCTTGAGA
Source organism: uncultured Actinomycetota bacterium (assembly GCA_963742855.1). Classification (GTDB taxonomy): domain Bacteria; phylum Actinomycetota; class Actinomycetes; order Mycobacteriales; family Micromonosporaceae; genus CAVUNP01. The sequence continues at coordinate 150,312 of CAVUNP010000010.1, read as the reverse complement.
CGTTGCGACTCCTCGACGATGAGACCCGCGGCCTCGACGAGGGGCAGCGGGCGGCGGGTCTGGTATTCACCGATGGACCGGACCGTCGCCCGCTCGATCAACCGCTGTAGCGCCCAGACCGGCCGTAGGTGACTGCCAACATGGTCGAGGAGCAACAGTCGCCCACCCGGGCGCAACACCCGGATCAGCTCGGCGAGGGCCGCCCTGTCGTCGGGCACCGCGCACAACACCAGGGTGGCGACCACGGTGTCGAACGCCCGGTCAGGAAACGGCAAGCTGAGTGCGTCCCCCTCTCGGAGATCGACGCTGCGCCCCAGGTCGATGGCGCGCTCGCGGGCCACCGCCAACATCGCCGGGCTGAGGTCGATGCCGGTAATCCGCACACCGCGCGGATAGAACGGGAAGTTCAGACCCGTACCGACACCGACTTCCAGGACGTCACCGACGGCCCGCGAACACACCCACTGCCGGCCGCCGCCGAACTGGATCCGTTCCATCAAACGCATGCTCCGGTCATACCGTGGCGCGAGGCTGTTCCACACATGTCTGGCCTTCGCGATCGGATCCTCACCGTTCATCACAATCTCCCGCTCACGTGACGTGACGCTACATCGCCAGCCACGTGTCAGGGGCGCAGCCGTGGGCATGGTGTGCCTGACCGCAAGCGACAGGCTGTCGTTCGCCGTCGGGCCAAACCACCGAGCACGGGGTTGAGGCCGCGGTCTCCGCACGGTGCGCCACAGCCGGGGCAGCAGCGCTGACCGGCAGGGTGCATGATGTGTCTATGAAGTCGGCCCAGGACATACTCGATGGAGTCGCTCAGCGCCGGTTCCGTGAGGAAGCCGACCGAATCCCGCCGGCGCGGTGATACGGACAGCACGCAATGCCGCCTGCGCCTCTGGACGAGCGCATGGCGCCAGCTGGTTGTGCCGCGGGCGCAAGGCGAGAGCAGTAGCCGCCTGACAGATGTACTCGTTTGACTCTCAGTCGGGAGCCATCCGTGGCCGACCGATGAGTTTTTGGGGAGCTGGGCCAGGCCAGCTACCGACACCACCCGACGCGAAGGGATCATCGCGATGGCAAAGGTCATCTCCACCCTGTTCATCTCGGCCGACGGCGTGGCCGAGACCGACCCCGATTGGCACTTCCCGTACTTCGACGAGAACATGGGCCGCGCCGTCGGCGAGGACTACGACACCGCCGACGTGCTGCTCATCGGCCGGGCGACCTACGACAGCTTCGTCGGAGCGTGGCCCGACCGCGAGACGGCGGGTGGGGACGACGCCACGTTCGCCAAGCAACTCGGAGACGTGCGCAAGGTAGTCGTCTCGCGCCAGCCCCTGGAGTTCTCCTGGCGCAACTCCGAACTGGTCGACGGCGATCTCGTCGACGCCGTCACCGCGCTCAAGGCCGACGCCGGCATCAAGGGCATCCTCATCCCAGGGTCCATCTCCGTGGTGCAGCAACTGCTCGCTGCGGGACTGGTCGATGAGTTGCGCCTGTTGGTGCACCCGGTGGCGGCGCGTAAGGGGCGCAAGCTCTTCGACCAAGGCGATGCGCCGTACCACCTGAAGATGACAGCGACGGAAACATTTCCGACCGGCGTGATCCGGGTGTTCTATTCCCCGACCGAGGCACCCACCACGGTGGGCTACGACGAGGTCAAGGACCAGGTGCCCGGAGGGAACTAGCAGCCCTTCCATCGACGATCGGCACACTGGCACCACATCCGGGCGTGCCGGTGGCTGGATGGCAGAGCAGAAATCAGCGACGTGCGACGATGGGGCGGCCGGGTTCAGGCGGCCGCCCCACCTCGTGTCGACGGGTCAGCACTGACCGTCCGCGACCACCCAGTAGTTGGGTCCGGTCTGCTTCAACGTATGCGTTTCGTAGGTGTTGTAGAGACCCATGGCCTGGTTCGACCCGTTGGCGTAGACGTAGCCGAGTTGCTGGTATGCGCGGCCGGCGGCGACCTGCGCGTAGTTGTTCGCCCGGTAACACACCGCCGCCGTCGTGGTCGCGGACACTACTGTGGACAGTGCACTCTCGACACCCGACGAACCGACGGCACTGACCCGGTATGAGTACGTGGTGGACGGCGAGCGGCCGGTATCGGTGAAACTCGTGGCGCTGATCGCCGACGTGGTGATCTTCGTTCCGTCGCGGTAGACGTGGTACCCGGTGGCACCCGACGATGCGTTCCACGACAGGGAGACAGTCGCATCCGTGGTGCCAGTGACGGTGAGGCCGGTAGGCGCGGCCGGTCCCGATGGTGGCGTCGCATCGGTCGTCGCGCCGACGGCGGACGAGGCCGCACCCTCCCCGGCGGAGTTCACGGCTCGAACCGTATAGCTGTAGGACGTCGATGCGGTCAGGCCGGTGTCCGTGTAGCTCGTGCTGGCCACCGGCGACGCGTTGACCTTGACGGCATTCCGGTAGACGTTGTAGCCGGTCGCGCCCGACACCGCATTCCACGTCAGCGAGACCGCGACATCGGTGGTGCCGGAGACGACAAGGCCCGTCGGCGCACCGGGTGGCGCGGAATTGTCGAGTCCAAAGTAGACAGCATCACGGTACGCGGAGCAGATGGTGTCCAGGAAGTATGAGGCGGCGGTGCCGCACTCCTCGAGCGCACTGCCCGGGTGCAACCGGCGTGCCGTGTCCCATGCCGGCGATCTTGTAGAGCCGGACAACGTCCGAGCCGTACTGCTCGAGTGTGGTACTGCCCGGAAGGCTCAACGTCGCGGTCGGGGTCTGTGACACGCCACGGACATTGGTCCACTGCGTGACAAGCTCCGTCCCGTTGGCCGGCACCACGGTGCTGTCGGACTGGCCCTGCCAGATCGCCACCCTCGGATAGGGACCGCGGTAACCGGAGTAGGCGTTGCGTACCAGGTCGCCCCACTGCTGCGGGGTCTTACTCACAGCCGCGTACTGGCAACTCGTCCCGCACCCATAGGGGATGCCAGCGATCACCGAGCCGGCCGCGAAGACATCCGGGTAGGCCGCCAGCATCACGGCGGACATGGCGCCGCCTGCGGAAAGGCCGGAGACGTAGACCCGGCTGGCTGCCACGGCGTAATTGGTGATGCCGTAGTCGACCATCTGCTTGATCGAGAGCGCCTCGCCCTGGCCCCGTGCGGTATCCGCAGCCTGGAACCAGTTGAAGCAACTCAGGCTGTTGTTGGCCGACTTCTGCTCGGGCAGCAGCAGCACGAATCCCCAGAGGTCCGCGTACTTACGCCAGCCCGAATTATTGAAGTACGTGGTCGCATTCTGGGTACAGCCATGCAGCAGCACGACGGCCGGCGCACCGGACGGCAGTCCGTCCGGACGGTACGAGTACATCGTAAGGTTTCCGGGGTTGGAGCCGAACGAACTGACCTGCGTCAGGGTCGCCGCGTGCGCCGGCGTGGCGACCAGCGTAATCCCGACAAGTCCGGCGAGTAGCCCGGCCGCGGCCAGCAGCAACCGCGGGGGACGGAAGGTTGCCATGGCACCTCCTCTTACGTAGATGAATGCCTATGGCTCAGCAGGCTACGACGCTCGTAACATCCCGGTAATGTTCTCCTCACACATTCGCCGCCGCTCGGTCATGTGGACTCATCAGCGACACCTGGTCATGACGTAGCACCCCCGGATACGTCAGGAGCGCCGGTCGAGGACCGGTCCACGCCATCCCGTAGGGTGCCTCGGACATCGGCCCCGACCAGCACAGGAGCACGTAGTGACCAGGCGTGAGCAACTAGCCAGTTTCGTCGAGTCGAACCGCTTCCAGCGAGCCATCATCGCGGTGATCGTGCTTAATGCGATCACCCTTGGCCTGGAAACGTCCGATTCGCTCATGGCGAACGCGGGCGGTGTCCTGCACGTGCTCGACCGGGCAGTGCTCGGCGTCTTCGTCGTCGAGCTCAGCCTGCGCATCTACGCCCACGGCTGGAAATTCCTCCGCGACCCGTGGAGCGTGTTCGACCTGCTGATCGTCTCCGTCTCCCTGGTACCAGCCTCCGGCGGGCTCTCGGTGCTGCGGGCGCTGCGGATCCTGCGCGCCCTGCGCCTGGTCTCCGCCGTGCCGGGAATGAAGAAGGTCGTCGGTGGCCTGCTATCGGCCATCCCGGCGATGCTGTCCATCATCGTGCTGCTCGGGCTGGTCCTCTACCTCGGCGCGGTCCTCGCCACCGAGCTCTACGGGAGGACGTCACCGGAGTACTTCGGAGATCTGGGCGACTCGCTGTTCACCCTCTTCCAGGTGATGACCGGCGAGGCGTGGCCCGACATCGCCCACGAGGTCCTGGCCGATCACCCGACCGCGTGGATCTTCTTCGTCGGCTACATCCTGGTATCCACCTTCGTGGTGCTGAACCTGTTCACCGCGGTCGTGGTCAGCGCGATGGAGCCGGAACGTACCGAGGAGAACCAACAGGACGCGGCCCTCCTGGCGGAAATCAGAGCACTACGAGCCGAGGTGGCCCTCATCCGTCAGGAGATGCCCCGGGAGACGGTCGGCGCCTCTCCCGGACCGGAACCCACCTCCCGCACGGGCGCGTAGCAGGCCCGAAAACTCCACAATGGCCTCCACCGGGGCGGCAGCAGCGATGCTCCGCCGCCCCGGAAGGACTTGTTCCGAGAGTGCCGGTTATCAGCAGGCCGACGGTGAGCACGACGCTGCCGGCGACGAGCCCGATGAGGTACGGCATGAAGAACGGTGCGAGAATCCAGCCGCTCTCGGTCGCCAGCAGCTGGTTGGCCGCGGCGGCGCGATCGATCCCAGGCTGTGCCGCGGAGGTCTGCAGCACGCCCAGCACGAGGTTGGCCAGACCGGCGGCCACGCCGCCGACGAAGACCATGCCACCGCCGATGCGCGCGGTTGTCCGGCCCCGGCCGGTCGGGAGCCGCCCGAGTTGCCAACCGAAACAGCCGACGAGAGCCAGCGCGAGGGCGATGCACAGGAAGCCGATGTACGTGGCGGGCTGATGCCCTGCGACGATGGCGAGCTGCGCTTCGGCGGCGGAGACGGTGCTGACGTCCGCATCCGCCTCGTGGGGCACGAGGAACACGGCGGCCAGCAGCGTGGCGGGACCGGCGATCGCGAGTACCAAACGGTTGTTCACCATGGCAGAGCCTCTCTCAGGTCGTGGGTGATGGCTCGATCGTCGGCTTCCGGCGTGCTCGTGCCCATCGTGGCGAGCACTGCGTGCTCCTGTGGATCCGCCGTGCGTGCTGGCACTGATGTGCACCGTTTGGTTGGCTTGCCATGATGAGGGGATGAGGCGATCACTCCTGCTCGCCGTGTTGGTGTACGGCGCCGGTGCGGCGCTACAGGTCGCCGTGTCGCTGGTGTCCACGGTCAGCGATCCGCTGCCCGTGCTCGTGCCCGTGCTGGCGCTCTTGACGGTCCCGGTGTCGCCGACGGCGGCTCGGCACTGGACCCGGAGGTGGTCGGTGCCCTCCTCGCGCCTGGCAACAGTTACGATCGGCTCTCCGCGCTGACCGACCGGGAGCGCGCAGTGCTGTCGCTGGTCGCGCAGGGCCACTCGAACGCCGCCGTCGGCGCCCGCCTGCGCATGGCCGAGCGCACCGTCGAGTCGCACATGCGCAGCATCTTCCAGAGACTGCGCATCGACGACAACGGCGACACTCACCGCCGCGTGCTCGCGGTACTCGCCTACCTCGCCCGCAGGTAGCGGGTCGGCGCAGCGACTAGTCTTGGTTGACGACGACTGGCGGTACGACCGTAGGGGAGGTGACGGATGACATGAAGGAGGGCCGCTGGTGCATTGTGACCCCGTCCCAGTACGACCATGAGCGGGCTGCGCTTGAGCACATCCGCGCATTTCTCCCGGATACCGAACCGTACCGGGCGTGGTCGAACTTCACCTTCACCGCGCCGACCGGCCATGTCTACGAGGTCGACCTGCTCGTCGCCACGCCGGCTGGGCTGTTTCTCATCGAGATCAAGAGCCTGACCGGGCGGCTGACGAGCCGGGGCGCGAACTGGGTCCTCAGCAACCAGAGCACGCGCACCTTCGACGACCCGCTTCATCTGGCCGACTCCAAGGCAAAGCGACTACGGTCGTTGCTGAACACCCAAGCCGCCACGCGGCGGCTGGACGGGCGTATTCCGTTCATCCAGGCTGCGGTGTTCCTCTCTCAGCCCGGTCTGACCGTCGATCTCGCCGAACATCACCGACGCTGGGTCTTCGGGCCCGAACAGCAATCGGGCCGCTCGCCCGGCTTGCCGGGAATCTGGTCCAACCTGCTGGCCAACCCGCCGCACAGCGAACGCGACCGGCTGACCCCCACAACCTCGAGGGCACTGCCTGGCCTCCTACACGACATCGGCATTGCCCGCAGTCGACGGTACTACCAGGTCGGGAGCTGGCAACTCGAAGCGGAACCCTTCGATGTCGGCCCTACCTGGCAGGACCACGTCGCCCACCACGACCAACTCACCCACGAGGTCCGGCGGGTCCGCATCTATCTCGCCGAACGCAACGCCGGCAAGGACGAGCGCGCCAGTATCGAGCGGGCCGCCCGACGGGGAGATTCTGGCGCTGCACGGCATCACGCATCCGGGCATCGTGCAGGTGGACACGATGGAGCCGCACGAAGGCGGGCCCGCGCTGATCTTCCGGCATGATCCCCGCGCGATGCGGTTGGACCACTACGTGGCCCAGTTCGGGCCGGAGCTGGCGCCGCGCGCGCGGGTTGGACTCATCCGCCAACTCGGCGATGCCATGGCGTACGCCCATGGTCGTCGGCTCTATCATCGGGCCCTGTCGGCTCGCAGTGTGCTCGTGGTGCCCGGCCGCCCCCACCGCGGCGAAGGCGAGGACGCGGCCTGGTTGCGGCCCGTCGTACAGATCAGCGACTGGCAGGTGGCGGCCCGGGAGGCGGACTCGGCCGGCCGGTTCAGCGGCATCGGGGCGCATGCGCTGGCCGACGCCATGATCACGTCTCACCTGGACGCGCACGTCGACCGTACGGCCGAGCCGTATCTCGCGCCTGAGCTGCATACCCCGGGCGCCGATCCGATCGCCCTCGACGTGTTCGGGCTGGGTGCCTTGACCTACCTGTTGCTGTCGGGAGAGCCGCCGGAGGCGGCACCCGGGCCGAGTTGCTGCGCCGGCTCACCGACGAGGACGGTTTGCGGCCGTCCTCATCCCGAGACTCCGTGTCGCGGTTCATGGATGAGTTGGTCCAAGCGGCCACGGTGGCCGTGCCGGCCCGCCGTGTGTCCACAGTCGCCGAGTTCATGGACATGCTCGCCACGGTCGAGGAAGAGTTCAACACCCCGGCGCCGTCGGTCCAACCTTGAACCTTTCGTGAGGACGTGGACGCACTCGAGGCCAGGCCCGGCGACGTCGTTGCCGACTGGCGCGTCATCAAGTCCCTGGGCACCGGCTCCACCTCACGAGCCTTCCTCGCGGAGAACCTTCGCACCGGCGTACACGAAGTTCTCAAGGTCGCCCTTTCCGACGAGAAGGCCGGCCGGCTCATTCAGGAAGCCCGCGTACTGCGTGGCATCGAGAAGGATTCCCGCGTCATCCGGCTGGCTCGGGAAGATCCGATCGAGGTCACATCACGGACGATGATCGTGCTCGAGCACGCCGGGGACAAGACGCTGGCTCGCAAGCTCCGCGAGGACGGCCGGCTGACCGCCGACGAGCTCGAGACCTACGCCGACTATCTGTTCGGCGCGGTCGACCACCTGCAGGGAGAAGGCGTTCTCCACCGCGACATCAAACCCGACAACATCGCCATCCGGGTCCGGCCCAACCGCACCCGCCAGCTCGTCCTGTTCGACTTCTCGCTGGCCGCGACCCGGCTCAAGGACATTGAGGCCGGCACGCCCCGCTACCTCGATCCGTTTCTCGGCACCCCCGGTCGCGAGGTCTATGACGAGTACGGCGAACGCTACGCGGTGGCGGTGACCCTGCACGAATGGCCTCCGGTGAACTGCCGGTGTGGGGAGATGGCGCGACCGAGCCTCGCTACACCACGGCCCGCCGGCTCTCGCCGTCGCGTTCGACCCGGCCATCCGCGACGAGCTCGTCCTCTTCTTCACCACCGCGCTGCACCGCGACGCTGGTCAACGCCACCGTTCCTGGCGGGAAATGCGCAACGCCTGGCAACTGGTCTTCCAACGCTCCGACCAGGCCGCCCCCGTACGCACGTCCCACACCGACGATGAGGGTGAGGGCGACCGCCACCGACCGGGACTGCCGGCGCTGGCGGCCGTCCTCGACACGGTGCTGGAGACGTCGGGCCTGTCGCCGCGGGCCATATCGGCAGCACATCGCCTCGACGCGATCACGGTGGGCGACCTGCTCGGTCTCGGGTCGAAAGACCTGTTCACCCTGCCGGGTCTGGGCGCCCGCACGCGCAAGGAGCTGCAGTTTCGGCTCAGGGACTGGCGGGCACGGTTCGGCACCGCGGGAACCTTCGCCGCTCGCCCCGACCGAGCGGGCCGGAGCGGTCGCGGAGATTGCGGCATTGCCTGCCGGGGCGACGATCAGATCACTGCGCTCGGCCTGTCCTCGGCCTCGACGCGATCGCGGCGCTGCTCTCGGCCGGTGCCTCGACGACGGCAGCAACCAGAAGGACAAGCACCCTCACGGCGATCCGGCTCCTTCTCGGCCTGCCGGATGAGGACGGTGTGCTGCCGGACCTGCCGGCATGGCCGACGCAGATGGTGGGTGCGCAGCAACGGGTGGGTGTCACGGTGGCCCGGGTCACCCGATATACCTCGCGCAGCGCAAGCGATGGCGACGAGCCGGTCCTGCAGAGCGTGCGCGCGGAGCTGATCGGGCTCCTCACCGACAGTGCTCGTGTGATGGGACCGGCCGAGATGGCTGCGGCTCTGTTGGCCTCGAGGGGTTCGATCCGGACCGGTGAACAGCTACAGCGCGCGCTGGCTTGGGCGGTGGTGCGATCCGCGATCGACGTTGACTCCATTCCGGCAACCTACCAACCACGATTGCTGATCCGGCGTCACGAGGACCGGTTGATGGTGGCGCTGGAGGTTGGCGCCGACGATCCGGCCGACACTGCCCCCGTCCGCGCCGGCTCCTCCTCGACCACGTCTTCGCCCTCGGCGAGGTCGCCGACCAACTGGCCGCCCGCGACGTCCTGCCGAGCCCGGCGACGGTGATGCGCGAACTCGCGGCTGTTTCGCCTCGCGTGCCGCCCGGGCGTGGGGATTCCTGCTGGATGACCGTCGCGCGGTCGGGCTCGCCGCCGCGGCGTCAAAGAACGCGCTGGCATCACCCAGGCTGGAGATCTACCCCAAGGATCTCGACCCGGTCCGCGCCAACTCTCGCCCGGCCCAGGCCGGCGTGGTGCCAGCTCCCATCGGCACCGCGGAGCAGGTCGGGCTGTCACCCGATCAGGTACGTGAGCGCGTTCGGGCCCGATTCCCCAGCTCGTCCCTCTCCCCGGCCGGCCCGAGTTGGACAGGCTGCTCGCGGCATGCCGGTTCCGACCTGACCTGGCAAGGGCACTGGTACCTGCCCAGGCTCACCTCCGGTGCGTCCACACAGGTCGCCTCGATGCGCCGCCTCTTCCATCTGCTCAGTAACCAGCCACAGAGGTGGACACAGCGGTCACCGGCCGGAGACCAGGATGCCGGACCACGGAGGATCGTCTCTGCGGTCTTCCCACCAAAGTTCCGGGTCCTGACCGTCCGCGGTCGCTTCTACCCAACCGCGGTCGCGGAGTTGTTGCTGCGGCCACCGACGCCCGCGCCGAGTCGGTGGCCGCCAGGTTCCTCGGCAGCCTCCGACAGATTGTTGACTCGCGGCCGAAGCCGACGTGGGACATCGTTTTGGAGGCTGACGCCGCCTCAGCCCAACTCTCGCAATGCGCTCAAGCTGGCCGAGTTCACGCATCAGGCGTGGCAGCGGGTGACAGCCGAAGATATTGTCCACATTGGCCTCCTTCTCGCGGCCACTCCTTCTCGTCGATGCCGCACCACTGTCCCGGTACGGGGCGATGGATCTGCTCGAAGGCATCGCCCAAGCAGCTCGCGGCGGTGCTGGCGCGGCCTGGCTGCTGTGCCCGATGGACGATCCAAGCCAACTGCCACGGTTGGACAACAGTGTGGTCGCCGGCGCCGTACTACGAGTGGATCGTCCTCAGCGTACGTGTGGGTGCGTAACGAACACCGGGCGCGATCCCGGGTGTCCTGACCACGCTCAGGCGGCGCCGTCGCCGACACCCATCTCCCGCATGAACGCGCGTTCCCGGGCCGCGAGTTCCTGCGCACGCAGCCGCAGAAAGACGATCTCCGGGTCGGTAGGGAGATGATCGAACTCCCCATCCACGGGCTCGTCGGCATCGTCATAATCGTCCTCTCCCTCTTCCTCGACAGCCCTCTCGTTCTTTCCATCGGGACCTCATCCTCGGCGCGCAGACCGGCCACGTTTGACGGCATGCTGTGACTGGCAAGCACGGCCGGGCGTACGGTCGAGTCGAGCGACAGCAGGGTAATCTCAACAATGGAGGCATTGGCTGGCGGTGGAAGAAACAACAACCCGGTTGGCTCCGGGCTCGCATACCATGGGTGCCCCGCCGCGGTCACGTTCCGGTAGGCGTCCGGACCCAACTCGCCGCAGCAGGTCAATGACATCGATGACGTTTCCGGAGGCATCGAGGCCGGCGGTCGAACTCGCGCAGTTCCCAGACCAGATAGGCACGTACTCGCGGATCCTCCACGGCAAAGTAGTCAGGGAAGGGCAGCGGGGCATGCCCGTCCAGGCCGAGCGACCGGTGGCCCGCCCGCTCAACTCCCGCATCTCCTCCAGCATGCGCACGGCGTGCTGCGCTCCGGCGCTGGACAGCACGCCCGACCAGGACGTGATCCAGAACCATCGCACCAACGCGCGGACCTGCGTGCTGTCCGGCTTCGGCACCTGGTGATGGAACAAACGCGGCCAACAGGACGATGTGGAGCTGATGTGGCACCAGCCAGGCCAGCGGCACACCGGCCTCATACCGCAGGAAGGCCAACACGCGCGCCAACGCGGCGCGCGCGTCGTCGACCGCACGCTGCACGCCACCAGCCATCCGGCGAGCGACATCGTTCCAGTGCGCTCCGGTCACGTCGGTCTCGCCAGCGACCGCGATGATGCTCTGGAAGATCGTATCGTGCGGAATGCCGCCGAAACCGATGTCCATGACGCCGGCACGGATGGCGGCGACCCGTTCGGCCAGGCTGGTCGCCGTGGCGTCGTCGTAGGCCAGCGCCGAAATCATCTGGTACGGGGTGACGTGTTGTCCCGCGCTGTTGAGCCGCGAAGACGCACCCGCGGCATGCGCCAGGTCGCCACCGACGAGCCGGACGACGGCCACCTTGTAGCTCTCGATGCGCAGGGCCACCCGTTCTGCCTGCCTCGTCGATGAGTGCCTCGCACTCGGCAACGTCGTCGACCGCGCGGGAGAAGCGCGCGACCGAAGGCCAGGAAGTCCATTGTCCGCAGGATCGCCTGCATCGGCAGCACCGTCGCCGGCGGCGGCTGCGTGCCGATCCAGTGCTGGTACTGCGCACCGCCGGCCACGCCCAAGGACCGGTAGATCCACCATGGATCCTGCTCCGCGCGCGCCGGACGCCTGGCCAACGCGCCGAACAATGTGGACAGTCGCTGGTGGCCGTCGAGCACGTACGACACCGGTCGCTTCGGCCGGGCCGGTACGCTCATGCCGGCGATCGTGTCGAGGCTGTGCAGTTCGAGGTCGGTGTCCCAGACCATGATGCTGCCAATCGGGAACGCCTTCCTCGATGCTGTCGAACAGGTCGAGCATCTGTTGCGGAGTCCACACGAACGGCCGCTGGAAGCGCGGCACCCGCAGCCGTCCGGTGGTGAGCTCGTCTCGAGGAGCTGTTCGAGCAGCAGGATTTCCGGCTTGACCGTGGTTTCCATCTCGGCGTCGACCATCGCTGCTCCGAAAGCTTGCTGACGATCATAGCGAGCATGGTTCTCAGTTCCGTCACCACGCCCGGACCGAGCGTATGGAGGTCCTGTTCGGTCAGAGCCTCCCGGTGCCGGTACATCGCCACGGGTAGTCCTTCGCCGCACCCTTGCCGCAGAGTCCATCGGACCCCCGTTGAAGACCAGCGAACAACGAATCCACCTCCGGATTGCTTGCCGGTGACGGACGAGGTTGCCCGAAGCCCTTCTTCATGTCGAAGTGGGCGCGCTGGTCCTAGTTAGGCGTCTCAACTGGGCGACAATGTTACCGCTGCGCCGCGGCTGGTCGAGCACGAGTACCGCGTCCGGCACATAGTTGTCGGCCTCCCGCCGATGCAACACATGGGTCGATACACCTTCCTTCTCCAGCTTCTCGGCCTTGTCGTGGCTGCCGGTCCGCTGTCGGGGGATCTTCCGGTCGCTGTCGAGAAGGGCGGTCACCCGGATCACCCGCCTGAACCGCCCCGCCGCCTCGACGGCCAAGCGCGGCACGCCACCGCTGCCCCCGCCGTTGCCGAATCGCAGCCAGGTCCTCGCCGCGGCGGCTACGATCCGCCCCTCGCCCAGCACGTGGGTGACCGCCAGGCCAAGCGCCCGTCGGATTCCTCGTCCTCGACCACCAGGACGGCGGGTTGCACAGGCTCTGCCGAACAGTCCGGCAGATCAACCGCGTCGACCCGCACGACCTCGGTCTGTTGAGTGGTTCCGATCCAGTGCTGAGACACCGCCGCGTCCCGGGCCAGGGCGATCAGACCGTCGGCCAGAGTGGGGACCTGACGCTCGCACACCGGTCTCGATCGCGGGGATCTGCGCATGGTCAGTAACCCAGTCGTGACGGCCTTCCACGAAACACTGCAACAACTTGAGCAGACTCCATTGATGGTCCGCGGAGGCATCCTCGGCGCGCAACACCTCGGTGGCGAGCTCAACGCGCACCGGCGGTGTCCTGCCTACGCCACTGGGCCTGGGTCAACTGCCCGGGCACCTCGAAGTCTTCGCTGAAGACACCCCTGGGCCAGTAGTCCAGGCTCCCATCGTCGTGAACCTCAATCCGACGTACGGTGGAGGCGCCGTCGGTGTGGCCCACCAAGAACACCGCCACCGTGGCCGGATCCATACCCTCTGCCACGGCCCGGCGCAGTCCGCAGCAACAGGATCTCGCTGTGCGTCTCGATGAGGAAGCGCGCCGACGTACGGTCGATCGCATCGAGATACGACGCGGCGAGGTCCTGCGTGCTCTGCCGGATCAAAGCGAGTTCTGCTGCTCGATGATCTCCAACACGGGCGACAAGGGGCGGTGCACGATACCGACAGCACGTTGTACGAAAAGCGGAAGGACCTGGGCCGATCCGGTCCCCGGCGTCGGCCAGGTTCACGACGACGTTATGCCGGCCGATGCCGACCGAAGGACCACCGACCACAGCCCACCGGCCTCGCGGACGGCGACCTCCCAGCCGGAAAGCTGGTGCTCGAGGTCGGCGTTGACCTGACGGATCACCGCGCCCCCGTGGCGCAGGGTGTCATCGATCAGCGTGGCCGCCATGTGTTCACCTAGTGGCCCTCCCTGCCGCGGCCGGCCGGCCGGTTGTCGGTACCGCCGTCGGCACGATCCCTGAACGGCCCGAAGTAGCACACGGTGGGATAGGCCGCGACGATCCGAGCAGCCGCGTCGATCATGGGCTGCGCGTCCGGCACCTCGGGTATCGCCCGCGGGAGCAGGCCGGCGAACTCAACCGGCAGGCCCGTCTGCGACCGTCCGGACATCTGCACGGTGTAACTGAGGCGATCGCCCGGCCCGGTCAGATCCCAGTCCAGCCGCCCCAACGTGTCCCCATCGCGAGATAGCTCCAGCCGGTTGACCACTTCGTCGCGGGACTCTTCCCGGTGGACGACCTCGACGCTCAGCCCCAGCGTGTCGCGACCGTCACGCACCTGCAGGTCAATGCCGATGCCCCGATGCGGCGCATGCTCGAAGACCAGGTCGGCGAACGAGTCCACCATCTCCTCGGAGAGCCGGTCGGAATCCAGCGGAACGTTCGAGTCGGTCCGGATGCCGGTCTCGATCAGTACCGGTGCCCGCACCAGCGCACTCTTGCCGGAATTGTTGCGGCCGAGCACCACGGTGATCGGCGCCAGGTCGATGTGCTGCTCGCGCTCGAAGCACCGGTAGCCGCGCAGGGACATGCCGACCAGAGACATGCGACCCACCTTAGCCATGTACACACGTCAGTGCCGACCGTGGTGACGTCCTCGGCCGACTCCGCAGCCGGTACGTTGGTCACCAGCGAAGGCGGATCGGCAGGCGGAGCTCAGGTGATCGACCGGCAGGCGTTATTGAAGGGCCTCCAAGCCCGGGTTCGGGCGTTGGAGAAGGACCTCCTGGCACAGGTCACCGAACGCCGGGACGTGCACGAACGCCTCCGGTCCGAGTACGACCGGGCATTCCGTCTGAAGCGGACCGCAGCCACCTGGTCGACCTGGCGGGCGGAGCGGGTCACCCAGACCGCGGTCGCCTGGGTGCTGGGCACGGTGTTCGTGCGCTTCTGCGAGGACAACGGTCTGCTCGGCGAGCACGTGCGCTTCCTGGCCGGCCCGGACAAGACCCAGGTGGTGCTGGCCGAGGAGGCGCAGGAGGAGTTCTTCGCCCGGCATCCGGACAAGACCGACCGGGACTGGTTGCTCGCCGCGTTCGGCCACATCGGGCAGTCGCAGGCCGGCCGGCTGCTGTTCGATCCGCGGCACAACGCCGCCTACCAGGTGCCGATCAGCCACGACGCGGCCAAGGTCCTGATCGCGTTCTGGCGCCACCGCGACGAGTCCGGGTCGCTGACCCACGACTTCAGCGACCCGGAATGGAACACCCGTTTCCTGGGCGACCTCTACCAGGACCTGTCCGAGGCCGCCCGCAAGACGTATGCCCTGCTGCAGACGCCCGAGTTCGTCGAGGAGTTCATCCTCGACCTCACGCTCACTCCGGCCATCGAGGAGTTCGGGCTACGACATCGTCAAGCGATCGACCCCACCTGCGGGTCGGGCCACTTCCTGCTCGGTGCTTCCGCCGCCTGGTTCGCAGTGGGAGGAACACGCACCCGGCCGCGACCTCCAGGATCCTGGTGAAGCTTGCCCTCGACGCGGTACACGGCGTCGACATCAACCCCTTCGCGGTCGCCATCGCCCGCTTCCGCCTCCTCATCGCGGCCATGAGCACCTGCGGATTCTCGACCCTCCTCGAAGCGGCCGCACTACACCTTTCCAGTCCAGATCGCCACCGGCGACTCCCTGATCAAGGCGCCGCCACCGAGGAACTCGTTCGCCGACGACAGGAACTCGTGGAGTTTCGGCTATGCATTGAGGACGTGGACAACTACCCGGCGAATCCTTGAGGAGGTCAGTATACCACGTCGTCGTCGGCAATCCGCCCTATATTACGGTCAACGATAATGAACTCAACGAGACTATCGGGCGATCTACGACGCCTGCTCGGGTACGTATGCATTGAGCGTCCCGTTCGCCCAACGGTTCTTCGAGCTCGCGACTGCGGCCACGACGGTCGAGGAGCCGGATCGTGGGCCAGATCACGGCGAACTCGTTCATGAAGCGAGAATTCGGCAAGAAACTCGATCAACCGATTTCTTCGGGCCCAGGTCGAACTCACCGGGTAATCGACACCTCCGGCGCATACATTCCCGGCCACGGCACGCCGACAGTCATCCTGGTTGGCCGACGCCGTCGGTTCAGCCGCAGTCGGACGATCGGAGCAGTTCTCGGAATCGTGGCGAACCAGTGCACCACTCGATCCATCCCGTGGGCTATGTATGGTCGGCCATCATCGACCAGTTCGACAGAGCAGGTTCGGAAACTGCTTGGGTCACGTCCGCGATGTCGATCGCAACCTGATGTCGACACACCCATGGAGCCTCAGCGGCGGCGGGGCAACTGAGCTGAGTTCCTCCATCGTGAGCGCAACTAAACGGAAACTCAAGGTCGTGTTGTCAAGCCGATCGGACGAGCCATCAGGGCTGGAGCCGATGAAGCGTTCATTCGCCCCTGGGGTGGGCACATAGAGCCAAAGTGAACCCAGGCGCCTCACGTCCACTTCTCGTGGCGAGCACTTCCGCGATTGGCGGTCCTGACGGCCGACTGCGAGATCTGGTATCTCATACGAGGCAATGCTAGACGAGAAAGGCCTGACATCGGAACTCTGGGCGTGGCGACAGGTACTTGCTCAGCGCCGGACGTTTAGGGCACGATGGTCGACGCTGGACTGCATTGGTGGGAGTGCATCAGCACCGAGGTCCGCCTATGCCACCCCCTTGTCGATCACCTTCGCGTTCGTTGCCACACACAACCATTTTGTCCTGGACCGGGGGGGCAAGGTCTTCAATCGGTCGGCGCCGGTTATCAAGTTGCCGGAGGGGGCGTCGGAGGACGATCATCTGCGGCTTGTTGGGGGTGCTCAACAGTTCGACCGCCTGTTTCTGGCTCAAGCAGGTCAGTCATGATAAGGGTATCAGAGGGGAAGGTGGCGGGTTCATGCAGCGACGATTGGGAGCGATTCTACGAGTTCACGGTACCAAGTTCGCAGGAGTTTCCGTTGCCGGCGGCGTATCCGCTCGAATTGGCGCCAGGTGGATGCGGCTGGCGCAGCGGCTGCACACGGTGAGCCCGGCCGGCGGTCGCGTCATCCGGCGTGCCCACCGCGGCGCGGCTGCGCTCGCTGAGGCGAGTGGCGCCTCGACTCGGGCGCGGATGATCGCCTTGCAGGAGGAGTTGGACTGGCAGGTCTACCGCTCTATGGGCGCTGGACGACGACCTGACCGCCCCGGCCGCCGGGTGCCGGAGCTTGACGCTGGGCGAGCGGGCGTTCGAGATCGTGCTCGCCCGGAAGATCGCGCGGCGAGGACGGAGACGCATGGTTCGCCCGCCACGGCTCGACGCCGATCACGAGCCTCCGACGAGCTGGTCGGACGAGTACCGGGCGGTCGTGGAGCGGCGGATCGCGCTGATCGAGGTCAATCGCAACATCGGGTTGATCGAGCGGCCGGAGTGCAAGCGGCGGTGGGCCACCGAGGGCTGGGACGCGATGCAGGCCAGCAGGCGCTGCGCGACTGGCTGCTCGACCGGTGCGAGTCGCGCGCCCTGTGGTACGCGCAGGACGAGACGGGCTGAAGCAACCCCGGCCGCTGTCCACGGCCAGCTCGCCGACGAGTTGCGCCGCGACGACGACTTCTACGGTCGCCGACCATTACGCACCCGGCCAGGATCTGGCCGCTCCTCGCCGACCTGGTCGCCGACGAGCACGTGCCGTACCTGCCGGCGCTGCGCTACAAGGACACCGGCCTGGCCAAGCGGGCCGACTGGGAGGCGGTGTGGAAGCTGCAGCGTGAGGAGGATGCCGCGACGGACGAAGCGACAAGCGGGAGTTCCGCAAGCACATCGCCGGTGCCGCCGAAGTACATCTCAGCCGACTTCCTGAAGACCAGCGTACTGGTCGCAATCGTGGCAAGCTCGACGTGCCGAAGGAGCGGTTCGTGTCGTACCCGGGGCCGGCCGCGACGGTGACCCGACCCTGCTGCTCGGCTGGGCCGGCTGGGACCACCAGGAGCAGGCACAGGCGCTCGCAGCTGATCGCGTCCCGCGAGCAGGAGGACGGCTGGCCGCCGAACGGCTGGCCCCGTTGCTGAGCGGGCTGCGCGAGATCCTTCCATGGGTTCGGCAATGGCACGGCGACTTCGACCCGCGCATCGCCGACGACCCGGCCGAGGTGTATCCGGCATTCCTGGCCGAACGGATGAACGCCCTCCATCTCACCGACGGTGACCTGGACCGCTGGCGTCCGTCGCGAGCGCGATGACGGGCGCACGGCGGTGACTCCGCTACCGTAGGACGTATGTCGCCGTCCGATCCACTGCCGCTGCTGCGCGATGTCATCGTCGTTCCCGAACCCTCGGCCACCAGCGACAGCGACTTCGTGCTCATGTTGGCCGACGGGGTCACGGACGCGGAACGGACGCTGCGCGACTATGTGATCCCCGACCGCCTGGTGGCCAACTTCGACCAGGCGCTCGGTCTCATCTCCACGGCGATGAGCACGGCAACTCCAAGGCGGCTTACCTGCACGGCTCGTTCGGATCCGGCAAATCGCACTTCATGGCCGTCCTGCACGCCCTGCTGCGCGGCGAACGCGCGGCCCGCCACGCATCGAGTTCGCCCCGCTCCTGGCCCGCCATGACGGATGGCTTTCCGGCCGTCAGTTCCTGCTCGTCCCTACCACATGCTCGGCGCGAAGTCGCTGGAGCAGCGGGTGTTGGGTGGCTACATCGAATCGTACGAGCCCTGCACCGGATCACCCATCCCGGCGGTGCACCGCACCGATGCCCTGCTGGAACAGAGCCGGCATCTGCGCAGCAGATCGGTGATGAGAAGTTCATCGCCGGCCTACCGGCCGAACGACGACGAGTGGGGCGACCCGAACTCGTGGACCAGCGCCGAACTTGATGACGCTTTCGCGGCCGACCCGAACGAGCGATCCGGCGCCATCTCGTCAACGACCTGCTGACCAGCTGGAACGGGCTTCTTCAGCAACGCTCTCGAGGATGCCGAGGGCTTCGTCTCGCTCGACCGGGGCCTCACCGAGATCAGCCGGACATGCCAAGCAACTGGGTTACGACGCCCTGATCCTCTTCCTGGACGAGCTGATTCTGTGGCTGGCCAACTCCATCGGCGACCAGAGATTCGTGGCGCGCGAAATCCAGAAAATCACCAACTTCGTCGAGGGCGGCGATGCGCGCCGGCCGATCCCGGTGATCAGCTTCATCGCCCGCCAGCGTGACCTGCGGGAATTCGTTGGTGAGGAGGTCGTCGGCGCGGACGAACTGGGGTACCAGGACACCTTGAACCTGGCCAGCGGCCGGTTCGACCCGATCAACCTGGACGACCGGAACCTGCCCGAGATCACCCGCAAACGGCTGCTCTGCGGGTGGGCGGTGACCGCGGGGCCGCCGACGAGCAGATCCCCGCGCCTTCGAGAGCACCCAGGTACGCCGGCGACGTATGGGACACGCTTCTCGGCACCGATCCGGCAGTGGGGCCGACATCGAGCGTTTCGCCCGTCGTACCCGTTCAGCCCGGCGTTCCTCTCCACCCTGGTGCATGTCTCCAGTGCGCTGCAACGGTCCCGCACGGCGCTCAAGCTCATGCGGCAGCTCCTGGTCGGCCGCCGGGAGACGCTCGCCTGGGGCAGATCATCCCGCTCGGCGACCTCTACGACGTACTCAGCAGTGGCGGCGACCAGCCCTTCACCGAGAGGCTCAAGGCCGAGTTCGAATTGGCCCAGAAGCTCTACCGGCTGAAGCTGCGCCCCTATCTGATCCAGCAACGATGTCACCGAGGACCACCTCGAACGGGCCCGCCGCGGAGACGCTCGAGCCCGCGGTGGCGGTCGGATCCGCGCCTTCACCGGCGACGACCGGCTGATCAAGACGCTGCTGCTCGCCGCGCTCGCCCCGTCCGTACCGGCCCTGCGCGACCTGACCGGCCGGAAACTGTCCGCGCTCAACCACGGCAGTATCACCAGCCCGATTCCCGGTGGGGAGATCAGCCAGGTCAACCGGAAGCTGCAGGAGTGGGCCGGGCAGTTCGGCGAGATACGCTCATCGAAGGCGAGAACCTGGGTGTACGGCTGGAACTGATCGGCGTCGACGTCAACGGCATCCTCAATGCCGCCCACCACTTCGACAACATCGGCGCGCGCAAGGCGACGGTGAAACGGCTGCTGTGGGACGAGCTCGGCGTCACGATGACCGACCCGTACGTCGACCCGGCGAACGTCGTCTGGCGGGGCAGTCGCCGTAGTCTCGAACTGGTCTTCGGCAACGTCCGCGACGACACGGACCTCACCGACGAGTCACTGCGCCCGTTGCAGGACGACCGGTGGCGACTCGTGGTCGACTACCCGTTCGACACCGACAACTTCGGACCGGCGTCGGATCGCGGGCGCGTGCAGCAACTACGGTTGGCCGGCTTCACGGCCAACACGGTCTGCTGGATCCCGGCGGCCTTCACCACCGGCCGCCGCATGACCTGGGGCGACTGGTCGTACTCGAATCCGTACTCAACGGCAGCCGCTTTCAGACGTACGCCAAGCACCTCAGTGAAGCCGACCGGGGCCGTGCCCACGCCCTGCTGTCCAGCCAGCGCGACGCCCTCCAGGTCACCCTGCGCGGCGTCCTGCGCCAGGCCTACGGTGTCGCCACCAAGAATCCGGCGGATGTCGTGACGGGCTACGACGACCACCTGATGAGCCTCAACGCGGGCCTGGCGCTGACGCTGCCCGTCGGGGCGAAGATGAGCGACGCCCTGCTCAGCGTGGCCGACCAGATGCTGAGCCGGCAGTTCCCGGCCCACCCCGACTTCGACCTCGACCGTCGGGGCGAGGCGGTTCGCCAGGCCGACCTACGTACTGTGCTGGAAGTGGTGCGCCGGGCGGTGGAATCGCCCGAACTGCGGGTGGAGGTCGACCGCCGGGACCGGGCGACGGTACGTCGCATCGCGAATCCACTCCTGCTCGGTGAGATGCACGAGGCGGCGTTCGTCCTTTCGCGACACTGGGTCGAACACTTCCACCGCAAGGCGAACGCCAGCGACAGCGCCGACGACATCACGGTGGCCAAACTGCGGGAGTGGTTGGACGATCCACAATCACGCGGCCTCGATCCCGCGGTAGCCAACCTCGTGTTCGCCACCTTCGCGGAGCAGACAGACCGGACGTGGGTTCGCCACGGCGGCATCCTGACGCCACAGCCGGACCTGAACCTCACCGACGACCTCGCCCTGCGCGCGCCTCAGCGACCGGACGATGACGACTGGAAGGAGGCCTGCCGGCGCGGGAGGCGGTGTTCGGCTCCCCCGCTCCGGTTTCGTCTCGGGGCCGGCTGGTGGCGTTGTTCGTCCAGGAACTGCAACGGCAGGCGCAGGCGGCCCGGGGCGCGGCCGACCTGCTGGTGGACGAACTGGAGGAACGCGCCGAACGCCTCGGGCTCGACATCCGGGCCAACCGGGGCCGGTTGCACACCGCCCGCCTAGCCGTCGCACTCCTGTCCGGCCTGCTGGCCAGCCATGGCGACGTCGAGGTCATCCGTCATCTGGCTCGCGCCGAACTGGACGGCTCGCCCGAACGCGTCGGGCGTAGCATCCGGTCCGCCGACGAGGTGGTGCGGGCCCTGCGGACTGCGGGGTGGGACACATTCGATCTGGTCGCCGGACTGGGCGAGCCGTGGTCCGACGAGGCGGCGCGGATCTTCGCATCCCTTCGCGATGCCGGGGCGGACGACGAACTCACGACCCCGCTCGGGCCGGTGCTGAACCGGAGCCGCCAAGCGGCCACCGACCTGCTACGGCGCGCCACCCGGCGACCCCACACACCGGCGTGGCCGGACCACAGCGAGGGCACCTTGTGCCGCCAGCCAGCGAGGACCACCCAGTGCACCCGCGCGATGAGCACCGCATGACTGTGGCGGGCAAGGACCTCGCCTCCGTCATCGAGAAGCTGCGTGAGATGGCCGACCGTGACCCGGACGCCAAAATTGAAATCGCCTGGAGGATCGTGCGGTGACTTCGCCGACAACCGCCGAGGCTCTCCGCGTCGCCTTGACCGTGAACCCGGCGGTCCTCGCCCAGCGGGTGTCCGGCAAGCTCGCCGGGGCAGCACCGTGCGCCGGCGCCGGCGATCCTCGTGCGTGCCGCGCCGATCTGGCCGCACGAAGCGGTCGTCACCGCCGCGGACGGGACACGCTTCACCGTCGTACCGTGTGTGTCGGTCCTGGCGGTCTGGGACCAGCTCGCGCGCCCGCACGAAATGCCGTGTGTCCTGCTCACCGACCTGAGCCACGACGAGCTCGGCGTCGGCATCCTGGCGCAGGTATTCGAACACCGCCTGATCAACCTCGACCCATGGACCATGGTGTCGGAGTTGTTCGGCGCGCAGCAGCACGATCTCCGGCTTGAGGCATACCCATGGGTCGGTGCGCCATCATCGAGGCGACCCCGCCAGAGGGCTGGCCACGGTTGGCCGGGCCCCTGCTGGAACGTGATGTGGCGCTGCGTCATCTGGCCGCGCAACGGCTGGGTCTGCACCGGCTCGGGCTTTGACCGGATGGCCTCGACACGCAGGCCCTGTTGTGCTGGACGAGGCTGGAGGCAGCGCCGCAGGCGTTCGCCGACCTGCCGGACGAGGAAAGGCAAGGTCTGCTCTCCTGGCTCGCGCACGTGGCCGGGCCGACGGCGCGGGTGGTCGGAGCGCTGCTCGACCGCGGTCGCGCCGACCGGGCGCTGCCGTTGGGGCTGGTCTGCGCCGCGTTGTGGGCCGACGAACAACCAGACACCGTACGGCGCCGCGGTCGGGTCGACCAGTACCTCGACGCGCCTGGCCTCGACGACGACGTACTGCGGGCGTTCGGGCAGCATTCGGTCACCACCGTGCGGGACATCCTGCGGGAGGTCGGCGGGCCGGACGCATCCGCTGCCCGCGAGCTGTGCCGCACGATCCTCGATGAGGCAGACGACCTGTTGGTGAGCTTTGGCGCCACCACGGCCGCAAGCCGCAGCGGCATCCTGCGGTCCGGGTTTGCGCACCGCCGCGACGTCGCCGCCGAGGCGATGCGGACAGCGATCAGCAGTGTGCGCCGGGGCGGCGCCACAACCGCGTTGGCCGAAGCGGCCGCGGCGGTGGCGGACCTCGCCGAACACGACCTCGCCCGGCACGACCTCGGTGAGAGCCACCGCCGCACCGCCCATCGGGCGCAGATGGCGATGCGCTTGCTACGTTGGCTCGATTCGCCGCTGCGAGTCCAAGACCACCTGTCCAGCCTTGTCGATCGCCATGTGAATGAGATTTCCTATGTGGACATGGCGCTGGATCAGGTGGGCCGGGGATCACACCGCAAGTGCGCTGGCCGCCGTTTACCAGGAGATCTACGATCTGGCTTCGACCCGCCGCCGGGCCGTGGACCGCACCTTCGCGCACGCGCTGGCCGGATGGACCCGGGAAGGTCCCGACGATCTACTCACCGTGGAGACAGTGCTGCCTCGGTGGTGGCGCCGCTGGTCCGGGCCGGCTCCGACGACGCGCGACCGGTCCTGTTCATCGTGGTCGACGGTATGACCGCCGCGATCGCGGCACAACTGGCCACCGAGGTGACCGCACACGGCTGGGTGGAGGTATGACCCCGTCGCGACGGATACATCCGAGGCTCGCCGGGGCGCGCTGGCGACCCTGCCGACGGTGACCGACGGCTCACGTACCTCGTTGCTGACAGGATCGCTGCGGCGTGGCGGACAGGACGAGGAGCGGGTCGGATTCGAGCGGCACACGCTCTGGCGCGGGAAACCCGCACGACTCTTCCACCAGGGCACCGTCCACGGAAGCGCAGGCGAAGCGCTCAACGAAGAACTGGTACTGGCCCTCAGCGAACCAGGAACCCTCGTGGGGGTCGTCATCAACATCGTCGACGACTCACTCGCTTCCGGCCGCGAAGGCGACGATCCGGCCTGGCAGGTGGATCAGCTCGGTCCGCTGCGGCTGCTGTTGAGCCACGCGCGTTACCACGGCCGGGCGGTGGTGATCACCAGCGACCACGGGCACGTACCCGAGCGGGGCGGGCGGCTGCTGCCGTCGGGCACGCCGCGGTCGGCCCGCCACCGGACCGACGCCGCGCCAGCGGGAGACGCCGAGATCGAACTCAGCGGACGGCGGGTCCTGGCGCCAGAAGAGCGGATGGTCGCCTTGTGGGACCCCGACACCCGCTACCTGCCCAGGCGGGCCGGATATCACGGTGGAGCCGCGTCAGCGGAAGTGATCGTAGCGGTGCTGGCGCTCCTGCGGTTCGGTGCGGCGCCACCAACCGGATGGCGGCCGCTCGGACCTGTCGCACCGCCCTGGTGGTCCGTGCCCGACCTGCCATCCACAGTGGAAGCGGGAATCGCATCGTCCACTGTGGATGTCAGTCGACGGGGCCGCCGTCCGCAACGAGGACCTCAGACCGGGGGCACCATCGAGCCGCTCTTCGACCTGGCCGGCACCACCGCGACCGAGCCATCGTCGCCATCAGCGCAGCCGACGCTCGTGGACGTGGTACTGGCGTCGGAGACCTTCACCGCCGCGCATGCCTCGACCGCGCGGAAAATGCCGCTGGCCAAGGTTCGGCACTCGTTGCTCGGCTCTGGTCGACGCCAACGGCGTCCTGCCTACGGTGCTTGTCGCCGAAAGGGCCACCGAACAACCAGCCCGGGCGGTCGGGTTCGTTACCACCCTCCAACGTATCTTCAATGTGGACAATTACCCGGTGCTTTCGCTGGAGGACGGCTCGCGCACCGTCCGCCTCAACATCCCCCTTCTGCGCAAGCAATTTGCCCGGACGGACGATCCACGATGACGGCGACGGTGAGCCACGCCCGACGGTCGCAGGTCATCGACGCGCTGCGTCGCGGCGCCGTTCCCGAGTCAGGGCTCGATCTGCTCGCGGTAGGGCTGGACCGCTTCAGCGCCGCCATCACCGCGGAGCTCGAGTCGGTACGGGCGGGTCATGCCGTGTTCAAAGCCGTACGCGGCGAATACGGTTCGGGGAAAACCTTCTTTGCCAGGTGGCTCGGTGAAGAGGCAAAGCGCGCCAATATGGCGGTCGCCGAAGTTCAGATCTCCGAGAACGAGACGCCGCTGCACCGTTTGGAGACCGTCTACCGTCGGCTCACCGAGCGCATGAGCACCGCGACATTCCCGCCCAGTGCGTTGCGTCCGGTCATCGACTCGTGGTTCTACGCGTTGGAGGAGGACGTCTTCTCCGACGACGGGGTGGACCAGGCCGACCCGGCGGCGGTGGAGCGGGCGGTCGAGTTGCTGCTCACCCACGGTTTCGACGATCGGACGTACCGCTCCGATGTTCGCCAACGGTTGCGGGTTATCTGGGGCCGCGGCCGCGGCCGGCGATGCCGCCGGCGCGGACGCTGTGTTGGCCTGGCTCGGCGGCCAGCCCCATGTCGCCGCGGCGGCGCGGCGGCAGGCCGGCATCCGTGGCGACCTCGACCACTTCGGCGCACTCGGCTTCCTCCAAGGCATTCTGGTGGTTCTGCGTGACTGCGGGTACTCCGGGCTCGTACTCGTCCTGGACGAGGTGGAGACTCTGCAACGAGTACGTTCCGACGGCCGGGACAAGGCGCTCAACGCCCTGCGTCAGCTCGTCGACGAAGTCTACTCAGGACGGTTCCCGGGCTTTACCTCTTGATCACGGGCACACCCGCCTTCTACGACGGCCCCCAGGGGGCATCCCGGCTGGCACCGCTCGCGCAACGGCTGGCCACCGACTTTCCCGCGGACCCCCGCTTTGACAACCCGCGGGCGGTGCAGATCCGTCTCACCGGATTCACGCACGCCTGCTGGTGGAACTCGGGTCTCGCGTCCGGGATCTGTTCGCCACCGGATCATCGCAAGAGGCCCGTTCCGCGCTGCCGTTGACGACGCATACGTGAGCGACCTCGCTCGATCGGTCACCGGGCAGTTGGGCGGTCGCGTCGGCATCGTGCCGCGTCTGTTTCTCAAGAAGCTTGTCGCCGGTGTCCTGGACCCGGTAGAGCTGCATCCCACCTTCGACCCGCGACGCGACTTCGCGCTCACCGTCAACTCCGCCGAGTTGACCGCAGTGGAGCGCAACGCTGTCAGCGCAGACGACATCCACCTGGACCTACCGTGACCGGGACGCGGGTATGAAGCAACTGGTGGACCGCTTCCACCCCGTCGTGCTGCATCACATCGTCAACAGCCTCGGCTGGCAAGAACTGCGCGAACTTCAGCTTGCCGCCGTCGAGCCGCTGTTGGCCGGTGATGACGCCATCCTGCTGGCCGCCACTGCCAGCGGCAAGACAGAAGCGGCGGTCTTTCCGTTGCTGTCGGCAATGGCGATCGACGGCTGGGCCGGGCCGTCCAT
The DNA here is from genome assembly GCA_963742855.1 of uncultured Actinomycetota bacterium. Taxonomy (GTDB): domain Bacteria; phylum Actinomycetota; class Actinomycetes; order Mycobacteriales; family Micromonosporaceae; genus CAVUNP01. Next base: position 124,367 of record CAVUNP010000010.1, on the reverse strand, counting down.
TCTCTACCTGTGTCCGCTCAAAGCTCTGTTGAACAACCTTTTGCCGCGCCTGGAGACCTACACCTCGTGGTTGGGGCGACGAGTCGCCCTGTGGCACGGAGACGTCACGACCGCGGCCCGGCGAGTCATTCAACGTGATACACCAGACATCCTGCTGACGACCCCGGAATCATTCGAGGCCATGCTCGTCAGCGAAAACGTGGACCACGTTGATTTTCTCGGCAAGGTCCGTTGTGTGATCATCGACGAGGTACATGCCTTCGCCGGGGACGACCGTGGCTGGCATCTGCTCGCCGTCCTGGAGCGCCTGACGCACCTCCTCGGCCGCCCGCTGCAGCGCATCGGCCTGTCCGCGACAGTCGGCAACCCGGCCGAGCTGCTGTCCTGGCTACAGGGCTCCTCGTCAGGCCGACGTCCGGGTCGCGTCATCGCTGCGGTTTCGACCGGCATTGAGCAAGCCGCACCTGACGCGGAGGTCGAGCTCGACTATGTGGGTTCCTTGCACAATGCGGCGACCATCATCTCCTCCCTCCATGTCGGACAGAAGCGGCTGGTTTTCTGCGAATCGCGGCAGGCGGTGGAGGAACTGGGTCAGCATCTGCGCGAAGCCGGGGTCACCACATTTCTCTCGCATGCCTCTCTCTCGATCGATGAGCGCCGTCGATCGGAGATCGCGTTCGCCCAGGCGCGTGACTGTGTGATCGTGTCGACGAGCACCCTGGAACTCGGAATCGACGTCGGAGATCTCGACCGGGTGATTCAAATAGACTCCCCGGCAACCGTCGCTTCGTACTTGCAGCGGCTGGGTCGCACCGGCCGACGTCCATTGACGAGCCGCAACTGCATGTTCCTCGCCACGAACAGCGAGTCGCTCCTGCGGGCGGCCGCTCTGCTGTCGCTGTGGAGCACAGGCTGGGTCGAGCCCGTCGTAGCGCCACCCGACCCCCGGCACATCATCGCCCAGCAGATCCTTGCCCTCTGTCTGCAGGAGCGCAGAGTCGGTGACCAGCAATGGCCGCAGTGGTGGAACGGGCTGGCGCCGTTCGGGCCTGGCGCGGCGCCCATCGTGCGGTTCCTCGTGGAGAACAAGTACCTGGACCGCGACGATGGCATGTTGTTCATCGGGCCCGCAGCGGAGCTCAGGTTCGGCCGCCGAAATTTCATGGACATGACTGCCGTGTTCGCCGGAGCGCCCGAGTTCACGGTGCTCACCGGACGGACCGAACTGGGTCGTATCGATCCGAGACTGCTCACCGAGCAGGTCAAGGGCGAACGCCGGTTGCTGCTGGCTGGCCGCAGCTGGCACGTCACCTATGTGGACTGGAGGCGGCGGCGCTGCTTCGTCGAACCCGCTGACGGCGGCGGTCGAGCCCGCTGGACAAGCTTCGGCTGGACCGGGCTCACCTTCGAACTGACGCGTGCGATGCGAAACGTGCTGCTCGGGACAGATCCCCCCGTCAAGCTCAGCAAGCGCGCTGCGGGCCGGCTCGAGGCGATCCGCGCGGACCGGCGGAACATCGTCGATCCGGACGGCAACGTGATCGCGCGGACCGCTTCCGGGGATGTGCGGTGGTGGACCTTCGCGGGGTTCCGTGCCAACGCGACCCTCGCCGCGACACTCAGCAACGTGGTCGATCCGCTCCAGCGCTTCGACGACCACCACATACGCCTACGTGACGACCTTACGCACGACATGCGGCGCGAAAACATGGCCGATGCCGCCGGGCGCCTGTGCCTGCCGCATGTCGACGAGGAGGCCCTCGCCGGGTTGAAGTTCAGTGATGCCCTTCCCAAGGAGTTGGCTGTCGCGACGCTTTCCGCTCGGCTCTATGACCCCGACGGAGCGACCGCCGTGCTGAACGACCGAAACCTGTTGTCGACGATCTAGTCAAGGCCGGCTTACGGGATTCGACAGCGGTCCCGATGACCTCTTGACCATGATCCATGGGCATTGTGTACCGCCCAACGACCACGACCCCGCGAATCCGCGAAGCGGGAGTCGCCGCCGTGCGCGGGGTTGGCGGAGCGCAGGTTGGTTCAGTCGGGCAGCAGCGCGGTTCTCATGATGCCGGCCAGCCATTGGCGAAAGGCGTGTTCGGTCCAGCCGCACTGCGACACCAGAGCCGTGTAGTGCACCGGATCGTTGAAGATCCACAAGATGTCGGTCGCGGCCTGCGGGCTGAGCGCCGGTGCGAGGCTCCCGAGCTTCTGCACCTGCTCGATGATCATTGTTGCGCCGGCGCGGCGGTTGTGCTGCAGCTTGTTCCACAACTCGGCGGCTTCCGGCGAGTCGTCGGCAGCTCTGCGAACGGCTTCGAACAGGGGCGCGGCGCGGCGGGCGATGACGAGGCACACCTCGGCATAGGCATCGAGCACCGCCGCGGAGGTGGTGGCGTCCCAGACGGGTCGAAACCATGGCCTCTCGGCAACGACCACGGGGGCGTCATCGCCCGCGAGCGCCTGGTCGAGTGCCTGGCGCAGGATCGCGGCCTTGGACCCGAAGGCCGCGAAGACGGTGGGGCGGGCAACGCCGGCGGCGGACGCGATGTCGTCCAACGATGTGGCGGCGTAGCCCCGCTCGATGAACAGTTCGCTGGCCGTGGCGACGATGGCCTGCTGGGTGCGGCGTGCGCCCTCGGCCCGCATGGGGGACTGGTACCGCCGGCGTGGCCTCGCGCCGTTGACATCGCTCATGGTTCTGCCATACTAACGCAACATTGACTAGACGGCGGTATAGCTAAATGAGGACAGGATGACAAAGCCAACACCGGGCCGCCCGTACCTGCTGCGCGAAGGCGAAGGTGAGGCGCTGTGGTTTCTGGGCGGCCTGGTGACAACCAAGGCCGCCGGCGTCGACACCGGCGGTCGGCTCACCGTGGTCGAGTTCGTCAATCCGCCGGGGTTCGCGCCCCCGCTGCACCGGCACCTCGACGAGGATGAAATGTTCTATGTCCTGTCGGGTACCGCCCAGTTCCGATGCGACGGCAATACGCTCTCGGCCGGTCCCGGTAGTTTCGTCTTCCTGCCCGCCCGGCTGCCGCACACGTTCATCGTCGGGACTGATGAACCCCTGCGAACCCTGCAGATCACCACGCCGTCGGGATTCGAGGATTTTGCCGCGGAAGTCGGCGAGCCGGCCCAGACACGGCGCCTGCCCGACCCGGCACCGATCGATCCGGCCGCCCTGGGGCACGCGGCAGCCCGGCACGCCATCGAACTCCTCGGCCCCCCGCCCTCGCCCTGAGCGCCACGAGGCTGATCGATGTACGGCTGATCCTGTCGTTCCTCAGATGGCGGCGCCGTCGGTGACCGTGTGCCGCCAACGGCTTGCCACGCAACTGCAACACCGGTCGTGCAGCATCGCGCAGGCGAGGTGATGACCTCCCGCGCGCAAAGGAGCAGTGAGGAGTAGCTAAATGTGGAACACACACGATGCGTGTGCGTGGCGGTCCGCCCTGGTGAGGCAGGTCGGCGCAATGGCATTGATCGGTGCGCTCATGACGACCTCGGCCTGCGGCGGCGCTGACCCCGCGGCCCCGAGCGGCGGCGATGACGCCACGCCGGGCCCGACCCTCACCGTGAAATTCTCCATCACCGGCGAAGCTTCGATCAACGGGACCGCCACCACAACGCCGCCAACCAACAACGGCATCGACCACAAAACCTGTGCCGACTACGCCATGGGCAGCAAGAAGGACAACGGAAAGACCAACTACGTGTTGCCAGAGTTCTTCCTCGACCAGGTCGACGGCAGATCCGTCCTGGTGGGCGCGCTGGCGACGGACTATGCGGGACCAGGTACCTACGGCCTGGACAAGATGTCCGGTCCGGGCAGCCCGGCCGGCATTGAGATCGACAGCCGACCGTACGTCGTGCACCAGGCAACCACGAGCCAACTGATCACCGACGCCAAGGGCGGAGGCACATGGACCTTCACCCGCCTGGCATTTTCCGACGGAAGCGGCCAAGTCAGTCCCGGCATCAACGGGACGATCTCCTGGACGTGCAAGAACTGATCCGGGATGACCCTCGAAGGCGCGATCATGCACACACTCCGTGAGCGACCTCCTCACTGTCCATTGTAGATTGACTAGCCGGCGTGGTGGGCGATCTGGATCAGGTTGCCGCAGGTGTCGTCGAACACTGCCGTTGTCACCGGTCCCATTTCCGCGGGCTCCTGGGTGAAGCACACCCCGAGCCCGCGCAACCGGTGATACTCCGCCCAGACGTCGTCGACGGCGAAGGAGGTGAATGGAATGCCGTCGGCAACCAGCGCCTGCTTGAACGGCTTGACCGCCGGGTGTCCATCGGGTTCGAGGAGAAGTTCGGTGCCATCCGGATTGTCCGGGGACACCACGGTAATCCACCGATGCTCACCCAGCGGAACGTCGTTCTTCTCCTGGAAACCGAGGACATCGGTGTAAAAGCGCAGCGCCTTCTCCTGGTCGTCGACGAGCACGCTGGCCAGGTTGATTCTCATGTCGATCCCTCCCGTGCGGTAGCGGCACCGGTGCCACGTTGGTCACCGGCGCGCTTCCCAGCTTTCTTGATCCACCGTTCGACGATCGAATCGAGCGGCGTCGTGTTGATGCCATGAAATTTGTACCGGCCCTCGCGACTGGTCACCACCAGACCCGCAGCCTCCAGAACATCGAGGTGCTGCGAGATCGCCTGCCGCGACGAACCGAGCCCGTGCTTGGTCGCCAGGCGCGAGCAGATCTCGAAGAGTGTCTGCCCGTTCCTGTCGGTCAGCTCGTCGAGGATCGCGCGGCGGGTAGGATCAGCCAAGGCCTTGAAGACGTCACCCACACACCAGGACGTTATGCAAGTAACCGCTTGCCTGTCAACTCAGCTGCGTTGTCTGGGTGGCATACCGGGTTTCGGGGCCGAGGTGCACGGCTGTCCAGATCCCGCATGCGTCTGCTTCTGCCGACGGTCCCGCGTCCCGTTCCAGTCTGGCATTCTCGTCGCCGCATAGGGTGGACGACGAGATCCCCCCATTTGCGATCATGGTGCTAGCATCGCCGGCATGGCAACGCGGCTTGTCCAAATCAACATGAAGGCCCGGGATGACTCCGCGCTGGGCGGTTTCTGGGCGGAGGCGCTCGGCTGGGGAGTCTCCAGCGAGGGGCCCGGCGTGACCAACCTCGAACCCGAGGGCTTCGTCTACCCCGACCCCGCCGCCGTGTGCATCGACCTCATCGCCTCACCGCAACCCAAAACGGTGAAGAACCGCGTGCACGTCGACCTCGCCACCACCTCGGCGGCCCATCAGGCAGAGGTGGTCGCGCGCCTGAAGGATCTCGGCGCAACACCTGCCGACGTAGGCCAGGGCGACGTCCCGTGGACGGTCATGGCCGACCCGGAGGGCAACGAATTCTGCGTGCTGGACCCCCGACCGCTCTACCGAGACACCGGACCCATTGCCGCCGTGGTGGTCGACTGCGCCGATCCGCGAGCCATGGCCCGCTTCTGGGGCGAGGCCATGGACTGGACCCTGCACGAGGTGACCGACCACAACGCGGTACTGCGCTCCGCCAAGGGCGTCGGCCCATATCTGCAGTTCCTCCGCACACCCGACGCGAAGACCGTGTGGAACCGCGTCCATCTCGACGTCCGCCCATACCCAGGTGACGACCCAGAGGTCGAGGCCGCCAGACTCCGGACCCTCGGCGCCACCGCCATCGACCTAGATGTCCCGTGGACGGTCCTCGCCGATCCGGAAGGCAACGAATTCTGCCTCCTCACTCCAGGCTGACCCAAACCCTTTCTCATCCGCTCACCACGGCCACGAGCCCGGTCTGCAAGAGCTGAAGCGAGGCGTGGAACCTTTGTCCTCAGTGGAATCAGGGTGATGACTACCTAGGTAGGACGCCGGCTGCCACGCCAAGGCCGCTGAGGCGTAGCAGCCCTGGGATGGATACGAGCAGGCCGACGGCGAGCGCCGCGACCGCGAGCATGGCTGCGCGCAGTCCGATGGCCTCCGCCCACAGTCCAACGTAGACCGGCCCGAGGAGGAACCCGAGGTAGGACACGGTCGTGACGACTGACGTCGCGCGGCCTCGGTGATGCTCCTCGACGCTGCGCGAAACGATGGCGATCAAGTTCGGAAAGACCACAGCGGTCCCGGCAGCCGCCACGGTCAGCCCCACAGCCGCGATGAACAGGTTGGGTGCGGCCGCGATGAGGGCGGTACCCACCGCGGCGGCGAACGCGCCAGCGAGAAGGACGGTGTGTACGTGGGTGGCCTTGACACCGCCGATGGCGAACCGTGTGATCGCGACCGTTCCCGCGAACACGGCGGGCGCTATCGCGCTGGCCCCTACGCCTGAATGAAGCTCGTCGTGGGCGAAGACGGCACTCCAACTCTGATGCGCGTTCTCACTGGCGAAGGCAAGCGCGCCCAGTATGCCGATGAGAACAAACGGGACAGCCCTCCACCGATCGGCCGGTGGCGGAGGCAGCACGATGCTGTCGCGCCCCGCGACGGCAGGGCCGGCCGGCAGCATCCTGAGCATGGCCGCGCCCGCCACGAGTAGGAAGACGGCTACGGCGACGAAGGGAGCGGCGAGCGGTAACGACACGGCCGACGCCAGCCCGGTGGCGAGACTGGCGACAACCACCAGACTGGAAAAGATTCCGTGGGCGCGGGTGATGACAGGTCGGCCGGCGATCTTCTCGGCCCGTCCGGCGACCGCGTTGATGGCCACGTCAGCCGCTCCACTGGTCGCCCCGACGACGGCCAGTCCGACACACAGGCTCGGCAGGTTCACCGCGGTCAGCGCCAACCCGGCACCGACACCGCCAAGGGCGCCGATGACCAGCGCGGCGATGGTCAGTCCCCATCGATCGAGTGCTCGGCCGACCAGCAGCATCGCCGGAAGCGCACCGGCGCCGATGAACAGCAAAGCGAACCCGAGCTGACCGTCGCTGATGCCGGCCTGGCGCTGAACCCAGGGCACGGAGGCGCCCCATACTCCCCAGAATGCGCCAAAAGCAGCGAACGCCACGAACGCTGAGAGGATCATGCGTCGCGACGAGCCGACAGGCGTCCGATTCGTCCGTGTAACGGTATACGGCATTCGTGTAACGATACACAGCTAGGCTAGGCGCATGGAATCGTCCATCCGCTCGAAGCGGGTGACGCTCGCGCGGGTGGCCGAGTTGGCTGGCGTGTCGGTGATGACCGCCTCCTACACGTACAACCAGCCGAACCGGGTATCAGACCAGGCCCGGTCGAAGGTGCTCGCCGCAGCGGCCCAACTGGGGTACGCCGGACCTGACCCGAGCGCCCGGTCGCTGCGGCGCGGCAGCACCCGCACGCTCGGTGTCGTCATGGGCGAGCATCTGAGTTACGCGTTCGAAGATCCGCAGGCAGCGTCCTTCCTGGCGGGGATCGCTGATGTCTGCGCTGATCGTGGCTATGGCATGACGATATTGCCGATCACGGGGGCCCCCGACGACACTCAGCGGATCATGGCCGCGGCAGTCGACGGGTTCATCGTCTGGACCACCTCCGACGATGATCCGATCGTGGCAGCGGTACAGGCGACGAAGCGGCCCGCGGTGGTTCACGGCGGGCCGGCGGGCCGCGGATTGGGGCTGGTGAGCATCGACAACCGGGCAGCGGCCCGCGCGGTCGGTGCTGTCGCGTTCGCGGGCGCCAAACGTCCAGCGGTGGTGAGCTTTCCGCTCTCCCGGGATCGGATCAGTACGATCAGCGATGGTACGGACACCACGGGCATCCTGTTTCCGGTCACGCGCGAACGGCTGGAGGGCTACCGGCAGGCAGCGGAGGACAGCGGCATCGCGTGGCGCGACGTGGTCGTCGCGGTATGCGCCCGCAACGACGCGGTCGAGGCCGAGCGCATCGCGGCCACCCTCCTGTCGCGCGCTGAGCCGCCGGACGCGATCGCCGCGATGAGTGACCAACAAGCGGCGGGCGTTGTCCGCGCGGCCCAGGCCGCTGGCCACGTCATCCCCGACGATGTGGCGGTAACCGGCTGGGATGACGCGACCGTGGCGGCACAACTCGGGCTGACGACCGTCGCGCAGTCGCTGCGCGAACAGGGCGCGGTCTGCGCGCGCGCCGCGCTCGGGCAGAAACCGAACTCCCAGGCCGCCGCCTGGTCCATCGTGCGCCGAGGCAGCACCCGCCCTTGATGACCAGGCAGCGCGATCTCCGCTTCCAACTCGGCCACCACGATCCCAAGGGGTTGGCCGACTTCTGCGGCACACGGCTATTCGAGCAATGCCCGAATGTCGGAGGCGGTCAGGTGCGCGGAGGAGAAGTCGCCGCCGTCGAGGACGCTGCTGAACAACTTGGCCTTGCGGGCCTTGAGAGCCATCACCTTCTCTTCGATGGTGTCCTTGGCGACCAACCGGTACACCATGACGTTGCGGGTCTGACCTATGCGATGCACCCGGTCCACCGCTTGTGCCTCCGTGGCCGGGTTCCACCACGGGTCAAGGAGGATGCAGTAGTCGGCCTCGGTGAGGTTGAGACCGAACCCGCCCGCTTTGAGACTGATCAGAAACACCGGGGCCGTGCCGGCTTTGAACTCGGCCAACACGTCCTGGCGGCGGCGGGTCGCGCCATCGAGGTAGCAGCATCGGATGCCCACGCTCTCCAACCGTTCGCGGGCCGCATCAAGAAAACGGGTGAACTGGCTGAACACCAGGCTCCGGTGACCTTCGGCGACGAGATCGGTGACCTGTTCGGTCAGCGCATCCAATTTGGTCGCCGGGACGTTGCGGTGTTTCGGATCGACCAGAGAAACATCGAGACTGGCCTGGCGCAGCAGGGTAAGCGATCGGAAGATTTCGAACCGGTGCTTCTCCAGGTCGCCGAGCAGACCGAGCACCTTCTGCCGCTCCCGCTGCAGGTAGGTCTGGTAGACCTTGCGGTGGCGGGGGTTGAGCTCCAGTTCGATGACCTGTTCCTGTTTGTCCGGCAGGTCAGCGACCACGTCAGCCTTCTTGCGGCGCAGCATCAGCGGCTGGATCCGACGTCGTAGCTGAGCCAGACGCTGCGGGTCATGGGCCTTCTCGATCGGGTTGCGGTAGTAATCGGTGAATCGGTCCAGTCGGGGAAACAGCCCAGGTGCGGTGATGGAGCAGAGCGACCACAGTTCGGCCAGGTTGTTTTCCATCGGTGTGCCGGTGATTGCGAGTTTGAAGGGCGCCGGCAGCCGCTTCGCACAGCGGTAGGCCTGGGCATGCGGATTCTTGACGAACTGTGCCTCATCGAGCACCAACCCAGCCCAGGCGAGCTCCTGATACTCATCGTATTCAAGCCGAAACAGGGTGTACGAGGTCACCACCACATCTGCGCCGGCAACGGCCTCGGCGAGTGCCACGCCGCGCCGCGCTCGGGTCTGCGTAACGGTTCGGACCTCGAGACCTGGAGTGAATCGGTTCGCTTCGACGGCCCAGTTGTGCACAACGCTGGTAGGTGCCACCACCAGGAACGGGCCGCTGCCTGACCCGCCATCCGCGCGGACCCGGCAGATCAGCGCCAGCGCCTGCAGGGTCTTGCCCAGACCCATATCATCGGCGAGAACGCCGCCCAAGCCATGATCGTAGAGAGCCGCGAGCCACCTGAAGCCGTCGCGTTGATAGGGACGCAAAGTGGCCCGCAAGCCCTTCGGAACCGCGCACTTGACCGCGACACCGGCTTCGGTCAGCGACCGCACCGACCGCTGCCATGCCCCCGCCTGACCGGCGATCTCTCCCAGGTCGGCGAGCTCCTGCCACAACCCGGCCTGGAATCGGCCGACCCGCAGCACGCCCGTCGGGGCATCCTCAAGCGCGCGAGCTTCGACGATCAACTCCTTCAGCTGCCGGAACTCCGCGCGGTCAAGGTCGAAGTACGCCCCGCTGGGCAAGATGAGGTACGTCTGATCTTGGGCGAGGGCAACGAACAGCTCGTCGAACGGCACTTCTTCGCCGTCGACGGTGATCCGTACCGACAGGTCGAACCAGTCCGGGTGCCCACCGCTGTCCGCCCCGGCAAAGGAGATGACCGGCGCCTCGTACGTCTGCCGGTAGTCCGCGCCAGACCCGGTCGAGCTCATGGCGACATCGACACCGTCCATATCGGATAGTTGTGGCGCCACGTCGTTCAGGAACCGGATCATGTCATCGCCGGCCACCGTCGCAGTGGCGGCCAGCCGAGGACCCGTCGGCGACGACTCCAGCAAGCTCGGCGCTCGGTCCGCGACCAGCTCCGCCACCCGCCGTACGATGTCCTGGCGTTCGCTTGCCTGAGCCACGGGCAACGACGCCCACAACGACTCATCCTGACGCTTGCCACCGACGGACAGGACCCACTGCCAACCCAGCGAAAGTTCGTGCCGGGCCGATGGATTCATGGTCAGAGTCAAGGTCGCCGGCCCGACGTCGGGCAGCCCCACCGACGCATCGGCAGCGATCACATCGACCTGTCGTACCAGGTCCAGATAATGCTGTCGAAAGAACCGCGCCTCGTGATCGGCCGAAATCCGGATCTCCGGCCCGGCCAGTGCCTTCTCCATGCCTGGCGTCAACGTCCGCGCCAACGGTGCGAGCCGGAGTACCTCGCCGCCCGGCTGGGGAGCTGGTTGACCCCGCACACCCCACCAGATGACGCCATGCACCGGCTGACCAACCAGGATCGAACAGTCCGGGGCAAGCGGCACGCCATCGACCAGCAATGTCGGCACCAGGACCAGTTCGTCGCCGAAACGGTCGGCCCAAACCGACATGCGCGCTGGTTCGGAACTCACGGCAACCGGCCTGACCGCCTTGCCACTGTGGACGAGCGGCAGCTCAAGCTCCTGCGCCTCCGCCAGCAAATCCCAAATCCGCCGGCTGGAGAACGTGTCCAGAAAGACCGTCTGCTGATGAGAGCCGTAGTAATGGCGGCGCTCACCGGCTGTCCACAGCGCAAGGATCTCTCGCAGTAGTCGCCAGCGTGCCTCATCGCGCGACGAGCCGCCGTGCCAGACGTACTCCAGACTCGACCATGAGATGCCGCCGCGCACCCACCCGGTGCGACCCGGTAGCACGGGGCGCATGGCGACGCGAAACGACCGCGCTGCATCGGGTCGGCTTGCGGCGGGCGCGATGAGTTCGAATTGCAGACCAAGATTCGCCTGCTCAGGAGCGGCCCGTACGGGTGCGACATCGGCGCCGCCGATGAGGGTGGACAGCGCCGCCTCCCAGACCGGCGGCCGCGCTTTCCTCCTCGGGCGGGGCACACCGGTGGTGGGCATCGTTGCCAGAACCAGCGCGGCCGGATGGGCGCAGGAGGGCCGCAGCCCACACGTGCACGAACCCTCGACCATGGCGACCACACCGTTCTCGTCGGTGATCACCGCCGCGGTAGCCACGCTGGACCGCTTGCCGCGCAGCCGCCCGCGAGCCAGGCCCGTCGTCGGCTCCCAGCGCACGTCGACCAGATCGCCCTGCGTGACATGCGCACGGGCGCGCACAAAAGTGCTTGACCCGATCACGCTGAGTAGGGCGTCTTCCTCTTCGGTCAGGACCAGCCTCGCCACCGCCACCTCCTGGAATTGCCGCGCCCACCGTAACGAAACCCACCGACATTTTTGGCAGCCGACACACCCGAACGGGAGACAGCGGACACCCTGTGTGTATCCGTCCCGTAACCGGAGACAGCGGACACCCTGTGTGCATCCGTCTCACAGCCGGACACCGCCAGCCCCTGCGCATCGGCTGACGCGGGGCCTCGTGGAGGCCCTTGTCGTGACCTCGGCCAGCATAACCGGGTCAGCCGTGCGGGCGGTGAGGCCGTAGGGTCATCCGGTCAACTGCACATGACCCACGGCCGAGGTGAGCACACCGATGTCCTATCCACCACCGCAGTACGTCGCCGAGCACGGCACCGCGAGCGCCACTTACCGACCTGCCGACACGTCGCCGGACCTCACGATCGGGGTCAAGTCCCGGGTCGGCTATCTCGCGACCGGAGCCACGACGGCAGGCCAGTTCGGTCTCTACCGCTGGGACATGGCCCCGATCCCGAACGGCCCCGGCGCTCATTTCCACCGAACCTTCGCCGAGTCGTTCTTCATCCTCGAGGGCACCGTCTCGCTGTACAACGGGCAACGATGGCTGGACGCCACCCCGGGCGACTACCTGTATGTGCCACCGGGCGGAGTGCACGCCTTCAGCAACAATTCCGACACACCCGCGTCGATGCTGATCCTGTTCACACCGGGAGCGCCCCGGGAGGGGTACTTCGAGGAACTCTCCGACATCGTCGCCTCCGGCCGACAACTCACCCAGGAGGAGTGGTCCGAGTTGTATGCCCGCCACGACCAATACGACGCGGTGTGAACGCGCCAGACTGATCGGGCGGTGGAGGTGCCCGGCCAGGGCACCCATACCAGCATCCACATCGGACAGGACATGGAAACGCAGGTACTCAGCACCCGCGACGGCTTGGCCGACGCCGGCGGGCTGGCCTACGAGCGATGCGACATCGTGCTCCCGCCGCCGCGTCATTAAGCCCCAACCGCAAATGGTCACGACACATAGACTGTCCATAAAGGACGGTTGAGTATCGCCGCCGGGGCTGCGTACGTGACGCAATGACCTGCATGCCAGACGGGAACTACGTGGGACGAGAGCTTCCGCTACCCTTTGCCCCGTGACATACCGGCATCCATTGGCGTTCATGCTTGGCCTGGAGGGCGTCGCGTTGCTGCGCGCATTCGCCGGGGACGGTTTCGACCGCGCCTTCGTCGACGCACGTATTGCCGAGACCAGGACGTTGCTGGACCACGCCGCACCGCTCGTCGGCGAAGGCATCGAGGTTGGTCAGGTCAGCACCGTAGACGGGTACCGCACATGGTCGATGACCTACGACGAGCCGGGCAACCCGCTGATCGCGGTCGAAGAACCGATCGTACGCCAGATCCTGGACGGTCTCCCGGCCGGCAGCGCACTCGACGCGGCCTGCGGCACCGGCCGACACACGGAGTACCTGGCCGCACGTGGTCACAGCGTGGTCGGCGTGGACAGTTCGCCCGACATGCTGACCCGTGCCCGCATCCGAGTACCGCAAGCCGAATTCCTCAACGCCGACCTACGACACCTACCATTGCCCGACGGCGAGCTCGACCTCGTCGTGTGCGCCTTGGCGATGACCCATCTTCCAACGCTGACACCGGTGATGGCGGAGTTCGCACGTGTCCTGCGCCCCGGCGGACACTTGGTGATCTCCGACATCCACGTCATGTCGCTGTATCTCGGCGGAGTCGCGAATGCGCCCGGGCCCGACGGTCACCTGAGCCTGCTGCCCGCCACCCGCTACCTGCCCAGCGACTACCTCTCCGCGGCTATCCCGCTCGGGCTGCAGGTGCGACGCTGCCAAGAACCTCGTTGGCCGGCAAGCGACCAAGCGGGCGGCCCGATGGCGCAGCAATGGTGCCCCGATGCGGCGAACGCCGCCTACACAGCGACACCAGCGGCCATCATCTGGCACTTCCAACGCACCAAATCCTGATCCCAGGCTAGTGATCCAGCGGCGATGAACCACAGGCCGCGTGCTCGCGCCAGCCTTGCCAGATCAGCCAGGCGCCACGATCTCGAACAGCGCCGCCAGGACGAACAGGGCGATGGACCGGGTGATCGTCATGGCGGCAGGATAGCGACGCAGTTTAAGGCTGAGCTACGCAGGAGCAGTCGCTTCCGGCGCATCCGGTGGCGTGGGCGGGGCAGCGCCTGGCCCACCATCAGGCCAGGCCGGTGAGGCTGCCGAGGCTTCCGGGCAGCAGACGGCGCAGGGTGGTCATGGGCGAGGGTCTCCTCGGTCGAGGTCGGCGAATGGCAGTGGGCAGCAGTCAGTGGTGGCGCACGTGGCCAGGTCGTCGCATCCGGCAGCCAGCGCGACCCGGAGGCTTTCCGCGATGACCTGCAGGTCGGCGATCTTGAGTTCGATCTCGGTGAGCTTGGTCGCGGCCCGACGTTGCAGACTGCTGTCAGCGCGCCGGTCGTGCCGGTGAGTACCGAGGTCGACGAGGTCGGCGACTTCGTCGAGGGTGAACCCGAGCCGCTGCGCGGTCTTGATGACCCGAAGGACGGTGAGAGCCTGCGGCGGGTAGACACGATGGCCACCGGGGCTGCGTTGTGGTTCGGCGAGCAGGCCGCGCCGTTCGTAGTAGCGCAGGGTTTGAAGGTTGACGCCGGCGGCGTCGGCGAGCTCTCCACTGCGCAGACCGCCGCTCACCGCAGACTCCGTACCGTGTCCGCTCGGGCTTCGAGCGCGTCCAAAACGTCGATGTGGCCGACCGGGACTTCGATGTCAAGCTGCACGTGTCCGGGCAGGGTGGTGGTCACGGTGAAGGTGAAGAACGAGCAGCACTGTGTTTCGCGGTCGGCCAGGTCCCGGACGGTGTCCGCTAGGTCGCCGCTCCCGGACAGGGTGACCCGCAGCTGGCGGGCCGTCAGGCGTTCGCCTTCGCGTACCGCGGCGGCGAGCAGTGCGTCGAACTCGGCGAGCCGCGGGGGCTGCTCGGCGGTGGGCAATGTGCACGCCTGTGGCACCCATGCCGACTGGGCAGGCTCTTGTACGTTCATGCCGTAACGGTAAGCCTGTACCTGGGTACCGGTTGCAAGACCCATCCGCGACGAAGGAGCACCGCAACCGTGACAGGATGGAAGTCCGGCGTCTGGGTTCTGATCGACTTCATCGTCATCCTGATCGGCACGGAACGGGACCAATGTCTACCGCAACGACCATGTACCGGCCGGTCTTCACCGGCGGGCTACGACGGCCATCCGAGCCACCTGTACCTGCGCGCCGACCCCCATCGCGTACCCGACGTTGCCCACCTGCTCGGCCCCGCAGCGAACCCGGTCGACCCTTCGCGGGTGGCCGTCAGCCGACCTCCGACGCGCTCACCGCGGAACTCGCGGTCAAGCAGGCCGGGCCCGGACTGTTCGTGGCCCTCGGCGCGATCGCCCTCCCCGTCGGGCCCTCGGCGCCGCCCGGAGCCACGTCGCGGCCCAGTTGCTCGCCGAGGCCGTTGGTACTCTCGGTTTTCGGCGGCGTAGCCGGCCTGCTCATCGGCATCGCGGTGACCGTCGGCCCTTCATGCGACCGCGGCTGGGATGTCCTGATCCCGACCCAAGCGGTGTGGGGCGGCTTGCTCGCCGTCGGTGCGGTGGCCGGTGCCTACCCGGCGCCGCAGGGTGCCCGCGTCCAGCCCACGCACGCCCTCCAGAACGCCTGACCCTACGGATGGCCATCGCGTCGACGACGGCGGCGGGGCGGCCGGTAGAGTCCCGCACCACGACGTGTGGTCGCCAGCCGAGGAGCCCATTCGATGCCGTACGAGACCGTGGCGACCCAGGCCGCCCCTGCCCTGGTGATCTACCTGCTCGACATGAGCGTGTCGATGAATGACGCGGTCGACGAAGAGGCCGACCCGCCCGGCGAGACCAAGACTGAGCTGGTCACCCGCACGCTGACCCGGGCGATGCGGGAAATGGTGCGCCGGTCGACCCGCGGCACCCAGCCGCTGGCACGCTACCGGGTGGCGGCATTTGCGTACAACAACGAAATTCATGACGTCTTCGGAGGGGTTCGCCCGATTACCGACATCGTACAGATCGGTGTCCCGGTGATGGAGGCGTCCGGCACCACCGACAGCGCGATGGCCTTCGAGCAGGCCGAGAAGCTGCTCATCAGCATGCATCGGGAACTGCGGAACTGTCCGGCCCCAGTGATCTGCCACTTCACCGACGGCGCGTTCACCGAGGCGAGCCCGCTGCCGGTCGCGAAACGGATCCAACAGATGACTTTTCCGGATGGGCCGGTCCTGATCGAGAATGTCTTCTTCGATACCGGCGCTCTGGCCACCCCGGTCACCGACCCCTACACCTGGCCTGGCATCCTCTCCCGCGATGAGCTCGCGAGTACGTACGCCTACGACCTGTACGAGATGTCGTCGGTGATCCCGGACAGCTACCTGCGCCTGTTCACCGAGCGGGGGTACGCGATGCGCCCGGGCTCGCGCCTGTTCTTCCCCGGCACCAGCCCTGACATGGTCGAGGCGGCGTTCACGATGTCCGGCATGACGCCGGTCGCTTGAGCGGCAATGGCCATGCAGTTCCCGGCCGACGAACGGGGCAGGCGCGCGCCCACACCGTCAGCGCTGGCTTCGCTGAGCCCGGTTCCGGATGGCTTTCGGGTGCTGCCGGATCCGTTGCACGGGCAGCCACTGCTGCGGATCCCGGCCCGGCCGGCTGATGTGCGGTTGCTGTTGAACCGGTCCTACGAAAGCGCCTGCGCGGGCGAGCCGACCCAGGACTACGTGACGTTGCGGTGCGAACGCGGCAGGCTGAGCTTCGCGGTAACCGACGGCGTCGGCTCCTCCTTCCTCGGCGACGTCGCGGCCCAGATCCTCGCGGTCGCGCTCACCGACCGGCTGGCCACCGGCCCGGGTGGCGACCAGGTCGCCTCGGCCCTTGAGCCATACCTGCACCAGCTCACGACAGAGGTGGGCGAACGGGTGGCGAACTGGCCGATCGCCGAGTCGGTCCCGATGCTCATTCGGTCCGCACTCGACCAGCAACGCGCCTACGGCAGCGAGGCCATGTTCGTCGCCGGTACGGTCGACCTCTCCGGCCGGCGGGACGCCACGGTGAACGTGGCCTGGCTCGGCGACACCCGGCTCCGCGTGTTCATGCGGGACGGCCAGTTGTTTGACCACAGTGGACATACGGCAGACCGGTGGTCGTCCCGGCTCGGACCTCGCGGCGCGGTGCGGAGCGCGACCTGGCCGGTCGCCGAGGTGGCCCGCATCGTCGCGTGCACCGACGGTCTGATGCCGGTGCTCGGCGCCGTGGTGGAGCTGCCCGATGCGGCGCTCCAGGAAGTTCTGGACGGGCAGGCGCAGCGACCCGGCAACGACGATATGGCGCTGGTCGACATCGGGCTCGCGCCACGGGCCATGCCCGCGGGCGCCCCGGCCAACCCGACGCTGTGGCGCCGCCTCACCGAGGAGCCCCAGCGCCGGCATGCGCGGGCGACGCCGGCCGGATCCGCTCTGCGTCAGATCAAGCGACGCCTACGGAGCATGACCAGTAGCGACATCAACCCGGCGGTCGACCCGGCCGCGGCGCCGGCGGCCGCCGCTTCACCGGGTGCCACTGCTTCACCGGGGGCCGCCGCGGCGCCGGTGCCGGAAACCGGACCGGCCAACGACGCACCTGACTCCACCCGGCCGGATCCTCTGGCCGCAGCCCATGCTGAGCCCTCAGCAACACTATCACCGTCCACAATGGACTCATCGGCTGGGGCAGCACCTCCCGGCCCGGTCGGGTGGAGACGCCTGGACGGCGGCCGCGAGCTGCATTGGCCGCCCGTGCCCGGCGCCGATTCGTATGCGGTCGAGATCTGCGAGGAGAAGGGATTCGTCGAGCCGTTGCTCTACTCCGTGCCGGGGCTCACGTTCGCGCTGCCGCCGATAGGCGCGCCGCTGTTCGGCCGCGTGCGCAGCGTGGCCGATGGCGAACCCGGGCCGTGGGGGCCGGTCTACGACCTCAGTGAGCACCTCACCGAACCGGGAGCGCCATGACGAGCCCGTACCGGCCGTTCGACGGCGACGCCTGGCTGGGCCGCGACCTCCTCCTCGCCGACGGTGCGTACAGGGTCCTACCGGAGACCGCGTTCGACGTGGCCGGGGACATGGCCTTCGCCCGACAGGGCCGCAAGGCACGTGTCTTCAAGCTCGCGGGACCCGGCGAGGCCACCTACACGTTGAAGACGTTCTACCGCGGGTTCAGCCTTCCCGAGTACGCCGCGATCATCCGTGCGCTCACCGCCTTCGGCGACCTCGGCGGGCTTCGCACGTGCCGTCGGCGGCTGGTCGAACCCGCCGAGGCGGCTGCGATCGGCGAACCGGGGCTGGCCTACGCGGTGCTGATGCCGTGGATCGAAGGGGTTTCCTGGGCCGGTGTGGTGGAGGGCCGATACCCGCTGTCGGGGCCGTTCTGCCAGGGCCTGGCGGCGCGGACAGCACGGATCCTGGCTGACCTGGAGACTCAGGGCCTCGCCCACGCTGACGTCTCGAGCAGCAATGTCCTCATCACGAACGCCGACGCCGGTGACACCGTCGAACTCATCGACGTGGAGGACATGTACCACGCCAGTCTTGGCGATATTCCCCACGTTCCGGACGGCAGCCCCGGATACGCGCACCCTCGCAACCAGGGCCGAGGCTGTCGCAACCGGTACGGAGACCGGTTCGCCGGCGGGGTCCTGCTCAGCGAGATGCTCGTCTGGTCCGATCTCGCGGCACGCCAGTCCGCCGCCGACGTCAGCCTCTTCGAACCGGGCGAATTGTGCCGCGGCGGACCAAAGTACGGCCTGGTGCGGGAGGCACTGCGTGAGCGCTCCATGCAGGTGGCGCGGCTCTTCGAGCGGATCTGGGACTCGCCAGGCCCGTCAGGCTGCCCGCGGTTGTCCGAGTGGGCGGCGGCGATCGACGCCTTGGCCGCGGGCGTGTCGGCCGAACCATCGCAGCACCCGGACGCGACAGTGGCGGGGCGCTGCCCAGGATGCGGACGGTCGCCACTGCCTGGCTACACCGTGGCCGACCACGAGCCCACCTGCCCGTTACGCGAGCCGTCGACACCCCTGCCCGCGCCGGACAAGTCGTCGTTTCCCGGCGTGCCCACGCATGAGGACATCGGATTCGTCCCGCTCTTCGACGGCTGAAAAGAGCCGGATCAGACCAGCTCGGGTATGCGCAGGTGGGCCACCGGGAGTTCGAACTCCATCACCTCGAGCAGCTCGGCGCCGGACTCTTGGGCCACTCGGCTGCGCATGGCGTTGGCCTGACCGCGGGTCTGTGCGATCGCATCAGCGCTGTCGTAGAGCACGGTGCCGACCGCCCGGCCGGCATCGTGGTTCACCAGCACACTGGCACTACAGAAGCCCGGCAGTGCCTCCACCGTCGGTAGCACGGCCCGGAATACATCGACCCAGTTGTCGATGGCCGTCGGGTCACCTTCCAACCAGGTGACCCGTGCACGGGCTCCGTCGACCGATTCGTGGGTGCGGTGCATGAGTGGGACTTCCCACTCGTCGGTCGTTGATGACGAACCGCCAAATGTGGCGATCAAGTCCTCGCGCAGCGGCCGAACCTGATCCGCGCTCGCCCGCATCGCTCGTTCGTCCTCCCAGGACGACGTCGCGATGCAGCGACCCGTGGCGCGATCGACCAATAAGGACAGACCTCGACAGCCATCCACATGCAGCATCGCGGACAAAAGCTGATCCCGTACGTACTGGATGCCGCGGTCGATCATCGACGGGTTCGCGGCAATCGTCGTTGAGCGTGCGTACACTGTCCACCCCCGTGGGCGCCCGCAGCGGCACCCGCAGCGCCGCCGGTCGCAATCACCCTCTCTCCGGCCCGGTCGGCACGCAACCCGTTCGCCGGATTCCGCTGAGTCCGCTACCGCTCACGCCAACCGATTGTTGATGAACTGACGTGCCGGCGACCGTTCATCGGGGGCCAGCCGTCGTGTTACGTCCAGATTTCGAGCAAAGGGCGGACTTTCGAGAGCTCTTGTCGAAACTTTCGCGAGAAGGGTGGCCGGCAAGCAGTGGGACACCCCGGGAGTGTTCCCGCGACTCCTGCACCACCACCTAGTTGTCCGCTCAAGCTCCAGGTCAGGCGCGATGCTCTCGCTACCAATCCCCGCCAGTCGCCTTCGAAAGTTCTCGGTACCCTACCGAAAGTCATTGACACATCGATTTGCCCAGACACATACTTCCATCATCGACAGACGTCAACCACTGTCGATCCGGGTCTCGCCGGGCGTATCAGCCAATGTCGATCCGAGCCTCGCTGGCGTATCCGGTCCAACCGCCGATCGACCGACCCTTGCCGTATGTACCCCGACGCGGTGGCCCTCGGCCTTGGGTCACCACACGCTGCCTGGCCCGCCCTGCCAGCCGTCCCCAAGGAGTAGACACGACATGAACGACGCACCTGCCCACCCGAAGACTCGCAGACATGGCCGCGCCGCGGCGCTCATCGGCGGCATCCTCGCCGCAGCGGTGGCTCTGACCCTCTCGCTCACCGGCACCGCGAACGCCGAGGCCGACCGGACCGTGACCTCGAACTCCACCGGCACCCACAACGGCTTCTTCTACTCGTACTGGAAAGACAATGGCAACGTCACTATGACGTTGGGTGCTGGCGGCAACTACAGCGTCCAGTGGGCCAGCGGCACCAACAACACAGTCGTCGGCAAGGGCTGGAACCCCGGCTCCAGCCATACCGTGAACTACTCCGGCAGCTGGAGTTCGAGCGGCAACAGCTATCTGGCCCTCTATGGATGGACGACCAACCCGCTCATCGAGTACTACGTCGTCGAGAATTTCGGCAGCTACAACCCGAGCACGGGCGCCACCAGGCTGGGCTCCGTCACCACCGACGGCAGCACCTACGACATCTACCGCACCCAGCGCGTCAACCAGCCCTCCATCCAGGGCACCGCGACGTTCTACCAGTACTGGAGCGTCCGGCAGTCAAAGCGCACCGGCGGCACCATCACCACTGCCAACCATTTCAATGCGTGGGCCAACCTCGGCCTGAACCTGGGCACTCACAACTACCAGATCCTCGCGACTGAGGGCTACCAGAGCAGTGGCAGCTCCAACATCACCGTCAGCGAAGGCTCCGGCGGTGGTGGCGGTGGCGGCACGCCGCCGACCACGCCCAGCGGTGGTGGCGGTGGCGGCGGCAGCAACGGCTGCACGGCGACAGCGACGCGCGGTCAGGAGTGGTCCGATCGCTTCAACGTGAACATCGCGGTCAGTGGTTCCAACGCGTGGACCGTCGCGATCAACCTGGGCAGCGGGCAGACCCTGCAGAGCAGCTGGATGGCCAACGTTACCGGCAGCAGCGGAACTCTTTCCGCGACACCAAACGGTTCTGGGAACAACTTCGGCATCACCGTCTACAAGAACGGCAACAACAACACGCCGACTGTCTCCTGCTCGGCGTCCGGTGGTGGCGGAGGCACCACAACCGCGCCCGGCAGCAGCTGCACCGTCAGCGTGGCCCGCGGTCAGGAGTGGAACGACCGGTTCAATGTGAACCTGTCGGTCAGCGGCAGCAGCAACTGGACCGTCCGCATCGCCCTGGGCAGCGGCCAGACCCTGCAGAGCAGCTGGAGCGCCTCCGTCACCGGCAGCTCCGGCACCCTGACGGCGACGCCCAACGGCTCCGGCAACAGCTTCGGCATCACCGTCTACAAGAACGGCAACAACAACACGCCTACCGCCACCTGCACATAGGTCCATCGAACGACGGGGCGGGCTGTTCACGGATAATCGACACCCGCCCCGCCGCACGACCCGGACAAAAGACAGTCGCCTTGTCACGACCCCGTTAACTGACGATCAGGCACGATCGCTGGTAGTCGGCGCTGCACGTCCCGAGTCGGGAACCCGCCGCTTCTCTACTCAGACCAGTGAATGTGGCCGGACTTGAGATAGGGCGTTGATCCGACGCGAGGCCTGGAATGCTGCGGCGACTCGCTTTGCCAAGAGGTCTGAAAGTCGTTGCGAGCCCGCGGTGGTCGGATCTGCAGGACCGCGACGGAACACAGCACCAGTGCCCCGCCGGCGAGTTGGACAGGGCTCAGCGATTCCCGCAGGATGAGCGCGGCCAGCGCGCTGGTGACGACGGGCTCGAAGGTCGACAGAATGGCGGCTGTGGACGGTCCCGTCCGCTTCAAGCCGGCGAAGAAGGCGAGTATCGCCACGACAGTCGAGACGAGGGCGATGCCCGCGAGCCAGAACCATCCCGACAGTCCGAAGTGGAAGTCGATGTCACCGGTCAGCACGCAGCGCGCACCGAGGGTGGCCGCGGCCCCGGTCATCACCAGTGTCGACAGCACCACGGGCGGCAGCCGGTGCACGACGGTGTCTGCGACGAGGATGTAGGCCGTGTACGTGATCGCGGCGCCAAAGGCCAGCATCGCTCCGACCGGTTCGAAGCTCAGGCCGCCGGCGCCGAGCAGGACCAACAGCGTTCCGCAGCACGCGGCGATCAGTGCGGCCCATCGCCCCGGGGAAAGCCGGTCGCGGCCCAACAGAACCGCGGCGACGGTGACGAGGACCGGGTAGGTGTAGAGGATCAGGGACAGCAACGAGGCGTCCATCCGGGCAAGGGCGGAGAAGTACAGGCTCGCTTGTGCGGCGTAGCCGACCGCGCCGAGACCAAGGGCGATTGCCACAACCCGGCCACGGGCGGTCGGTTCTCTTCCATCCGGACCGGATTCCTGGCGGCGTAAGCCCGGGCGCAGGAGCAGGACCATCGCCAAGACCGCGGCTGCCAGGCCGAAGCGCACCAGAAGGAGCGCCCCGGGCGAGACGCCAGCCTGGTAGGCGAACTTTCCGAAGATCGCCATGGCGCCGAAGCATGCCGCGGAGAGAAGACATAGTGCTGGACCCATGCCGTCGAGGATCAACCGCCCCGACTGTTCAGGTCTAGCGATGATTCATGGAGCCTATTCATTAGGATTCCCGCATGGTCGCGTTGGATCTTCGCCGCCTCCGCTTCCTTCGTGAGTTCGAGGAGCGCGGCACCCTGGCGGCGGTTGCCGCTGCCCTGGGCTACAGCCCGTCTGCGGTCTCCCAACAGCTGACCCTGCTGGAGAAGGAAGTCGCCGCGCGGTTGTTCGAGAAGGCCGGTCGAGGCGTGCGGCTGACCGATGCGGGGCACCTGCTGGCTCGGCACGCGCGAGTGCTGCTGGCGGCGGCGGAGGCGGCCGAAGCCGACTTGGCGGCTCTCAACGGCCAGGTCCGGGGCACGGTGCGGGCCGGCGGTCTGCAATCGGCGGCCCGCCGGCTGTTGGTGCCGGCCGTTGCCCGCATGATGGTCGACGAGCCCCGGGTGCGCGCGGAGATCTTCGAGCTCGAACTCGAACAGGCGTTACCGGGTCTGCGCCTGGGTGCCGTCGACCTGGTGATCGGGGACGAGTACGACGGCCATCCGCGGCCCCGGCCGGACGGTCTGCGTTTCACACTCCTGCTCGAAGAGCCGCTGAAGGTCGTGTTGCCCGCGGCGCATCCGTTGGCCATGCCGGAAACACCCGTCGCGGTCGCCATGCTGCGCTCCGACGTCTGGACCGCCTCCGCCGAAGGGACCGGCCACCACGCCATGGTTGTGGGTACCTGCCGGTCCCTGGGCGGGTACGAACCCGATCTGCGGCACCGCTCCAGCGACGCCGACGTTCAACTCGAACTGGTCCGGGTCGGGGCAGCCGTCGCGTTGATGCCTCCGTTGACGTTGCCGACCAACGACCTCGCTCTGGCCATCCGTGACGTTGCCGAGGCCACCCTCAGGCGCCGTCTGGTCGTCGTCACCCGAGACAATGCGCCGAGTCCCGCGCTGACCGCCCTGCTAACGGCCGTGACGAACCAGGCGAACCAGCTCAACCGGGTCGAGCCCGACCCGACGGGTCCCAGGCGACCAGTGACAGTCGTCCGGCCGGACTCACGAACACCCGACCCTGGTGCGGCCGTGCGCCGTCCCAGTCCGGTCGAAAGGAGCCGATGACCTCACCGTCCGGAATGGACCGCCACCGCACCTGGGCCGCGCTGGGCAGGCATTCGAGCAGTACCCGGTGGTCCGGGGTGAGGAACCATTCGCCCGTGGCCGACAGTTCCCGACGCTTGCCCGGCGGATCTCCGGCGAGAGGGCTGGCCGGCCGCTTCGTACGGGCGAGCAGGGTCGGCCCGACGATGTCGCCGGCTCCGGCCTGTTGGGTCATCAGCACACTGTCAGCGGTGGCGGCGAGATTGAGGACACGTTCGTCGGGGGTGCGAACCTCGCCAGTATGGCGCCCGCGGTGAAGGACTGTCCTATGGCGACATTCCAACGCACCAATTGCCCCCGCCCGCCGGGGATCGACCATCGCAGTGCCTCGACTCGCCACTTTGGATGGTCTGCGACCACGGCGCGGTTGGCCGCTGCGCGCACCCACTCCACGGCGCCACGCAGCACCGCCAGCTCGGGGTCCGAAGCCTGGCGGACCGGTCGACCCAGCCCGCTGGCGATGAGCATCGTGCCGGCCCGAGGACCGTCTCCCGCAGCCCTGCGGTTCGTTCCGTTCGAAGGCGACAGACTGCTGTCCGTCGTGCTCTCCAAGGCCCTCATGCTCGCCGACGACCACCGGATCACCGATCCGTCGATCCTCGCCCAGATCGACAGGGCGTTCTCGGATGCATGATCCGTTACCCCAGCCGCCGCCACCTTCGTCAGCCCGCCGCGAGAGCATCGCTACGGAAACGGCCGCCTCGCCGACTGCGCAATGGTTGTGCAGGCTCGGCTCGCCAAGCCACATGGTGAACGACCGTGTCACATATGGTGGCGGCCGACGTGGCCTGTCAATAGGGATCGACCCGTGATCGACCGGATACAGCGCCTGACGCTCGACGATTGCTCGCTGCGCCAGCGGCGGATCATGTGATCCTCGGTCGGGAGTGCTCATGGTGCGCGCTGTGCATACGGTCAGGGCTACGTCTCGGGCTTGATGCCGAACCACCGATCCACGCACCCGCTCAACACGTGCGACCTCGCGTCGCAACGCTCGGGCCGTGGTTGCCGTGCCCGAAGCCTCTGGCCAACCGGTGGGTGTGCATGGCAGTGTGCACGCGTGAGAGCTGTGATTGTCGCGGCGGCGGTGGCCCTCGTGTTGTCCTTGCTGGGAACTCCTATAGCCATCAAGGCTCTGAAGCGGCTGAATGCTGGACAGCCCATCAGAGACGAGTTGGGCCTCGCGTCCAACAAGGGCAAGCGCGGCACGCCGACCATGGGCGGATTGATGATCATCCTAGCCACGGTCATCGCGTACGTGGCGGGACACATCGCGCTCCGCGGGCTGCCGGAGGATCAGATAGGCCAGGTGCGCCCGACCGTTACTGGTCTGGTCCTGCTGGGCGTGTTTGTGCTTTGCGGTGCAGTCGGTTTCATCGACGACTATTTGAAGGTAATCGCAAAGAACAGTGCCGGCCTGAGCGCCAAGGGCAAACTCCTCGGTCAACTGCTGGTCGGCACCGCTTTTGGGGTGGTCGCGATGTACTTCCCTTCGTCCAACGGTGAGACGGTCGGCTCCACCAAGGTGTCGTTCGTCAAAGACATTTCGTGGCTGGACATCACAAAGGTCGGTGCGGTCATCCTGTTCGTATTCATGGTGATGTTCGTCAGTAATGCGGTCAACCTGACTGACGGGATGGATGGTTTGGCCACCGGCGCGTCGGTATTGGTCATGGGCGCCTACGCGATCATCGGCTACTGGCAGTACCAGCACTGGTGTGGTGACACCAGCGGCTACGCGGCCAACCCGAGTACGTACTGCTACTCGGTCCGCGATCCGCTCGAAGTGGCGATGATTGCCGCAGCCGCCGCGGCGGCGTGCCTGGGCTTTCTGTGGTCGAACACTTCGCCGGCGCGGATCTTTATGGGGGACGCTGGTGCCTTGGGCCTCGGCGGCCTACTGGCTGGCTTGGCCCTGGCCACTCATACCCTCCTGCTGCTGCCTCTCATCTCGCTCTTGTTTGTGATCAACCTGATGTCGGTGGTCATCCAGGTCATCTCCTTCCGCACAACCGGCAAACGAGTGTTTCGGATGTCGCCGATACATCACCATTTCGAACTCGGCGGATGGAGTGAAGTCAATATCGTCGTACGGTTCTGGATGATCGCGGCGGTGAGTGTCGCAATCAGTCTGGGCTTGTTCTACGCCGACTTCCTCGACAACACGATGCGATAGTGGGGCGTGCTCAGCTCCTGTCATCGTCACTCACTTCGCCATACTTGTGTCTAGTGAATATTTCGCTAGTATGGCAGAATCATGGCCGATGTCAACGGACCCAAGCTTCGTATGCCGAGGCGGACCTGGTAGCGCTCGCGTGCGGGTGACGCACCGAACACCACATTGGACGCTGCGCGTTCCATGGGGACCGTGCCGTTGGCCTGGTCATACAGCGAGATTTCCAACTTTGGACCGTTCAGCGAAGTCGGCGACACCAACCCGTACTGGGCAGGCCCACCGAAACAGTCCCCCGCAGGTGCAGGCGCTCCTCGATGCGATTCTGGCCATGCCTGGTTGCCCCTTATCGGATAGTCGTCGGTCCGTCCTGTAGATGGAGCGTGCCCGTTACTGTGCCGGCAGGAAGGCAGGGATGGCGTGCGGAAGACTCAAGTACGGCTGGTAGTGGGCGCGTTGGCTGCGGCGATGGGCGTGTTGGCTTTCGGGCAGGCGGCAGCGGCGGACCTGGCAGGCGGCAGCACGTCGGTGACGGTGCGGGCCGATGACGCCACGGCAGCCGTTGTCGTGGTGACGAACCTGGGCAAGGCTCCGTGCCAGGTGTCCACCAGCCCGTACGGCACGATCAATCTGATTCGGGCGGGCCAGGGCGGTGCCGACATCGCACCGATCCTGGTTGATGTGGCTTTTGATGACGGGATCGACACGTTGATCGCGCAGAGGCTGACGACTCTGCAGCCCGGTGCGTCGGCTGAGATCGCGTTGCCGGTGGTCGCCGTGGGACCGACGGGTCACGCCCTCGAGATTGTCGGGTGGTCATCCGGCGGTGGTCCGACCGGATCGTTGTACCCGGTCCGCGCCGGCGAGGCCTTGGACGTGTCGGCCGGGTACGCCGTCCCGATCGCATTGGCCGGCACACCCGCATTGTGTGAGGCGGGGCTTTCTGCGGGTCAGGTTGTCGAGGATGACGATGTGCCCTGGTTACTCATCGGGATAGGAGCCGGCGCGCTCATCGTGATTGTCGCCCTTGTCGTGTTCCTGGCGATGCGCCGAAGGCGTGGCAAGTCAGGGGTTCCGGCGGCGGTCGCCGTCCTGATGGTGATCACGGTCGGGCTGCTGGTACTCGACCGCACGCCCGCGTCTGCCTCGATCAATGTGGACGCTGGTCTGAGCGGAAGCTACGGGCCGTGCGCTTCGATTTTCAGCTCTCCGGGAGGGGATCCCGGTGGCCTTCTCGGCAAGCTCAACGACCCGAACCACCGGGTGTCGATCCAGCGGCCGAGCGGCAAGGGCGACGACCACACCATCTCCGATGGCATGGGCGGGGCCATCATTTTCTGGGACCCGGACACCATCCGCAAGTATGCCGGAACCGGAGGCAGTTCCGATCCGTGCAGCTCGCTCTACCACGAGATGGTGCACGCGGCCGACATCGGTGACAAGCAACTGGACAGCTCACCGTGCGTCACCGCTGCCGATGGCGATACGGGAATCCCTGTCTCCGAGGTGAAAGCCACCCGGATCCAGAACCAGTTGCGATCCAAACTCGGCAAGCCGGAGCGCAGCCACTATGCCGACAGGCCGTTGCCGAAGGGCGATTGCCTGCCCAAGGACAAGCAGCCACCGGCGAAGAACTGCACGGGCGACGGTTGTGGGGTGAGCACGGGAGACCCGCATTTCGTGACCTTCGACGGCCTGCGCTATGACGCTCAGGTGGTGGGCGAACTGGTCGCCAGTCGCGATCCAGCGGGCGGATTCCAGATCCAGACCCGGCAGCAACCGGTCCGCGGTAGCCGCACGGTGTCGGTCAACACCGCCGTCGCCATGGACGTCGCTGGCGATCGGGTGGAGGTGCGGGCACCGGACGGACCGGTCACCCTGCTGGTCAACGGAACTCGACGCGAGCCTGGTCCGGTCACGTTACCCAACAAGGGAACGATCGAGTACGCCGTTCTGGCTTACCGACCGACGATCACCGTCACGTGGCCCGACGGGTCCGCGGTGAGCGCCAGCACCTTCGGCTACACGGGCATCCATCTCACCATCGCGCCGGCCAAAACTCACGCCGGCAAGCTCGAAGGCATGTTGGGCGACTTCAACAGCGACCAGGCCAATGATCTGCGCCCGCAAGGGGCCGACCCGCTGCCTGTGCCGGCCACCTTCGACGCTGTCCGTAAGCAACTCGCGGAAAGTTGGCGCCTCACCGCGGCAACGTCGCTGTTCACCTATGAGGCGGCAACCAACACCGAGACGTACACCGATCGCACATTCCCCGACCGTGAGGTGACAGCAAAAGACCTCTCGAACCGGGCCTGGGCCGAGGCGATCTGCCGCCGTGCGGGTGTCACCGACCCCGCGATCCTGGAAAGCTGCATCCTCGACGTGGCCGTGACCGGCAACGCCGACTTCGCTCTGCCGGCCGCCCAGAGCCAGACGTTCGTCAGCGGAGTTCGGGTCAGCGGTTCCGACATCAAGCTGGTCATCGCCGCGCCTGACCAGGTCGGCCGTACCACCTTCTCCGGCACCGCCGGCCAACGGATCTTCGTTCAGATCGTCTCGTCGAATCTGCCGAATGACTGTGGCCTCGTCAAACTACTCGACCCGGCCGGTCATGTGCTGTCGACAGGATGCGTCATCAACGGCGTCGGCCAGATCGAAACCCTAACGCTGCCGGTGACCGGTCAGTACACAGTGGAGGTTGACCCCGCCGGCCCGGTGACAGGGGAAGCCGTAATCCGGATCGTCACCGCCCAGGACGCCCAGTCGACACTGGCGCCGGACGGCGCGCCCGTCGTGGCCAAGGTCGACCAGGCCGGAGCGGTGGCCCGGCTGAGCTTCCCGGGTACCGCCGGACAGAAAGTCTTCATCGACGCCGACCAGGCCACCTTCCCAAACGCCTGCAATGTCCTGCTCCTGCGGGCGCCAGACGGCACCACGGTCCAGACCGGCTGCCTGATCAACGGCATCGGCAGCATCGACCGTACCGTGCTCGCGGCCTCAGGCACGTACACAGTGGAGTTTGATCCGCCGGAAGCGTTGACCGGCCAGGTACGCCTGCGCCTGATCATCGCTGTCGACCAGGAGGCGACGATCGCGGTCAACGGCACCCCCACCGTCGCCAAGATCTCCCAGCCAGGTGCGTTGGCCAGGTTCACGTTCAACGCCGGGGCGGGACAACGCATCTTCGTCGACGTGTCGAACTCGGACCTGCCGAACAGATGCGGCGTGCTCAGGCTGGTGTCTCCGGACGCAAAGACCGTCACCACCGGTTGCGTCATCAACGGCGTGGGCAGCCTGGGCCCACAAGGGACAGTCCTGCCGACTGCCGGCCGCTACACGTTGGAGGTCGACCCGACCGAGCGTGATACCGGCGAACTGACCCTCCGGATACGCACCTGAGCGATCGCACACGTCGACTCCGACGACGCATCGCAACCCGTAGGTGCCTGATCGAGATGGCGCAGACAGCCAGGAGGCCGGCGTACGGCCGCAGTCGCTCGGCGAGGCCCGCCGCGGCAGTGACCTGGTCGCGGTCGGCCGCGAGACAGGAACCGGCCGCGTCACCCCTGAGTGACGCGGCCGGTTGGTTGTGGTTGTGGGTCAGTCCACGAGCTGCCACGGTCCGTACGGCGTCGTGGGCGGCTGGTTACGGGTCCACCATTGCGCCACGTAGCG
Organism: uncultured Actinomycetota bacterium; assembly: GCA_963742855.1. Classification (GTDB taxonomy): domain Bacteria; phylum Actinomycetota; class Actinomycetes; order Mycobacteriales; family Micromonosporaceae; genus CAVUNP01. Next base: position 94,883 of record CAVUNP010000010.1, on the reverse strand, counting down.
CTTGCCCTGGTAGACGACGACATCCCCGGCCACAAAGATTCGCGTCGGTGTCCAGATCGCGGTGCCGTTGCCGGCGATCAGCATCTCCTGCCACGGTCCGTACGGATCACCCGGAGCCTGGTTGCTGGTCCACCATGACGCCAGCCAGGTCGAGCCGTTGTAGCTCACCTGATCGCCCTCGGTGTACACCCTGGACGAACTCCAGGCAGGGACGTCCCGCACGGTGATCGTCACCTGCTTGGTCCCCGACAGGCTGTACGACTTCGTTCCATCGCTGGCTGTGAAGGTGACCGTGTATGTCCCCGCCTGGTGGTATCCAGGTGTCCACGAGAACTGCCGCGTCGCGGGATCGAAGCTCGCACCTGCCGGCAGGCCACTGGCCGAATACGTCAGCGCATCACCATCAGGATCGCTCGCCGCGACACCGAACGACAACGCCCGGTTCTCATCCACCGACTGGGACTCGCCACCAGCAGCGAACACCGGGGCACCGTTGACAAACGCCCCCCGCTGCCACACATAGTCCCGCGCGAAGGTTGTGAACAGCTGGTTCCAGGTGTTGAAGTCGTGGGCACCGGCGACGACGACATTCTTCACGTGCGCGTTCGTCAGCGCTGCCACCTGGGCCGGGTTGGGCAACCCGAAGTCCCATGCCCCGCCGCCGAAGAGGATGTAGGGCACCCCGAGATTCGCAGTGGTGTTGCGGACTCCCACACCACCACTGAACACGCCGTAGTATCCGAACTTCGTCGCGTCAAAGTTGATGAGGTTGGATGTGACCGCGGCGCCCGCCGACAGACCGGCGAACGCCCGATCCACCGCCTGCGTCGAGACGTGGTAGTTGTTCTCGACCAACGGAATCACGATGTCGCGCAGGTTGGGATACCCCTGCGCAGAGTTGCCAAGGTAGTTGGTGTTCGTGGTCACGACCAACGCGGGCTCTGTCTGCCCGTCGGCGATCAGGTTGTCCATGATGACGGGCACATCGCCCATGTTCATCCAGTCGGACTGGTCCTGACCACTGCCGTGCTGCATGTAGATCGTCTTGTACGGCTCGGCACGGTTGGGGTCGTACCCGGGCGGCACGTAGACGCCCAGCGTCCGCGTGGCCGTGCCGATCTGGACCGGCACATAACTCCACGTGCCGTGCGGGACGTTCGGACGCGGAAGCTCGATCTGCCGGGCCGCCAGGGGCGCGTAGTTCTGCTTCTCGGCGTTGTACGGCACGTACACCTTGTTGAAGGCACGCCGGGCAGTGCCGGTCAGGCCATCCGGGGCGTCGATCGGCGAGTTCGCCGGGTCAGCCACCCACAAGTTCGTGTTGTTGTCCACATAGAACCAGTACTGGTTCGCCCCAGCGGCCAGCGGTACATCGGTCACCCAGTAACCGTTGCCGGCGTTGGTCATCTGCACGTCGTAGCCGCCGCCACCACGCATCAGACCGGACCGGTACTGCTGGGGCTGGTAGACCGTCGTATCGGTCTGATCCGCCCAGTTACGCAACAGGATGTCGGCGGCGAACCGCACACTGGTCGCGGTCGGGTTGTAATACACGAAGTGCCCCGTGTAACCCGTCGGCGAATTGGGATCCGCGACAACGTGCGGACCCGGAGTCAGGTCGACCCCGTCCTCGGCATGCGCCACGCTCGACATGCTCAGCACCATCGCCGAAGCAAGCACGACAGCTGCGACGGGCTTGAGGAGTCCGGCGCGATTGCCCGAGGCCCCTCCGGTTTGTCTCCGCAATTGCAGAACGCGCATCAAACGTTCCTCCTTGAACGGCCGGTGAGCGCCAAAGTGGCGCTCCTGCAGCCGACGTTACAAGCGATTTACGACGTTGTAAAGAGGTCGTTACAACGTTGGAATGCAGCTGCTGCAAGGGATGTTCCGGATCGTCTCCTGAGCTGGCCTCTGCGAGGAAAGACAAAGGAGCCGGCGCCGAACAAGTCGGCCACCGGCTCCCGTTTCGACCCGGAACGGTTACGAGATCAGCTTCCAGGGACCGTACGGGTCCCCCGGGGCCTGAGCGCGGGTCCACCACTGGGCCCGGTACAGCCTGCCCTGGTAGTACGCCTGGTCACCGGCATCGAAGATTCGCGACGCCGCCCATGCCGTGGATCCATCCGCCGTTACGGCCAGCTCCTGCCACGGCCCATTCGGGTCGCCCGGCGCCTGGTTTTGCGTCCACCAGCTGGCCTGGTAGAGCTTCCCGTTGTGAATGACCAGATCACCGGTGTTGTAGACAGCCGTCGACTTCCACGCCGCGATCGTCCTGATGCTGACTGGCTGGGACGTGGCGCTGCCGTCCGGCCGCCCAGCGGCGCTGGCCGTCACGGTGACCGCGACCGCCTTGCCGGACAGGTTCGGCGTCACCACCAGCTTGGCGCTGGTGGCACCGGCGATCACCTGGCCATCCGCCGACCACTGGTAGCCGAACGTGGTGTTGGCGACGTCCCACGTGCCGGGGTCGGCAGTCAGCACCGCGTTGACCGCGGCTGCGCCGCTGATGGACGGCGCCGTCACCGCTACCGGCGCGGGCACATCGCGGACCGTGATGGTGACGTCCTTGCTGGCCGATAGGCTGTACGACTTCATCCCGTCGCTGGCCGTGAAGGTGACCGTGTACGTGCCCGCCTGGGTGTAGTCCGGGGTCCACGAAAAACGCCGCGTCGCGGGATCGAAACTCGCACCCGCGGGCAGGCCACTGGCCGAATACGTCAGCGCATCACCATCGGGGTCGGTGGCCTCGACATCGAACGACAACGCCTGGTTCTCATCCACCGACTGGGACTCACCACCAGCAGCGAACACCGGGGCACCGTTGACAAACGCCCCCCGCTGCCACACATAGTCCCGCGCGAAGTTCGCGAACAGCTGAGGCCAGGCATTGAAGTCGTGGCCACCCGCGATCTTGTCGAACTTGTAATTGACAAGGCCGTTCAGCGCGTTGAGCTGTGCCTGCGTCACGCAGAGGTTGAGGTTGTCCCAGGCTCCGCAACCCAGGTAGATGTATGCCTGCTTGATATTCGCTGTGTTCGTCCGCGGCGGCGGGGTCCAGCTGAAGACGCCGTAGTAGCCGAAGCGCAGCGGGTCGTTGTTGATGATGTTGATCGTCATCGAGGCACCCATGGACAGGCCGGCGAACGCCCGGTCCACCCGGTTCGTCGAGACGTTGTAGTGGCTCTCGACGAACGGAATGATGATGCCCTCGAGGTTGGTCGTGTACGGCGAGGCCCCCATGTACGCGGAGTTCGTCGCCACGATGACCGCGGGCTCGGTCTGCCCGTCGGCGATCAGGTTGTCCATGATGACGGGCACGCTGCCGATGTTCATCCAGTCGGACTGGTCCTGACCACTGCCGTGCTGCATGTAGATCGTCTTGTACGGCTCGGCACGGTTGGGGTCGTACCCGGGCGGCAGGTAGACGCCCAGCGTCCGCGTGGCCGTGCCGATCTGGACCGGCACATAACTCCACGTGCCCTTCGCCGTGTCCGGCCGCGGGTTCGCGATCACACGCTCCGCCAGCGGTGCGTAGTTCTGCTTCTCGGCGTCGTATGGCACGTTGACCCTGTTGAAGGCGCGCCGGGCAGTGCCCGTCAGGCCATCCGGGGCATAAATCGGCGAGTTCGCCGGGTCAGCCACCCACAGGTTCGTGTTGTTGTTCACGTAGAACCAGTACTGGTTGGGTCCGGCAGCCAGCGGCACATCGGTTACCCAGTAACCGTTGCCCGCGTTGGTCATCTGCACGTCGTATGCGCCGGCGCCGCGCATCAGACCCGGGCGGTACTGCTGGGGCTGGTAGACCTTGGTGTCGGTCTGATCCGCCCAGTTGCGCAACAGGATGTCGGCAACAAACCGCACACTGGTCGCGGTCGGGTTGTAATACACGAAGTGCCCCGTGTAACCCGTCGGCGAATTGGGATCCGCGACAACGTGCGGACCCGGAGTCAGGTCGACCCCGTCCTCGGCATGCGCCACGCTCGACATGCTCAGCACCATCGCCGAAGCAAGCACGACAGCCGCGACAGGTTTCAGAATCCCCCGAAAGGGCTTACTCAGTTGCAAGACTCTCACTACCTCTCTTCTTCGAACGGCCGGGCACCCATGATGGTTGGACGGCTGGCGCCACGTTACATTCGCTTTACGACGTTGTAAAGAAATTCTTTACAACGTCGTAGTAGCGCGTCACCTTAGAAGCCGTGGGCCAACCGGTAGTACGCGTTGTTCCAGCGCACCTGGTGCTCAAAGCCACGAACGGTGGTTTCTCCGTCGATCAGCAGGAGCTCTGTCGCCACGATCCGCGCGAAGTCCTCGAACATCTCGGCTGTCGCGGCGGTGGTGAGCACGGTGTGATGGGCGGCGCCCGCCGTGAGCCAGGCGGTGGCGCTGGTCTGGAAGTCCGGTCGCGGCTTCCATACCGCGCGGGCTACCGGGAGCTTCGGCAGCGGTGCGGGCAAGGGCACCACATCCACCACGTTGGCGGTGAGGCGGAATCGGTCCCGCATGTCGCTGAGCGCGACGACGAGCCCCTCACCCGGATCTGTGTCGAACACGAGCCGCACGGGGTCCTCGCGGCCTCCGATGCCCAGCGGGTGCACCTCCAGTCGAGGCTTCCCGGTTGTCAGGCTCGGGCAGATCTCGAGCATGTGCGCGCCCAGGATCATCTCGTTGCCCGGCGTCAGGTCGTAGGTGTAGTCCTCCATGAGGGATGCGCCACCCGGCAGCCCCGCGCCCATCACCTTCGCCGCGCGCACGAGAATGGCCGTCTTCCAGTCGCCCTCCGCCCCGAAGCCGTAGCCGTCGGCCATCAGCCGCTGGACCGCGAGACCGGGAAGCTGACGCAGCCCGCCGAGGTCCTCGAACGTGGTGGTGAAGGCCGCGAAGCCGCCCGCCTCGAGAAACGACCGCAGCGCGAGCTCGATGCGCGCCCCGTACCGGAGGGAATCGGCACGGTCGGCGCCGGGCGTCAGCTCCTCGGCGACGTCATACGCCGCGAGGTACTCCTCGACAAGCGCGTCGACCTCGGCTTCGGCAGCCGCCTCCACCCCGGCGACCAAGTCGTTGACACCCCACGTGTTGACTGCCACGCCGAAGCGGTGCTCGGCCTCTGTCTTGTCGCCTTCGGTGACGGCGACGTAGCGCATGTTGTCGCCGAAGCGGGCGAGCTTCAGGTGACGCACCGCACCCGCTGCGCACGCCGCCCGCGCCCAGGACTCGACCTGGCGCGCGACCACGGGGTTGGATGCGTGGCCGGCGACCGTCTTGCGCGCGACGCCGAGGCGAGTCTGGATGTAGCCGAACTCGCGGTCGCCGTGCGCGGCCTGGTTCAGATTCATGAAATCGAAATCGATCTCGGCCCATGGCAGCTCGACGTTGGCCTGGGTATGAAGGTGCAGGAGCGGTTTCTGCAGCGCTTCGAGGCCCTGGATCCACATCTTGGCCGGGCTGAAGGTGTGCATCCACGCGATAACGCCGACCACCTCGTCGGCGGCGTTGGCATCGAGCGCGGCACGCCGGATCGCGTCGGTCGACGTGAGCACGGGCATCCACTCGACCCGCACGGGGAGTGTGCCGTCGAGGAGCGCGGCCACCTGCCGCGACTGCTCGGCGACCTGGCGGAGGGTCTCGCCGCCGTAGAGATCCTGGCTGCCGGTGAGGAAGCGGACCACCTTGGTGGAGAGGTCGGGGACGATGCTCGTGGTCATGAGGGCTCCGTTCAGATGGTCTGCCCGGCGGCGCGCTCGATAGCGAGGCCCGCGCGATAAATGGTCAACGGGACACGGAGGATGGCTGCGCCGGTCATCGCAGTGTCACCGCGGTCCAGGAAACCGGCGGTAATGTGATCCGCAGCCTGCCGTCGACAATGGCGTGCGAGGTGTTCGGCGTGAGTCCGACGCGCTCCGGAAGATCGAGCGTATTCTTCGCATGAATGTCGTCGTCGTGGAGGGTCTGCGCGTCGACGACCCCCACCTGGCCGAGGTTGCTGACGTCGACCGCCAGCTCCACCGCCTCGGTGAGGCTGCGGTTGACCATGAAAACCGCGGTGTCGCCGGTGCCCGCGTCGTGCGTCGCGACGGCGTCCACCACGCAGACCTCACCGTAGAGGGCGGTGTCGTAGGTCGGGCTCTCCAGCTTGAGCTCCAGGGTCACTCCACGGGCCAGCTGTGAGGTCAGTGCGAACGGAAAGAACGTCGTCTGCCGCCAGGCCTGCCCCCCGGGCTCGGTCATGATCGGCGCGATCACATTCACCAACTGCGCGAGGCTTGCGGACGTAACCCGGTCAGCGTGGCGCAGCAACGAGATGAGGAGGCTGCCGACGACCACCGCATCGGCGACCGAGTAGGCGTCCTCGAGCAGGCGCGGGGCGACCGGCCAGTCGTCGATCCCCGTGATGCGGTCGACCTTGGCATAGCGCGAGTGGTACCAGACGTTCCATTCGTCGAACGAGACGTTGATCGTCTTGCGGCTGCCGCGTACCGCCTTGACGTGGTCGGCGGTGGCGACGATCGAGTCGATGAACCGATCCATGTTCACCGCGGACGCAAGGAAGCTCGCGTAGTCACCGTCGTGGGGCTCGTAGTAGGCGTGGCACGAAATGTAGTCGACCTCGTCGTACGCCGCCTCGAGCACGACCCGCTCCCAGCTCGCGAAGAGCGGCATCTGCGCGTTCGAGCTCCCGCACACCACGAGCTCCAGCGTCGGGTCGAGCTGCCGCATCGCGCGCGCGGTCTTGACTGCCAGCTGCCCGTACTCGTCCGGAGTCCCGTGCCCGAGCTGCCAGGGACCGTCCATCTCGTTGCCCAGGCACCACATGCGGATGTCGTAGGGCTCGACCGCGCCGTTCGCGATCCGCTGCTCGGAGAGCCTGGTGCCCGACCGGATGTTCGCGTACTCGAGCACGTCGAGCGCTTCCTGCACTCCGCGCGTGCCCAGGTTTACCGCGTACATGAGCTCGCTGCCGACCTTCTTGAGCCAGCTCGCGAACTCGTCGAGACCGATCTCGTTCGTCTCCGTGGAATGCCAGGCGAGGTCGAGACGGCGGGGCCGGTTCTCGCGCGGCCCGACGCCGTCCTCCCAGCGGTACCCCGAGAGGAAATTGCCTCCCGGGTAACGGATCGTGCTCACACCGAGTTCCTTGACGAGCGCGATCACGTCGCGTCGGTACCCCTCATTATCGGCGTCGGGGTGCGATGGCTCGTAGATGCCGTCGTACACGCATCGCCCGAGGTGCTCGACAAAGGAGCCGAAGAGCCTGCGGTTGATCGGCCCCACGACGAAATGCGGGTCGATGGTGAGATGCGCGGAAATCAAGGTTGTCCTCAGTTTCAGTAGTGGCTAGCTGGTCGATGGTGGAAAAGCGAGAGGCTATTTCAGTGCGCCGACGGTCAGCCCTCCTCGCCAATAACGCTGAAGGCAGAGGAACGCGATGATCAGCGGGATGATCGAGACCAGCGAGCCGAGGATGATGATGCTCCAGAGGTTGGTTCCCGCGGCGCCGTACGTGGATGCGGTGGACTGCCAGAGCCCGATCCCGACCGTCACCGGGAAGAGCCGGTTGTCCACAAGCATCGCGAGCGGGAGGAAGTAGTTGTTCCATGACGATACGACCGACAGCAGCAGCACCGTGACGATCACCGGTCGCATGAGCGGCAGCGCGACCTTGACAAACGTTCGGAATTCTCCCGCACCGTCGACGCGTGCGGCATCCAGCAGTTCGTCGGGCACCACGTCGCGCGCGTACAGGTTCACGAGGAACACGCCGAACGGGTTGAGCAAGGTCGGCAGGATCACCGCCCAGATCGTGTTCGTCAGGCCCGCCTGAGAGAACAGGATGAAGGTCGGGATGACGAGCGCGGTCGCCGGCACCATGACCGCGCCGAGCAGAATCGAGAACCCGGCTCGGCGGCCCACGAAGCTGTACTTCGCGAAACCGTATCCGGCGAGCACCGCCAGCACCGTCGCCCCGACTCCCCCGGCGAACGCGTACAGGGCCGAGTTCGCCAGCCAGCGCGCGTAGAGACCGCCGTTGTAGGTGAAGAGCTGCTTCAGGTTCTCGATGTAGTTGATGTCGGGGGCGAACCAGAGGGCGCTGGTGCCGCCGAACAGCCCGGCCGAGTCCTTCGAGCTGTTCACGATGACCCACCAGAAGGGGATCAGGAAGTAAATCACCAGCAGGGCAAGCACGAGATGCAGCGGGATGTGCCTCGGTGTCCGGCGAGCTCGCCTGCGCTCGATGTGGGTGGTGCTCATGACAGGAAGTTCCCTCGCTTGCGGGTCGCGAACATGAAAATATAGACACAGAGAAATACGACTGCGCCCAGCGCGAAAGAGATCGTCGAGCTGTAGTTACTGTTCGCCAGCGTGAACGCCTGCTGATACGCGTACATGTTCGGCGTGAAGTCGTCCGGGATGGCGCCGGCCGCGAGCTGTTGCAGGATCTTCGGTTCGTTGAAGAACTGCAGCGTTCCGATGAGGGCGAACACGAGGATGAGCACGAGCGCTGGCGCGACCAGCCGGATCTTGATCCGGAAGATGATCTGCCACTGCGATGCGCCGTCGATGCGGGCCGCCTCATAGAGGCTCGGATCGATCCCCTGCAACGCGGCGTACAGGATGATCATGTAATATCCGGCCCATTGCCAGGTCACCACGTTCAGCAGGCCCTGGAAGATCAGGTCTTTGCTGAGGAAGTCCGGTCCGGCAGCGCCGAAGGCGCCGAAGATGTCCGCAATGGGACCGAAGTTTTTGCTGTACAGGAACCCCCACATCAGGGCACCGAGGACGGTCGGGATCGCATACGGCAGGAAGATCATGAGGCGCGAGAATCGTGCGAACTTGCTCGTCACCGTGTCCAGGATCAGCGCGATGGCCAACGAGATGGCCATCTGGATCGGGATGAGCACCAGCGAGAACCGGACGACGAACCACACCCCCTCGACGAAGGAGGGATCGCGGAAGGCCTTGAGGTAGTTGCCGAGGAAGACGAACGTAGTCCCGCCGATCAACCGTTTCTGGAACAGGCTCAGGTAGAGCGCGTAGCCGATCGGGAGCACGAGGAGGGTGAGGAAGACGAGGCCGAAGGGTCCGACGAAGAGCCACCCGGCCACGTTCTGCCGTAAGGTCGCCTTTCGGCGGTGCTGCCTCGTTCGCTCGGCGCTCGAGGCGGTCGGGATGTCGTCTGGGAGGGGCGTGGTTCGGCCGTGCCCCCTCGTTGGCGCAGGGCCACTGGTCGAAGCGGTCATGATGTCTCCGGATCTGGGGACGCAACGACGGAGGGCCGGCCCATGTGTTCACGGACCGGCCCGCCGTGTCAGGTCACTTGACGGTGAACGCTTGCTCTTTGGCGTACGCCACTACGTCCGCGTGCAGCGCGTCCGCGGCCGCGGACCCGGTCTTGGACCCGTCATTGATCGCGGCGATCTGCTTCGTGAAAGCCGAGTAGAAGTACTGTCCGATCGGCGTGTAGGTCATGCCCTGGTAGGCGTTGGCCGCCGGGACGTACACCTCCGTGTTGGCCTGCTGACCGCCAAAGAAGTCGATCTTGGCATCGGTGAACTTGGGGTCTTTGAGCACATTGACGTTGAGCGGGAAGATGATCTGCTTCTCCCACCCGTCCCGCAGCGACGCGTCGTCGGCGTAAACCCCCAACGCGACCTTGGCCGCGAGCGCCTTGTTCTTCGCCTGGCTGCTCACCGAGAAGGCGGAGCCGCCCCAGTTCACCGAGACCGGTTTGGCAGGATCCCACTGCGGCAGCGGGGCAGTCGCCCACACCCCCGCGTCGGCACCCTTGCCCACGCCCGCACCTTGCAGGTAGCCCGGCGCCCAGGCGGCTGAGAGGTAGGTGGCGTACTGGCCGCCGATCACGCCCGCGATGTACTCGGGAGTGAACTGGTCCTGCTTGCCGACCAGGCCCTTCGAGACCAGCCCGGCCCAGTAGTCGAGCACCTTCTTGGAGGCGTCGTCGTTCAGCTTGATGCCGATCTCGCCCTTGTTGGCGGGGTCGTACGTGAACGGCTTCGCTCCGTTCTGGTACAGCAGCGCCGTGACGTAGGCCGGCTGGTTCGCCGGGAAGTCGCCAAAGAGCGGGCCGCCGGCATCCTTGACCTTCTGCGCCGCAGCCTCGTATTCGGCCCAGGTGGTCGGAGGCTTGATGCCGTACTTGTCGAAGATGTCCTTGCGGTAGATCATGCCCATCGGTCCACCGTCGATCGGCGCGCCATAGACGCCGTCGCCGACCGAGACATCCTTCCAGGCACCCTCGCTGAAGTTTGCCTTGACGTCCTTGTAGCCGAGGTCGCGGAGGTCCACGAGAGCGTTCTGCACCTGGAAAGTCGGGATCCGGTCCGCCTCCAGCATGACCACGTCGGGGGCACCATTGCCTGCCGTGACCGCCGTCTGGAACTTGGCGTACTCGTCCCCACCGGCGCCGGCGTTCGTCCAGCAGACCTGGACATCGTCGTGCTGCTTATTGAAGTTGTCGACCACCAGTTGCGTGTTCGGGTACCAGGCCCAGAGCGTGACAACGGGCAGGTTGGCCTTCGGGATGGTGTTGGTGCAGTTCGTCGCTTGGTTGCCGCCGTCTTCTCCGCCAGAGCATGCGGCAATCGCGCCTGTCAGCAGGAGGGCCAGCGACGCAGCGAGGACTTGCTTCGTCTTCACTGTTCGATTCCTTTCGGACGCGGGACGTTATCGTCGGTGCAAGGCGCATCCGGGGACCGGCGTGACCGCGACCTGTCGCTGGCCCGCTCCGCGCCCTGGAAGCGTTTCTCACGTTGTATTTCTAACGTTGTAGGGACCGACTATCGCGGAGAGCGCCAGCGCTGTCAAGACTGCCCGTCGACCCTTGGAGACCGCCGGGTGTGGATCGCCAAGGCAGCGCCCAACGGCCGCACTGAGGCATCAACCGGGTCGTCGGGGACGTTGGTCGCCGCGCCCGCGGGCCCGGCAACGTCCTCGAACCACCGGCACCACCAGTCCCCCGGAGGTATCGACGTGGGCAACAGGGATTAGCTTCTCGCTCGATCGATGGCGCAACCACGCCGCTACACTCATTGAAAACCGCATCTCTGCGGACGCTGCGCGATGAGGGGAGATTTGCGATCGCCGCCACCATGCACGACGTTGCGCGCGTGGCCGGAGTATCGGTCAAGACGGTTTCGAATGTCATCAATGACTATCCGTACGTGCGCCCCGCCACGCGCGACCGGGTGCGCTCGGCGATCGCCGAGCTCGATTACCGTCCCAATCTCACCGCGCGAGGGCTGCGTTCAGGCAGGACCGGGGTCATCGGGCTCGCGATCCCTGAGCTGCGTCAGAACTACTTCGCCGAGCTCGCCGACGCCGTCATCCGCGCGGCCGAGCGGCGGAATATCGCGGTGCTCGTGGATCAGACGGGCGCCACTCGCGAAGGTGAGATCGCGGTGCTGTCCGGACACCGATTGCGGCTGACCGATGGGCTCCTGTTCAGTCCCGAGCAGCTCGGTCAGGACGACATCGGGGTGCTGCAGGTGCCGTACCCGCTGGTGCTGCTCGGCGAGCGCATCTTCGACGGCCCCACCGACCACGTCACGATGCACAACGTGGGCGCGGCCCGCGCGGCCACCGAGCACCTGCTCGAGATCGGCCGGCGACGCATCGCGGTGATCGGAGCGCACCCCACCCATCGCGACGACATCCGGTCCGCGAACCTTCGCGTGCGCGGGTACCGGGAGGCGCTGGCCGCGGCTGGCATCCCGTACGACCCCGCGCTCGTGCGGGTCGCCGCCCCGTGGCATCGCGAGAACGGCGCTGCCGCGATGCGCGATCTCCTCGCGGACGGCGTCGAGTTCGACGCCGTGTTCACCTTCAACGACACGCTCGGGCTGGGGGCGCTGCGCACGCTGGGACAGGCAGGAGTTCACGTCCCGCAAGACGTGGCAGTGATCGGGCTCGACAACATCGACGAGGCGCGCTTCTCGGTCCCGTCGATGTCGAGCGTCGATCCCGGCCGGGACCAAATCGCAGAGGTAGCCGTCGATCTCCTGGTCGAGCGGATCAACGAAAAGGGCGACCAGGCGCCCCCTCGGCAGATCCTAGCCGACTTCAGGGTCGCGGCACGCGAGTCCACCGGATTCCTGGACCCACAGCCGGCGCTGTCGTCGGCTGTGAGTCCAGCGGTGTTGGCGGAGGACTAGTTTCGGCACGTACGAGGCTCCAACCGCCCGCGACGGACTAGGGTGCGCCTGGCATCCACCATGGATGGTCGACCGGGGTTGATCCCAAGGCGCGGCCCGCATCGACGATTGTGGTTTTATCCATGGTCGCGCAGTTGAGCCCGGTCTCACGAACGCCCGGGTCTGGCTGGCTCAGCTGAGCAGGAACGCGGTAATGGTGTCGGCCACCGCCGGGCCCTTGGTCTCCGGCCCGAAGTGGTTCAGGGTTGGGAATGTGTGAACTCGGGCGGACGGTAGGACCTCCGTGAGCCGGTCGAAGGCCGGGGCCACGTGCGACAGTCCGCTCTTCCCGCCGGCCATGAGCAGCACGTCTGCGGACACCTCGCGGTAGTTGGGGTAGCTGTCGTCGAGCCGGGCGACCTGCTCGTGCTCGTGCAGGTTCGCCTCGAGCAACTGGAAGACCTTCGCTCGCCGTTCGCCGCGGAACACCAGGCGAAGGATCACGGACATGAGCCATCTGGGGTTGCGGCGGGCTGCGGCGGGGCCAGTGCCGATGGCGAACGTGGCGAACGCGTCAAATGGGCGCCCTTGGGCGAGGAACCGGCGATACTGCGGGGTCCAGTCCATCGGGAACAGGCCCTGGACGCTGACCCCAGGCTCGTACAACGCGAGTTTGGCGATGCCCGGGTCGCGCCGGGCCGCCTCCAACGCGACGAGCCCCCCGTAGCTGTGGCCGAAGACGTATCGGGCGCCGGTGGCGGTTCGCACGGCGGCGAGGTCGGCGCATTCGGTCGCGATGCTGTAGTCGGGGCCTTGCGGGCCACTGCCGGTGCGTGCGCGCCGCTGGATCGAGTGCACGGTGAAATGGGCGGCGAGCGCGGCGGCAAGCGCGGCGTAGTCGGTCGCGTCGTTGAGCGCGCCGGGGATAACCAGGATGTCCGGGCCGCTGCCGATGGTGTGGTAGCTAATCGTGGTGCCGTCGGCGGACTGAACGGTACGCACGGTGGGCGTGGTAGGCGTGGCGATCATGGTCAGCTCCTTACGATGGGGGGTGTCGCGGCACGGGTCCGGGTGCCGGCGCCGTCGAGGGCGGCGTTCAGCCGCCGGGTGTAGGACAGATAGGTGTCGAAGGGCACGCCGCTGGACTCGACCAGCCCAGTGAGCCGCTGGATCAGATCGCTGCCGGCTTGCTCGACCAGGTCCCGGCCAGCGTCGGTGAGGGCGATCTGCCGGCGGTTGCCGCCGGCAGGGTCGGTCACCACGGTGAGTAGTCCCGTCTCGGCCAGGGCGGCGACCATTCGGCTGGTCGACGGCTCGGTCACGGCCAGGCTGTCGGCCAGCGCTCGCTGCGTCGACTCACCCAACTCGCCGACCATCACCAGGACCATGAACCGCCGGTAGGACAGGCCGTGTTCGGTACGCAGGATCTGGTCGCCGGCCCGTTCGAGGCGGGAAACCAGCGTGTGCAGCTCCAGCCCGAGGTTCTTCGAGTGGTTCATGCCAACAGCTTAGCATCCTAAGTTAGGAAAGCAAGTTACTCCCGTCGACTACCGCAGGAGTCGGAGTTTGGCGAGGCCGCCCTGATTCATCTGCTGGGCCGGCCGGTCGCGCACCGCGGCCTGCGCTCGTGGCGAGAACAGAGCCGCCGACGATGAGGCCGAGCGCGGCAATCGTGCCGGTGCTTGCCGACTCGCCGAGCACGAGAGCACCGGCCGCCACGGACACCGCTGGGCTGATGAACGTCACCACCAAGGTACGGGAGGGTCCAGCCTCGCGGACGAGCGCGAAGAACGCGACGAACGCAAGCGCGGTGCAGACCCCGGCCAGTCCCGCCAACGCGGCCAGCGCCGTCAGCGACGGAAGTTCCGCCGGCGCTCGGGTCACCGCCAGCGGCAGCGTCGTGAGTCCGCTGACCGCAACGCAGGTCGCCGTCAGCGCAACCGCCGGCACATCGTGCAGGCGCTGGGTGACGATCAGGGGTGCCACCGCCCAGCAGACGGCGGTCGCGAGCACCTCGGCAATAGCGACGGCGTCGCCACGAAGTCGCGGGCCGGCGAGGATCGCCACACCGGCGAATCCCGTTGCCAGGCCGAGCACTCGGATCCGACAGAGACGCTCACCGCCCGGCGTGGCCACGGCGATCAGGCTCGCGACCAGCGGGGCGGTCGCGATCAGCAGACCGGTGGTAGAGCTGTTGAGCCGAGTCTCGGCGTGCGCGAGCAAGGTCCATGGCGCGACCATTTCCAGCAGCGCGAGCACGACGATCGGGCGCCAGCGGCGACGCAGCAGGGCGCCGTGCCGACCGAAGTCGACGAAAGGTAACAGCATCGCCGCACCCAGCAAGCCACGCGCCGATACCAGGAACGGCACGGACATGGAGCCCACCGCAATTCTGATCAACAAGTAGGGCAGGCCCCAGAGCAGACTCATCAGGACGAACAGTGTCCAGCCCCGCCGGCTCATAATGGGTCCCCCCGCAACGCCGGCGCGGCCCGGCGGTCCAACCAGTACCTCACCATCGGTTCCCTTCCTTCGACCCCGATGTAACCGGTGTAGCCTTGATTGTCAGTGACACGATAAGCACGAAGGAGTTACCGGTCAAGTGCAGTTAGACAGTTACGCGGATGCTGGCGTGATCGTCTCCGTTGATCTCGTCAACGAGCTGACGACCACCGGCCACCGATCCGGACCTGCAGCCGGAGACGAACTGGGCGCGCTTTCAGGGATCCTCGCGTTCGATGCTCAGTCGCAGGCCGCGCTGCGGGCGGATGACGTTCCCGGCTTCGTTGCGCTCGCCCGACGGCTACGCGAGATCTTCGACGACCTGCGCGACGATGACGTCGATGCCGCCGCAGGTCGACTCAACGCCTTCCTCTCGCACTCCCCGGCGCTGCCCCACCTGGCAAAGGAGGAGGGGCGCTGGCGACTCCATCACCATCCCGTGCACGCGCAGCTCGTTGCGATGTACACGGCGATCTGCGCCGAAGCACTAGCCCGTGTTGTCAGCGCCGGGGATGCCGACCGGCTCGGCACCTGCCACGCGCCGGAGTGCGGACGAGTATTCTTCGATGTCTCCAAGAACGGTAGCCGCCGCTTCTGCAGTACAACATGTCAAAACCGGGTCAAGGTGACGGCATTCCGCCGTCGCCAAGGCCTGACAAGCACGCCGTCTTCCGAATAGGCCGCAGTGTCCGTTGGTCGAATAGCGGTGAGCGACCTGTCAGCGCTCGCGGCCACGAGTCGCGGCGACACACAGTCGAATCACCAATCGGTAGGCTCATCATCCATGGGTACGGCAGAGGGGTTCGACTACACCAAGCGTCCGGACGGCAGCGTCGTCATCACACACCGCGGCCGGATGGCCACGACCTTGCGAGGACAGCAGGCTGCCCAATTCCTCGATGAGGTCGATGACGACCCGCAGGGCCTGATGGCCCGCTATACCGGCAACTACAAACGCGGCAACGAGCGCATGGCCAGGAACCATCCACGTAATCGGGATTGAGTCGGTCATCACGTGAGCTTCGTGAACGCACCAATCTCCCATCCGATCGGTTGACCACACCGCGTAAGGACGCGGGCGCCGGCCACCGCGGCCGTCTCGTACCGAAACGACGTGGAGCCGCGTCGTTGAGCAACGATCGATGTGGGGCAATCCGAAGACCTCGACGGTGCAGAATCGCACGGACGTCGGGCCGCACGTAGGTGGCGTACATTGACCCGATGCCTGGCCGTGCTTGGTTGACGCTGTCCGTCCTCGGGGCCACCACCGTGTCCACCATCCTCGGGCTGCTGGCCGACGATGTCACTCGGACCCTGATCCGTGACCCGGCTCTCGGCGACGGCGAATGGTGGCGACTGCTCAGTCCGATCCTCGTCAACCCTGAGGGGTGGCACCAGGTGCTGTTCAATCTGGCGGCACTACTGGTGTTCGGTACCGCCGCCGAGCGTGTGTTCGGCCGGGTTCGTTGGGTCTTGCTGTATCTGGGCGGCGCGTTGGCCGGTGAGCTGTTCAGCTACGCCACACACAACTACAGCGCCGGCTCGTCGGTTGCGGTGGCGGGCCTGGTCGGCGGGCTTCTCGCCTGGGTGCTCACCGGGCGTGCCGCGCTGCCCGCGTGGCCGCGGGTCGGTGTCGGCCTGCTCGTCGTCGGGGCGGTGCTGCTGGTGATCCTCGGCGACGAGCACGGCGCGCCGTTGCTCATCGGCGTGACGCTCGGCGGGCTGCTGCTACGGGGCCGAGCGGCGCCCACCGCACGCGACTTGCAGGACGGCTGATCCCCCAGATAGTCGCATACTTTCGAGAAACTTTCGAAATGCCACATGCCTCGCCACTCGGCGCCAGACACGGGGCAGCTTCTGGGAAAACTTGATGTGCAACGCCTATGGCCTCGACCCACCGGCGACCCTTCCGACGCGCCGACCTCACACGGAGTCGGTATGAATCGGCTAATACGGACAGCACTGTTCCGAAATTTTTCCGAAAGCTATTGTCCACCAGCGATCGCCGTGGCAGGCTCGCTAAGCATCGAAGCACCTCCATTCCCATGTTGCCCCGCCTGCTTTCGACTGCTTGCGGACGTGAGCCGGACGGGGCTGAACATGGAATCGACCCCAGGAAGGAGGCCACGGTGGCGGCACGTCCCTCAGACCACCCTGGCACAATCCGGAGGACGAGGTCCGTGCGTGTGCGGGCGGCCCTCCTCAGTAGCGCGGCGTGCGCCGTCGTGGTGGCCGGCGCGTTAGCCGTCGCACCCGACGCCGATGCGGCGGCAAGTACCCTCGGCGCGGCCGCCGCACAGTCCGGCCGCTACTTCGGCACCGCCATTGCGGCCAGCCGGCTCGGCGACTCGACATACACCACCATCGCGGCACGTGAGTTCAACATGATCACCGCCGAGAACGAGATGAAGCCTGACGCCACTGAGCCTCAGCGGGGCCAGTTCAACTTCAGCTCGGGCGATCAGATCTACAACTGGGCCACCCAACGGGGCCTGAAGGTCCGCGGCCACACCCTGGCCTGGCACGCCCAGCAGCCGGGTTGGATGCAGAGCCTGAGCGGAAGCTCTCTGCGTCAGGCGATGATCGATCACATCAACGGTGTGATGGCCCACTACAAGGGCAAGCTCGCCTACTGGGACGTGGTCAACGAGGCGTTCAACGAGGACGGCAGTCGCCGCCAGTCCAATCTCCAGGGTACCGGCAACGACTGGATTGAGGTCGCCTTCCGCACCGCCCGCAGCGCCGACCCTTCGGTGAAGCTCTGCTACAACGACTACAACATCGAAAACTGGAGTTACGCCAAGACGCAGGGCGTCTACAACATGATCCGGGACTTCAAGTCGCGTGGTGTCCCGGTCGACTGCGTCGGCCTACAGACGCATTTCACCGGCGGCAGTTCGCTACCCGGCAACTTCCAGACCACGTTGTCGAGCTTCGCCGCCCTCGGCGTGGACGTCGCGCTCACGGAGGTCGACGTCACCAACGCGTCCACCAGCCAGTACGCCGGCCTTACCCAGGCCTGCATGAACGTTTCCCGATGCGTCGGAATCACCGTGTGGGGGGTCCGCGACAGCGACTCTTGGCGGTCCAGCGAGAGCCCGCTCCTGTTCGACGGCGGCGGCAACAAGAAGAGCGCCTACACTTCCGTGCTCAACGCCCTGAACGCGGCCACACCCAACCCCACGGGCACGGGCACCCCCACCGCCACCCCCACAGCCACCGCCTCGCCGACGACCACACCAACCACGGGCGGCTCCAACCGGATTGTCGGTGCTCAGTCCGGCCGCTGTATCGACGTGCCGAATAGCTCCCGCAACAACGGAACGAGGGTCCAGCTCTACGACTGCAACGGGCAGTCCAACCAGTCGTGGACGTACACCTCCAGCCGGCAACTGACCGTCTTCGGCAGCCTCTGCCTGGACGCGGCCGGGTCCGGCAACGGCTCGGCGGTTCAGATCTACAGCTGCAACGGGCAGACCAACCAGCAATGGAACGTCAACTCCAACGGCACCATCACCGGTGTCCAATCCGGACGGTGCCTGGATGTCTGGAGTACTTCTAACGGAGCCCAGGTCCAGTTGTGGGATTGCAGTGGTCAGGCCAACCAGAGGTTCAGCCTGAACTGACCCGCGACCTCGCAGCCGTGGTGCGGCGACTTCGGATCGCCGCACCACGGCGCTACCGCGATAATGCCTGCGCGTTCTCGCGCCGTAGGGTCGAGCAGAAAGGAAGTCACCCCCAATGTCCCAGCGTAAACTCCTCGGATCGGCGTGCATTGTCGCGGCAGTTCTCGTGGCCGCCCTAGCCGGCCCGGCAATGATCGGTGTCAGCGGTGATGCGGCGGCAGCCGCGACAACCGCCGGATGCGGCAAGACTCCGGCGCTGACCAGCGGAACCCGTACGATCCAGAGCAGCGGCCAGAATCGCAGCTACATCCTGCGGATCCCCGACGGCTACACAAGCAGCCGTTCATACCGACTGATCTTCGGTTTTCACTGGCTGAACGGCTCAGCCGCCGCGGTGTCCTCTGCCGGCTACTACGGCCTGCAGCCGCTGTCGAACAACAGCACCATCTTCGTGGCGCCACAGGGCATCGACAACGGCTGGGCCAACACCAACGGTCAGGACCTGACCCTCGTCGATGACCTCACCCGGCAGATCGAGAGCGACCTGTGCGTTGATACGGCCCAGCTGCTTCGCCCTCGGTTGGAGCTACGGCGGGGCCATGAGCTACGCCGTCGCCTGCGCCCGGCCAGCGTGTTCCGCGCGGTCGCAGTCCTGTCCGGGGCCAACCTCAGCGGATGCAACGGCGGCACCCAACCGGTCGCGTACTTCGGAATCCACGGCACCCACGACAGCGTGCTCAACATCACCAACGGTCGGTCGCTGCGGGACACGTTCGTCAGGAACAACGGCTGCACCGCGCAGAACCCGCAGCGAGCCCGCGCAGGGACAGCTCGACGCATATCACCACCACCTACTCGGGATGCCGGGCCGGGTACCCGGTCCAGTGGGCCGCGTTCGACGGCGACCACACCCCCAGCCCGGTCGACGGGTCCGCACCCGAACGACGCGAGGACGTGGACCTCGGGGGAAATCTGGAGGTTCTTCAGCCCAGTTCCAGACCACCACGCCGACCACACCCCGCCGACGACCACGCCGCCAACCACCAACCCAACCACCACCCCACCAACGACCACGCCACCCACCACCACAGGACAACCGGGTGCCTGCACTGCCACCTATCGGGCGATCAACAGCTGGCCCGGTGGTTTTCAGGGCGAGGTCATCGTCGCCAACAATGGCAGCAACACCATCAACGGCTGGACCGTAGCCTGACGCTGGCCGCGGGTCAGGCCATCACCAGCCTCTGGAGTGGCACCACCGCGCAACCACCGGCAACCTCACAGTCAAAAACGCTTCCTACAACGGCTTACTTGGGGCGAACGCGTCAACCACCTTCGGATTCACCGCGACGAGCAGTAGTTCAGCTACGCCGACCATCATCGGTTGCTCGAGCCCGTAGCCAATGGGCTGAAATCGTCAGCGGACTCAGGACGCCGGCCAGACACAATGCGTGTCGGCCGGCGGCCCGAGCAGCGAGTGGGCCATCCAATTGACCATCCACTTGCGATAATCGAGGCGTACCGCTGCGTCGGCCCGGTCACGGTGACATGAATTTTGCAACCGAACATGCAATCAAACATGGCACAGTTTCTATGAGCATCTGACGCTAGACTGCGGCTATGGCCAAGACCGCGGATGGTGTGCCGGGCACTCCGCAAAGCCCGTTGACTTTTGCCGACATAGCCAAGTTGGCCGGGGTGTCGGTACCAACGGTGTCGAAAGTCATCAACGGCCGCGCGGAAGTAGCGGCTGATACGCGTGCCCATGTCGAGAAGATCCTGCACGATCAGGGATACCGGCGGCCACGGCGGCCGATCAAACCGGGCGCCGCTTTGGAGATGGTGTTCCATGAGTTGGTGGGCGTGTACTCCGTCGAAATCATGAGGGGCGTCGAACGAGTAGCCAAGCAGTTCCATGCGGGTCTACTGGTCTCCGATTCTCAGGGCCGGCAAACTCCGGGACGAGGCTGGATCGAGGAGGTCCTCGCTCGTGCCCCGATCGGCGTCGTCGCTGTCTTCTCAGACTTGAGTGTGGCGCAACGGACCCAGTTGGCCGCACGTGGCATTCCCCTCGTTGTGCTGGACCCAACCGGCGTACCCAGCGACGACCTACCGTCCGTGGGGGCCACCAACTGGTTCGGTGGGCTGACGGCCACCCGGCACCTGATTGACCTCGGACATCGTCGAATCGCTGTGATCACCGGCCCGTCGTGGGCCTTGAACAGCCGAGCCCGGCTGGATGGCTACCGCACCGCGTTGGACACCGCCGGCATCCCCGTCGACCCAGACCTGATCCGCGGTGGCGCCTTTGAGATCGTCAACGGGTCGATGTACGCCGCCGAGTTGTTGGCGCTGGCAAATCCGCCTACCGCGATTTTCGCCCTGAACGACGGCATCGCGATCGGGGTCTACCATGCCGCGAGCCTCGCCGGCCTGCGGATACCGGACGATCTCAGTGTTGTCGGGTTCGACAATTACAATTTGGACGAATGGCTGGTCCCGCCGCTGACATCGGTGCACCAGCCATTGGAGGAAATGGGTGCCGCCGCCGCCCGGATGGCATTGGACTTGGCGCTTGACGGTGCGACATCAAGGATCAACCGGCTTGAGCTCGCCACGAAGCTTGTCGTGAGAGCCAGCACGGCCGCTCCCGGACTCGGTAGATGACAGCGGCCGAACCCCGGTCCGAATCGAAATTTTCGGCCGTGGCGACCGGAAGTGTCGAGGACCGACCCTCCTTACCCGGACACTCGGCCCACAAAAAACCAGGTCAGGCTTTGTTCTGGCCAGCACCGCGTCCCGAAAGTAGCCGCACGGCCCTTTCGGGAAGCTGTTGACATCTTCGATACGTCGGCAAATACTGCGGCCATCGATGAACTTCTACGACTGCCAGCTTTCGTCATCGGCCGCGTCGGACGCACCTGGCGACGCACCACACCGTCGAGTGATGTCGCGCAGCCAAGCCGGCATGTCGGCTCACGAAAGGGACCCGAGCATGAATGACTCCCCTGCCCAGCCGAAGCGCTTCAGAACCAAGCGAATGAGGCTACTCATCGGCAGCGCCTGCGCCGTCGTGCTGGCCGCCGCATCGGTGGCCGTGACTGGAATCGCCCACGCCGAGGCCGACCGCACCATCACCTCGAACCTGACCGGCACCCACAACGGTTACTTCTTCTCCTACTGGAAAGACAGCGGCAACGTCACCATGACTCTGGGCGCCGCCGGCCAGTACAGCGTCCAGTGGAGCGGCATCAACAACACCGTTGTCGGCAAGGGTTGGAACCCCGGCTCCAACCACACCGTGAACTACTCCGGAACCTTCAGCACAAGCGGCAACGGCTACCTCGCGCTGTACGGGTGGACGACCAACCCGCTCATCGAGTACTACGTCGTGGAGAACTTCGGCAACTACAACCCGAGCACGGGTGCCCAGCGGCTGGGCTCCGTGACCACCGACGGTAGTACCTATGACATCTACCGGACCCAGCGCGTCAACCAGCCGTCCATCATCGGCACCGCGACCTTCTACCAGTACTGGAGTGTCCGGCAACAGAAGCGCACCGGTGGCACAATCACCACTGCCAACCACTTCAATGCCTGGGCGAGCCTCGGGTTGAACCTCGGCACGCACAACTACCAGATCCTCGCCACCGAGGGCTACCAGAGCAGTGGCAGTTCCAACATCACCGTGAGCGCGGGCGGCACGACCCCGACAACCCAGACGCAAGGCCCGACTCCGACGAACACGCAGGGCGGGACCGGAGCCTGCCAGGTGACCAACGCCGTCAATGCGTGGAACGAAGGCCTTACCGACGACATCACCATCAAGAACACCGGCGCAACCGCGATCAACGGATGGTCGCTGAAGTTCGCCCTTGCGTCCGGACAAACCATCACCGGCGGCTGGAACGCCACATACTCGCCAAGCAGCGGCCAGGTGACCGCCACCAACGCGAGCTATAACGGGGCCATTGCGCCAGGCGGTTCCACGACGATCGGATTCCAGGCCACCCACAGCGGCAACGCTGCAGGCCCGAGCGGGTTCACTCTCAACGGCACCGCTTGCACCTGAACAGCAGGAGGGCCGGGTCCGGCAGTGACCGGTCGCGTCTTTGCTGCGGTGAGTCGCAGGCGACGAACCAACCCTCGGAGGAGTCACAGATGAACGTGCCCCAAGAAATGACGCTAGGTCCGCGGCGACGGCGTTGGCGGTTGTCGCTCGCTGTTGCATTGACCACCGCACTCGTCGGCGGGGCGGTGGTCGTGGTCAACGCGACCGGCGCCTCGGCGGCGACGGTCGACGTGAACGCCTCGTACGTGCTTGTCAACCGAAACAGTGGCAAGGCTTTGGACGTCTACAACTTCGCCACCAACGATGGCGCCCGCATCACGCAATGGGCCCGCAACAACGGCCACCAATCAGCAGTGGCAGTTCGTCGACTCCGGCGGAGGCTACTACCGCCTCAAGTCCCGGCTTTCCGGAAAGGTCCTCGACGTCTACAACTGGTCCACCGCCGACGGTGGCTCCGTCGTGCAGTGGACCGACAATAACAGCGCGAACCAACAGTGGAGACTCGCCGACTCCGCCGACGGCTACGTACGCCTGATCAACCGCAACAGCAACAAGGCCCTCGAAGTCCAAGGCGCGTCCACCGCCGACGGCGCAAACATCGTCCAGTACGCCGACTGGGGCGGCAACAACCAGCAATGGCAGCTTGTCCCACTCGGCGGCGCACGCCCACCTCAACCGGTACGACCGCGCCCCCCGGCACGTGCGCGCTTCCGTCGACCTACCGATGGACCTCGACCGGCTCGCTGGCGAACCCGAGGTCGGGGTGGGTCTCACTCAAGGACTTCACCTACGTCCCCTACAACGGCAGGCATCTCGTCTACGCCACCACGCACGACAACGGATCGTCCTGGGGTTCGATGAACTTCGGCCTCTTCACCAACTGGTCCGACATGGCATCGGCCAGCCAGAACGGAATGTCTTTCGCCACTGTCGCACCTTCGCTTTTCTACTTCGCCCCGAAGAACATCTGGGTCCTCGCCTACCAGTGGGGTGCGCACCGCGTTCTCCTACCGCACATCCAGCGACCCCACCAACCTGAATAGCTGGTCCTCGCCGCAGACACTGTTCTCCGGAGCCATCTCGGGCTCCGGCACTGGACCCATCGACCAGGCGCTCATCGGCGACAGCAGCAACATGTACCTGTTCTTCGCCGGGGACAACGGCAAGATCTACCGGGCCAGCATGCCCATCGGAAACTTCCCAGGCAGCTTCGGCTCAACATCAACCGTGATCATGAGCGACTCAACGAACAACCTGTTCGAAGCGGTCCAGGTCTACAAGGTCCAGGGCCAGAACCAGTACCTCATGCTCGTCGAGGCAATCGGCTCGCAGGGCCGCTACTTCCGCTCGTTCACGGCCACCAGCCTGGGCGGCTCATGGACACCACAGGCCGCCACCGAGAACAACCCCTTCGCCGGCAAGGCCAACAGTGGCGCCACCTGGACCAACGACATCAGTCACGGCGAACTGATCCGCGGCAACGCCGACCAGACCATGACCATCGATCCATGCAACCTACAGTTGCTCTACCAGGGACGCTCCCCCAACTCCGGCGGCGACTACGGCCTCCTGCCCTACCGGCCGGGTCTGCTGACGCTGCAACGCTGACGACATGACGTAGGCCAACCCCTGTTCTGATCTCCGCGAGCGACGCGATCATGAACGGGCGACGCCAA
The DNA here is from genome assembly GCA_963742855.1 of uncultured Actinomycetota bacterium. Lineage (GTDB taxonomy): Bacteria > Actinomycetota > Actinomycetes > Mycobacteriales > Micromonosporaceae > CAVUNP01. The sequence continues at coordinate 70,855 of CAVUNP010000010.1, read as the reverse complement.
AGCGGGCGGGCTCGATCCAACCCGAGCCCGCCCGTGTCCCGCGAACGGTCAGCCTGACAGCCGTTAAGCCACCTACCGAACGAGGGCAATCGGCAAGTGTCTTGCCGTTGAGCTGACGATGTCGCCGGTGTAGAAGATCCGCGACGCGGTCCAGATCGCGCCTCCCGTCAGCTTTGAACGCGACCTCCGGCCAGGAGCCGGTCGGATTCCCGGGTTCCTGGTTCTGGGGCCACCACGTCGCTTGCCAAACCGGGTTCTGCCGGGTGACAGTCTCGCCGGCCTTGTAGGGCCCCAACGACCAGGGCACGTTGGACTTGATACCCGAGCCCGCGCCCCGAATTTGGGCGCGAGTCGGCCTTCACCGCAGCGCGACCCGTGCTGCGGTGTGAACGTTCACAACACTGGCCCCGCCAGTAAACCGCGTCGCCGCACGGAAGTCAACAACTCGTTGTGGCGTACGAAGTTCGTCAACGTCCACTATGGAGCCCGCGAGCGTGGGGAGCGCTCCCATGACACCCGGATCAGCCGGGCGTCCACATAGGGCAGTCCACTTTGGATGACAGCGTCGCAGGGTCTGATCGCTACCCGATACATCGGGATTGTCGCCTGGCGAAACAACCACTGGTTCCAGTATTGGCCGCTCTCTGGCGAGATCTTCTTCGTCTGTCTAGCGTGGACGGAACATCTGCGAGCTCAATGGTCTGCGCCGTGGGCTCAGGATGTTCGCCGCGGCAAGGGGTCTGGGTCCAGCCGCGGCGGCCAAGAGTCGCCGACGGTCGCCTGCACACCGCGCGGCCCAAACGCCTGGCGAGGTACCCCAAGGCCCGTCGCGACGTTGCGCAATGCGCAATGGCTCAAACATAGTATGCAATAGCCTCTTGACAGCGTTGCATATCTCCCTACGATCGTTGCAAGTGCGTTAAGGGTCAGACCTTGGTCTGACCAGTTGTCCATTAAGGAGAGGCACATGCTCATCGCATATCCCCGCTCCACAACTACTCCGCCGCGCAGGCGGCTGAAGTTGATGGTCATGGCCGGTCTTGCGGCGGTGGCTGGTGCGGCCATCGCCGTCTCGCCGGCCAGTCCAGCGGCCGCGGATCCCGGTGACCCGCTGGGGCCGACCGTGGTGAAGACCGACCAGGCTCCGACCGGTTACGCGGTGAAGTTCCGCTACCAGGCACCGGCCGGTGTCACCTCTGTGCAGGTTTATGGGGACTGGTACTTCGCGCAACCACCAAGCCCGACGCCCAACCATCCGCCGTCGGAGTGGCAGGCGAACGACTTCGCGGCAACGGACTGGCGGATCCTGCCCATGACGCTCGGGTCTGATGGCGTCTGGGAGACTACGGTTCCGCTGCCGGCCGGTACGTTCCGATACGCGTTCACCCACAACTGCACCAACCAGTTGGCCACCGGGTGCACGTTGTTCTACGACCCGGCGAACCCGTGGCAGATCTTCCCGCAGTACCCGAGCGCGCCGGGGGCGGTGCGGAGCACGATTTTTGTGCCGAGCAACCCGTCGTTCCCGACGTACGACAACGACTACCAGAAGCCGCTGAGCCCGGACCAGATGGGGACCCTGGAGTCCGTGCGGTACCCGGCGCCGGAGTCGACCACCCCGGCCGGCGCGCATGACATGCTGGTGTACACCCCGAAGGGGTACGACCCGAACCGGGCCACCCCGTACCCGACGCTGTACATCAGCCACGGTGCCGGTGACCATTCGACGGCATGGTTCATGCAGGGCGTCGCGCACTACATTGTGCAGAACGCGATCAACGATGGCGCCGTGCAGCCGATGGTCGTCGTGGCCACCGACTTCAACGGCCTGCCCGGTGGTGACCAGGGCTACGCAAACCACCTACGCAACACCGTTATCCCGTACATGGAGTCGCACTACAACGTGTCCACCCGCTCCCAGGACCGCGCCTTCGGCGGCTTCTCGGCGGGCGGCAGCCGCGCCTTCACCATCCTGTACAACAACACCGATCTCTTCGGTTACCACGCGTCGTGGAGCTGGGGTGGCCCGGCGGCGAATGCCGACCAGGTCGCGCGCATGAAGGCGGTGCCCGGCGGCATCATGATCGGCACCGGCTTGCAGGACCAGACCGGCAACATCGGCGTCGCGTCGCCGGCCCGGGCTGCCGCGCTGCGGGCCCAGGGCGTTCCCCTGGTCGAATACAACATGAACGGCATGCACACCTGGCATGTCTGGCGTCCAATGCTCAACTACTACATTCGCAACATCGCGTTCCGAACGACGTCGACAAGCCTCGCGGTCTCTTCCGCTGCGTCCGGCGCGACGCTGACCTCGACGGTCGGCACGGTCACGGCAGGCGAGATTCCCACGGGCACTGTCAGCTTCTTCGCGGGCTCGACCGAGATCGGCTCCGCCCCGCTGGTCAACGGTGTGGCCAAGCTGGGCGCGGCGTTCACCCCGTCGGTGCTGGCCAACGGCGTGGTCGCCAAGTACCAGGGCAGCGCCGTATACAACCAGTCGTCCAGCGCGACGGCGACGGTCACGGTGCCCACCTGGAACTCGTCGACCATCTACAACACCGGTGAAATGGCAAGCTACAACGGTGCCGTTTGGCGTGCCTCCTGGTGGACCAAGAACCAGGCGCCGGGCGGGACTTCGGGTCCGTGGCAGGAAATCGCGACCGGACCGGACGGTGTCGCGGTCTGGACCGGTTCGCGGATCTTCGACGCTGGAGACACGGTCACCTACCAGGGAAGTACCTGGCTGGCCACCTGGTGGACCCAGAACCAGATCCCCGGTAGCCCGTCGGGTCCGTGGCAGGAGATCGTCATCGCGGCTGACGGCACGGCCGTGTGGACGGCCTCACGTATCTTCGACGTCGGCGCCGTCGTCGTCCACGATGGACAGAAGTACATCGCCCAGTGGTGGACGCGTGGCAATGCACCGGGTCAGTCCGGCGGACCCTGGAAGCCAACGAGCTGATCAAAGCGCAACGGCGGCCGCCTTCGACGCCAGGTCGAAGGCGGCCATTGCCGCAGGATCTGGAGTGGACAGTCGGACGTGGGCGTTCAGCCCTCGACCGGCGAAGCCCCGTGGCCGGGGGTGTGCCCGAGTTCCTTCGAGATAAGGCTGGCGGTCTCAAGGAGATTCGGAAGCTTCTCCTTGAGCTGATCGAGCGTCGCGATCACCTCTATCGCCGTCAGGGAAATGGCGCCGATGACCTGCCCTCGCGAGTCTCGCACGGGCGCCGCCAGACACATGACATAGGAGTCATGCTCACCGTTGTCGGCGGCCCACCCGGCTTCGGCGACCCGCTCAAGCTCGTCATCAAGCGAGTTTCGGTCAGCGAATGTCGTGTCGGTGTACTGCTCGAACACCACGTGAGAGAGGAGGCGATCACGTTCCTCACGGCCCAGGTGCGCCAGGATCACCTTGCCGACCGCGCTGGCGTAGAGAGACACAGCTCGACCGATCCGAGACGGCAGCTTGACCGCGTCGAACGCAGGACTGTCCACCTTGTCGGTATAGACGATCTCGTCCCCGGTCAATTGGGCCAAGTGCACGGTGTGACCGGTCAGGCGCTGAAGGCGACGCAGGTAATCGGACGCAAACTGACGCAGATCGATCGAACCAAGCGCCAGCTCGGAAAGTTCGATCAGGCCGCTGCCGAGCACGTAGGTGCCGGCTCCCGTTTTGCGCACAAACCTTGCCGCCTCGAGCGTCTGGAGGATCCGAAGTGCCGTCGACTTGTGCACGCCGAGCACCTCGGCGGCTTCCGTGAGGCTGAGCGGATGCTCCGCTGACCTCCGGATGAGATTGATTGCTCGCTGGACTGACTGTGCCATATGCACCACCTTCACGTTGCACCATGCGCAATGTAGCTGATCTGATGCGCAACCACCACTTGACAGCGTTGCATATGTTCCTACGATCGTTGCAAGCGCACGACGAGCGCCCCAGTCGTGCGATGTCTTCAAGGGAGTTCCCAATGAGCAAACAGCGTTTTCGCCGCGCCTTCCTCGCGGCGGCCAGCATTGGAATAGCCGCCGCCCTGGCGGCTGGATGCACCTCGACGAGCGAGGAGCCGAAGGGGCCGGACGGGGTCACGACCGTGACCTTCGCTGCCTCCACCTTCGGCGACCCGGGCCGGGGCCCGAAGCTCATGGATCTGCTGGACGTGTTCAACAAGAGCCAGAGCGCGGTCCGAGTGTCAGCGGCCGCGGTACCCTATCCGACCTTTGGACAGACAATCCTGACTCAAATGGGCAGCGGTCTCGGCCCAGACCTGATTCGCTTCGACATGCCCGAGTTCGCGGCCGCCTCCGACGCCGGCCTGATCGCGCCCCTCAACGATCTCGTGGACGTCGGCCAGTACAAGCTCCACCAGCAGCCGGACAAGTTCATGATCCACGACGGGGTGCGCCACGGCATCATCTTCGAGGCGTCCAACTACGGGATGTTCTACAACGCTGATCTGATCAAGACTCCGCCCAAGACCTACGAGGAGTTCGTCGAGACCGCCAAGGCACTGACCAAGGGCGACACCTTCGGGCTCGCGTTCCGTCAGACCGAGGCGGAGATGGCTGGCGTCTGGCAGGACATCTTCAACTACGTCTACGGGTTCGGCGGCGCGTGGTCGGACGGCAAGCAACTCACGATCAACTCACCGGCAAATCTCAAGGGCCTGCAGGCGTACAAGGACCTCTACGACGCCAACGTCATCCCCCGTGGCGCTGACGCGGCGACGTTCCGGCGCATGTTCGCCGAAGGCAAGGTCGCCATGGAACTCAACAACGGCGGCTACGTCACCGCGACCCGGGGCCAGAACCCCAAGCTCAACTTCAGCGTGGCCCCAATCCCGTTCCCGGTCCGCAGCCAGGGCACCATCCTCGCGCCGATCGTGATCAACGAGGCCAGTCCGGCCAAGCAGGCGGCGGCGACCTTTATCAAATGGTTGCTTCAGCCGGAAAACCAGGTCAAGTTGCAGGAGATCCTTGGCGCCAGCAGCGTTGCGACCGTCACCGAACGCAGCGCCGCGACCCTGACAGAGACCCCTTTCCTGACCGTCTTCGATGACCTCACCGATTCGAGCCTCCCCCACGTCGTGTTGGGATTCCAGGCCAAGACACCGGACATCCGCAAGGTTGTCGTCGAGAACGTGATCGCCGCCCTACAGGGCAAGGTCGAACTCAAGGCCGCCCTCGACCGTGCCCAGGAACAGGCTCTCGCTCTCGTCAAATGATCGCTCATGGCTGCCGGCGCGAGGAGCCACCTCGCGCCGGTGGCCCAACCGTCCGCACTCAAAAGGCAAGGACCGATCCGGATGACTGTGCTGGAGCAGACGAACGTGCCTCACGCCGAGGCCGGGCGTCGACGGCGGCCGACAAACAACCGCAGTCCCCTGGGGAGCAGGTGGACGCCCTACTACTTCCTGGCGCCCGCAGCCATCTTCATCTTCTTCTTCCAGGTGGTTCCGCTGGTCCAGGAGATCTATCTGAGCTTCACCCGCACGTCGCTGCTGAACCCCACCCGCAGTCAGTGGGTGGGACTCGACAATTACGCTCGCATCTTCGGCGACGATGACTTCCGACGCACGCTGCTGACCACGCTCATCTATGTGGCGGCATGTGTGGTGTTCGCCGTTGGCTGCGGGCTCGCGGTGGCGCTTCTGCTCAACCGGGCCTTTCGTGGTCGAGGACTCGCGCGGGCGTTGATCACGGTGCCCTGGGCCGCACCGGGCATCGCGGTCGCACTCATTGCAACCTGGATGTTCAACGCGCAGTACGGCATCGTGAACCGCTTCCTCAACGCGGTCGGCCTGGGAGTTCCCGGCGGGGCGATCCTGGATAGCTCGACGTATGCCCTTCCGGCTGTCTTGGCCACGACAATCTGGCAACTCTTCCCGTTCACCTCGGTCGTGCTGCTCTCCGCTCTCCAGTCCGTCCCCCAAGAACTGATGGAAGCCGCCACAATGGACGGTGCCGGCCGGTGGGCGACGTTTCGCGCGGTGACCTGGCAGGTCATCAAGCCGACCGTTGGCTTGCTCGCCATACTGATGACGATTTGGTCGTTGCGGCGATTCGAGCTCATCTGGCTCATGACCAAAGGTGGTCCCGTCGGGGCCACGGAGACCCTGGTCATCGACCTGTACTCGCAGGCGTTCGAGTCCAAGCAGTTGGGCACCGCCGCGGCGATCGGCATGGTCGGCGTCATCATCTCGCTCATTGTCGTCGCGGGGAGCCGATTGGTCACCCGCGCTGCCGAGAAGGAGGCTCACGAATGAGGCAGCTCCGCCTCGGTCTCACCGCCCGTATCCTCGCTGTCCTCATCGCCCTCGGTGTCGCCGTCTTCCCGCTCTACTGGATGATCGTCACGGCGATGTCAACCAACGGAGACCTCTTCGGCGAATCACCACGGTTGCTTCCCGACCTCACCCAGTTCGGCGTTTTCGTCGAGGCCCTCGCTGGGGGCAAAGCCGCTGGCTGGCTGTGGAACAGTCTGGTGATCGCCGTCGGCACCACTGTCCTCTCGGTCGGCCTTGGCATACCCCTCGGCTATGCACTGTCGCGGTTTTCCTTTCGGGGCAAAGCCCTGATGACCGTCATATTGCTGTTCACCCAGATGCTGCCCGAGGCACTCATGGTGGTGCCGCTGTTCGCGCTCTTCCGAAGGTTCGATCTGCTCGACTCGCTGACAGGTCTCATCCTGGTCAACGCCACCTTCGTGCTGCCCATCGTCGCACTCATCCTGAAGGGCGCGATTGACGGCATACCCCGCGAACTGGAAGAAGCAGGCCGCGTCGATGGAGCACAGCCGCTCGCCGTCCTGACGCGGATCAATCTGCCGCTCATCGCGCCATCGATAGCCGCAACCGCGGTCATCGCCTTCTTCCACGCCTGGAACGAGTACGTGTTCGCTGTGACATTCATCTTCACGCCAGGCATTCAGCCGGCATCAGTCGGCATCGCCAACTTCATCGGAGAGCTCGGGACTCCAATTCAGACAGTAATGGCGGTGGCGTTCATGTTCACGCTCCCGGCCGTCGCCTTCTACCTGTTCGCGCAGAAGTACGTCGTAGCCGGCATGACCGCTGGCGCTGTGAAAGGCTGACCCGCAACAATGAAGATCACCTCGGTCGACACGTATCTGGTCGACTTCTATCGCACCAACCTAGTCCTTGTCCGAGTGTCAACCGATGAAGGAATCGTTGGGCTCGGCGAGGCCACGCTGGAGGGCAAGGAACGTGCCGTCCAAGGTGCGCTGGCGGAGCTTGAAGAGGCGGTGGTGGGACTCGATCCGACCCGGATATCAAACATTTGCTACGAAGTCGCGCGGGATTGGTACTGGCGCGGCGGACCGGTCATCATGACCGCCCTGAGTTCGCTGGAGATGGCCCTCTGGGATATCTCAGCCCGCGAACTCGGCGTACCGGTTTCACGCATGCTGGGCGGCCGGAGTCGCGACCGGGTCCGCGCCTATGCCAACGGCTGGTTCTCCGGCGCCGTCACCAATGATGACTACGCGACCGCCGCCCGGAAGACAGTCGCCAGCGGTTTCCGTGGGCTGAAGTGGGATCCATTCGAGAACTACGATCTCACGCTGACATCGCGACAGCTCGACCGAGTGCTGTCGCAGATCGATGCTGTCCGAATGGCCGTCGGTCGAGACGTTGAACTCTTTATCGAGGGGCATGGCCGATTCGACGTACGTCACGCCGTGCAGATCGCTCGCGAGATCGCCCAATTCAACCCGGTGTGGTTCGAGGAACCTTGTCCACCAGACAATATCGACGCTTTGGTCGACATTCGACGCAGTTCACCGGTCCCGATCGCCGCCGGCGAGAGGTGGTTCGGTCGCCAGGGATTTGCGCCGGCGCTCGCCCGCCAGGCGGTCGATTTTGTCCAGCCGGACGTGACGCACGCCGGCGGACTCGCGGAACTGATGTTCATCTCGAACCTCGCCGCTACCTCGTACGTCGGGTTCGCTCCGCATAATCCCAGTGGACCGATCAGTACCGCGGCCACTCTGCAACTCGGCGCGACGCTGCCCAACTTCCGCTACCTGGAGATCATGGCCACCGATGTCCCCTGGCGAACCGACGTCACCAACGAACGGCTCGTGCTCACCGACGAAGGCGACGTCCTGATTCCGACCGCGGTCGGCCTGGGCATCGAACTGAATCTCGACGCGATGGTCCAGCACCCCTTTACGCCCCATCCGATGCGCATGTTCCGAGACACCGTCTACGACATCCGACCCGGCGATGAGCGCTCCTACTTCATCCGAGGAGACCGGCCGTGACGTCGCCATTGCCAGACGCCGAATCCCCCGAGGACGGCTGGGTCGGGACCGCGGCGGAGGCTCTGCCGGCCGATGCCGAACGCAGCGTTCTCATCGGCCGGATCTGGAATCCTTCGGTCGACGGCCCGTCGCCGGTGTTCATTCGCGACGGCCACGCCTACGACGTCAGCGCCGACTTCCCGACAGTGCGTGACATCTGCGAACTCCCGGACCCGGCAAGCACGATCAGGAACCTGTCGGGTCGTCATGTCGGCGACCTGGAGTCCGTACTGGCCAATACCGGCAGCCACGCTCGCGACCATGCCCGCCCGTGGCTTCTCGCCCCGGTCGACCTCCAGGCGCTGAAGGCCGCCGGGGTGACCTTCCCGGTATCGATGATCGAGCGTGTCATCGAGGAGCGGGCAGGCGGCGACCTGGCGCTGGCGGCGGAGATCCGGCGGCGCATGCTCGCCGGCATCGGTGCCGACCTCCATAACCTGTCGCCCGGCTCTGAGGAAGCTGCCCGTCTCAAGAACCTGATGGTCGCCGAAGGCATCTGGAGCCAGTACCTCGAGGTGGGTATCGGTCCAGACGCCGAGATCTTCACGAAGGGACAGGTCCTCTCCGCGGTCGGCACGGCGGTAGCCGTGGGCGTGCTCGCCGCCTCGACCTGGAACAACCCCGAGCCCGAGGTGGCCTTGATCGTCCAATCCAGTGGAAAGATCGTTGGTGCGACCCTCGGCAACGATGTCAACCTGCGCGACATCGAAGGCCGGTCGGCACTCCTGCTTCCGAAGGCCAAAGACAACAACGCCTCGTGCGCATTGGGTCCGTTCATCCGGCTGTTCGATCCATGGTTCGACCTGGAACGGGTGCGAGGACTCGAAATCGGTATGCACATCAATGGACTGGACGGATTTCATCTTGAGGCAATCTCGGAAATGTCGCGGATGTCCCGCCATCCGGAAGCGCTGGTGCACCAGCTCATCGGCCCGCACCACCACTACCCCGATGGAGCGGTGCTGATGCTCGGCACGATGTTCGCACCGATCCAGGATCGGGACCGGCCCGGCGAGGGCTTCACACACAAGGTCGGTGATGTGGTCAGAATCAGCTCGCCAGCGCTGGGCACGCTTGTCAACCGAGTTCGACACGCTGAGGATTGCGAACCCTGGGATTTCGGAGTGCGCCACCTGATGAGCAACCTCGTCAAAAGGGGCCTGCTGTGAACACTGTCGTCACCGTCGACCCGACCGACGGCCAGGCCCGCGAAACGCACCTTCGGGAAACCACCGACGTCGAGCTCACGGCGATCGTCGAGGCCGCCCAGGCTGGTGGAGGTTGGTTGGTTGACCTCGGCCGGGACGGTAGGGCCACGATGCTTGCCAACGTCGCCGCGTCGCTCGAGTCTCAGCGGGCGCACCTCGTGGCGATCGCGGCTTCGGAAACTGGTCTGCCCACCCCCCGGCTGGACCTGGAACTCACCCGGGCCGCCGTGCAGTTCCGGATGTTCGCCGACGTCGTGCGCGACGGCGGATATCTCGAGGCGGCCATCGATCGTGCTGGTGAGACCGTTCTGGGCCCGGCTCCAGACATCCGCCGAATGCTCGTGCCAATCGGACCCGTCGCCATCTTCGGTGCCAGCAATTTTCCCTTCGCCTTCTCAGTCGCAGGCGGAGATACGGCATCCGCCTTGGCGGCAGGCTGCCCGGTCGTTGCGAAAGCCCATCCTTCGCATCCGCTGACGTCGCACGCCTCCAGGCAGGCGATCGAAGAGGCATTGGGGGCGATGGGCGCACCACCGGGCATCATCGCTAACGTGTACGGCCACGAGGCGGGTCCTGCGCTAGTGCGCCACCCGGCCATCCGCGCCGCCACCCTCACCGGATCGCTGAACGCGGCACGGGCCATCCAGAAGGCGATCGACGAGCGACCTGATCCGATCCCATTCTACGGAGAACTCAGCAGTGTCAACCCGATCGTGATTCTGCCGAACGCCGCCGCGGCCCGCGGCCGACAGATCGCCGAAGGCCTTTTCACCTCCTTCACCGGATCCGCTGGCCAATTGTGCACCAAGCCCGGGATCGCCTTCATTCCAGCCGATCCCGCCGGCGACCTGGTGGTGGAACACCTGCGCAGCCTGGTTGCGTCGGCACCAAGCGCCGTCTTGCTCAACGAGCCTATCCATCACGCTTTCGTCGCGGGTCAGGAACTGCTCGTGCGGTCAGGCGCGCACGTGTTGCAAAAGGCAGCGGCGACATCCTCGACCGGATTCAGCGTATCGCCGGCACTGCTGGAGATTGCCCTGTCAGACCTCTCGGCCGACGTCGCCCGGGAGTGCTTCGGGCCGCTCATGATCGTGATCCGTTACCCAAAGGCAACCGAGCTTGGCCCATCGCTCGCGACGATTCCGGCGTCCCTGACCGCCACGATTCACGCGGATGCGTCGGACGACAGCGAGACAGTACAGAGTCTTGCCGATCAACTGGCGGCCCGGTCGGGCCGGCTCGTCTTCAACGGCTATCCAACCGGAGTCCGCGTGTCGTGGGCACAGCATCACGGCGGTTCCTGGCCCTCGACCAACTCCGTGCACACGTCCGTCGGTGCCACCGCCATTCGCCGCTTCCTGCGTCCGCTCGCCTGGCAGGATGCACCGGACTGGTTGCTCCCTCAGGAGCTGAGGGACGATTTCCACGCCATCCCGAGGAGGATCGATGGGAAGCTCGAAGCGGCCCTACCGGCCATCGACCCCACGGCATAACGTCCATCGAGGGTGTCCGGATCCGGGTACCGGAACTCCTCCGGGACGGGCCCAAGCACCGCGCGCCGGTGAGACCAGCCCACCCCGCGTCGCCGGGTGACGGCGGTGCGTCCGGCGATGACGGGTTCCAGTTCCCGAGGGTCCGTCCCATGCCCGCGCTACCCTCAAACAGCTGGCCGAACAGCCCTCCGATCATCGGTTGGGATGCCCTCGGCATCACGTTCCTACCATTCCCGATCGCGCTCGGCGCCGCCGTGATCGCCCTGGCCTTCTCCCCCACCCGGACCGCTATGCGTCGGGCGGTGAGCCGCATGGTCTACGCCATGGCCACCATGACGTGCATGTCGTCGTCGCGACGGTCCGCCGTCGCGTATCGCGACGTCCGCTCGGCAGATCCCGGATGAGATCTACCCACAGTTCGTCGACTCCGCGATCAAGGCCGGGTGGCGGATGGTGTCGGTATGGGTGACCTCGGCTGCCCAATCTGCCGGCTATTCTCCTCCATAGATGGTTTGAGATTGGCCCTGCCGCGCTGGAGACGTGGATGCTGACGGAAGCACTTGTCGCACTGGCCACCACCGCGAGTACGACGCTCGCCGCCGCCATGGCCACCGATGCCTGGCAACTGGCCCGGTCCAAGTTCGCCAAACTGCTGAGTCGCGGAAACGCCGAGCAGCAGACGTCGTTGGAAGCGCAGCTTGATCGCAACGAAATGGCCGTGCGGCAGGCCGATGCCCCTGATCAGACCAGGCTGATGCTGGCGCCGAGCTGGCACATCGAGCTCACCACGCTACTCGCGGCGCACCCCGAGGCGGCGGCTGAACTGGCCGAGCTCGTGGATCAGATCCGGGCCGCCCTGCCGGCACAGCAACAGCAGTGGATTAGCGTGGTTCAGAACGTCACAGCGTCCGGTACTGGAGCGGTCGCCGCCGGGGCGATTTTCGGCAACGTCACGCAGCACGTGCCGGAGCGCGATCGGCCGAGTGGTGAGACATGACTGAGACCGTGGGTCCGCAGGCCATCGTGCAGAACGTGGTGGCGACCGGCGGATTCGCATATGGCGTCATCGGCGGCGACCTGCACATCTTCGGTGAGGGCAAGCCCGCCTACGTGCTAGAGAACTGGAAGCCGCCCGGCCCGCCCGCTGGTCCTAGGTGGCTTCTGGACATGCCCAGCCGAATGCTGAACGCCCACTATGGAATCGTCCGGTTCACCGGCCGGGAACGGGAACTAGCCTCGCTGCACCAGTGGCTCGACAGCGCCGACCGACTGGCCGCCCGGTGGCTGCACGGCGCTGGTGGCCAAGGAAAGACCCGCCTGGCCTCGCAGGTCGCCGGCTGGGCCCAGGACCAGGGGTGGAAGGTCATCGCTGCCACCCACGCCGCCACGACGGTCATCGAGCCGCTCGGCAGCCAGGACCTTCGGGTCGCGTCCACGACGACCTTGGCCGACGTTGGCCTCGCGCTACACGATGCCGCCGGAGTGCTCCTCATCGTCGATTACGCCGACCGCTGGCCGCTAGCCCATCTGACCTGGCTACTGAGCAATGCGCTGCTGCGTCAGGGCGTGCCCACCCGGATCCTGTTCATCGCCCGTACCGCCGACAGCCTGCCCGCAGTCCGCTCCGTCCTGGAGAAGCGCGAAGCGCCAGTGGTCGGGTTCCCGCTCAAACCACTCGCGGGTCACGCCGACCGGGAAGCGATGTTCAGCGCCGCCCGGGACGCATTCGCCGCCCGCTACGACGGTGTTGATCCGGAAGGTATACCGCCGCCCGCCGCGCTACGGGACCCGGAACTGTCGCTGACCCTGGGCGTACACATGGCGGCCCTGGTGGCGGTCGACGCTCACGTGCGGGGCGCGCGGTTGCCCGACGACCTGGCCGGGTTGACCATCTATCTACTCGACCGGGAACACGCGCACTGGGCCAACCTGTACGGCGAGGGAGTGCGACATAACGACCAGGGCCAGCGGACGTTTCAGACCGGGCCGGAAACCATGAATCAGGTCGTCTTCGTCGCCGCCCTGACCGGCCCGGTCGCACCATCGCACGGCGCCACGCTGCTGTCGAAGCTCGGGCTCGGCTCGCCGGAGGCGATCCTGCGTGATCACGCCGTATGCTATCCGCCGCCGGAAGACCACTCAGCCGTACTGGAACCGCTGTACCCGGACCGTCTGGGTGAGGACTTTCTCGCGTTGACGATGCTCGGCCACGACCGGGACGACTACGCGCCGAAACCCTGGGCGCGGCAGACCGCGGATGTCCTGCTCTCCCGCGACGCGAGCGACGCCCCGCCACCCTATGTGTCGCGAGCGGTAGTCTTCCTCGCGTCCGCCGCGAACCGGTGGCCGCACGTACGAGACCACCTTTCGGCGCTACTGACCGCGGATCCGGAGCTCGCCGTTGACGCGGGCAGTGCGGCGCTGACCGCCATAGCGGCGATTCCCGGCCTGGATCTGGCGGTGCCGGAGAAGATCGAACCGTTGTTGCCGGTCCAGCGTAACGTCAACCTGGATGTCGGCGTCGCCGCTATCACCCAGCGGCTGACCGATCACCGCGTCGCGCACCAGGAAGCCACAGGGCCCAAGGCGGCGCTCTACCTGCAACAGGGAACCCGCCTGTTCTACGCCGGCCGCATCGAGGAAGCCCTCGTGGCGAACGAACACGCGACGGAACTATTTCGGCTGGCCGCCGCCGACGAGCCCGCTTACCTGCCGCTCCTGGCCGGCTCGCTGACCAATGTGGCCAACCGGCTCGATGCGGTCGGTCGCTGGGCGGAGGCGCTCGACCGCAGGTTCGAGGCGGTGGACAAATTCCGGACCGCGGCGGCGGCCAGCGATGTCTACATGTCGGACTTGGCCGACGCGATCGGAAACCTGGCCAGCCACCTCGGGAAGCAGGGCCGGTTCCAGGAAGCCACGGACCTGGCCGAAGAAGCCGTCGCCATTGGCCGGCGAGTGCTGCGCCCGTATGGTGAGGAACTCACGAGAGCCATCAACGAGGGCCGAGAGCCGGATCCGCAGCGGCTCCTTCTCGCCACGCTCGTGGCCAGAGCTCTGGCCAGCTCGCTGATCAACCTGAGCAGCCTGCACTCGCGGGTGGGCAGCATCGGTGAGTCGATCGAGTCGGCCAACGAGGCGCTCACCCTTTACCGTTTACTGGCCGAGATCAACCGAGCGGCCGAACTGCCGGACCTCGCCGCCACCGTCCTGAACGTCGCCGCGCGCCTGCACGAACTAGATCACATCGACGAGGCCCTCCCGCTCGCCCTGGAAGCCGTCGAACTCGGCCGAGAACTCGTCACGCTCAACCCGGCCTCGTACCGACTGGTCCTCATCGACGCGCTGAGCACTCTCGGGCTGATCCAGGATGAGAGCGGCCACGTTGTCGAAGCGCTCGCGACCCTACGGGAAGCCGAAAGCTTGGCAGCCGAACTGGCGGCGTCGAACCCCGCGGCACACCTGTCCACCCATGCCAACGCCCTGCTCAACCTGGGACGCCAGCTGTCCACGATGGGGCTGTCGGCCGAGGCGTCAGCGGCGACGCAGCACGCCCTGGTCAGCTACCGGCAGTTGGCCGACACGAACCGGCGTGCCCACGGGTCGGATCTCGTGTCATCCTTGATAAATCTCAGCAACCACCTGATGACTCTGGGACACACCGACGAGGCACTCTCCGCCGCCAGCGAAGCCGTCCAATATGGACGCCAACTGGACCAGTCCGCTCCCGCCAACCGTGGCCAGCTAGCAGAAGCCCTCGACGCGATAGCGAGACGCCACATCGGACGCCACGAGTCGGCGGAGGCCATCGCCGCAGCGTCCGAAGCCGTGACCATCCACCGAGGACTGGCCGAGTCCGGGCTGGCGCCACACGAACGGGCCCTCGCCATGGCACTCAACGCACAGAGCCTCGCCTTCGACGGCGCGCAAAAGTACGAAGCGGCGATGCCGCCGATCACCGAGGCGGCGGAGATTCTCCGTCGGATCGACAGCGGCCATCCCACGCGAAACCTCGCTTCCGTCGTCGCGAACCTGGGGTTGGCGCAGCGGCGCGTCGGAGACGACGAAGGCGCCCTGCTCAATACCGAAGAGGCAACCCAGATGTTCCGGGTACTGATGGCCGCAGACCCTCGGCGTGAACTCGACCTTGCCCAAGCCCTGGATTCCTTTGCTCTGGTACGCATCGCCGCAACCGCCGAGTTGGACCGGGCCGAGGAGGCGGCACAGGAGGCCGTCGCCATCCTCGAACGCATCGAAGACCAGAACCCGGGCACGGTCCAGGGCATCTTGGACAAAGCCCGCGAGAATCTCGACAGTGTCAGGCAAATGTTGGCGATCCAGACCATCACCGGTCGCCTAACCGAGTTCAATCCGGTCCAGGTCATCGTGGATTTGTACGGGCAGGCGGCCAAGGCCCAGCGGCGACAACGGCGCCATGCCCTCCTTGTCCGCTACGGCCCGCCGGCGCTCACGACATCGCTCGGCGTTGCCTGGCTGTTGCTCGACGACGGCAAGCTGCTTGCCTGGTGGGTGCTCGCGCCCATCCTCGTCGCACTGTCGGGCGTTCTCGCGGCCATCCGCCCGAGTGTCGAAACCCGTATCCTGCCACGGATCGTCCCCGCGATCAGCTGGGCCGCAGTGCTGACGATCTTGGTCGGTGCCGCTGGAGTCCTGCGAGACGGCTACCGGAGTATCGGAATCGACGGCTTCTGGGCCTGGGTGCTGACCGGGGTCCATCTGGCATCAGCGGCCATCACGTGTGTGGGAACGGCGGTGGCCCAGCGTTGGTACGTCAGAGTCGTGGAAGAGAATCGCTTCTTGTCCGACCGTGACTACGATGCGTTGGCGTCACGACCGCGGGTGTGGTACCGAGCGCGACTGATCGTGGCCGCCCTGGCCGTAGTGATGGTCAGTCTTGGGCTCACTCTGTCCTGAGCGCATATTCGCGCCCCACCGCTGTCGTGCACAGCGCAGGGAGAAGCTCGTTGCGGATGCAGTATCAACAATCCCGTTAGCATCGATGACTGTCGGTCATCGATGATCAGAAAGGGTCGTCCACGTCGCCCAGTCGAGGACGGGTGCGGGGTTCGCGTCCGCGGGGTCCCGCTCAGCGGTGAATACCCGACCCAGCCCGGACAGGGCCGTGGCGTGCAGATGGCGAAGGTCTCGGCTGGTCAGCGGCGGCGGGGCGATGCCGTCCTCGACCAGGACCCCCTCGGTCAGCTCGATCGGCCGGTCGTGTGCGTCGCGTTCGGGATGGGTCGAGTTGGGGACGTCGTCGAGACTGGTTACGGCGACGTAGTCGCGGTTGGGTGATACCGCGCAGTTGTGCAGCGCGCCCCGACCGAGCGGCCAGGTGTCGAGGAGGACGCCATCGCGGATGCGCCATGACCGCAGTGAGCCATCCAGGCTCGTCGCCAGCAATACCCGATCGTTGAGGGCGGTCACACCGGACAGGAGGGGGTCCGAATGGCGCACCGCGGCGCGGCTGCGTCCGGAGCTGTCCCAGATCCGGGCGGTACCGTCCCAAGAATGTCGACAGCAGCCAGCTGCCGCAGCGTGCACCGCTAGCCACACCCGATGGGCGGATTCCTGCACCGGGTCGCACGACACCACCAGCGGACCGTTGTCGGACGGCAGGTTTGGCCGCCGCACATGTACAGCAACTGGGCGGGAAACGTTCACGAGTCTGCTGGCGCCGCCAGCCCTCCGAGTTGACCTCCACGCTGTCGGCTGCACTGACGGGATGGGTGTAGCAACGCAGGTCCGACAGCGTGGCTGCCAGCGCGAGCCGGTCGCGGGCCCCGAGCTCGCCGGGCCGGACCGCCACGGTGATCGCGACCGCACCGTAGTCGGTATTCCAGGTCGCGATCAGCTCCCAGCGGCGCAAGCGTGTCCATGATGCCGGCCCAGATTCGGCGTCTGACGCGGATCGTGAAGCGAGGACTGACTCCGCCGCAGCCACACCGCTGGTGGCGAGGCCAGAGCGTCCGCCTGCACTGCAACGCTCAGCCCGGACGGGGCGAGTACTCCCGGCGCAGCACCTTCCCGAGCGAGTGAGCCACCCAAAGACCGATGGGCGATATGCCATTAGATTTCGGGCACTTCTGCGACGTTTGCGTGATTGGGTGAAATCAACTCACGACAACTTCGAAGGTGCACACCCACGCTTCTGCGGGGTCGACAGGAGGCTTCATGACCATCAATCCCCAGCTCTATCGCAGACGCTCCGTCATCGCTGCTGTGGCGTCGCTCGCGGCGGGGGTCACCGTGGCCGTCAGCGTGCTGATCTTCAGCGGCGATGTCGCGAAGGCTGCCGAGGCGCCGGTGAATCTTGCCACTGCGGCCAATTTCTCGGTACTGGCCGCCTCGACGACCACCAACACGGGGCCGACCTTCGTGGCCCAGGATCTCGGCGTTTCGCCGGGCAACACCGCACCGGGCACCCCGCCGGTGGTGGTGGGCGGAACGACCCATCTCGGCGACGCCGTCGCCGCGCAGGCTCAACTCGACCTGACCGCCGCATACAACGACGCCGCCGGACGAACCCCGTTCACCAGTCTCCCGGCGGAACTCGGCGGCAGCACCCTCACCCCGGGTGTATACCGAATCGGGGCCGCACAGCTAACCGGACAGTTGACTCTCGATGCCCAGTCCAACCCCCAGTCCGTCTTTATCTTCCAGATCTCTTCCACCTTGATCACTGCCTCGAACAGCAGCGTAATCTTCATCAACGGTTCCTCGCCGTGCAACGTGTTCTGGCAGGTCGGTAGCTCGGCAACGTTGGGCACCGGCACCTCGTTCATCGGCAACATCATGGCGCTGGCCTCCATCACCATGACCACCGGCGCGACCCTCCAGGGCCGGGCTTTGGCCCGGACCGGGGCCGTCACCCTCGATACCAACGTCATCACCGAGCCCGTGTGCGCCGGGCCGACAGGGACCGGGACACCGACCGCAACACCCACCGGAACTCCGACGGGCACTCCGACGGGAACACCGACCGGTACGCCGAGGGGCACGCCGACGGGCATACCCACTCTCACACCCACCCTGCCAGTAACTGGCCCCGGCGGTGGCGGCCACGGGCCGGCCCCCTTCTTGGCAGTGACCGGCTCAGCCCTGCTCGTGTTCGGCGGAACAGTCCTGCTACTGGCCCGGCGACGCGCTTCCGAAATGTGACCGGTGACCCGGACGGCGTGACCTCGCCGACCGGGGCCACACAGTCAGGCGTCCGCCAGACGCCGCGGCATGGGCCGCGGAAGTCAGTCGCCACCTGGGCACGAACGTTCGACGGCACCTTCCCATCGTCGAACGTTCGTGCTCACGTGCAACTTGTCGCCGTAATCGCCTACGCCATCCATGGCTTCATCCCTCTCTCGGCGAACCCCTATGGCGACGATCCAACGCCGGTTCCCGTCTGCGGATCTTCGCCGACGCCTACAGAATCGACGAAACGCAATGCCGCGACATCGTACCGATGCTGGCTCAACGAACTCGCACAATGCATGACAGCAGATGCGTAGTCACTTAGTCCCTCAGAGACGACCAGAGGGCGCATCCATCGATCGGAAATGGCCTCTGAGCTGGTGGGCGATACTGGGTTTGAATCCGTATCGCTTGAGCGCTTGCTCGGGTTTGGTCGCCTTTGCGCTGCGGTCAATCTCCACCTTGTCCGGCAAATGTTCGCAAAATTCGATCGCCTTACGTGGTCCCGTGCACCCAGGGTGCACGCAATGGCATCGATGCGTTGACTTACGCTCAGCGCCGCCCTGCCGTGAGCGCGGGCGCAGGGCCCCGGCAAAGTCGCGCGACTGCCTCATTCGGTCGTGATTGTGTTGATGCCGAACAGTTTCAGGGGTCGGCTGTAGCTGCGGGCGTTGTTTTTCGTACGGATTTCGCGATGTTGTCGGCGCCGGTTTGGCGGAGGACGCTGGTGGCGGGGTTGCGCAGGCCGGCCATGACTCGTGGGGCGTTGCCGGTACGAACCTGGCTGTGGTCCTCGCCCCAGGTCACGTCCCGCACGTGATGGAGCCGGTTCTCGATCGTCCAGTGCTCGCGGGTGAGCGTGGTGAGCCGGGCTGGTGCGCCTGCTTGACCGTGACCAGCCAGTCGGCGAACGCGGTCTGGGTGTGCATGGCATCGGCCGTGACGAAAACCCGGCCAGGTTCACCTCGGTCAAGAGCGGCTGCACGGCGGTGATCTCGTTGGACTTCTCATCGACCTGCACCTGGCCCAGCACGACCCCGTCGCCGTGGGTGACTACTGGGACCAGGTGCGGTGCGCGGCTGTCGGGGTCGGCATGGATGCGGGCCCCACGAACGGTCTTGCCGTCCAACGCCACCGCCGCCAGCGTGCCGTCGTCCCGCTCGGGCCTCGCTCGCCGGGCGGCCACGAACGCGGCGAAGAGCCGGTCCACCTCGTCGGCGTCGACACTGCGCAACGCCCGCCGCAGCGTAGCCTCGTCCGGCGCCGCCCGCCGACCCCGCCGGCAGTTGAGGCGGATCCCCAGGGCGGCCAGCACCTCCTGTGAGGCATCGGCTACCCACTCACCGATCGCCGTGAACGAACGAGCGCCGGCCAGCACCGCCGATGCCGCCACCGCCACAAGCGGCGCGATCCCATGCCGGATGCCACGCCGCTCACGCGGATCGGTGAGCGCGCCCAGAAACGACAGCAGGTCCGCGCCACCAGACCGACCTGCCCGACCACCCTCGCCGGCATCCTCGGCGCGGCGGATCAACGACGTCATGGCAGACTGCGACACAGGAACTCCCGTCGGACAGAGACTTCAGCAATCCCTACCTACGAGAGTTCCGCCTTTCATCCACACACGACACGCCGACCAAACCCCGCCACGTTCAATATCAAGACCGCCAACTAGACATCAGACCAATACGACCATCGACCCGCCGCAAGCCGCGCGACTTTGCCGGGGCCCTGAGCGCGGGCGGTGGATTCCACCGCGTCAACCGACCCCTCATCATTAACCCAGGGCGGCTGACAAGCAATCGTTGCCTTACCCATTGAAATATGGGAGTCTCCTGTAGTCATTGGTCTTTGCGGGGGAGGCTGCCATGGCTGGGTTTGCGCGATTTGCCAGTGTTGGAAGGTTTGGCGCGCAGCCGTCGAAGGTCACGGGTCGCCTCGGTCGTGGTTCTGCTCGTGGCCGCGCCGTTGTTGACCCAGGTGCCGGCCTCGTTGCGGACACGGCCCACCCAACCGGACAGCCCGCTGGCTGCCCCCGATGTAGTCTTGGCGCTCAAGACTGCGGCAGTCCAACCGTGAAGTCGTGGTGACCGGTTTGACGACGCCGACCTCACGTACTCTTGCCCAGACGGACGGGTCGTGGAAGGTCGAGTCATCGGCCGCGCCGATCCGGTTCCGTGATGCCCAAGGCCGCTGGCAGTCGATCGACCTGACCCTCGCCCGACGCGACGACGGCACCGTGGCGCCGAAACACAGCCCGGTTCGCCTGACGATGGCGGGCCGGCAGGCCGCTGTCACGGCCGGCTCCGGGGCCCATGAGATATCCGTCGGCTCACCCGGAGGACCGTCGTTACCC
This sequence comes from uncultured Actinomycetota bacterium, assembly GCA_963742855.1. Classification (GTDB taxonomy): domain Bacteria; phylum Actinomycetota; class Actinomycetes; order Mycobacteriales; family Micromonosporaceae; genus CAVUNP01. The sequence goes on along the minus strand of CAVUNP010000010.1, from coordinate 50,272 downwards.
GAACTCTCCAACGCTCCCGAACTCTCCGACGCTGACGCCACGCATCCGCAGGTGGTGATCGTCGATACTCGACCACCGGGCTACCTCGACCTCGACTACCGGGTCGCCTGGGAGGCGCACCTCACCACCACGGGTGGCTACCTGACAACCAGCCAGGCCAGCATCGGGTGAACTCGTGGGGCACGATCAAGAGCGGGCCCCAGGTGTACGAGAATAGCTATTCATTGCCGGAATGGGATCCCGTCGGCCTGCATCTCAACAGCCGGCCGGACCTGTCGCTCGACTGGGGCTGCCCCTGCGACAGTTGGGGGCCTGGGCGACCCGTCCGGGATCACCGGGTGGTACCGGCAGAGCTATGGCGGCGGTGTCCGCAATGTGCAGCCCAGTGACTTCACGGTAACTCCGACCCAGATCAGCGCGTCGGCGTACATCGGCTATGGTCCCCCGCAGGCGCCCAGACCATTGAAGATCACTCATACATACTCGGCCGAAAGTCCATACCTGTTCCGGGTGGACGTGACCGTGCAGAACACCACCACCGTGATGAGCGGTCCACTCCTGTACCGCCGCTCACTGGTGTTCGCCATCATCGGTGCCGCCGACCGGTCCCTGACGATCGCTAATATTCCGGCGCATGGGTCGACGCCCTACCTGCGGTACAGCAGCAATGACGGCTGGGCGAACCCCGACCCCGCGGCGGCGCACACGTATTGCGGCAAGGAGGGCTTCTTCGCCGACCACCAGTCGCCACTGGGCGGTATCGACGACGGTGGCCTGTTCGAGCTGGACCTTGGCCGGATCGCTTCGCTCGGCTCGGTGACGTTCACGCTCTACTTCGGAACGGGTCCTGACGTGCAGACCGTTCTGAACGCCGTTGCGGCGAGCAACGCCCAGGTATACATGCTGTTCAACCCGGGCGGTGGCTACGACCCGACCGTTCTCCCGGAGACTCAGGTGTTCGCCATCGACGGGAGTGGACTGAATCCGGCCGGCAACGCCCGTGCGATCCAGTCCGTCAAGCGGCACGATTACTGCCTCTGGTACATGTAGGAGGGATGAGATGGCCTCTGGCCTCCGCCGTTTCGGGGCGCGACCTGGCGCCGCCACGATGCTCGCGGTCATGGTGCTCGCCGGCGGCGCGTCCTGCCAGCTCGGCGACCATACCAACCCGGGCTTCAGCGTCAACAACCATCGGGCGGAGGCGGTGACCATACGGATCCTCGACCTGGCTGACCTGCCGTCCAACGAGCGGTTGCGCGAGGTCACCGTGCCCGCGCGGTCGTACCAGCAACTCATCGGTCCGAACCAGTGCCACGGGTCGGGCGCGGTGGCGACCGACCCGTCCGGCACCGAACTGGCCCGATTGGACGAGCCGGTGTGCTTCGGCCACGAATGGGTTTTCGAAGAAGACGGTTCGGTGCGCCTCCGGGACCTGCACACGCGGTAACTCTCAACGTCAAGCGCGAGCACCGTCGACCTTACGTCGGAGGGCCGGACGTGCCACGCACCACCAGGCGGGGTGAGGTAGCCCCAACCGCCGTCGCGGGGCAGCGTCTCCGAGAACATGGAGGGTCCAGACTTGATCTGGAGGCCGATGAGACGACCGCTGCCAACGCCTTCCAGAACTGGCTCGATCTGTGCATCGATGCCGACATCCGCAAACGGCTGCGGGCGAAAGTACCGTTCTCATCAAGGTCGGCGACGCGAAGGCAGCCGCAGACGCCGCCGACGAGGCACTGCGCTTGGCCGCGGCCCCCGGCCCGCCACCGGCGTACGGCACCCTGGCCCAGACGCGGATCTCCGCCGCGCTCGCTCGCATCGAGACCGGCGAGATTGACGAGGCCGCTCACCTGTTGGCGCCGGATCTCGTCACGCCGTCGTCGCAACGGCTGGGGCCGGTCGCGCAGCGCATGCTCAACGTCGAGCGCGCCATCTCCATCAAGCCCCAACTACGCTCGGCGTCAGCGGCGACGTCGCTGCTGGAGTCCATCGGCGACTTCTGTGCTCGCACCGCCGGGCACGAGCTGCCGTACTAGTATGCCTACATATGGAGAGTTACGCGTGGACAACGAAGGTCTCAACCGAGTACGCAACCATTGGTACTGGCGCCCAGGATGGGGCATCGGCCGACGCTTCTATACCTGGCACTTGACCTTCGCTGACCAGCCGGCCGTGGTAGATCTGGCTCAAAGCTATCGGGAACTCCTCGATGCCACCGAGGAGACCGATCGAATTCCTTCACAATGGCTGCACCTCACGATGCAGGGCGTCGGGTTCATCGACGAGGTCGACCAGGGCGACGTCGACAACATCGTCGAAGCAGCACGGCGGCGTTGCGCGAACCTCAGACCCTTCGTCCTTACGATCGGCTCACCGTACGTCGATGCCGAGGCAGTGCAGATCAACGTCCGGCCCCCCGATCCAGTCAGCGAGCTGCGTCTGGCACTTCGTGAAGCGATCGCCGAAGTCTGGGGCCCGACAAGGGTTCCAGAAGCCGCGGAGCCGTTCCTGCCCCACATGAGCCTTGCGTACATCAACCGCGATGGACCAGCCGCACCGTTGTCCGCCGCCGTCAACGCGATTGCCGCCGCTCCGGTACAGGCCGAAGTCAAAGAATGTCAGCTCATCGTCATCAACCGCAACGACCTGATGTACAAGTGGGAGCGCTATGCCTCGGTGGCCTTGGCAGACGCCACCTGAGGACCGCGCCAGTCCGGAGCACCTGAAATAAAGCCGTCGGTCCCCGCCGGAATCACCGTTTCAGCGTGGGGGTCCACCGTGGTCTGGTTATGGCAATGGGCTGCGTGTCAGTATCACGGTTGTAGATCTAACGACGTGAGGAGCGGCAAATGTCCACGAAGAGCAACCCAGGTGACGGTACCCACGGCAAGGGCACCAAGGGCGGCAAGACTGATGGCGGGCCGTCAGGGCTGATGTCTTTCGTTCGTCAGATGTGGCGCGGCCTCGGCGGGCTCGCGCGCTCCTAGCAATGCTTCGGCCATTGTTCGTGGGCGCCGACGGCAGTCAGGAGACCAACCTCTCGCTGCCGCCGGCCCCGCACGTAGTTGAGCACCTTCCAGACCCCATCGAAGTGCTCTCCCCCATTCTGCGCACGACGTCACTTTGGATATATGACACCAGAGCACCCGGTCCAACAGCGCTGGCGTCGCCGCCGCTGCCATCACCTCCACCAGCGACGGCGCCAGCAGAGCCACGGCCATCGCCGCCTTCCGGAATGGACACCTGCGGATTCTCTTCCACAATGGACCTCTTCAACGAAGGTGTCGACCTACCACCGGTTGACACGATTCTGCTGCTACGCCCCACCCAGAGCGCCACCATCCTTCTCCAGCAGCTTGGGCGTGGCCTGCGCCGGGCTGACGGCAAGGCATGCCTCGTGGTACTGGACTTCATCGGCGCGCAGCACGCCCAGTTCCGGTTCGACCTGCGGCATCGCGCCCTGACCGGAGCTACCCGCCGTGGCCTCGCTCGCGACGTCGAACAGGACTTCCCGACCCTGCCGACCGGATGCCACATCCAACTCGACCGTGTCGCCAAACAGGTCGTTCCCGACAACCTCCGCCGAAGCATCACCATTCGACGACGGGAACTCGCCACCGAACTCAGGCACCTCGACCACACCACCACGCTCGCTGACTTCCTTGCCGAGACCGGAATCGAGCTAGACGACCTCTACCGCAATGCATCCCACGGCGGCTGGGCCGGATTGCGCCGCGACGCCGGCCTCGATCCAAGCCCGGCCGGACCCCATGACCAAGAGCTCACCAAAGCCATCGCCCGCATCCTCCATGTCGACGACCAGGGCCGGCTTGCCCACCTCCGCCGCATCGCCGACGGTCAACCGCTCGCGCCCAATCGCGAAGCCACGATGCTCCACCTAAACATGTGGGGCACCGAGCCCGGTGAGTTCCCGGAACGCCTACGCAGGCTCCAGGGCGACCCCGCCCGATGCGACGAACTGCGCCAAGTCATCGATGTTCTGCACGCACGCATACACCGGTCGCTCGGCCATTGTCGGTTGCTACGTCCATCCCGCTGTCGGTCCACGCCCGCTATCGCCGCGACGAGGCCTGCGCCGCCTTCGGCATCACCAACCCCGGCGCCGTGCGCGAAGGTGTCCGCTGGGTCAAAGACGAGAATGCGGACATCTTCTTCGTCACCCTGGTCAAGACCGAACCTCTTCCTCCGCGAAACGAAAGAGGCCAACGGCGACCTAGGCGCCCCGCCCTACCTTTACGTTGGCACTATGCGCTACCTCAGCCACACCGGCGAACGACCCATGCGCATCCAGTGGCACCTCGACCATCCACTACCCGCCGACGTCTACCACGCCGCCCGTGTTGCCGCCGGATAGCCGCAGGGCTCGGACCGCTCGCCAACGCCCCGAAGTGCTTGATGTAGTGGCGATTCGAAGAGTCGCCATCCATTGTGGATTTTTGTGTCGGTGATCGCATGGCGGCTGAAGAGACGCTCCGCACTGGCCGTAGTTGCACTTGGCCGCTGGCCTAAGCTGGCGGCCAGCAACGTGTCCGTCACCGACTACCGCAACGGCACCTCGACGATCGTCGGCCGCTACCTGCCCACCGACAAGGTCGCCGCCGCGATGGACTTCCTCAACGCCACCGCCACCGCCACCATCCGCGCCGGAGACCCGGGCGGAACCCCGTTCGACCAGTGTGACCGGCGCACCGCCGCGCAACTTCGCCGGAGGCGATCAACGCAACAGATCCGGGCCGACGTGTTCCTTGACCTGCTTGCCGGGGCGGACCCGACCATCCCCGCCAACGAGGGCGGTGCGGGTGCGGTCAACCCCGGACCGCGTAAAGGCAGTGTCCACCTCACCATCGACCTCGAGACGCTGCTGTGTTTGAACGACCACCCCGGTGAGTTGGACGGTTTCGGACCTGTCGTGGCCGACATCGCCCGGCAGGTCGCCGACGGACTTCAGGACGTACCGAACTGGCGGTTCGTCCTCACCGACCAAGGCCGCGTCATCCACGAAGGACGCCTACGCTACCGACCCACCGCAGCCCAGAAATCATACGTCCGGGCGCGGGACAAATACTGCCGCGCACCAGGATGCCGACGACCCGCACGCCAATGCGACATCGACCACGTCCTCGCCTGGGACGACGGCGGCGTCACCCACGAAGACAACTTATGCCCGCTGTGCAGACGACATCATGTGATCAAACACAACGGATACCGGTTGTATCGCACCGACTTCGGACTCGTCTGGATCCACACCACACGGACAAGCACACCCGGTCAGCTTCGGCCACGAACTCACCGACCAACAACGAAAGATGCTCCAAGAATTCGTCAACCGAGGCGAAGCATTCCCCATCGACACCGTCACCCCACGACAACGACAATAGCGCCGTCCGTCCACAAAGGTCGATGAACCCGTAACCGGCAACACGCCGGTCAATGAACGCTGCCCCTATGCGGGCGCTCAGCTCACCCGACGCCTCGACGCGTTCAGCTGGCGGAGTAGAGCTGTAGGAGCCAGGCGAGCAGCGGAGTGCAGACAAGCCAGAGAGCCCATAGCCCGATCGGCGCGCGTGGTCGGTCGAGATGGGGCAAGCCGTCGACCGAGCTCTCTAGTACAGGTCCAACGACGGCCGCGAGCGGCATGGTCGGCCCAGTACCTTCGGTGCGCGCCGCGTTTCTCGCGTGCCGCAAGGCGTTGGAAAGTTCCAATGCACTGCGGTCGCGGCGGCCGAAGACCCAGAGCATCGGGCCGGCGCCGACAACCAGTCCCCCGTATCCGGTGTGGATCGTCACGCTGTCGCGGTCGTGCTGGATGTCCTTGACCATGTTCCATTCGACGCGCTTCTCGCCGAACCCGCCGACGACAGCAAGTCCCCGGCCGTTCCAGGCTATCCGCGGACGCATGAGGAACCGCCAGGCGAAGACGCACGATAGCGCGAGTAGCGCACCGGCAATGAGCATAGCCACGGCGAACGACATGGCCGGAAACAGCCGGACAGCGGAGAAGACGGCGGCGGGCGCCGTGGCTGCGGTCATGTAGCCGCCGACCGGGCTGCGTACGTGGAAGCGGACCTGGTGCGGGGTCGCCTCGCGGTCGACCGCACGCAGCGTCTCGACCTCCTCGGCACGAAGCTGCAGGTCGCTGATGCGGGGCGGGGACTGCGCCGTCGCCTCGCCGGTCGGGTCTGGCCCGCCGCTAATGCCACTCATCTCGTCCAGCACGCCATAGCCGTACGGGGGTGCCGTGACACGCTTTGACGAGAGTGGACGAGTCGGCACCAGCGGCTCTCCGTCGACCACCACCGTGCACCAGTGGCCGGGGGTCGGGATTCCGTACAGAGAAGCGGGTTGCAGACGGGGTTCGAGGGCGGTCATCTGGATCCGGTCCTCATCGTCTTCGTGCGTTACCACCGAATGGGTACGGATCTCGAAGACCGCCGGCTCACCAGGCCTGGCATCGCCCGCGTACACGCCGACGATGCCGATACCGGGCAACACAGACACCTCAGTGACGGGCTGTGCCTCGTCGAACAGTCGCCGGGGCCCGTAGCCCTGCTGGACACCACGTGCCCGCAGTGCCGCCGCCAGGCCCGCGAGCAGGATGCCGAGGCAGTACCACCCGGTGGCATCGTACGGTTCGCTGACCGGCTGGCGCAGGCCATGGCCATCGACGAGGAGTTCCATCTGCCCGCCCACCGGATAGTTGCGCGCATCGAACACGCCAATCGTGTCCGTCTCGCCAGCGAGGCGCACCTGGACCGTGAACTCATCCGGGTGGGCGATCACCTCCGCAACAACCCTCCTCGCGGCCTCTTGCTGCGTGTCTGCCTGCCGTTGGGCGTACCAACCCCACACCACGCAGGCGGCGACCGGCAGCACCAGAAGCCCGCCGACCAGGCGCCAGCCTTGGCCCGGGCGCGGAAGATCGACGGCTGCAGGGGGTCGCCGGCGTTCTACGCCAGTCAGGAACTGCATCGCCCGATCTGTCGGCCGCCGGTCCCGGCTGACGCCGGCCAGCAGCGCACACAGGCCGACGAAAGCCAGATCGACTAGGTAGAGCCAAGCCGGTGAAACGAGCTCCGCTCCCAGCAGCCGCTCGGAACCGATCATGGAGATGAAGAACCCGCCGGCGAACCAGGTAGCGAGCCGCGGGTAGACGAGGCCAGCGATGGCGGCCGAGCCCAGGAGTCCTATGTAGACGGCACTGAGCGGGTCAGGCCGGCACGGGGCCTGCACGGTACAAATCGTAGGTCCGACGGACCCGGCGTGCATTCCGGTCAGAACGAGCGCGGCCATCGGAACGGCCCAGGCCAGGACCCGGCGCTGCCAACGCGGTCTCGCGAGGAGGCGCAACGCAACGGCATCGCGAGTGAACAGGGGCGCGGTCACGTCGACATACTGCCCGTCGGAGCCGGCGTTGATCAACCCTGCCGGTGGGATGCATCTGACCGATGCATGAGAGACTGCATTCCCTTCTGGAGGTCCACATGGTTGACGACGCCGTCCACACGTTCGACCTAGCCTGGTCGGATCCCGCACTGGAAGTCGCCCTGTGGGGCTTGGTGCGGGGCGAGGTGCAACCCGCGCTGGACCTCCTCGGCGGAGTCATGCTGATGCGGACCGCCGCGAACTCTACGTCGAGGTTCTCGGCAATGCCGGCCAGCGGCGGCTGACCGATATCCGCCAGTACGTCGACCGCGACCCCGGGGATGCCGACCGTTGCCTGCTGTTTGGCAGCGCGCTGTGTAGCGCGGCCTGGACCGCCCGAGGTGCGGACCGCGCGGAGAACACCACCCTGGAACAGTTCGAACGTGACCTCCACGCCGTGCTCACCGAGGCGGACGCCGGCAAGGAGATCAGGGTCTACGGTTCGGGCCCAACGCTGCAAACCCTGACCGACCGGGCCTGGACGACCGCGACCACCGTGGAGGCCCAGGCACGAACCCGGCTCGCCCTCTACACCTTCGCCGGATCCGCGGTGTTCGTCGCCGGCTATGCCACCGCTCTGCTACTCGTCGCGATCGCGGTGGTGGCGGGACGAAACACGATCGGTGAACTCATCATGGTGCTCGCGTTGGCCGGGCAGCTCAGAGGCTACTTTGATCGGGCGGTCTACGTCCTCACGCGGGTTGTCGCCGGACGCTCGGCGCTGCATTTCCTACCGCTGGTTGCGGGCGTACTGGCTGGAGCGGGAACCAGCCGGTATCGCACAGCCGCCGCCGACCCGCCTGACCGGCGGTATTGAGTTGAGGGACGTCGTTTTCCGATATCCCGAGCAGGACCGAACAGCACTCGGCCCGGTCAGCGTTCACCTCCCCGCGGGCGCTATGGTGGCGTTGGTCGGAGCTCACGGCTGGTAAACATTCACGTCTCTTGGGGGCGTGTTGAGTTGATCTGTGTCTGTCTGGTGTGGACAGTGGGGTGGTGGCTGAGTCGGATGCGTTGTCGCGCGAGGAGTTGCTCGCGTTGGTGGCGTCTCAGGCTGGTGTGATTGAGGAGCTTCGGGCGTTGGTGGCGGCGCAGGCGGAGACGATCGAACGGCAGTCGCGGCGGATCGCGGAGTTGGAACGACGGTTGTCGCGCAACTCGGGGAACTCGTCAATGCCTCCCTCGACGGACGATTTGCTTGGGCGTACCCCGCCGGTGGAGAAGCCCGAGCGCGGTAAGACAGGCGTGAAACGTAAGCAGGGTAAGCAGCGTGGCGCGCCGGGGGCACATCTGGCGTGGACCGAAAACCCGAACGAGACGTTGCCGCACTACCCGCGGGGGGCCTGTGGCTGCGGTGCGGATCTGGCCACAGCGACGGATCTGGGGGTAGCCCTCTCGCATCAGGAGCACGACATTCCGCAGGTCACGGTGCGGGTGTTTCAGCATGACCGGCACCGGGTGCGCTGCGGCTGCGGCGCTGAGTATGTGGCGCCCCGGCCGGAGGGATTGGCCGACGCGCCGGTCTCGTACGGCGTGAACCTGCAAAGCCTTTGCGTGTTCCTCATGGTGGTACACGCCATCCCGGTGCAACGCTGCGCCCAACTGATCGAGGCGTTGACGGGAGCCGCCGTGTCGCCCGGGTTTGTGCACGGCATGCTCAAGCGGACCTTCACCGCGTTGAGTGAGGTCGACCAGCGTATCCGCACTTTGGTCACCCTGGCCTACGCCGTGTGCCTCGACGAGACACCGCTGCGCGTCGGCACGAAACGGATGCGTAAGCAGCTCCTGGTCGCGTGCACACAGATGTACACGTGTTACATGCTCGGCGACCGCAGTCTCGACACGTTCAAAGCGTTCCTGCTGCCCGAGCTGACCGGTATCGTGGTCTACGACCGATACACCGTCTACGACAACACGGAACTCAACAAGCTCCGCGTCGAGCGCGGCCTCGACGACCTGATACACCAACTGTGTACCGCCCACCTGCTCAGAGATTTAGCGGATGTGGCCGAGGCACACCCCGACGAGCACTGGCCTATCCAGATCGCCGACGCGCTACGCGACCTGATCCACGCCGGCAACACCGCCCGCGACGCCGGCCTCGACACCATCGACGAACACATCAAAACCAAGTGGGTCAACAGATTCCGCAACGGCGTACTCGTCGGCCTCAAAGACATTCCGGTATCCCCGGCCGCCGGGTCAAGCAATACGAGTTCCGGCCCCTGCTCGAAGTGCTCCGCGACCGCGAAGCCGACGTACTGCGTTTCGCCCACGACCTCCGCGTACCACCAACCTCCAACAACGCCGAACGCGATCTACGCCCCTCCAAAACCCAACAGAAAATTTCCGGCCGACTACAGTCCGAAACCGTCACCACCTACCGCTACCGCATCGCCGGCTCCACCTCCACCGCCGCCAAACACGGAATCGCGGTCCTGCAAGCCATCCGCGACGCACTCCTCGGCCACCCCTGGATGCCCACCCTCCCCACCACCGCATAACAGCACCACCATCAAGCATCCACTACTCACCAGGTTTCCACGCGAGACCTGAATGTTTGCCACGGCTGCGGCAAGTCGACCCTCGTGAAACTTTTGACGAAACTCCACCGGCCTACCAGTGGCCAGATCCTGGTGGATGGACAGCCCCTCGCGACGACCGACACCACCGGTTGGCGAGCCCGGACCAGCGCGGCCTTCCAGGATTTCCAGCGCTACCAGGTCCCGCTCCGTGAGGCGGTGGGCATCGGCGACCTTGGCGCTCTGCACGATGAGCGGCGCATCCGTGGCGCGCTCGACGATGCCGATGCCTCTGGTCTGGTGGCGCGGATACCCGGCGGATTGGATGCCCGGCTGGGATCATTGTTCAATGCTGATCACGAATTGTCGGAGGGCCGGTGGCAGAAGGTCGCACTCGCGCGCGCCGCCATGCCTCGCTCGCCGCTCCTCGTCGTTCTTGACGAACCGACCGCATCGCTCGACGGCGCAGCCGAGATGGCCGTCTTCACACGGCAGGAACGTCTGGCCAGACGCCTCGCAGCCGAACACGGCACCATCACCCTCGTGGTGTCACACCGATTCTCCACCATCCGTATGGCGGATCTGATTCTCGTCATAAAGGACGGGCACATCATCGAACGTGGCTCGCATGACGAGCTTGTCGCCCCGCCGCGGCTCCTATCACGACCTGTATACAACGCAGGAACGCGCCTACACCTCACCCTGAATCGGAAGATTGGAGCCCGCCGGTATGGAAGCCGTCCTGCCTGGGACTGTCAGAAGCGTCGCGGACCGCTATCTGCGACTGTTGGACTCGACGGCCCCCGGCCTCGTTACCGGTGTCTACGTCGTCGGCTCGGTGGCTCTCGGCGAGTTCCGGGAGTCCATGAGCGACATCGACTTCGTCTCCTTGATCGACGCTCCGCTCACCACCGAACAACTGCGAGCGCTCGGACGCGTGCATGCCACGTTGAGTCGGGAGGTGCGGCGCCCGTTCTTTGACGGGATCTATCTGACGAGGAAGGACATCGCAGGCGACCCCGCGCAGGCCGGTCCGACCACCGCAGTCCAGCAGCACCGCTTCATGACCGGCAGCCGGATCGGTCTGGACCCGATCACGTGGCATACCCTCAGCCGATGTGCCGTCGTCGTACGGGGGCCGAGTCTGGCCACGCTCGACGTCTGGAACGTCGACCCGGTGCTGGCCGAGTGGACACACTCGAATGTGAGCACTTACTGGCAGCCGTGGCTACGTCGCCACGGTTCGCAGTTGTCGGTCGCGGGCCTACAGGCCCTAGGATCCTGGGCCACGGTCTGGGGAGTGCTGGGCATCTCCCGTCTTGCCTTCACGCTCGCCACCGGCGACGTCACGTCGAAGGAAGGCGCCGGCGAATACGCACTGACCGTCATGGATCCACAGTGGAGGCCAGTTATCGTGGAAGCCCTGCGCATCCGACGCGGAGGTGCCGGGCGCTCGCCGTACCACCCTTTCCGGCGCCGCCGCGAAACGCTCGCCTTTGTGGACATGATGATTGGGAGGATCCAGCTTGAACAACGTGCCTAGCCCGGCCGCCCCCGCCGGTCGCCGCCCCCGAAAGGCGGTGCTGCCCGCCGGTGCGCGGGCCACGCGACTTCTGCCCGCGACCGAGGCCGTTCCGAAGGAATTGCTCCACCTCATCGACAACCCGGTCATCCAGTACTTGATCGAGGAGGCTCGGGACGCTGGCCTGACCGACGCGCTCATCATCAATGGCCGGGGCAAGGACGCGATCGCCAACCACTTCGACGAGGTCCGGGACGGTGGCGACACCAAGACCAAGAAGTCCCGCCGGACCCTGGCCCTGGCCCAGCTCGGTGTACGTGCCCTACGGCGCCGGAGGGAGAAGCAGCAGGCCCAGCGACTACGGGCCGGAGCGAGCTGGGTCGATACCGGGCTTGTCTTCACCACCTCGGTCGGGACCGCACTGGACGCGGCGAACGTCCGGCGTTCGTTCCGACGGGTGATCAAACGGGCCGGACTCGACCCGGACGACTGGACACCCCGGGAGCTCCGGCACAGCTTCGTCTCGATCATGTCTGCCCACGGCGTCTCACTGGAGGAAATCGCGGACCTGGTCGGCCACGCCGGCACGATCGTCACGGAGAAGGTCTACCGCCACCAGCTCCGGTGCTGCTCACGGGCGCTCTGGTCATGGATCGGATCTTCGCGGAGCCGGCCGGCAGCCTGGGCGCCCGGGAACAAACACCAGGGGACAATGCCGATGCGTAGTCACTCACTTAGGGGGCACGCGCGAATTGCATGGTGGTGATTCCACTGTGTCTGATGCGCGGGTCTAGATCTAAACTGTTACATGGTTGAGATCTTGTGCTACGACGCGTCGCGGCGGCGCTGGGCGTGATTGGCGTGACCCTGGCGCGATGGGTGTTTCGTATCGTGGTTGGGTGGATGAGAAGGCGCTGGCGGAGAAGCTGGCCCGGATGCGGTCGCAGCTCAACGAGCGGCAGTGGCGGCTTCTTCTTGGTGCAGAGGCCGAGGCGATCGGCTGGGGTGGGATCCGGCTGGTGGCCCGGCTGGCTGGGGTGTCGGTCAACACCGTGTCCAAGGGTGCGAAGGAGGTCCGTGAGGGCGTCGTCGATGACGGTCGGGTGAGGGCGGCGGGCGCGGGCCGCCCGTCGGTCAAGCGGGCGCAGCCGGGCATTCTGGAGGCGCTGGAGGCGCTGATCGACCCGCATGCGATCGGGGATCCGATGTCGCTGCTGCGCTGGACCACCAGTTCGGCGGTCAACCTGGCCCGGGGCCTGGCCCGGCTCGGTTACCAGGTGAGCGCCACGACCACGGCTGTCCTGGTGCGTCAGCTCGGCTTCCGGTTGCAGGCCACGTTCAAGACCAAGGAAGGCAACCAGCATCCCGACCGCGACGCCCAGTTCACCTACATCAACGACATGGCCCGGGCCTACCTACGCACGGGCGATCCGGCGATCTCGGTGGATACAAAGAAAAAGGGCTCCCCTGACACTTCCGTGGGTGGGTAGCGCAGCGTAAGCGAGGTCACTACGGACACACGCCGTTCTCTGGCTAGGTTTCTGGCTGTCTAGGTCAGTCGCCAAAGCCAAGGAGAACGGCGTGCGTACTACGAGTCTATTCGAACTGCTGCTGGGCATGGAACGTACGGTGGTGGAGGAGGTCGACTTCGAGGTCGATGGTCAGCTGGTCGTGGTTCATGTCCGTCCCCGTAAGGGGGCGACGAGGCGTTGTGGCCGGTGTGGTCGGCGGGCTCCGTGGTTCGATCGGGGTGAGGGAAGGCGGCGGTGGCGGGCGTTGGATCTGGGTCCGGTACACACGGCGCGCTTGTCGTCGGGGTCCTGGGCCATGAAGGCGATCCTAACTGTCCTAGCTTGAGCAAGCCACACGTGCAACCCATGTGATCCGGGCGCAGCCGCCTACAACCCATCAAGGACTTGTCGCCATGGCCAAGCGGCACTGGGCTGGAATCCTGGCCTGGCACCGAACCCACCTCACCACAGGGCGACTCAGCTCTGCGGCACCGCCTGGAATATGGCCGTTGCAGAACGTACAGTTGGATTCCGTTGCCGCCGAAACGTGAGTATTGGCCGGAGGGGACGTGAGGTCCCGCTCGGAGGAGGCGCAAGCTGGCTGACTGTGGTGTCGCCAGAGTTCCCGGACGGTGTTGAGCTGCTGCTCGAACCAGATGGCCATCCGGCTTCCAAGGTCTACAAAACCGCCCTCGTCGCCGACGGGATTCCGTTTACATCCTTTGCCGTCACCGACATCCAGAAAGAATACGAGCGATTGACCCAGCTCGGCGTCGAATTCACCCAGCCGCCAACCCAGCTGGGACCGGTGACGACCGCGGTCTTCGACGACACCTGCGGGAACCTAATCCAAATCGCTCAGCAGGGGTAACGCGCAGTTCGCGAACTCGGGCTCAGCAACCCGTCAGTCCTGGTCACGGCCGAGCTCGATGTGGAGCTCGGCCCCCTCTCGAGTCCAGTAGCACCGTAACCCGGGGCCTCGTTAGGTTAGGGATCTTGTACCAGCCAATTCAGTTCGGGCGAACACGGATCTGCGAAGGTGTAGCTCGGCCTCGTCTGCGTGTTTGATCAGGAAGTTTACGGCGCTCGACCAACTGCTCGCGGCGCTGAGCCGACAAGGAGTTGGCGAATGGATCTCGGCAAAGTCGGCAGGCGCCGCGGCCGGTTTGCATTGCGTGGGCCACGCGTGTGCGGTGCGTCCGAGTTCAACGCCTGACCCGCGTCCTCGCCGCGGTCGGTGAGGTGTTCTCGGCTGTTCTAGCGGTGCTTTTCGTCGCGGCCCCGCAGATCGTAGCCCTCACCTTTGGCGGCGACGAGACCGGCCCGCTGCGGTCCGGCCGATGCACGCTCATCGGTGTCGACCAGACGTACTGGGTGTCCCCGCTGCCGCCCGAGGGCCCGGCGACCTTCGTCCTCGCCTGCATCGGTGCCAGCCTCGCTGGACAAGAGCCAGGAGTCCTCGCCAAGCCGGGCCTTCTGATGTACACCATGGCACGGGCCGAGTGGCCGCAGACAGCGTCTGCAGAACCTGGCCCTCGCGGCCTGGTACACGCATGTCCAGAGCGACGCTGCCCTCTTCGATCAGCCAGAAGTGGTCAGCGACCTCCTCCGTGAAGACGCGCTTCCCGGCTGCAACGAGACGTCCGTGCCGTTTTCGGCCACGGTGTTGCGTTGGGCGGCGGTCAACGTCGCGAAGAAGGTCCGGGCCACGATCCTTTCGGCTATTGGCCGGGTCAAGATGTGCATTCCTCCGACGTCGACGGAGGCACACCGGCCGGTCGGCCGGTCGGAAGCCCGTATGGCTGCTGGTGTCGCCCGCGTGCGACCCTGGTCGCCGGAGGGTCTATGGATGACGGCAGCGCAGGCGCGCGCACGCAGGCTCCCGGCGACACGCTGCCGCCGGGAGGACGCCCCGTCGACACCGCCGCTGTTGCCCGTGCGCTGCTGGCCGACGCCGACCTCGTAGCCGCAGCCGACCCGGACACGCTCCTGCCCATGGCCCAACAGCTCGTGGAGCAACGAACCCTCGACGACGACGCCGATTTCATCGCCCGGTGCTACGAGATCGCCTGCCGGTCATCGCCCGAGGTGTTCGGGCAGGCGAGCGCGGCGACCCGCCGCTGGCTCATCGACCTGCACGCCGCCCGCCAAGGCAGCAAAGCACGTCCAACGCCCGCTGACCCGTGGCAGATTGCCTGGACCGCTGGCTTCCAAGCCAATCGGGGCTTCCAAACAGCGTGGCTCAACACGACCGGGGAAGCGGCCACAATCGCCACCGGCGTCTGGAACGGCGGCCCGGTCGCCGCGATCAGCTACGACGACGGCACGGTCCGGGTCTGGGACTTGGGTGCCGGCCTGCCCATCGGCAAGCCGACGCTCTTCCCGGAACGGATCGGCCACGACTACACCGCGATCGCCATCGGCAGCGCCCACGGTCGCCTGGTGGTGGCCACCGTCGGATTCGACGGCGGCAGCCTGTGGGACGTGCTGACCGGCCGGCAGGAACGGTGCCTGCCGAAACGGCTGAACGCGGTGACGTTCGGCAAGGCCGGCCAGCGGACCGTGGCCGTCATGGGCGGCGAAGGCGCCGTGCACGTCTGGGACCTCCACCGGCGCAAACCCATCCACGGCCTACGCCTGACCGGACATAGCGGCCCCGTCTACGCGGTCGCAGTGGCCACCCTCGGTGACACCCCGGCCGCCGTCTCGACCGGCGAGGACGGCACGGTCCGCGTATGGGACCTGCGTACCGGCGCCCCGATCGGCACCCCGATGACCGGTCCGCCGGATGAGCTGGCCGTGCTGGCCGTCACCCGGGTCCAGCGGCGCCCGGTCGCGGTGACCGCCGGCGCCGAGGGGCCGATCCGGCTGTGGGACCTGCACACCAAACAACCGGTGGGGCAGCCATTGGCCGGCCACACCGGACGAGTGTGGGCGCTGCACATCATCCACCAGCGCGGACGGCCCACAGCCGTCACGGCCGGCCAGGACGGCACGGTCCGGTGCTGGGACCTTGCAACCCGCCGGCAGTCCGGCCCGCCGCTCATCCCGGACGGCAAGCCGATCTGGGCGCTCGCCGCCACCGAGGCCCGTGGCCGTCCGGTCGCGCTGGCCAGCACCCGGCACACCGCCGAGGTCGGGCTCTGGGATCTGGACACCGGCGCCCGCAGCACCTGGACGCCGGCCGGGAAAGTGCCCGTCGTGGCCTTGGCTGCCGGTCCGGGCCGGGACGGGCCGGTCGTGCTGACCGTCCCGGACTGCCCCCGCTCACCGGGCCGGCAAGTCCGCGACGCGGCGACCGGGCGCGACAGCGCGCCGTTCGCGATCCGCATGCAGCCCGACCGCACGATCCGGGCCGCCGCTATCGGCAGCCTCGACGGCGACCCGGTGGCGATCACCGGGGACTCCGCTGGATCGCTGCGCCTCTGGGGTGTCGACGGCGCCGGCCGCCAGCCCCGACCGGAGCCGCTGACGGGACATGATGGCCAGATCCTCGACGTAGTGCTCTGCCAGCACGGCCCGGACGAGTTCGCGGTGTCGACAGGGGAGGACGGCACGGTGCGGGTGTGGGATCTGCGCCGGCATACCGAGCGTGCCGTGCTGGTCGGGCATGCCGGGCCGGTGACGTCGGCGGCGGTCAGCGCCGGCCGTGACCCGGTCGTCGTGTCCGGCAGCGAGGACGGGACCGTCCGTCGATGGAACCTCTCCGGGGCTGCGCTCAGCCGCCCGCTGACCGCCGACGCCGGGCCGGTCCGGGCGGTCGCCGTCGGCATCCTCGACGGCCGGCTGGTCATCGCCAGCGCCGCCGACGACGGCATGGTGCGCCTGTGGGACCTGCACACCGGCAAGCAGTTCGGACACCCGTCCGGCGGCCACGACGGCCCGGCGTCGGCGGTCACGTTCATCAGGCAGGACGACAGCGCCATCGTCGTCTCGGGTGGCCACGACGGCAGCCTCAGAGTCTGGACAGCCAAGGCCGCAGGGCAGGCCACGGCCGTGTTTCCCTGGCCGATCGGCGCGCTGCGGTGGAGTGCCACCGGGCATCTCATCGTGGCTTTCGGCTCTGAGACCGCAGCACTTCGTCCCCAGCTCGCCCACCTTCAACGTGAGCCGCTACCGCGCCGTCGGGCGGAACAGGCGCTCGCCGTACGGATGCGCCCGGCTCCTTTCGCCGGCGAAGGCGGACGCGGTGGCGACGGCGCACCGACTCATCGACGCATTAGGTGATTGACTACGACGGCATGAGCCTGTCTTGTGTAGAGGGTGTGGATGCGGCGGGGCGATGCGGCGTATCGAGGGCGCGGTCATCGAGGACGCGGAAGCGGAGCCGTTGGCCGAAAGATTCTGGGACGTTGCGCCAGAGGGCGGTGCGTCGGGAGGTGGGCGCTGCCCTGCCGGCGGGTGGCCCGCAGATGAGCCCTGCGGGCCGGTATGCCGGTAGCGATCAATGAGACGGAGTCATCGCGCTATGTGAGCAGCAGCGAGACAGCACCGACTGCGGCGTAGACCCCCAGGCCGGCGGTGATCCGGGCCAGGGGTCGCCAGCCCTCGCGTCCGAGTCGCGCCAGAGCGCAGCCGAGTGCGATGGCGACGCCCAGCAGGACGAAACTGACCACGTCGTCCTCGCGCGCGTTTTCTAGCACGCCTCCGGTTACCCGCCATAGAACCCCCGCAAGCGCCACAGCGGCACCCACCAACACTCCCGCCCCGAGTGCGGTGCGCGGGCCGGCGCCCGGCCCGGTGGCGTCGCCTCGGCCGCCCCGCAGCACCGCCGCACGGTGTGGCGCCGCGGCGAGCAGCGGGCCGGCCAGGGCGACGAGTGTGATCAGTCCGCTGAGGAGGGACGCCGCGAGCCCGGAGTGCTGCTGCAGCAGGATGCTGACCACGGACATTGCCGCGCTCGCGGAGACGACCGCGAGGACCCACGCGGTGAGTCCGGTCCGGTTCGTCGGTCGCAGCGCGAGGATCACCAGCGCGGCGATGGTAGCCAAGTAGAACGCGGCCGCGGCCGAGTCGGCCCAGCGGTGCAGCTCGGGGGTGCGGATCCAGCCGTGGTCGCTCGAGTCGGTGAAGACGACCCACGGCGTGAGCCAGCTCTTCCACACGCCGAAGAGCACGAGATAGACCAGCGCCTCGGTCAGGCAGATGACGCGGAACAGCACATGCCGGCGCGGCCGCGCCACGGCGGCGGGTTCGACGGTGGCGGCAGCGGATACGGTCACAAGAACCTCCTTGGGTAATGCGGGCACGTCAGCCCTGCGAGAAGGCTCGCCGGACCGGGCCGCCGCCGGGCAGGGGATGCCGTCCCGGCCGGCCGGGCAACTTGCCCAGCCGACGTGGGACATGGATCACTGCTCAGCTCAGGCGCCTCTGGCAGACACTGTTGTCATGCCAGCCCGCCTCACGGCCGCCGTCTCCCTGCTGGTGGTCGCCATCGGCGCCACCGTTGTCGCCCTCATTACCGACGTCGTGGCCCAAGGTCCGCAGTACCCGGTGGTGCTGCAGGCAACGATGGACGTCATTGCCTTCACGTGGGCGCTCGCCGGATTCGCGGTCGCCTCGCGACGGCCCCGCCATGTGTTGGGCTGGCTTCTGCTCGCCCAAGGAGCGCTGACCCAGGTCAGCATCGCCGAAGAGGCGCTCATCCGGGGTGGTGTCATCGGCACCTCTGCCGTCGGTCTCGGACTGACCGTCGTCGCCGGAACCGGGATCTTTCTGATGTACGGCCTGTTGCCGCTGCTCTATCCGTCGGGGCAGTTGCCATCACGCCGGTGGTGGCCGCTCGCCGCGACAGTGGTCGCCGCCTCGGCTGGGCAGTTGCTGCAGTGGCTGATGTCGCGGGTCGCGGGCTGGCGTTGGCCTTTCGACGAAGGACAGGCGGCGCAGGCGACCTGGCTGGAGTGGACGCCGTTCGGCGTCTATGCGGTCGCCGCAGTGCTCGGCTGGGTGCTGTGCCTCGTGCGGATTGCCCGGGCAACCTCTCCCGAACGGGCTCAGCTCGTGCTGCTCCTGGTCGCCGTGGTCCTGCCGCTGGGCGTGATCGCCGCCCTGGGCGGCTCAGAGGCGGTCGTGGCGATGTGGGTCACGACTCCGCTGATGATGCTGCTGCCGGTCGCGATCGCCGTTGGCATCCTGCGCTACCGGTTGCTCGGCATCGAGATCGTGCTGCACCGCGGCCTGGTCTACGGCACGCTCACGGCCTGGGTGGTGGCGGTCTACGCCCTCGCGACATGGGCGGGCACCCGGGTCGGCGGCGAGGTAGTGCCGCCGGTTGTGGCGGCGGCACTGGTCGCGGTCGGGCTGCTGCCTCTGCGCAGCGTCGTGCAGGGTTGGGTGGATCGCCTCCTTTATGGCGGTCCGCACGATCCGCTTGCCACCGTCGCCGCGCTCGGCACCGTCGTCGCCGGCGCATCGGCGACGTCGGTCGCGGACCAGCTCGCCGGGAGCATGCGCGATGCGGTCCGCGGACGCGGTGTGCAAGTCGAGCGTCCGGACGGCACGCTCGCCGGACGTGCCGGAACGGTCGACGACGACCCGGCGACCATACGGATTCCGCTGAGGGTCGGTGGTCTGGACGTCGGGGTGTTGGTAGTAGGGCCACGCACGCCCGGCGAACGCTACCGGCCGGTCGACATACGTCTGCTGCAGGCGCTCGCCCCGCAGGCCGCTGTCGCATTGCATGCTGTCGATGTTGCTGGCGAGCTGGAACGGCAACGCGACCGCGTCGTGGCTGTCCGCGGGGAGGAGCGGAACCAGTTGCGCCACGACGTCCACGATGGACTCGGTCCATCTCTGACCGGTGTGGGTCTCGGACTGCGGGCCATCGACGACGCCGCAGCCGTTGGCGACATCGATCAAATTCGATCGCTTATCGCCGTAGTTCGAGCAGAGATCGACCGCTCGGTGCACGAGGTGCGCCGCATCCTTGACGATCTGCGGCCCGACCGCGTCCAGCGCCACGGACTCGCGCCGGCGCTGCAGCAGGCCTTTGGTCACCATCCCGGGCCGCCCGCGGTTGACGTCCAGGTGATCGACCTGCCGGAGCTCCCGGCCGCCGTCGAGGACGCGACCTACCGAGTCGCCCTGGAGGCCACCACCAACGCACTCCGCCACTCGGGCGCGAGGCTGGTGCGTGTGCGCGTGCACGGCGACGCCGGGGGCCTGGTGCTCGAGGTCGTCGACGACGGCTGCGGCATCCCGCCGGATGTCGTCGCCGGTGTCGGGCTCGCCAGCATGCGGCGGCGGGCCACGTCCGTCGGCGGCAGCTTCGAGGTCTTCACAGGTACGCGAACCGACCACGTGTGCACGAACCGTACGGGCACGACGGTACGCCTCATCGTGCCGCTGCAGCAGCGGGTGACAACGTGAGCAGTCCGGTGCGGGTGGTCGTGGCTGACGACCACCCGATGTTCCGCTTCGGGCTGACCGCCGCGCTGGCCGGCGTGCCCGAGGTCGAGATCGTCGGCGAGGCGGCCGATGGTGAAGAGCTTCTGGCTCTTCTACGCGGGGAGCCTGGCGCCCACGCCGTGGATGTGGTCCTGACGGACCTGGCGATGCCGGGCGTTGACGGCGTCATGGTCACGGCTGAGCTCGCCCGGTCCTACCCTGACCTGCCTGTTCTGTTGCTCACCATGCACGACGACGAACGCGCAATCCGGGCGGCGGTGCGGGCCGGCGCGCGGGGGTACCTGCTCAAGGGTTCGGATCGCGAGGAGATCGTTCGCGCCATCCTCGCGGTCGCCGCAGGTGGCACCGTCTACGGCGCTCGCGTCGGCGAACTGGTGCGCGGCATGCTCTCCGGTCGCCCGGCTGCAGCCGAGCCGTTTCCCGAGCTGACGCCGCGGGAGCGAGAAGTGCTCGCCCTCGTGGCGGCCGGGCTGGGCAACCACGCCATCGGCGACGCTCTCAGCCTGTCGGAGAAGACCGTCCGCAACTATGTCGCCGGCATCCTGGTCAAGCTGGCGGTGCCGACCCGGGCCGCCGCCGTCGCCCGTGCGCGCGATGCTGGGATTGCGCCGCCCGGCGCACGTTCGTAGTTGTCGAGCGGCTCGACGCGTTTCCGTCACCGACCAAATCGGACCCCCACGCTTCAAACCCGTGCCCCTCGAGTCACGCACAGCAATGTGCTAATGGTGCTTTATCGGGCGGGCGCGCCATGCGCAACGTCGAGGCATGAGCTCCCCGTGGATCGATTCCGGATCGGAAGCGGTGCACGGTCTCGCCTCGTTGATGGTGGGTGTAAAGCGCGGCGGGACGGAGTTGAACGCGTGATCGGCAGGGGGCACGGGTCTCCCTTCGACGAGTGGGGAATATAGCGGTGCAGCGGGTCGTGCACTGATGTGTCAGCGCCACGGCAGCGACCCGGTTGGGATCACCACCCCAGCCGGGATTCTCTCGAGCCAGGCGAAGCACGAGATGACGGACCTCGTCGCTGATACGCGGGCGGCCCGGCCGGTTCGCATAGGTCCATCGCCGGGCAACCAACCGGCGGTGCCAGCGCAGCAGAGTGGCAGGCGTGACGATCCGCTGCCTCCACAGCTCGCGGGCAAGGCGCGGACCAGAGCTGACAACACTGCCCGGTCCGGCCACGACAGGCGCGGCCGTCCAACCTGACGACGCAAACAGCGACCTCGTGGCGCAAAACCAACAAGCTCGGCAAGCATCGCGGACTCGGCCCGCGCGACCTGAGGCAACCAGCCGAACACCCGAACCGTGGCCAGGTGCAGCAAACGAACACCATCAACACGATCCTGAACGACAGCCACGAAACGCCAGCTCACACCCAGTGTGCAGGTTCTGGCACGGTACACCTCAGTGGAGGATCACCGACGGCGGCTACGTTCGTCTGACCGCGACCTGGTCCCCGATCGCCCGGGCCACCATGATGGTCTGGGCCTTGCTGACGCAGTGCACCACCACGTCGTCCACGTAACGCTCGAAAGCGATGGTCGGGAATGTCCGGGCCATCCACAGGTCGAACGCGTAGTGCAGGAACAGGTTAGCCAGGATTGGCGAGGCCGAAGATCCCTGTGGGGTTCCTCGGTCCCACTCTTGCAGGGTCCCGTCGGGTAGTCGCAGCGGCGCTTGTAGCCACCGCTCGACGTAGAGCACCACCCACGGAAGGTCGGTGTTGGCCTCGACCGCCTTGACGACCAGGTCCCATGGCACGCTGTCGAAGAACTTCTGGATGTCCAAATCGACCACCCAGTCCGCCTTCCAGCTGCGTTGCCGGCATGCCGCCACCGCGTCCAGGGCCGAGCGGCCGGGCCGGTAGCCGTAGGAGTCCGGGTGGAACTTGGGCTCCGCCACCGCCTCCAACCGGCGCGCGACCACGGTCTGCGCGATCCTGTCGCCGACGGTCGGGACGGTTGTTTCATATTGCCCCTCCTGCAGTCGTGTCTGGGGATGCTCGGCGTGTTGTCGGGAAGAATCGTCCTCTTTGGATGCTGCCAGTACGATCAGCAGTGTCGGAATGCGTTAGGGCACAAGCGCTTCCCGGTTTCGTCTCGCTCGTGGCTTGGTGCGTCGGGCGGTGGGGTTGAGGTGGCCGGACTCGATGATGCGGCGGCGGCAGTCTGCCTCGATGGTTGGAGTCCAGGTGATGCACAGCCGATTGCCGGGTCCTCGGCGGGTGTCGAGTTGTGCGGTCTCGATCCAGTAGTAGACGACGCCGAGCTGCAACCCAGCCGTGCGGCGGCTTCGGCGACGCTGATCTCTCCGGGAGCGTATGGGTTCGGCGGTGGGATCTTGTAGGCGTGGCGGACCCACTGGACCGCGGCGATGTCGAAGAGACGGCCGTGACCGGTGCGCAGGCCTGTGGTGTTGAGGTGCTCGACGAGGTCGTGGTTGCTCATCCTCGGGCCGAGTTGTCTGATCACGTCAACGGCCGGTGTGAGGGTCTTCTTCGCGGTGCCGGGGTGCATGACACGGGTCACGGACAGCTCATCGGTGGCGCCGGTGTGCCAGCGGATGCCGATGCGTACCTGGTCGCGGTTGGTGGCGGGTAGCACGGCGACGTCGGCGATCAGGGTACGGAGCAGCCGTTTGCGGTCTTTGTTGCTGGTGGTCGCCGCGTGCCACAGGTCGGGTAGGTTCGCGGCGAGGTTCTCCAGGTCGGCGCGGTCAGGCAGCGGCGGCAATGCTTCGTGCGCGGTATGAAGGGCTGCCTGCGCCTCGGCGACTTCGGCGAGTTTGGTTTCCGATCGGGCTTCCAGGCTGCGGGCGACGAGGCGGTTCTCCGGTTCGCAGGCGTGGAAGGCTCGTTCGGCCCGGTCTGATTCGTAGCGGGCGCGTTCCACTGCGAGTTCCGCGGCCCGGTTGACCCGTTGGCGCCGGCCGGCGACCTCGTCCGCGGCCGACAACGCGAGGGTGACCTGTTCGGGGGTGAGCGCGTGCAGCAGCGTCGCGGCGACCGCGTCGTCGACGGTCGCGGCGACCACCGACCGGCAGGTCGGCGTCGTCAGCCGGTCGGCGCGGGAGCTGCACTCGTAGGAGGGCCGCTGGTCGCTGTGATAGTTGGTACGCATCGGTTTGCCACAGCTTCCACAGTGGATGATCCCTTGACACAACACGTTGCCTTCGCGTGGCGGCCTGGCCCCGGTGTTGGTCCGGTTAGCGGCCAACTTCGCCTCATTGGCCAGGTAGTCGGTCCACGTGATGTATCCCTCGTGATGATCCTTGATCAGGACCGGCCACTCGGTGCGGGGCCGCGCGACCATCGCCGTGTGCACCTTGCCGTCAGGGTCGACGCTGCGCCGAGAGTAGTAGCGACCGAACACATACGCGCCGGCGTAGCCCGGATTCTTCAGAATGCCGGCCACACGGGCGTGGGTAAGCCGGCCCCAACGCAGCTGGCCGGCCCAGACACCACCATAGGCGCGCAGCGGGAACCGACGTCCGGCGAACACGGCGACCACGCCGTAGGCCGACCCGGACGCGGCGAACGCGGTGAACACGTCAGCCACCGCGGCCTGGACCTCGGCATCCGGGTCGACGATCACGTCGCCACCCTCGTCGTGGACGTAGCCGACGGGCAGCGGGGTGCGCAACTCGCCGCGTGACGCAGCGGCACGCTTGGCTTCCTGCAACCGGCCCGCCATCACATGCAACTCGACCTCGCCCATCGTGCCCTTGAGCCCCAGCAACATCCGGTCGTTGACATCGGCCGGGTCGTAGACACCGTCTGGATCGATCAGCAGCGTTCCCGTGATCCGGGCGAGTTCCATCAACCGGGCCACATCGGCATTGCTGCGGGCCAGCCGGGAAATCTCGATCCCGAAAATCGCCCCGACCTCGCCCCGGCAGACCCGCACCACGAGATGGTCGAACCCTTCCCGGACCACGCCCCACCGACCTGACACCCCAGATCGGTGTCGATCACCTCCACGTCCGAGCGGACCCAACCCAGCCGGACCGCCTCGTCGGCCAGACCGTACTGGCGCAGCGTGGCCTCGGTGTGCTCCCGGACCTGCGCCATCGACGACTGCCGCAGATAGACCAGCGCCGCCCGGCTGCGATGGCCGCCCGTAATCTTGTGTTCCCCGTTCACCGCGACCTCGCAGCGCCGCTGCCGTCATGTTGGCCAGCACCGCCACAGCCTCCGCCCGAGCGGGACCAGTCAGGACGGCGCCATTCATGACCTACGACACTTCCCGCCTGGCCAACAACTCGGCGTTGATCGCCGAAATCTCGGCCAGCATCGCGTTCGACCCGCACCGCGGCTGCGACCTGCCCAGCCACCATCGGGGCCAGGTCTGCCGGAACGTAAACCATCCGCGGCCGACCACCCGGCCGCGTCACGCTCAAATACGTATAAGGCCCATGCAACTCCCCGCTCGCGCATCGGCAGCTCTCCTTCCCGCACCGGCGGCCCTGCGCCACCAACGTTCCCCGCAGCAACGCCTCCACATCGGACAGACCAGCCGCCAGCCGTCGACGCCGGCTCGCAACTGACGCACTGTTAGTCCACTCGCGTCGCTCGTCTTGTGTTCCATCAACACACAAGAATAGTGCACAAATCATCCTTTTCGCACCATTCTTGCCAGCGTGTCGAGCGCAGCCAGCCCGTCCGCCAGAAAGCCGATACGACGCCGGCGGGTCACCGCGGTCGGTCCACGCCCGCGGCAGCGTCATCTGTCCACTGAGCCCACCCGAGCACACGAACACCACGCCATCGCCACGCCGCTTGACGAACAAGACCTCGAGCCGCTGCCCGTTCAGCGGATGGAACGGATGCGTGACGACAACGAAACCCAAAAGATCATTGGACGATGCGGCAGTATGCCGCCTCCGTCGGGATGCCGAGACCGCGCCGCTTTCCGTTGCTCTTCGGGATATACACCCGTCTGACGGGCAGGGCCTGCCACGGCTGCGCGGGTCGGTGGATCTGGGTGACCAGCTTGGCCCTGGCGTGGGGAGTCAACGCGACCTCCCCGTCGATCCCTGCTGTCGCGCGGCCGGCGTTTCGCTCCCGTGACCTGCCGGACGCTGTGAAGCTCGTGTCTGGCGCGGCTGCGGACATCGACTTTCTGCAGGTTGCGAACCGTCTTCAGGTCGCCCGCCTGCGATGCCTTGAAGATTCGCTGCCGTAGGCGCCGTACCTCACCCTCAACCGCGCGCCAGTCAACGGCGGTCCAGTCCGGGGTTCGTCATCCGGTCCGTTCACTCCGAGGTCCGCCATCGCTACCGTGAAAACGAATGCCGTCATCGTGTCCAACTTGCCTTCGGTTCCAGCGACCACGATCATCGGTCTTCACCAGCTCGCCCGACCACGTCAGCACCCTTTCAGGTCCGGGCACGTCGTCCCGTATCCGGCCAGTTATGCGGGACCCGGCCTGGAGGGGCCGATCGTTGTCCCGGTTTCCTGTTTGCCTTTCGGCCGCCGGCGTTGGCTTCTTGGGCCGTCCTGTTCCCGCCGAGGCATCAGCCGTCCTCACGGACGACCTACCAACCATCCACAAAGGATTGTTGGACTGCGTCAAGCTCTCCGCTTCCGCTTGCACGAGATACGACCGGGGTGGGCGCCCCCTTGGTCCCGAGACGGTGGTGCTCACCCGGCCGGTCCATACTCTCCGGCCGTCACCTGCCGCTTCTCATCGGCTAGTCCTGAAACCCAGCACAGCACGCCATCCATAGGGCTCGACATAACGAGACATCATCGGGGGTTCAATCACGTTCGCCCGTCCGGTCTTCCCCTCACCTGTGGTCCCCGAATGGCGCGGGGACCCTTGGACTTGAACCCTGAGCTTCGCACCCCGCCGTTACCAGCGACGCACGTCAGGGCGGGGACGGGTAGTCGAGCACTCACCTGGGACTACGCCGCCGACATCACCGGCCTCCAATCTGCGAGTCCACTCGCATCAAGGACATCGCTGTCGCACGAAGGGGTTGTCGTTGCTCACGTGGGGCCTGGAGTGGCTTCGGGCCACGTCCAGGTCCACGAGGAGCTGGGCGACGTTCTTACTGGTCATGGACGTGCCGCGGTCGGCGTGCACGGCTCTGGGCTTTCCGTAGGTGCGGATGACGCCGTCGATGAACTCGGCGGCGGGTTCGCCGGTCTCGGTTTCCTCGATCCGCCACCCGACCACGTAGCGACTGAAATGTCGATCATGACGTAGAGGTCGTACCAGACGCCGCGCAACGGTCCGCGTAGCTTGGTGATGTCCCAGGAGTAGATCTCCCCGGGGGCGTGTGCCACGAGCTCGGGCTTGGCTTTGCTCGGGTGGGTGGCCTGGCGGCGGCGCTCGCGCACTTCGCCGCTTTCGCCAGGATCCGGTACATTGTGGACACGCTGCACAGGTATGTGCCCTGGTCGAGCAGGCGGGCCCACACCTGCGCCGGCGCCTTGTCCACGAACGCCGGATCCCGCAGCATCGCCAGGATCCGCTCGCGTTCGGCGTCCTGGAGCGCGTTGGCCGGCTGCGGCCTCGGCGCCCGCACCGTCACGGTCTTGGGCTGGCAGCGCCAGTCGTACGTCGAGCGGGGCCGGCCGACCAGCTTGCAAGCCCGGCGCTTGTCGACCCCGGTGTCGACAAGCTCGGCGAACGTCTCGTCCATCACCTGCTCGACCCCGGCTCGCGCGTCTCCTCCGCGCTCTCGGAGAACAGTTCCAAGAGCGCGTGCGCTTTCCCCATGATCTCCAACGCGGCCTGGGTACGGGCGAGATCCTTGGCGAGCTTCTCGTTCTGCCTGCGCAGCCGCTCCACCTCGGCCTGCTCGACACTGGGCCGTCCCCGGCGCCGGCCAACAGGAGCCGGCCACTGATTATCCTGCTTGTCCTGCTGGGCTTGTAACGGCTCAGCATCCGTCCGGCGGGCCACGAGCGTGCCGGCGTCGCGGCCTTGCGCCACTCGATGACGTGGGAATGGTAGAGCCCTTCCCGGCGCAGCAGAACGCCGCGCTCGCCCGGCTCGGTCGCCCGGTCGTACTCGGCCACCATCCGCAGCTTGTACTCCGCGGTGAACACGCGCCGACGCGGCTGGTCGGCTCGGGCGCCGCGTGAGGAACTCATGACACCATCATCGGGCCGAATGCCTCGG
This sequence comes from uncultured Actinomycetota bacterium, assembly GCA_963742855.1. Classification (GTDB taxonomy): domain Bacteria; phylum Actinomycetota; class Actinomycetes; order Mycobacteriales; family Micromonosporaceae; genus CAVUNP01. The sequence goes on along the minus strand of CAVUNP010000010.1, from coordinate 22,737 downwards.
GTGTCAGCGATCGTCAAGGTCACGGGAATGGATCATCCTGTCTCGCCCTGCAGTTGGCTCAGATCTCACGCTCTACGGCGTGTCCAACTCGACCTTGACGAGAGGGCCTCCGCCCTTGGCTCGTCGAGCACCCCAACTTCCCCGCCACCGCCTACGAACATTTGTCGACGAACGAGACCCATACGTGCGGTACGTCGCCATCAGAGATCCCGACCTGCCCATTGACACGTTGCGACAACTGGCGTCCGCGGCCGAGTCATCGCTGCGGCAAGGGGCGGCCGGCCATCCCAACGCGGAGCCCGAACTTCTCGACCACTCCTGGTCGACCCCGAGCCTGACGTCGCCGACGCCGCAGCCGCCAACACCACGCTACCGGTCCAACGAATGCACGACATCCTCGCCGAAGCCGACCTGTAAATCAGCCAAGCCGCGCGCATCGGTCACCGAACGACGACAGCGGCAACCGCCGGACCGGCAAGACACAGGCAATCCGGTCGCAGCGAGCGCGAGCGCCGCGCGGATCACCTACATATCAAACAAATCAGGACGCCACCGGGCGGCCGACTGTCACTTGTGTGATCGAGGAGTTTCGCCCTGCAAGGTCAGGGGGACTCGGCCGAACGGCCGTACGCCCTGCTCGGATCTGCGCCTCATACTCAGCCCACGGACCTAGCCCGACCGCAGCCCGGTGTTCGTCGAGCCTTTCAAGGTCGGCTATTGGGTGTGGCCTCATGGTCGGCCCGGTGCCGGTCCACTGTGTGCCGTACCGCTGGGGCTGACCGTCGAACATCTGTAGCCTGTCTTCTAGTAAGGCGATGTTGCTTGCCCTGATCTCCTCGTCCGCGGGCAGGGTTTTCAAGGTGGTGAGCACCTCCTTCATGAACGGCAAATCGTGTGCCGCGTGCTGGACGATGAGCCATGCACAGTCGGAGGCTTCCCAGCCGACGAGTGAAACGGTCGGCCAACCGTGTTTGGTGATGATGCCCTTGAGTCGGTCTGTGTGTGCTACGTCGATGGAACTGTCCCACGGTGCCCCGTCTTCCGTATGGGCGCGCCGCATCTCCTGGTCGACCTTGCCCATCTCGATGAGGATGGCGGCCAGCTCAGGATTTCGAGGTTCGGTCATGGCTGGACGTTAAGTCGACGGCGGCCGAAGTAGACGGACGAGACTGAGTTGAACTGCAGCAACAGGTTGCTGCAGTTCGAAAACATCGGGCGACACGGACGCGGCTTACCCGCTGTGACCGGTGCTGCTCGATGGTATCGATGAGGATGTCAGTCCTGGGAGCGCGCGTACGAGGCAGTCCGGAACGCCGTGACGCTTCGGTACCCGGCGGGCCAGGAGGTTGCCTGAGCTTCTTCTCCACATCGATGGCAGCGAGGCGTGGTGGCGGTGGAGTGACGAGCCGTTTGAAGAGGAGGACGCCTATCCAGCGCGCCCGCTCAGCGACAGATGAGTGCAGTTGCCGGAGGGTATCCTCGCCGGAATGTCTCCACCTGATCTCGTTCCGATAGCGCGCGAACCGGGGTGTCACACCGACAGGGTGGGCCGATACGCCGACGGCCAGTTCTACGCGGGGATACACTGCGCGGACCGCGATGACGACCACGAGCCGGACCCGGACCGGGAACGGATACGCTGGTACGCCTACCTACACCTATTCGACGCCGACGGCAGCCACCGCCGGTCTGACATCTCGCTGGTCGGCATCGCCCCGCATCTACGCGGTGCACCTGGTGAACAGGCCGACACGCGCTTGGCTGGCCTGCTCGATCAGCTACCCGAACGGCAGTACGGCGGCATCGCCATCCAACTGTTTCGCGTCGCCTATGACGGTGTCACGTTCGGCTTGATTGACGAGTCTGACGCTGAGAGAGGCGACTGGGTCGAGTTGTACCCAGACCGCCTCGGGTTCACAGAACCGTGGGACGGGCTCTACAGCACCTGATCGCCGAGCATGGCCGGCAACCTGGCCCAACAGGTCTCAACGACGCACTCAACCGCTGCCGGCAGCGAGCTGATGGACAACGGCGGGCGCACGCCGTCGCCCTCGCCGCCGCGGCGGCCGGAGTCGCCACGTTCACGATCTGCATGGCTGACGGCGATTCAGCGTTCGCCGCCCAGCCCGGGCAGTCGGTCCTCGACGCCGCCACCGCCGCGGATGTCCCGTTGCCACAGTCATGCGGTGGGAGCGTGCGGTACCTGTCGGGTGCGGGTGGTCTCCGGCGCCTACGAGACCGACACCCGTGGGATGTCGCACAGACGAACTGGCCGCAGGATGGCGGCTGGCCTGCCAGACCCTGCCCACCGAAGATCTACTCATCGCTCGATAGCACCGCACCGTGTTGGAGAAGTAGGCGGTCTCCTACGGCACCGGCGGCAGCGTGATCCGCACCGTTCCGTCCGCCGACATCCCGGTCAGTGCGGCACGCTCCTGGCACGTACGATCAGGCGTCCCTGAGTGCCGGAGGATTAAACCATGCCCATGCGCTGGCTTCGTGCTGTCGTCGTGCTCGCGGTGACCGCGGGTTTCGCGGTGTTGACCGTCTCTCCAGCCTCTGCGGTAGACGACCTGGTCTGGCAGAACTTCGACTACGCCTGCTCTGAAACAGCCGGACAGCGTACGGCCATGTTTGTCATCTGGCCCCCGGTGGACCAGGTCAACGGCCAGGACGTCGCGGTGCAGACGGGCATCGTCACGGCGTTGTCCATCAGCGCGCCGCACCAGACCGTGGTTGGATACCCGATCACCCCGGTGGGATCGATCCTTGGCAAGGAGACACTCAGCGATGGGCGAACCCGCACGACGACGGCGTCGGGGCGCTTCATCGTCGGTCCGGGACCGACCAGCGTCACCGTGAGCATGTCGGTGCACTGGGACGATTTTCGTGGCACGGGATCGCAGAACCTCACCACCACCCGCACACTCGCACTGGGGGCCTGCCAACCGGTCCCGCTCGTCACGTTCGCCTCACAGTGCTCGGGCATGTTGCTGGTGAACTACGCAAATGGCGACTACAGCCACCGGGCCGGCGGCACGGCGACGTTCGAGGTGCTGGGCGCCGACGGCTACTCCCACCGGACCAGTTATGCGATCCGCCCCAACGAATCGTTTATGCTCTACGTACCCCCTTATGCGGCCAAATCCGTGATCGTGAAAGCCAACAATGTCGAAGTGGCCAGGGGTGCCTATGTCGCGGCTCCTGGATGCGTCGGTTATGTCGGGCAGCCCGGGGCGCCCGGCTCGGGTGGCGGCCAGTCCGGTGGCCAAGCCGGCGGTGGAAACAACGGCGGGGCCGGTGTTGCGGCTGGCGGTGGAAACAGTGGCGGCGGCGGGATCGGTGCTGGCACGACGAGCGTCGGTGATGTTCAGGTCGGGCCTGGCGCGACCGGTGTCGCCACGGGTGAGGCGCCTGGCGCGAGCACTGTGGCGCCGAGCGAGTCGCCGCGCCTACTGTCCACACCAGTGGCGACGCGGCAACTGGCCGCCGAGCAGGGGGTGTCCGCGAATCGTCATCGGGATCGGCATGGGGCTCGCTCTCGCCGGAGCGTTCGCCGTTGTGGCGGTCCTCGTGGTACGGCGCCGCCGGATGTTGGTGACGGAGACTCCAGATGACGAGATGTGACAGCCCTCGCACCCACGGCCAGGTATCCGCTCGTCAAGCAGAAGGGGACGCCGTCGTCGTCAGTACAGCCACCGGTCGAGAACCGCAGGCCAGAACTGGGTTTCGTGATCGCCAACGTCGCCGTGCGCCGGTGGGTCGAGATGCGTGATCCGTTGCAACAGGTCGGCGAGTGCGACGCCTTCCATCGCTTCGTCCTCGTCTCAAGTCTGAACCGCCGTGGAGCTTGAGAACCACATGCCGACCAAATGCAGCGAGCACAGCCAATGGTTGATCGGCGAGTTGATGAATCTGACATGTCCGCTGGATGGCTCGAGTACTGACACGAGCCCGGTCTCAGGCTCGGCGCGATAGACGTAGCCAGCGTGGCACAGGTCGTCCTTAGTCCCGGCGAGGCGATACCTCCCTTCCTTCGGCTCCGCTGCGAACAGGGTCATTTCCACCAAGCCTTTCAACAGGGGCACACCGCACGAAGTCAATGAGCCATTCCGAGTAACGACCAGTGACGTTGAGTAATCCCTGCCGTCGCTGTCCTGGACCGCCGATTCTGTTGTGGTGCAGGGAAAGTCGCAGCACCTTTGGTATGAAGGTGGTCATCTCAGAGATCAATTTCGGCGCTGGGCGGGCTGGAGGCTGTGACCGGAGGTGGCGTCTCAACCGGTGCTGGGGTCTGCGGGTGGTTCTTCGCTGGGAAAGAGGATCGGGCTGAGTAGATATCGGGTGCGGTCGGGTGTGTGTGGGTTGGCCAGCCGGGGCGCGATCGCGTCGCGCAGTTCGCTGATCATGGCGGTGAGTTCGTCAGCGTTGAGCCAGATGGCATGTTGCCGGTAGCCGACGGGGTCGGTGGCCGGGTTGGTGTTTTCTCGGTCGAGGTAGGCGGTGAACTCGGCGATCAGGGCCGCCATCGCCGCGGCGAATCCGCGCCGGTGATCTTCGGGTGACAGCGATGCGGCCGTGTCGGGGTCGATAGTCGCCTGATCCGGGCGCAGCCGGTAGTGGCGCTCGACCGCGCCGCGTACTCGCCGTTCGTCGGCCACTTCAAGGATTCCGCCGCCGGTGAGTAGGTCGACGTGCCGGTAAACCATGGCCTTCGAGACGTCCGGCAGCCGCGCGCACAGCTGTGCGGTAGTGAGCGCCCGCCCGCCGCGCATCGCGTGCACGATCCGCAGCCGGACCGGGTGCGCCAGGAGCTCTAAGGTGTCCACTACCTGAACGATCTCACACCATGCTACCGTTCGCAAACTACGAGAATGGATGGTGCTCGGATGATGACGGAAACTGATCCGGCGGCGATCGCCGCGGCGGTTGTCGCAATGGCCCGGCAGGAGCGCTTCGCGGAGATGGAGCAATTGTTCGCCCCACGTATGCGGGCAGTGGTGTCCGCCGAGACCGTGCGGGTCGGTTGGGTGGGGGAGATCTCCAGGATCGGGCCCGTCACGGAGGTCGGGGAGCCGGTGAGCGAGCCGTTCGATGGAGAGCCGGGGCTGGTCAAGGTGAGCGTCCCGGTGACCTGCGAGCGTGGCGCGCTCATCATGGTCATGACGGTCGACGACGCCGGCATGATGCACGGCCTGCTGCTCGCGCCTCCGACTACCACATCCTGGCAGCCACCCGGCTATGCCGCCCCGAGAAGGTTCACTGAGCAAGAGGTCACCGTCGGCTCCGGACCCCTCACCGTACCCGGCACGCTGACCCTGCCCCGCGGCCGCGGCCCTCGGCCCGGTGTGGTGCTGCTCGCCGGCGGCGGGACCTTCGACCGGGACGAGACCAGCGGGGCCAACAAGCCGCTCAAGGACCTGGCCTGGGGGCTGGCCAGCCGCGGCGTGGCGGTGGCCCGCTTCGACAAGGTGACCTTCACCCACAGCCAGGTGGCCACCGAGCCCGGTTTCACGGTGACCGACGAATACGTGCCGCACGCGGTCGCCGCCGTACGTCTGCTCCAAAGGCAGCCGGGCGTGGATCCCGCGCGAGTGTTCGTCCTTGGCCACAGCATGGGCGGCAGAGTCGCGCCTCGGGTCGCCGCCGCCGAGGCGACCGTCGCCGGCATGGTGATCCTGGCCGGGGACACGCAGCCGATGCACCACGCACTCCTCCGCGTCGCCCGCTACCTCGCCTCGCTAAGCCCAGACTCGATCCCCCCGGCCGCCCTGGAAACGCTCAAACGGCAGGCCGCGCTGGTCGACAGCCCCGACCTGTCGCCGACGACCCCGGCCGCGGACCTGCCGTTCAACTGGTCGGCCTCGTACTGGCTGGACCTGCGCAGCGACGACCCGGTCGCGACCGCGGCGACACTCGGCAAGCCGATGCTCATCCTGCAAGGCGGCCGCGACTACCAAGTGACCGTCGCCGATGACCTCACAGGCTGGCAGGCCGCGCTCGCCCACAGCCCGGACGTCGTGATCCGTGTCTACGACGCCGACAACCACCTGTTCTTCCCCGGCTCCGGCCCGTCCACACCAGCCGAGTACGAGCCGCCGCAGCACGTCGACCCGGCCGTGGTCACCGACATCGCCGAATGGCTGACACCCGGCCAGAGCAAGATCGGCCGGATCATCTCCAGCTTCAAACGCTGACCGCACCTGCCCACAAGCAGAACCGGCCCTGAAGGACACAGCAGTAGTGCCATTCCGGGTAACGACGGCGGAGCCGTTAGTAGCCGCGGCGTCGGTGGGTGTGACACGCCGAGGTCCATTGTGGTGCAAGGAAAAGACGCAAAACCCCCGGCATGAAGGTGGTCCTTCCACAGATCAACTTCAAAGGGTTCTGCGCCGAGGATGAGTGTCACATACACCGCCACGCTCAGCGTGCGCGAGGAGACCGTGCTGTTCGTGGCAAGCCTGCTACACCGCGAACGCCAGCGGCGCGGCACCAGGGCCGGCACCCGCTCGCTGAGCTGCTTCCAGCAGGCGATTCTGGTGATCCGCTGGTTCCTCGACGGAACCCGTATGAGCCAGTTGGCCCGGGATAGCGCGATCGGCAAGTCCACCGCCTACGACTATCTGCACGAGGGCATCGACGTGCTCGCCGCCCGGACCCCGAGCCTGCACGGGGCGCTGTTGGCCGCGAAGGCCGCCGGCTACAGCCACGTCAACATCGACGGCACGCTGATCGAGACCGACCGGTGCGCTGCTTCCGGCCCAACCCCCGGCGTTGATCTCTGATGGTCAGGCAAGCACGCCAACCACGGCGGCAACGTCCAAGTCATCACGGTGCCGGACGGCTGGCCGATCTGGACCTCCGACGTGCGGCCCGGCCGCGAGCACGACACCACAGCCCCGCGCACCCACACCCAGATCCTGCCCGCCCTCACCGCGGCCGCCGATGACCTGCGCACCCTCGGCGACCTCAGCTACCAAGGAGAGTCCGACACCATCACCGTGGCGTTCAAGAAACCCAAAGACGGCGCGCTGACCACCGAGCAGCAACAGCTCAACACGGCCCACAAGGGCATCCGCGCCATCGGCGAACGCGGCAACTCGCTGCTGAAGATGACCTTCAAAGCACTCCGCAACGTCAGCCTGAATCCCTGGCGGATCGGCACCATCGTCGCCGCGGCGCTCGTCCTGCTGCACTTCGACCACGCCCGCACCACCTGACGACATACGGCAATCAGGACGTTACGCGGTATGGCTCAATGCCGCCTTGGTGGTAGACGCCACCCGGCCACGTCCGACCCCCCAGCACGGATGACCCGTCCAACTCCAGCCACGCCTCAACCGACTTGAAGTCAGGAGCACTCGGGAGATTGCCCAGTGACACGATCCAGAGGCTAGCCGACGAGCCGACCGTCGTACGTGATATCGCTCACCGCGCCATCCGCTCATCAACAGATTCGAATGCCGCCTGGTCACGCCGTCTTAACGGTGCGTAGTCGGCGAGGCTGTAGCCAGGTCGTCGTCTCATCGTCCGGCCGCCTTCAGACGGGATCGACCGCTCTGCACGCGTCATGGTCCACGCCTCTGCACCGGAACACCGCCGACAACGATCGAGATCAATCCCGACGACAGCTGGGCGGGATCTGAAGTCCCCCACCCATCCTCGGAGGACAGCAACCCCATGGCTCCAGCGGGCTCGCCGGGACCAGGCGCCACCCCCTGAAACCCAGTCCACCGACCGTCCGCGAGATCCGATTTGGAGTGTCTAGCAAATTTCTCGATGAGTGCAACCATACGTTTTCACTCCGCTGGCTCGACCGCATCGCCGCAGCTCAGAGCCCACAACCTATGACGTCAACCGGGTCACGAACTCACACATCGTCGTGCCCGAGATCGACGCCCGGAACCTGCTCCCGGCCACCGATCGACGGGCCTCAGCCGACGCTCGGACGACGGAGCCCGGCCTGGATCACAGCGCGGCGGCGTCCAGACGCGTCTTCACGGGCCATGAGCGCGCTAACTCGACGCAGCGTGACCGGCGCGTGGAATCCCCAGCCCGCGCGATCGGCGGCCGATCAGCTCGCCAAGGTCAGTATGGGTCGTCACGCCGCGTAGCGCGCGAATCGCGGCTTGTGCGTGCGTTCGGAGACGGCCGCATCTCACACCAAGCCGAGCATCCACTCCACGCCGTGGCGGGTGGCGGCGATGCCGGGCTCGCGGGGCCGGGTCGGGAGCGCGCCAGGATGCTGCCGTTCGCCCATCAGACTCCAATCCGTAGCGGCACAACTGGCCCGCCTCGGTCTCTTCCAAGTGGAGCTGGAGTTCGATGAGGTCCGCACCCGCCAGGCACGCGTCGCGAAGCGTCCGTTCGGCCTTCCTCGGGCGCCCGTCCTGGCCGAGCACGTCGGCCAGCGCCAATAGGACATTCGCGGTCGGCTGCGCAACGCCGCGCAACAGCTGTTCCGCCTCAGCGGTCCGCCTTGTTTCGGCGAGCAACGGGCCAGTTCGACGAGCGAGTCCGGGTCCTCGGCGGCCGTCCGGCGAAGGACCGCCTCGGCCTGCTCGGGTTGACCAGCCTGCCGAAGGAGGTGCCCAAACCTCGCCGGCGTCTGTGGGTTGGCACCAGCCGCTATCCGGCGAAGCATCTCGACCGCCTCATCCTCATGTCCGAGGTGTATCAGCTGGCCGGCAACGTCGAGGAGGACATCCTGGTCGTCGGTGGCCGCCTGCTGCTGCAGAGCGCTCGCCGCATCCTCGGCCTTGTCGAGGCGCTGCAGGACGCTGGGCAGCAGTAGCCTCGCATGCTTGTCGCCGGCGTTCGCCCTTCCCTGCGACGTCGTGGCCGTCGGAGACACGATCGTCGTCTCCAGAGTCGGACGGCCGGACCTGTCCTGGGGCGTGTTCGCGAGTCACGACCGAGGCCGCACCTGGACCGCGGTGCCCACGCCCGGCCACAACAACACCGCCGTCCGTGTGTACACAATGGACGGATATACCATCTATCTGGTCGGCCGCACCCGGGACGGCGGCACGTGGATGCGTCGCTCCACCGACGGCGGCACCACCTGGTCCACTCCGGACCTGCCACCCGCAGCCGCAAACCCACCGCAGACCAGGTTCTCCGGGCTCGAACTCCCCATGCGGGGACAATCCTGGAGCGAGGTGGCAGCCGCCCCGACCACGGACGGTGCACGGCTGCTGGTGGCCGGACAGGAGCTCTATCGACTCGCCCCGACCCAATGTCGTTCGTACCGGTCGAGCAGGCGCCCCGTGTCATCTTCTCGGTGGCCGCCGCCGGAGCCGTCGTCATCGGACTGGTCGATCAGAAGCCGCCGGCACCGATCTGGTTCACGTTCACCGCGAGCGACCGCCAACGCATCGCCGCCTTTGAACGCCGTACGACGCTTGATCCGGCCGACCACCGTGGTCAGCCCGCTGGCGAGGTTGTGGATGGTCGCCGAGTCCTGGCGGGACAGGCGCAGCCAGGCCTCCTGGACCACATCCTCGGGAGCGCTCGTACGGAGACTTCGAGCGGCGTTTGCAGACGCCATCGACGATCTCATCGCGTACGAGCAACGTCTCGATCCGTAGAAGTAGCTTCGGCCGGGAACCATTCTACCCTGAAACCGAAATCGGCGTACCAGTCGCCCGTGCGTGAGGGACCCCAGGAGTCGGCGCGCAAATGACTGGCCATCGCTAGGTGAGCCGTGGCCGCCAGCAGGCAGGCCTACTCGCTGCCCCACCGGAAACTAATTGGCGTTGACAGCCGTATCCCCGACAATGGCCTCATGATCGAGAAAATCAACCCCTCGACCGTGCACGATCCCGCTGGCTACAGCCACGTGACGATCTCGACGGCGAGTCGACTCGTGCACCTAGCCGGTCAGTGCCCGCTCGACCGCGCTGGCACGATCGTCGGTGGACCAGGGGACTACACCGCCCAGACAGATCAGGTGATCACGAACTGTCTTGCTGTGCTGGAGGCGGCAGGCGTAACTCCCGCCGATGTGGTCCGATCGGTCATCTATGTGGTGAGCCCGGACAGCGCGGTCCTCTCCGCCGTCTGGCATCAGGTCAACACCTCGCCGTTGGGTCCGGCCTTCACCACCGCCAGTACGCTGCTCGGCGTGGCGTCGCTCGGCTACCCGGGCCAGCTCGTTGAGATCGACCTGACCGCGGCCACATCGGACTAGCGGCGACGGGGCATCGGGGCGGGGATGTCCTGCCCGCGCCCCATCAAGCCTGCCTGCCCGCATGCGCGACTCCTATCGTCCTTTGTGGTCAGTGGATGGCCTGGCCGGGCACGGACGGCTGGGGCGCTGTGCCCGGCCAGGCGGTGCTCGACGGCGCTTGCGGGGGACAGCGTCCGTCGAGCTTGCTGCGCCGCTGTCGGGGCGGCGCAACGGGAGTTGGGTCATGTTGTGCCGGGTAGGGTTGGTGGTGCGGGCAGCGTCTGGACACCCTCGGAGATCTCATGTGCAGACGCTGCGCGCCGCCCGGAGTGTCCAAGTCCGGGCGTGTCCTTCCCTTGGCGGTGGTGCCGTCGGACCGTCCAGGTGCAGGGCTCAGATGGCTACCCAGACGGTCCGGCTACTCGCACTCCGAATGGCGGATCGGCGTGCCAGCGTCTACAGCTGGGCGCCACATGGGCCAGACCGGCGGTCCATCGTCAGGCAGCGATATCGGCGCGGACGCGGCCAGGACATACCCCTGTCTCAAATACAGATCCCGACTTCGCTCGGTACTCGCCTCGAGATAGGCCGGGAGCCCTTGCGCGTCGAGCTCAGCGTGGTAATGGTCGAGCAGACTGCTGCCGATACCGAGCCCCTGCCAGGCAGGGTGCACACCCACGAACGCCAGGTAGTGGTGTGTGGGCGTGGCTGGGTGCTCCCGGTCGAAGAGCTCATCGATAAGCCGAAATCGATCTACCCAATCGCCGCAGGCGACGGCGAGTCGGGCGTCGTAGGCTTCCGGGCCGGCCATCGGGGCAAGGCGAGGGAACCACAACGCGGCGCCGCCTGTGGTCATGTCGATGTTGCCGTCCGCGAGCGCGTGGTCGACGTGGATCGCGAAGTAGCCCATATACACCCGATGCCGGATGCGGAGGTCGGGGATGAGCCAATCCCCGATAGGGCTTTCCAAGAACGCGTCGACCAGCAGGTCCAAGACCGCATCCCGGTCGGTATGGGTCGCCGCGCGGATCGTCGCGGCGGGCCGTGTGTTCGTCACTGTTGTCCTCCTGTTATGCCTTGACGTATCCGGACGGTGCCGAGGTGCCGATCGACGCGGCGTGTGCGCCGAGGCCGATCGCGGCGTATGCGTCCGGGCGGCGGGCCCGCAGGATCGCCGCCCATGCGACGCCCACGGCGAACACGACCAGGTACGCGCCGGGGAATATCCACCGCCATACCGAGTCGGATTCGACGCCGAGCAGGACGTCGTACTGCGCCACGGTCATCGTCAGGACAACGCACAGCGCGATGCTTGCCAAGGCCGGCGCGACTCGGCGGCGCCAGGTGCTTTCGCCGCTGGGGCTGGTGAGGAAGTAGCCGATGACTGCCACGGAGGTGAGACACATGAGGATCAGCACGCCGAGGCCGCCGGTGACACTGACCCAAAAGAATAGGTACACCAGTGGGTCGAGTCCGGACACCGCGTAGGCGATGACGATCACCACAGCGATGAGGCTTTGCAGCATCGACGCGGTGCGGGGCGCACCGCTGGTCGGGTGGGTGCGTCCCAACGAAGCCGGTAGCACCCGCTCACGCCCGAGTGCGAACCCGTAGCGGGTGACGGTGTTGTGAAACGACAACACCGCGGCGAACAGGCTCGTGGTGAACAGGACATGACCCATGTCGACGAGGATCGGCCACACATATGGAGTCACCAGGTTGAAGATCAGCTCGGTCTGGTCGGTCGTGGCGGCGGCCACGATCCGGTCAGGTCCGGTCGCGACCGACATCGCCCACGCCGACGCCCCGTACAGGCAGCCGGTGATTCCGACAGAGATGTAGGTGGCGCGGGCGATGGTCTTCTTCGGGTTTCGGGTCTCTTCAGAAAAGACCGTCGTCGACTCGAACCCCACGAAGCCCGCGATCGCCGTGACCAGTGCGGCGCCGATACCTGGCGCCCACAGGTAGTGCGGTGCGAGAGTGGCCAGGGAGATCGTGCCGTCGGCCGGGTGTTGCAGCATGACCACGTCGTAGACGACAGCGACGGCCACCTCACTGACGAGGAACATGGCGAGGACCCTGCCGTTGAGGTCGACCCGCAGCAAACCCAGGACCGCGACCAGGACCAGGCCGACGAGAGCGCGCAGCCACCACGGCATGCCCACACCGAACCGGATATCGAGGAAACTCCACGCGACCACCCCCAGTCCGCCGGCCAAACCCACCCCCATCGCCAGGTAGGCGACCACCGCCACCACGGCGCTACCCACCCCGACGATCCGACCCAAGCCGTTGGAGATGTAGGTGTAGAACGCGCCCGCGTTGACAATGTTCCGGGACATGGCCACATAGCCGACGCTGAACAGGGCCAGGATCGCGGCGACGGCCAGATACGAGATCGGGATGCCCAACGACCCGGTGATCCAGTACCCGGTCGTCGCACCACCCGCCACCACCGTAAACGGTGCGGCAGCGGCGACCGCAAACCCGACCACCTGCCAGACACCCAACCGGCCACGGGCCAACGCCGTCGACACCTCACTCGGCCCTGATGACCGGGAATTGGCACGACTCACAATAATCTCCAGACTTCGAAAGGGGTGGAAACCGTTCGCGGGAGCGCGACGGTTAAAGACAATGCGGCTACGTCCGGTGCGCCAGTACAGCGGCGCCGATGACCGACTCGACATGGCCAAAAAGTTCCTGCATTCCCGGCGATGAGGGCTGGGCGATCAGACTGTGCATGAACTCGTACGACTCGGCCGGCGCCCCCGCCAACACCCGGCTATGCAAACCTGTGGCGCGCATGAAACCCGCCAGAACCCCATACCAGGCCTCGACTTCGTACCGCGCCCTAAGTCGGGTCGCCAGCACCGACATGGGCCGCGACGCCTCCAACTGGTGAGTCGGCACATACGTCACTACCTCACGCATCAGCCGCCGCGACCGCTCTGTCCGCACATGGCCGGCTGCCTCCATACGCGCGGCCACCTTGCCCACAGACCGTTGCGCCAGATACTCCAGCCACGTCGTCACCGGATGATCTTCGCGGCGCAGCATTTCGTAAACGGATCGCGTGAGCATTTCCTCCCCGGGAGCGTCGGGCTCCCCGCTGGCATGCTAGGAGTGGACGTGACGGTTGTGTGCAACCACCTGCGGGATCCAGCCACGCCCACTCGACACCAGCACCGAACGCCGCTCTACGTATACGACATCCGGGATCCGTGGTGGTGTCGACACGGAACGCTACGGTGAAGTTCCCCGATTAATATCTCCAGCGGTCATACATCCACGCCGACCCGACGGGCCAGAACCCGCAGGTCTTCGCTGACGGACTTACGGCAGGCCCGCTGCACCATGGCCACCACTGCATCCTTCGCCGTCGGGTTGAGGGCGAACGGGAACGGGGCAGCGCGCTCCGCGCGCACAAACGCCACCAGTGCCTGCTGGTCGGTCTTGCCGGAGTGCGCCAGCGCGCGGCCCACGCTCAACCAGTAGGACTGGTGCCGGTTAGCCACCTGCAGCGGGCCGGGAGTGACCCGCCTCGCCAACTCCAAGGCCTCGCCGTACTCGCCCAGCGATGACCGCACGGAGGGAACGGATGCAGTGATCATTGATAGGGAGCCGCGTAGCCCGGAGGCGCCCTCGCGTGTCGGCGACCTCTTCGTTGTTGAGACGGCACGTCCACTGACTTCTATACATCTCGCGCGGCTGATTAACGGCACCGCTGCAGCTGTTCGGGTACCCGAAATGCTGCCCGCCGGCGTCTGCCGCTCGCTAATGGAATGCCTGGATGACGAGCTGACCATGGACGCGCACGACCACACCCGGGTTTTCCCGCCGATCGCACGGTTCGGACCAGGCGTGAACGACTTCCGAACGCCGTCGCGTCTGCTCGGCGCCTCCTACTGGGACCGAGCCGCAGCCGCACGGAGCGACTGGGCACGTGCCGCGCTGACCCCGGACCCGTTGACAACCATCACCGATGCGATAGCGACCGCCTGGGGACTGCCGGTCCGTCCGGCGTCGGTCTCAGGTCGGCAGGTGTTCGCTGGCATCGTGCGAGAGATCCACGGCGGAGCCCACGTCCATGATGACGAGGTGGTGCGGGAGTTCGTCGGTGGCTTGTTCGATGAGCCGTTGCTGTGCCAGCTCGCCTTCAACCTTTTCGTCTGCGTGCCTGAGTCCGGCGGTGAACTGACGGTATGGCGGCGGCGCTGGACTCCAGACGATGAGCAGCACCGGCGGAGCGAGTTCGGCTACGGCTACGAGCCCGGCATCGTCGCGCGCTATCCAAGCGTCACGGTGTCCGCGCAGTTCGGGGAAGGCGTCTTCTTCGACCCGCGTAACTATCACGCGGTCGCGGCCTCCGCGAATGGCCGCCGGGTGAGCGTGGCGTTCTTCCTCGGAGTGACGCCCACCGGTCATTTGACCATCTGGTCGTAGCCGCAGCGGTCGTCGGACCACCCGAAGCCGCACACGGGGCGTACCTGCTGCCGGACGTGGCGGCTGCGAGCCTGCCCGGTGCACCGATCCGTTCGTCCCATGGAGGGAGGTAAAAGCGGTGAAAGACTTCTGCGCGATCGCACGGCAGCCCGACGACCCCGGCGATGGCGCTCCCGACGAGGATGCTGCCTACGGCTAGCCCCCCGACCGATATTGATACGTAGCGGACGCGCCGGGTCAGTCGATCCAGGATGCAGAGAACGGCCACTCCCAGGGCGATCCTCGGGCGGGCGGCCTTCAGAGCGGCGACGGGCACCTCGCACGCACGGTCATCCCTCCTCGGGGTCGTGGTACAGAGAGGTGTGTGCGGTTATCAGCGACGGGCTGGGGTGGGCGCCCGTAGGGGCGCCTGTTCGCAGGGCTGGTCGCGGCCGCGGGCCGCAGCCCTTGGCTGTCGTGGAGTCACGTAACGAAGATCGTCATTCGAAGCATGCTAATTGATGCCTTTTGTCTCATCCGGCCACCGGTTTGGACGTCTGGACTCCGGAACTGGCAGCCAGTTCCGGAGCCCGTCGAGCAAGGGATTCGTCCCCGGCAAGTGGGGCGCCATCGATGGACGGCGGCCCACGGCGAGCGGCAGCTCGCGGCAGGTTCCTGTCGTCAATGTCGGCCGATGTCCGGATCGAATGACAGGAGAGGCCCCACGCCCGGCGCCGCCGGGGCCGGTTGGTCCCGCTGTGGCATTTGCGTGGCGGAGCACGGCGGTGCGTGACGCCGCTTGATAGCGCGACGTAGTCTCGCGAACGCGGTGAGATCCATCAAAGACTTGCGCGCCGGTCCGGCACGTACGCACGACGTCCGAGGGCTCTGTGCACCCGCCCGTTCCCCGATGGCGCCGCCATCGCATTGTTCATGCCCCTGCCACCGGGAACCTATTGGCGCGCTCATCAACAGATGATCTTGTGCCCTCAATTTGCTCCCATTGTAAGGGGCAACACAAAAAGGGCCCGTTACCGATCTCTCGGTAGCGGGCCCCTGACCTGCACTTTCTCTGGTGGGCCATACATGGCACAATGCGAACCGCATTCCCGCAGCTCAGGGCCCTGCTGTGACCATTTCGGCGGTTCGCCACAGGCGACCTTCCACATGATCGACACAACCAATTTGTCGCGTGGTGTGGGGGCTCGCGTCGGCGGGGGCAACACGAACCAAAACCCACCCGGGTCCGACCCTGTCCACGACCATCGCGCTGACGTAGCCGAGTCACTCGCTCTGCGCTCGTACGAGTTCGTGTCAATGTCACATCGTTGAGAGCCTGGGCCGCCTTGCGGGCGGGCCAGGCTCATCCTCTGCGGTCGGTCGGTGGCCATCGGAAGCCGTACTCGGCGAAGGCACCGAATCGGCCAACCGTTTCGACCCGCAGGTCGCGGTCGGCACGAAGGACCTGCGGCGGGGCGACGAGGTCTTCGTGCTGACCTGGCTGCACCTGGCTCAGCGCGACGTGCTCGCGACCCGGCCGCGCAACGACCCCGCCCGGCCGCTGACCGGGGTCTTCAGCACCCGCTCGCCCGACCGGCCCAACCCGATCGGGTTACACCGGGTCGAGATCCTGGAGGTCGATGAGCTGCGGGTCCGCGTCGCCGATCTGGAGGCTCTGCACGGTACACCGATCCTCGATGTCAAGCCGGTGCTGTCCGGAGGGCGGTGATGGTCCCGCGGCACCTGCCCCGGGACCATCACCGTCTGCCCTAGCCGCACATGCGGCCGCAGGTGCCGCCGCTGGTCGGCGCGGCCAAGCTGGGATTCGGCAGGTCGGGCCGTCCCTCCGGCTGGGCCGTGGTGATCCGGGCCGGGGAGAGCAGGGTGTATCCGGTGGCCAGGTCCGAGTCGATCAGCGAGACGAGGCCGGGGCCGTTCGGGTTGGCCGGATCGTTCTCGAACCCGGGCGCGGTCCAGCCGTTGACGACCGTGATCGTGGCGCCGCGCACACGCAGCGTCTTGTCGACCATCTCGAAGGTGACGATGTCAGTGTTGGCGTCCGGGTCGACGTACTCCTCATCGTCTTCGTTATCGCTGTCCGTGTAGATCGCGTCATCTGTGGTGCAGTTCTCGCCGCTGGCGTCGCAGCTCTGAACGATCGTCGAGTTCGAACCCCAGGACCCGTCCTTGGAAACGTAGGTGGACGTCGTGACGACAACCTGCCCGGTGACCTCGCCGTTCTCGTCCCGGACCAGGGTCGTGTTGACGACGAGGACGCTCGTCCCGCCGTCTTTCTGGTTGTAGGTCTCGGTCGAGGTCACGTTGCTGACGTCGCCGTTCGGCTGGACCGTGGTGCTCTTCTCGCGCGAGCCGGTGGGGGTGTCCTGGTGCTGAATCCTCGTGGTCGGGCCCTTCGAGCCGTCGCGGTCGGTCGTGGTGACCACAGCACCGCCTTTGCCGTCGCTCCTCGACTCACGCGAGGTGCCGTCGTTGAAATCGAGGTGCGTACCCATCCCACCGTCGATCGTCCGGCTGCTCTTAACCCCGCCGTGCTCTTGGCCGAAGGTGTATCGCTTCGGATCGCCGCCCAGGTTGACGAAGGTCCCGTCCTGCGAGATGAGGGCGACGTCGATGCCGGCCACCTTGATGCCGGGCATCGAGCCCTTGCCGCCCTTGCCGTTGAGGCCGAGGCTGAAGCCATGGGTCGGGTCCAGGTCGACACCCTTGGTGTTGACCTCACCGAAGGTCATGCCGAGGTGCTCGATCGTCTTGCGGCGGGAGCCCATGTCGAAGGCGCCGAGGACGTCCACCCCCGCCGCGCCGCGGGCGTCGAGGAGCTGCTGCGGTACGGCGAGGAACGCGCCGCGGCCGGCCTCGAACGAGGGCAGCTTGCGGTCCATGGCCAGCTGTACGACCACGGTCAGCAGGGGGTGGCTCGAGGCGTCGTACGGGTTCGTGCCCGCCATGATTTCGTCGGCGTCGCTGACGCCGTCGGCGTCGGAATCGACGACTCGCCAGGCTAAGTAGCAGCCGGTGGGGTCGCAGAGGTGCAGTGTGGCGTAGTGGCGAACGGGGTCGGCGGCGTGGACCGGGGCCGCCGCGACCAGTGACGCCCCCATCGTCAGGACTGCTGCGATGGTCACGGCACGTAGCCGTCGAAGTGGCGAGATCATCCACATACGATGACCGAGCGCGACATCGCCGTCCAGCCATACATTAGACAATCTCATGTCTGATTGTTGGCATGAAACAGGTCAGCCGACCGCCTCGGGGTCGACGGGCAGGATCACCCGGAACCGGGTTGACAGCGGCCACGAAATAATGGCTCTGGCCCACTTTGCGTAACGGCCGGTTGGCTCCGTCTATGGCTGGTCGATCAGAAATCTCCACCTTGTAGTGGTACGGCGCGTCGTGCACGTGGATTCGGATCTCGCGGCGTCCAGGTTCGACACACACGACCAACGTGTTCTCGTTCTTCGCGTCGGTGACGATGAACTGTCGCCTCCGCAGATTTAGGAAGCCTTGATGGACGAGGTCACCGCCGCCCTCGTACTCGCCGAACCCGACGCTGATGTCCGTTAGCCCGACCTGGCCGTGCCAGACGCCTCACGCGAATCGCCTCGAGCTTCTCCCCGGGGTGCGGTGCGCTTCGATGCCGGCTCCGCGGCGCCGCTCCGTGCAAGCGAGGACCTGCCCGCAACGGCTGCGACCGGCGCAGATACACGAATGGAGGAAATTCCTCCATTCCTCGTACACGCGGAGTCGGTTGACCCTAGCCCTTCAACCAGCGTGTCGCTTGGGTCGGCTGGCCGGTTCGTAGGCAAAGGCCTTATCTTGTCGGGTTAGCGCTCGCAACGCATGGCGGACTCAGGCGGTCAGTGCATCACCAGCACTTCGCAGCAGCTCTTCGAGTTTCTCTGCCGGGGTTTTCCATCCGAGAGTCTTTCGTGGCCGCCCATTGAGCCTATCGGCTACCGCGTTCAAGTCAAGTTGGAAGTGCGTCGAAAGGTCGGTTCCTTTCGGAAAGTATTGGCGTAGAAGCCCATTCGTGTTCTCGTTACTCCCACGTTGCCACGGCGAGTGCGGGTCGCAGAAGTAGACGGGCATGTCGGCGGCAACGGTGAACGTGGCGTGGGCGGCCATCTCGACGCCTTGGTCCCATGTCAGCGAGCGGCGCAGCGACTCGGGCAGACTGTTCATCGCTCGGGCCAGGATCGACGCGACGCGGTCGGCGGTACGGTCGTGGGGGATCCGGGCCAGCAGCACGAACCGGGTACTGCGTTCGACAAGCGTGGCGATCTGACTCCGGCCACCCTTGCCGATGATGAGGTCGCCCTCCCAATGCCCTGGTACGGCCCGGTCGTCGGCCTCGGCCGGCCGCTCACTGATGTTGACCATGCCAGCGATACGGGCCTGTTTCGTGCGGGTCGAACCCTGCGGCACCCGGTGGGTGCGGCCCTTACGCAGAGCCAACTTCAGCTCGGTCCGCAGCTCCCCACGAGCCTGCAGGTACAAGGCCTGGTAAATCGTCTCGTGCGACACCCGCAGCTCCAGGTCGTCAGGATGGTCTTCGACCAGCCTCGCCGAAATCTGCTGCGGTGACCAGTCCAACGCCAGACCAGCGGCTACCACATGATGCAGCCGGGCATTGGACGCCAACAGGAACTCCTTCGGCCGGGCCACCAACTCGTCAGCACGCACCCTGCGCCACATGCGCCCGATAGGACCCCCGGCCACCGTTACGGGCGATCTCCCGCGACACCACCGACGGATCACGGCCCAGCCGAGCCGCGATCAACCGACCTGACAGATTCTCCGCCACACCACGCGAAATCTCTTCACGCTCACCGACACACAACGCAACGCCTCGCACCCAACCTCCAGCCAGTACACGCCATGATCATCTCATGTGATGCACTGACCGCTGGAGACCGCCGGCCGCAAGCCCCGCAATACGGGATCCAGCAACCTTATTCGGGGGTGGTCTCACGCGTCTGCCCACCGCTTTGACCACAACTGAACGGTGAACCGCCGGTATCACCTAGTCCGCCCCGCGAGAAGGGTTCCGATCGCGGGGCGACGTCTCGTGAAGACCGATTAGGTCCCGATTCCGGTCGGTCAAGGGATTGCCGGGCGCGGGGAGCGCAGCAGAGACCAGGATGACTTTCACATAACCTGGCTCCAATGAGGCGGCGACACGCCGGGCGCCTCGCCCTGCCAAGGGGGCAGGTGAGGCCTGTAGCTTGTTGATCTTCGGGCCTGGCGGGCGACAGCAGCCTATGGCGCGGGCAACCGAACTGTGCCGCTTCCCCCGCGTTCTCTGGACGTGACTCGTCTACGCCTCTTTCCGGACGGGCCAGCGCAGTAGTAATCCGTAGCGGCCAAGGTAGAGCGCGGCGCTGGAGATCAAATGACCGGACGCCGGCGCCAGTTCGACGTATCTGCTGATCTGGTTATACGCGTCCACCAGCGGCCAATCCGAGTCGACGTGGCCGGCTTTGACCTCGATAAGCACCTGGCCGGCGATCAGGTCGGCATACGCCGAGGCATGTCTGCCGTGCACACCGGTACGCCACTCCAACGGCACACTGGCGGAAACGCGGCCCCACCCCCGGATCGCACTCTGAGCCCTGGTCTCGTACACAGCCCACAGTGCACGCAGTTCGTCCTCGGCCTTGGTCCACAGCCCATTCAAGTTGATTCGGGTCTCAACGTGCTCGATCTGGTCGGCGGCCGCGGCCGGCGAACCCCACAGGCCCATCTTCACGACGATGTCATGAACCACAGCCAGAAAACACCCTGCCTCCAGAAGCCCACCCACACCCGACCCGCTGCGGTCGGCCCGATATGCCGCGACTTGTCGCCGGATCCAATCGGCGCGGGCCGGTGGCAGGCAGGACACGTGATCGGGATACGGGTTCTCTGCCAGGTCGAGGCCAATGGCGTACTCGATCGCAAGGCCAACCCGTGGCGGGTCGATCCCCACGGTAGGGGGAACCAGGGCGACCGGAAGGCAGGCCCTGATGCCCGCCACCCAAGCGTCACGGTCGCGCAACAGGCCGGCACCGCTCTCGTCCTCTTCGTATTCGAGCGGCATGCGCCTCCCCTTCGCTCGGCTGCGAACGGTGCCCGGCCCCGACGCCGGCTCGCATCGACTACGTTAAGCGCGGCAGATGTAGGCGCGCTCGCCATGACCCGCATAACGCAACGGTCGATGTGACCAGCCGAGCCGGCGAGGTTGCCGGTACGCCGGACATACGCTGCCGTGAGCGGGGCAACCGGGGCTCGGCGAGTGGCGGCTCGCCCCGAACCCCAGCGGCGGAAACGCGCCCGTGTGGCCAAGCTGTCGACCGGCCGGTTGAAGCGTGTCGACGTCCCCATCGTAGATGCCATTT
Organism: uncultured Actinomycetota bacterium; assembly: GCA_963742855.1. Classification (GTDB taxonomy): domain Bacteria; phylum Actinomycetota; class Actinomycetes; order Mycobacteriales; family Micromonosporaceae; genus CAVUNP01. The sequence goes on along the minus strand of CAVUNP010000010.1, from coordinate 1,746 downwards.
CGGCATCGACCGGCCGCTCTGTGGGAACAGAGCGTGGCTGACCATGAGATCGACGCACAGGTCGAAGTCGACGGGTACCAGCGAGACGACAGGTCGATACGCCCCGCTGCATCTCATGTGCAGACGTTCCTACTACCTCAACGGAAGCGGTTCGCACACTGCCAACTAACCGAACGCAGAACGACCCGCGACACCTACTAGATCCAAAGCAGAAAGGCCAGCTCAAACGTGAGCTGGCCTTTCCCGTTTCGGACATGTCCGAAACGGTGGTGGGCGATACTGGGTTTGAACCAGTGACCTCTTCCGTGTCAAGGACGTCCTTGCGTTCATCGGGACCAATGCAGAGTAGACCCCGATGGGCTATACTCCTGGTAGACAACGGTTTTCGAGTGCCGCCACGTGTCGGTACCTCGGGCCCGATGAGGCACGGTCCGCCTACAAACGGCCTACAAACGATCAAAGGAGCTAGCGGTGGGATTCCTTCTCGAGCGGGTAGGCAAGGACGGCAAGCCCCGCTACACCGCCGTCTACCGAGACCTGCGTGGGCGTAAGCGTTCAGCCGGTACCCATGCGTCCAGGAAGGAGGCGAACAAGGCCTGGCAGCGGGCCGAGGTGAAGCTCGCCGAAGGTCGCATCGGCGATCCCCGTCGCGGACGACAGACGTTCCGAACATATGTCGACGAGGTGTGGTTCCCCCACCACGTCCTTGAGCACACCACGCGGCAGTCGTACACGTACGTACTCAACCGCTACATTATTCCGCATTTCGGGCCAATGAAGATGGGAGAGATTCTGCCTGCCCACGTCCGCGAGTGGGTGCTGGCGATGCAGCAGAGCGGTGCCAGGCCACCAACCATCGTCAAGGCCAAAGTCATCGTCGACGCGATCTTTACGACGGCTCTCAACGATCAGATCACGTTCCTGCACGCCGGCCGCGGTGTAAAGACACCGCCCGTCGCCGCGAAGCCACGGCAGATCATCACGCCGGAGCAGTTTGACGCCATTCATCGAGCTCTACCTAGCGATGGCCTACGCCTGCTCGTCGAAACCGACGTCGAAAGCGGCCTGCGCTGGGGGGAGCTAACCGAGCTGCGTGTGAAAGACATCGACGTTGTGACTCGAATAGTCACCATTTCCCGTGTCGTGGTCGAACTCAGCCCAAAGTTCCATCCTGAGGGACTCCGATTCCTTGTAAAGGAGTACCCGAAGGACAAGGAGTGGCGCCGGTTTCGGTTGAGCAAGCAAATCATCGACAAGCTCGAAGCCCATGTGAGTGCACGCAAGCTCGGCCCAGAGCAACTTTTGTTCGAGTACACGAAGCCCGACACACCACGCCAACGACCTATGTTGCCGCGCGACCCGGTCACCCTGGGGCTGACTGAGCCAAATCAATCAGGCCGCCAGTATCATCACGGCTCGCTCAGCGGCTACACAGCGGGACAGTGCCGCTGCCAATATTGCAGAGACGCCATCGCCACCTACCGCGCCCGACGTCGTGCCCAGGGCAAGGACGACCCACGCACTCCGAGAACTATCGACACCGACGGCCACATCGGGCGCAATTGGTTCCGCCAACAAATCTGGCTTCCCGCGCTCACGACGGCCAAGCTCGACCAACATGTAACGCCTCACGGACTCCGCCACGCCCACGCATCGTGGCTCCTCGCTGGTGGAGCCGACCTTCAAGTCGTAAAAGAACGCCTTGGACACGCCAGCATCACGACGACCGAGCGATACTTGCATAAA
>CAVUNP010000009.1:0-7668 GCA_963742855.1 uncultured Actinomycetota bacterium | reverse complement strand
GAACAGGGCGTCGACCTGGTCACCGTCAAGAACCTGCTCGGCCACGCGCAGATCAACACCACCGCCGACATCTACGCCAACCCTCGGGCTTCGCCTGCAACGCGGCGCCATCGAAACCATGGGTCACGCCCTGGAGTCCATAAGCGACAATGACGAGCCCGACGATCACAACGACGACACCGACATCCGTCACGAACGGATGGACGGCAACGCGGACTGATCCTACCGTCGCGTCGGGTCGGCCGCCTTGCGTGCCCAACCAAGGAACCGGTCGTGCACCCGACCCGACGCCGCACTGGGTAAGTCTGCGCATGCGTCGATGAAGTGGCCGGCCAGGTACAACATCAGCGACACCCGAGCCCCGTCGAACTCGGCCAGCAACTGACGCTGCCTGGTCGGGCACGGCCAGGCCAGGGCGCACGCGTTGCACGTCCAGTCCGGCCGGACCGGCAGATGCATCGACATGGGCGATCGCTCCTTGGGCGCCTCGTCGTCTACGGTGGGGAAGGCCGGGCACACCACGGCGACGAAGAATGCGACTCTTCGCTGCCGCGCCCGACCTTCCCCGGGAGTGGCACCAGCCAGGTCCGGACTCGAAGCGCGTTCCCGCTGGGCCTACACACCAGGATCAGCGGAAAGAGATGACCATGGAAGCAGATCGGCGTCTTCCGCCGTCTACAGACGACCCGACCGACCTTCGCGCGCAACTTCGCGCAGCCCGCGAGGCCGCCGGGCTGAGCCTGGCCGGCATGGCCGCGCTGACCCACTACAGCAAGCCCTACCTCAGCCTCGTCGAAACCGGCCGCCGCACTGTTACCGTCGAGATCGTCGAACGCTACGAACACGTCCTGGGCGTCGCCATCGGCACCCCACACGACCCGGTCCGTGTGACCCACGAATGGCTGATCGGCGAGGCTCCCGCAGACCAGCAGCTGCGGGCTGGCCGTCGCATCGGCGCCGCTCTAATCAGCGCGCTGGAGGCCCGGGTGGTGGACCTGCGCCACCTCGATGACACCGTGGGCAGCGTCGACCTGCTGCCGATCATCCTCGCCGAACTCGAACGGGCCGAACACCTGGCCTCCGCGGCAGCCTACCCGAACCGGCTCGGCACACGGTTGCTCACCGTCGTCGGAGAACTGGCACAACTCGCCGGCTGGGTCGCCAGCGACGCCGGCCACTACCAGCACGCACAACGCCTCTACCTGTCCGGCGTGACCGCCGCCCGGGCCAACGGCGACCGCGTCCTCGGTGCCCAACTGCTGTCCAGCCTCAGCTACCAGATCGCCAACATCGGCCGGCGCGACGACGCCCTGCTCATCGCCCGCTCCGCCGTCACCGGCGCGCCCGACGCGACACCCGTGGTCCGGGCGCTGCTGGCCGAGCGCCTCGCGTGGGCCGCCGCCCGGCTCAACGACACCGAGACAACCCGTCGAGCCCTCGACGCCGCCGACAACGCCTACGCCGAACGATCCGACGGCATCGCCGAACCCGAATGGGTGTACTGGCTCAACCGGGCCGAGATCGACGTCATGGCCGCCCGCTGCCACATCGAACTCGGCACCCCGGACGCCGCCGAACCCCTGCTCACCCGAACCCTCGCCGGCTACAACCACGCCCACGCCCGCGAAGTCGCCCTCTACCAGACCTGGCTCGCCGAAGGCTACGCCAAGACTGGCGACCTCGACGCCGCCCGCAGCACCCTCAACCGCGCCACCTCCACCGAGGCCCACTCCGGCTCGGTACGCCTGCAACGCCGTGTCAGGGCCGTCACCAACCTGATCGACCGCCGCAGCGGACAGCGCCCCAAGGACCAGCCGACGCCTGCCCGGTAGCTTGGGGACGAAAGAGCGCGCATCGATCGACGTCGCTGGCCGTTCGCGGTGTCGCGAAAGCGTGCGTGGACGTTGCGGTCACGGTTGCGGTCAGGATCGCCGTCTGTCGATATTAGTGAGACCGCCGATGTCGCAACACCGCAGGTCTCTGGCATGATCAGCACCATGCGACGACCGCGCCCACCATAGCCCTCCCACACGTACTATGTGGTGGCGGGGTCCACGCCGGTCCTTGTCCACAACTGCGGGACCTCTGTTGATGATCTTCGCAATGCTAAGCCGATTGAGGGGCACGGCATCGATCCAGAGAAGGCCGCAGATATGCGGACCTGGAGTGACGACGATCTCCTGGCATCATTCAATAACCCTCATGATGGTGGAGTAGCGCGAATCAATGAGAACGGGACAATCGTGAATGGACATCACCGGATCAATGAACTGATTCGACGGGCGGACGATCCGAATAATAAGAGCATTACCGGGAGTACCAAGGTGCGTATCGAACAATACATTCGAGATCTCAGTGACTTCTGGGACCTTGACTGATGGATGGCGGCCCGGCGTACCGACAGGACTCCAAGATCGGTCCACGTGACGCTGACTTCGGCGTTCGCATGGCTAGCGTTGAGGACCTGGTCCGTATCAGCGACGAGAATCGACAACGCGGGTGGTCGGCGCGCTGGAGCTCGCCGGACGCGCTTCGGGGCGAGGTTGCGGCGGGATCCACTGCAATCCTGTGTCCACTGTTTCGTAACGGCGGACTGGTCACTGAGCCCGAGTCATATCGGTGTCATATCTTTTTTGCAAGCAGCAAGGAGAACCGAGGGTTGGTGTCACTCATCGATGTTGGGAGGGGCACATTTGAGAGCTTGCGCGAGGCCAACTCAATTGAGAATCTGACTCGTGTGATCAGGCTGCTCATAGATAGCTATGACTTGACGCCCCTCGGTTGATGAACGGACGGCCGTTCGCACCCGATCGTACATACGGTAGTCGGAGCGTCACGTCTTGCATGGACGTGCGCTCTTGTTCGTGGCGGTTGCTGTCACGGCTGCTGTCATATATATCTCTCCACTTCAATATGTCGATGCTATTTTCGACGACCACTGCATGCTCAGCGTTCGCCGTTGCTGGATGATTCGGTGGCGTGCCGCGTAGCGGTGCGGCGTCGATCCCCGGGAGCCTCCGCTCGGGCCCGACCGGTGAAGGGATCGTCACGGCCTCGCGGCGTTCCCGGCGGTGTGGACCCCTACCCAGGAGTTTGATGAACACGCCTTGTGAGGTCTGCCGTCTGGGCGGATATCTATGGCGTTGCCCGCTTCTTGGCGTGCGCGCGTGGCCGTAGGCCTGAGCGCGTGCGCGCGCCCGGCTTGCCGGGCGCTCTTGATTCTGTATAGACGTTTTGAGCCCAGCCTGCGGTCTGGCGCAGGGCGTCAGCCGTCTATTTCTCGGTGCTGCGGGTGCGCGCCGTGCGCTTGGTGGGCCGGTTGGGTGGCGGTTCGTCCGGGTGGTTGTCGACGAAGGGGTTTTTGGCGAAGTTGCCCTGGCTGGTCTGGTAGCGGGTGGCCTCGTCGATGAGATCTTTGTGTCGTTCGGCGTGCGCGAGCAGGTCGGCGAGGGCTGCGTTGCTGTCGGCCGGGTCGGTGGCGGTGTTGAGACGGTGGACGATTTCTTGTTGGTGGGCGAGGTAGTCGGCCACGCGGCGTCGTAGGGCGGGATCGTCGATGGGCTCGCGCAGGGCGCCTCCGCGTAGTACGTCGAAGGCGTCGGGGTGCACGAAGGTGCCTTTGCCGGCGATGCTGTAGGTGACCCGGCGGTGTTGAAGCTCCCGTAGTGCCCGTTGGATGGTCATGACGCCGACGCCGTAGATGTCGGCCATCTTGCGGGCTGAGGGTAGCGGCGCGTTGGGGTGCAGTTTGCCCTGTTCGATCTGGGCGAGGATGTCGTCGACGACGCGCCGGAACAGGACCCGCGGGTCGTCGGGGTTCCACTCTGGTTGGGGCGTCGAGTCGTGCGACATGCCCCGATCGTAGCTGTCACGTGACGCGCGTGTGCCATGAGACCCATGTCACGCTTCGGTAAACAGCCTTGACTCATGCCAGCTGTCACGTCACAGTCGATACACACGTCACTCACGGCAGGCGTGGGGACGGGACTAAGGAGTACGGGACATGTTGGTCCTACCGATCGAGAGTCGTCCGTTGTTGGTGCTGGCGCCGCCGGCGCCCCAGTTCAAGGACAGGGACAAGAAGGAACCAGCGACTGACCGGGAGACCGGTGCGACGTTGGTGGAGGTGGCGGTGTCGCTGACCTCCGACACGGGTGGCCCGCAGGTTTTGCGGGTGTCGGTGCCCCAGCCCGGGGTGCCAAGAGACCTGACGATGGGTCAGCTGGTGAAAGCGACCGGGTTGACGTTGATCGCGGGGGAGACCAACGGCCGGGCGTGGCAGATGTTCCGGGCCACGGCGCTGACCCTGGCGAAGGCTGGGTAGCCGATGACTGAACTCATCAGCGAACTGCCGCAGCACCTGATGGTGGCTGCTGGGGCGGTGGTCGCCGTCGCGGCGGTAGCCGTTCTCGGATGGGCCACGGTGCGGGCCATCCGCTACGTCCGAGCGGACACGAACGGGAGAAGGGTGTTGCTGGCAGCGTGGCGGATCAAGCGAACGTGGAAGCGCACTGCCCGCCGGATCGGTCTGGTCCAGACTGAGCGATCGCGGCCCCGGTTGTGGTCGTCGACCCCGCCGACGACCGTGGTCACCCGGGAGTTGGTGCCGGCGGTGACGGTCCGTCCGGAGCGGTGGGGCGTGCGCGTCGACGCGGCCACCCTGGGTCGGCTCGGGTTGAAACAGTTCCAGGACGTTGCCGGCCACCTCGCCGACACATGGAAGGTGCCGCAGGTGCGAGTGGAACAGGCCCGGCCCGGCATGATCCGGCTGCGGGCGCTGCTGACCGACCCGCTCACCCAACACACACAGTGGACAGACGACGAGACCGCTTCGGCCGGCCCTGGCGTGTGGCTCGTCGGGGTGGACGCCGACGGGCAACCCGTCACCATCCGGTCGGCGGGAGTGTCCGGGGTGGTGATCGCCGGCCTGGCCGGCTACGGCAAGACATCGTTTCTGAACGCGAGGTTCTGCCAACTCGCACCGTCGGCGGCAGTGCAGTTCGTGCTCATCGACGGCAAGGGTGGCCCGGACTACGACGACCTGTTCGCCCGAGCATGGCTGTCCGCGAAGGACGACCCGCAGCAGGTTCGTGACCACCTGGCCACGGTGCTGGAGCTGATGACCGCCCGCCAGCGCCACATCCGCGACGTGCTCGGGGTAAAGAACATGTGGCACGTCGGCCCGAGCGTCGCCTGGCCCCTCCTCGTCGTGATCATCGATGAGGCGCACACCTTCCTCAACGAGACGAAGGGAACCGATGCCGAGTCCCGCCGCTTGGACGCCCTGGCCCGGGAGTCGACTCGGATCGTGGAGGAGCTGATCCGTAAGGGTCGCAACGTCGGCATTCAGGTCATCCTCGCCACCCAGAAGGCGACCGCGGACGCCATCCCCACCAGGATCCGCGACAATTGTCAGGTCGCCGTGTCGTTCGCGCAACGCACCTCGGAGGCGGCGACCGCGATCCTCGGCTCCGACATCACCACCGCCCCAGACGAGCATCCTCGCCGGCTGCAGGACCCCGCATATGTCGGGGTAGCGTCGATGATCGCGCAGGGCCGGCCCGGGTTCACCCTGGTTCGCACCCCGTACGTCCCAGACGACGTGGCGGACGCGATCGCGGCCCGGACCGCTCATCTGGTCCGCGACCCGCTCCAACCGCTCCACACCCACGGCCAGGCTCGGCGATGAGCGCCGGGTGCTGGTTCCCCAGGAAGCGGCGGCGGCCCATTCCGCCAAGAACATTCCGCCGCCAGCTTCCCGGGGCTTGTCCCCTCCCAACGGCTGGAAAAGGAACCCACCCATGATGACACCACCCCTCGACGCTGACCCGGGCGCCTTGCTGCGCCTCGCGGATCACTACGTCACGAAACAGCGAGGCGGAGTCTGCGCGAATCCGCTGCGACTGACCGGCACCCGACTGCTCGTCGAGGTGGACACCGGCCGTGTTCTGCACCGCCTCGACACCGCCGGCTCGGACTCCGACGACCTGCCCCAACAGGTGGTGGCAACGAGGTGCCGCAACCGACGCGCCACGGTCTGTCCGGCCTGTTCTGCGCTGTACAAGCTGGACGCCTACCATCTGGTCGTCGCCGGGCTACGCGGCGGCAAGAACGTCCCCGACACCGTCGTCGACCATCCCCGGTTGTTCGTCACGCTCACCGCACCATCGTTCGGGAAAGTCCACAGTGGGCCAGATGGCGCTGGTGCGCCTCGGATCTGTCATCCGGGCGACGGCTGCGGCCGGCGGCACCTGTCGGCAGACCCGGCGATCGCGACCGCGCTGGACCCGTCCCGCTACGACTACACCGGCCAGGTGCTGTTCAACGCCCACGCCGGACCGCTGTGGGCCGCGTTCGCCACAACTGTTCGGCGCAACCTCGCAGCCGCTGCCGGCCTGTCGCGTCGGGAGGCGTCCCGCCAGGTGACGGTGGTGTTCGCCAAGGTCGCCGAATTCCAAGGCCGGGGCGTGGTCCACTTCCACGCCATCGTCCGCCTCGACGGCACATCCGGTCCAGCGTCGCCACCACCGGCTTGGGCCACCCCAGCGAAGCTGGCGCGGGCGATCCGCCGTTCCGTACGCCACGTCAGCGTGACCACTGCTTCATCGGCGCGAGTCCCGGCCCGGACGCTCCGGTTCGGCCGGCAGATCGACGTCCGGCCCATCGTCGTTGACGACTCGCGGCTGTCTGATGTGGTCATCGCCCGGTACGTCGCGAAGTACGCCACCAAATCGGCGGAGGCGGCCGGGCTCGCGATCCCGACCATCTGCTGCCGCACCTGCCACGGCACCGCCACCACCATCACCGGCGGGCTGTGCCGGTCCTGTGGGGGCACTGGTCGTCGTCGAGGAGTCCGTATGGTCGGCCTCAGTGACCACGCCAGAGCACTGGTGGAGACCTGCTGGCGGCTGGGTAGGCAACGAGAGTGCGCCTCGCTGCGCCTTCGCCGTTACGCCCATCAGGCCGGGTATCGGGGCCACTTCTGCACCAAGTCGCGCACGTACTCGACCACGTTCGCCGCGCTGCGGGCCGAACGGCAGGCATGGGTCGATGCCCAACTCCTCGACCGACTCGGCGTCGCCGATGACACTCCGGTGGTCATTGTCCGCGACTGGCGCTACCAGGGCCGCGCGCCTGACGGACAGCGATGAGCCCAGACCTCCTCACGGTGGCCGACGTGATGGCCCGCCTGCAGGTCGGTCGGCACACCGTCTACGACCTGATCCGCTCCCGCCGGCTGCGCTCGGTGCGTATCGGCCGCTGCCGACGCATCCCCGCCGCCGCCCTCGAGTCGTACCTCGACTTGCTCATGAATGAGGACCGATAGCCATGCCCGCGAAGAAGAACGCCAACGGTGACGGCACCGTCTACCAGCGCATCGACGGCCGCTGGTGCGGTTCCGGGTACGTGCTCGTCGCCGACGGAACCCGCAAACGCATCTACGTCTACGGCAACACCCACCGCGAGGCCTCCGACAAGCTCAACGCCAGACTCGCCGACTCGGCCCGGGGCACCGCCGTGCTCGCTACCGACGCGAACCTGACCGTCGAGAAGTACCTGACCACCTGGCTAGAAAACGTGGCCAGACACCGCCTACGTGCCACCACATTGGTCACCTATGAGGCGCTGGTGCGCCGATACCTCATCCCTGGCCTCGGACCCCGTCGG
>CAVUNP010000008.1:0-48460 GCA_963742855.1 uncultured Actinomycetota bacterium | reverse complement strand
GGTGGACTGACCCGGACGGCTACGGGAACTCATCGCCGCCGTCCGCCATGAGCTGACCTCCGCCAGTGAGATCATTTCGATGCGCTGTTTCGCCAACCTGCTCGATAACCCGGCCGCGAGGGGCGGCTGTTCGATGAAGGTGATGGTGCTTGATCGCAACGCCGCAGCTGTCGTCTGCCAGTTGAGTTGAGGCACCCATCCTGGCGCTCACCTGGGATGCCTCAGATTGACTGGCAGAGTCCGGGTGCGCGGTCTGCCACTGGACCTGAGGCAAGTCGCGGCGTCGTCGGGAGCGGAGCCGCAGCGCGCGGGCTCGGCGTCCGAGCACACCCGTTGGTGCCTCAGCTTCATTGGCAGTGCCTCACCTTCCTTGGCAGACGACAGCAGCGGTCAGTTGACGCTTCACCAACGGGCTCGAAACGCCGATCGCCTACTTCAGATAACACTGATTATCTGAAGTAGGCTCCCGACATGACTTCAGATAAAGCGTTGACGGAGGATCATCAATCCCCGGAATCGACTTCAGATAAAACGAACCCGGTCCTCGGCCCCCCGCGCCGCGGACGCCAACCCGAACCACTACCGCTCCGGTTCGCCGGCATCCACGCCACCTACGTGGCCGCCCTGGCCAAGGCGACCATGCTCGATGACGACACCCGCCGCGCCTACGCCTCCCGCGTACGCGGCTACCTGATCTGGCTCGACGGTGCCGACATCGACGGCGATCCCCTCACTCAGGCCCACGCCAGCGACGCTGCAGCGCGCGACTACCGCACCTATCTGCAGACGGTGGCCAAACGCAAACCCTCCACTATCAACACCGTCCTGGCGGCGATCGGCGACTTCTACATCCGCCGAGGCATGAGAGCGCCGGATGTCCGCCGCCTGGACCTGCCGCGGGCGGCCCCACGAGCGCTGTCCGACAAGGACGTCACCCGCTGGCTGCGCACCGTGGAGCGCTGGGTTCACCCCCGCGACCGGGTACTCGCGCTGATCCCGTTCTACGCTGGGCTGCGCTTGGGCGAGGTCGTCGCACTGAACCTGGACGACATCCGCCTGTCCGCACGCAAAGGGTTGATCATCGTGCGGTCCGGCAAGGGCAACAAGTACCGCGAGGTCCCCGTGCACGAGCACGCGCAGCTGCGCACCGACCTCAAACTGTGGATCGATGACGAGCGACCCGACTGGACGGGCGCCGCCAACAGCGAAGCGCTGCTACTCAACCATCGCGGCGGCAGAATATCCGCCCGCGGCGCCCACGATGTTCTCGGCGCCATCGCCGACGAGGCCCGCATCGATGACGAGTTCACCAGCCACGCCCTACGCCACACCTTCGGAACCAGACTCGTCCGCGACGGCCACGACCTCGTGCTCGTCGCCGAACTCATGGGCCACTCCCGCCTAGATCAAACCCGGCGCTACAGCTTGCCCACCCAAGCCGACCGTGAGCGCGCCATCAACAGCCTCCCAGTGGACCGCTGACCAGCAATCTCACACCTCTATTGCCGGTTTCCGACGTACTCCGGTCGGCCCCCTTTGAGGGGGGACGTTGTTTGGGTCACGTTCTCGGGTGGTGTGCTGCGAGGACTGTCCCTTATGGACCCTGATGGGTGCCGATGTTTACGAGGTGTCGTACCGGTTGCGAGGTTCACCTGTCCGCCCCCGGCCGGTGCCGATCGTCGGGGGAATGACCGGGGGTGGGGGGTGGTTGTGCCCTCTACACGGCCGCGCCCCGCAAGGGTCGAAGCGACCGTTAGCTCCTCTCCCCCGAGGGCGTACCTTTCCCCGACAGGAAGAGAAACCATCGTGAAGAGCAACCTCAGCCGCTGGCTGCCCGCCATCGCACGCGAGAACCCCTTCACCAACCCTGACAAGCTTCCCGGCTTCGCCCGGATATCCGGCCGCAAGGCCGTCCTCGGCATCGCCGGACTCGCCTTCGTCGGCGCCGGCATCGCCGGACCCACCACCGCAGCGTTCGCCGGGTCACCCGACCCCACCCCCACCGCTACCGCCACCACGGCGATGACGCCGGTGGCGTCCAACGCACCATCAGTGAAGGCGCTGAACTACGACTACAAGCGCCAACCCAACTTCTACTACTGCGGCCCCGCCGCGACCCGCATCGCGCTGACCACACTGGGCCACACACCCAGCTTCGACGCCGTCGCGCAAAAGCTCGGCACCACCGTCGACGGCACCAACTCAGCCAACGACACCACCCGCGTACTCAACACCGTCACCGGCGGCAACTTCTACAAGACCCACGAAATCTCCGGCAAGACCGCCACCGCCACACAGATCCAGCAACTCAAGAACGACGTCATCAACGCCGTCACCACCGACCACCCCGTCGTAGCCAACATCGCCGGCACCATCACCGACAACTCCGGCGACACCCACTCCTACGAAGGCGGGCACTACCTGACCATCGTCGGATACGCCGACGGCGGCAACAACGTCAAAATCGCCGACCCCGCCGACACCCAAGGCGACGGCTCCTACTGGGTCCACGCCGACACCATGGCCAACTGGATCGCCACCCGCGGCTACTCCGCATAACCCCGGCAAGTAGCCGCACCACAATGGCCCCTGGTCCACGGACCAGGGGCCATCACGCGTCCAGCACACATACGCGCTCCGGTCCGATCGTTCGTCACCGGCAACACACAACCACACCCGAGCACCCCACCACCACCGCGCCACGAATGATCCGGACCGATCGTTCGTCACCGGCAACACAACGGCACCCGAGCAGCCCACCACCGCGCCGTCACCAGTGATCCGGTGCGATTGTTCGTCACCGGCAACAAACAACCGCACCCGAGCACCCCACCACCACGCGCCACAAGTGATCCGGTCCGATCGTTCGTCACCCGCGACAAACAACCGCACCCGAGCACCCCACCACCCACGGCGCCACAAGTGATCCGGTGCGATCATTCGTCACCGGCAACACACAACCACGCCCGAGCACCCCACCACCACGCGCCACAAGTGATCCGGTCCGATCATTCATCACCGGCAACGCACAGTGGCACCCGAGCAGCCCACTACCGCGGCGATACGAGTGCTCCGGTGCGATCATCCGTCACCGGCAACACACAACCGCACCCGAGTAGCCGCCACCACGGCGCAACGAATGGCTCCGGATCGGTTGTTCGTCACCGGCAACACACAACCGCACCCGAGCAGCCCCGCCACCGCCGCACCACGAGTGATCCGGTGCGATTGTTCGTCACCGGCAACACAACGGCACCCGAGCAGCCCACCACCACGGCGCCACGAGTGATCCGGTGCGATCATTCGTCACCGGCAACACACAACCCCGCCCGAGCACCCCACCACAGCACCCCGCCACCGCGCCGCCACAAGTGATCCGGACCGATCGTTCGTCACCCGCGACAAACAACCACGCCCGAGCACCCCGCACCGCCGGGACGTGCGTAAACCGGCGACACACGACCACACCGGATCATGTGAGAGCTGTCATCCTCCCCCGTACGTACGAGGAGTTCAGCCGGTTCTTCGGCGGCCTGCAGTTGGCGGGGCCCGGCGTCTCGGTGTCCGACTGGCACGCCGAGGCTGAACCGAACCGCGCCTGACACTGGCCTAAAACGGCATATATGGTGCGGTAGGCCGCAAACCCTGATGCTTCCGCCGGCCATGAGCCGCTGCAGTCGGTAAGCTGAACTGTGAAGAACCGGACCCGTTCGGAGATCCGCGTTTCCCTGTGCGCCCGCAACCTGCGGGTACATTTGCAAGCCGCCGGCTAGGTGGCACCGCGATGGTGCGCAGTTCGCGGAAGGGGGTCTCCTCATGGAGAAGCACGAAGACTCCGTGATCTCGCGCCCGGTCCCGCGGGACTTCCTGTCGCCACACCCAACGACGTCGCGACAAGCACAGCCACAGCCACAGCCTGCGACCCCGCCGGACCCTCAAGACGACAAGCGGGTACGACTGGGTCGCGTGCGCGCCGTGTTGCGCGAGATGCGTTCCGTGCCGACGGTGCTGCTGGTGCTGTTCTGCCTGGGGGTGGGGATTCCGGCCACCATTAGCCTGACCCCTGATCAGGAACTCAGCGTGGCTGGGCAGACCCTGGAGGTGGGCGCCCGGTCACCGTCACTGACCCTGTCCGGCCCGGCCCAGTTGGTGCAGATCGGCAACACTGAGCTCGACATCGCGCCGCTACAGGTCTATGGGCCGCTTCGCCCGCAGTTGACCCTCGGCCCGGTGCAGCGCAACGCCGACGCCGCCGCGGTGCTCGACCCGGACACCGGTTCGCAGGTACGGGCAGCCGCGGTGACCACGGTTGGCAAGGGGTTCCTGCGCTGGTACGGCTGGGCCACCCTGGGCCTGCTCGCGTTCACCCTGGCCGCCACCGCGGTGGCCGCCTACTTCCGGATCCTGGCCACCTTGCGCCGGCACAGTCGCCAACAGCACCGCCAGCTGACCGTGGCCGACATCTGGCAACGCAGCGCGGGCCAGATCCGGCGAATGACCTCCATCGCGGTGGTGGCGAGCATGTTGGGCTGGGCTGGCGCCGGAGGGCTGGCCTACACCGGGGCCGTGCACGGCTTGGAGAATGTGCGCTCGCTGTCCGACCTGGTCGGCACCTATCACCTGTCACCCTCGGCGGTCGGGCCGAAGGTGACCGGCTACACCGGCGCGGTCATCGGTGACTCCCGGGCCGCCCGGGTCGGCGGCGCGCCGGTGGAAGGGGCCAGCGACGACGACAACGCCTGCGGCCGCAGCGCGGACTCGCTCGCCGCCGAGCTGGGCACGCTCAAGACCACCCGGGTACTGAATCTGGCCTGTTCCGGCGCGTCCATCCCGAAGGGCCTGCGCGGCCCGCAGATCCAGGGTGGCCGTACGCTGCCTGCCCAGGTCGGCCTGTTGAAGCAGGTGGAGGGGCTGAAGTTCGTCGCCGTGGTGATTGGGCCCAACGACCTGTACTGGGCCGACTTCCTGCAGTACTGCTACGGCGTGGACAACTGCCAGGACAACCTGACGCAGGGCGAGTTCGACTACCGGTTGGCCAGCTTCGACCGGGACTACGGTGAGCTGCTGCAGGACCTCAACGACCTGGCCGATCACCCGCAGATCATCATCCTCACCTCGTACGACGTGTTCCAGCCGGACGCGGACTGCAGCGATGCCCGCGGCCCGGCCGGAGCCAAGGGGCTCAACCCCACCAACATCACTCTGCTGTCCAGCCGCAACGCCGCGCTCAACCAGGTGCTGACGGCCGGCGCCCACAAGTACAAGTTCAGCGTGGCGACACCCAAGCTGGCCCCGCTGTGCCAGGTCAACAGCGACAAGCTGGGTGCCGACATCCAGGGCTTGGACGGCACCAATCCGTTCCACCCCACCGGCATCGGCATGATCCGGATGGCCTCGGCGGTGGCGCAGGTCATCAAGCCGGACAGTGGCGGCTGAGCCGGCTGAGGCTCTTGAGAGGCTGTGGCGTGACCTCGACCGCCGCCTCCACGCCAACCACCGGTCAGCATCCGCTCGACCATCCCGCCTGGGCTGCGCTGACCGGCCCGCATGCGCACCTGGCCGTGCGGTTCGGCCGTGCGGCCCGCTACCGGGCTGACGTCTCCGCTTTCGCCGCACTGGCCGACGACGCGGATGAGCAGTCGTGGCGCGATCTGGCCGAACTGGCCGGCCCCGGCGCTGAGGTGCTGCTTGGCGGGTTGTCGAACCTGCCGCCGGACGGGTGGGAGATCCTGTTCCAGGCCGATGGTGTGCAGATGGTCGCCACGCGTGCGATGGCCGCCACCCACATCGACGACATCGAACCGCTCGGCGAATCCGATCTGCCCGAGGTGCTCGACCTGGTCGAACGGACCCGGCCGGGCCCGTTCGCACCACGTACCATCGACATGGGCCATTACCTCGGCATCCGCCGTGATGGCGCCCTGGTAGCCCTGGCCGGCGAGCGCGTGCACCCTCCAGGGTGGACAGAGATCAGTGCGGTGTGCACTGATCCGGCCTACCGCAGCCAGGGACTGGCCGGCCGGCTGGTCACCGCGGTGGCCGCCGGCATCCGCGACCGCGGCGAAACGCCGTTCCTGCACGCGGCGGCGAGCAACACGAACGCGATCCGGCTCTACCACGCGCTCGGGTTCACGATCCGGCGCAGCACCATTTTCCTCTCCGCCCGGGTGCCAGCCCGGTAGCAGGTGAACGCCAAGGCGGGTCAACGCCGAAGCAGATCAACGCCAAGGCGGGTCAACGCCGAAGCTTGCCGCGCAGCGCGTCTCGGAAACCCCGGCGGGTGCGGGTGGCGCCGGGGGCGGAGCGGGGGATACGCACGCGCAATGCGCCGGGCAGGATCCGGAACTCCAGCGGCGGCGGCAGGTGCATCGTCTCACCGTCCAGGTCCGTCGGGATCGGATCTGGTGACTCCATCCGGAATGTGGACGTCGACCATTCCTCCACATCAGGCAACGCCGCCGCGCCTGTGCCCGGCTCCGCCGCCGAGGCCACGGCACCATAGCCGGCCGCCGGATCCTCGCCGGGCCGGCTGCGGCGGATCACGACCACACCGAGTTGGGCGCTGTCCAACCGTGGTCGGGTACCACCGCCGGCAGGTCGCCGGGTCAGGTAGGGGTTGTTCGAGACCAGCACCAGGTCCGCCGCCGCCACTGGTATCCCGTCCGGGCCGTCGAAGCGGAGTCCACCGTCAGCCTGACTCGCCAACTCGGGCCCCATCGCCCCAGCGGTGGTCAGTTCCGCCTCCCGCTGGCGGTCCGCGTTCCGGTTGTCGGTGAAGGCGCTGTTGTGCAGGCCCAGCGTCGCATTGTTGACGAATACACGGTTGCCGACGACGGCGAGGTCTATCCGGCGTTCGACCGCTTCGCCGAATCCGTCCAGCGCGGCCATGATGTCATTGCGGTCGAGGCCGAGGTCGATGGCAAAGTGGTTGTGCAGTCCAGCTGGCACGCACACGAACGGCAGATCATGGGCGCGCGCCACGTCCGCCACAATCGCCTGCGAACCGTCACCACCGGCCACACCGAGCACGTCCGCCCCGTCGGCAACCGCGGTCTCCGCGAGCTCCCGCAGGTCGCCACCCTGCTCCAGCAGCAGCGGCTTGATGCCCCGCCGGCGTGCCTCCTCGACCAGGTCGAATCGGATCACCTTGCCCCCGCCGGACAACGGATTCATCAGCAGTACGCCGCGCCGCGCGGGTCGCACGCGCCGGCTGGGCAGGCCGTACGGGTGGTGCCAGAGCGAGAACAGCCAGCCGACCCCTACGGCCAGGATGAACCCCAGCACGAGCCCGACACGAGGATGACCAGCCGCCCCCACGCGAGACGCTCCATCGGCATAGTGTCCCCCAGGATTGGGGGCTTTCCGTCCGGCATCGTCGTTCCGCATTCCATCGCGGAACCTCCTTGCCGGGCTGTTGTGGCTGGCGATAGTGGGGTTACCCGGCGTACTCGTTGACCGGCGCCCGTTCGAGCAAGGGCCGCCACCATTCCCGGTTCTCGGCGTACCAGGCGACGGTGCTGGCCAGACCGTCGGCAAAGGACACCGCCGGAGACCAGCCGAGCTCGGTGCGCAACAACGACGAGTCGAGCAGGTAGCGGCGATCGTGGCCGGGCCGGTCCGGCACCGTCTCCATCAACGATGCGGGCCGGTCGAGCAGGTCGAGAATGAGACCGGCGAGTTCGACCACGCTCGCCTCCACACCGGACCCCACGTGGTACGTCGCACCCTCCCGGCCGCGTAACAGCACCGCCTCGATGGCGGTGCAATGATCCGACACGTGCAGCCATTCGCGGCGGTTTTCGCTCGACTCGTATACCGGCAGGGGTAGCCGGTCCAGCGCCCGGGTGGCGAACAGCGGGACCACCTTCTCCGGGAACTGGTACGGCCCGTAGTTGTTGGCACAGCTGGTGATGGTGACCGGCAGTCGATAGGTCTCCGCGTACGCCCGTATGGCGTGATCGGCCGCCGCCTTGCTCGCGTTGTACGGGGTACGCGGCCGGTACGGCGACGACTCGGTGAACGATTCGTCGCTGTCCAGCGCCAGGTCCCCGTACACCTCGCAGGTCGACACGTGGTGCAGCCGGGCCACGCCCGACCCGGCGGCAGGCCTCCAGCAGTTGTTGGGTGCCCAGCACATTGGTGGTGAAGAACCGGGTCGGGTCGATCACGGCCAAGCTGTTGTGTGACTCCGCCGCGACAGTGCCACGTCGACCGCCTCCGGCGACCCCCGTGGACCGCCTCCGGCCCGGCGGCGAGCCACTGCAACCGCGAACCTGTCATGAAGTTGTCTGGTACAGGTTATGCGCGCAGTGGTTCCCACCGGTCGCCAAGTTCGAGGATCCGCTTGATCTCGACCAGGAAGCCGGGCCAGCCCTGACGAAACTCCTCGGCGAGCGCGTCACTGTCGAAGCCGCTGTGCAGCAGGGTGAGATAGGTCGAGCCACGGGAGCTGCGCAGCGACCATTTCACCACGGTGTCCGGACTGTCCGGATAACGCCATGAATAGGCGAGAATCTTGTCTGGCTCGAGTTCGAGGATCTCGCTCGGCCCGTGGTCCCAGCCGAAGTCGTACCGCCCGCCGACGACCGGCTCGATGGTGGCTTTTCCGCCGGCCCATTTGTCCACCTCGGCCGGGTCGAGCAAGCAGGCGAAGACCTCGTCGACCGGGACGTCGATGACCGTACGCACCAGCGCGTCGCCCGAGGCCGGGACGCTGAAATCGAACGGCGGCATGGTCGGCAACCCTTCGCACTGGGCAGCCAGGTTGGCCAGCGACACCGGCCAGAAGCAGGCCAGCGCGGTGACGTTCGCGTCGCCGCTGGCCGCGATGCCGGTGTGTGTCACCGTGACCGTGGTGCCGCCGTCGTCGTCCGGCGTCATAGCGATGTCCACGGTGGACTCAACCTCGCCGGACCCGGCGTCCGCGGACGCGGCCGGGTCAAAGGTCCAGGTGAAACGCAGCGCGGTGGCCGGTTGCGCGGACAGCAGTCGCTGTCGTGGGCGGTCGCCCTGCGGTGCGTAACGACCCCAGAACTCGTAGCGGTTGTCGTCCAGCGCTACCTCGGCCGACTCCGTCAACCAGTCGGTCATGGTGTCGGCGTCGGTCAGCGCCTTGAAGACGGTGTCGGCCGCGGCGTCGATGCGTACGCGCAGGCGCAGGCTGTCATCGGTCACGCGGCCATCCAACCAGTCCGGGCGTCGGGCCGCGAGGCGGTGTGCCTCTTTCGACCTGGACGTCTGGGGAACATCGAGGTGAATATCCAGGTCATGGCCGCTGAGCTGGACCCTGCCGCGGTTGGCCGGTCCGTCATCTTCGTGGTGTCCCTGCTCGTGCTCCTGGTCGTTGCTGTTCTCCGCCCTGCTTATCAGCGCCCGATGACGCCACAACTCCCATCGGTGACGCTGCGATGGCGGGCCGTGATCTTGCGGGCACGCGGTGACAACACCATGCCCCGGGTGCTGGCGTCGCGCTGGTCGAACGGACACAGTGGAACCGATGACCGTCGTGTTCCTCGGCATACTGCTCGCCATCAGCACCATGCTGCGCGCGTTGCCCGTACGGCGTCGCGGGGCTGTCGTGCTCACCCCGCTCGAATGCGGGTTCCTGCGCGGCGGCACGGCGGCGGCCATCCTGGTCACCCTGGCCGCACCCGGTGACGACCCGTTCGACCGGGCGGTGGCGGAGGCGGGCGACCCACTCACCGGCCGGTGGGGTATCGCCCGAAGCCGCGGCGTCCGCCGGGCCGCCGCCGGCCTGCGCGACCGGCTGATCGCCGCTGGCCTGCTGGCGCCCACCGGCCACTTCGCGATCGCCCGGTGCTCGTTGGCGGCCGTACCGGTGGTGGCCGCCGTCGCGCTGGTGGACGAGGCCCTCGATCTGGCTGCGATCATCGGCTCCGCGATCGCGGTCGGCTGCGCGTTGGCGTTGTGGTTCGCCCCACGCCGTACCATCGCCGGCGCCCGGGCGCTGCGGGCCGAACGACGGCGGTACGAGCGAGTCACGCTGGCCGAGCCTGACGCGACGGCCTTGGCCATGCTGGTGGCCCTGCACGGCCGGCCCGCGCTGGACGTGCTGTCCCAGCAGCCCCGGCCCGAAGAACCCGAGACGCCACCCCATCGCGCCCGCAACCGCCGGCCGACGAATCTCCCCTCAAACCCCGCCGGCTGATGCTCTGATTCCCTCCGCGTCAACAGCCAGCCATCACCAGAGCGTTGTTCTGAGCGACAACCGCATGAGTGTCAGTGTGACCTTCGGGGAGTGCGTCGCGACCCTTTGCTTCCGCTGTGCCGGGGCAGCCATCATGAAGGGATGGCCAGGATCCGACCCGACAACGCTGTGGTGGCGATTCGGGTGAAACCGGGCGCCTCCCGGCCGGCCGTGCGCGGCCAGCACGACGGGCCGTACGGGCCAGCCCTGGTCGTCGCGGTCAGCGAACCTGCCGTCGACGGTCGAGCCACCGAGGCCGCGGTACGGGCGGTCGCCCGGGCCCTGGGGCTGCGGCCGGCCGACGTGTCGTTGAAGGTCGGCGCCACCAGCCGGGACAAGCTGCTCGACATCGCCGACCCGCCGGCTGACCTGGCCAATCGCGTCGCTCGCCCTCCGCGACCCCGGCAGCGGCTAGTCGAACTCAGCGGTTCAACCCGCGGCCACGAACAACAACCGCTCGGCGCCCCGGACCTCCATCGCGTGTACGTAATCGTCGGTTGCCGCGCAGACGCCCTCGACGGGGCTGTGTGGCACGAGCTGCATTTGATCGCCTAGCCTGATCCGGAACACCGCGAGCCCAGCGACCGCATGGCCCGGTAGACCTCGCGCGGTGACAGCGGTGGCACCGGCAGGGGGTGGGCCCGCTCTGCCCGCAAACCGTCCAGCAGCAACGCCAAGTGCCGGCGCCAGGCATCGACGGAGATGCCCTGCGTGGCCTGCATGATGCGGGTGTTGGCCCAGGCCAGGAAGGCCAGGTCCTCCGGCGTGACGTCAGGTCGCAACTGCCCGCTGGCCTGGGCCCGTTGGAAGATCGCCTCGGTCAGTTCGAACAGCCGCTTCTTCGCCGCCTCGGCCTTGGTCGCCCAGCATGGCAAGCTGATCGGCGTCATCGAACTGCTGGGCGGACTCGGGATGATCCTGCCGGCCCGGACCGGCATCGCGCCCATCCTCACCCCGCTCGCGGCCACCGGCCTGGCCATCACCATGGTGCTCGCCGGCCTGGTGCACCTACGCCGCAAGGAAGCCAACCGCCGGCCCGTCAACATCGTGCTGTTCGCCCTCGCTGCATTCGTAGCCATCACCCGCTTCGACCCGTATTCCTACTGATCCCCGAGAACGTGCTGGGTTTGGGGTCGCGGGCGAACCCCAAGCCCACACGATCCCGTCGAGCCCGCGCGGGTCGCGGGCACCGCAGCCCCACCCCGAGAACGTGCTGGATTTGGGGTCGCCGGCGAACCACAAGCCCACACGGTGATGGGCTAGGCGGGTAGGGGGGTGTCGGGGACGTCGGCCAGCAGGGTGCTGCGTACCGCGTCCCAGGTGTGCTGGTTCTGGGCGATGAGCAGGCCGGGGCGGGTGTCGGCGGGCACGTAGGGCGTGCCGTCCAGCCGCCAGGCGACGCCCCCGGCCTCCTCGACGAACAGCACACCCGGCGCGTGGTCCCACGGCAGGGTACGCCAGAAGACCACGAAGTTCTGCTCGTCCAGGACCACCGCGGGGTATTCGTACCCGGCGCAGTTGTGGCCCGGCAGGATCTGGCCGACGGATGGCTGGGCCTGCTCGACGCCGCGGCGGATGGTTTCGGGGAAATGCCGGGAGAACGACGGGCCGCGAAGTTCGTGGGCCGGCCGGGCGGTGGTGGGCGCCTTGACCCTTGTGCCGTCCAGGAACGCCCCGCTGCCGCGTTCGGCCGTGGCGAACACGTCACCCACCGGTTGATAGATCCAGGACGCCATGGTCACGCCATCGCGCAGCAGCGCCACCATGATGGCAAACGGGTCCCGTCCGGCGGCGAAGTTGGCCGTACCGTCGACCGGGTCGACCAGCCACACGTTGCCCGGCAATCCGACCGCGTCCAGCAGCATCGGATCTTCGAACGCGGCTTCCTCACCGACCACTCGTGACCCGGGCAGCAAGGCGGTAAGCCCGGCGGTGAGCTGTGCCTCGGCCTCCCGGTCGGCGATGGTGACCAGATCGCCGGGCCCCTTGCTCTGAATGTCCTCCTGCGTCAGCGTGCGAAACCGGGGCAGCACCGCCGACGCGGATACGTCGCGTACCAGCGCCTCCACCTTGTCGATCACCTTACGAGGCTAACGCCCCCGGACCGCCGCAATGCCGAGATCCCGTCACGTCCTGAACCGCTACGGCATACGGGCAGGGCCCGCCAGCCGCGTGCGGACCTCGCCCGGCGGTCCAGGGGTGGTGGAGAATGCTGACGTGACAGAACTGCCTGCGGCGGCGAAGGACTGGGTGGCCAGTGTGCTGCCTGGTCACCGGCTGGTCCGCGCGGACTGGCTCACCGGCGGGCGGGACCATGCCAATCACGCGGTGACGGTGGTTGACCGCGGCGGTCGCGAGACCCGGTATGTGTTGCGGCGGTGGGTGCGGCGGGACTGGCGGCAGAAGGATCCGGGGTACACCGTCGCGCGCGAGCAGGCCGCGTTGGAGTTGCTGGCCACGGTGGGCGCTGCAACGCCGCGACTGGTGGCGGCCGACCCGACCGGCGAGAGTGCCGACGTGCCCGCGTTGCTGATGACCTTCCTGGCCGGCGGGCCACCACCGCCCCGGCTGTCCGATGTGGACTCAACGGTGCGGGAACTGTCCGCGGCCGCGAACGCTTCGCTGGGCTGTGCCGACCAGGATGTCGGGCACATGCGCTGGAACCTGGCCGTTTCGTACGGGTACGAGGTGGCGGAGGCCTTCCGGCGCGCGGCGTCCCCGGACTACGACCGGTACTGGGATGTGCGGGTCATCGTCGACCTCATCGACGATCTGTCACCCGGTGAGACGATCGGTCCATACCTGCCTGACCTCGGCGGCGACATCCCACCGGCGGACCGGGTGGCCGTGCTGGAGCGCCTGCTGCGGGAAGCCTTGCCATAATCGTTGTGTGGGTCCTGACGATGTCATCAGCGGCGAACTGGTCCCGACGTACGCTGGGATCCCGGCACCCCGCACCGGCGATCTGGGCGCGTTCACCGACGGGTGGCTGCGTAACCGGAGACTGTCCGATCACACCCGTGAGGCGTACCGGCGCGACGTCGGATCGTTTCTCACCTGGTGCCGGGACCACGACCTCGACCCCCTGTCGGCGACCTTCGTCCACGTCAACACCTTCGCCCGGCACCTGGAGTCCACATCGGACCCACGGACCGGCCGGAAGCTGACCCCGGCCACGGTGGCCCGCAAGCTGTCCGGGCTGTCGAGCTGGTACGGCTTCCTTGTGAAGATCAACGCGATCGCGGCCAACCCGGTCGGCGGTGCGGACCGGCCCCGGGTGGCCCGGGACCATTCCGCGACCGTGGGGCTCAGTCCGGCCGAGGTGGACGCGTTGCTGGCCGCCGCCGACCGGGACGACACCGCGTCGAGCGAACGTAATCAGGCCGTCATCGCGATCCTGGCCGATCTCGGCCTGCGGGTCAGCGAGGTGGTCGGCCTGGACGTGGCCGACCTCGGCTACGAGCGGGGACATCGCAGCATCCGGTTCACCGGCAAGGGTGGGGCACAGCGACGGAGGGCACTCACCCCGGCCAGTACCGCGGCCCTGGAGACCTACCTGCTGCACCGTTCGGTGGTGGAGGACCGGCCCGTGGATCAACTCACCGGTGCCCTGTTCGTCACCAGCACCGGTGCGCGGCTCGATCGGCATGCGGTGTTCCGGCTGGTCCGCCGGCTGGCGGAGGAGGCCGGCATCGCGGCGTTCGCCAAGCTGTCCCCGCACTCGCTGCGGCACGCTTTCGCCACCGCGGCCCGCGACGAGGGCGTACCCCTCGAGGATGTGCAGGACGCGATGGGCCATGCTGATCCTCGTACCACCCGCCGCTACGACCGGGACCGGCACAATCTCGACCGCGACCCGTCGTACACGATCTGGGCGGCGCGGGCGCGTCGCCGTGACGCGAGGTAGAATGACGAGTTCGCGCACAAAAAAGGAACAGCGCACATTCGCTGCTCCGATTCCAGACTTTAGCAGCAGGGGAGTCGGTTTGTCAAGCCTCTCGGACATCGCCGAAAATGGGCGGGTGGATGAGATCGATCGGGAGCAGCGCTACGTCACTACGCTCTACGACCGGCTCGACCGGATGCGCGGCCAGGCCGCCGAGCGCCTCGAGCAATACCTGCGCCAGACCGGCGGCACCCCGCAGGCCCGGTCCGAACGGGACTCGGCGACGAGTCGGTACACCGAACAGCTGTCGGGGTACAACGCGGTCGAGAACGGGTTGTGCTTCGGCCGGCTGGACTTCCGCGACCCGTCCAGCGGTGACGAGGTTGACGACGGCCAGCTCGAGGGCGGCGAGCGGACCTACATCGGCCGGCTGGGCATCTTCGACGAGGACGGTGACTACGAGCCGTTGCTGATCGACTGGCGGGCACCCGCGGCCCGTCCGTTCTACCTGGCCACCGCCGCGTCGCCGGAAGGGGTGGCCCGGCGCCGGCACATCCGCACCCGGGCACGCACCGTGGTGGGCCTGGACGACGAGGTGCTGGACCTGGCCGCCGCGGCGCACACCCGACCGGGCGGTCTCGACGCCGGCGGCCTGACTGGTGAGTCAGCCCTGCTCGCGGCCCTGACCGCCAACCGGACCGGGCGGATGAAGGACATCGTCGAGACCATCCAGGCCGAGCAGGACCGCATCATCCGGTCCGACCTGAACGGGCTGCTGGTGGTCCAAGGTGGACCCGGCACCGGCAAGACCGCGGTCGCCCTGCACCGGGCCGCATACCTGCTCTACAACCACCGGCTGACCCTGTCCTCGCGCGGTGTGCTGATCGTCGGTCCTAACGCGACATTCCTGCGCTACATCTCGCAGGTGCTGCCGTCGCTGGCCGAGACCGGGGTTCTGCTGTGGACACTCGCTGACCTCTATCCCGGCGTACGGGCCCGGCGGGCTGAACCGGCCGCGACGGCCGAGATCAAGGGCCGGGTCGGGATGGTCGACGTGCTCAGCCGCGCGGTGGCCGACCGGCAACGGGTGCCCGAAGACGGCTATCAGCTCGAGCTCGAAGTGGACTCCAACACCCTGTTCCTCGACCACGAAACCTGTGTCCGGTCGCGGGCCCGGGCCCGGCGTACCGGCCGGTTGCACAACCTGGCCCGGGAGGTCTTCACCGACGAGATCATCGGCGCGCTGGCCAGTCAGGTCGCGGCCATCATCGGCACCGACCCGTACGCCGACGACCCGCTGGGCGGCGATGACGCGCCCGGCGACACCGAGCTTTTCGGCGCCGCTGACATGGCCGACATCCGGCGTGACCTGGAAGCCGACCCATCCGTGCAGGCCGCGCTGGACTGGCTGTGGCCCCTGTTGACACCGCAACAGTTGTTGTCTGACCTCTTCGCCGACCGGCAACTGCTGGCATCGGCCGCGCCCGAGCTGACCGAGGAGGAGCGGGCGGCCCTGCACCGCAACCCGGGCGGTGGCTGGACCCAGGCCGACGCCGCCCTGCTGGACGAGGCGATGGAACTACTCGGCGAGGACGACACCCTCGCCCGGGCCCGCGAGGAAGCCATGCGCCGCCAGCGCATCGCCTATGCCGAGGGCGCGCTGGAGATCGCGGCCGGATCCAGCCCGTTGGACAACGAGGACGAAGAGCATCCCGAGATCCTGACCGTCACCGACCTGCTCGACGCCGACCTGCTGGCCGAACGCCACGACGAGGCCGAGGTACTCACCACCGCGGAGCGGGCCGCGGCCGACCGGCAATGGGCATTCGGCCACATCATCGTGGACGAAGCACAGGAACTGTCGCCGATGGCCTGGCGGGTGCTGATGCGCCGCTCGCCCAGCCGGTCGATGACGCTCGTCGGTGACGTGGCCCAGACCGGCGACCTCGGCGGGGCCACCGCCTGGGGCGAGGTCGTACGCCCGTACGTGGCCGACCGCTGGCGGCTGACCGAGCTGTCCGTGAACTACCGCACGCCGGCTGAGATCATGGCGGTGGCGGACAGCGTGCTGGCCAGTATCGATCCGTCCCTGCGACCGCCGACCTCGGTACGGGAAACCGGGGTCAAGCCGTGGGCCACCCAACTGGACCCGGACCGGCTGGCCGAGGGTACGGCCGAGGCGGTGCAACGGGAACTGACCGAGGTCGACGGCGGACGGATCGGGGTGATCGTGCCGGGCAGCCGCGTCGACGAGATCGGGAAAGCCATTGTCGACGTCGTGGCCGATGCGGCCGTCGGTGAGCACCCGGAACTGGTCAGCCGGGTGGTGGTGCTCACCACCCGCCAGACCAAGGGCCTGGAGTTCGACTCGGTGCTGGTGGTCGACCCGGCCGGGATCGTGGCCGAGTCACCTCGCGGGGCCAACGATCTTTACGTCGCCCTGACCCGCGCCACCCAGCGGCTCGGCATCCTGCACGACGACGTCCTGCCAGGTTCGCTGTCCGCCGTCGTGTGATGGGCCTGTCGAAATACCGCGCGTGTCGAGCATCACGGACAACGTTGCGGCGCCGGCCCGTGCCAGCTTCGGGCCGCGGCCTTCGCCCGACTAGGCTTGCCCGGTGCGCGCGCTTCTGCTCGAGGGAATTCACCCCGATGCCGTGTCCCGGCTCAAGGCCGACGCCTTCGACGTCGAGCTGCTGGGACGTGCCCTGGACGAAGATGAGCTGATCGACCGGATCGGGGAGGTAAACCTGCTCGGCATCCGGTCCAAGACCCAGGTCACTGCAAAGGTGATCGCCGCCGCGCCGAATCTGCTGTCCATCGGTGCCTTCTGCATCGGCACCGACCAGATCGACCTGGCCGGTGCGTCCGCGGCCGGCGTCGCGGTGTTCAACGCCCCGTTCTCCAACACCCGCAGCGTGGTCGAACTGGCCCTCGGCGAGATCATCGCGATGACCCGCCGCCTCACCGAGAAGAACGCCGGCATGCACGCCGGCATCTGGGACAAGGCCGCCGAAGGCAGCCACGAGGTGCGTGGACGCGCCCTCGGCATCGTCGGGTACGGCAACATCGGCACCCAGCTGTCGGTCCTGGCCGAGAACCTGGGCATGTCCGTGTACTTCTACGACACCGCGGACAAGCTGGCTCTGGGCAACGCCCGGCGCTGCGCCACACTCGACGAGCTGCTCGAGCTCTCCGACGTGGTCACCCTGCACGTGGACGGTCGGGCCGGCAACAGCGGTTTCTTCGGTGAAGAGCAGTTCGCCCGGATGCGCCCACGCAGCCTGTTTCTCAACCTGAGCCGCGGCTTCGTCATCGATCACGCGGCGCTGCGGCGGCACCTGGAGAGCGGGCACCTGGGCGGCGCCGCCGTCGACGTGTTCCCCACCGAACCGAAGGGGCGCGGCGACGAGTTCGTCTCCGAACTACGCGGCCTGCCCAACGTGATCCTCACCCCGCACATCGGCGGCTCGACCGAAGAGGCCCAGGCCGACATCGGCTCGTTCGTGGCCAACAAACTGGCCAGCTACAGCACCGACGGCGCCACCACGTTGTCGGTCAACTTCCCGGCGGTCGCGCTGCCCCGGCCCACCGGTACGCAGCGGCTGGTGCACGCGCACCGCAACACGCCCGGTGTGCTCGCCGCGGTCAACGGTATCCTGGCCGACCACAATGTGAACGTGGAAGGTCAAATGCTGGGCACGCGCGGTGAGCTCGGCTATGTGGTCACCGACATCGGCACCGACTACCCTGCCGACGTGCTCGCACAGCTGCGCGAGATGAGCCAGACCATCCGGCTCCGAGTCCTTTCGTGACCCAACCGTTCGAGGACGTTCTGGCCAGCATCGTCGGGCCGTCTCACGTACTGGTCGAACCCGATCTCAAGGCCTCGTACGAGGTGGACTGGAGCGGGCGGTTCCGGGGCACCGCGCGGTGCGTGGTCCGGCCCGCGAACACCGCCGAGGTGGCCGCGGTGCTGGGGGTGTGCGCCCAGGCGCAGGTTCCCGTGACCGTCCAAGGTGGAAACACCGGCCTGGTCGGCGCGGGCGTACCGGCCGGCGGCGACGTGCTGCTGAGCCTGGCCCGGCTGGACGAACTGGAGCCGGTCGACCCCATCGCCGCTCAGGTCACGGTCGGTGCCGGGGTACGCCTTGAAGCACTACAACGCCACGTCCGTGCCGCCGGACTCGACTTCGGCGTCGATCTCGCGGCGCGGTCCTTGGCCACCATCGGCGGTCTGGTGGCCACCAACGCCGGCGGCATCCGCGTGGTTCGCTACGGCAGTATGCGGGCCCAGCTCGCCGGTCTCGAGGCGGTCCTCGCCGACGGCACCGTGCTGTCCCGCCTGGACCCGCCGGCCAAGGACAACACCGGCTACGACTGGGCCCAGCTGTTGTGCGGCAGCGAAGGCACGCTGGCCATCATCACCAAAGTCCGGGTACGGCTGGTGCCGCCGCCCGGCGAGCAGGCGGTGGCCCTGATCGGCGTTTCAGGCACGGCCGCCGCGTTGGAACTGCTGGCCGCGGCCCGCCGCGCGCTCACCCTGTCCGCGGTGGAGATCTTCTACGCCGACGGTCTGGACCTCGTCCGCTCAGGCGGCGGACTGTCCGCGCCGTTGCCCGACGAGTACCCCGCCTATGTGGTGCTCGAGGCGGCCGGCGCCAACCCCACCGACGACATCCTCGCCCTGCTCAGCGAATCCCCGGTGGTCGGCGACGCCACAGTGGCCGCGGACGCACCCGGACGCGCCCGGCTGTGGGCCTACCGGGAGAACCACACCGAGGCGATCAACGCCGCTGGCGTACCGGTGAAGCTGGACGTCTGCGTACCGCTCGGCTCGCTTCCCGCGTTTGTCGAAGCGCTACCCGCCACGCTCGCCGCCGTCTCGCCTTACGCGCGCCTCATCGTCTTCGGCCACCTCAACGAGGGCAACCTGCACGTCAACGTGCTCGGCGCGGCTGACGGCGAGGAAGTCACCGACGCCGTACGCAAGCTGGTCGCCTCGTTCAACGGCAGTATCTCGTCCGAACACGGCGTTGGCCGGGCCAAGACGGCGTGGCTGGGGCTGTCGCGCAGCGAAGCGGAGATCACCGCGATGCGCCGCGTCAAGCTCGCCCTGGACCCCACCCACCTTCTCAACCCCGGCGTCCTCCTCCCCACCCTCTGACCGTCCTTCGCTGTTGGCCGTGATCGTGGTAGATGAGTGCAGCCCCGACTACACCAATCTTCCACGAGCAATGCGTATCAGCGCATCCCCGTAGATCACGGTAGTTTGCTGCACCGGGGACTCGCGCACAGCGGCTCCATACCTTGCAAGGCGTGCTGGCGCGGGCCCGTTGCACGGGTGATCACAGTGATTCGCTGCGCTCCGCCGT
This sequence comes from uncultured Actinomycetota bacterium, assembly GCA_963742855.1. Lineage (GTDB taxonomy): Bacteria > Actinomycetota > Actinomycetes > Mycobacteriales > Micromonosporaceae > CAVUNP01. Next base: position 28,992 of record CAVUNP010000008.1, on the reverse strand, counting down.
GATCGTGGTAGATGAGCGCAGCCCCGACTACACCAATCTTCCACGATCACCGCGTAGCCGCGCACAATCCGGTGATCCACGGTAGTTCGCTGCACCCGGGGACCGCGCGGCTCTACGACACTGCCAGGCGCACGCCCCCCGCCAGCATGATCACCGGCGATTCGGTGCGCTCCGCCGTGATCGTGGTAGACGAGCGCATCCTCTGACTACACCGATCTTCCACGATCACCGCGTAGTCGCGCACAATCCGGTGATCCACGGTAGTTTTCTGCACCCGGGGACCGCGCGGCCCCACGACACTGCCAGGCGCACGCCCCCGCCAGCATGATCACCGGCGATTCGGTGCGCTCCGCCGTGATCGTGGTAGATGAGTGCACCTCTGACTACACCGATCTTCCACGATCACTGCGTAGCCGCGCGCAACGCTGGTGGGTCAGGGTAGGCGGGCGACCAGGGCTTCGGCGATGCGGGCGATGTCATCGGGGGAGAGGGCAAGTGCGGGGAGGCTACGGTGATCTCGGTTGCCGCGTAGCCGGTGGGCAGGTGGTCGATGAAGCCGGAGGCGAACCAGACCCTCTCCTCGCCCGCCAGCCGGACCACGGCGGCGCGGATCACCGAGGCGGGGTATGGCAACCACAGCTGGAACTGGTGCGTATGCGGGACCGCCGGATAGACGCGGGCTCCGGGTATCTGGGCCAGAATCGCGGCTACCACCCAGGCATGCTCCACATAGGAGGGAAGCCGGGGGAGTTCGGCGTCCAGGCCCTGCATCGCGGTGAGGACGGCTGGCCACTGCTGGTAGAGGTTGCCGCCGTATCGGTGCTTCCACGCCCGCGCGGTGGCGACGAAGTCCTCGTCGCCCACCACCATGGCGCCGGAGATGCCGCGGAGTGTCTTGTAGAACGAGACGTACACCGAATCGGCCAAGGCGGCGATCGTGGGCAGCGTCTGTCCGAAGTGGTGGGTCGTCTCCCACAGCCGGGCGCCGTCGAAATGCACCCGGGCGCCACGGTCGCGCGCCGCGGCCACGGTGGCGGTGAGTTCGTCCCAGGTGGGCAGCAGGAAGCCCGGGTCGCGCAGGGGCAATTCGATCATCAGGGTGCCGAACGGTTCGTCCAGCTCGCGGATCTCGCTGGCGGTCGCCGGCCTGTCCCCACTCGCGGGCCATACCCCGCGTAGTCCGGTCAGCGTGGTGTAGGCGTGGCGCTCGTGCACCTCGGGGTGGCTTTGCGGATGCAGGGCCACCGTCGGGTTCCCCGACTGTTGCGCCCAGCACCGCAGCGCGACCTGCTGGGCCATGGTTCCGGTGGGGAAGAAGACCCCCGCCGGCTTTCCCAGCAATCCGGCCACCCGCTGTTCCAGCTCAGCCACCGGCCCGTTGCCGTACGCGTCGCCGGGGCCGTCCAGGTCCACATTGGATTCCGCCAGCTGGGCGAGCCGCTGACGCATGCTCATCGGACGGTTGCCGGACAGGATGCGCTCGCAGTCGCCGGCCAGCCGGAACCACTCTTCGGCCGAGGTCTCCGGCTTCGGTGCGGGGGCGGTCACGGGCGACGTACCTCAGGGGTGGGCACAGCGGACAACCTCGGGGGTGTGATGGGCAGGGGTGTGATGGGCAGGGGTGTGATGGGCAGGGGGTTACGGGCAGAGCGTGTCGAACATGCGGTGGGCGTCCTGCGCGGTCTCGTCCGCGGTGAGCCGCGACCTGCCCCACAGCTCGGCCGCGACCTTGGTGGCTTCGTCGTCGGTGCCGGCGGCGTGCTCGACCAGCAGCGCGAGCGCCAGCGCATAGCCCATGGTGAGGGCCAGTTGCCGGGCGCCGGCCACCACGTCGGCATCGCCCGGGTCCGCGACGATTCTCGGAAAAGCTTGCATGAGAGCGAACCGGGCCGCCCGCAGGCCGTCTGTCGCGCCGCCGATGAGCATGGATGAGGCGAGGTCGGTGGCCGCGTCGAGCTGGTCGAGGAACGCCTGCCCCGACGATGGGTCGCGGGACAGGGCCCGGATCACATCCAGGGACAGTACGTTGGTGGTGCCTTCCCAGATCGGCAGCACCTGGGCGTCGCGCAGCAGCCGGGGGATGCCGGTGTCCTCGACATATCCGGCGCCGCCGAAGCACTCCAGGTATTCGCTGGCCGAGGCCACCGCCAGCTTGCCGGTGGTCAGCTTGGCCAGTGGGGCCACCAGCCGTAGTTGCTTCTCAGCCGCGGCGTCATGATCGACCTCTACCCGGCCGAGCAGTGCGAAAGCGTGCGCGGCCAGCGCGAACGCGGCCTGCGCGTCGACGGCCAGGCCGGCCAACGTGGCCCGGTGCAGGGGATTGGTCACCAACCGTCCACCGGCGACACTGCGGGCGCCGGCGTACGCCCGGGCGTAGGCCAGTCCCCGGCGCATGCCGCCCGCCGCGGCCGCCGCGTTGTGGAGTCGGGTGACCACGACCAGGGTCATCATCCGGGCCAGCCCGCCGCCGTCCGGATTGCCCAGCGGCAGGGCGTAGGCGTCGGCCAGCCCCACCTCAGCGGTGGGTACCGCACGCGTACCGAGCTTGTCCTTGAGCCGGTGCAGGCGGACGCCGGGTGCGGCCGAGTCGGCGGCGGTGGTGAAGCCGGCCAGCGGCGAGTCCGCCGCGTAGCGCGGGACCAGGAACGGCGCCAGGCCTTTGCTGCCCGCGACGGCGTGTGGGCGTACCAGGGCCACGGCCATGGCCGAGTCGATGGCGGAGCAGAACCATTTCTCCCCGGTGACCCGCCAGGATCCGTCGGCCGCCGGCATGCCGGTGGTATGGGCGCGGCCCACGTCGGAGCCGCCCTGTGACTCGGTCATCCACTGCCCGCTGGTGATCGCCACAGATGGATCAGTGGAGAGGATGCGGGGCAGCCAGGAGTCGCGTACCGCGTCGTCCACATCGGAGCGTGACAGCAGCGCCGCGGCGCCGTCGGCCATGGCTACCGGGCAGGTGAACGTCGCCGACTCCGGCCCCCACAGGTGCAGCAGCGCGTGCTGGACCACCCGGGCCCCGGCGCCCCAACGCTGCCTCGCCGACGGCAGGTACGGCAGCGCCACCACGGCGTGTTCGGCTGCCGCCACGCGTTGGCGTTCCCAGCCGGCGCTGACCTGAACCCGGTCCACCCGGCCACCCCACCCGTCGTAGCGGTGCAGCACCGGAGGGTGGTTCTCCGCGTCGGTGTGGGCAGCCCGCAGTGGGCCCATCACTTCGGTGGCGAGCGCCTTGAGCGGCCCTTCCGCCTCGGTGTGGCCGGTCTCGCCCAGCAACCGGCGCAGCCAGGAGCGCAGCACCGGGTCCTCGTCGTACACGTGAGGCAGGGCGGGGACTGGCTGGACGAAACGTGCCATGGAGTCAGTCAACCGTCCCTTCGGCGCCAGCGCCACCCCGAACCGCAAGGCCCGGCGAGCCAAGGCCCGGGGAGCCAAGTCCCGGCGAGCCAAGGCCCGGCGAGCCAAGGCCCGGCGAGCCAAGGCCCGGGGAGCCGAGGTCGCCGGAGCGGTGGTGGCGGCGGCAGAGCACCTGGTAGCGCACCTCGATCGTGCCACCGTCCTCGTCAGTGTCGCCGATGACCACCTGCTCGCCCTCCCGGGCCACGACACCACCGACCACGCGCGCGTTGAGTTGGCCTTCGCGGCCGCACCAGCACAGCACCTCGACCTGCAACCGGGACACCTCGTCGGCCAGTTCGAACAGCCGCCGCGACGCGGGGAAGAGTTCGGCCCGGAAGTCGGTGGACAGGCCGAAGGCGTACACGTCGACGTCGTGGATGTCGACCAGGTCGGCCATCTGCTCGACCTGGGCCACGGTGTAGAAGCAGGCTTCGTCGCAGATCAGGTAGTCGAGCCGTTCGTTCTCGCCCCACCTGGCCCGTACCAGGTCGAGCAGGTTGGTGTCGTCGGTGACCTCGATCGCCTCGTGGGCCAGCCCGATGCGGGTGGTGACCTTCGCGGTGCGGGACCGGTCGTTGCGGGTCAGCACCAGGCCCCTGCGGCCCTGTCGGGCGTGGTTGTAGTCCATCTGCAGGGCGAGGGTCGACTTCCCGCAGTCCATCGGGCCGTGGAAGAACTTCAGCGAGGCGCCCCCGCGCAACCGGCGGTCGCCGGCGACGACGCACATGGGGGACAGGGCAGAGGTGGTCACGGGTGCGCAGCCTAACCCGAGGCCAGCCCGCTGTGCCGGCAGCTACGGCGCCGTGGCGTACAGATCTTTGCCACAGTTCTCGCCACAGCGCCGTAGCCGCCAGCACAGCGCCGTAGCCGCCAGCCAGCGTCGTAGCCGCCAGCACAGCATCGTAGCTGCCAGTACGGGACCGTTGCTCAGAGCAGCCGTGGTGGCACGTTGCCGGCGGCCACGATAGCCCGGCGCATGGGGATGGCGAGCAGCGCGAAGAACCCGACCACGAAGAAGATGACCAGCGAGATGATGGCGATCTGGTAGGAGTTGGTGGCCTGCAGGGACAACCCGAAGATCAGCGGGCCCATCCAGCTGGTGCCCTTGTCACTGATTTCGTAGAAGCCGAAGTACTCGCCTTCCTTGCCCTTCGGGATCAGCTGACTGAACAGTGACCGGCTCAGCGCCTGGCTGCCGCCGAGCACGATGCCGAGCAGTATGCCCAAGATCATGAACGGCGTCGCCTCACCGACTGGCAGGAAGTACGCGATCGCCACCACAACGGTCCACAACACCAGACTGGCCAGCACCGTCTTCCAGGCGCCGAACCGCTTGGCCAGGCGACCCATCAGCAACGCCCCGCCGAACGCGGTGAACTGGACCAGCAGGATGGTCTGCAGGCGCACCGACTGGCTCAGTTCCAGGTAGTCGTCGGCGTACTGGCTGGCAACACCGATGACGGTTTGGATTCCGTCGTTGTAGATCAGGAAGGCGGCCAGGAAGAACAGCGTCAGCGGATAGGTCTTCAACTCCCGCAACGTACGGCCGAGCTGGCGGAACCCGTCGGTCATCACGTTGCCGCGGTGCTCGCCGGCGGCGGCCGGGCGTTCCCGCAACGTGGCCAGGGGAAGGGTGGTGAACAGCGCCCACCAGACACCGGCCGAGACCATGCTCCATTTCGCCACCTCGGCGGTGTTGTCCTCGCCACCGATGATCACCGCGATCAGGTTCAGCAGCAACAACAGACCGCCGCCGACGTAGCCGATGGCCCAGCCGATGCTCGACACCTTGTCGCGATCCTCGGGCCCGGCCAGTTGTGGCAGGAATGAGTTGTAGACCACGATGCTGGCCCCGAAGGCGACATTCGCCACCAGGAACAGTGCCCCACCCAGCAGGTACCGGTCGCCGGTGAGGAACATGAAGCCCATGGTGGCCGCGGCCCCGATGTAGGCGAACAGCGCCAGCAACCGCCGGCGGTGGGCGGTGCGGTCTGCCAACGCGCCGGTGATCGGCAGGATGAGCACCTGCAGGATCACCGACAGTGACAAGACGTACGAGTAGTACGCGGTCGGGGCAACCGGGATGCCGAGCGGATACAGCCGTGCGTCGTCACACGCGACGTCGCCGCCGCAGCCAGCCGCGGTTTTCGCGATCGCGGTCAGGTACGGGCTGAGGAACACCGCGATCACGGTGGTGGAGAAGGCGGAGTTGGCCCAGTCGTAGAAGTACCACCCGGTACGTTCGCGCCGGGTACTGGGAGCGGCGTCCTCGGGGGGTGCGGGCGCGTCGGTGGTGGGGACGGACATGGCCGCCTCTCTACAGGCTCAGGCGGCGCGCTCTGGCCCGGTCTCGCGTCCGGACGGCCAGCGGCCGCGGGCGATCAGCACATCGCGCAGAATCTCGATGCGATCGGTCATGATGCCATCAACACCAAGATCAAGTAACTCATGCATTTCGGCAGGATCGTCGATGGTCCAGACGTGCACCTGCATGCCCAGCCGGTGCGCGTGCCCGATGAACCGGGCGTCGACCACCCGAATGCCACGGAACCGCACGGGTACCTGCACCGCAGGCACGCCAGGCACGAAGCCGGCCAGGCCCCGGCGGTGCAGCGAACCGAACCGCAGCGCGGCCACCTCGCGCTGGCCCATCGAGGTGGCCTGTCGGGGACCACATATCCGCCGGGCCCACCGGATCCGCTGGTCACTGAAGGACGCGAGCAGCACCCGGTCGCGGGCGTTCACCTTCCAGATCGCCTCGATCGCCGGGTCCACCGCCGAGTCGGCCTTGAGATCGATGTTCAGCCGGCAGTCCGGCCAGGCGTCAAGCAACTCGGCCAGACGGGGAACCATCACTTCACCGTCATGGCGGATGGTGGCCAGGTCGGACCAGGACAGATCCTCGATGCGCCCCGACCGCCCCAGCATCCGGTTCAGGGTGTCGTCGTGGAAAACCACCGGCACTCCATCCGACGTGGCGTGCACGTCGGTCTCCAGATACCGGTATCCGGTGGCCACGGCCCGAGCGAAAGCGGCCATCGAGTTCTCATCGCCCTCGGCCGCACCACCCCGGTGCGCGAAGGGGATCGGCAGCGGCGTGTCCAGGTATGCGTACCGGTGGGCCACCCTACCTCCGTCCCGTCGTGTCGATCACTAAAGACTACGGCCCGGGCGCCGGAGTACCTCATGGTGGTCGAGGATCCGAACCGTCAGGTGCTTGTCGCCGTACGAGCGAGCCGTGGTGACCGGCTTGGTCGGGTCGATGAACCGGGGTACGCCGGGTTCTGCCGGACGCAGCGCCGCCAGTTCCCGAGTCAGGGCCGCCATGATGCGGTCGGTGGCCCGCTGGGCGTCCCCGATCGCTCCCTCGCTCAGGTCCGACAGGTCGACCGGAGCGCCGAAATGCATCCGTACCGTCGGCCGGCGCCAGATCGACGACAGCAGGGTGCGCACCATCGCGGCGGCACCGTGGTACGCCATCACCTCGTGCGAGCCCCAGATCGCCACCGGAATGACCGGTGCGCCGGTGGCCAGCGCCAACCGGGCCAGGCCCGTCTTGGCCCGCTCCGGCCACAGCGCCGGGTCAAGGCCGATGCGACCTTCTGGATAGATGCACACCGGTGCGCCCGCCCGCAGGGCGGACAACGCGGTCGGTACGGCGTGTGACACGGTCTCCAGACCCCGGTTCACCGGCAGGTGCCCGGACGCGGTCATCACCCGACCCACCAGCGGCGCCCGGAAAAGCCCGCCGGTAGCCATGATCCGGGGCGAAACTCCCCGACTCCGGCTGCCCGCGGTCATGGCGATCGGGTCGAAGTTGGAGATGTGATTGCCGGCGAGGATCACCGGCCCCCGACGCAGCTCGGGCGCCACCTCGCCGGTCACCCGGAAGCGGCAGGCCACCGCCACGAGAACACGGCCGACATCCTGCAACACCCGCCAAATCAGCGGGGCAGACCACGAAGGCGACCCGACCGGGGCCGGATCGCCATCCACATCACGGCTCGCGACAAGTTCCATCGTGGCCAGATCGTGCCACGGCCGGCCGCGGCACGCCTGCTCCCCCCACCATCGCCTTCGTCACGATCACCCCCACGCGTCCTGCCGCCCGCCCTGCCGCGAAGCAGTCCCCACCACCGCATCCGGTAGCACGCATTCCACGATCAACGGCGAACCCGTCGACCTTGGAGTCGCCGCCCGATTCCGGTGGTGACGACGTCACGATCGGCGGGCAACAGTGCGCGGTTACGCCTTGCTGGTCAGTTCGGCCAGGCGGGACTCGATCTCGGCGAGTTCCTCGCGCAGGCGCAGAGCCCGCCCTTCGGCCTCGGCCCGTTCGGCTTCGATGATGGCCTCCACGGCTTCGTGTACGCCGGGGACGTCGACGAGGGAGACCATCTGCAGCGCTTCGGCCGGCTTGATCACGTACGGCTTGGCCAGCGTCTTCGCACCCTGCTGGGCGGCGATCGTCCACTCCTTGTCGGTGTAGGCCAGCGTCACCGTGAGGGAGGCCACCGGCTTGGGCTTGGCCGCCTTCGCCGGCTTCCCGGCGCCATTCGACGGTGCCACATTCGACGGTGCCACATTCGACGGTGCCCCATTCGACGGTGCCCCATTTGCGGCGGCCGGGCCGTCGCTGGCGGGCGTCGCGGCGGGGGTGTTGGCGGTGGACGCCGGCATGCGGGGCTCCTCGCGGGGAGAGGGAACGGCTTTCGCCTTGGTGGACTGTGGTGGCTGGCTGAGCAGGAGCGGGGGTTCGGGCGCGGCCGGTGCTGGCGTGCTTTTGGCCGCCGGGGCCTTGCTCGGGATCGCGAGATCGGCAGGGGAGAAGGGCAACTCGTCCCGACCGAACCGCACGACGATCCACTCGTCGGAGGCCTTCGGGTCGGTGAGCTCCAGCACCTGCCCCACCTTGCCCACTACCTGACCAGCAGATTCGGTGAATACGACCTTGGGTTTACGACCTGATGCCAGCGTCTCCCGGATGAGTGCGATGTCGGCGGTGGACAGACCACGGGCGGCTGCGGCCATTCACTTCCTCCGTACGTGTGTTTCAAGCTTCCTATCAGGTCGCCCGGCCATACTCCAGCCGACACACGGAGGCGGACATGGAAGTGGCCCGGCGCGCAACGCGCCGGGCCACTGCACTATCGCAATCAGTGCTGTCGCGATCGGTTACATCACCTGGTTGGCCACCTGGGCCAGCGGACCCTCGCCGTAGAAGGCGTCCACGACGTCACCGGCGTGCGCCTCCCACTGCGCGTAGCGGTCACCGAACGCGGAGACCTGCACCGCCTGGGCGGCGTCGGTCAGGTTCATCCGGTCCCAACCGGGCACTTGGGTAAGCGCCTGGTAGAACGCCTTGGACGCGTAGGTCGGGTTCTGCAACTGCGCGGGCGAACCCCAGCCAGACGACGGACGCTGCTGGAACAGTCCGAGCGAGTCGTGGTCGTTGGCCGAGCCGAGGTCACCGTAGTTGATCAGCTTGGTCTCCTGCATCGAGGTGGCCACCGCGATGACCCATGCGCGCGGCGGCAGACCCATGGCCTGACCTGTCTGGATGATCTTCTGGGCGTTGCGCATCTGGTCGGTCGAGATCGCGAAGTCGGACTGGTAGCCCTGGATCCCGGTCGGGTGCAACTGCTTAACGGTAGGAGCCTGGGCCGCTGCCTTCTCGACAGCCTTCTCCGCGGCCTGCTTGGCCGCTGGCGGAAGGCTCGTGGTGCTTCCATCAGGCGCCACGGTCACGGCGGTAGCGGCGGCCGTGTCGGCCGCGTACGCGGCGTCGTGCCCGGACTGCGTTATCGCGATCGGGGCCACGATTCCGGCTACCACCGCGAGAGCGCCACCTGCACAGATGGCCTTCACCTTCGGCGACGCCGTGCGCAACGACCGCACCCGGGGGCTCACCGCATCGGCGACAATCTTGAGCTTCGGGCCAACCACGTCGGTGACAACCTTGACTTTCGGGCTCACCGCGTCACTGACGACCTTGACTTTCGGACTCACCGCGTCGCTGACGATCTTGAGCTTCGGACTCACCGCGTCACTGACGACCCTGAGCTTGGGACTCACTGCGTCACCGACGATCTTGAACTTCGGGCTCACCGCGTCACTGACGACCTTGACCTTGGGACTCAGGGCAGGGCCGACGGACTTGAGCCTGAGGCTCACGGCGGCACCAACGACCTTGATCTTCGGGGTCATCGCAGAGCCAACGGACTTGAGCCTTGGGCTCACCACAGCGCCGACGGACTTGGTCTTGAGGCTCACGGCAGCGCTGACGGACTTCACCGTGGGGTTCACGGCCTCGCGCACCTTGGCGGTGCCGGTCCGCAGCCGGGGCGTCGTGCGACCGACGGCGGCCTTGATCCGGGAGGAGAACGCGGAGAAGTGACGGTCAAAGTTGACCATGGGCGGATATCCATTCGTCGGGGGATCACGACCGGACCCGGCCACCACGAGAGGCGGCGTCCGGAAGGGGTCGTGCACCTCGGGGGGTCGAGGCGTTGTCAAGTGCAACCGAACTCGACCTAAGCCGCAATCCTGGATAGGCCTCATGTAGCGGGCATCACGGAAAGTGACTGCCATGGCCGTCCGACTCTCGACGTCATGTCCACAGTCAGGGTTGAAACACGACGAAATGGCAGCCAGAACCCAGTCACGCAGAGTGCTATCGAGCTGGTCGCATCCCTCGCAACGAGCAGCGCTGCCCGTCCGCACACGTCTCGTCACGTTCCGTAATCGCAGCCCGCGGCCTCCGGATGATCGTGGAAGCCCTGCCACCGGATCGGGTAGCAACGCATCCACGATCACGCGCTAGGTGGCAAGGACTCCAAGATCGGCCGCCAGCGCAGCGAACCACCGTGCCAGTGCAGAGCCACGCAGTGCTCGTGGGAGAAAGGTGTGGCCCGAGGTGCACTCAAAGCCCACGATCGTGGCCAAGCGCCTCACGAGCACACAGCCTTCGAAAGCGATTCGATAATGTACATTATGTTAAGTTGGCAGGTCAGACCTCTACTATGGACCAGTTCTCGCCTAGTACCGAGCGGATCTGGTCGGGCCGGGAGGTAACGACGCCCGCGGCGTTGACCAGCGCAAGGTAGGCCGAATGGCCGGCGCCCAACCGTCCGCTGACGCGGGTCATCGTGCCCACGCCGGGACAGTCGTCCGAGCCGTCCAGTTCCGCGGCGAGGGCCGCGGTGGTGACGTACGGGTTGCGCCTGAGCATCCGCAGCAGTCGATGCTCGGTGTGGTCCAGCATGCTGTACGCCTCGACCAGGCAGACCACCGGCACCACCACGGTCACCTCGGCGTCAGCCACATCGACGAGCAGTTGCCCGACCGTGTCAACGCCGTGCGTGTATGCGACCAGCGCGCCACTGTCGAGCACCCAGAACGGTTCGGTCACAAGATGGTACGAAGGTCGAACTCAGCCCGGACGGCATCGAGTGGCTGGCCGATCAGGTTGGCGAACCGGGCCAGCGCCGATTCCCGGGTGGCCTGGCTGACCCGACCGGAAGACAACCGCTGCAGCGCCCCACGCGGATCGTGTGGATATTCGCGGTGTCCGGCGGTGCGCAGGACCAGCCGTAGATCGTCGGAAGCCTGGCGCCGGCGCAACGCCTCGGTGACATAGGCGGAAACCTGGCGGGAAGGAATACCGTCAAGATGGTCGGCCACGTCGTCGGGCACGGAGATGGTCACGCGGCGAGTCATACGCAGACCGTAGCCAAGTATGACTGGGGCCGCTAGCTGCCATTGCAACCCACGTAGGCAGATTCGTCAATCTCAAGCCATATCAACGAAGATAGCCGGATGTCTGGCGAAGCGCTGGTCCACAATGAGGGAAACGCGGCCACTGGCGGCATCTGGCGGGTCGGTGAAACGGGCGGCACCAAGATCCTGAAGGTGGCCTGTCCCCCAGCCGATCCACCAGCCGGAACGCTGGCCTGGCCGACCAGTGACGAGCCGACGCACTGGAACTACTGGCGCCGCGAGTCGCTCGCGTACAGCACCGGCCTGGCCGCCACTGTGTACGCGGACGCCGGCATCGTCGCACCCGCACTGCTGCAGGTGATGGAACGTTCCGACGGCTCGGTCGCGCTCTGGCTCGCGGACGCGCCCGGAGAGGGCGCTATTCGTTGGAGCGTGGACCGGCTGGCGCATTTCGCCCGGCAACTCGGTCACGCGCAGGCCGAATGGGCCGGCCGGGTACCGGAACTGCCCTGGTTGTCGCGACGTTGGCTGGCGCAGTACGTCGCCGGGCGCGACGTCTGGGTGCGCGACGGCATCGACTGGGACCACCCGATCGCGGGCATCTGGCCGCAGCCGGTGCGCCAGGTGCTGGCCCGGATGATGCCCGCTCGCGAGCGACTCCTCCAACGCGCCGAGGCCGCTCCCCGCACGTTGTGCCATCTGGATGTCTGGCCGATGAACCTGATCGAGGACGGCGACACGACCGTCCTACTGGACTGGGCGTTCTGCGGCGAGGGCGGGCTCGGTGAGGACCTGGCCAACCTGATCGTGGACAGCGTGACGGATGGGCTGATGGACGCCGCGTTGCTGCCCGAGATCAACGAACGCGCAACCGACGCATACCTGACCGGCCTCCGTGAAGGCGGCTACGGCGGCCCACCGGACGAGGTGCGCGCGGCGGTCGCGGCCGCCGGAGCCACCAAGTACGCCTGGTTCGGGGCCGCCGTACTCGGCAAGGCACTCAGTGACGACGCCTACGGCCATCCGCAGTACGGGCGGCACGGCTCCGCTGAGGAGGCGATGGAGGAACTGCGCGGCCTGGTCACGTTGCTGGCGCAGTGGGCCGCCCTGGACGACTGACCCGCAGCGAGTTGCGGCCGGGACTCACGGGGCCTTGTCGACCGCCTGGTCAGCCGACGCGGCGGGCAGACCACGCCGGGCCGCGGGGCGATCCCGCCGGAACACCACGACGTAGTCGGTGCGGGCGGCGTCGAGCATGCCCAACGAGATCACCCGCAGCATGGCCTGCGCTGCCTTCCACCAACCGTGGGTCAACCGCAGCCGGCGCCGCAACGCGGCCTGGTCGCCGTCTTCGAAGTAGACCTGGAACACCGGGGTGAAGCCCTTGTCGCCAAACCGGCGACGCAACGCCCGCGGGGTCAGCGCGCGGCGCAGCCGGACCTTGCCGGTGAGCCGGACCCACAGGCCGCGCGGGCTGCGCAGGTTCGGCACCGCCAGTACGACCAGTCCGTCCGCGCCGGCCCACTCGGCGAACCGGTCCAGTATCGGGGCGGGATCTTCCAGGTTGTCCAGCACGTACCAACTGGTGATCAGGTCGAAGCCGGCCGCGAGCGGGCGGTATTCCTCCAGTTCCACGCTGATGCGCTGGTCCAGCCGGACGTTGCTGTCCAAGGCCCGCGGATCGCGATCCACGCCCACGATGAACGCGTCCTCTGGCAGGTCGAACAGGGTCCGGGTGCCGGCACCGGCCTCGAGCGCCCAGATCCCGTCCCGACCGTCGAGCAGGTCGCCGACCGCGTCCACCAGCGCGCGCCAGGCGCGCCCGACCGTAGCGACGGTGAGTGCCGCCGGGCTGGCGAGCGCAGTGGCGAGCGTCGCGGTCACCGACGAGGCGCTGACCTGGGGGGTGAGAGCCCTGATCTCCTCGGTGCTGAACTCCTCCGCGGCCCAGGCCGCGCCCGCGACCCGTCGCGGCGCCGGCGGGGTGGCGGCGTCATCCGGCGGCCGACTCGTTTTCCCCTCCCCACTCGTTGAACTGGCGGTGGGCACGGCCGGCGTGTCCTCGGATGCGGTGTTGGTCGTCACGCGAGTGTCAGAATTTGGGGCCCAATTCTCGGACATAGGGTGATTGTTCTCTGTGCAGCGGAGGATGCCCGGCATCGACGCGCCCACTCGCGTCATGACCCGCGTCAAGGACCGGTACGACTCAGCGTTGGCTACGAGCCGGCTTGGTCGCCGCGGCGAGGCCTGCCACCAGCAGCGCGACACCGTTACGCAGGCGGTCCCGCGAGCGGTTTTCGCCGGCAGCCGCGTCCGCCTGCGCCAGGGCGGTGTCGAGGATCACGCTCGCCAGCCGCCGGAAGACATCCTGCTTGTTGCGGACGTACTGGTACACCGCTGGCCGGGACATTCCGGCGGCAGTGGCGATGTCGTCCATGGTGGTTTTGCGCAGGCCGTGGTGGGCGAAGCACCCGTATCCGGCGGCCAGGATCCGGTTCACCCGCTCCTGCGACACGCTGACAACTGTCGCACAATCCGTCAGCCAGTCAACAGAGTTCAGTTCCAGCGCTGCCACGGTCGTCCCGCGCGAACTGAGGTGCCACTCAGGTCGGGATAGCCTTGACCGCATGCCTGCCCATGTCGCTGACGCCCGCGCAACTGTGCTGGCGAAGCTGTGGGGAGCACTCGCCCGCGAACCCATCCCCGGTCTGGGGCAGCGCAGCACCCGCGGCGATGTCCAGCAGATCGCATTGCCCGAAGGCCGTACCGTAATCGGCCCGGCCGCTGCCGCGCAGCCGTTCGCCCCGGCGTCGGCCGGCCTGGGCATCACCGTTGACGGGGTGGTCCACGACGACCCGGCCACCCTGCTGACCGCGTTGCGACTGCCCGTACCGGCGCAGGTCCTGGCCGGCCTGTCCGCGGAACTGGACAACAGCGTGGCCAACCTCGCGCTGGCCCGGGCTGGCCAACCGGCCCCCGATGGCGCGGCCGCGACGCTGGACCGGGCCGCGGCGACAGCTGACCCGCTGGCCTACCTGGAACAGAGCGTGGTCGAGGGCCACCCGCTGCACCCCTGCTGCCGCACCCGGATGGGCATGTCCGCGGCGGAGGTACGGCGTTACGCACCCGAACACCGGCCGGTCGTGGACCTGGTCGAGATCCGGGTGCCGGCCGAGCGTTGGTACGGCAACAACTGTGAACCTCTGCTGTACGTTCACCCGTGGCAGTACGAGCATGTGCTGGACCGGCATCCGTGGTTGCGACCCACCGGAGCCACCGTGGCCGCCCGGCCACTGATGTCGCTGCGCACCCTGGCCCTGGCCGACCAGCCGCGCGTGCACATCAAGACCGCGGTGGACGTGCAGATGACCAGCGCGGTGCGTACCGTCTCCCCCGCCGCCGTCCACAATGGACCTGCGGTGTCCACGCTGTTGTCCGGGCTGGCCGCACGGACGCCGACCCTGGCGGTGCTGGCCGAAGTGGCCGCCGGCGCCGTGCTTGTGGACGGCGAACCGTCCCGGAGCTTGGCCATGGTGCGGCGCACAGTGCCGGCGTGGGCGCCGGACGAGGTGGCCCTGCCCTTGGCCGTGCTCACCGCCCCATCCCCCGCCGACGGCGGGCCGATGGTGCTGGAGCTGGTCCGCGACGGCTACCACGGCGACCCGCTCGGCTTTGTCGACGCGCTGGCCCCCCTGCTCCTACCACCGTTACTGACCCTGCTGGAACTGGGTGTGGCACTGGAAGCGCACGGCCAGAACCTGCTGGTCGTGTCGCGCAACGGGCGGCTGACCGGCCTCGCCTACCGCGATATGGGTGGCCTGCGGATCAGCCCGGACCGGCTGCGCCGCCACGGCATCGAAGCGCCCGAGCTGCGCGGCGACCTAGCCTGCGACGACCCGGAAGTGTTGCGTACCAAGGTGTTCGCCTCGGCGGTGTCCACAGTGCTCGCGGAGACCATCGGGGTGCTGGTCCGGGAAGCCGGCCTCGACCCCGCATCGGCCTGGGATCGGGTCGCGGCCGTGGCCCGGGCGCACGGCGGTCCCGATGTGGCGGCCCTGTTCGGGGCAACCCTGCCGGTCAAGGCGACCACAACGATGCGGCTGGCCACGGATCCACTGGACGACGTGTGGGCCGCGCTGCCCAACCCCATGGGAGGGCTCGCGTGAGCAACGATCTGCATACCATGACCGGACCGACGGCGGTTGCCGCCGCGGCGGCTGAGGCCGCGTTGAGCGGCGCCGCCCCGCAGTTGGTGCCGGCGTTCCGGAAGAACCTGCCGCGGGCGGTCGACGCGGTCGATCGCCGGCTCGTCGGTGCGGCCCACCGGGAGGGCCTTGTCCCCTTCCTGCCCAGCGGCGATGGGGCCGGTTGCGATGGGGTCAGCGGCGATGGGGTCAGCGGCGATGGGGCCGGCGGTTATGGGGAGCCCCAGGCCCAGCGGCATGGATTCGGCCGCATCGAGATCGCCGAGGCGATGGTGGCCGACCCGGCCTGGTTGCTGCAGCGGCTGGCCGGAACCGGGCCGGAGGTGGTCGCGATCGGCGAGGAACTGACCGACGCCACGGTCAACCTGGCCATCGCCTATGCCCGCCGCGAGGCGGCCTCGCAGCGTCTGATCGCGACCGCCCTGGAAACGGGCGCGGCGGACAGCCTCGATCTCGCCGCCGGTCTCGACCCCGACGCCCAGTCCGTGTTCTTCGAGGCACTGTCCACTGAGGGCCACAACCTGCACCCTTGTGGACGGACGCGGATCGGCTGGACCGTACCTGACCTGCTCGCCCACGATGTCGAGGCCAGCTACGATGAGGGACACACGGACATCGGGTTTGTCGGTGTGCGCCGCGGTGTCCACATTGGTGACGACGTCGGCGCCCTGATCCTGGGCGACCGGCACGTTGCGCTGGACCGCGACCACTACGCCATCACACCGGTGCATGCCTGGCAGCTCGAGCAGGTGGTTCGGGGCCGCTACGCCGATCTGGTGGCGGACGGCACGCTGGTACCGCTCGACGTGACGCTGCCGGCCACCCCGACCGCGGCGCTGCGGACTCTGCTGCTGCCGCCCAATCCGGACGGCCGGCGCGACTACCTGAAGGTCTCGCTGGACATCCAGGTCACCTCGACCCGGCGCACCATCTCGGTGGCCAGCACCCGCAACGGCCCGCTGCTGTCCGGACTGCTGACCACGTTGCTGGACAGTGACCGGGTACTGCTGATGGCGGAAACCGCGGGGGCGGCGGCGATCGCCCCGGGTGGCCGGGAACGTGACCTGGCCGCGATCCTCCGCAGTGGACTGTCCGGGCGGACGTCGGCCAGTGAGGTGGCGGTGCCCGGTGGTGGCCTCTACGCCATCTCGCCAGTGACCGGCGCCACCGTGGTGGCCGAGATCGTCACCCGGTTCGCCCGGACCCGCGGCATCGGCCAGCCGGCCGCGGCCGCGCTCGCCTTCATCGGGGAGTACGCCCGGTTGCTGCTCCCACCCGTACTCACCTTGGCCACCCGGCACGGTATCGGCCTCGAGGCGCACCTGCAGAACTGTGTGCCGACCTTCGTGGACGGTGTACCGCACCGGCTCGGCCTACGGGACTTCGCCGGGTTGCGTGTGTACCCGCCCCGGCTGCCGGCGCCGTTGCCGTTGTGGCCGGGTTCGGTGGTGGTCACCGACGACGTCGAGGTGATGCGGGCGAAGGTCGCCTACACCGCGCTGCAGGCGCACCTGGGCGAACTTGTCATCCGGCTGGTGCAGTCGCACAGCCTGGATGAGACCGCGGCCTGGTCGTCCGTGCGTGCGGTGGTCGACGAGGTGTACGACAACTTGCGCGCCGATGCGACGGTGGCCGACCGGGCCGCCGACGATCACGCGTTCCTGGTCGCGAAGACGGTGCCCCACAAGGCGTTGCTGTCCATGCGATTGGCGGCCGGGCGGGGTCAGCCCGGTGACATCTACGTTGAGGTGGAAAATCCCCTGTGGTGACATACACGACACCGGCCCTGTTGCCGAGCCACGTCCGTAACGCCCTGCTGGCGTTGCGGGCACCACGATGCGCCTACGTGTACGACCGCGGCACGCTGGCCGACACCGCCGCCAGAGTACGGGCCGCGCTGCCGGACTCGGCCACGCTGCTGTACGCGATGAAGGCCAACGGGCATCCCGACGTCCTGGCAGCCCTGGCCACCGAGGTGGATGGTTTCGAGGTGGCCTCGGGCGGGGAGCTGGCGCTGGCCCGCATCGCCCGAGGCGGCGCCGGCATCGCCCAGCAGATCGTGTTCGGCGGGCCGGCCAAGACCGAGGGCGAACTGGAGGCGGCCGTCGAGGCGGGGGCCACGGTCAACGTGGAGAGCCTGCTGGAACTGCGCCGCCTGGCCGTGGCGGCCGAAGCCGCCGGGGTCCGGGTACGCACCGCGTTGCGGATCAACCGGATCGGCGCGGCCCTGCCCGGCACCCACCGGATGACGGGCGCGCCCACCCCGTTCGGCATCGAAGAGGCGCAGCTGTCCGAGGCGGTGGAACTCGCCCGCCGGCACCCATCGCTTCGGCTGATCGGGTTCGCCCTGCACGCGGTGTCGAACAACCTCGACGCGGTGGCGCATGCGGAGTTCGTCAGCGACGCGGTGCGCTGGTCGGTCGCCGCGGCCCTCGAGCACCGGATGCCGCTCGAGTCGGTCAACGTCGGCGGTGGCTTCGGCGTCGACTACACCGGCGACGCCCAGTTCGACCTGTCCGCGCTCGAGCAAGGCATGGAAGTCGCGAGCGCGCAACTGCCGGCCGGTTCCCGGCTGGTGTTCGAGCTCGGCCGCTACCTGGCCGCGGACGCGGGTTGGTACGCGGCCGAGGTGGTGGACCTCAAACGCACCCACGGCCGCTGGTTCGCCGTCCTACGTGGCGGCACGCATCACTTCCGGTTGCCCGCCGCCTGGGGTTACAGCCACCCGTTCACCGTGCTGCCGATCGACACCTGGGCTCGCCCGTACGATCGGCCTGAGGTTCACGACGTACTTGTCGACGTGGTAGGTGAATTGTGTACACCGCGCGATGTGTTGTCCCGCGACGAGCGGGTGGCCCGGCTGCGGGTCGGTGACCTCCTGGTGTTCAGCCGCGCCGGAGCGTACGGGTGGGACATCTCCCATCACGAATTCCTTCGCCACGACCCACCGGAGTTCGTCATCACGGGCTGATCCGGGCACCGCTGCGTGATCGTGCGACTACCCATCGATGGCTTGTCGGGCCAGCCGAACGCCCGCTTGACGAGGCCATAGACTGTGCCGGTCCTCACGCTCCGCTCCCCCTTTTCGGAGGCATGCCCCATGTCGACGTACGGCCGCAACTCGACCGTTCGGTCGCACCGGCGTGGTGGCGCCCGGCCTCGCGTCAAGCTCGCACCGTGGCTCATCACCGGGGCGGTGCTCGTACTGGTCGCGGCTGGCGGCACCGCCGGGTACACCTACTTCATCAAGGGCAGCTGTTCCGGTCAGGCGCAGGCGTCCGTAGTGGTGACCCCGAAGCTCGAGTCCATCATGCGCAATCTCGCGGAGAGCTGGGCCGCCACGTCGCCGAACATTGACGGCACCTGCGGATCGGTATCCATCTCCGCGAAGGATTCGGCCGAGGTGGCCATCGCACTCGGCGAGCCCTGGGACAGCAAGACGGATGGGCCTGCCCCCGACGTCTGGGTGCCGGACTCGAGCGCGTGGGTGCGTAAGGCCTCGGCCGACGCGGACGCCGAACGCACGATTCCCGACCTGCAGCCGAGCCTGGCCCGCACGCCGACCGTCATCGCCATGCCCAGGCAGTTGGCTGACGCCGCCGGCATGAGCGAGAAGCCGGTGACTTGGCAACAGATCATCGACAAGCTTCAGGCGCCTGAAGGCTGGCAGGCCTACAACCACGGTGACTGGGGCCCGTTCAAGGTGGCCCTGTCCGACCCGCAGGTGTCGACCGCGGGCCTGCTCGCGCTGATGGCCATCTCGGACACCGACGACAGCGGCGACGTCAGCGAGAAGGAGCAGGAAACCCTGCTCACCCTGAAGAAGGTCGTCAGCCAGAAGGTGTCGTCCACCAACGAGATCTTCGACGGCCTACACAAGGCGGCGAGCCAGAATCCCGCCACCGCGGTGAACTACGTCTCGGCGTTCCCGGCGCTGGAACAGGACGTGGTCAGCTACAACAAGAGCCACCCCGTGGTACCGCTGGTCGCCATCTACCCGCAGGACGGTACGGCCGAGGCGGACTTCCCCTATCTGATCCTGAAGGCCACCTGGGCTGACGTCACCAAGCAGAAGGTCGCCCAGGCGTTCCTCACCTACGTGCGCGGAACTGCCGGCCGGGCCGCCTTCCAGACGGGTGGTTTCCGCGACGGCAACCGGTCACCCGGTCCGGACATCAGCCCGGCCAACGGGGCCACCACCAAGATCACGGCGCTCCCCCGGGCCATCCTGCTGCCCGAATCTGTGCAGCACGCGGCAGCCTCCTGGACCGCGGTCACCCGGCCTACCAACGTTCTGCTGGTGTTCGACACGTCCGGTTCGATGGGCGCCGACGTGCCCGGCGCCGGCAAGACCCGCCTCGACCTGACCAAGTCCGCCGCTATCAGCGCGATGGACCTGCTCGACGGCAGTGCCCAGGTCGGTGTGTGGAGCTTTTCCGCGGGCACCGGCGACCTGGACTACAAGTCCCTGCAGCCGCTCGCCGCGTTGGACGCCAAGGAAAACAAGATCACCCACCGGGAGCAGGTGGCCGCGACCATCAACGGGTTGAAGCCAGGTGGCAACACCGGCCTCTACAACACCGTGTGGGCCGCCTGCCAGGAGGTCAGCAGCAAGTACGTGAACGATGCGGCGAACCTGGTCGTGTTGCTCACCGACGGCGCGGATGACAACAACGTGTCCGGTGGCCTGTCGCTCGACCAGTTGCTGACCAACCTGAAGAGCACCTGCGCCAGTTCGTCGAAGCCCGTGCAGATCATCACGGTGGGGCTGGGAGTCAAGACGGACTCGTCGATCCTGCGTCAGATCTCCGTGGCCACCAACGCGGCCAGCTTCTCCTCCCCCACGTCCTTCGACATCAGCCAGGTCATGCTCAACGCGCTGTTCCAGTAGGCCTGCCGGCGAGGGTGGCCCGAAGTGGCGCCGCTTTGGCGGCTGCTTCGGCCACCTCCGCCCAAGGGTCGGCGTCCCAGATGATCCCGCCGCCGGCCCACAGGTGAACCCGTTGCGCGTCGACCGCGGCGGTGCGGATGGTCAGTCCGAGGGTCAGCCCGCGGCGGTCCAGCCAGCCCAGGGCGCCCATGCTGACTCCGCGCCCGACTGGTTCCAGGGCAGCGATGTGCGCGAGCGCGGCCAGCTTCGGCGCCCCGGTGACCGAACCGCCCGGGCAGATCGCACGCAACAGGTCGGCCAGCGTCATGCCGTCTGCCAGGGTGGCCACCACCCGCGACTCGGCCTGCCACAGGTCGCACCAGCGGCGGACCGCGAACAGCTCGGGCACCATCACTGAGCCGGTACGGGCGATATGGGCAAGGTCGTTGCGTTCCAGGTCCACGATCATGATGTGTTCGGCCCGCTCCTTGGTCGAGGCGAGCAACTCTCGTCGGCCCTCTTCGGTGGCCGGGCGGGTGCCCTTGATCGGCCGGGTCTCGACCTGATCGCCCTCGACCCGGACCAGCAGTTCCGGTGAGGCTGAGGCCAGGGCCCAACCATCGCCGGCGAGGATTCCCCCGAATGCGGCGCCCGGCAGTTGGGTGAGGCGATGCAGCGCCGGCATGGGATCACCGGTGTAGCGGGCCGAGGAGTGACCGACCACGTTGACCTGATAGACCTCGCCCCAGGCGATGGCCGCACGGACCCGCTCGACCGCCTGTGCGTGTTGCTGCGGGGTCCATGTGTCGTTCCACACATCTACCGACCAGTCCGCCAGAGCCGGCGGTGGCGGGACGATGAGGCGATTCTCGGTGACGCTGCGTGAGTAGACAATAACAACGAGATCCGGTATTGAGGGCGTCGGACTGGGGGCACCTACAGCACCACCGATCATCCACGCCCCAGCCGCCGCAGAAAGATACAACTGCGCGACGACGTCGTCACGCTGCGTAGGGTCATTGTCGCGGTGCGTCCGTGACGGCAGCCCGAGGCCGTGCTCGGCCAGAAATTCGGTGGCTAAAACGGCCGGATCGCCGGGTTCACCCAGTCGCCACTCTAATCGGGAACGCTCCCACAGTCCGTAACGGTCGGTAACCAAACGCGACGGCCAGGACCCGTCATTCGGGTGGACTGGGGTCGTCCGAAGGGTCGATTGTCTGGTCATCGCGGCGTCAAGCGCTCGTACGTGAGGGCTTCTCAGAGTAGCGTTTGAGACAGGTCGCAGTGACCTTTGTAACATCAGTTATCGGAGCCGTCACGATGTGTGAGCACCAACCCCCCTGTCCGGACGCCGACGCAGTCGACCACCAAGCCGCCCGTGCCGTTTCGTGCCACCCCGAGCAGGGCTGGAGCCTGCTCTGCAACGGCGTGATCGTATTCGAGGACACCGGCGAGCTCATGCCGGACGGGAGCTGTGTACAGCCGCACCGTGGTCCGGCGCCGCACGCCCTGGCCGCCGCGCGGGCATAATCGCCCGCACGTTTCGCGGCCACCGGCCGCCCCAGGCTCGACACCGTTGTCAGGCACGACACCGTTGTCAGGCACGACACTGTCGTCAAGCGCGAGACAGTCGTCGCGGTCTTCCCCCCAAAGTACGGACCTGACCCCGCCATGCGACGGGGCCGGCAGCCGTGTGTCATCGCAGGCTCAGCCTTCGAACTCTTCGGGCGGCGGGCACGAGCAGACCAGGTTCCGATCGCCGTACGCGCCGTCGATCCGGCGTACCGGAGTCCAGTACTTGGCAGTCCGCACCACCCCGGCCGGGTAGGCGCCCACCGAGCGCGGGTACGGGTGCGGCCAGCTGTCCGCGCTGACCATCGCCGCGGTGTGTGGCGCGTTGGCCAGCGGATTGTCCCCGGCCGGCCACTCCCCCGCGGCAACCTTGCCGATCTCGCTACGAATCTCGATCATCGCGTCACAGAACCGGTCCAGTTCGGCGAGGTCCTCCGACTCGGTCGGCTCGACCATGAGCGTGCCAGCCACCGGGAACGACATGGTGGGCGCGTGGAACCCGTAGTCGATCAGGCGCTTGGCCACGTCGTCGACGCTGACTGCGGTGGAGCGGGCGATGGGGCGCAGGTCCAGGATGCATTCGTGCGCGACCAGGCCCTTGTTGCCGCTGTACAGCACCGGGAAATGATCCCGGAGGCGCGCCGCCACATAGTTGGCCGCGAGCACCGCCGCGCCGGTCGCCCGGGCCAGGCCTTCCGGCGCCCATCAGTCGCAGGTACGCCCACGGGATCGGCAGGATGCCGGCGGAGCCGTGCGGGGCGGCCGACACCGGGCCGACCGCACTGTCCACATGCAACGGATGGCCGGGCAGATAGGCGGCCAGGTGCTGGCGTACGGCCACCGGTCCGACACCGGGACCGCCGCCGCCGTGCGGGATGCAGAACGTCTTGTGCAGGTTCAGGTGCGACACATCGGCGCCGAACTGGCCCGGCTTGGCGAAACCCAGCAGTGCGTTGAGGTTCGCACCGTCCACATAGACCTGTCCGCCGGCGTCGTGCACCTTGGCGCAGAGCTGGGCGATGCCGGTCTCGTAGACGCCGTGCGTGGACGGGTAGGTGACCATGATGGCGGCCAGCTGCGTCGCGGTGCGCCTCGATGCGGCGGTCCAGGTCGACCAGGTCCACGTTGCCGTCGAGGTCGCAGGCCACCACGACCACCCGCATGCCGGCCATGACCGCGCTGGCCGCGTTGGTGCCGTGGGCGCTGGACGGGATCAGGCAGACATCGCGATCGGCCTGCCCGTTCGCCCGGTGGTAGGCGCGGATGGCGAGCAACCCGGCCAACTCGCCCTGTGAGCCGGCGTTGGGTTGCACGCTGACCGCGTCATACCCGGTCAGTTCGGCGAGCCACGTCTGCAGGTCGTCGACCAACCTGGCGTAGCCCGCGGCCTGCCCCGCCGGGGCGTACGGGTGCATGTTGGCCAGTTCCGGCCAGGTGATCGGCTCCATCTCGGTGGTGGCGTTGAGTTTCATCGTGCACGACCCGAGCGGGATCATCCCGCGGTCGAGCGCGTAGTCCTTGTCCGCGAGGGCACGCAGGTAGCGCAGCATGGCGGTCTCCGAGCGGTGCGCGTGGAAGACCGGGTGGGTGAGGTAGTCGGTGTCCCGCGCGCAATCCGGCCGGCAGCATCGGTGGTACGTCCGTCGACGCCGTCGGCGCCCAATGCCTGCCAGACCGCACGGAGGTGGTCGAGGGTGGTGGTCTCATCGCAGGCGACGCTGACGTGGTCCGGCGTCGACCAGCCGGATGTTCACTCCCCCGTCGGCCGCCGCGGCGACCACCTGCGCGGCCCGGCCGGGCACGGAAACGGTCACCGTGTCGAAAAAGTCCGAGGTGGTGACCGCGTCACCGAGGCCGGCGGCCAGGGTCGCCGCCATCCGATGGGTGCGCTCGGCGATGGCCCGCAGTCCGTCCGGTCCGTGGTAGACCGCGTACATGCTCGAGATCACCGCGAGCAGAACCTGCGCGGTGCAGATGTTGCTGGTCGCCTTCTCCCGCCGGATGTGCTGCTCGCGGGTCTGCAGGGCGAGCCGGTAGGCCAGCTGGCCGTCGGCGTCCTTGCTCACCCCGACCAGACGGCCGGGCAGGGACCGTTCCAGTCCGGCCCGCACCGCGAGGTAGCCGGCGTGCGGTCCGCCAAAACCCATGGGTACGCCGAAGCGCTGGGCGCTGCCGACCGCGATGTCCACACCGATCTCGCCCGGGGGCCGCAGCAGGCACAGCGCCAGCAGGTCGGCGGCCACGGTGACCAGGGCACCCCGCTCGTGCGCCGCGGCCACCAGCGGGGCGTGGTCGCGTACCGCACCGGAGGCGCCGGGGTACTGCAGGTGCATACCGAAGAACTCGTCCGGCAACTGCCCGGCATCGGTCAGATCGAGCACCCGTACGTCCAGACCGAGTGGTTCGGCCCGGGTCTGGATAACCGCGATGGTCTGCGGGAGGGTGTCCGCGTCGACCAGGTAGACGTTGCTGGCCGATTTCGACACCCGGCGGGCCAGGGTCATGCCCTCGGCCGCGGCGGTGCCCTCGTCGAGCATGCTCGCGTTGGCGGTGGCCAGCCCGGTCAGGTCGGTGATCATGGTCTGGAAGTTGAGCACCGCCTCTAGCCGGCCCTGGCTGATCTCTGGCTGGTACGGCGTGTAGGCGGTGTACCAGGCCGGGTTCTCGAGCACGTTGCGGCGGATCACTCCGGGCGTGTGCGTGCCGTAGTAGCCGAGCCCGATCATGGACACGAGTACGGAGTTGTGGCTGGCCAGCTCCCGCAGTTCGGCGAGCACCTCGGCTTCCGAGGCGGCCGGTGGCAGGTCGAGACGCCCGTGCCACCGGATGACCTCCGGGATGGCCGCGTCCATCAGTTCCTCGACCGAGCCGTAGCCCACCGTTTCGAGCATGCGGCGCACCTCGTCCGGATTGGGGCCGATGTGCCGGTCAGCGAATGCGCTCATGTGGTGAGCTCCTTGGGAGAGGACGTCGGCTGGCGTTCTCCCCCTCTGTCACCGTCACCCACGCTGGCGCGCGAGCCGTGTTCCAGAGTGCCGACCCATCGTGGTCCTTGTGCCTGAGAGGTTCCGGGGAGGATTGCCCCTTCGGCGCCGTGCTGGGCTACTGCCACACGGACTCTCCCACGTGGGTACGTCGGCATAGATCACGTTACCAGTGGTTTCCGCCGGGGTGGGGTGTACCCATCGTTGCCAAGACCACAGCTGGCCACGGCGTGTCGGGTATTGGTGTGCACCATGGTGGGTCAGGACACACCGCCTAAGGCATCCTAGGAAGCTAATCTCATCGGAGCACCGATGAGTTTCGGCTCGGCTGACGTTTCACGTGTGAGACATCGGCGATCCCGCCGGCGCGTGAGCAAGGAGAGAACTGTGGACTGGACGCTCGAACTCATCGTTGTCCCCGTGTCCGACGTCGACCGGGCCAAGGCCTTCTACCTCGACCAGGTCGGATTCAGGTTGGACGTGGACCACCGGGCCGGTGAGGACTTCCGGGTCGTCCAACTCACCCCGCCTGGCTCGGCGTGCTCGATCGCGCTGATGCGCAACGCCGCGCCGGGAACGCTACAGGGCCTGCACCTGGTCGTACCGGACATCGACGCGGCCCGGGCTGAGCTGCTTGGGCGTGACGTCAAGGCCAGCGAGATCTTCCACTTCGGACCGGAAGGTCAGCAGTCCGGACACGATCCGGCGCGAGCCAACTACAACTCGTTCTTCAGCTTTGCCGACCCGGATGGCAACGGCTGGCTGGTGCAGGAGGTCAACCGGGAGAAGGCGACGCCGTGACCGCGACGGCCCTGGGTGAGCTTGCTTTCGGCGAGCTCACCCAGCGGCACCGCCGGGAACTGCACGTTCACTGCTATCGGATGCTCGCGTCGTTCGACGAGGCCGAGGACGCCGTACAGGAGACTTTCCTGCGGGCCTGGCGCGGACGGGAAAGCTTCGACGGGCAACAGCCCCGCGCCTGGCTGTACCGCATCGCCACGAACATCTGCCTGGACCAGGTCCGCCGCACCGGCCGGCGGTTGACCACCATGCGGTCCTTCGCCGAGGTGGCCTGGCTCCAGCCGTACCCGGACGTACTGCTGGACGAGGTGGCGCCGGGCGACGAGCAGCCGGACGAGGTCGCGGTGGCCAGGGAGACGATCGAACTGGCCGTCCTGGCCGCCATGCAGCTGCTGCCGCCACGGCAACGGGCCGCACTGATCGTGCGTGACGTGCTCGGCTGGTCGGCCAGTGACACGGCGGCGTTGCTCGACACCAGCGTGCAGGCTGCGAACAGTGCCCTGCAACGCGCCCGAGCCACCATGCAGGAACACCTGCCGGCCCGGTCGGAATGGACCGCCAGAACACCGAACGAGGCCGAACGGGCCATGCTCGAGCAGTTCATCGACGCCCACCAGCGCAACGATGCGGCGGCCGCCGCGGCCATCGCGGCGAAGGACATCCGGGTCACCATGCCGCCGAACCCGATGGTCGTACAGGGCATCGCCAGCCTGTCGGTGCTGCTCGAGCGGGCCTTCGGACCGGACCGGGAAGGCGACTGGCGGCTGCTGCCGACCTCCGCCAACCGGATGCCGGCCGCCGCCAGCTACCTGCGCCGCCCCGGCGACACCACCTTCCGCGCTTTCAAACTCGACGTCCTGCGCATCGATGCCGGCGCCGTAGCCGAAATCACCACCTTCGGCTACGCCCTGTTTCCCCAGTTCGGCCTCCCGACCACCCTCTAGCGCGGTCATCCCGCAGGTCGCCTCGCGCGGCCTGCGGGGGACTCCTGCGATCGACGCTCGAGACTGCTCGGGCGGGCTCGTATCGGCCCCGGATGGTGGCGTCGTGGACGCGGCCCAGTTCGCGTGGCAGGCTGGGAGTCGATCAATAGGCCCGAAAGGCGGCAGCCGTGCCCAACGAAGTACCCGACAGCCATGTCGACCTGCTCGACCGGCCGATGTTCGCGCACCTGGCGACGGTACGGCCCGACGGCGCCCCGCAGACGCAGGTCATGTGGTTCGTCTGGGACGGCGAACGCATCCGGATGACGCACACCAAGACCCGGCAGAAGTACCGCAACTTCCAGCGCGAACCGCGCGTGGCCCTGTCGATCGCCGACCCGGACAACCCGTACCGGTTCCTGGAGATCCGTGGCACCATCGAGACGATCGAGGACGACGACGCGGAGGCCTCGTTCTACCAGTCGCTACAGCAACGGTACGGCCGGATCTACCCCATCTCGGACGCCGACGTGCGCGTGATCCTCACCATCCGACCAGACAAGGTCATCGCCCACGGCTAAAGCCCGGCTAAGCCAGCCGTCAGCTTCTTACCCTTCTGGGCCGACCTCGTGATGTTGCGGGTGCGACCCTGCACGTTGTCGGGGCGCTTGTGGTGCCAAGGCTGGCGGCGTGGTTGTGCTCGATTTGGGGTCGCCGACGATCCCGACTCCTACACGTTTGTCGGAAGTGGTTGTGGTGCCGGGGCTGAAGGTGGCGAGGAGGTCGGACAAGCGGCCAAGGACGAACTGCTGGTCCAGATTATCGCCTGATCGCCACAACGACCCGGATCACTGGTCGCACACCAAACGACGCAAGGTGAACGATAAGCTCAAAGATTGATAGGAATGATAACCCGCGCTCCACGAACTAGTTGGGCATAGTAGTGAGACACCGCAACCACATCCAAAACACTCAACTTCGACGTGGAGGACCGAAGGAAATCTACAGCCCTGTCGAGTTCCACCTGAAGCGGGCTGCCCCCGACAGGCACCGGCGAATCCAACACATCGTACCCTCGGAGATTTAGTGAGGCTACCAACGGCTCCAGGGCAAACTCTATCCAAAAGGGACGGAAATCTTGATCGGCGGTTGTCGATGACGCAACAAGGGCGGCGTCAATGCACGTAATCGCGTCTTGCGCATAGGTGCTCCATGGGCTATCGAGGTCGTGCCCATTGGGCCCAGAAAGAAAGAGGCGGTGCCGCAGGTCAGTGTGGTCAGCCGGAGCGGCATGACCTGTCACGAACGATTGGATTATTTCGAGGGCAAACGCGTCGACGACCTGGTTGACTTCCCCGGCGTTTCCGTTGAGCCGGCCCCGGATGGCGTCCCGGTCGATCCAGATGGTCCTGAAGTCGGTTCGTCAAATTCGTCGACTTCCCGACATAGGTCTGACCAGGATTGTGCTGGTCCGGGAACTCGTAGATTCCCTGGTCCTTACCGCAGTTGTGTACGAGTACCGGCACCGTGCCGGCTATCACATAGTACGTGTGGCCGTTCGGTTTGGCTGTCTCGGATCAGTCGCAGCGGTCGGTGCGTTGAGCTGCTGTTATGCCGGTTCGATGTCGAGACTTGATTGACGACCGGGGATGTTGACGGTAGCGGTGACGGCAACCGGGACGGACTACCAAGGTGACCCAAGACACCCGTTCGAAAGTTGTCGATCGCAGGTGTTGGTCAGTGGTCGTAGACGTCCTTGCGGTGGCCGACCGCGTGGATGGTCAACTCGTCGGCTTCGACGCTGTAGATGACCCGGTAGTCACCGACGCGTAGTCGCCGGCCGGCGCCGTCGCGCATCTCGATCGAGTTGGGCGGGCATGGGTCGGCGACGAGACCGAGGATCGCCCCGAGAACGGTCAGGAAGACGTTGCGCGGCTGCTTGTGCAGCCACACCAGCACATCGCGATCAACTTCGATCTTCATGCCGCCTCGCCGGGCCGATCGGCGAGCAGGGCCTCCACCTCACGGGGATCGACTCCCAGCGACTCCAGCGCCGCCGCCAGTGGTACGAACTGGCCCTCCGCGCGGGATCGGGCGATAGCCTCAGAGTCCTTACGGTCCCGGAACGCCTCCAGTTCCTCCCACTCGTCGATGCCGATCAGCACGGCCACCGGCCGCTCATACTTGGTGATGATCACAGGTTCGTGGGTGCGCTCGACCGACTCAAGAACTCGGCCGGCACCATCACGGAACTCCCGCAGCGTCATAGTCGCCATGACCGGCACTGTACCACGCGGTACCATGCGTGATCACCCAGGTCGGCCGGGAACGCGAGCGCCCCCGCCTTGTCACCATCGACTCAGGCGGGGGCGTGGCTTGTCCGGTTCAGTTTCTCGCCGTCGGGTGTCTGTTCTGCCTCCCCCGGGTGCTCGGCAGGTTCCACCTGCGCCGAGTCGTCGTCCTCCTCGAGCGCCCGGTCCATGGCTTCAACGGCGCCTCGTTGCAGCCGCAGCCGTACGTGT
>CAVUNP010000007.1:0-1015420 GCA_963742855.1 uncultured Actinomycetota bacterium | reverse complement strand
TCGATCCGTGGACCGGATGGGTCCGCGACGCCCGGAACGCTTGTGGTGATATAGCGAGAGTGTCCTCTGAACTGGGATGATCGGGTTTCTCTAGGACCAGGTCAGCACGGCTCGGAAGGACACTCTCGGTGCAAGGATCTCATGCCTGGCGCGGCGACGGCAGCGCAGTGTTCGATGATGACAATCTCGTGTCGCATGCGGGTCTGGTGCCGCTGATGGAGTTGGCTGAGCAGGCTGGATTGTCACGGCTGCTGGGCGAGCACGTCAGGTTTACTAGTGAGCGGGTGAAGTCGGGGGCGGCCAACTCGACACCGAAGCTGACGTCGATCATCGCTGGGATGGCCGCTGGCGCGGACAGCATCGAGGATCTGGACGTGATCCGTTCGGGTGGGATGAAGAAACTTTTCGGCGGGGTGTACGCCTGCGCCACGTTAGGGATCCTGCTGCGGGAGTTCACGCATGGCCACGTCCGGCAACTGGGCGCGGTGCTGCGCCGGTCGCTGGTCGCGTTGGCCAACCGGACCCCGCTTTTGCCCGGCATCACCGACCGCGCCTACATCGATACCGATTCGTTGCTGCGTCCGGTGTATGGAAAAGCGAAGCAGGGCGCGTCGTTCGGTCACACAAAGATCCAGGGCAAGTCCATCCTGCGGCGGGGACTGTCGCCGTTGGCGGTGACCATCAGCACCGACCAAGCGGCGCCGGTGCTGGCCGGAGTGCGGCTGCGGGCCGGACGCGCTGGCTCGTCCAAGGGCGCGACGAGCATGGTCACCGAGGCGATCAACACCGCCATCGAAGCCGGCGCCACGGCTGAGAACATCCTGGTACGTGGCGACTCGGCCTACTGCGGCGGAAAGATCATCGCCGCCGTCGTCAAGGCCGGGGCGACGTTCTCCTTCGCCATCGCCCGCAACCCCGCGGTCGACGCCGCGATCGCCAGCATCCCCGACGACGCGTTCGTGCCGGTGGCGTACCCGGGCGCTGTTGAGGATCCCGACACCGGCGAGCTGATCTCCGACGCCTATGTGTCCGAAGTGGAGTACACCGCGTTCGCTGGCACCCCGTACGAGATCACCGCGTGGTTGGTCGTGCGGCGGGTCCTTGACGCCAACACCCAGGATCCGTTGTTCCCGGTCTGGCGCTACCACCCGTTCTTCACCAACAACACCGAGCCCGTGACCCAGGCCGACATCACCCACCGCGCCCACGCCATCTGCGAGACCGTCTGGTCCGACCTCATAGACGGACCCTGGGCCCACCAGCCCTCCGGCTCGTTCCCCGCCAACGCCGCCTGGACCGTCCTGGCCGCGATCACCCACAACCTGCTCCGCGCCGCCGGCACCCTCACCAACACCGCTCGCTACGCCGTCGCCCGCGGCGCCACCCTACGCACCCACCTGATCAACATTCCAGCCCGATTCGCCCGCCCACAACGCCGACCCGTACTACACCTCCCACGTCACTGGCCCAGAGCCGACGCCTGGCTCAACCTCTGGCAAGCCGTATTCACCACCTGAAACCGCCAACCTTTTGCACAGCACCACGACGCACCAACTCCGCGCCTGACCTACGAGCCGCCCGAGTAAAGCTGGGACCGAACCAGCGGGACCCGCGCGCCGTCAAGCAAAACAAGATCAATCTGCTGTCGGACCGGACCAGCATCCTATTGGTCCACGGATCGAGGCTTAGTGCGTGTTTGATTTGAGTGTTATGCGGGCGTGTGGGGTAGATGCCATCGTTGCTGGCGGGTGGCGGGGCGTCCGCGGGTGATGCGGCGGGCCATCTGGTTGATGGCGGCCCATCGGATCATGGCTTCGGACGTGGCTGGGTTGCGTTCGTAGTCCCGGGCAAGTCTTCGATGCGCGGTGAGCCATGCGAAAGTCCTTTCCACCACCCAACGTCTTGGGATGACGGCGAATCCTTGCTGGCCTTCCGGTTTGCGGACGATCTGGATCGTGGTGCGCAGCACGCGTTTGGCCCACTCGACGAGTTTGCCGGCGAAGGCGCCATCGGCGAACACGAACCGGATCGGTGTGGCCAGGTACATGGACAGCAGCGCCGTCTTGATGTCGTCGCGGTCCTGGACACTGGCGGCCACCACACTCACCGCGATAAGCAGGCCAAGGGTGTCGGTAACGATGAACCGCTTGCGGCCATTGATGCGCTTGCCCGCGTCGTACCCGCGGCTGTCTCGGCCGACCGTGTCTGCGCCCTTCACCGACTGCGAGTCGCTAATCCCAGCGCTGGGCTCGGCATCACGCCCCTGGTCGAGACGTACCTGCTCGCGGAGTTCCTCCAGGATCCGCTCCGTAACACCACGCGCTTCCCACCGCGTGAAGTGCCAGTACACGGTCTCCCACGGCGGGAAATCGACCGGCAACTGCCGCCACGAACAACCCGAACGCACCACATACAGGATCGCATCCACAATGGACCTCCGTGGATGCCGCTCCGGACGTCCCATCCACTTCGGCAACGGCAGCATCACCTCGATGAGCTCCCACTGTGCGTCCGTCAGATCGGAAGGGTAACGCCGCTCTCGCTCCACAAACTACATACCGACTGTCCAACCAGGACGAACTCGGACACGCCGTCCGACACTCAAATCAAACACGCACTTAGCCCGCCTGATTCAGTAAGGCTGCTTGGCCGTGCTTGTTGATCTCTGCTTGGTCGTATCAGCGTGCCTGGGTGGTGAGGGCGTGCGGGATCGCCGGCATGGTGTCCGGCGTCTCCGTGTCCTTTGTAGATGGTTCGTCGTGGTGGTCAGTCGAGTGCTCGGGGCAGGGCGGTGAGTCGGTTGAAGGCGGTGGCGAGGTCGCGGGCCCAGGGCCAGTGTTCGGCGATGCGCAGGTGGGTGCGTCGGGCGGTACGGATGAGGCGGGCCGCGACGTGCAGGAGCCGGTAGCGCAGGCGCTTCGGCTCGGCGAGGGCGTGTTCGCCATCCAACAGCATGGCCCGGGGCGTTGCCCTCCTCGCCTTTCGTCCACTGTGTACGATCGAGGAGATACAACGCAATGGGTCGTGTGGTGATCGGGATGGATCCGCATAAGCGGTCGGCCACGATAGAAGTCATCAACGACCGAGAGAAGGTCCTGGTTCAGGGTCGGTATAGCACGGATACCGACGGCTACCAGCAGATGCTCGCGGCAGGCCGCCAGTTCCGAGACCGGGTGTGGGCGGTGGAGGGGTGCGCCGGTATCGGGCGGCACATCGCCCAGGTCTGGTCGCCGACGGCGAGACGGTTCTTGACGTGCCCCCGAAGCTGTCCGGTCGAGTGCGGGTGTTCGACACCGGCCAGGGCCGCAAGACCGACCCCGTCGACGCGCACAGCGTGGCCGTGGCCGGCCTACGCAGCTCCGGCCTCCGCCAGGTCGTCGCCGATGACATCACCGTTGCGCTGCGGCTCCTGGTCGACCGCCGCGATGAGCTGGGCCGGGCCGGGACCGAGGTCGTCAGCCGCATCCACGTGCTGCTACTCGAACTTGTCGCCGGCGGCGAGGACGTCCCGCCCGCGGGCGAGGGCGACGTGCTCACTGCGCCGGGGCGCCAGCCTGAGCGTCACGTCGAGATCGACGACGAAGGTGAATGGTTCCGCGAGTTCTCCGCCGTCGCGTTCGCCGAGCCAGCCGTCGAGCACCTCACGGCTGTGGACGGCGAGTATGTCCGACGCGATCGCAACGTCGCGTAGCTCTGCCGGGCCGACATAGTGGTACCGCCTGGTTCGCATCGCGGCGACAGTACCGCGCGGACGCGGATCTTCCGAGCGGATTCAGGCAGCGACACGGCAGGCTGTGCCCGGACGGCGGCGTGAGCGGATGGCTTGGACCGCCGTGCTCTACCGGAGTTGCGGGGCGGGGACGTCCAGGGCGGCCTGATGCCGGGTCGGGCTGGCATGATCAGGCAATGAGCCGCGGAGACTTTCCCTTCACTCCCAAGACGTCACGAGATCTCGAAGTCGGCGACGTCTGGACGGTCAAGCTCCCCGACGGCCAATACGGATGCCTACAAGTCACCGAGTTGGCCCATGAAGGGCCGGGTAGCCGATCGACGCTTGTGGCGGGGGTCGTCGACTGGTGCGGCGGCGAGCCTCCGACGTCCGAAAGCATCAGCGGAAGGCGGATCCTGGAACAAGGCCTGACTCGAATCGAGGCATTCACTGAGCCTGGAGCTGAAGTGCTTGGGCGGGTCGTGGTGACCTACGATCGAGTGTTTCCGTCGCACTACCGGGGTCCTTTCCCTGTCGGCACTGTGCACCGGGTCTGGGGATGGCAAACCCTCCGGTCCGTGGTCGCCAGCACGCTGAACGACCGATCATGATCCACCACCCAGTTCGCGCTGGGCTCTTCCCATCCGACCTCGGCAGGTTGGCGCAGCCGAGTCCGACCGCGCTCTTTTTCGGCACGACCGCGCTCCCGTCGCGGCAGATCGTTCCGCGCGTACGGTGACGTCTGGTGGCGGCTACGCCGTGGACCGATCAAGGTTGGAGTTCGATCCAACAGCCGGCGACGCTATAGAGGCTGCCGCTACGAGTAAGGTATAGATCGCGCTGGTCAGCCGAGATATTCACAGTCCTTGCATCGTGCGGTCGCCACGAGATCCTTACGGCTCCCGGCGTTGCTGGCGATCTGCTCGCCTGCTCCGAGCCGCTCCCAGGCGTTCGGTTCGTCCAGGATCTCGCCCCAGCGGTCGAAGTCGGGGTCGTCGCCTTTGTGAGCGCAGCCTTCAAGGTGTGCGATCGTTCGCGGGCTCACCAAGATCCGTCGCGTCGACGGACGACTGGCTCGACGACCGTGCTCGCACTGGTTGACAGGAAGATCGCAAAATTCGCATCGCTGGTCGGATGGCTTCATGCGCATACGTTAGCGACGACCTACGACAGTGGCGCCCAGTCGCCGACCTGGAAGTGGCCGGAGCGACGTTTCCCCAGGGGACCTGCGCGGCTGCCGGATCCCGAATGAGTCACCGCCGCCCAAACGGCTCCCCATCTTGCCTGCTTGATCGGCGGGCTCACCCGCCCGCCACAGGGGAAAACGATGGCGAGCTGGTCGCCGCGGTTTCTCCGTCACGTGCCGTGTCGAGCACGGGTCTAGCGGAGTTCGTTCCATTGGATGTCGAAGCAGACGAGGCCGCGTTCGGCGGCCATGCGGGCGCAGGCGGCGGACACTTCGTTGGCCATGCTGTAACGCATGGCGAAGTAGATGATCGGACCTCGCGCGTTGTCGATGAGCGGTGCAGTAGACCATGGGCTCGTATCGTCGACGTCGCGCGGGTCGCCCATTTCGTACCATTGATCCAGGAGTGCCTCTACGTAGGCTCTGATGGCCGGCGTGGGTTCGAGTGGTGTCGAGTCGTCTTGCCCGATGTACTGGTCGTACAAGGCCGTGAAGGTCGCGCCCGCAGCCGACTCGTGCGGACGTTCGCCTTCCCAGACCGCCAGGTCGTAAGTCACGCCAGCGAGTATTCACCATACCTCGGCTCACCTGGACTCGCCGGGCCATGCCGCTTACGCCCAGGACCGCCGCCACCTCTGGCGACAGTCCCGAATCGTTCGGAGACCGCCACGGCACGGACAGTGTGGGATGCTCGACGTCACCGGCGTCTCGGCGAGCCGACTGCGACCGGTTATGTGCCGGAGGCCATGTAGGCGGCGAGCATGTAGTTGGGGTGGCGGTCGAGGTCTTTGCGGGCGCGGTCGTAGCGCATGGTGGTGCGGGGGTCGGCGTGGCGGGCGGCGATTTGGACGTCGCGGAGGCTGACGCCGGCGTCGAGCATGGTCGTGACGAAGGTGTGTCTTGTGTCCGCACTGATCGTGTGCGAACGCCATCGTGTGGCGATTCGACTGCGGTGACTCCGGACGGTCAGGACGGCATTCAGATGGCCGTTCGTGTCGCGATTCGTGGCCGCTGCGCACATCGAGGTCACGGCCTGATTCATGTGCGGACGGGGTTGCCGTGGAGGTTGCCGTCACCGCAGGGCCAGGGTCCGTTGTTGAGTGGCGCAAGGCCAGTGCTGCAGAAGAGAAGCAGTTCGTCGTGCAGGCTGAAGACGACGCGCCCGCGTTCGAGTAGCAGGACTCTGCTCATCACGGCTCGGTCGTCGTCCTGGGTGAACAGCGTCGAGGCTTGGAGATCGGGGTTGACGGCCAGGAGCTTGCCGTCGCGCCAGAGCACGGCCGTGCCTTCGGCGTCCAGCGCCGGATAGGTGGTGTAGTAGCCGGTCAGCGGCGGGCCTTCGCTCACGGAACTGTCGGGGTTGAGGACACGGAAGCGGGACCGCGACGGAATGACGTTCTCCGACTCGGCGCCGCTGATGGTGCCGTGGTGGTCGACGAGCATAATGCCGTGACTGGGCCAGGTCTGTTGCGCGTGCCCTTCGGAGTCGTAATGCGTTGTCGTGAACGCGCCGTAGCCTTGCTGCCCGATGAGGAAGGACCCGGGTCCAGTGATCGCCTTGTGATGACGCAGTCCAGTTCTGCCTCCGCAACGGCATCGGTTTCGTGCGTCCCGACCAAGGTGCCGCGGCCACTACATAGCCCCGACCGCACAGCCCAGCCGGGCGTACGGGATCACGACGATAGAGCGTCCCCGTTTGAGGTTGGTGTTGGTCAGCGGTCGTAGCCAGAGGCGGTGTAGCCTTCCAGGTTCCGCTCAGCGTCTCGTCCTAGCCTCGTCGCTGGTGAAGCTTGCTGCGTGGCAGCCTCCGCTGGTACCGCCATCAGCGCTGATGTCGATCCATCGTCGCGCTCCACATCCCCAGGGCGTCGCGGTGGCCCTCGAGGCCGATCCCGACGACCACACATACCGCACGGTTGGCAACCTGACCATCACGGATCTTGACGACGTGATGTCGGACTGCGGCGCGGTGCCGATCTTTCGACCGGTCCGTTTTCCGTAGCCCGCCTCCGAGAACCGACAGGGCGACGTTGGACAGCAGCGGCGACAAGATCCCGCAATGCGGGGTGCCGACATGTAAATCGCGCAGGCCCTCGCTTTTGCTGAGGATGCCTGCCTTCAGGAACGCCTTCACCAGCGCGGGCACCCGCTTGTCCGAGATCCGTAGCCGCACCCGATCCATCAACGCTGGGTGCGAGATCTCGTCGAAGCACGCCGTGATATCGCCTGCCACCATCCACTCGTAGTTGAGCGGCTTGGAGGTGAAGTGACGAGGTTCGGCCACGGCGTCGTGTGCGCGGCGCAGCGGACGGAAGTCGTAGGAGCACGGCTGGAAGGCCGCTTCGAAGATCGTTTCCAGTACCAACTTCAACAAGCCTGAACGACTCGGTCGGTGACGGTCGGGACCCCCAGCCGGCGTTTCTTGTGCGTGCCCGGCATGAGCCGCTCGCCGCCCTCCGGACCTGCCCACCGCTTCATGAACTTGATACGCCACAGGGTGCCTGACGCCGCGAAGCACCTCGACCGCTTGCGCGCCCGCGTTCCGCGAACTCTGAACATGCTTTATCTTCTGCCGGGTAGCGGCGGCACATTGCTGCACCGCCGCCCCCTCAGAACCGTACGTGCCACTCGTCGCGGCATACGGCTCAAGCAAGCCCCGAGGGGCCGTTCAGGTGTGCTGAAATGTCGAGTCCCTGCCGGCGATGGCAGGAGACGTGTACCAGGCGGAGTTGGTCCGGCGTGCCTTCGCACCCGTTGGCGACCAGGTTCTGTTTCGCGATCGCCTTCCGGGCGCCGGTGAGCCATTGCTCCCACTCTCGCGGGCTGCTCGGCTCACGATCGGTTTGCAGGACGTAGTCCCGACACAGTGGACAGCGGCCGTTCTGCTTCTGCAGCAGGCTCAACGTGCCACGGTCCAGCGGCGGTCTGTTCCTACGGCGCCGATCGGCCCAATACTGGGCCAGGGCCGGATCGTCCGGAGACGCCGTTCCTGGCACCAGGTTATGCCGGACGATTTGCGTCCAGGCGAACTTAGGTAGGTAGCCGCCGCTGTCGCGGTGCCCGAACACCCACCGATCCTGCCTGGCGGGGTTGAACCGGCCGAAGTATCTCTGCACGATCCAGGCTTTCGGCTTGTTCCCGTGGCTGTATGTGGCCCACTTGTAGGTGAGTTTCCACAGGTAGTCATCCAGGCCAGTGAAGACCTCTTTGGACACCACGCCCCGATAGTAGGCCGCCCATCCCCGCACGATCGGCACGATCGCGACGAGGACCGCCAGCGCGTTCGAGCCACGCAGGCTGTGCATCTCGACGGCCAACTTCTTACGTATCCGCCCGATGGCGGCCTTGCTGGGTTTGATAAGCAGCTTGCCGCGGTAGCGGCGGATGTTGAAGCCCAAGTGATCGAACCCCCGGTCGAGGTGCACGATCGTTGTCTTGTCCTCGTTGAAGACCAGACCCCTGGGCGACAGCCACTCGGCCATCCGTTCCTTGACGTTCTGCGCCTGCTCCTGGCTGTGACAGAGCGCGATCACGTCGTCGGCGTAGCGGATAACCACAGGAGACCCCGCCCTCGTCTCCCCGACTCGTTCGCCGGAGGTGTAGTAGCGGACTCCGGCCGCCTCTTCCAGCCCGTGCAACGCGACATTCAAAAGCAACGGACTGATCACACCGCCCTGGGGAGTTCCCTCCTCAGTCGGCGCGAACCCTTTGCCCGCCTCGAACACGCCGGCCTTGAGCCAGTCTCGGATCAGGTCCCTGGCAGGGAACGACCCGAGCGCCTCCAGCAACCGGTCATGGTCGATCCTGTCGAATGCCGCAGCCAGATCCGCATCCAGCGCCCACACCCGCTTGGCCCGAGAACCTTTGCAGGTCAGGTAGATCGCCTGGACCGCGTCCTGGCAACTGCGGCCCGGTCGGAACCCGTACGATCTGGGTTCGAACCGGGCCTCCCACTCGGGCTCCAGTGCGCTGCGCACCCTGCCCTGCTGGCAGCGGTCCGCGATCACGGGAATCCCTAATGGGCGCAGCTTTGCGCGGTTGCCCGCCTTCGGTATGTACACCCGCTTGACTGCCCGGGGCTGCCAGGTGCTGAGCTGGGGGTGCACCTGCACCGCCAGTTCCATCCTGGCCGGAGAGGTCAACGCGACCTCTCCATCAATCCCCGCCGTCTTGCGGCCGGCGTTGCGCTGCGTCGCCTGGCGCACGCTGACCAGCGTGTTCGACCAGCTACGCAGCATCAACTTCTGCAGGTTCCTGACTTTGGTCAGGTCCCCATCCTGAACCGCCTTGAAGATTCGCTGCCGTAGCCGCCGTACGTTGTCCTCGTGGGCACGCCATCCGATGGCGTCCCACTGGTGGCGGACGACGTCCTCAGGTCCGTTCACTCCGAGAGCCGCCATCGCCACGGCGAAGGTAAAGGCTGTCATCGCGTCTAACTTGTCCTTCGGTTCCGGGGGATCGGGCTGTTCGTCTTCAAAGGCTCACCTGCCTCACGTCAGCCTGCTTTCGCAGCCAGGCACTGGGCCTGGTATCCAGCCAGTTATACGGAGCACCCCGCTGGAGGACCGGGCATCGTGTCCGCTTTCCTGGTGCCTTTCGGCTGCTGGCATTCGCTTCTTGGGCATCCTGTCCTGCCGGGAGTTCCGCCCCCTTCACAGTCGGCCTACCGCAGCAGGCGCGCACACTTGCGCACGTCCTACGGACCCATAACAGGGTTTACACGTTCCACACGCGTGAGACACGGACCGGGCCGGGCGCTGCCTATACCCCGGGGACGACGGTGTTCACCGGCCACCGGGTGATCCGTGACCGTCGCCTGCCGCCTCTCAACGGCTGGTCCCTATCACCCCGGCACATCTTCCCAACCCGGGATGTCCTTTTGACGAGGCATCATCGACAGTTTCCTGGTAGTCGCCCCATACCGGTCCTTCCCCTCACCTGTGGCCGCTATGGTTGGGACGGCGGCCCTCGGGCTTTCCCGTGAGCTTCACACCCGACCGATCAGGAACCGGCCACGCATGTCACGGTGGGGACAGGTCGAACACAGACCCGTAGCTACGTCTTCGACATACGTCGAACCTCCTCGACGACCTCACTCACCGCGTGCGACTTCGCGTCGCAATCACCACAAAGGCCTTACCTGCCGGGTTGCGTTGCGAGCGCAAACCCGACAAGATAAGGCCTTTGCCTATGAACGCTTACCAGTCCCGAAGGCACGCTTGGTCATGGTCTAAAGGACGTCAGCCCAGTTTGATCGTTCCGGGAAGGCCCAGATAAGGGTCCCGAACATCGGTGAAGATAACCTCGCCATAGAAGCCGGGGAGGCAGGAGCCGCCGCTGATAATGCCCTTCGCGCTGACGCGTCCATTGGAGTCAATCGTGTAGATCGGTCCGCCAGAATCTCCGTCGACGATGCAGAAGCTGCCCCACCTGTAGCCCCTGTTTGCTCCTCGGACAGTCGGATGCCTGCCGTCGGGGTTGCTATACATGTAATCATGCCCGACCTCATCGACAGACCAGCCGCACACCTCCAGGCTCTTGATGCCGTCGGTGCAGAATTGGTCGCCCGGCGAACTCCATGTCCCCACCCACGACCCCACAACGCGCCGGCTGAAGGCGCCCGGGTCAGCGTAGACATAGCCTGCACTGGTCTTGCCTGACTGCACCTGAACGAGTGCGATGTCGCCTCGGTTCGCGGTGGAACTGGCCAGGTCGCCTTGTAGGTGCGTGGTCCCGGTATCGATGTTCCAGTTCTCCCGGGTGTTCGCTGTCACGTTGCCCATGTACTCGAGGGCTGAGGCGGGGGGGCCAAACGAAGCGGTGTAGACAGGACCGCCCGCGGGGACGCAGTGCCCGGCTGTCAGCATATAACTGATCGTGGAGTCCAGCGAGCGCCACGAAAAGGCGGACGAACAGAGTCCATCATTGGTGGCGAGGGCCGAGCCTGCGTAGAACCCGCCTGGCGAACGGTCGTCCCATCTGCCAGAGGTGATGCTCGCCCGCTTCCTGTCCGGTTCGTGGCGGACGGCGATGAGCTGGGTGCCGTACCGACCGGCCAGGATGTTGAGCGAACCATCGTCAATCGAGTTCACTGTCACGATCAGTCGGTTGTTTGCAGCGTCGGGCCCGACGCTGAGGATATGGTCGAAACCCGGCGCGTCCTTGGCGACCTGTGCTGCGATGTCGTCGCGGATCTCTTCGAAGCGCTTCACGCTGACCATCACGTCTTTGCGGCCTCGAGTGGCTGCGGCTGCTTGAGCGGACGGGGCCCAGCGGGAGTACTTGTCGGCACCCTGTCCGGTCACGACATTCATGACGACTCTTCCGCTGGTGTCGAGCGACGGGTATCCGAAGTCAGCTGGGGCGGAGTTCGCTAGGTCCCTGGCTTGGCTCATCAGTTGTCGCGTGGCGTCGGGCAACTGCTCGCGCTCCCTAACCTCCTGCTTCGGCAGCACGACGAGGCCGCTGGCGTGGCGGTAGCCGCCGTCGGCATCGGGATCAGCCGCTGCGGCCGGTGTCGACCCCACGCCGATCGCTACCACGAGAACGATGACAATCGCAACGAACCTGCGAGCCCTTGGCCAGTCCATAGCCTCCCCGATCTGGCTAGTTGATGTAGATATGGAAGTTCTCAAGCATGTGAGCCTACCGTTCGCGGCTGGTCACGCGCTGCCCGTATGGCGGAGGCGTGGTGCGCGAAGTCCCTGCCTCGTGGGAGGGGGACTCTCTCGTCATGGGGTCTCGCCGAGGAAGACGCGCTCTACATGCACGTCTCCACCCGCAACACGGGCAGAGCATCTACATATCGCGAGCCAATGGAGTCGACGTCTGTCAATTTGGTCCGCTCAGAAAGGCGGCTCTGCCCGGGCCGGCGAAGAGGCTAGGCCGAAGAACTAGAGTGTGTGGTACCCTCCCGTGCGATGACGGCACGACGTACCGTCTCCCATTGGCTGTCGCCTCAGTGTCGGCAATGTGAGGCGGCTCAGCTTATCGACGCCGATGGATCTATGATTGGCGGCAGTCCCGCAGCTGACTCAACCCGCCCATTCGGCCTTCGGCCGGTGTGACATTCCGGGAGTCATGCGTGCGACCCAACGTACCCGAACGCCCCTGGGCGAACCCGAAGAGGAGCTTCTATGTCGCCATATCGGACAATCGCGGTCGCGGCAGGCATGGTCGTCGCCTGGGTGGGACTGGCCGCCTGCGCGACCGCAACGACCGCCCCGGCAACCACCGCGCCGGTGCTGTCGCCGGCCGAGCAACTCACCGCTGCCCTCGTCATGCTCAACGCCAAGGGGTACGACGTGTCGGTCAAGGTGGGCACGTCGACGACGGGCAAGGTGTCGGTGAACCCGTCGCAGCAGGCTGCGCAGGAGGTGTTCACGGACGACGGGTCTTCCGCGGGGCGGCCGTCCACCTTCTCGGTCGTGCAGATCAGCTCGAGCATCTGGGTGAAGATGGACTCCGGACAGGGCTGGAGCCACTTCGGGCTCGATCCGGGCAAATGGCTCCTGCTCGAGCAGTCAAAGATGACCGCACCGAACTCGAAGCAATTCTTCGACCTCAGCGGACCGGACGCGCTCGGCTTGACCGGTATGATGACCAAGACGGCCGGCGTGAAGGCGATTGACGCCACCCACCTGTCCGGGACGGTGGACCTGACCGCCGCTATCGGCGTCAACCGCCCCGACAAAGAATCCCTGAAAAGGGCGGGCGACACGGCGAAGGCGGTTCCGTTCACCGCGGTGCTTGACAACCAGGGTCGACTCGCTGAGCTCACCATCAATGGCGATGGAATCAGCACCGACCTCACAAAGTCGTTCACCTTCTCCAACTACGGCTCACCGTCCGCGATCACAAAACCGCCCGCCGCGGATGTGGTCCCGGCGTCGGCGGCGTCCTACCGCTTGTTCACGACCCCGTAGGCGTGGATCGCGGCGTGCTCGACCACCATGGGACACAATGTGGTGGTTGGAGCTCGACGGGATGGGAGGTTTTCGCCGTGCTACTTGTCGGCGGAGCAGTCGCAACAGCGCGTCGGCCTGCTGTGTGAGGGTTCGGCAGATAGTTGACAAAACATTGCCGAGAAATGCTCGACGGCCGTTGGCCTGGCGGATCTGAGCGATTTCCCTGGTCATCGAGCCTGGCCCCCAGTACGGGGCGGTCGTGATGACTGGCGGGCTTGTCCCGACCCTCGTGCCTGCGCTGGTGTTGCCCGCGACCTCCGAGATCTCCCGAGCGCGGCGCAAGGTGCCCCAGCGGCCGTTACCAGTGGCCCGATTGATCCGTGCGCGCGAGCACGCGACCGTATGCGGGCTGTCCGCCGTGGATTGTCATGGCGGGATCGCCGACCGGGTGGTGACCCAGCCCTCGGCTGGGAGCCCGGCAACGGACTCGGGCCTCCGCGTCACTGAAGGATTGTTCACCGTCTTGGCGGACGCTCACGGCCAGCTGGCCGTGAGCATCCGGGGCCGGGTGGTCCACCGTCGAGCCAGCCACGCCGACAACCCGGGCAACTCAGCGCTGGCGTGCTCGCTTGCCCAGACCGTTCACAGTGGAGGATCCAGTCGGCGCGGCCTGCGCCAGACCGGAAGTCGGATGTCCAGGAGTGGAAACCGCTTACCTCAGGCATTCGGAGTGCAAGGCGCCTTGATCGAGGAGTGGAACCAAATGTTTTCACTCAAACTGAGAGGCCGCGTCATCGCAGCTCGGCCACGTATGACGCGGCGAGGTACCGTCGAATCTGGCTACCAGCTCGGCTGGATCGGTCAGGACAGCGGCTCAGGCGTTGCCGGCTACTCCGATGACGCCGAGCCCAGGTTGTTGGCTGGCGTACAGGTCAGCGTCCGGGTGACGCCCAAATGTTCCGTCACCACCTCACCGAGGGCGGCGACCTGAGCGTTGAGTGCCTCGATCAGGCGGATCTGTCCCGGGACGATCGCGGCGAACGCGGTTTGTATCGCGGCCGGCCGACGCAGCCCGGGCGCGCGTAGGATGGCCTGGATCTCGCGCGCCTTGGGGCACGTCGCGACGGTTGGCACTTGCGTAGGGCTGTGCTGATCCGGGCGGCGGACAGCCGACCGGCTTGGTCGGGATCACGCGCGGCGGCCAGGACCGCGAGGGCGTCTGGGGCGTCGAGGTCCGGGAAGGCGGTCAACGCGGCCGTGAAGTATTCCGGCAGCGCGTTGGGCAGCCGTAGCAGGTCCCGGATTCAGTTTCAGATCATGCTGTGGTGGCCGTGCGCGACCAGCTTCATCGCCTCACCGTGCGCTGAGTCCCTGGCAATCGGGCGATGGTCACGTCGAGCTGCACGATCTCTGCGAGCACATAGGCGTCGCCCGCGTCGCTTTTCGCCTTCGACGTCGAGTGCCGTTCCCTGCTTCGCGCAGTGGACTACGGTTGATCGCGAAGACGTCATCCGGCGTCCACTAGGGCGGTGACCCACGGGCCAGGTCGAGCGCGTCGGGGCCAAGACGGTCGATACGTTGAGCCGAGTCGCGAACGGACACCTGATCACGGCCCGGCGCTATGGCACCTGCTCGAACAGCGGACGATGCGGCGCCAGGACGGGGGAGCG
The DNA here is from genome assembly GCA_963742855.1 of uncultured Actinomycetota bacterium. Taxonomy (GTDB): domain Bacteria; phylum Actinomycetota; class Actinomycetes; order Mycobacteriales; family Micromonosporaceae; genus CAVUNP01. Next base: position 1,000,948 of record CAVUNP010000007.1, on the reverse strand, counting down.
TATCGATCTTTGGCATGGGTAGCCATCATGTAACTTGAACACACGCATGTTTCCCCCAGCGGGCATGCTGGAAATAGGGGTTCACATCCCCCCTTCGACACACATCTGTTGCACGCGTGCTACGAATGACGTACCGGTGTTCAAGCGCGCTTGAACACGCGACTTCGAGTCGTTTTCCCTGGTCAGCGATGTATCGGCTGTGCGCGGGGTGGTTGTCGTGACCGGCAGCCTCGTTCCGGCCCTGGTGCCGTCGCTGTCGTTGCCTGTGCGGTCCGATGTGGCCCGTTCGCTACGTGCGGCTCCTCGCCGGCCGCTGCCGGTGGCCCGGTTAATCGATGCGCGAGAGCGTTCGACCGTGTACGGGTTGAGCGCCGTGGACGGCCGCGGCCGGATCGCCGACCAGACGGTGACCCGGGCGTTGGGCTGGCAACCAGGCAACCCGCTCAGCATCCGCGTGACCGACGGTTTGATCATCGTCACGGCTGCCGCCGACGGCCAGCTGGCCGTAAGCAGCCAGGGCCGGGTATACCTGCCCACCTCCGCCCGGCACGCCTGCCGCATCACCGCCGGCGACCGGGTCCTGCTCGCCGCCGAACCTGCCGACGGGGTCCTCACGGTCCATTCACTCGCGACCCTCGATGCGATGATCTCCCGCTTCCGCGACCACGTGATGACAGGTGAGGCAGCATGACCACGCACACCATCCCCGCGAGCGCCGGGCAGGCCGAGCTGGACGCGGCCCGGCTCCTGCTCTCCCGTATGGGCATCTCGCCGGCCGACCTGCTCTCCGGCGCCACTGCCCGGCCGCCGGCACCCACCTTCGCCGAGTACGTCCCGATCGTGGCGAAGGCGGTCAGCGATTCCAGCCGCCGCGCCTACAACTCCTACTGGAAGAAGATCGTCGGCCAGTGGGGCGAGCGACGTCTGGACGAACCCACCCCGTCCGAGGTCAAGCAGCTCGGTGAGTACATCCGCGCCAACGTGGTCGTACGCAGCAACTCCCGCGGTGGCACCAGCGCGGTGGAGAACTTCATCACTGCACTGCGATGCCTCTATAACCAGGCCGTCGACGACGGGGTCATCAGCGAGGCCGACAACCCGGCCAGCAAGGTCGGCAAACCCCGCCGACTCAAGAGCACCCGCCATGCCGTCCCCGACGCCCGTCTCGCCGAGATCAACGAAGTCGCCGCCACTACCGGCGACGACCCGGCGCTGGACACCCTGCTGCTCCGGCTGCACATCGAGACTGCCTGCCGGCGCGGCGGCGGTCTCGCGCTCCGGCCGGGTGCCGTCGCGGCTGCTCCCACCCCCACCACCAACCCGTGGCACAGGCTGCCGCCTGCTTCACCCGACCGCTACGACGGCCAGGAGATGAAGGTCTTGCACCTCCATCCGGAACATCAGCGCCTCGCGGCGCACCACCGTTGTTTCTACAGTCTCCATCGAGATGGAGCCCGACTCGTACCGTCGCAAGCATGCCGCCCACTGGAAACTCCGGATCTGGAAGTCCGCCCGAAGTACCGTCTCCAGCCAGATCCAACCTGACCACGCATCATGTTCACCTGGCCACATGTCGCACAAGGTCCACGTGCGATAGTCATGGTCGCGAGTTCGCGGACCTTATTGGGCTTCGCTGTGCTCGCGGCGCAGGATCGTCAGCGCGGCCGCATCCAAGGGCTCGACAACGGTGAACCGGAAGTTGGCGGGCGTGCCCGCTTCAAACAGCCGGTCGCCGGTTGCCACCACGGTCGGGAAGGTGATGAGCCGGTACTCGTCGATCAGGTCGGCCGCGGCCAGTGTATGCACCAGGCTCAGGCTGCCGATGACGACCACGTCGCGTCGAGTGCGCTCGTCAGTGATCCAGGCCAGCGGATCGCCGGCGATCGCGGCCGAGTTCGACCAAGCGGTCTCGTCAATGCCGGTACGGGTGGCGACACGTTTCGCGGCGGCGTTCATGCGTTGGGCGAAGTCCCCGTCTCGGGTCGGCCAGAGCTGGGCGAAGTGTTCCCAGGTCCGCCGGCCGTAGACCTGGACGGCCCGCTCCATCCGTTCACCAAGACGGAACTTGTCGTCGCTGACCGGGCCTGGCCCGTACCGGAACGCCCAGCCGCCGTGGCCGGTGCCCCAGCGTCCATCGGGGTCAGAGACCACGCCGTCGAGCGTGGAGAACTGGATAACGATCACGTCGCCCATCACGGGCTCCCTTCCACCGCGGCGGCCGATGCGGTCACCGTCATCAACACATACCGGCGCCGAGCGGCAAACTCATCGCTCCCGGGAAGAATGATCCGTTCGGTTCCGGCGTAGGCTCGCCGGCGTGACGGAGGCGGCGACACGATACGTCAGCGACGAGCAATACGAGGCATTCCGCCGGGACCTGCTCGCCCACTGCTACCGCATGCTCGGCTCCGTCGACGAGGCCGAGGACATCGTCCAGCAGACGTTGCTGCGAGCGTGGCGAGCAGCCGACCAATACGATCCGCAACGTGCGTCATTGCGTACCTGGCTGCACCGGATCGCCACGAACGCCTGCCTCACCGCGTTGGAGGGACGGGCCCGGCGGCCGTTGCCGAGAGGGCTAGGCCCTGCCGGCGACGATCCACAGGTACCGCTCACGCCGAGGTTCGACGTCCCGTGGTTGCAACCGTTTCCCGACGGTCGACTCGGCGACCCCGCGGACACCGTCGAGCAACGCGCCGGGCTACGGCTGGCCCTGGTCGCCGCTGTCCAACTCCTGCCTCCGCGACAACGCGCCGCGTTGGTGCTGCGCGAGGTCCTTCAACTCCCAGCGGCCGAGGTGGCCGAAGTCCTCTCCACGACCGTGGCTTCAGTGAACAGCAGTCTGCAGCGCGCCCGGGCAACTCTGCGGGCCGCGGGTCCGGTGCTCGAGGACCTGCACGAGCCGGCCGACCCAACCGAGCGCGCTGTGGTCGAGCGTTATCTCGCGGCATTCGAGGCCGCGGACGTGCCCGGCCTGACCCAACTGTTTGCCGATGACGTGAGTTTGGAGATGCCACCGGTGCCGCTGTGGTTCGCCGGTCCATCGCACTACGGCGAATTCATGGAGCGGGTCTTCGCCATGCGTGGGACGGGCTGGCGCCTGCTTTTCGTGTACGCCAACGGCAGCCCGGCCCTCGCCGCGTATGCCCCGGATCAGGCAACCGGGACAGTTCGGTCCCACTCACTGCAGGTCTTCACCGTACGGGCGAGCCTCATCCGGCACTGCGTGACGTTCGTCGACCCGACGTTGTTCGGGCTCTTCGGACTTCCCAGCGCCATGCCCTCCGGGAGTGACATGGCTGAAAACGATCCCGACGCGCCCAACAAAGCCATCAACAACGCCTTCCACCAGACCGGTCGCGCAACAGATTTTGAGGCGGGCTCACAGCTGACGTAGACCCCATACGGTCCCGGTCGGGTCGCCGAAGTAGGCCACCCGTCCCTGACCGGGCAGTTCGTGGACCTCGCCGATCGCGGTCCCCGCTGTGTTGGACGACGTCGGCGAGCGACGTGACGATGTCGTCGACCTCGACTCAGGCAATGATCCGTCGATCCTGGTAGTCGCGGGTCATGATCGCGCCGACTGTGTCAGAGGGAGACGCCCAGAAAGATGGCGCTCGGCGGATCGTCGTTCAGGTTGCCACCGAGGTGGCAAGGTCCTCTACCGGTGAACGCCGCCGAAGTGGCGGAAGAGGTCTCGCGACTCGAGACAGAGGACGCGATCATCATGTTCCTGGACTCGTCGATTTCGTGAAGGGGCCCCGATCGCTTCTGACCAACCCGGCGATTCTTGCTGGTGCTGCGGGGATCATGGCGCAGATTGCGATGCAACAGACCATGGACGAGATCACCGATTATCTGGCCACGATCAACGAGAAGGTCGACGACGTGCTGCGCGCCCAGAAGGACGCCGTCTTGGCCCGCGTGATTGGAGCGGGCTTCGTCATCGAAGAATCCATGGCGATCCGAGAGAAGAGGGGCAGGGTCGACGAGGTTACGTGGTCGAAGGTCCAGGCCACGCCGGCGACGATCGCAGAAACCCAAGCGTACGCATTGCGTCAACTCGACGCGCTCGCGGAGAAGATGGAGCGCAAGACCAACATCGGCGATCTCGCCGAGACCGCCACGAAAGCTGAGTCGACGGTTCGGGAGTGGCTCGCTGTTCTGGCTCGCTGCTTCCAACTGCAGGACGCGATCGCCGTGCTCGAACTCGATCGGGTGCTGGACGCGTCTCCGGAGGAACTGGACGGGCATCGGCTTGGACTCAGGACTGCCCGACAGCACCGGTTGGAACACATTTCGCGGAGCACCGAACGGCTGGTCGCCCGGATGAATGCGGCGGCTGGCACGGCCAACGCGAAGGTGCTGCTACACCCGACCAAGTCCCCGGCCGTAGTCCAATCGAGCAACCATGTCGCGACCGGCGTCTATGACTTCCATGGGCGGCTCGGGATTGAGTCCGGTCACCAGCCATCGGAGGCGAGGCGATGGGTGGAAGCGGCCACTGAGGCGAGAGACAAGGCGCTGGAGACAGGAGCAAAGGGCATCGATGCCGCCAGAAGCCTCGGCAACGAGACGCTCGACCGGGCCAGCTCGGTAAAGGTGCAAGCTTTCCAGCGGGATCGCCGAGCGAGCGCGCCGTCGGCGCGCGGAAGAGGGCGAGCGCGCCGAGGATGGCTGAGTGCGCGCCGACCGTCAGCCACGTTCTCAGCCCGACGACACCCTCAACTGCGAAGAGCCGCTTCAGCCGGCGGCGGGCACGGCGACCCGCGTCGCTGCGGCGGGATGCTCACCCACCCTGATCTGACGGCACGACGGAGGCACGATGCGCCAATCTGCTGTTCGGAATTGGCGTTTGATGATTCACATGCGCGAGCGCGCGAGCCACAGCGAGGAGTTGCTGCGTGACGTCGATATCCTGGTGTGCAGCTGGCGAGGCACCCGGATCGACCCGGACCAGTACGCCATCGAACTGCAGAAGGTCAAGGCCTACATCGCACTGCACAACAGCTACGGCCTACAGAAACAGATCTGGCACCTGATCCAGAACCCGATCAGGTGGAGCGGCGGCGAGCCCACCGAGGAAGATCAACAGACGTTCTACGACGAGTTCGCCAACCGGGTCAGTCATTGTCTTCTCATCACCGTCAGACGAAGGGTGGCCGACGAGCGGCATCGCGATTGGCAGAGCGCTTTACAGCCAAGGTGGGTCCGGTTCGACGTATCGTCGGGCAAGATCATCGCCGAGGATGTCTACGCACAGGCGGCGCCGGTGTCTCAGGCGGTGCCAACCGTTGACGGGAACGCCTTCGTTCGCGAAGTTTCGAACGCCTTGCGCGATACCGCAGCCGAGCTGAAAGTTGCGCTTCGGTAGCTGGGCACTTGAAGCAGCACTCGGCAGACGACGACGCGCGAGCGAGATCATGCTCGCGAATGACAAACTGTGCGAGTCGTGGCTGCCTGGGGCCCTCCGGGAAGAACTCCGCCAGCGGTTGGAGATGGTTCCAGGCGTGCAGATCCCCTCTAGCAGAGTCGCCCTTCGCCCGAGCTTTCCATTGACAATGGTCGCCACCGCCGACGGGCGCTCACGTCTGTTGGAAGCCCTTGACTGGTTCACGAAGGTCGCCAACGCGGCGGGCCGGTCCGAATGACCCGGCACACGCTCCGGCAGCAACGCGCACATTCCTAACCGCTTCTGATGATCTCGCGCCGCGCCGCGCCGCCGACCCGCTCACGCGCCGTCGGCGGCGCGGTCAGCGCCGGGAGGCTGAGAAGGCGCGATCGAATGCTGCGACGATGCGACTGCCGCGCTTTTGGAAACCCAGCACCTCGATGAACTCGGTTAGCGTCTGGCCCCTGGTCCGTAGCAAGGTGTCAGACTCGATCCACCGGATGATCGCGACCAGTTGGGCTTGCGAGTATTCCGTGATCGGCGCTCCTGGCCTGATGGAAGGCGGATGTCCCCGCCGCGCGGGAGGTTCCGGCACACGAAGATCGTCGTCGCCGAGTGGGTCAGGGTCGCGGTGCAGGACCCGAGACCCGCCCTTGCCGCCGGCCTCGGCTTCGTCGGCCATCGCGACCGCACGGTCATAGACCACCTTTAGCTTCGCGATACAGGTGTCGGCGTCAGCGAACCAGTCGGTTGACCAAATCCGGTGGAAGCTCCAACCGAGACGCTCAAGCTGTTCCTGGCGAAGCCGGTCTCGATCCCGCGCGCTGATGGAAGAGTGGTAGCTTGCCCCGTCCGCCTCGATGGCGAGCACCATGCGACCCGGCTGGGTGGGGTGCGCCGCCGCGAAATCGATCCAGAACCCGGCAACGCCATACTGCGCGGTGACAGGAATCCCCGCCGCGAGCAATCGATCCCGGACCGAAATCTCGAACGGATTGAGCGGTGGCCTTTCACGCCATACGTCGCCCAGATCAGTACCACCAGAACCCGCGTACTGCAAATATTGACGCAGCATCTGAACGCCAGCCGCGTTCGACCGGCCAGGATCCATGTCATGGTGGCTGAATGAGCTAACGACCGTCATCCGGCTGCGGGCCCGGGTGATGGCGACGTTGAGGCGACGCTGCCCGCCTTCCTGGAGTAGCGGGCCGAAGCGGTACGGGAGTCGGCCGTCGGGAGACTTGCCATATCCGATCGACAGGATTATCGCATCGCGCTCGTCACCTTGGACACGCTCGAGGTTCTTGACGAAGAACTTGTCGTGCCGGCGGTCCTCGAAGAATCCGCTGAGCTGCGGGTGCCGGGCCAAAGCGCGTCGCAGCGCCGCGTCGATGCGTTCCATGTGCTTGATTCCCATGGTGATCACCCCCAGCGACTCGTCCGGGCGTGACCTCGCGTGTTCGAGAATCTCGCGGACCACCGCGTCTACCTCGGCCGTGGTGCTGTCCTCCTGACCAGCGCCGGGCACCTGGTCCACTAGGACGTGTCTGAGGCAATGAGCGCCTGCCACACCGGGGAAGGTGGTTAGAGAACGGTCGTAGATCCAACAGTTGGAGAAGGCGATGAGACGCTCGTCGTGACTGCGGTAGTGCCAGGTCAATGATCGCACCCTGCTTTCACCGAGTGCTCCGGTCAGCACGTCCAGAATGGACTCGTAGCCGCTGGTCAACGCGACGTTGATGCTGCCATCCTCTTCGATGACCGACGGTGCCCCGTCCTCGCCTGCGTCGAAGGATGAGAAGAAGCTGGTTGGCGGAAGCTGATGCTTGTCGCCGGCCACGATGACCTGTCGGGCCCGAAGGATGGCCGGAACGGCATCGGCCGGCACAATCTGACTGGCCTCGTCGAACACGACAACATCGAAATGCGGCCGATCTCCCGGCAACAGTTGGCTGACAACGAGTGGACTCATCGCCCAACAGGGTTTGAGGGCGGTCATGACGTTCGGCGCGTGGGCGAACAGGTCGCGCAGCGGCAGATGTCGGATCTTACGGCTGGCCTGCGCCTCGACCAGCCGCGTCTCATCCTTGAACAGGTCCCGTGCGGCGACAAGCGTCTCGGCCGCAGCACGACGTACCCGCGCGGCGGCTTTCTCGATGTGGTCAGTGTCCGATGTGCGGAAGACCTCGGCAACGCCGTTGTGGAGCCCGCTGTCGAAGATCGCGATCGTCTGATCGTCGAAGCTAATGCGCTCCACGATGGAGCTGTGCCAGCAGTTCTCAAACGCCGCGACCGCCAGATCCGGGTCCAGTCGACGGCCTCCCATCTCCTCGAGCAACGGTCCCAGACCGAGTCCTCGAAGCTCAGTCTCCAGCGCGTGGAGCCTGGGCAGTTTCCGCAGTGTGGCCTCGTCCTGTCGCAGGCGGTGGATGGTCTCACTCAGCGCGGCCGGATGCTCGGCGCTCAAGTCGCGGCTAGCCAGGAAGGCGCCGAGTGCTGCGAGTTCGCGAGTCAGTTGTTCATAGCGGCCGTGAGCCTCACCGAGTGTGCCCGGGACCCGCGGCGGCCGGCCGTCGACACTCACCCGTACCCATGTTGTCTGTTGTTCGAAGGCGGTCACGAGGCACTGGTGGAGGTGTGTCCCAGCCGGTCGTTTGTCGCCGGTCCACAGCCTTCGAGCAACCTTCCGGGCCTTCCGTCGGGTGAACCACCCCGCGGTCGATCCTGGCCAGTCTCGGTTCTTACGGCGCCATCCCGAACTGGCGGTCGCCGCGATCATTTCCCGCAAGGGCCCGGTGAATACGGCCTTGTCTAGGGTCGCGAGCGTGCGAGCCACGCCGTCCAGCAGCTCGAGAACCTGTCGCCACTGAGCCAGGGAAGCGGGCGGACGAAGCCCTACCTCTTCGAGCAGCCGGTCCAGAGTCAAACGCGTCCCGGGCAGCGTCTCTGTGTGAAGCCGATCGGTCATATCCTGGGCGTCCCGTGCCTGCTCAGCAGTGAGCACGCCTCCGCCGGTCCACGGATTCGCCGCTGGATCGAGCGTAAAGGCGCCGAGACCGGCAAACTCGCGCACCTGAGCACGCACCCGTCGGAAGGTGCTCGCGTCGAGCGCCTTCAACCTGTCGCGGGACAGGCGGCTGGCCACCGCTGCCGCTTGTCCGTGTTTCGTCTCAAGTCCGAGCAGCACGGACTTCGCCTCGAAGATGCTCACACCCCAGGGCTGTCGGACCTCGTTAACGGCGGCGGAGTGGGCGTTGAGAAGATTGCGATGGTGGGCCAACTGCTCATGCAAGGCGCTCTGGTTCGGACGAGGCACCATGCCGGAGGCGCGGAAGGCGGCTGCGAGGTTCTCGGCGACCTTGCGTCTGGAACCGGCGCCGCCGTGGAGGTCCAGAACCAAGTGGTCCAGACCCACGTTCGACAAGCGGCTGAGGACCGCGGAGATGGCCGCTCGCTTCTCCGCCACGAATAAGACGCTCTTGCCCCGCGCGATAAGGGTCGCGATGAGATTGGCGATCGTCTGGCTTTTGCCGGTACCTGGCGGACCTGACACCACCAACGACTGCCCGGCGACGGCTGCGTTAATCGCATAGCTCTGCGATGAGTCGGCGTCTAACACAAGAAACTCGTCCGGTGGAGCAATACGATCCACATGTTCGGCAGCGATCTGCCGTCCCGCGCCGGCGAGTCGAGACTGTGATTCGCTGTCACCAGCGATCGCCGCGATCACCTCATGGGCAATCAACGCGTCCAGGTTGTTCTGTAGATCCTCGACCATCGGCATTTTCGCGTACGAGAAGTTCCCCAGGACATGCCGCGCCTCGATCGTGAAGCCCGGCACTGAACTGGCCTCCTTGGTCAGCCGTCGGAACAGTGCCGTCGCGTCGAACGCGGCGTCGGGGAGAGTCGCCAGCAGATCGTCCTCGGCCACGTCCACTGAGAACTGAGTCTTCAGCATGTGCAGCAGGGCCGGGTTGACATCGACCTCGCCCGTCAGCACCAGGTCAAAGTCGCTCTCGGCGGCGCCGCGCGCGGTGATCACAGCCTCGTGCAGCAGCACCGGTGCGGCCGGCTTCGCGGTGCCTTTGGGATTCTTCCAGGCCGCCATCCCGACGGCGAGGAAACACGTCGCGATCCCACGCTCTTCGAGCAGCTCACGCGTTTTGTTCCGAATCGCGCGCGCCCGCTTGAGGCGATCCGGAACAACTGGGTCGGGAAACATTTGTGAGATCAGCATGGCCCGCTTAGCGAGCAGGCCGTCCACCGACACCGGACTCGCGTCCGAAAGATCCAGAGTGCCCAGCTTCAGATCCCGGTAGAAGAGAAGACGATTCTGGCCATCCAGGTTGATCAGCTGCGCCGACCACGCCGCCATTGCGTCCTGCACCCGACGGATGCGCTGTTGAGTGAATACCTTGGCCGCGGCCGGCTCCACAGTGGGCTCCCATCTGGCAGCTCGTGATCGACCACCTTCATACACTGAAGGTCGCCGTGCCATGTTCCCGTCTCAGCCAGCAGGCGTGGATTACCCATTCGTTGGACGAATTGTGTTCGCTCAGGCTAGCCCACTCGGCGAATCGTTGAATGAATTCAACGTTCGGCATCTTGACAAAGCCATGGCCTAGGAGTCCGAGAGATCCCCTCAACGTCCGAAGCGACCTGCGGGTGCCGCTCCGGCACGGACCTACAAAGGCATATGCCCTCGACGCCAGCAGCCGGATCGGGGTGCGGCCCACATCGACGGGACGGCAGCCATGCGGCGGGCGTCAATGGGGAATATCGAAATGGCACAAGGTGCCCACTGACCAAACTGTTAGCAATCGCGTCACCATGGCGAGGTGCACGCTCAAGGATGCCGCACCTTGGCAGGTTGATGGACCTCAGGTACACGGAGGACCTTAACCCGTCTGGCATGCAAGGCGCCTCGCGCGAGGCGGGTGAACACAACCTCACGCCACGCCCAGCATCCTTGACGTGCCGACGAGTGGATTGTGTACTGATTTGTCACATTCGAGCCTCCTTCGGCACTGACTCTGGGATCAAATCCTATGGACGCGAATACGCTCGCCGCGGAACTCTCCGCGCGCCCAGCACCAATCTGGCGACTAATTGATCTTGAAGAAACCACCCGTTGGGCGTTCGGGGATCCCGAGGCAGTACAGCCCTTCGCCGATTTTCAGGGGCACGGTGAGCTCGCGGTGCCGCTCGATATCGTCGAGATGGGGCCGGCACGTGACCGCCAGCTCGCCTTCGGGCTTATGGGCTCTGCGATACGACTCGCTGTCCCGGCCGCAGCACAAACGGCCGGCCAACACTGGTTACTCTCCAACCCTGGCAAGGAAGAGGGCCACCTGCGACTTTCCGTAGGACGGTCTTGGGCGTTGTCGATCAGGTGGGCGCCAGACTTCTTCGTTGGAGGCTTCCGCCTCTCTCGGTCATACGTCGAGCAGGCAATGGTCACGGGCGTACTGGATGCGGCGGAGATGGCTCAGCACGACATCGACGAAGAGCCTGATGTTGTCAGAACGCTCGCAGAGGATGCGATCTGTTACAACTGCCACGACCCCGAGGCATTGGCGTGGTTTCTCTACCAGCCGGCGATTGTCTCCGCCGCCCGAGTCATGAACGTCCGCCTGATGGCGGCCGGCGGCTTCACCTGGCAGTCGGCTTACCGGCCGGACCTCGTCGCCGAAGCGTGGGCCTCAGCGGAACTGCTTCTCGACGCCCCCGAGCCCTCCGCTCCGCCGCGCGGGCCGGCGTTTCATCGGCCCTACACCGGACGACCAGCCGTCGGGGTATTCCCGCTCCAGCAGGCGACGAATCCCGCGGCGCACGAACGCGCAGAAGCCGAGCACCACGACCTCACCGTGCGCCTATTGGACTACCTCACTGAGACCGATCTGTCTGCTGGTCTGCGAGACGACGTACCTGTGGATCTCGCCTGGGATGATCACGAGGGCGAACTCACCATCGCCGAGATCAAGAGTTGCTTTGGCAATGATGTGTCACAGCTTCGCGCTGGCCTTGGCCAGTTGGTCGAGTATCGACAGCGCTTGGTCGACTTGGGCGAGGACGCGAGTTGCGTCCTTCTCGTGTCCCACGTGGAGGACGACGCCTGGTATGCAATATGCGACAGCGTCAACGTGACGCTGATCGCGGCAGACGTCCCCGACGACTGGACTGCGCTTCTCCCGCTAAGGGGGCACACGCGAATTACGTGGTTGTGATTCCACTGTGTCTGCTGCAGCGGGTCTAGATCTGAACTGTTACATGTTTGAGATCTTGTGCTACGACGCGTCGCGGCGGCGCTGGGCGTGATTGGCGTGACCCTGGCGCGATGGGTGTTTCGTATCGTGGTTGGGTGGATGAGAAGGCGCTGGCGGAGAAGCTGGCCCGGATGCGGTCGCAGCTCAACGAGCGGCAGTGGCGGCTTCTTCTTGGTGCAGAGGCCGAGGCGATCGGCTGGGGTGGGATCCGGCTGGTGGCCCGGCTGGCTGGGGTGTCGGTCAACACCGTGTCCAAGGGTGCGAAGGAGGTCCGTGAGGGCGTCGTCGATGACGGTCGGGTGAGAGCGGCGGGCGCGGGCCGCCCGTCGGTCAAGCGGACGCAGCCGGGCATTCTGGAGGCGCTGGACTCGCTGATCGACCCGCATGCGATCGGGGATCCGATGTCGCTGCTGCGCTGGACCACCAGTTCGGCGGTCAACCTGGCCCGGGGCCTGGCCCGGCTCGGTTACCAGGTGAGCGCCACGACCACGGCTGTCCTGGTGCGTCAGCTCGGCTTCCGGTTGCAGGCCACGTTCAAGACCAAGGAAGGCAACCAGCATCCCGACCGCGACGCCCAGTTCACCTACATCAACGACATGGCCCGGGCCTACCTACGCACGGGCGATCCGGCGATCTCGGTGGACACGAAGAAAAAGGAACTGGTTGGTGAGTACGCCAACAAGGGCCGGGAGTGGCGACCCAAGGGCAAGCCGATACCGGTCAACGGGCACGACTTTCCCACTGGAGTGCCGAAAGCAATCCCGTACGGGATCTATGACCTGGCCGCCGATGACGGGTTCGTCTCGGTCGGCATCGACCACGACACCTCACCGTTCGCGGTCAACGCCATCCGCGCCTGGTGGTACAACGTCGGCGCCGCCCGCTACCCCGCCAGCACCCGGCTGCTGATCACCGCCGACGCCGGCGGCTCCAACGGCTACCGGCTGCACGCCTGGAAGGTCGAACTCGCCGCACTGGCCGCCGAGATCGGCCGCGAAATCACCATCGTGCACTACCCCACCGGCGCCTCGAAATGGAACAAGGTCGAGCACCGGCTCTTCTCCTTCATCTCGATCAACTGGCGCGGCCGGCCGCTGACCGACTACCAGGTCATCATCGAGACCATCAGCGCCACCACCACGAAGACCGGGCTCACCGTCGCGGCCGTCCTCGACGAGAATACCTACACCACCGGTATGAAGGTCACCAAAGCCCAGCTTGCAGCCGTTCCCCTTGAACGACACCAGTTCCACGGCGAATGGAACTACACCATCCACAAAGGAGCAATCGAGGAACCTGTGCCGATCAAGCAGACCAGAACGAAGTCACGCAAGTAATACTCGGGTGTCTCCTAACCGTTCACGAAGACGCTCTGGTCGGCGCCTGACCGGACGCTGCGCGACCCTACGCGGTCTCAGAACGCAACACAAGCAGCGAAGGCTTACGCGGGCTCAGATTCAGGCATCACTCGTAGAAGCTCCGCCACCATGTCCATTCACGAAGGGCCTACGCCATGAGCGATGAACCCGCCTGGCTGCTTCTCCTCGCTGCCGCTCGCAGCTGGCGGCGCAGCAACCATATTTCGATCGTGGCCAACTGCTTGAGGAGGTCCATCGCGTTGACCCGAGCCGCCGTGGGGACTCGCTCGAGCCCGTGATCGAAGGAATGACGTGCGACACGGCCGGTGGGCCGCCGAGTCCCTGTGGGACGCCGCTCATCCCTATCGGGGGTGGGCGCTATGCCCCTGCCGCTGCTGTGCCCCTACCACGGCATGCCGGGGATCCGATCACGGAACACCCACGTGTTGACCTCGCATTAGTCGGCTGTGTCAAGACCAAGGCCGACCATGCCGCGCCCGCCCGCGATCTGTATCAATCACCGCTGTTCCTACGCCGCCGCGCGTACGTCGAGCGACATGCAGGGCGGTACTACATCCTGAGCGCGGAGCACGGCCTAGTCCCACCAGACACCGTGATCGCACCGTATAACACAGCCTTGGATGGGCAGAGCGCCGAATACCGCGGAGCCTGGGCACGATGGGTGCTGGCTAAACTGCTGCGCGAGGAGGGCCCGATCCGAGGCAAGGTTATCGAGGTCCACGCGGGAAAGGCATACTTCCAATCGATCGTTGGCCTTCTAGAAGACGCTGGGGCAACGGTACGCCGACCACTGGTTGGGCTCGGGATCGGCGATCAGCTCGCCTGGTATGAGCGGCACGGCTCCTTTGACACTACAGCTCAGTCCGAGGCGACCGACGTGCCGTCCGAGTCCGAACCCGTCGTCGAGGCGCTCCTGTCGTACGGACGCCGCCACCACGCCGAACGGGCCGGCGCTCCACCGCAGTTCACCCCGAACCCAGACGCCAATGACCTTCTCCTTAACAATCCGTTCGCCTTCCTGCTCGCCGTGCTCTTCAGCCAGGGCATTCCTGCCGAACGCGCCTGGCAGGCTCCCTACGAGCTCCAACAGCGACTAGGCCATCTCGATCCGGCCCGCATCGCCGCCGAGCCCGATCGGACTCGAACCGCCGTGGCGCAGCCGCCGGCCCTCCACCGCTACGTCAACGATCTGTCGGACTGGATCGTCGATGCCGCACGACAAGTGACGGTTCGCTATGGCGGCGAGGCACAACGAGTATGGTCCGGTGAGCCACGGGCCGCCGACCTCGCCGCACAACTGCGCACCTTCAACGGCATCGGGCAGAAAAAGGCCGCGATGGCGGTCGAGATCCTCGCTCGAGACCTGAAGGTTCCGGTCCTCGAATTGACCGGTACCGACATCGCCTACGACGTACACGTGCGGCGCGTCTTTCTGCGAACCCGGCTGGCGGACAGCGACAACCTCGACCACATGGTCGGTGTTGCACGACGGTTGCATCCGGAGCGCCCCGGAGAGATGGACTTTCCAGCTTGGTTGATCGGGCGCCGCTGGTGTGGTCCAGGACTTCCCGCCTGCGCTGAGCGGAATCTGTCAAGATTTTTTGGACACTGAGTTGTCAGTTGTTCTGTAGTCGGGTGGGCTCGTCGGGTGGGTTGATCCATGCGACGGTTGGGAGTTTGGGAGGTTGGGGTCGGTTGCTGAACCGTTCGGGGTTGCGGGTGTAGGCGGCGGCGAGGACTGTGGCGCGGTCGGCGCGGATGGTCTCGGCTGTTCCGAAGTGGACGGACGCGGGGGTGTGTAGTCCGAGCCCGGAGTGGTAGTGCTTCTCTGGGGGTCGCCGCGGGCCGGATGGGCCAGATCTCCGCTGTAGCGCGGGTTTGCGGCTGTTTCGGGACTCTGTCTACTGCAACGAGTGTGGTGCACGTGGGTTGCGGCCCTGATGTGCCGGGGTCCGTGCGTTGAGCTGGGTCATGAGTTCGCGGTTGGCGGCGCGGGCGGCGGCGAGGTCCTGGTCGCGTTCTTCGACCTGAATTTGTAGGTCTATCGCTTGCTGCTGGAGATGGTTGATGCGTTGCTTCAGCTCGTCGATGTCGTGGGGCGCGCCGAGGCCGGACTCGCGCCAGGTCTGCTCGCCGAGGAGTTGAGAGAGGCGCTGTTCGAGGTGGCGAACTCGGGTGTGCAGGCGGATGGCGCGTTGCTGGGCGGCGAGCAGGTCGGCTTGCAGCGAGGCGCGGCTGGGTGCTGTGGAGTTGTTGCTGGTCGAGGGCTGGGAGGCGATGGCGTGGACCTGGCCGAGCAGGTCGCGGTGACGGTAGAGGAATGTGCGGTCGACGCCGGCGTTGCGGGCGATGGCGGCGACGGTGAGGTCGTCGCCGTGGGAGGCGGCGTCGTTGAGGGCCTTGATGACGCGCTGGCGTCGGCGTGCGGTGTCGGCGCGGCGGCCCTCGGCCATCGCGGCGACTCGGGCTGTGGTGGTGGTCATGTGGTTGCTCCTGCTCGGACGTCCTGGGGTGTCGGTCGGGTGCGTGGCATGCCGAGCATGACGGCGCGGTGTCGACGCACCGTCGCGACGGCGTTGTCGACGTGGGCGCGTTCCTCGGGTGTGAGCTGGTCGATCCCGTGGCTGACGCGGTTGATGAGTCGGCGGATGCGGGTGATTTCCTGGGTGGATGGGGTTGCGTCGGTGCGGGCCCAGGCGTCGATGTCGGTGGCGGCGCGTAGGCGTTCGCGGGTGCGGAGCAGGTCGTCGAGGTAGGCGTGCAGGTCGGGCAGGTAGGAGACGTCGGTGCGGAAGTGGTCGCAGCCGGCGCAGCGGAATCGGTAGGGGCAGGCGCCGCCGCCGGCTTTGACGTTGGTCGGCTCGGCGCAGACTCCGTAGGGGACGGCGACCTCGCCGATGGCGCGGCGGGCGTGTTCAGAGTCAAGGAGGGCCTTGGCGTCGCGCCAGACGCGGTTGCCGTGCCGGTCGAACTGCATGGCGGCGACCCGGTCGACGGCTTCCCGGCGGCGGGCCTCGCCGACGTGGTAGTACTGCTTGGTCGTGTCGAGTTTGGAGTGATCCATGAGCTGGCGGAGCACGTCGATGGGGACGCCGGCGTCGGCGTGGCGTTGGGCGTAGCTGTGCCGGTAGGCGTAGAGCACGGCAAGTTGCCGGTCGAACTCGGCGCCGTCGGCGGTGCGCAGTTCCGGGATGCTGTCGACCCA
The DNA here is from genome assembly GCA_963742855.1 of uncultured Actinomycetota bacterium. Classification (GTDB taxonomy): domain Bacteria; phylum Actinomycetota; class Actinomycetes; order Mycobacteriales; family Micromonosporaceae; genus CAVUNP01. The sequence continues at coordinate 984,706 of CAVUNP010000007.1, read as the reverse complement.
CTTGCGATGGTGGAAGGCGAGGCTGAACCCGGTGATCGCCCGGGCGCCGTCGGGGTTGCGCCGGTCGGTGGGCAGGAGCTTCAGGTCTTGTATCGGTGTGCGGGGGTAGCGGGTGCGCACCCGCTGCTGCTGGGCCGAGATCAGGCTGGCGGTGGCCTCGCTGATCGGTAGGCGCCGGTCGAGGCGGTTGGCCTTGAAGTTGCTGTAGACGAGCACGGGTGACCCGTCGTCGTCGCGGGCCAGGCAGTCGTAGGGCAGGTCGCAGATCTCCTCAGGTCGGCGTCCGGTATCGATGGCCAGTTCGATGCCGGTGCGCATCTCGGTGGAGGCGATGGCCGGCAGGTGGGTGCAGAGCTGCCGCAGGATCTCGGTGGGCAAGTCGCGGCCGGGCTCACCACGTTGAGGCTTATCGGGAATGTCGTCGCGGTGAATCGCGAAGTCCTCTCCCAGCCCGGCCGCCGGGCCGGCCGGTCGGGTCAAACCCATCGCCCTGGCCCGGTTCAGCACGGCGCGGACCTCGCGGCAGGCCCGGATCCTCGCGTCGCCGCTGACCTTCCCGGTTGACTCCAGATAGGACAGACGGTGCAGGAAGGCTTCCATGTCGGCGCGGCCCAGAGCGGGAGGCAGCTCGCCGCGATCCGGGCGGCGACGCAGGCCGTGTGACAGCCGGGCCAGGCAGCCGATGTGGTGTCGGACGTTCAGGCCGACGCTGCTGCGCCGCCCGGGCCGGACGCGGCGGCGGGGCAGGTCGTCGGCGGCCCACCGCTTCGCGATCTCGCGCAGCCACCGCTGGGAGATGCTCGTGAAGTCGAGCGTGCCGTTATGGCCGAACACGGCCAGGTCCCACACATCCTTGCCGACCTCGGTCTCCGGGCTGGCCATGGCCCGCGATGACTCCGTCATCAACGCGTGCACCATCGCCCGGAAGACCTGGTCGCCGTGCGCGTCCAGGCCACGGTAGTCGGCCAGACGTTTGGCCTGCACGGTGCGGAGCTCGTTGCAGAACACGCGCAGGTGCGAGTCCTTGGTGACGGTGCCGGCGAGGCGACACCGCTGCTGCAACCCGAGCAGGATCTCGGCAACTACCAGCGGCGCCAAACCGACGAAGCTGACCTCGCCGCCGTAGCTGACGGGCGCTTCGGTGCTCCGCCAGCGGGTCTCGCTGGGCGTCGGGTCCTCACGGCGGACTTCGCGCCATCGTTGTTGGTGCGCCCCGCAATAGACGCCATCGTGATGCCGGCGCGGGCGCGGGCACGCCACCACGAGGCACAGCTCCTCCACAGCGACAAGGTTCGCGACGCGGTCGGCGTCGCGGGCAACGGCGCGACGTGACGGTGGTAGCCGGTCGAGGTCGTCCGACCCGAGACCGTGCCGAACAAGCCGACCGCGGCAACCGAGACAGATCCGGTCCCTGGCCGTTGCCGTCATCCCGCACTCGGGCACCTGACAGACCGGGCGACCCAACAGCGGGTGGTCGGCTGGCGGACGCAGGATCTGGGCGTTCGCGTTCCAGCCGGCCTCGGCGAGGAAGGCGACATCGACGCGCTGAGCCCACCGGTAGGCCTCGGCGTCGACGGCACGGTCGCCGAAGACATGCACCGCCCGCAACGAGGCCGCAACGGCGGCAACACGGACAGCGGCGGTCATCGCAGGGCCTCGCCGAACTCACGAGGGCTGGGCACCCGGTCCACCGCGCCACGCAGCCGGCTTGGGTCAGGATGCAGATAGACCTCGGTGGAACTCATCGACGCGTGCCCGAGCAGTTCCTGCACCTCGTCGATGGTGCCGCCGGCATCGACGAGGTTGCTGCCGAAGGCATGCCGCAGCTGGTGCGGGGTGACCTGACGGCTGAGGCCGGCTCGCCGGCCCGCCGCACTGATCAGAGCGTTGACCGCGTCGGGCGGCATCGGCGCGCCAACCGGCTCGCGGAACAGGTTGACCAGCAGGAAGTCGCAGTCGGCCGCCCGCGCCACCGCCATGCGCTCGAACTCGTAGCCGTCAAATGCCTGCACCACAAGGAAATCCACCGGGACCGCCCGCTGGCGGCGGGACTTGGCCCAAGCGCCGTTGACGTTGTCGCGGCGCACGACATGAAGGTGGGCCCGGCCAACCTCGCAACCCAACGCCCGCGAGTCAGGCAGCAAATGGACATCGCTGCGGCGAAGTCCGCACATCTCGCCGCGCCGCAGCCCCACCCGCGCCATCAGGAGCACGATGAGCCTGTCCCGCGCCGATAAGCACGCCCGCAACAGGGCGACGATCTCCTCGTCAATAGCACGGTCCACATCGGACTGCGGCTCGTGCACCCGGTGCCGGGCCCGCATCCGCCACCCCATCCGGGCGTTCTCACCCCGGGCGGCGTCGGGCAGGTCACGCTCGTCGGCCATCTCGTAGACCATCGCGACGAGATCACCGCCGGCCTGCCCCGCCGCGACGGCGTGCACGACCAGCCCGCGCACGGCGGCAAGCACACCATTGACCCGGCGTGACCCACGCACCGGGGCGCGCCCGGGCCCGGCCAACAGCTGCGCGCCTACGGCGTCGCCGTCGTCTTGGGCGTGGCGCAGCCAGGTCATGAACAGCCCCAGGTGCTCGATCCCAGCGCGCCAGTCCCGGCCGGTGCGCTCGCACCAGCGCAGGAACAGCGCCACGCTGCCGGCATACGAGCGCGTCGTCAGCTCCGAACCGTCGCGCCCGAGCCGGACGTGACGCAGGAACGCGTCGGCCACCGGCACGGGAACCAGATCCTCGTCGAGGACCGTCCAGTACCGCACACCGGACGGCAATCTCACCGGGAACGCACGCATAACAATCTCCTGACTCGGGCCGGGTCATATGTGACTACCAGCCACAAGCACCACACACCAGGAGATCTGTTGCAAACCGGACCGCGTGTCGCCGACAATGCAACGTCCTACGACACGGAAGCGACAGCCAGAGAATAGTGCTCGTGGCTGTAGTAGTCGAAGAACTCCTTGCAGAACGCGCGGGCGTGCTTCGATGTCGTCGAAGTGCGTCGGGGAACGCGGGGCAGTACTTGAGGGTCTTGAACGCCGCCTCGCTGATAGGGGTTGTCGTTGCTCACGTGGGGCCGGGAGTGGCTTCGGGCCACGTCCAGGTCTACGAGGAGCTGGGCGACGGACTTACTGGTCATCGAGGTGCCCCGGTCGGCGTGCACGGCCCTGGGTTTGCCGTAGGTTCGGATGACGTCGTCGATGAACTCGGTGGCGAGTTCGGCGGTCTCGGTCTCCTCGACCCGCCAGCCGACCACGTAGCGGCTGAAGATGTCGAGCATGACGTACAGGTCGTACCAGACGCCGCGCAGCGGGCCCCGTAGTTTTGTGATGTCCCACGAGTAGATCTCGCCCGGGGCGTGGGCCACGAGCTCGGGCTTGACCTTCGCCGGGTGGGTCGCCTGGCGGCGGCGCTCGCGCGACTTCGCCCGACGCCCGCAGGATCCGGTACATGGTGGACTGCTGCACAGGTATGATGCCCGTCGTCGAGCAGGCAGGCCCACACCTGCGCCGGCGACTTGTCCACAAACGCCGGATCGCGCAGCATCGCCAGCACCCTGCTCACGTTCGGCGTCCCGGATAGCGCGTTGGCCGGCGTCGGCCGCGGCGCCCGTGACGCCGGCACGGCCGTTTGGGGCGGGTCCGCCAGTAGTACGTGGACCGCGGCCGGCCGACGAGCTTGCATGCCCGGCGCATGTCCACCCCGGCGTCGACGAGCTCGCCGAACGCACTCGTCGATCACCTGCTCGGCCCCGGCTCGCGCGTCGGCTCCGCGCTCTCGGAGAGCAGTTCCAAGAGCGCGTGTGCTTTTCCCATGATCTCCAGTGCGGCCTGGGTACGGGCCAGGTCTCGGCCAGCTTCTCGTTCTGCCGCCGCAGCCGCTCCACCTCGGCCTGCTCGAGCGGTGCTCTTGCCCCGGCGCCGGCGCAGCAGGAGCCGGCCGCTGCCCTCCTCCTTGCCCGGCCGGGCTTCTACCGGCTGAGCAGCCGCCGGCGGGCCACGAGCGTGCCGGCGTCGCGGGCCTTGCGCCACTCGATGATGTGGGAATGGTAGAGCCCTTCCCGGCGCAGCAGTGCGCCGCGCTCGCCCGGCTCGGTCGCCCGGTCGTACTCGGCCACCATCCGCAGCTTGTACTCCGCGGTGAACACGCGCCGACGCGGCTGGTCGGCTCGCGGCGCCGCGTGAGGAACTCATCACACCATCATCGGGCCGAATGCCCCGGGTGTCAGCGATCGTCAAGGTCACGGGAATCGATCATCCTGTCTCGCCCTGCAGTTGGCTCAGATCTCACGCCCTACGGCGTGTCCAACTCGACCTTGACAGAGAGGGGATCCGCGACCTACGACCGACGCGCCACTTATGAAACAGGCCCTAGGTGGCTGGTGTCGAACGAAGACATCGCGGACCGTGTCCGAGTTAACACGGCTGATTCGAATGCTGGGCGCCAAACTCGGATCGGTCGAAGTGTTTTGGTGGGTCCGGTTCGGCGCCTTTTCGCGCAAGGCACCTGTTTGACACCAGCCACCTAGCACCTGTCCGTTCGGGTCGTCCGACTGTGTCGGCCGATAGTCGGCTGCGAATTTCCTAAGCTGCCCTCGACCCTTCGCATCGCCAAGTCGGTGGCCCGATCGCCGGCGACGACTCGGAGCGGCGCCTTGACGGGCGGACGATCTTGCACTTTATGGGCATCCGGGACCACCTGCCAAGCCGACGTGAGGCCCGGACGGGCAAGCACGCCTGGGTGCCTTTAGCCTCGATCCGTGGACCGGTTAGGTGTGCGATGGCCGGACCGCGTGTGGTGATGTAACGAGAGTGTCCTCTGAACTGGGATGATCGGGTTTGTCTAGGACCCAGGTCAGCACAGCTCGGAAGGACACTCTCAGTGCAAGGATCTCATGCCTGGCGCGGCGGCGGCAGCGCGGTGTTCGACGAGGGCAATCTCGTGTCGCACGCGGGTCTGGTACCGCTGATGGAGTTGGCCGAGCAGGCCGGGCTGTCACGGTTGTTGGACGAGCACGTGCGGTTCGCCTGTGAGCGGGTCAAGTCGGGGGCGGCAAACTCGACACCGAAACTGACCTCAATCATCGCCGGGATGGCCGCGGGCGCGGACAGCATCGATGACCTGGACATCATCCGCGCGGGTGGGATGAAGAAACTTTTCGGCGGGGTCTACGCCAGCGCTACGTTGGGGATCCTTCTGCGGGAGTTCACCCACGGCCACGCCCGGCAACTGTTGGCGGTGCTGCGTCGGCACCTGGTCGCGCTCGCCGAGCAGACGCCGGTGCTTGACGGCATCGACGACGCGCTATTCTCGACATCGACTCGCTGCTGCGTCCGGTGTACGGACACGCCAAGCAGGGCGCCTCGTTCGGCCACACGAAGATCGCGGGAAAGACCATCTTGCGGCGAGGCCTGTCGCCGCTGGCCGTCACGATCAGCACCGAGACCGCGGCGCCGGTGCTGGCCGGGGTACGGCTACGGGCCGGCCGCGCCGGCTCGTCGAGGGCGCGGCGTCCATGGTCACCGAGGCGATCAACACCGCCATCGCCGCCGGCGCGGACCCGCGACCATCCTCGTGCGCGGGGACTCCGCCTACTGCGCCGGCAAGATCGTCACCGCGGTCGTCAAGGCCGGCGCCAGATTCTCGTTCGCTATCGCCCGCAACCGCGCCGTCGATGCCGCCATCAACACCATCGCCGACGAGCAGTACACAGCCGGTGCGCTACCCCGGTGCGGTCATTGACCCCGGCACCGGTGCAACTGATCTCCGACGCCCACGTGGCCGAAGTGGAATTCACCGCGTTCGCCGGCACCCGCCACGAGACCACCGGCTGGCTGGTCGTGCGCCGCGTGCTGGACGCCAACACCCAGGACCCCCTGTTCCCGGTCTGGCGCTACCACCCGTTCTTCACCAACAACACCGAACCCGCCGACACAGGCCGACATCACCCACCGCCGCCACGCCATCTGCGAAACCGTCTGGTCCGACCTCATCGACGGCCCCTGGGCCCACCAACCCTCCGGCCTGATTCGCCGCCAACGCCGCCTGGAACATCCTCGCCGCGATCTGCCACAACCTGCTACGCGCCGCCGGCACCCTCACCGGCACCACCCGCTACGCCGTCGCCCGAGGCGCCACCCTGCGCACCCACCTGATCAACGTCCCCGCCCGGCTCGCCCGCCCTCAACGCCGCCCCGTGCTGCACCTACCCACCCACTGGCCCACGCGCCGACGCCTGGCTGACCTTCTGGAACGCCGTGTTCACCTGACCAAAGCCCGCCATCCGGCACGCACACCCACCACGCACACCACACCGCGACCCACCCGACAACAGGACCGAGCACGCTGGACACACGGCCAGCGGCACAATCATGCCCGCCACCCACAAAGATCATTTCGACCGCTCGCCACAATCCTCACGAGACTGGTCCACGGATCGAGGTTTAGGCGTGTTCAGCTCGGAACAAGTGCCATGAGTCATGGGGCTACCTCGGTTCTGTAGACGGCCCGCAGAAACCGGGCAATGGAATCTCGGCAACCGTATCCGCGCCGACCCGCGGAGATTTTGGAGTCGTGTGATCGCACAATTGCGACGCGCCGACGAGTTTGCGCTGAATTAGCGTGTCCATCTCGTAATCTATAGGGCTCGCTGCTGATCACTTCCGAACGCCCCGGCCCGACACATCGCAGCGACTGTCGAAGCCCAACGTCGAAAGGGGACACCTTGTGAAACCGGAGCTGCTGACACGCGCCCTCCTGACACAATGCCACGTAGCCTAAGTTGATCATGCTGCTCTCGGCGTGAGGCTGTGGATCAGGATGGTCGCCGGTCCATTGTGGAGGATGCTGGCGCGTTCGTCGGGTTTCTTGACGCGGTAACTGTTGTGCCGGGCGCGTTTGACTGCACGTGGGCAGGTTCGGTGTCTTCGGGTGCGTAGTCTCTTCCGGGTGATCTCGGCGTGAATCTTGGGGATGGCGTCGGCCCAGTCCTCAGGGGGAAATGTCCGCCGTTCCGGTGGCGGTACGGCGGATGATGCGCAGGGTACGGGTGAAACTTATGCGATCGGGATCGATGTCGGCGGCCTCAGCGGCGCGGGTGATGAGTACGGCGATCGCGTAGTGGACGGTGAGCCAGGCCCAGATCTCCTGGTGGACCAGGTCGGGCAGGCGAGAGCGTAGAACCTTGCCGGGGCCACGGAGGTGGGTCTTGAGCTGGTCGTTGCCGGTCTCCTGTTCCCAGCGTTCGTGGTAGGTATCGGCCAACTCGTCGGCCTTGGCGTCGTGCGGGTCGGTGATCGTGGTGAGCAGCACGATCAGCTCGCCGGAGCCGTTGCCTTCCCGGTCGGGCACGTTGTACTCGACGACCCGGACCAGATATCCGTCCTGCGGGTCGAGTTCGTCGCCTGCTTTGGCAGCCTCGAGGACCCGGTCACGGCGGGCACCACGCAGCTTCGGGTTGACCAGCACCGAGGCGTATGTGCCGTCGGAGCAGACCTTGACCAGCGGCAACTCCAGTTGGGTGGGTGCCCGCCACAACAGGGCGGCCCCGGATGCTCTCGCCTGACCCCACGCCTCGTAGGAGTAGAAGTTCCGGTCGGCCGTAAGCAGCTCATCAGGTTGCAGCCTGCGATACAGCGGCTTCGCCAAGGTTTTCTCACCGACCGCGTACGGCCCGACCTCGCCGGCGAGGAACGCATGCGTGCCGCACTCCGACAGCGCCACCACCCGTGCTTTGGGGTACGCCGATCGTTTCTCTCCCGATCCGGCGTAACCGAACTCGGCCGCGTTCTCCATGCTGTCAGGCAGATCCACGTCGAACCCGTCGATAGCCAGCACCCGCCAGCCACGTAGCAGCGCACCCCGAGTGAACATCCCGCCGACCGGCTCAGCCACAGCGTCGAACACCTCGGCGAAAACCCTGCGGCCCAACCGTTTACGGGCCTGGGTGATCGCACTGGACGTGGGCACCGACCACGACGCGTCCCAACACCCCCACCGGTCAAGAGACCCGGTGACCTTGGTCGCGACCTCCTCATAGTCATCATCGCCGAACAGGCACAACGCCATCGTCAGATACGCCGTCACATGAGCCGGAAGCTTCCCACCCGAACGCCGATCACCGACCCCACACGCCGCGACCGCCGTATCGATGGCGTCCCGCGGCACCGCGCTGACCAACACACCCAACGAAACCTCATCCGGCGACACCACACTCATAGCCGATGATCATCGGCTAGTCGGACCGCCACAGCAAGCGACACGCGGGATCAGTCCGATGTGGATCTCCTCTGCCATGATCGACTTAAGCTACGTGGCATTGCCTCCTGACATGGGACGACGTCGCCGATGCTGCCACCCACCTACCGAAGGAGCAGCAGGACCTCGCCGCCGAGATCATCGCGGCAGAGCGTGCGTCGACTGTGGATGATGTCTCGATCGGCGAGGGTCCGTGGCATGTCGTGTCGGCTGTGGTATCTGGCCACATGGGCATTGGGGAGCGGGCCCTGCCTATCGGATTCACCGCTGCGCCGGGACTAACGATCGTGACGGCGCGCAACGGCACGGGCAAGACCAGCTTTGTGGATGGCGTGCGCGAAGCAATCAGTGACGGGCGGAAGCGCGGCTTTGAGGCAGTGGAGCGGAACCTCCATAACGAAGACCGCAAGATCGAGGTCCATCTGCGAAGTGGTGAGCGTGAGGTCGAGATCGTCTGCGACGGCGACGGAATCCGGTGGGTCGAGGACGGTGTGGCCCACGCCTCGATGCCGTTGACCTGGGTGAACGCCTTCCAGCAGTATTTGCCGATCTTGCTGCACCCGGAGTTGTCGCCAGTGATGGACAACCCCGGCGACTTGTACGGGTTCGTCAAGGCCGCTCTTGCTCTCGCGGTACTTGAGCGGCTGCTGGAAGCAGCCGCTCAGATCAAGAGCCAGGGCGCAGCGGCGACCCGCGAGGTCAAGACGCGATGGACTAAGGCGAAGACCGCTTGTGCGCAGGCGTCTGGTAGCGCGCTGGCCTCCGCGGTAGCGAAGGCGCCGTCGGCGCCAAGTGCGCCGGGCTCGGCCCGGATTCGCGAGGTCGCCGGGGAGTTGCCGACGGCGGCGCGATCGGTGTCGGCGGTTGCCGCGCCGTGGGCAGTCTGCGGCGAGGACGTCGATGCTTTGGTCGCCGGAATCGAGCGACTCCTGACCAGCCGCAGCGGGGTCGTCGTCGGTGCTGACCGTATGCAGGAGGCCCTCGACCAGTTGCTTGCCGTCCCCGGCGACTACATCGCGGGCTTGCTCGACAGCGACACCTGCCCGGTGTGCCGCACCTCAGGCGCTGGCTGGGCAGCGGCGGCCCGTGCGCAGGCCGATGATCTCCGCGAACTCGTTGCGGCGGTGACCCAATCGAAGTTGGACCTGGCGGCGTTCCTCAAGCAGGCGAGCCTTAGCCTGCCGCCGGATCTGGGCCAGGCGACGGCGGATGCCGTGCGCGACCTAGAGTTGCCGGACACAGACGCGCGCCTTGACGCGTGGCGTCGGCTAAGTCGGGACGCGGCGGCGCTGCAAGCCGAATCGGTCACCGTGGCGCAGGTCAGGGACCTCGCCCAGTCCTCGGACGAGCTGGCCCGATGGTACGGCGACGCGCATGCGTTGATCGAGAAGCGGCGGCAGGCCGCCTTGGACGAACACTCGACGGTGCGGGCGGCGGTGATCCAGTGGCTGGACGAGGTAGAAGGTACTCGCACGGTCATGACCCGCGCCGCTGCTGCCGATGGTCTAGCGAAGACCGTGACCGACTGGATCAAAGAGACACGGGCGATCGTGTTCGCCCCCATTAGCCAGCAGGTCACACGTATGTGGCGTGCCCTCAACGCTGATGGCGGACTCGACATCACTGATGTACAACTCGGCGGCGGAGTACAAAAGCAGCAAAAGGTCAAGTTTGCGCTCGCGGTCGATGGAACGCCGATCGAGGAGGGCGCCGCAAGCGCGGCGATCCTCAGCACTGGCCAGCGCAATGCTCTTTCGCTCGCCGCCTACTTCCCCCGAGCTATGCAGGCTACGAGCCCGTTCGGGTTTCTCATCCTGGACGACCCCATCCACGCCTTCAATACGCATCGGGTCCGTTACCTGGCCCATGAGCTGATCTCCGTCGCCGAGACCCACCAGGTCATTGTCTTCACCCATGACGACCGTCTGTGGCAAGAGGTGCGGGCGGCCGGGCCGCACCCAACTCAGCTTCGCCTGACGCGTATTCGAGGCGGGCGATCGCACGTGACAGTCGAGACCGCGACCTGGCCTGGCGAGCCATTGCTCGACGATGTCGACCAGGTCCTGCGCGGAGAGTCGCGGCACAGCTTGGGCGACGGCACGGCCCGAAGTGTCATGACCCTTGCGGCGTGCCGCCAGGCGGTGGATACAGCCGTCACCGTGCAGAACCAGATTTTGGGGCGGCGCGGCGGGAAGAGCGACGAGGACATGGAGGACGCGTTGGACCGATGCCGCGGTACGAGGAGTCTTCTCGCGCTTCTTGGGCAACATGCTGCTGCCATAGGAATCACCTTCCCGGACCTGCGTCCTTACGACGACACGATCCGCGCTCTTAACGACGGTTCCCATGGCCGAGGCCCGGCGAACGTGACCGTCTGCCGCAAGTGGGTCCGGCAGTCCAAGGAGCTTCTACGACTTGTCTACGGGGTGCGGTGACATGGGCTCCTGGAAACGACCGGACCGGAATCTGTTCGAGGCGGCGTACACGGCGTGGCCTGGTACGGACTACGAGAAGACAGCTCAGCGCGCGCTTCTCATCAGGCTTCGGATCGAAGACGTCGCGCGCGGCTTGCCGTCCACCATTATCGCTGGCTCATCGGGTTCTGACCGGATCCGTCAGCGGCTCATGCTTACGGTCGGTGAGCCTGGGCTCGACCATCCCGACCGCGCGCGCCGGCTCGCCGTCGTCCGCGCTGCGATCGGGGTATATGAGGCGATCTGCGGCGTGCTGCACGGGCGGGATCCCGAGGGTCGGCCGCCTCTGGCTGACGTCAGCGCATGGGACAAGATCGTTGGAAAGTTGGAGGGCGAACTCGGTGGCCAGGCGTCCGTCCCATCTCCCCGCGTAATTGAGGACGACCGCGACCCCCATGAGCTGGTGTCATTCCGGATGGCGGCGGGAACCGCTTGGGACACGGGAGACGCACCCTTTGCTGAGGTTGGTCAGTAGTGCTTGGATTTCCAAGGGACCGGCAAGTCAGCGACAGTCGCTCGACGGCGCTCGTTCGGGGTGTTGTCGGTGGGTGCGGGCACACTCAGCGACGTCGGTGCGTAGAGCGACTTCGTGGATGGCCATGGTGATCACGGGCGAGCAGATGCGGGTGGCGCTGGAGTCGAATCCGACCTTGACGCTGCTCAAGGCATATTCGAGAGACTGGGTGCTGCCGCTGTTCGCCGACTATCTTGAGCAGGCCGAGGGGTCTGTCTCGGCCGAATGGTTCCACGAGCGCGTCGCGGAGGCACGTGTCATGACGTACGAGGAGGCGTTGGCCCGGCGGTTGGCCGCGGCCGCGTCGGCACGCTGCTGTACGTACGAACTCCCGACAGTTGAGTGAGGATTGACCGTGGTCACCACCCGCGCCTTGGCCGGAGCTGTCCGACTGGTCGCGCCCGCCACCGCCGGTGCGTCCGGGCAGCGCGCCCGTCGACGCCGACCCGCGGCACCGGCCCCGTTGCGATCGGAGGTGGCTGATGTCAGGGTGACAAGATGAGAATAGCGCGGAGCCTGCTGGTCGTCGTTGTCCTTGCGTCGATCGTGCTCGGTATCCGGGCCAGCTATCTGAATCTCGAGGGACGGCCGCAGTGGGGCACGAGTGTGGCGCTCGGTGTCACTCTGATGCTGCTGAGCCTGCTGGTCCTCCAGCCGGCCCTGCACCCGCCGCGTCCGCCGAAGGTGACAGTGACCGCCCCGGAAGCCGACCCGGGCGAGATCTACGGCCACGACAGCGCCGGATTCGAATACACCCGTGACGCCGCGGGGAACACCTACCGCTACACCGACATCGGTCCGGTGCGCATGCCGCCGCAGCCGTTGCCCGCGCGATGGTGGAACGGGCCAGGCCGGCTGATCCTGGTGGTGTCCTGGCTCGCCCGTTCGGTGCTGGCCGGATATGCCGCCTACTTCGTGTCCGAGCAGATCTATCGGGGTTTTAACCTCACCCTGCTGGAGTTCGCGGTGGTCGCCCAGGTGCTGTCACTGGTACTGCGTATCGCCCAACAGCTCTCCGGCTTCCGCCTCAACTGGTCGAGCTACCGAGGTTGGGCGGGTGTGCGCAAGCTGGCCAACACAGTAGTCCTGGTCGTGCTCGCCGGCTATGCGTTCGTGGTGGCCGACATCCTCGGTGCCGTGGTTTCCGCGATTCCCCTCTTCACGTACCGGACCCTCGACGGCATGTGGCACCTGCCCTGGCTGAACGTTCCGATCGTGGTGGTTGTCACGATCGTCGCCATCATCATCCTGGCCGTGGTGGTCAGCTGGGTGCAGAGTCTGATCGCCCGAGCGCTCGGCCCCAACAGCGCGCTGGGTGAGAAGCTGGACGAGTTGCGCATCATCAAGTGGGAGGGCGACCCGCGGATGTTGTGGCGCCGCGATGATCCCTGGTAGCCGTGCCGGGGGCGCCTGGTCACGGACTTCGACCTGCTGGCAGGCTTGCGGCATGGGTTTGTTCATTGTCGACGAAGCGCGTGCGGAGCTGGACAAGCTGCTGCCGATCCTCGACGAGATCGTGGTTGTCCGGGCCGACGCCGCTGAGTTGGCGGCGGGCCTCGCCGGTGGCCCGTCGACTGCGCCGAGCGGACCGGCGTCCGGGAGATCGCCACTCGGCGGGCTGCCGGAGTGGAAAGCCGCGGGGGCGCGGCTCGACGACCTGATGACCCAGGTCCAGCAGACCGGCGCGGAGTTGAAGAGCTTGGCTCCCCTGCTGGTGGACTTTCCCGGCGAACTCGATGGCGACGCGGTCCTGTTGTGCTGGTTGGAAGGCGAGCGCGAACTGGGCTGGTATCACCGCCTTGATCTCGGGTTCGCCGGCCGCCGCCGCCTTGCCTGATGCCCCCTGATCGCCTCTAGTCGTTCGGCGCGATGGTGACCGTTCCGGCGGCCGCGTCCACGGTGATCATCTGCCCGGTGGTGATCTTTTCGGTGGCACCGGGGACGCAGATGACCGCGGGGATGCCGTACTCGCGGGCGACCGTCGGTCCGTGGGCCATCACCGCGCCGGTTTCGGTGACGAGCCCGCCCGCGGTCAGGAACAGCGGCGTCCAACCCGGGTCGGTGGTGGGGGTGACCAGGATCTCTCCCGGCTCGATGTGTGCCCCGGCCGGATCGCGGATGACCCGGGCCGGACCGGTGACCGTGCCGGACGAGGCACCCACGCCCCGCAACGCTCCATCGTGGACAGTCGTCGACAGCAGGGTCGCGATGTCCGTTCCGTCGGACAGCAGCGATACGGGAACGTTGCGGCGACGCGACTCCCGCCGGTGTACGTCCCGACGGACAGTCACCGTCTCGCGGTGATCGGTGTCCGCATCCACCGCGCTACGGGCTTCGGCCATGGTCAGGAACATGATGTCGTCCGGGCGGTCGAGCAGGCCGCGGGTGGCAAGTTCCGCACCGACCAGCAGCACCTGCCGGCGCATCTCGCGGAGCGTGTACAGGCCGGCGAATTTGCCAGCCTCCCGCAGACCGGTCAGGACGCGGGCCCGCCGCAGAAGGAACACGGCCAGCCGACCACGTGGCCCGCGAGCGCGTTGACGCAACTCCGCCAGCTTCGTCTCGGCCGCCGCCGCGGCCCGTTCAAACCGAAGGTCCGGGGCCTGGCTCGGGTCGTCCACCCGCAGATAGTTCGCGATGATGGCGAAGACCGGCGTGGGGTCCTCGTCCCACCGAGGCACGCCGAGGTCGACCTCAGCCACGGCGCGATGGCCGTAGGTGGACAGGAACGTCGACAGGCCAATGTCCGGCATGGTGCCGTCGGCGTACCGGCTGGCCAGTTCCGCGGGCGGCGTGCCCAGGAGCAGGTCACGGTGGTCGCTCGCCTGTCGCGCCAACCGCCACAACGCCAGGTCCATTTCGATCGTGACGTTGTGCGGCATTCCACCGAGGACCGTGTTGATGTCGGCCTGGGAGGCGACGCCGGTGAGCAGGTGCGCGGGCGTCACTGCCACGAGCATGCCGGTGACGATCGGCCAGATGATCCTTTCGTAGCCGCGCGACGAATCAAGACTGTCGACAAAGGATAGTCGTTGCGCCGCCGTACGGACCTCGGCCGGGGCGACGGCGTCGGCCCGCATGTGTTCGATGTCGCGCAACACTCGATCGCGGGCCGCTCGCGGCCAGACCAGCGCGCGAAGGATTCCGCTCACCGCGCGTGGAGCCGTCCGTAGGGTAGAGCCGAGTGCCGCCGCACCGCGGGCTTTCGCGACCGGCAGCGGGGTGAAACGGGAATCGATGAGAATGTGCTCGACCACCGCCTGCGCCCGGGGTCCGAAGTCGACGGACATGAGCCTCACCACCCGCTTACGCGTTGACGGGCCACGCACCAGGTCGGTCAGGTCACCGTAGAGCCGGCCACCGATGTCGACGATCTCCACCCTGACGCCGAACGACGCGAACATGTTCGCCAGCAACGTCTTCAGGGTCGACATCCCCATCGGAGTCACGGGTTGCAGCATGCCCTGGACGTGTCCGAACTCCAGATAGACGCGGGGCAGTGGCTTGTCCGTGGCCGGGGGGAGGGGAAACAACGTGGTGATCGGGCGAGACTGCAACAGCCACAGCTCTCCGCCGGTGTCGAAGGCCCACTCGATGTCCTGGGGTTCGTCGGGGCCATCCCGCAGTCGGTTGGCCACTGTGGACAGTTCGGTCACCTGTGCCGTGGACAGCAGACCCGGCACGTCAGCCGGTACGACACCGTCGGGCACGACGTAGTTGTCGGCCACCGCGGTGCCGTCGACGACCGCTGTCGCGGTCGCGGCGTCGATGACGGTGTCGGTGCGGCAGCCGGTGAGCGGATTCGCGGTGAACATCACCCCGGCGACCGCGGTATCGACCATGGCTGCACGACAACGGCCATCCGTACGGTCTGCTGATCGATGTTGTTGGCCTCGCGGTAGGCGACTGCCCGCGCGCTGTGCAGAGACTCCCAGCACCGCCCGATCGCGGCAAGGAGTTGTGGGGCACCGGTGACGTCGAGGACGGTGTCCTGCATGCCGGCGAAGCTCGTGTATGACAGGTCCTCGGCGGTGGCGCTGGACCGCACGGCCACCCGGCCGCCGCCGAGCTTCGCGTAGGCCGCCAGGACCTCTGCCTCGGGGATGACGCCGGACTGATATGCGGTCGTGGTGAGGCAGAAGCCGTCCGGCACCCGCTCACCCCGTTCGATCAACCTGCCCAGTCCGGCCGCCTTGCCGCCGACCAGCTCCACCGTGGCGGCGGTGATCTCCGACAGTGCAATCACGTTCACCGGGCAACCTCCCTTTTACAATACGACTGCAACGTAACCTTGTCGCGGAGGTCGTGTCAATACGACTGCAATGTAAAGTGGTCTGGTGCCCAAGAAGGTCGATCACCATGAGCGGCGTACGCAGCTGGCCGACGCTCTGATGCGGCTGGCCGCCAGTGAGGGACTCGAAGCTGTCAGCCTCCGCCATGTCGCCGCCGAGGCCGGAGTGTCGACGGGAATGGTGCAGCACTACTTCCGCACCAAGGACGAGATGATGACGTTCGCCCTGGACATGGTGATGAGCAACGTGGAAGCCCGCACCACCGCGGAGATAGCCGCGTCGCCGCCGGGTGACGCACCGGGGGCGATTGTCCGGACGCTGTTGCTGCAGATCCTGCCCCTCGACGAGCAGCGACGGCTCGAAGGCACCGTCGCCGTCGCGTTCCTGGCGTACGCCGCGGTCAGACCGGCGGTGGCGGCCGGGCTCAAGGAGAGCAGCCGCCAGATGCGAGCCTTCCTCGCCGACCAGATCCGCGCCGCACAGGCGACCCGCGACACGGCGCTGCGGGTGGATCCCGCGCACGCGGCCACGGCCCTGATGGCGCTGGTGGATGGACTCGGCGTGCACGTGCTGGGACAACATTATTCCGCCGAAGAGGCGGTGGCCGCGCTTGATGCCCACCTCGATGTGCTGTTCGGGACGGCCACCCGCTAACCCATTCAGTGGATCTAAATATTGCACTCTTGTCCGACTTTGGGGCAGCATGCGGACATGAAACTTCGGGGAAAGCTTCGTCTTCTCGCTCAGACCGCGGCGCTGGCGTTAGTCGCCGGCACGTTGGTGACCGCGGCGCAACCCGCGACGGCCCAGGTGGCTGACGCCGCGACCGACCAGTTGCGGGCACAGATCGACAGCATTCTGGCTGACCCGGCGCTCGCCGGTGCCAAAGCCGGTGTCGTGGTGGTTGACGCCGCGACCGGCGAGGAGTTGTACAACCGCGACGGCGCCGACCGGTTGATGCCGGCGTCCAATCGCAAGCTGCTGACGTCGACCGCCGCGTTGGACATTCTCGGACTGGACTACCGGTTCACCACCGACGTACGCGCCACCGCGCCGAAGGTGGGCTCGGTGCTCACCGGTGACCTGTACCTGCGGGGGACCGGCGATCCGACGATGCTCGCGAGCGACTACGACGCGCTCGCCGCGCAGGTGGCAGCCAGCGGCGTACGGCTGGTCACCGGATCCCTGGTCGCGGACGACACGTGGTTCGACGACACCCGCATGGGTCTGGAGTGGGCCTGGGACGACGAGCCCTACTACTACGCGGCGCAGGTGTCGGCATTGACGGTCGCACCCGACACGGACTACGACGCCGGTTCTATCGTGGTCGCGGCCGGTCCCGGGTCATCGAGGAGCCGCTACTGGTGCATTCCGACGCGAACGCCGCCGAGCGGCGGGCCAAGGCGTTGGACACCATGAACATGGTGGGGCTCAACGGGGGCTGGCACGGGCGTTTTCCGCACGAACTCTCGGGCGGACAACGCCAGCGCGTCGGCATCGCCCGGGCGCTGATCAGCAACCCGCAGTTCATCGTGGCCGACGAACCGGTGTCGGCCCTGGACGTCTCGATCCAGGCCCAGATCGTGAACCTGATCGAGTCCCTTCAGGACGATCTCGGCCTGACCATGCTGTTCATCGCGCATGACCTGGCCGTCGTCCGGCACCTATGTGACCGAATCGCGGTGATGTACCTCGGGACCGTGGTCGAAGTCGGTGAGTGCGAGGACCTCTACACCCAGCCGCGCCACCCCTACACCCAGGCCCTGTTGTCGGCCGTCCCGGTGCCCGATCCGGAGGTCGAGCGCGGGCGCCAGCGACGCATCCTGAAGGGTGACGTGCCGAGCCCACTCAATCCGCCCAGTGGCTGCCGCTTCCGGACCCGTTGCTGGAAGGCGCAGGAGATCTGCGCGGTCGAGGCACCGGTGCTGGCCACCTCGGGCTCCGGTCACCAGGTCGCCTGTCATTTTCCTGGCGAGTCCGAGCCCGGCGGTGTCGTCGTCGAATGAGATCACCAACCACAGTGGACGAATCGAGAGGTGGCCCATCCGTGCCTGTCTACCTCAACCTGGTCGACGGCCGATGGGTCGACGGCGACCGCCGGCCCAACACCAACCCGGCACGGGCCGGCGAGACGGTCAGCGAGTACGCGACGGCCGACCGGACCGTCGTCGCGGACGCCATCGACGCGGCCAACCGGGCCCAGCCGCGGTGGGCGCAGATGCCGGTCGGCCAACGTTTGGAGGTCCTGGACCGGATCGGCTCGACCATCCTCGGCCGGGTCGACGAACTGGCGGTCCTGCTGGCGCGCGAGGAGGGCAAGGTGCTCGGTGAGGCGCGGGGAGAGGTGACCCGCGCCGGCCAGACGTTTCGCTACTACGCCCAGCAACTGCTGCAACCCCAGGGCGAGATCTACGCCAGTACACGCGAACGCACCCAGGCGGAGGTACGGCGTCGGCCGCTCGGGGTCGTCGGCGAGGAGATGCTGACCTCGACCGGGATCCATGGCATCTCCTTCACCGGGGGCACCGACACCGGTCAGCATGTCGCGCGGCAGTGCATCGCCTATGGCAACAAGCGCTTCCAGTTGGAGATGGGTGGCAAGAACCCGCTAGTGGTGCTCGACGACGCCGATCTCGACGTCGCCGTCCGCAGTGCGCTCGACGGCAGCTTCTTCAGCACCGGCCAGCGGTGCACCGCCTCCAGCCGCCTCATCGTGCAGGCCGGCATCCACGACCGGTTTGTCGACGCTCTCGCGGTCGCCGCCACCGGGCTCCGGGTCGGTGACCCGCTCGACGAACGCAGCCAGGTCGGCCCGGTGGTGAGCGCCGACCAGTTGGCACAGAACCTCGACTACGTCGCGCTAGGCCGGCGGGAGGGCGCGACCGTCGTCGCAGGCGGCGACCACCGCGGCGACGAGGGACAGTTCATGCGTCCGACCCTCTTTGTCGACGCGGACAACGGGATGCGGCTGGCCCGCGAGGAGATCTTCGGCCCGGTCACGTGTGTCATCCGGGTAGACGACTTCGACCAGGCGGTGAGCGTGGCCAACGACACCGCCTTCGGGCTGGCATCGGGCATCATCACGACCTCCCTAGCCTACCGCGGCCGAGCGATTCAAGCGGCAGTCCCAGTCGGGCATCATCAGCGTCAACCTCCCGACCGCCGGCACCGAACTGCACCTGCCGTTCGGCGGCACCGGAGCCTCCAACCACGGACCGCGTGAACAAGGCACCTATGCCCGCGACTTCTACTCGGTGCCCGTCACCTGCTATACGGGATGGTGAACGAGCATGACCCCGCACATCCTGCTCACCGAGCCGATCGCCGAGGCCGGCCTGGCTTTGCTGCGTCGGGCCGGTACCGTCCACATTGCCGCCACCACCGACCCTGTGGTGCTGCGGCCCCTGCTGGCTGACGCCGACGCACTCGTGGTTCGTTCCTCACCGGTGACGGCCGATATGCTCGAAGCGGGCCGCCGGCTCAAGGTCGTCGGCCGGCACGGTGCCGGCGTGGAGAACGTCGACCTGGACGCGGCGCACCGTCTGGGCATCGCGGTGGTCAGCACCCCGGCGCCAATGCCGACTCGGTCGCCGAGTTCGTGATCCTCGCCGCGCTCACCCTGGCCCGGCATGCACCGCGTGCGGCAGCGTCGTTGTCGCGGGGCGATTTCGGTCGCGGCCGCTCGCTGCCGTCCGCGGTCAGTTCGGCCGGACTGACGGGAACCATGCTCAACGGCCGTACGCTGGGACTGGTCGGCCTAGGCGCCATCGGCCAGGGGGTCGCCGTCCGGGCCCGTGGCATGGGAATGACCGTGCTGGGCCATGACATCGCGGTTACCGATCCACCGGCCGGTGTTCGTTTGACCACATTGGACGAACTGCTCGCCGGCAGCGACGTCATCAGCCTGCACGTGCCGCAGACCCCGAGGACCACCGGCCTGATCGGCCCCGTGGCGCTGGCCCTGATGCGACCGAACAGTCTGCTGGTCAACACGGCGCGGGCCGGCGTCGTCGATGTGCCGGCGGTTCTCGCGGCGCTGGACTCCGGCCACCTGCGCGGGTACGCGGTCGACGTGTTCTCACCCGAGCCGCCCGACCCGAACGATCCTCTGCTGCACCACCCGCGGGTCTTCGCCACGCCTCACATGGCAGCCATGACGACCGACGCGTTGGACGCGATGGCCGTCGCGGTGGCGCACGGCGTGCTCGCGCACCTCGATGCCCCTACATCGTCTCAGTAGCCCACCGTTTGTAGCCCTCGCAGTCCCTGGAAGGATCGGTCGTGCCTCTCTTTGTTCCCGCCGCGCCACTGGACTACTTCGGCGTTGACGCCGTGGTCGACGACGAGTCCCGCGACCTGCAGGCCGCCGTGCGCGTCTTCGTCGACGAGCGCGTCCGCCCCAACATCGCGTCCTGGTTCGAGAACGGTCACCTGCCGGCCCGTGAGTTGGCCCGGGAACTCGGCCGGCTCGGTGTGCTCGGCATGCACCTGAAGGGCTACGGCTGTGCGGGTACCAGCGTCACCGCGTACGGCCTGGCTTGCATGGAGGTGGAGGCCGGCGATTCCGGGCTGCGCTCGCTGGTCTCGGTACAGGGTTCGCTGGCGATGTACGCGATCTGGCGGTTCGGCTCCGACCCCCAGAAGGACGAGTGGCTACCGCGGATGGCCACAGGCGAGGCGATCGGCTGTTTCGGGCTCACCGAACCCGACTTCGGCTCGGACCCGGCCGGCATGCGCACGAACGCACGTCGCGACGGCGGTGACTGGATCCTCAACGGCACCAAAATGTGGATCACCAACGGGTCGATCGCCGATGTGGCCGTGGTCTGGGCCCGCACCGACGAAGGGATCCGTGGTTTCGTCGTACCGACCGACAGCCCCGGTTTCTCCGCCCCGGAGATCCGGCGCAAGTTGTCGCTGCGCGCATCGGTTACCTCCGAACTGGTCCTCGACGACGTCCGGCTGCCGGGCGAGGCGATGCTCCCGTTGGCGCAGGGACTCGCCGGTCCCCTGTCGTGCCTGAACGACGCCCGCTTCGGCATCATCTTCGGCGCGCTCGGTGCGGCCCGTGACTGCCTCGAGACGACGATCGCCTACGCCCAGAGCCGGCAGATCTTCGACAAGCCGCTGGCCGCGCACCAGATCACCCAGGTCAAGCTGGCCGACATGAGTCTCGAGCTGGGCAAGGGCATGTTGCTGGCTCTGCATCTGGGTGCGTTGAAGGACGCAGGCAACCTCGACCACCGGCAGATCAGCCTCGGCAAGCTCAACAGCGTACGGGAGGCCCTCGCCATCGCGCGTGAGTGCCGCACGATCCTCGGCGCCGCCGGCATCACGCTCGACTACCCGGTTATGCGGCACGCGGCCAACCTTGAATCGGTGCTCACCTACGAGGGCACCTCTGAGGTCCACCAACTGGTCATCGGGCAGACGCTGACCGGTCACGCCGCCTTCCAGTGAGCGAGGTTTGACCGGCCGGCGTTGGTCAGGGGTGGAACGTGGTGGCGGCGCTCAGCATGCCGAAGAACCCGGTGAGGAACGTGACGAAGAAGCCGCACAAGATGATCAGGAACAGCCCCATCAGGGCGCTGAGGACCCAGCCGGTGACGATCCCGGCGGTGGCGAGCTCGATGCCCCGCTCCCCGGTCCGCTGGATCTCTCGTTTCGCCTTATTGCCAAAATAGATGCCCAGCGGTGGGAGTATGGCCACGGCGAAGATGATCGACAGGATCGCGTACGTGTTGAACGGCCGGTAGATCGCGCACGGGGGATATCCCGGTGGAAGCGGCGGGTACCCCGGCGGTGGCGCGGTCTCCGGCGGCGAATCGTCAGGTGGTTGCGTTGGCTCGGTCATCGGCGCTCCAGCGTGGGGGGTTCGCAGGTGTCAGTGTGTCAACACCGCACAAGCCCTCCTGGGCCTGATCGGAGTCTCGACCATTGTCATCGTCGGCCTGTTCGCGATCATCCTCGGTGCGTTCGTTGGTCCATCGTGATCGCGACCGGCTTTGGGGTGGTCCCGTACCCAGATCTCGCCGCAATCACGAGCGGAGCCGTGGGGCGATACAGTCCGGCCACCCGTGCGGCGGTCGCCGGGCTGACCGTGCTCCAGATCCGCCGGTCTGAGCGTTCTCGGCGCCCACGCGCCGGCTAACCCACACAGGTACACCCGGTCGGAAGCGGCCGGGCGTCGTGCGTGGGGAACATACGGTCTTCGCAGGTCGGTACGGGCGAAGGCGCACAGAGGGATTGACCGTGCATGGCACAGCCGGTTTCGCAGTACGAATCAGCGCCGAAAGATCCGGCCAGCACGACGGTCGGGTGGCGGTGCCGGGATGGGCGATCATGCCCGCTGTCACCGCCCCGATCTTCCTGATCGCCGGCCTCATCATCGCCCCGTTGCTCCAGCCGCCCGGGTATGACTCCGTCCGGGACACCATCAGCTCGCTCGCCGCGCGGGACGTCGCCACCCGCGGTGTCATGACCACCGCGTTCATCGGGCTCGGACTGTCGTACGTTGCCACCGCCGCCGGTTTGGTCGGCGCCGGTGTGATGGGACGTCTGGTGCTGGCCGCCGGAGGACTGGGCACTGTCCTGGTCGGGGTGTTTCCGCTGCCCACCGGCACCGGCGGGTCGCCTCCCCACGCCATGAGTGCGATAGTCGCCGGATTCGGGATAACGCTGTGGCCGCTGGGTCTGGCGGTACGACGAACACATCCGGCCTGGGCGAACCGGCCATTCACGGCGCGCGCACCGGTCGCGATCGCCGCGACCATCGTGTTGCTGCTGTTGTTCGCCTGGTTCGGAGTGGAGCAGTGGACGCGGTGGGGACACGTGGGGCTCAGCGAGCGGGTCGCCGCCCTCTGCCAATCCGGGTGGCCGCTCGCCGCGGTGCTGACCGCCCGCAACCGTGGGCCGCATCGCCGCCCGGCCTCGGACTCCGCAGTGGAGTGGGAACGGATCCCCTGAGGCCTGCTTCAGAAGGAGGGTAGGAGTTTCTCCGTCGATCCCGGCTATGTGGACGGTGGCGTCGTAGCGGGCCGCGAGCTCGTCGTCATCAGCGGCAACTGCCGCACACTCCCAGGTCTGGCGCTCACGGCATGATCTCGGTTGATCGAGCCGCCTGAAACACTTTTGAGACAGCCTCCAGACCGCGAAGTTCCACAATGGAGACATAGGGGCTCGGTGCAGTCGGGGTGCCGTGACTACCCGAACCATCGTGGATGAGCCGGGTCGGACCACGGCATTGCTTCCACAGGACGCGATGGCCCCGAGATGAAGGAGCACGTCACCGGGGCGCATCTGGTTCTTCGAAGGACAGGTCAAGAGCTCACTTGTACCCGCCACCGGCGTTGTATCGGTCTTCTGCCTTCGACGGTCGTTCATCGAGCCTCACGCTCAGTGCACAAAAGGCGGCGGTCTGCGCGCCGTAGCCCATAATCGACTTCTGAGGTTCCCGGTCCGCCCGGGAGGGATTGACTGGAGGGGCCGTGAGCGAGACGAGCCGACCGGTGAACGACGTCGACACGCGTGTGGCGCATCCCGCCCGCCGGTACAACTACTGGCTCGGCGGCAAGGACAACTTCGCCGCCGACCGTGAATCCGGTGACGCGATCGCCGCGGTGTTCCCCACCATCCGGGACGCTGTTGTCGAGAACCGCGCATTCCTACGCCGGACGGTCGAGTTTCTCGCCGGCGAGGTGGGGATCCGCCAGTTCCTGGATATCGGCACCGGGCTGCCCACCGCCGACAACACGCACGAGGTGGCTCAGCGGATCGCGCCGGAGTCGCGAATCCTATATGTTGATAATGACCCCATCGTCTTGGCGCATGCTCGTGCCCTGCTCACCAGTTCTCCCGCCGGCGCCACGGCCTACATCGACGCGGACCTCCGTCAGCCCGACAAGATCCTGAACCACCCGCGCCTGCGCGAGGCTCTGGACCTGAGCCAGCCGGTCGGGTTGGTTCTGTTGGCGGTCCTTCACTTCGTGGACGACACCGAGAACCCGCACGGCATCGCCGCCACGCTCGTCGACGCCCTGCCGCCGGGCAGCTATGTGGTCATCTCGCACGCGACGTACGACCCGATGCCTCCCGGCACCGTCGCGGGTCTGAAGGCGGCCATCGCCGCCACCGGCGAGCGGGGAGGTCCCCGCGACCGGCAGGCGTTCACCCGGTTCTTCGACGGCCTGGAGCTCGTTGATCCCGGAGTCGTACCGATCGGCGACTGGCGGCCCACGCCCGGCGTCGCGCCGGCGGACCCGGCCG
The DNA here is from genome assembly GCA_963742855.1 of uncultured Actinomycetota bacterium. Taxonomy (GTDB): domain Bacteria; phylum Actinomycetota; class Actinomycetes; order Mycobacteriales; family Micromonosporaceae; genus CAVUNP01. The sequence goes on along the minus strand of CAVUNP010000007.1, from coordinate 960,890 downwards.
ACGTCGGGGTGTACGGCGCGGTCGCCCGGATCCCCCTGACCGCGGACGTCCGGCACGGTGACGGTCCCAGCCGACTCAGGCACGGCCGGCTGGCAGTGGCGGTGATCGACCGGAGCCGTTGGTCAAGCGGGTCGATACGGTGATTCGGCCATGGCGAGGAGTTCGGCGATGTGCAGGACGCGGACCTTGGAGCGACGGCGGCGCAGGCCGGTGGTGACCTGACGCTGGCAGCCCGGGTTGACCACGATGAGGTAGTCGACGCCGGCCGCCTCGATCTGGTCGAGCTTGGGTTCCAGGATCCTGCGTGAGTCGGCGGGGCGCAGCAGGGAATAGGTGCCGGCCGCGCCGCAGCAGGTCCCCGCGTCCGGGAGCTCGACGTAGTCCGCGACCTCGCGCAGGAGTTGGCGCGGTTCACGCCAGACGCCGAGGCCGTTGCGCAGGTGGCAGGAGTCCTGTAGCGCCACCCGGGCCCGCCGGCCGTTGACCCGTACTTCGCCGAACGTCTGACCCGACAGGTGCTCGGATAGTTCGAAGACGCGGTCGCGGCCGAGAACGCCGGCGAGGTGCGCGGCGCAGCCGCCTGAAGTGGTGACGATCCGGCCGGGCAACGCGTCGCCCAACTCGTGGGCGAGCCGCTCGCCGGCGGCCAGTTCACCGTTGTGCGCGTGCAGGGCACCGCAGCAGCCCTGCTGGCTGGGCGCGGACAGTTCGGGGGCGAGCGTGGTCGCGGCGCGACTGACACCCGGCACCAGGACCCGTTCGAAACAGCCGAGCATGAGGTGTGGCCCGGTTCCGGCCGGCTTGCTTCGGGCAGCGCGCCGCGCCCGGCCGGCCAGGCTCAGCAGCCGACGGGCATTGGCGACGCGGGTGAGCACCCAGGCGATCACCGGGCGTCGCCGGCCGCTCCACTGATAGTCCCGCCACTGCTCCAGCAATAGTCCATATTGGACTCCGGCCGGGCAGACGGGTTCGCAGGCGCGGCAGCCCATACAGAACGAGGACTCCTCCTGGAGGGTCGGGTCATCAAGAGGCAGGCGGCCGTCTTCGAGTGCCCGCATCAGGTTGATCCGACCCCGGGGCGACGACACCTCGTTGCCGGTGAGCTTGTACGTGGGGCAGGCGGGCAGGCAGAAGCCGCAGGAAATGCAGCGGTCGAGCAGGTCGGTATCGAAGATGCCAGCGCCGCGGGTGACGTCGAGGTCGGTCATTATGAGCCCAGCTTTCCAGGGTTGAGAATGCCGGCGGGGTCGAATGCCTGCTTGATCCGGCGCAGGAGATCGATCTGCTCCTGGCCCAGGCGGGCCGTGAGGTGAGGCAGTTTGGCCGCACCGACACCATGTTCCCCGGTGATCGTGCCACCGAGTTGCATCGCGGTGGCGAAGATGTCGGCGAAGGCCGCTTCCGCCCGAGCGATGGCGTCGGAGTCGCGGGGGTCCGACAGCACGCAGGTCGGGTGCAGGTTGCCGTCACCGGCGTGGCCGAAGGTGGCGATGGTGACCTGGTGCTTGTCCGCGATGGCGTCGATGCGTCGTACCATCTCGGCGAGATGCGGGCGGGGCACGCTCGCGTCCTCGAGGATGGTCAGGGCACCCAGCCGGGACAGCGCCGGCAGCGAGCACCGACGGGCGGCCAACAGTGCCTCGGACCGGGCCGCGTCGCTGGCGACGGTCACCTCGATCGCGCCCTCGTCCGTGCAGGCCTGACCGATCCGGGCCGAATGTTCATCCACAGTGGACCCATCGCCGTCATCGCCGAACAACAGGAGGGCTCCGGCCTCGGTACGCAGACCCAGCCGGGCATAGTCCTCGACCGCGATGATGCAGCGTTGGTCCAGAAATTCCAGCGTCGCCGGTACTACGCCACCGCGCAGGGCCCGGGACACCGCCCGGCCGGCGGCCTCGAGCGAGTCGAAGTAGGCGATGCCCGTACCAGACGTCGCCGGTTTGGGCAGCAGCGCCACCGTCACTTCAGTGATCACAGCGAGCGTGCCCTCCGAGCCGGTCAAGAGCCGGGTGAGGTCGTAGCCGGCGACGTCCTTCCACAGGCGACCACCGGTACGGATGACTTCCCCGGTCGGCAGGACCGCGGTCAACCCGAGTACGTAGTTGCGGGTCACCCCGTACTTCAGGCCGCGCAGCCCGCCGGCGTTGGTCGCCACGTTCCCGCCGATCGTCGCCACCGTACGGCTGCCCGGATCTGGTGGGTAGAGCAGGCCGAGGGCGTCAACCGCGTCGGCCAACGCTGCTGTGGTCACGCCCGGCTCGACGCGGGCCAGGAGTTCCTCGACGCTGCATTCGAGAATGCGGTTGAGCCGGGTCAACACCAGCACGATCCCGCCCTGGGTGGCCACCGTCGCGGCGCACAGGTTGGAGCCGGCGCCGCGCGGAACCACCGGGATGCGTTCGGCTGTCGCGAGGGCGAGAATCTGGGCCACCTGGGCCGTATCGGCCGGATGCACGACCACGTCGGGCAAGGCGTGGAACAACGGCGTCGCATCCCGGGCGAACGCGGCCAGCTCACCAGCCGCCACCCGTACGTGTTCGGGCCCGACGATGTCGCGCAGCCGCGCGAGGACGGCGGCCGAGACGGTCACCGGCTCGGGTAGCGGCGCTTGCGGACCGCCTCGTAGGTGTTCTCGAGCGCCCGCATGGTCCGCTCGTACGACTGTTGGGCGACCGCGACGAAGAGGCAGTCCACGACGGCGAGCTGGGCGATCCGGCTGGCCGTGGCCCCGGACCGGAACGTGGTCTCGCGGGCGGCGGTGGTCAGCACCAGGCCGGCGTGTTCGGTGATCGGGGAGGAGACGAAGTTGGTGATGGCGATCGTGGTCGCGCCGCGGGACGCCGCCAGCCGCAACGGGTCGATGGTGTCGATGGTCGTGCCGGTATGGGAGATGCCCAGAGCCACGTCCTGGTCGGTCAACAGCGCCGCCGAGGTGAGGGCGGCGTGCGGATCGGGCCAGGCGAACGCCAGCAGGCCGATGCGGTGCAGTTTCTGGTGCAGGTCCTGGCAGACGAAACCGCTCGCGCCGATGCCGTAGATGTCGATGCGCCGGGCCTTGTTCACCGCCGTCGCCGCCTGACTCAGCGCCTCGATGTCCAATGTGGAGGTGGTGTCCTCGATGGCACGGGCATCGCTGAATCCGATCTTGCGTACCACGTCGGCCAGGCTGTCGTTCGGGCTGATGTCGCCACTGATCTCGGCACCGTCACCGAAGCGGGCCTCGTCCCGGCTGGCCGCCCGGGCCAGTGCCAGGCGGAGTTCCGGGAAGCGTTCCAGACCCAGCGACCGGCACAGCCGCATCACCGTCGACTCGGAGGTGGAGCACTGCCGCGCGAGCGCGCTGATGGACAGCTCGGCCGCGGCGGCCGGGTCGGTGAGGATCGCCTCGGCGACCCGCCGTTCGGCCGGACGCAGGGCGGGTAGTGCTCCGCGGATGCGCACCAGAATGTCGGCGTCGCTACTCATCGTGTCCTCTCGGTCGCCGCGTCCTCGCCGGCCACCGCGAGTGCGGCGAACTCCTGCCGCAGCGGTGCGATGTCCGACCAGTCCCGGCTGGGATGCACCCGGTTGGTCAGCAGGATAAGCACGAGCTCGCGACGACGGTTGACCACCAACGACGTGCCGGTGAAGCCGGTGTGGCCGAACGAGCCGTCGACCAGGACCCCCATCGACTTCGGATCGTTGATGCGCACACCCAACCCGTGCCGAAAGCCCGGATCGATGTTCGCGGGAAGCTGGTCACGGGTCATCTCGGCAACGGTATCGGCCCGCAACACCCGCACCCCGTCGACGACTCCGTAGCCACGCAGCATCTCGCCGAACCGGGCGAGGTCGGCGGCGGTGCCGAAAATCCCGGCGTTACCGCCCGTACCGCCCAGCGACCAGGAGTTCTCGTCGTGTACCTGGCCACGCACGAGTCCGCGGCCGATCCCCGGCTGGTACTCGGTGGCGGCGGTCCGGGTGATCCGGCCGGCCGACGGCAGGTATCCGGTGTCGGTCAACCCCAGCGGTTCGCAGACCCGGTCGCGGACGAGTTCGGGCAGCGGGCGACCGGTGACCTGTTCGGCGAGCAGTCCGGCGACCAGGTAGCCGACACAGGAGTATTCGAAGGCGGTGCCGGGCCGGGCCACCAGCGGGGCGCCCAGCACCGCGGCGACCCTGGCGTCGCGATCCGGCCAGTCGGTCCACAGCGACAGCAGCGCCGGCAGTCCGGAGGTGTGGGTCATCAGCTGGCGCAGCGTGACATCGGTCCGGTCACGCTCGCTGAAGCTCGGCAGCCAGGTGGCGATCGGCTCGTCGAGGGCCAGGACATTCTGCTCGACCAGCGTCAGTAACACCGTGCTGACGAAAACCTTCGTGATGGAAGCCAGATCGAAGAGGGTGTCTGCGGCGATCGGTTGCCGCAGCTCGGCGACGACCGAATTTTCGATGAAATCCGTATAACTGGCGGTATGCCCGACTGTGGCGAATTGCTCAGTTTGGCCACCGCGTTGCACCAGCCCCACCGCACCGCTGTAGAACGGCCTTGGTGTTGCTATCACGCCTCTGGCCAGCAGTTTCTCCAATTCGGGCACAATCGCACGGTAGCACTGCGGCAAGAACTGCCACAAGGTAGCAATTCTGTGTCAACTATTGACCTGAGCACTGCAAGTTCAGATACTCGTCGTCAAGGCGCACCCCCGGGTCGTAGGACCTGCGAGGACGACGGCGCTGGAAAAGGTCGCGGCCCTGGCCGCGGAAGACCGGAGGTAGGGATCGTGAAGCTCCGCAATGCGCTGGGCTCGCCCGTGAGCAGGTGCCTGGCGGTCGTGCTGGCTGCCGGCCTGTTCGCGACGGCATGCTCGGGCAGCTCCACCAACAACACCACGCCGGGCAACGGCGGCACGCTGGTGGTCGGCTACACCGCCGACCCCAATACGCTCGACCCCTGGAAGGCAACGCAGTTCCAGGCGGTACACATGCTGGAGCAGGTCTACGGCACGTTGACCCAGCTCGACGCCAGCCTCGCTGTGGTGCCCGGCCTGGCCGAGAAGTGGCAGTACTCGGACGACAACAAGACGCTGACCCTGACCCTGCGCCAGGGCGTCACCTTCCACGACGGCAAGGCGTTCGATTCGGCCGACGTGAAGTCCTCGGTGGAGCGCATCAAGGACAAGGCGACGGCCGCGGTGGCCGCGGCCACCCTCGCCTCGGTGCAGACGGTCGAGACGCCGGACGCGAACACCGTGGTGCTGCACCTGTCCAATCCGGACGCGGGCCTGCTCGCCGGCCTGGCCACCACCAACCTCGCGATGCTGTCCAAGGACGACACCGAAGAGGCGGTGGCGCAAAAGCCCAACGGCACGGGCGCCTTCACGTTCGCCGGTCGCGTCGCCAACCAGTCCATCTCGCTGCGCGCCAACGCCTCCTACTGGGGTGGCAAGCCGAAGCTGGACGGACTGGACTTCCGGATCATTCCGGACGAGAGCTCCGTGGTCGCCGGCCTCCAGTCGGGCAACGTCCAGTTCGCGGTGCTCAACGACCCGCTGGTCGCGAAGACCGCCGACGGCGGCGGGATCAACCTGGCCAAGACGCCGGACCTGGCCTACCACGTGCTGCAGCTCAACTCGCGCAACAAGCCGCTGGACAACGTCAACGTCCGGCTGGCCATCCAGTGCGCGATCGACCGTCAGCAGGTGCTGGACACGGCGGCGCTCGGTGAGGGTGCCGTGGTCGGCCCGATCACCTCGCCGGCATACCTGTCCGACCCGAATGCCCGGCCCTGCCCGACCCGGGACGTGGCCAAAGCCAAGTCACTGCTCGCCGAGGCCGGATTCGCCAGTGGCGTCACTATCAAGACGATCGTCTCCACCGGCGAGTACGCCACCTCGGTCAACGAGGCGCAGAACCTGCAGGCCCAGCTGAAGGAAGCCGGCATCACGCTGGCCCTGGAGACGCTGGAATCGGGTGCCTACGTCGACCGCTGGGTCGCCGGTACGTTCGACGCCGCGGTCGCGCTCAACGGCGGTCGTCCCGACCCCGATGGCATGTACGGCCGGTACTTCACCAGCACCGGCAACCTCAACAAGGTGGCCGGGTACTCCTCGCCGGAACTGGACCAGCTCTTCGCCCAGGGCAAGACCACTGCCGACCCCGCCCAGCGCAAGCAGATCTACACCCAGATCTCGAAACTGCTGGAGGACAACGCGGTCTGGGTCTGGCTGTTCTCCAGCTTCGACTACACGGCGACGACCAGCAACGTACACGGCTTCACCCCCATGTCGAACGGTTCCCTGCAGTTCCTGCGGGAGACGTCGCTCGGCTGATCCAAGGCGCTGGCCGGGCGGTCATCCACTGCCCGGCCAGCACCATCCGTACGGCATAGGAAGGAGACCGGTGCGCACTATCGCCCGCCACCCGCTGACGCGCCGGCTGGTCGAGGCGGTGCTGACCCTCTTCGGGGTGGCGCTGCTCGTCTTTGTCATGCTGCGGGCCATTCCCGGAAACCAGATCACCGCCACGCTGGGGACCGAAGCGGCCGCGCTCACGCCCGACCAGCAGGCCTCACTGCGTGCCTACTACGGCCTGGACAAGTCGCTGCCCGTTCAGTTCTTCTCCTGGCTCGGCAACCTCTTCACCGGAAACCTCGGGTTCTCCCGGCGGGCCGGTGAGTCAGTGCTGACGATGACGCAGAACGCCCTGCCGGTGACCATCGAGCTTGCCGTCCTGGCCACCATCGTGGGTTTGGCGATCGGGGTTCCGTTGGCGATGCTGTCCGCGTCGCGCCCCAACGCCGTACGCGACGGGGTCGGCCAGTTCATCGGCCTGCTCGCCCTGTCCGTGCCCAACTTCCTCATCGGGGCCACGCTGCTCACGCTGGTCTCCAAATACGCCCACTACAACCCGAACGCGAGCCAGTTCGCGCACCTGACCGAGAACCCGGGGCTCAACCTGCAGCAGATGATGTTCCCGGCACTGGTGCTCGGCTTCGGCCTGGCCGCACCGATCATGCGCACGGCGCGGGCGGCCCTGCTGGAAGCGTCCACACAGGACTTCATGCGTACCGCGCGGGGCAAGGGCGTCGCTCCCATGCGGATGCGTGTGAGGCATCTGTTGCACAACGCACTCAACCCGATCGTGACGATGACCGGCATCCAGTTCGGCTACCTCTTGGGTGGCGCGGTCGTGGTCGAACAGATCTTCTCCGTTCCCGGCATCGGCCGACAGGTACTCGTCGGTATGCAGCAGAAGGAGTACGCGGTCGTGCAGAGCACGGTGCTGGTGATCGCGACCACCTTCGTGCTGGTCAACCTGCTCACCGACCTGTTCTACCGGGTCATCGACCCCCGGGTGCGTGCGTCGTGACCGCCGACGCGGTCTCGGCCCCGGCCTCGCTCGCACCACCGCGCACCGGCGGCTCGGCCGGGATACGCCGGCTCCTGCGCAGTCCGGCCGGCCTGATCGGCGCGGTGCTCGTCCTGCTGATCCTCGTCAGTGCCATCTGCGGGATGGTCGGATTGACCCCGTACGACCCGATCGCTCAACACCCGCGGCAACGCCTGCAGGCACCGTCAGGCTCGTTCTGGTTCGGCACCGACCAGTTCGGCCGCGACATCTTCTCGCGCTGCCTGGCCGGAGTGGGCAACTCGCTGCGCGTGGCCGTGCTCGCGGTGGCCGCCTCGGCCCTCGTGGGTACGGTCGCGGGCGTGTGCGCCGGATTCTTCGGCGACCGGGTGCGCGGACCGGTGCTCGCCGCTGACCAACGTGCTGTTCGCGTTCCCGCCGTTGCTCCTCGCACTGACCCTGGCCACCACACTCACCCGCAACTGGGCCACCATTGCCCTCGCCATCGCGGTCGTCTACGTGCCCATCTTCGTTCGGGTGACCCGCGGACCGGTGTTGTCGTTGCGGGAGACGGACTTCGTCCGCGCGGCCCGGGTGCTCGGCCTGCCGACCTGGCGCATTCTGGCCCGGCACATCCTGCCGAACATCTCGGCGATCGTGACGGTGCAGGTCACCCTGTCACTGTCGTGGGCCGTGCTGACGGAGGCTTCGCTGAGCTACCTCGGCCTCGGCAGCCCGCCGCCGGCGCCGTCCCTGGGCGCGATGGTGTTCGACGCCAAAGTTCTCGCGGCCACCGCCTGGTGGACGCTCGCCGCACCAGGTGCGGTCATTGTCCTCTTCGTCGTTGGGCTCAACCTGCTCGGCGATGGGTTGCGGGATGCCCTTGATCCGAGAAACGGACGTAGCACATGACGACTACGCGCTCGCTCCAGCCCACGTCCTCCGCGACGGAGGAGAGGCTGTGACCGAGGCACTGGAGCAGTTGCTGACCGAGCAGGTCGACGACCGTTACGCGGCCATCGACACAGCCTCCGTGGCCGAGCTCGCCTGGCTGATGAACGAGGCGGACAGTCATGTCCCGGCCGCCGTCCACCGGGCCTTTCCCCAGATCGTGCCGGCCATCGAAGCGGTCACTGAACGGCTGGCCGGCGGCGGACGGCTGTTCTACATCGGTGCCGGCAGCGCCGGGCGCATGGGTGTGCTGGACGCGGCGGAATGTCCGCCTACCTTCAACACGCCCCCAGGACTGGTGCAGGCGATCATCGCTGGCGGCGGTGAGGCGTTGCTGGTCGCGGTCGAGGGCGCGGAGGACGATGTCGTCGCCGGACGGGCGGCGGTGGCCGCACGCGACGTCCAGGCGGCCGACGCGATCATCGGGATCGCCGCCAGTGGCCGGACCCCCTATGTCCTCGCCGCGGTACGGGCCGCTCGCGAGCGGGGTGCGCTGACGGTCGGCCTGTCCTGCAATCAGGACACCCCGCTGTCGCACGAGGCTCGCTACCCGATCGAAGTACTCGTCGGTCCGGAGGTGGTCGCCGGCTCAACCCGGCTCAAGGCGGGCACCGCTCAGAAGTTGGTACTCAACATGATCAGCACCATCGTGATGGTCCGGACCGGCAAGACGTACGGAAATCTGATGGTCGACCTGCGGGTCACCAACGCGAAGCTGCGTGACCGGGCCCTGCGCATCGTGGAACGGGTCAGCGGTGCCTCCCGGCGCGACGCCGAGCTGGCGCTGGAACTGGCGGCGTTGGACGTCAAGCTGGCCATCGTGATGCTGGGCGGTTCGTCCAGTGTGGAGGAAGCGGCGAAGCGGCTGGCCGAGCACGGCGGCCGGCTGCGCGAGGCTCTGGAGGCATCGGCATGAAGGTACTGGGCATGATCTCCGGTACGTCGCACGACGGCATCGACGTCGCTGTGGTCGACTTCGCCCTGTCAGACGGCGTCCTGCACGGGCAGGTCGGGTATACCGCCAGCACGCCGTATCCGGCGCAGCTGCGTGACCGGCTGATGCGCACACTGCCGCCGGCCGAGCTCACCTTCGCCGAGATGTGCGCGCTGGACACCCTGATCGGGCGGGTGTTCGCCGACATCGCCGCCGACGCCATCGAGCACAGCGGGCCGGTCGACCTGATCTGCTCGCATGGCCAGACCGTCTACCACTGGGTTGAGGGCCGCGCGGTGTTGGGAACTCTCCAACTCGGACAGCCGGCCTGGATCGCGGAACGGCTCGGCGTACCGGTCGTGGCCGACGTCCGCATCCGTGACATCGTCGCCGGCGGGCAGGGCGCTCCGCTGGTTTCGTTGATGGACACGATGCTGCTGGCCGGCGTGTCCGGCCGTCCGGCCGGGCTCAACCTCGGCGGCATCGCGAACATGACCGTACTGCGTCCATCCGCTGTGGACGGTTCGCCGCTGGCTTTCGACACGGGGCCGGCCAATGCCCTCATCGACGCCGGCGCGATCCGGGCCAGCGACGGCCGGCGCCGCTATGACGCGGACGGCGCCCTGGCCGCCCGTGGAACCATCCACACCGGACTCCTCGAGCAGTTGCTCGACGAGCCCTACTACCGGCTTGAGGCACCCAAGAGTACGGGCAAGGAGCTGTTCAACGCCGACTACCTGGACAAGGCGTTGGCCGGGTTCCCGGACATCTCCGATGTGGACATCCTCGCCACTGTCACCGCGTTGACCGCGCAGACGGTCGCCGACGAGGTACGCCGATACGGCGTCGACACGGTTGTCGCCTCCGGTGGCGGGTGCGACAACCCGACGTTGATGGCCATGCTCGCCGCCCGGCTGCCCGGCGTACGCCTGACCACGACGGCTGAGTTCGGCGCGCCCACGGACACCAAGGAAGCCATCGCGTTCGCGCTGCTCGGCTGGCACACCGCGCACGGCCTGCCCGGCACGGTCCCGTCCGCCACCGGTGCCTCGGGCGGCCGGATCCTGGGCGCGATCGTCCCTGGTGCCGGAGGATTGCGGCTGCCCGAGCCGGTCGCGCAGGCTCCCGACGTCCTGAAGCTCACGGCGGTCATCACATGACGGATCTCTTGGAGTTGTCGGACCTGCGCGTCTCCGCCGGCGCGCGGGAGATCGTCCACGGCGTCGACCTGTCGGTACCCGCGGGCCAGACGGTGGCTGTGGTGGGGGAGAGCGGCTCCGGCAAGTCACTGACCATGCTGGCGTTGATGGGGCTGCTGACCCGGCCATTGCGCGTGTCCGGCGGCGAGGTCCGCCTCTCCGGCCGCGCGCTGACCGGCCTCAGTGAACGGGACCTCCGCGCAATCCGGGGCCGCGACCTCGCGATGATCTACCAGGATCCGATGACCTCCCTCAACCCGCTGATGCGTGTCGGCGCCCAGGTGGTCGAGGCGATGACCGCGCACGGGGTCAGCAAAGCCGCCGCCCGCACCCGGATGCTCGACCTGCTCGCTCAGGTGGGCATCCCCGACCCGCTCCGCACCGCACGGGCGTACCCGCATGAGTTCTCCGGCGGCATGCGGCAACGGGTGATGATCGCCTGCGCCCTGGCGATGCGCCCCCGACTCCTGATCGCCGACGAGCCCACCACGGCCCTGGACGTCACCATTCAGCAGCAGATTCTGGCGCTGGTCGACGAACTGCGCCAGGAACTGGGGATGACCGCGATCTGGGTCACCCACGATCTGGGCGTGGTGGCCCGGCTGGTGGACCGGGTGGTGGTCATGTACGCCGGGCACGTCGTCGAGGATGCGCCGGTGCACCAGACGTTCGCGGCGTCTCAGCACCCGTACACGTCGAGTCTGATCGCGGCGCTTCCCGACCCGACCAACGACGACCGGCCGCCGCTGGCCCAGATTCCCGGGCGCCCACCTCTGTCCACTGAGGACATCAAGGGGTGCCCGTTCCAACCCCGCTGCACCCAGGCTCGCGACATCTGCGCCACCAGACCACTGCTGCTGCCCCGCGGCACCGGCGCGGTCGCCTGCCATGTGCCGCCGACCGAATGGAGGTCGTGATGCTGCGCGCGAGCAACCTCATCAAGCAGTATCCGGTGCGTGGTGGGCAGGGCGTCCTGCACGCGTTGTCCGGCGTGTCCTTGGAACTGGCCGAGGGCGAGACCCTGGGCATTGTCGGCGAATCGGGTTGTGGCAAGTCGACTCTGGCCAAACTGCTGGTACGTCTGGAAGACCCCACCTCGGGCACCATCGAGCTCGACGGCGTCGACCTGACCCGGTTGCGGGGGCGGGCCCTGCGGGAGCAGCGGCGGCGCATCCAGATGCTCTTCCAGGACCCGTATTCGTCGCTGAACCCGCGCCAACGGGTGGGCCTCACGTTGGCCGAGGTACTCACCGTCCATCGATTGGGCGGCGAGGGTCGGGCCCGGGAGCGGCGGGTCGCCGAACTGCTCGATCTGGTCGGACTCGGTCCCCAGCTGGCCGACCGCTACCCGCACGAACTGTCCGGCGGTCAACGGCAGCGGGTCGGCATCGCCCGGGCGCTGGCGGTGGAGCCGAAAGTCCTGCTGCTCGACGAACCGGTGTCCGCATTGGACGTATCCGTTCGCGCCGAGATCATGAACCTGCTCGCCGACCTGCGCCGGGAGCTGCGCCTGAGCTACCTGTTCATCAGCCACGATGTGGCCATGGTGCGCCACCTCAGTGACCGGGTAGCGGTGATGTACCTGGGCCGGGTGGTGGAACTCGGCGACTGGAAGCCGGTGCTGGACACCCCCCGGCATCCGTACACCGTGGCGCTGTCAGCGGCGGTGCCGGTACCCAACCCCGATTTGGCCCAGCCGATCCGGGCGACGGTCGTGGGTGAAGTGCCCGATCCGGTCAACCCGCCGGACGGCTGCCCGTTCCACCCGCGTTGCCCGTTGGCCGAGGATCTGTGCCGACGAACCGATCCGGCGCTGCTGGACCTGCGGCCGAACCATGCCGTCGCATGTCACGTGGCAGCCCGCACCGTGGCCTCGGCCGGATGACCGTCGTGGTGCGGCCGGCCACCGCGGCCGACCTCGACGGTGTGGTTGCGACCTTCCTGGCCTGCTGGTATGACTCCTACGAGCAGTTCCTCCCGCCGGACACTCGAGAACTGTACACGGTGGACAGTGCCACGGAACTGTGGCGGCGTGCGCCGACCGCCGACCTGATCGTTGCCGAGGTGGCGGGCGCGGCGGGCTTGACTGGCGTGACTGACGTGACGGGCTTGGTTGATGTGACGGGCGTTGGCTTGCGGGGCGTGCTCGGCGTGGCCCGGTTCGGTGCGGACCGGACGGATTCCCAGCGAGGGCACGTGTTCAGCCTGTACGTCCACCCGGACAGTCAGGGTCTGGGCGTGGGCCGCGCGTTGCTGGACGGTGCCGTGGATCGACTGCGGCAGGCCGGATACGGCGAGGCGACGCTGTGGGTGTTCGCGGACAACACGGCGGCCCGCGCGTTCTACACCCGACAGGGTTGGACGCCGGACGGTGCCACCCGGACCGAGCCCGCGTACCGGCTGCCGGAGATCCGGCTGACGCGGGCACTGACCTGAGAGGACAGAGGGCCCATGAGGCAGATCTGGTCGCCCGAGGTACGGCCGTTCGAGCTCAACGGCACACCGGTGCCGGGATCCGCCGCCGTGGAGGTACCGGCGCCGAGCCGGTGGCTGTTCGTGTCCGGGCAGTGCTCGTTCCGCGACGGCCAGTTCGTCGGTGAAGGCGATATCGCGGTGCAGGTGCGTCAGGCGCTGACCAACCTCACGGCGCTGTTGGCTGCCGCCGGTGCGAGCACTGCGGACGTGGTCAAGCTGATGGCCTGGGTGACCCAGCCGGAACACGTCGCCGAGTACGCGCGGATCAGGCCCGAATACTTCACCGCGACACCACCGGCGAGCACGACGGTGGTCAGCCACCTCGTCGACGCGCGGATGCTGATCGAGGTCGAGGCGATCGCCGCCCTCTACGACTGACGTCCGCCGACCACCGCCAAGCGGCCGACTCAGAATGCGGCCGGCTCCGGCTGCCAGCGCGACGTCGGGATCTCGACATCGTCGATGAGTTCGGCACAGGTACGGACAACGGCTCGGTCCTGGTCTGGTCCGACTCCGGCCTCGTCGACACCTTCGCCGCCCACCGCGGTCCCGTCAACGCTGTCGCCTTCAGTAAAGGTCGGCCGGTGGTTCGCCACGGCCGGCTCAGACCGTGTCGTTCGGGTTTGGCGGCTGGGTTCACACGAACCGTTGGCCACCTTCACCGGACACGCGGGGGTCGTCTACTCCGAGGGACCGCACCAGGTCAGCCTTGGGTCCGCCGCATACGGCGGTGACCCCGGCCCGGCGACGCTGCGCCACCACGACGCCGTCATCGGAACTTTGCGCGCGGCCGGATTCTCGGTGGTGATGACCGCCCACGCCGTTGCCCTGATCGACAGCTACATCTTCGGATTCGCCCTCTGCGAGACCACGTCGCCCATCAACGGCCCGGAAACCGTCACCGAGGGGGCCGAATCGATGATGCCGCAGGACTCCGCCGACCTGTATCCACACCTGATCGAGTTCGCCACCGAGCACATCCTCAAGCCCGACTACGACTTCGGCAACGAGTTTGAGTTCGGGCTCAACGCGATCCTGGACGCTCTGTCAACATCGGGACCGTGATGGTCAGGCAACCTGGAACGATCGTTTCGACAGTCCCATCATGTAGCCGTCGATCGTGGTGTGCGCGGGTGCTTCGGGATCACTCGCGGCGCCGAGGGTGATGAACAGCGGGATGTAGTGGTCGACCGTCGGGTGTGCGTACGGCATGCCCGGCGCTTCGGAGCGGTAACGGCTCAACTGGTCGACATCGCCACGATCGAGCGCGTCAGCGACCCAGGCGTCGAAATCCTGGGACCAGGTCGGTACGGCGTTGTCCATCACCATCTCGCGGGTCAGGAACGGCAGGCCGTGGGTCATGAAACCGGAGCCGATCACGAGAACACCGGCCGACCGCAGCTCCCGCAGTCGGGCGCCCAACGCGAGCAACTGTTCGGGATCCTGGGTCGGCAGACTCATCTGCAGGACTGGTACGTCCGCGTTGGGGTACATCACCTTCAGCGGCACCCAGGCACCGTGATCGAGGCCACGACCGCGGTGTTCATGCACAGTCCCCGCGTCGGGCAGCAGGGACACCACCTGTCCGGCCAGTTCGCTGGCGTCCGGTGTGTCGTACCGCATGCTGTAGTAACGCGGGTTGAAGCCGCCGAAGTCGTAGACGGGCGTCGTGTTCGCCGCGGTGCTGGACAGGCTCAGGGGCGCTGACTCCCAGTGCGCAGACACGATCAGGATGCTCTTCGGCTTGGGCAACGACGTCGACCAGGCCAGCAGTTCGCGCATCCAGGGGCCGTCGTCGAACAATGGTGGAGCACCGTGGCTGAGGTACAGCGCGGGTAAGGCCCCGTACTCCGGTGTCCACTTCGGCTGCGCGGCACTGGCCGCGGCCGCCTCGGGCAGCAGCGCGTCGAATGCTCCGGCCGGTACGGCGCCTTGTAGCACAGGGTCCTCCCACACAATTTGAATCGTCAAGTACATAGTACTCAACGGACGACGTTCCGATCAACCGGTGCGGGTTGCGCCCTCAGCGGGCAGCACGAACGTCTACGTTCGAATCATGATCCGCAAGCGGGTGGTGGTGTCCGGCCAGGTACAGGCGTGTACTTCCGAAGCACGTGCGAGCGGGAAGCCACCGCGCACCAGGTGAATGGCTGGGTCCGCAACCTGCCCGACGGCAGCGTCGAAGCGGTCTTCGAAGGCTTGCCTCCGGGGGTTGACCGCCTGGTGGAATGGGCCAGGCGCGGGCCATCCAGTGCCATCGTGGAAGCCGTGCGGGTGTACGACGAACAGCCGCTGCACCTGAACACCTTCGAGATCCGGCCCACGCCTCGCTGAGGCGTCACATGGGCGTGCCATAATTCGGACCACGTGCTCCGGGGTCGGTGAAATTCCGAACCGGCGGTGATAGTCCGCGACCCGACCGCAGCCAGCGGCCGGTGGACCTGGTGGAATTCCGGGACCGACGGTGAAAGTCCGGATGGGAGGCAGCACGCGGCGGCGGCATTGGTCCGCGTGTCGTACGGCATGACGCCGTCCGTCACGGGGCGCCAGTGTGGCCGCCTGATGCGGCGCGCATCGCTCCGGGGTTCAGGCATCCTCCTGGACTGAAGGGCTCCCTCGTGACTGTTCTGGGATGGGTGGGCCGCGCGGCGAGGTACCCGCTGTCGCAGGTCCTTTTCCGCGCGGCCTCCCGCCGAACCGGACGTGCGAGTTTCCCCGCATCCGGCTCTCCAGTGACCTACGCCGTGAGGTTCGCGGTGGGGTGCCCAGCGTGGATGTGGTCATGGCAGGCAGCGCAGACGATGAGTGTCTTTCGCCGCCTGCGCGTCATGATTTTCGCCCACGCGGGTTGGTTGGGGCCGGGCGGCTCCATTTCAGCGAGTTTGCGGACCTGGTGAACTTGAACCTGGCCGCTGTGCTCGCATAGCTCGCACTGTCCCTTGAGGAGTCGGGTGACCAGTTCCTTGCGGGGGTAGGTGCTCCGCCCGTAGACGCGGTCGTCGATGAACGCGTTCTTCTGCCGTTTGAGGGGGATGCCACCGAACCGGGCGACCAGTGGTTTCCTACCTTCTCGTTCGACGACGGCCTCGAAGCAGGTTCTTGGTCCGCTCGGTGTGATGGTCGTGGCCTTGTGCTTGGCGGCCATTTTCGTCACGGTCGAGTGGTGCTTCGATGCCAGCGTCTTGAGAAGCGAGGTCAGCATGACCCAGCGCAACCGGTGAAGCAGTTGGATGTTTCCGGCTAGCAGGTAGTACTGGACGATGCCCCGATACTCGACCCCATAGGTTGCGACGATGTTGTAGTCGTCGCGGTTGATGATCTGGGTTCGACGCGCGGGTTTGCCGCGCAGGAGGTACGGGGCGGACTTGGTCTTGACCATCGACCGGGGCACGCGCAGGCCAATGTTGCCGTTGACGTAACGCTGACCGCCGGTGCACTGACGGTCGTTGTGCTGGACGGTGATCTCGTAGCCGAGGAATCGAGCCGCGCCTGTGCGGGCGTGGGTGATCAGCGTCTTGTCCTGGGACAGTTCCAGCTTGAGGTCATCCCGCAGGAACTGTGCCAGGCGCTGTTTGATTTCCTCTGCCTCGACCTTGGGTCCGGTGAAACCGAGGAGGTGATCGTCGGCATAGCGCACGTAGCGAAGCCGCCGGTAGCCTGGATCCTGGGGATCCGTGCTGGGCAGGCTGCGCATCCGTTGACGCAGCTGACGCGCTTGCGCGCGGTCGCCGCGCCGGCGGGCTCGCGCCAAAGCTGCGGCCACCTCAAGGTACGCAGGGTTACGCGCCCTGCGGTCCCCCCGGGTGTATTGCGGGATTAGAACCTTCTCGACGAAGGAGTCCAGCCGATGCAGATAGACGTTGGACAGGATCGGGGACGCGACCCCGCCCTGCGGCGCGCCGCTGAGCGTGGCGTTGTAGACCCAGTCCTCCAGGTATCCGGCCTTGAGCATGTTACGCACCAGCCGCAGGAGACGGTTGTCGTGGATCTTCTCCGCCAACGTGTCGATCATGATCTGGTGATCAAGCGACCCGAAGCAGTCGGAGATGTCCCCTTCGATGAACCAGCTCGCCCCTCTCCAGGTGTTGGCCACCTCCCGCAACGCGGTATGGCAGCCTCGACGGGGACGAAACCCGTGTGACCGGTCGGAAAACTGCGGCTCGTAGTACGCCTCCAACAACAGGCGCACCACTTCGCCAACCAGTTTGTCCGACCAGGTTGGCAGACCCAGCGGGCGCAACTTCCCGTTCTTCTTCGGGATGTAGACCCGTCTGGCCGGGCTGAACCGGTAGCGCTCGTGGCGCATCGCATCGATGATGCGTCCGATCTTCGCCAGCGACATGCCGTCCACGGTCTCCTTCGTGACCCCGGCCGTCATCGCCCCCTGGTTGGAGTAGATGCGGCCGTAGGCCAGCAGATACAACTGCGGGTTGAACAGCTGTCGATACAGTTCGTCGCACGGCAGGCCCCGCCTACCGCGCTCACGGAGGACATCCAGCACCGCTTCGGCGCTCTGCATTACGCATACCTTCCGGTCGTTGTGATGTCCGGTCACCTGTTCCCCTTGGCCCTGTGGGCGGCTTTCCCGCCCTCCCTGGCAGGTCGTGACTCCTGCGACTACTACGGGAACTCCGTCGCCATAGGGCTCGCGCCCCGTAGGCGATCCCACGTTCGTCCCTGTCGTACGTGTCTAGCGTGACTTAGGCGGCCCACTCATCTCCTTGAATACCCTCGCTGGGTATCGCTCCACATCCCGAAGGTTGCGTCGGCTATGCTTCAACGCCGTCGCAGGATGTGGCGCCGGTTTCAGACGTCTTTCCGGCGGACGCGAAGTTACATCTCCTGGAGATTGGGCTTCACGCAATCCAGCATTCGCCATATCACGCGGGTCCCCCAGCACGTCGCCCCATACGCCTGGGCACGACCACTGGTTTCCTGGCATGCTCTTGTCCCCTTAACCTTTCGGCGCCAGGTAAGCCATCAGACCCAGGAACCTCCCTTCGAGTTCCTCCCAACTGCGTTGGGAATACAACAGGGCGCCTCGTGGCGCACAATGATTCTTCAATGGCCCACCGGGCACCGGCGACCCGGACGAGTTCCCGTAGCCGGGTTCCGCGTTTGCCGAAGCATACGTAGTAGGCGATGTCGGTCGGGTCGGTGATCGACCGGCGGGCCAGTACCCAGCCGCGCCGGTCGGTGCCGAAGTCACGGCGGATCGGCAGTCTGGCCCAGTCGTAAAGTCGGGGTCCCTGCGCCCCATGCCCGCAGGATCCGCGCACCCGTGCCCCGGGACGGATCTTGCCGATCAGTTGGTCCACGCGGGTGGTTGTGAACAGGCCTGAGGCGACTTCGTCATCACAACGGGTCGCCATCACGTAGGCCACATCCGTCTGCTCCAACCACGCACGCAGACCTGGGTTCTGGCCGTACGCTTCGTCGGCGGTAAACCATGAGAACGGCAGGCCGCAGCACCACCTTGCGTACGTAGGCGTCCAGGTTGTTGGCCTTACGCGCCTTACGCCAGCTCACGTACAGGTCGGTAAGCGCCGCTGTACGACGTCGTCACCACGCGGCCAGTCACCGCACAGCAAGTAAGCCATCCGGCGCAACTGGGGCAACCGCGAGCCGACGTATGCGACGAACTCTTCGTCGCCGGCATCCACCATGGGTTCCCTCCTCGTCTCCACCGATATGGCGTCGTCGGGTGGCCAAAGTGTTGGGTGCGGTTGGGGCAACGGTGGGGGCAATGAGCTCAGGGCGAACGTCGTGGCGCGGCCGCGTGCCGGTAGGCATCCGGTAACCGGTCGAGCCGAGCGCGGACGTCCGCGGCCTCCGGGCTACCGAGTTGGTCGAGGATATCCAGCGCCAGCAGCCAGGCCTCGCGGGCGTGCTCGGGTCGGCCGGCCGTGTGGTGCGTCTCGCCGAGGCGAATGAGGCTGCCCGATTCACCGTGGCGTTGGCCGGCCAGCCGATAATGGCCGATGGCTCGCTCGTACCAGGTGATCGCGTCGTCGGGTTGGCCGAGCTGGTGGTGGATGTAGCCGAGGGTGTCCGACACCGCTGCCTCGCCCAGGGGGTAGCCGAGCTTTTCGAAAAGGGGGAGGGCCTGCAGGCAATGGGCGCGGGCCGTCTCGTGGTCGCCGAGGAGGGCTTGGTACCAGGCCATATTGGCCAGCGCGCGGACTTGTTTGATCAGTCGGCCGTTGTCGGCCCGGTGTCGGTCGAACGCCATTTCGGAATAGCGCAGCGCCTCGGCGTGACCATCTTGGAGCCCGTTGACGAAGGCAATGTCGAGTAGCACGTCGCCCGCGCCGCTGTCGTCGTGGAGTTGGTCGAAGAGGCGCAACGCGTGGCGGAGGTGGCCGCGGGCGTCGTCGAACCGGCGCAGCTGCGCGTACGCGTGGCCGAGTTCACCATGGGTGTGGGCCTGCCCGACGAGGTCAGACTGTCGCAGCGCGGCCTGCAACGCCGTACTCTGCGCGTCGGCCCAGTCGTGCCATTGGGCGCGTCGATACATGTAGTCGGCCGTGGACCAGGCCAGTTGCCAGGCATGGACAGCCAGACCAGCGTCGGCGGCGTGCCGGATGAGTCTGGTCAAGACGGTGCGCTCGGCGTCGCACCAGGCCATCGCTTCGGTGTAGTCGGCATGGACCTGCGGTGTCGCCCCCGCCTGGGGTGCGCTGATGGTGAGCGGGTCGCGATGCGTGGCCAGCAGAAGGGCGGCGGCGTGCGCGGTGTGCAGGTAATGGTCCAGCAGCCGAAGGGTGGCCAAGCGCTGCTCGTCGATGACGTCGTGGGCCCGCGCGAGTTCGGACGAGTAGGCGCGGAGCAGGTCGTGGAAGGCGTATCGACCGTGGACGTGTTCGGTCAGGAGGTGGGCCCGGGTCAGTTCGGTGAGCAGTTGTCGCGCCGGCCCGACGGGGACGCCGGCGAGGCTGGCCGTGGCCGGCGCCGCGATATCGGGCCCCGGGTGGTTGCCCAGCAGCCGGAACAGTCGCGCGGCGGCCGGGCTGAGGGTCTGGTACGACCAGGAGAACACGGCCCGCATGTCGGTGGCCTGGTCGGTGCTGGCGAACGCGTCGAGCCGGTCGTGCGCGGCCCGTAGCTCGTTGGCCAGTGCGGCCAGGCGGAAGGTGGGGTGGGTCGTGGCCCGGGCCGCCACGATCGCCAACGCCAACGGCAGCCCCGAACACAACGCCACGATCTCGTTTACCGGCACAGGTTGCGCGGACACCCGGTCCACACCGAGCCGGCCAGCCAGCAGATCGCGGGCCTCATTCGCCTCGAGCAGGTCCAGCGACAACGGCTGCGCGGCCTCGGTCGCCACCAGACCAGGAAGCTGATCGCGGCTGGTGACGAGGACCAGACTGTCGGTGCCGGCGGGAAGCAGCGGACGGATCTGATCGGCGTCGCGGGCGTTGTCGAGCACGACGAGCATGCGCCGGCCCGCCAGCCAACCGCGGTAAAGGCCGGCTCGACCGTCGAGACTCGTGGGAATGCGCTCGATCGCGACCCCGAGTGCGATCAGGAATCCGTGCAGCGCCTCGGCCGGGGTCAACGCGATCGTACCCGGATCGAAGCCGCGCAAGTTGACGTAAAGCTGTCCGTCGGGAAAGCGGTCCTTGACCCGGTGCGCCCAGTGCACCGCCAGCGTTGTCTTGCCCAAAACCGGATTTCGACACAGTATCGGTGTATGACCCCTGACCTGCTGAAACCCCAGAATGCCATAGGTTTGGTGCGGCTGTCCGAGCTGCGCATGCCGGACCTCAACGAGGACGGCGACGGGAAGGGCAACGTCGACCAGACGGACCGTATCTACGCCACGGCCAAGCAGCTCGGTTGGCGGGTGACCCGGATCATCGTGGAGAACGATCTGGTGTCCACGGACGGCAAGGTTCGCGGTGTGTCTGCGTTCAAGCGCCGCAAGATCCTGCTGCCGAACGGGCGGGTCGAGCTGCGCACCGTCCGTCCGGGTTTCCGAGAGTGCCTTGATCTGTTGGCTCGGCGCGAGCATGACGGGTTCATCGTGCTCGACATTGACCGGGCGTTCCGCGACCCCCGTGATCTTGAGGACGCGATCGATGTGGTGGAGGCGCACGGCATTCCGGTCGCGTCGGTGACCGGGTCGTTGAAGTTGTCCAACGACGCGGAGATCGCGATGGCCCGGGTGATGGTCGCGATGGGCAACAAGGCGTCGCGGGACACGGCGCGGCGGGTGTCGGCCGCGCGGGAGCGGGAGGCGAAGGCGGGCAAGTACGGTGGCGGTCGCCGCCGGTTCGGGTTCGAAGCGGATGGGGTGACGATCCGCGAGGCTGAGGCGCAGATCGTCGCAGATTGCAGTGAGCGGCTGGTGCAGGGTGCCTCGCTGCGGTCGTTGGCGGAGGATCTGCGCCGCCAGGATGTGCCGACCGTGACCGGCGCGGAGTGGTCGTCGGAGACGTTGCACGACATCCTGCTTCGACCGCGTAACGCCGCGCGGCTGGTGTATTCGAAAGAGGAGATCGGCGACGCACCGTGGGAGGCGATCGTGCCGGTGGAGACATTCCGGGCGGTACAGCGGATCCTGAACGACCCGGACCGGCGTACCGGGCCGGGGGCGGCAGCGAAGTGGTTGGGTACCAACATCTTCTTCTGCGGGATCTGCACCGACGCGAAGCTGACGAAGAAGGTTGGAGTTGAGGTGCGCAGCGGTGGCCGGCAACCGGCGTACCGGTGCAAGAGGACCAACCACTTGACCCGCAACCTGTTCTACACGGACAAGTTCGTCGTCGGGACGATCCTGGCCCGACTCGCCCGCGAGGACGCGGTCGACCTGCTGACCCCGGCCCGACCGGAGGTGGACGTGGCGGCGCTGCGGTCGGAGGCGAAAGCGATCCGGGCGAACCTGAACGGTTTGGCCGAGGACAAGGCGATGGGTCTGATCGACCAGGGCCAGCTCATCGCGGGCACGACGAAGGGCAAGGCCCGACTGGTCACGATCGAGGCCGAGATACAAGCGGCGGTCGTGGACTCGCCACTACGTCCCCTCATCGACGCGGAGGACATCCACGCCGCGTGGGAAGCCCTCCAGCTCAGCCATCAGCGCCTCGTGGTCCAGACGCTTGTCACCGTGCGCATCCTGCCGGCCGCGAAGAAGGGCGGGCGTGGGTTCGACCCGGCGGGCGTGGAAATCACGTGGAAGGACCAGAAGACGCCACCGGCCCGGCGGCCCAAGGTTCCCCGCCAGCGCCGCGCGCCCGGCATCGAGTCGACGGTCGAGGCATCACCGGCGGGTGAGGTGGCGTGAGCGGCTGGCCAACGACGGACGTGACACCGAACGAGGGAAGGGATGGGGAGCCGATGAACGGCGAAGGCGTTGGGCGGGGCCAGGAGGCGGTCGTGCGGGTCTGGTTGTATGCCCGTTCGGCATTGGACAATCGGGTCGCGCTCGCGGGCCGGCTGGACGTGTTGGCGGCCATCGTCGCCACTCACGGCATGGCCGAGGCCGGTCGTAGCTTCGACACCGGTTCAGGATTTGGCCACGGCCGCGCGTGGGCAGGCTGGCACCGGGCTGTGGCTGCGGTATCGACCGACGACATTGCCGGCATCTGTATCGCCGAGCTGCACGAGTTGGGTCGCGACCCCGCCGCCGCGCTGGACCGACTGGCCGCCCTGCATCGGGCGGGCGGCCGACTGTGGCACGTACAGGGCTCGGCGGAACCGCAGGAGGTCCGGTTCCAGCCGGCCGACCTGTGGCATCGGTTCGCCTCCGGCTACGGACCGCGCGGCGGCTCCGCCAGGACAGCATGAATGCCCCGGACGACGGCGGGGTAGGCGTGGCCACGGGGCTGGACGCGGCCACGCCCGCGCACCGGTCGGATCGCGATCCCGATCCCGCCGACGCGCGGCATTGGGCAAAGGCCCGGACTCTGCGCGATCTCGGTGTGCTGACGGCCCGGTGGATGGAAGGCGACATCACCTTCCAGCCGGGCTACGGGGCCGCTGGTCCGGACCCCGAAACCGATGCCCTCATTCCGTTCCTCTCTGCGGCCAACCGTGCTGGTTTCGTCACGACGTTCTCGCAGCCGGGCCTGCCCGCCGAGGACGGGTGGTGCCAACGGGCAGTGGTCGAAGGGTTCTGCGGGGACGAGTTGGCCACCCGGCTGGTGGACGGACTCGCCGGCACCGATCTGGTCGTACTCGCGCATTTCCCCGGATCCGCCGGGGAGGTCCGCGTGCCGGTCACCCTCAACGGTGGCAGCGCCTACACGTGGGTTCCCAACCCGCTCGACGCTCTGGCCATCGATCAGTGCTACGGCGAGTCGTGCCGGTCCGAAGCGCTCGACGCCCTGTGCCGAGCCCGCCACGTGTGCGTGTTCGATCCGGTGTGGGGCCGCGACGACGTCCTATGGTCCGAGCTTCGCAGGGTCATGGCGATCGACGGCTCCCACCAACACCATTTCCGCTAGCGCTAGCCGGAGTGGCACGCGGCCGAACGTGGCGTAGTTGAGGCAGCCGCCGGCGCCGACCGGGTTGGCCCTCGAACTCGAAGCGCCCACAACCACCACGGCCCGGCGCGCGGCGGGCCGGGGCGGGGCGACCAGGCCGGACCGGACGAAGTCGGCCAGCGCCCGGTGGGGACGCAGTGTGCGGAGCCCGACCATGCGCGTGGTCGTCCTGCGAGCACCCGATGACGGCCCGGTGCTCCGCATATCGATCTTGTGCCAGCACTACGAAGCCAAGGCTCTCACCCAGATAGCGATTCGCTGGGCCGTCTGCTCAGGGGTGTCGGACGTTGTGTCGAGGACAGGGCTGATCGTGTGGCGCAGGTGCGCGGCAAAGCCTAGATGGCTGTCGATGGCGTGTTCACGCCATGATGGTCTTTCCATCAGCCGGGCTCGGCGTTGCTCGTCGGAGCAGTCGAGAAGGGCGAAGTGGATAGGGCCGATCCACCGCCGCGACGGCAAGATTTCCACCCAGTCCGGCAACAGTGGTCCTAAGAGGACTGTGCTGCGGTGACCCTGCGCGATGCCGTGGGCCACGCTCAGCCAGGCGTCGCGGAGGGCATCCCAGTTGACCGGTTCGGCCGAGATCTTCATAGGGTCGATCAGCCAGTCCATGTCGAAGATCACGCACTCACGCAACGCTGCGGTCAGTGGCGCGAAGATCGTTGTCTTCCCGGCGCCGGATGCTCCGGTAACGACGTACAGCGGTGCGCGGCGGGCACCTTCGGCCCAGCCACAACTCGAACATACAGCCGAGTCCGGCGCTGCGGGTTCGAGGGCACGCATGGGTTCACAGCGTTGGCAGTAATGCATTGGGGGTGGCCTCTTCTTCCTTCTGTCCTCGTGTCAGCGCAGCCAGCGCGCCCGCAGCGCTGCGTCGATGCGGTCACGTGACATCCGGCGTGCAACGCCGCCACCGCGATTGCATCCGGGGTGTGGATCGTCGGCGAGGTGGCGCCGAGCCGTGTTGGTCGCGATGCAACGCCTGGGTCGTCTGGCCCTACGGATTCAGTTCGGCGGCCTCACGCCTCCACCGTCGTGTGTGCTCGACCAGGCTGGCCCGGTCGTCTGGATCGATCGAGCGCGCGGTCACTCGTAGGTCCAGCGTCTTGGCCCACCAGTTCGCGGCCACGGTCGGGTCGGACGCTTGGCGTTCCTGCTGGAGGTACTGGCCGGTCAGCACCGCGACCGAGTCCAGGAACACGTCGTACATCACCGACGCGGGCAGGTTCTCCAACGCGAGTCCGTTCGGCATGTGAGGTCACCTCCGGTCATTTTCGTACCCGTCAGGGATGGTCACGACGTCGTTGGTCATGACCGCGGTTCGGGTCGCTTGACCCGCGCTCCGTTGCGGTCACGGCCGCTTCGGACGGGGTTTGCGGCCAAGGCGAGCGGGCGGGATCTGATGATCACGGGCGATCTTGCGCACGTAGGCCGGGCCGAACGGCGACAGCTCCACCACCTCGGACGGGGCCATCCCATCGCGGAGCGCGGCCACGACGACCGCGAGCAGCGCCTCCTGTGCGGCGTCGTGTTCACGGCCGGTTTTGAGGTACTTGGCCGAGGCCCGGCGCAGTTGGGCGCGCGTGTCATCCACACCCGCCACGATACCGCCACCCCATAGCGCATACGAAAAGCCGCTACGACACCGGCAAGTCGCCACTGTAAAGCGCTTATGTAGCGCGTAGGGTGGGGGGCCGGACCGAGCCGGTTGGCTCGGAAATCCCTCCCGGAAGGACCCGCCGTGACCCCTAAACGATCCGATCCGTCCAGCCACGAATCGTGGTGGTGCGACTCCCCGCACGCGCCCGCCGACGCCACCCACACGCACACCCGCACCATCGGCATCGTCAACCTGCACAACGAGGTGAGCATCGACGCGGTGATGGTCCAGACCACCGACGACGAGGCCGCGACCCTCGTTCTACACATCGCGGCCGGGCGCCAGCAGATGTCTCTGTCCGCCGACGCCGCCCAGGCGTGGCTGTTGGCCGGGGTCCTGGTCGACGCGACCGTGCTGCTTCGTCGCGCCGCGCTGGACGTCGAGCCGGCCGCCGCCGCACCGCGCTGGCCCGAGACCCAGAGCCGGCCCGGACCGGCCTCCTTCCTGGTGAAGGTCGCCCGCCGCCGCAAGGCCCGCGCGTCGGGTCGGGTGGCTCGCGCGTTCCGCTGCCCGGCCGCCCGTTCCGGCGGGCCAGGACCGACCGGCGACCGCACCGACGACACCGGCCAGTAGCACCCGGCACGACCGGCGCGGGCGGGATGCCCTGCTGCCGCGCCTCACCCACCCAACCGACCGAGCGCTGACGAGAGACGAGGAGACCAGGATGAACCGGTGGGGAAAGATCGCCCGCGACCACTGGGCAGAGCATCGGCCGACCGCGTACGCCGAGATCGCCGACCCCGACGAGCACTTCACCCGACTCGGTGAGCACATCTATGACGAGGTCAATGCTCGCCAGATGAGCCTGGCCGGGGATGACGTTCCTGGCGAGGGATTCTGGGGCAAGGTCCGCCGGCTGGAGACGGCCAGGAGCACGGCTCGCGACGCGGTCCTGCGCGAGTTGCTGCCGATCACCGAGGCCGACGAAGCGGAGCAGCACCAGGAGGCCGAGCGGCACAACGGTGCCGCCCTCACCGCTGGGGACGAAGTCGGCGGACCGTCCGCACCCCGCTAAACGCCGTCCGCAGCCCTGCGGACCGTGGCCCCGACCGCAATCGCGGATCGGGGCCACGCCCGTCCTGACCCGCTACGCGGGAGGAACCCGGTTCGCATGGGATTGACAGCCGCCAGTGGGAGAAGGGGTCGCTGTTGATCTCCGTCCGGGACGATCATGACATGGTTTCGGCCGTCCGGGACGGCCGCCCCGAGGCGTTTGGGCAGGTCACCGGAGTGCGCCAGGATGCGACATAGGGAGTTCGTCCGGGACGAGATTCGGCCGTCGTCGCGCCGTCCGCACGGGAGCGGACGACTGGCCGGCTCGACCCGGGCGCCGTCCGGCCACGGCGGCGGACTGTCGTCCTGCCCGCCTCATCCAACACCCACTCACCTGCGGCTATTCATGTCTGACGATGAGTGGTCCACGGTTTGGTCCACGCAAGATCCACTGGTGGTCCACGGGTTGGTCCACACCCGGTCGGCACCGTGCTCGCCATGCACACGAGCCGAAGGGGTGACGGGCCATGGCGACGAGGAGAGCGAAGCCGACCGAGCCGCCCCTGCCGGTTCCGCCGCGACCAACAACGGCGCGACGCCCCCCGCGAGCCACCTCGCCGGCAGCCCAACCGGCCCACCGGTTGCCCCGGCAGAGGCCCGCTCCGGTCGCGGACCAACCCGCCGGCCGAGTCCCGTCGTCGCGATCACTACCGGCGCGGAGAACGACGACGGACCTGGCCATCGCGAAAGCCATCGAGAAGCTCGTCGCCGACGCGCCACCGCTCAGCGACGAGACGAGGGCGAGGCTCGCGGAACTCTTCTCGGTGACACACCGCCGACGTCTGCTCTGACGGTCCCCGCCATGCTCCGAGCCGCGCCCGACCCCGGCGCGACAGGCACCGGGCGGACCCGAGCAGTTGCCAGCGAGCCGCGCAGCTCCGACCGTGCCAAGGAATCTGTTCCTATCGATGGCGATGCGCTCACCAAAAGGCCCGGAGCGGTTAGGCACAACGAGGGCCGCGCGACGCCGAGCACGCCGAGCGATCTGTTCCTATCGATGGGTTCGGCACGCCCGTAGCGGGCGGCCGTCGGCCCAACCAGCACGCACCACCGATGTCGTCGCCGGAGCGCGTCAGGCACAAATCGCCAAGCTCGAACCGTTTGCGCAGGTCAGGCGCCTCACGGCACCTATTCCGTCGTTCTTCCAAACCGCTTGGCACCGAATAGGCACAGCGCTCCAAACCTCCGACGTGCACGTTAGGCACAGCGTTCCGAGTGGTCGAACCAACATTAGGAGCACCGTTCCCACGGACGGCCCGCCGAATAGGCACATACGCTCCAGACGGCGCGGCGCCTCATTAGGCACAGCGGGGCCGCGCCGGGCGCGTGGTCCACGAGGTCGGCCCGAACGGTGTGCCTATTGCGGCTGAGCCACCGACACCCCGGCAAACGAGGCGCCGGTCCGCCGGGGTCGCGCCTGGTCCACGGCCGCCCCTGGTCCACGGCCGCCCCTGGTCCACGGTCCGCTGGTCCACGGCCACCGCTGGTCCACGGCCCGCTGGTCCACGGCCGCCCCTGGTCCACGACCGCCCTGGTCCACGGTCCGCTGGTCCACGGCCACCGCTGGTCCACGGTCCGCTGGTCCACGGCCACCGCTGGTCCACGGCCCGCTGGTCCACGGCCGCCCCTGGTCCACGGCCCGCTGGTCCACGACCGCCCTGGTCCACGGTCCGCTGGTCCACCGCCACCGCTGGTCCACGGCCCGCTGGTCCACGGCCACCCCTGGTCCACGACCCTGGTCCACGGCCGTCCCTGGTCCACGGTCCGCTGGTCCACGCGGTCCGCTGGTCCACGGCCCGCCTGGTCCACGGCCGCCCCTTGGTCCGCCAGACCGCGCGTGGTCCACGGCCTCCCTGGTCCACCGGGCCGAGCCTGGTCCACCGGACCGTTGGTCCATAGGCCCCGTGGCCTCGGTGGTCGTCGCCCGTCCGTCGCGCCAGGGACGCCGGTCGCGTGTCCGCTAGGACCGTAAGATCCCCTCTGCCGACCCCTCTATCACACAACGGTTGCCGCACCGGTTACTTGATCTTCGTGGCGCCGCGCGTGATCACTGGGACCGTGTTTCCCTGCCGGGGGCTTTGGTGGCCTTCTTGCCGGTCGTCGCGCCAGGGACTGGACCCTCCGGTGCCCCCTTAAGTCCGCAATATCCCCCTACGCCGATCCTTGTATCACGCACTGGCTGTTTACCGGTTACTTGATCTTCGGTGCGATCGGCCGTAGCGAGCATTTGCGCAGCTCAGGACGCAGATCGTCGCGAGGACCGCTGTCCACATCGAGGGACGGACCACGTGAGCGCGCCGTCACCCGCCCCATCGGGGGCTCGCCGTACGTCGACATGCACCCCTTCGGTGCGGAGCGCAGTCCCAACCGCAGGCGCCGAGCCAACGATCTGACGTGTGCGTCCCGCGTGGTCGGTCGCCGTCGTCGGGCGCCCCTCGGGCCGGCGCCACCCATGCACACGGACCGATGCGTGCTCGTGTGTGCCGATGCCGTACCGTCCTTCGCGTACTAGCCGTTGTCCCTTGCGAGACAACGATTTACGGGCCTTCGGCCCGTCGCGGCTTTGGCCGCGCCGCCTCCTTCGTCGGCGGTAGACCGGATGGCCGACGTGGCGGAGCAAGCTGAAGAATCCGTTCCGGATTCAGGCCCGAATCCGGCGGGATTCGGGGGTCGACCGGGCGCGGTCGGCCAAGAGCGGAGCCCTGCGCGGGCGGCTTTCAAGATCATGTTAACCGGTCCGGCAACCGTCCCCGCGTAGCTGTAGTCGCATGACGAGACACGCAGCACGAGCGCAGTGGTCCACGGTTTGGTCCACGGGTTGGTCCACACCCGCCGGCCAGGATCCGGCCATGACGACACAGACAGACGCCCACCGTGGTGGGCAGCGGGACCGGGCCGGTGATGGCCGTGGCTGAGCCGACGAGTCCGGCGCCGCGCCGGATGGGGGTAGCGGCGTCGGGCCGCTACCGCGAGCACGCGCATCCGAGTCGGGGCCGGCGGGTCTCGACCGGGTTCACCGACGCCGAGTACGCGGCGATCGCCGCCGCCGCCGCGCAGGCGGGGTTGACCCCGACCGGGTTCGTCGCGTTCGCCGCCCTGGGCATCGCCGAACACCTCCAGCAACCGACGCCCCCACTCTCGGCTGCTGGGGCGGAGGCGCCGGTCGGGACGCCGGAACGAGCGGGGTTGACTGTGGCGCGTACGGAGGAGCTGCGGGCTCGGTTGGTCGGGCGGGAGGCCCTGGCCGGGTTGCAGGGCGAGCTGGCCGACGCCCGCCTGGCGGTGGTGCGGGTCGGCACCAACCTCAACCAGGCCGTCCGCGTCCTCCGCGCTACCGGGCAGGCGCCGGTCTACCTGCAACACGTCGTGGAGCTGTGCGGGCGGGCGTTGGCAGCCGTCGACGCCACCGCGAGCCGGGTGCACCGAAGGTTGTAGATGCTGCCCGCGGTGCACGACCGGGGTCGCCGGGTCGCCGGCCTGATCCGCTACCTCTACGGTCCGGGACGACGTGAGGAGCACGTCAACCCGCACCTGGTCGCGGCGTGGGACGGCGCCGGCGACCTGGCCGACCTCGAACCGGCGTTGACGGCTGCTGGGCACCGCGACTTCCGGCACCTGGTCGACCTCCTGGAGATGCCGGTGAGGGCCGGGCGGCGCCCGCCGCCGCTGCCGGTGTGGCACTGCTCGGTCAGCGCCCACCCGGACGACCCGATCCTGACCGACGAGCAATGGCAGGACATCGCCCGCCGAGTCGTCGCCGCCGTGGGGCTCGCCCCACCCGGCGACGACAAGGCCGTCCGGTGGGTCGCCGTGCGCCACTCGGATCAGCACATCCACATCGTCGCGACCCTCGTGCGTCAGGACCGGCGCACCTTCTGGCCCCGCTACGACTGGAAGCAGGCCCAGGCCGCCTGCCGCCAAATCGAGATCGACTACAACCTGTACCGGGTCGGCCCGGTCGGCGCCGGCACCCGAGCGTGGCCCAAACCCGGCGAGATCAACAAAGCCGCCCGCAAAGGACGGCCGGCCGCGCCGAGCGAGGACCTGCGCCGCCGGCTCCGCGCCGCCGCAACGGTGGCCGTGGACGAGGCCGACTACTTCCACCGACTGGCCGCCCAGGGCATCACGGTGCGGATGCGGCCCAGCCAACGCGACCCCGGCACCTTCACCGGCTACGCCGTCGCCCTGAACACCAACACCACCGCGGCCGGGGAGAAGATCTTCTACAGCGCCGGCAAACTCGCCGCCGACCTCAGCCTCCCCCGCCTGCGCACCAGGTGGAACCCCGACACGTCCCTGGCCGAAGCCCGCCGGGCCGCCGCACGTCACCACCCGGCCCCGGCCCACGTCTACGCGAGCGCGGCGACCGCGATCCACGACGCCGCCGACCAACTCCGCGTCGCCGCGAGTCGCGACGACTGGAACACCGTCGCGGCCATCAGCGGCGCCGCCGCCGACCTGCTCACCGCGACCGCCACCGCGTGGGAAGGCAAGACCGGCGGGCCGCTCACCAAAGCCGCCGAACTGTTCGACCGGGCCACCCACAACGCCACCAAACCCGCCCCGGCCCGCCGGGGCGAACGCGGCTACCAGCTGCGCACCATGGCCCGCCTGGTCTCCCTCATCGGCGATCTGTCAGGCGACCACGCCACCGCCGAAGCCCTCCGCATGATCCTCACCCTCGCCGCGATGGCCGACACCTTCGCCACCCTGCGCGCCGCCCGCGAACGCCTCCACCAAGCCCACGCCGCCTCCGCCGCCGCCACCCTCCTACGCCAATACACGCCACCCGACCGGACCGTGACAGCCACCCGCGCCACCCCGCCACGAGACACCCGGGCACAACAACCGTTCGGCCCCGACCGTCACCACCCCACCCGGCGAAGCCGCTAACCCGTTCCACGGCCGACCGGCGAAGGTGCCCAATGCGCTGTTGGGCGTCCTGTTAGGTGCCCGGACATCATCCGTTGGGACGATTCTGTGAACAGCGATGTCGCAGAGAGCGCTCTCACCCGGCATTAGATAGGTAGCGGTGTCGGCATCGGCCTGAGTGGGCGTGGCCGCCGCGCTGACGAAAGCCACTTCACCATACAAGGAGAAGAAATGATCACGAACGGCGACGGCGTGCACGGCGGACGCGAGGGTCGTGGAGCGGGCCGCAGACTAGCTCGGCCCAGGGCAGGAAGTCGATATCAGAGGCGGCTCGGGCTCCTGTCACCGCCTGTCAGTATCTGTCTGACAGGACGGGCGGGCCGGTCGGGTCCTGCGGTGACAGAACTGCCCGTTCTCCGGCTTGGGCCGGTCTGGGTGCCCGGTTCCGGGTCGGCGCGGGGGTCCTGCTCGGGGTCGGTCTTGATCCGGACCCCCAAACCGACCCCCCTCACCACCCAACACAGCAGGTCAGGGCACCTAACACTCGCCGCGCGCTGGTCGCGACAGACCCTCTACTGGGGGTCTCCCCCTGGGGTAAGGCGACCATATGCGCCTGTCTGACGAAACACGGGTGCTCCGGGCGCAGGCCAGCCTCACCAACCGGGACTACCGGCTGATCGGTTGGCTGTATGACCACGGCGTGCTCACCACCGACCAGATCGCCGCCGCGCTGTTCTCGTCGCTGGACGTCACCCAACGACGGCTGCTGCGCCTGCTCGACCTCGGACTGGTGAACCGGTTCCGGCCGCAGCGGTGGGAAGGCGGCTCGTACCCGTACCACTACGTGCTCGACCAGCTCGGCACCGAGCTGGAGGCCGCCCAACGCGGAGTCCCGCCACCCCGCCGGGATCAAGCGCGGCGCCGCCGGGTCCACCTCACCACCCGGGCCAACCTGCCGCACCTGCTCGGCACCAACCAGTTCTTCATCGACCTGGCCGCGCACGAACGCACCCACCCCGGCACCCGGCTGGCCCGGTGGCGGCCGGCGGCGGCGTTCCACGACCGCGGCGCCTTCTACCACCAAGGCGACCACGCCGACCTGATGCTCCGGCAGATGCCGCGCCCGGACGGGCACGGCATCTGGGCCGAGGACGGGCGAGAGGTGGCCTTCTTCCTCGAGTTCGACCTCGCCAACGAGACCCTCGACGACCTGGCGGAGAAGGTGGCCGCCTACGGGCTGCTGGGCTCGTTGACACGGTGGCGGTGGCCGGTGCTGTTCCACCTACCCACCGCGCTGCGCGAGCTGCACCTACACCGCCACCTGGCCGCCACGTTCGCCGCCACCCCGCTGAACGCCTACATAGCGACCACAGCGGCCGACCTGCGGGCCGAGACCGGGCTCAGCCCCGCTGGCGCCGTGTGGTGGCTCTACGGCCACGACAGCGGGCGCCGGCTACGGCTGATCGACCTGCCCTGCCTCACGCCCCGCCCGCACGCCGTGACCGAGCCACCGTGACCAGGACACCTCACGAAGCCGGCGGCGCGGACGCCCAGCCAAGCACCGCGGCGAGGCTCGATCTATCGACCGTCCTAAATGGTTAACGCGCCGTGTTCACCGGTCAGGCAACCGCCACCAGCCACCGTCACGGAAGGCGGGAAAGTCCCGCCGACCTCATCCGCGACGGTCGACCCCAACCCACAGGTCCGCTTCTCGTCGTAGGGCGGCACTCGCGAAGGAGGAACCACCAGCCATGACCACCAAGACCGCACCACAGTCGATCATCACCGTAGGAGGAACATGCCGAAAGGCAGTCACGGTGAGTGGCCGGCTCACCGAACTGCACCACCCGAGCCGACCCCACCACCGCCAGATCAACACGAACCCGATGAACACGACCGGGCCGGGCACGGGCAGCCAGCCTGTCAGCCGGAACCAGTCGTCCGGGTGCCGCGCCAGCGGCGCCGGGGACGGGGTGAGGCCCGCCCACGCGGGCCGTCGAAGACGGACACGGCGATCGAGGCCGCGATCGCCCAACTCGTCGCCGACGCGCCACCGTTGAGCCCGCACACCAGGGCCCGACTGGCGGAGCTGTTCTCCGTCACCCACCGTGCCCGCAACCGCAAGTAGCCCACGCACGGAGTGCGTGAACCCAAGGCCCGGGTTCACGCACTCCGTGCCAACCACTCGTCGCCACGCCTACCGTTCGGTCCCCTCGGCCAGTTCGCCGAGCCGCCGCCGCCCGTCCAGCAGCTCCGCCACCGTCGTCGTCCACGCCGGACCAGCCGGACCGGCCTCTGTGAGGATCGCGGCCGTCGTGCACGCCACCACGCCCACCAGCGCGCGTCTGGCCGCGTACTCCAGGACCGCCGCCTCGCCGCGCCGGTTGCCAGCGACCACGAGCACGACGTCCACCGGCAGCCGGCCACCGCCTGCCAACTCGCCGATCATCGGGTTGGACTCCCACCGGTCCCACACCACGACGAACCGGACCACCCGGCCGTCCTCCAACCAGATACCCGAACCATCGCACTCAGGCCGCGCCACCCCGCTCTCGGCCAGCCACACCTCCGCATCGAAGCCGTGCCGCCACCCCAGCAACCCCGACCGGCCGTCGCTGCCAGCCGCGTGCTCGACCAGGGTCACGAACAACTCGTTGACTCGATACTGCCTCTCGGGTACGCCGGGCCGCGCGAACAGCGAGGCGAACACCGGCAGCCCGGCCCGACGCTGCGCCTCGGTCACCATCCGGCCACCCGACCACGAAACCCGGTACAACTGCCGGTGCTCGCTACCGTGCTCAGGCTTCGGCCGCTCCAACAGACCGTCCGCCGCCAACTCCCGCAGCAGCCGGTGCGCTGTCGGCCGGCTCACGCCCAGCAGCACCCCAACCTGCCGAGCGCTCAGAACACCATGCTCAGCCACAAGCCAAAGCGCGTGCCGGGCCCGGACCACCACACCTTCACCCATCCACACCCTCCTACGCCAAGCCAGCAGCAGATTGCGCGGGGAAGCGATTGCCCCGCGCGCGGGGCCGGCTGCTGGCCCCGGTCAGCAGGCCCGCCAGCGACGCCGGCTGCGGCGCGCACTCCACCGTATCCACAACGATTCTGGGACCGTCACGCTGCAGCGGGGTGGCACCTCCTGCTCCTCCGGGCAAGTCCCGTGTTCGCGGGCCCGGTTCGGCGTCCGGCCGGCCTTGTCGGAACGGCCGAGGCACCATCCATAACTCCACTATGGACGAAGGCATCGCGCACTACTGGTTAGACAGAACTACCGAGGTGGCGGAGTGTGTGGTGTGGCTCTCCCGAAAGGTTGGCATCATTACGCCTTCGTCGTTCCGTACCGTCGGCGATTTTCGCGCGTCCCGCGAGTTGCGTGGGGAGTTGAGCTATCGCAGCCGCGCCCACTGTAGAGCAAGATCAGTTACTCTTCGTCCTGTCGTCAGTTACCCACGCGTTCGACGGCCTCCAGCGTCAGGCCCCAGGGATAGGACTCGATCTTGGCGTCTCCGGTACGCGGGGGGTGTGGCTCAAAGCCGCCTGGCCCCAAGAGGATGGTGACTCCGGCCGCTCGGAGGTCTGCCACGCTGCGAGCGAACACGACATTCGCTGCCAGCGCGGTGTTGACGAAAGGCAACACAACGATCGGTACGTGCATGCCCGTCAGCTCGGCGAGCACGCTGAGTACGTACGTGTCGCTGATGCCAGCCGCCCATTTGTTGATCGTGTTGTACGTGGCAGGGGCAACGACGACTGCGTCTGCGTTGGGCAACGCGTTCGGTTCGTCGGGTCGGCGGTAGCGCGTCCGGACTGGGCGGCCGGTCAGCTGTTCCATTGCCGGAAGGTCGAGGAAGTGCTCGACCGCTGCACCGGTAGCGACGACCTGCACGGTCCAGCCGCGGGCCTGGGCCAGTTCGACCAGACGCCCGACATGGCCGGCGGGGCCTGCTCCGCACACGACGACGTACAGCGATCCCTTCTCGGTCACAGCGGGAGCCCGGCACGGTGACCGAGCTGACGAAGTTCGGAAAGGTGACGGCCTGTCGTCGCGGGGAACAGGCTGCGAATGAGCTTGTGGGCGAGGGGCCGACATCGCACCTCCTCCGGCGCTATGCGTTCCGCTTCCAGGAGTGCCGTCGTTGCGCGGCCGTGGTCATTGCATTGCCAGTGCGCCTCGGCGAGGTCGAGCCAGAAGTTGACCTTGCGCTCCTTGGGTAGCGCCGCCACCGCCGCTCTGTCCATGGTCTGGACGAACTCCAGGGCCGTGCCGCCCTCGTGTAGTCGTACCAGCGCGGCAAGTCGATGGAGCGCGACATTTGTTGTGCCAAAGGCGGTGAGGCGCTCCGTGTACGAAGGGCCGAGTGACGTGGCCACTTCCGCGGCCCGTTCATGCATGGCAAATGCGACGTCCGCGTTGCCGCTGCGGGCGGCCGCGATCTGCCCGGCGAGGAGGAGCATGCCGTACATGGAAGTCAGGTCTTGTCGATCACCTGACAGCTCGGGCTCCACACGGTTGGCCATGCCGACCAGGACCGCGATGGCCTCGCGCTGCTGCCCGGTTTCCGTCATCGCGCGGGCGACGCTGCGGCTGGCTCGCGCCAGGCACAGCGTGTCATTGGCCGCTCGTGCGGCCGTGATGCTGCGGTCGGCCGCCATCCAGGCGATGTCGGTGCAATCCAGCTTGAGCAGCATCGATGAAGCGAGCCGGTACGTCATAACTAGCTGCCGTGTGGCTTCAAGACGTGCGTCACCGGTGTACGCCTCAGCTGCCCGTTGCGAGTCGACTAGGAGCGCGGGGAGTACCTGCCCGATGGTGCGAAAATGCGACGAGAGCCAGGCCAGGCAGGCGTAGTCGACTCGCTGGCGCAAGTCAGCCAGGTCCGGGGGGTCGGAAGCCTCACCGGGGCGGCAAATTACCTCGTCGTAGCGGCCCAGGGCCGACTTGATGGCCAGCACCTCAGTTACATCCGGGCATTGGTCGGCCAGGCGCGCGGCGTTCTCGTCGACCAACACGCGCGGGTCAATGTCAAGTGCCGAAGCGACGAGGTCGAGCATCGGCAGCCGCACAAGTGCCCGTCCACCCGCCTCAACCTTGTCCACCCAGCTCACCGAGCGGCCCACACGGTCGGCGAACTGTTGGCGAGTCAGGTTCCGCCGGATACGCCACTGGCGCACCCGGCGACCAATCTCAAGGCTTCGCTCGTCCATGTCGCCTCCCTACCAGGTGTTCTATAGCCCGTCGCGCACGGTTGGACAAACTGTACAGCCGCGATCCCGTCGCGCTCACTACCGTCACTGCCAGCACCGGTCGCCACACTGAGAATCGCCGCGTGCTGAGATGCCCTGACCGGGCTTGAGTTGATCTCCGCCCCGGCCGGGGCCGCCAACCGCCCGGACGGGAGGAGCAGGTAGATGGCAGTCCTCGCTGCCGACGATCGTCGCGCCGTCGTGAATGACCATGCTGAAGCATTGGTTCGTGCGTCCAGATCATCGCCATTTGAGCTGCCAGTGGTTCCGACGCTGACTAATCCGGCGGCTGACCACTCTCGGGAACCACTGCTGGACGAGACGCGCTCAACGCTCGCCGTGCATATGCCTGGCGTGGACGGCTGGTGTGTGGGCTGCGCCGATCTGGGCCGGTACGCCGTCGCTCCGTGTCCGGCGGCGCGGCAGGCCCCTGTCATTGGTGGAGACGCACGGCGTTGTCGTGTGGGACGCGCGGCCGGCCGCGAGCGTCGGCGGTGAGTGCGGTGGCGCCTCGGTGGCCTCCCTCGATATTTGCGGGGCCCCATCGCTCTCGCGGGCGGCCGTGTGATGGCCGCCGTCCATGGGCGTTCCGCCCGCTGGCGCTGCCACAGGCGTGGTGGCGGGCAGGGCCCATGGGCGGCGGCTCGCTCAGCTACGACTTGTACGAGGGGAGGCCCGGGGTGCTGCTGTTGGCTGACGACTTCTTCCGACTGGCTCACTACGACGTGACGGGCCGGCCCATGCTGCATCCGGTTGCGTTGTCGACTGGCTTGGCGGCGGCGTTGCTGGGTGAACTCGTGTGGACGGGCCATTTGGGCATCCAGGCTGGTCACGTCTTTCCCCGGGCCGGCGTGCCATTCGACCCGGTCTCGGCCAAGGTACTAACGCTACTCACGCGGGAGAGCCATCCGCTGCGGACGTGGTTGGAGTTCCTGGCCCAGAGGGCCGTGGTCGAGGTCGCGGGCCGTTTGGATCGGGCCGGGCACATCCGGGTTGAACGATCGCGGCGGCGCCTGCGCGAGACGGTGAACTATGTGCCGACCAACCGCCTTGAAGCGTCTCGCCCGGTGTCGGTGCTGGCGACCCGGCTGAACAACTGCCTCGACCTCGACGAGTGGTACGTGTGCCTGGCCGGTCTGATGGCCGCGACCGGCCTACACACCAGGGTGCTCGCGGGAGCCTCGTCCGAGTCCCACACCTACATGCGTCAGCTCATCGCAGGATTATCACCGGCGATGCAAGAACTGTTTGCCCACACCGAGGTTCTGGTCGGCACCGCCGTCCTAGCCCACAGAACCTAGCGGCTCGCCAACGCCCGGACACCCTCCCGCACCTAATCGTGCCCATGCAGTTAGGCATGTCCATCCCTCGACGAATGGAGTTGTTGTGAGTCGTTCCGCTCGGATGTCCCCGTCAGCCAGCCCGGTATCCAATGCGCTGGCGAAAGGCCGGCTGGGGATCTGGTCCGTCGTGTTCTTCGTGGTGGCTGCCGCCGCGCCGTTGACGGTGGTTGCGGGTGGCGCCACGACGGGGTTCGCGATCACGGGCAGTTTGGGCATCCCGATCGCGTACGTGGCTATCGCCGCGATCCTGGCCTTGTTTTCAGTCGGCTACGTGGCGATGTCCCGCCACGTCGTCAACGCCGGTGCGTTCTACACCTATATCGCACGGGGTTTGGGCCGGGTGTTCGGAGTCGGCGGCGCCTTCGTCGCCGTGTACGCCTACCTGGCCATGGGTGTCGGCCTGTACGGCGGGTTGGGCGTGGTCGCGTCCGGCTACCTGACCCGTTTCGGGGTGACCCTGCCTTGGTGGGCCTGTGCCCTCGTCGGCCTGGTCCTGGTTGGCATGCTGGGCCTGGCTCGGGTCGACATCAACGGCAAGGTGCTGGCATTCCTGCTGGTGTCCGAAGTCGCGATCGCGGTCGTCTACGACCTGGTGATGCTCAGCCACCCGGACGGAGGGACGGTCAGCCTGGCCACGCTCGCCCCGTCGCACCTGTGGGGACCAGGGATCGGCGCGGCGCTGGTGACTGCGATTACCGGGTTCGTCGGTTTCGAGGCCACCGTCGTGTTCTCCGAGGAGACCAAAGACCCGCAGCGAACTATTTCCCGCGCCACCTACATCGCCGTTGCCATCACCGGCGTGCTCTACGGTGCGTCGGCCTGGGCCATGTCGGTCGCGACCGGCCCAGAACGCATCGTTGAGGCCGCGACCACGGACGGCACCGAGTTGATCTTCAACCTGGTGTCACCACACGTATGGCCGATCCTGGTCGACGTCGGCCACGTCCTTTTCACCACCAGCCTCTTCGCCGCGATCCTGTCCTTCCACAACACGGTCACCAGGTACG
This sequence comes from uncultured Actinomycetota bacterium, assembly GCA_963742855.1. Taxonomy (GTDB): domain Bacteria; phylum Actinomycetota; class Actinomycetes; order Mycobacteriales; family Micromonosporaceae; genus CAVUNP01. The sequence goes on along the minus strand of CAVUNP010000007.1, from coordinate 922,336 downwards.
GATTCGCGTTAGGCCGGGAGCGGGTCCTGCCCGCCGCGTTGGGCCGCACCAACCCCAAGACCGGCGCGCCTCGCCTGGCGTCCATGGTGCAGACGTTGATCGCGCTGGTCGTGGTGTTCGGCTATGCGCTGTCCGGCCTCGACCCGCTGATGTACCTGTTCTTCTGGATCACGGTGACCGGTGGTCTCGGCGTCCTTGTTCTCATGCTGCTCACCTCCGCCGCGGTGATCGGCTACTTCATGGTGGACCTCAACCGGGAGAGCGGGTGGCGGCGCGCCGTCGCGCCCGCTCTGGCGGTCCTCGGGCTCGGCGCAGTGCTGGTGGTGACGATCGTCCAGTTCGATGTGCTGCTCGGGGTCGGGTCCGATTCGCCGTGGCGGTGGATCTTCCCGGCCTCCTATCTGGCCGTGGCCGTGGCAGGTGTGGTGTGGGCGCTGATCCTGCGTGCTACCCGCCCGGATGTGTACGCGGCGATCGGGCTCGGCGCCAACGCCTCCACCACCGGCATCGCTCCACGAACCAGCGCAGGCACCTACGCACCCGTCTGACGAAGGGACGACGACGATGACAAGCACCCGACCCACCACCGCCATCCGGCTTGCCGGTCCCACCGATGTGGACACGGTCACCGCGGTACTGGCCGAGGCATTTCTGGACAGCCCGGTCGGTGACTGGCTCATCCCTGACATCGACACCCGCCGCAACGTGTACATGGACTACTTCCGCATCCACGCCGATCACGCCCTGCGCGAGGGTCTCGTCGACATCGCTGTCGACGGCAGAGCGGTCGCTGTCTGGTTTCCTTACCTGCAAGGGCTTCCTGACCCGCCCGACTACGCCCGACGTCTCGCTGACGCCTGCGGCATGTGGCTGCATCGGTTCCGGCTAATCGACACGACCTTTGGTGAGCACCACCCGGATACGCCGCATCACTACCTGGCGTTCCTTGGCGTCGTGCCAGCTTCGCAGGGGCTAGGCGTCGGCACCGCGATGCTGGAGCACCACCACAAGGGCCTCGACGCGAACGACGTGCCTGCCTACCTGGAGGCCACCACTCCGGCCAGTCGCGACCTCTACCTACGCCGCGGCTACATTCTCGCGGCCAACGCGCCGCTGTACCTGCCCGACGATGGACCACCGGTATGGCCGATGTGGCGCGAGCCCCACGCCGCCCACCCAGCCACCCGGACGTCGTCATAACCCGGAGGGCACAGATCCGCACCGTTACCTATCCAGGTGCGCTCAACACGAACCTCTCCGGCCGGCCGCGACCTGCCGGCCGACCAGCCAATCAAAGGGCAGCCGCAGAGGACCGTGCTGCTCAACACCGGACGGCTGGATGCCCACGACGATGCACAGGTCACGACATGATCTGTTCGAATGATAATCCACAACGGAGCTACCCTGTGATTGCCACGATCTACACGTTTGACAACTCGGCCGCCGCCGCAGCCGAACAGCTCGACAGCCTCGAAGCGTTCCTGGACCCCGTCACGACCCGACGCATCACCGAAATGCAACTGCGCGTGGGAGCACGGTGCTGGGAGATCGGCGCCGGTGGCGGCTCCATCGCGGCCTGGCTATCCGACCACGTCGGCCCGGACGGACACGTCACCGCCACCGACGTCAACACCACCCACCTCGGCCACCTCAATGACCGCACTAACGTGACCGTGGTCGAACATGATGTGACAACCCTGACTTCACCACCTGGCGGACCGTTCGACCTCATCCACGCACGGCTGGTCCTGCTCCACTTGCCGCGACGTGAGCAGATCCTCACCAGGCTCGCCGACAATCTCGCCCCGGGCGGCTGGCTGCTGCTCGAAGAGTTCGACTGCACCCAACCGCTCAACATCTACACCACCCGATCTGAGGCAGACACCGATCTGTTCCACCGCGTCACCGACACCATCGTCGACATCCTCGAACGGAACGGCGCCGACATGTACTGGGCCCACGTCGTGCATCCCGTCATGAAGGACGCCGGCCTCACCGGCGTCCACACCGTCACCTACAGCGAGAGCTGGGAGGGCGGCAGCCCTGGCACGCAATCGCACATCGCCAACTCCCGTCAGCTCGCGACCCAACTCGGCGAAGCCGGCATCGCGAACGGCGAGCTGGAAGAGTTCCGCGATGTCGTCTCCGACACCGCGCACGCCGCCGCCTCCTACCTGTTCGTGTCCACCCGTGGACAACGGCCGCTGGCTTAACCCACAGCACCGCCATCAGGCGGTGCAGCTCGACGATCGTGAACCCCCGTCGCGTCGTCGAGCATTGTCCGGCCGGGTACGGACTGGCCCTCGTGCCCGGCCGGACAACCAATCCCAAGGCGATATGGCCGACCGCCGGTGTGGGAGTGGCAATTGCCGGCATCGAGTGGCCGTCAGCAGTGCGGCGAACCCAAACAATCCGCGTACCGTCCGCGCTTACCTCGGTGATCATCAGGTCGAGCGCTCTCCGCCACCTGGAGTCGGAGGCTTCCGGAATACGTCGAGGAGGAAGTTCTCATCGTCAAGGTGCAACAGTGGATCGGTTCCGCAGATCCGTCGGATCGCCGAATGGGCGTTGTATCCGTCGTAGCCATAGCAGCGATCACTCGACCGCCAATGGACCGCGACCAGATCGCCGCCACTCTCCAGCACGTCGAACGCCATCTTGACGGTTACATCGCGATCGTCAGCGGACATGTAGTACAGCAGCTCGCTGACGACCACGAGGTCAAACTGACCGGCTGGTGCCTGTTGCGGCAGGATTGCCACCTCCACGCGCACATGCGGATGGTCGGCTACCTTCAGCCGCGCTTGGTCGACGGCTTGGGCCGCGCAGTCCACCGCGAGTACCTCATCACAGCGCTGGGCGAGAAGAAGGGTGAGGTCGCCGTTGGCGCAGCCTGGCTCAAAGCAGCGCCGGTATCGCTCACGCGGCAAGACTGCGGTGGTAACCGCGAACTTACGGCGGTCGTGCCACTTGACCGCCAGATCCCACGGATCAGATTTCTCCGCGAAGAGGGCATCAAACCGTGACGGCGGAACCGAAAACTCTGGCGGCGCTGCGTCATCGTGCAACCGGGGCATCCCGTAAGCCTCTCATCGTCTGAAACATCCACATCAATCTTGATCTACATGCGTCCGATAGGGAAGACTCCATGCGCTGCCTATCAACGACAGGACGGAGTTGCGATGCACGGCCGACGCATCATGCTGGTACACGCGCATCCCGACGATGAATCGATCTCCACCGGGGGTCTCCTGGCCCGCTGCGCCGACCTAGGCATCACCACCAGCCTGGTGTGCTGCACCGACGGACGCTACGGCCCGGTGAGCCCCGAACTCGGCGTCCAACTGACCCCCGCGCAGTTGGCCGACGTGCGGCGAACCGAACTCGACGCGGCCACCGCGGTCCTTGGCACACCGGATGTACATTGGCTGGGCCACCACGACTCGGACATGACCGGATCGGCGCGAAACAGCCTGCCCGAGGCGTTTTGGGCGCAGCCGATGGATCAGTTGGTCGCCTGTTTGGTCGGGGCGCTGCGAAGTGCTCGCCCGCACGCGGTCATCACGTACGACGCATTCGGATCGACTGGCCATCCCGACCACATCCAGGCCCATCGGATGACTCTGCTGGCGCTGGAAGCGGCAGCCGAGGAGAACGTTCTTCCGGACGCCGGGCCTACATGGCAAGTCGGCACACTCTGGTATCCCGTGTTCCCCATCTCGGCGTTGCGGTCGTTCATCGACGAGGAGGTCGATGCCGGACGCGAGCATCCGTTCGGGGGCACGCCCGCTGAGGGGATCAACTATGGGCGGCCGGATGAGTCGGTGACCCATCGGGTGGAAATCGGTGCGGTGTTCGACCGTAAACGGGCGGCTCTGCTCGCACATAGCAGCCAGGTCGGATCACACTATCCGGCCCTGTACAGGGCCGCCCTCGCGCGCCGTGAGTTCGAGCACTTTCGGCTCGTTCAACGCCGCGACGGCGGCCCTGATTTTGGCGACCTGCTTCGGGCGGTCGTCTGATGGGCGCGAAGCGCACTGCCCGGCCACGAGTCCTTGTGGTGGTGCCGTCGCCAGCGGTACGTGGCGGTGGTGACGTGTGGCTGCTCGATCTCATCGAAGCAACGCCAACCAGTCGTGTCGACCTGCTCGTCGTGTTCGAGACGGACGGAGAACTCGTAACTACAGTGCGCCATGCAGGGCACCGGGCAGCAGTGCTCACCACTGATGCGCGGCCAGCAAAGGGCCTGCTGGGGATGGCCATCCGGCTGGCCCCGCTACTGCGGCGAGAACGGCCGGACGCGACGGTCCATTGGTCGCCGCGCGCCCACATCTACGGACGGCTGGCTCAGCTGTTGGCCTTGCGGCGCCCGCCTACATCGTGGGTACAGCACGTGATGCCAAGCCGATTCCGGCTGCACTGGCTCGCCTCGCACCTACGAAGTGACATGGTTCTATGCGTGTCGGAGGGTGTGGCAGCCCTTCAGGTTGAACTGTATCCGCAGACGAATCCCGTGGTGATCCACCCTGGGCGGCGCGCACCGACAGTTGCCGTGGACGGTGGCGTCGCGCCGCCCGCTGCGGGACTGCCCGGTGATGCGCCCGTCGTCGTCTGCGTGGGCAGAGTCGAGCCGTGGAAGGGGCAAGACCTCTTGGTTGACGCCGTGGCACTGCTGCGCGGTGAAGGAGTACAGGTGCAGGTGCTGCTGATCGGCGCCGACATCTCCGGTGCCTGGCCGGAGTTCGCGGGGACTGTTCGTGCCCAGATAGAACGCCTCCAACTGACCGATCAGGTCAGCTTTGTCGGCCACGTCACCGAGCCAGCGGCACTGGTTGCAGGCAGCCGGATGCTGGTCTGCGCGTCGCGCGAGGAGGGGTTCGGCCTGGCCATTGTGGAGGCCATGGCCCTCGGCGTGCCGGTAGTGGCCACCCGCTGTGGTGGCCCCGACAGCTTCCTCACACACGACGCCGACGCTCTGTTGGTCGAACCAGACAACCCGCGGGCCCTGGCGGACGCGATCGGCTGGCTTGCGGCGGACCCGCGTCTCGCGACGCGCCTGGCGAGCGCGGCATCTCAAACGTATCGGAGCCGGTTCACCGCAGAGCACACCGCCGCACGATTCCAGGCGGTCCTTGCGACGCTCACAGGTCACTCGGTGGCGAACCCTTCGTCAGCGGAGTCGGCCAGCGCGTGAGTGGCCGTGTCGGCGACATCGTGCGGGCTGTGCCCAAGTCGGACGAGCCACCCCTCGTCGGGCAGAGCCAGGCGGTGATCTCCGCGGGCGCTCAATGCCCACAGTCGACCATCGGAGCGGGCCACGGAGCCACCGCGCTGCGCGTGGTAATGGAACCAAAGCCGCCAGTTCACATCCGTGGCGATGATCTCGTTGTGGCCGTGCCTGCGAAGGTAGAAATCTAGGTTACGCTGGTTCTCGCCCATCGCCTTGGCCGGCTTCGGATGCCATACGTGCAGTGCCCACATCTCCGGGCGGGGGAGGCACCGTACGCCGACCTTCATCGCCCGCGCGCCCAGGTCCATGTCCTGGTAGCCGTAGCCGATCATGGCTTCATCGAAGCCGCCCACGGACCAGTAGACGTCTAGCGGCCAGGCGGAGTTCAGGGGCAATGCCCACTCCGGTCGCAATGGCCCGGGCAGCGGACTGGCACCATCGAACAGCCCGCCTCGCAGTTCAGTTCCCACAAAGGTTCCCTCCACACGATGTGGGACTCCGGTCGGCACCTGGCTGCGTAGCGATGGAAGGTCATGTTCGGAAATCGCCCTTTGCACGACCTCACGGTCGAGCGGCGGCAACCATTCCACCTGCCCAAGGAACACCAGATCCGGGTGGCTGGCGTGCGTGTGCGCGAAGTCGGCAATCGCCTCTGGCCGCAGCACCAGGTCACTGTCGAGCATGACGAGCAGCGATGTCGCGTCGGGGACGTTGCCCGCGCCGATGTTGCGTGCGCGGCCGGTGCGCACTCCCCGTGATGGCCCGCACCCTATCCAGCGGAGCCGATCGCCCCACCAGGGATTGCTGGATCGGGCCTGCACCATCGCGCGGGTGCCGTCAGTCGACCCGTCGTCAGCGACGACAACGGTGAAGTCGTTGGTCGTCTGCTGTTCCAACGAAAGCAGTAGGAGCTCCAGGTTGTCTCTGCGGTTGTAGACCGGAACGACGGCGGCAGTGCTCATGCCGGGACCGCCGCGACGCTGGCGAGGGTGTTGTCCGTGTGCCGCCAGCTCACCGTAGGTGCGAGCGCGTTCGGGTCGATGCGGTCGGCGTACTTCGCGACGAGAGCCAGCATCGCGTCCAGGGTTGCGTCCGACAGCGCGTGGGGTTGCAGGCCGAGGTCCTCCAATCGTGTGTGGACGGCGTGGTAGTAGTGGTCCTCGGCCTCGATCCGGGGATTCGGCAGGTGGACGACAGTGCCCGGGTAGCCGGCGCGCTGAGCTGCGGCGGCCACTCGATCGGCGATGTCGATCAGGGAGAACTGCTCGGTGATCTGGTTGAAGACGCGGTACTCGCTGGCGTCGGGCGGGTTGAGGATGGCCAGTTCGATGCACCGCATGGTGTCGCGGATGTCGATCCAGCCGCGGGTCTGGCCGCCCTGTCCGTAGACGGTGATCGGTTCTCCGAGGACCGCCTGGGCGCAAAAGCGATTCAACGCCGTGCCGTACACCTGGTCGTAGTCGAACCGGGTGTGCAACGCGTCGTCCATCGCGCTCTGATCGGTGACTGCGCCGTAGACAATTCCCTGGTTGAGATCGGTACAGCGGATACCCCAGGTCCGGCAGCAGAACATGATGTTGTGCGAGTCGTGGACCTTGGAAAGGTGGTAGAACGAGCCGGGCTGCTTCGGGAACGGCAGTGTGTCCGTGCGTCCCTTGTGGGTGATCGTGATGAAGCCTTCTTCGATGTCGATATTTGGCGTGCCGTATTCGCCCATGGTCCCGAGCTTCACCAGGTGACAGGAGGGATCGGTCTGGGCGATGCAGTACAGCACGTTGAGCGTGCCGACGACGTTGTTGACCTGAGTGCCTACCGCGTGGTCGCGGTCGATCATCGAGTACGGCGCTGACCGCTGCTCTCCGAAATGGACGACGGTCTCCGGCCGGAAGTCTTGGAACACCCGTGACAGAGCCGCGAAGTCGGTGAGGTCGACGAGGTCGACGCGGATAGGCGGTCCGCCGAGGTCGCACCATCGGCGCACCCGCCGCGCCGGGCTCTCGATCGGTAGCAGGCTGTCGTACCCGGATTGGAGGTCGAATGAGCGGCGCATGAGGTTGTCCACGATGCCGACCTCGTGGCCCTGTGATGACAGGTAGAGCGCCTGCGGCCAGCCGAGGTATCCGTCGCCGCCGAGGATGAGAATCCGCACGTTCAATCCCTTTCACCTGCGCGAGAGCACCTTGGTTTATGGTCGCCGCTGCATGCAGCGGGGTGTCTGGAATGTGAGCAGTGACCCTGCTGATAGCACGTGGCGTCCGCGTGCGTCCACCGTGGAGGTCCCGCGCAAGCGCCTGGCTGACACTCGGGCTCGGCGCAGCCGTCACACCTTGGCAAACCTGCGCGACTACCCGGTCGGGTCGAATTCGCCGTCATGGGCGCCACCCAGAAACGCAATCCATTCAGCGATGGTAAAGAAGAGCACGCTGCCGTCGGGGTCCTTGGAGTTGCGCACCGCCACCACGTCATCCAGTTGGGCGACCTCCACACAGTTAGCGTTGTCAGGCTGAGATCTGCTGCTCTTGCGCCATGCCGCATTGGTGAGATCATGCTCAGACATGTCGAACTTCCTCCTCTCCGAACAGGTCATAGCCCGGCTTCCGCGCGGCCGATCACGTCGATGGAGTCGTCCGGGCTGAGTGCCTTTGCGCGTAGGTCGTCGAAGACGAGGGAGTAGTGAGACAGGGCAGCATCGCTGTCGATATAGAGCTGTCCAGTGAGGTGTTCCAGGTAGACGACGGCTGGATGGGAGGGACCGACAAATGCCAAAATGGTGAATGCGACGCCCATGGCGGCATGCGAGCCGCCGGCGAAGGGCAGGACCTGCACGGTCAGGTTGGGCAAGGATGCCATCTCGACGATCTTCATGAGCTGCTGGCTCATCACCTTCGACCCGCCAACCGGTCGGCGGACAACTGCCTCGTCGAGCACCAACCACAGTGCGGGCGCGTCAGCCTTGACGAGGAGTTCCTGTCGAGCAAGTCGGGCCTCCACGCGCCGCTGTACCTCGTCAGCCAGCATGTCGGGTCGGTGACTGCGCACGAGGGCCCGGACGTAGTCCTCGGTCTGAAGCAGGCCGGGCACAAGTTGGGACTCGTAGCCATACAGGGTCGTCGCCTCGGCCTCCAACCCCACGTAGGCGTGTGGGAACAAGTCGGCGTAGGGATGCCACCAACCTCTGCGACGAGCCCGACGAGCCAGGTCGACCATCGCCTCAATTTCGGGCTCATCGGTGACGCCGTACACGCTCAGCAGCAACCGCACATCGCTCGGGCTGATACCGCTGACCCCGGTTTCCAGCCGCGAGATCTTTCCCTTCGACCAGTCCAGGCGGGTCGCGACATCCTCGGTGGACATGCCGGCCGTCTGTCGCAGTCGGTGCAACTCCTTGCGCAGGTGGCGGCCCCGGAATGTCTCGACACGTCCCGCCGGGGTTCGAGGGTCGGCCCGCTGCATGGGCTCCATACTCGCGCCGCCGAGAAGATTCAGCAAGCAACATGCGAGACTAGTTACTCATCAATTTAGAACGTTGCATCTCCGCCATCTCGATGCGATGCTGACATGCACCTCTTCGCGGCATGCTGATCACTCGCTACCACTTCGACCCCTGTTCGGCTGTCTGGATGATCGACCTCGGGCGCCAACGATGCGGCTCTTGACTACCTCGGAGGCGAATATGGCACGCAGCGCGCGACCTGGCGGCCGGCTGTATGACGGACGGCTATGGGCCGCCAGCAACATCAGCCCTCGTCTGGCGCCGCAGGTCGTCAGGCCGACGGACGCAAGCATCAAGCTCACCGAGAACTGCCAGGCGCGCTGCGTCACCTGCGACTACTGGCGCCAGCGGTGGGTGGATCACATCGACACCGACCAGGCCGTCGGCCTCATTAATCAGCTTGCGTCGGTCGGGGTCACCACCCTGCGGTTGACCGGCGGCGAGCCGCTGCTGCGGCGGGACATGTTTCAGATCCTCGACAGGGCCGACACAAGTTCGTTTCACACCATCGGGATACAGACCAATGGGCTGCTGCTGCGGAAGCTGGCAGACGAGGTCAACGCGTCACCGATCACGCACGTCACCGTGTCGCTAGACGCGGTCGGAGACCGCAACGATGCCATCCGAGGCATCAAAGGGTACTTCGATAGGGCTCTCGCCGGGCTTGACCACATGGAGGATAAGACACTCATCATCGCCGCGACGCTGACCCAGGTCGCCGCCCTCGACCTCGACGAGTTGATAGATCATGTCAAGCGCATCGGCGGCTACCTGGCCTGCAACTTGCCGGACAACCGGCTGTACTTCCTGCAGGAGGCCGAACTCGCCGGACTGTGGCCCGACCTCGACGCGACCACGAAGATCGTGGCGACTCTGCGCGGCAGGTTGGGCAGCCAGTTCGCGCCCTATGAGCTGTCCTACATCGAGCGATATCTGCGATCAGGTGGACCAGAGTTGCGTGAGATCAACCCGCCATGCGTGCTGGGCTATACGACCCTGTACATCGCCTCCGACGGAGCGGTGCGGTCGGGGTGCTATGTCCTGCCGCCGCTAGGCAACGTCCTTCAGCAGAGCCTGAAAGAGATCCTCGATGGAGAGGCGTACGCGCGGCGATGCCAGGCCATGCTTCGCCTGGACTGCCCTGGTTGCGGCTGCAATGTGTTGAAGAGTCTGCGGCACCGCAACCTTGTGCAAGACACGCTGCGATCGCTCTCACCACGAAGCTCCGCCATCGCGGAGGGGTAAGACATTGACGGCGCCACCGGTCTCGAAGCCTTCGGAGTGAACATGTCCAGACGTGCGCTCATCACCGGGATAACCGGCCAGGATGGCTCCTACCTCGCCGAACACCTACTCGACTACGGATACGAGGTGTACGGACTCGTCCGCGGCCAGGCCAACGCCCGAGTGCCGTGGCTTGCCGATGTCATCCCACAGGTGCGCATCATCCGCGGCGACCTACTCGATCAGGGCAGTCTGATCGCCGCCGTCGAACAGACACAGCCGGACGAGGTGTACAACCTCGGCGCGATCTCGTACGTCCCGCTGTCCTGGGAGCAAGCCGAGATCACCTCCGAGGTCACGGGCACGGGAGTCCTGCGGCTCCTGGAGGCGATCCGCATCGTCAGCGGCATCAGCGCCTCCCGGTCGACGCCACGCGGCCAGATCAGGTTCTACCAGGCGTCATCATCGGAGATGTTTGGCAAGGTCAGCGAATCGCCGCAGAACGAACAGACAACGTTTCATCCCCGGTCGCCCTATGGGGTAGCCAAGACGTACGGGCATTTCATCACCCAGAACTACCGCGAGTCCTACGGCATGTTCGCCGTGTCGGGCATCCTGTTCAACCACGAGTCGCCACGGCGTGGACCCGAGTTCGTCTCCCGCAAGATAAGTCTCGGCACAGCCAAAATCTTGCTCGGTCAGGCGACACAGCTTCACCTGGGCAATCTCGACGCCCGCCGGGACTGGGGCTTCGCCGGCGAGTACGTGAGGGCCATGCATCTGATGCTGCAACAGGACGAGGCGTCGGACTTCGTCGTGGGCACCGGGGTCACGCACTCGGTGCGCGAGTTCGCCGAGAAGGCGTTCACGGTGGCCGGGCTCGACTGGCGTGAACACGTCGTGGTCGACGAGGATCTGGCCAGGCCCGCGGATGTGGAACTGCTGTGCGCCGATCCCAAACGCGTCGCGGAGCGCCTTGGCTGGACAGCCAACGTCGGCCTCGACGAACTGGTGCGCATCATGGTGGAAGCCGACGTGAAACTGCTGGCAGAAGCGCGCCCGGAACTCCGGCACGCTGACGTGGACCGGCACTGGGCAGGCGATGGAACCTACATTGCCTAGGACCATCACTGTTGACAGGGCCGTCTTCCGGCTGCGCATCGACTCCGTGCCACATGCTCAAGTGCTGCTCGACCTGGCCACGTTCACTCAGCCGCTGGTCGTTTCTGTCGGCGTCGACACCCTGAACGCTTTCGACCGCGATGTGTCCTGGTCACCCCCGGCACTGGTGGCCCACACCGACTTCGAGCGGATCAGTTGGCTCTGCAGGAGCACCTTGTGGGACAAGATCTACCACCTGGATGTGCACGCGGGCCATGTCGAGTTCCACGCTGAGATCACCGGTGTGGGCCAGGTCGACTGCATCCGCTACTTCGAGGTGATCGACGATGCCACGCACCGACCGCACTTCGACCTGACCAAGCACTTCAACGACCGAGCCGACACCCCCGCCCGTGCGTACGCACGGGCCAGCCCGACCGGCTTCACGCACGTCTTTTGCCCCGAGCCGAACTCCTACTCCCGTCAGATGTTCAGATCCCACGAATATGCACAGGTCAGCGTCAACGCGGACCTCGACCACTGCGGCGGGAACTTCGTCGCCAACCCTGGCATCTTCGCGTTCGCCATGGCAGCTCTACCCGACAGCGAATGGCTCGCCATGGGCCTGGCCGTCCCGCCGGGCGAGCATCACTTCAGTGAGTTTGAATACCTCGGTGGTCACGAGTTCGGGTTGAAGGTCAATAGCTGGGGAGCGCGACGAGTCGACGGAACCCTGTGTACGCCAAGGATCGTGCTGGTCCCCGGTCGCACACCAGAAGAGTCGCTGGAGGCTTACGTCGACACGCTGCGGGTCAAGGGCTGGATTCCCAGCCCATCCCGCGACCCGGCGCTCTGGTGGACGCGACCGATCGTGTGCGGCTGGGGCCATCAGGCGTACCAAGCAGATCTGTTTCGGGTGCGCAGTCCCAGCGAACGCCGACCGGACAACGCCACGTACACCCTGAGTACGCAGACCAACTACACCGACATCGTTCGGCGTGTCGACCACGCTGGCGTCCCTTGGGGAACCTTGGTCATCGACGCCCGCTGGTTCCTCGCTGGCGGCCTGAAGGACATCGACGAAGGCCGCTGGCCGGACATGCGCGGTTTCACGGACGAACTGCATCGTCGTGGCAAGCGGGTGTTGCTGTGGTGGGGACCCTGGGACAGCGACGGCATTCCTGATGACCAATGCGTCCGGTATGAGCCCGCCAACGAAGGTGCCCGTACGAACAGACCAGGACGGCTGGCCAAGTTCGGCGCACCCGGGGTCGGCCGCAAGCTCACCATCGACATCACCCTCCCCTGCGTTCAGCAGCGCATTCGCTCACAGATCCGACGCCTGCTCGGTGACGGCCCAGGCGAGGTCAACGCCGACGGACTCAAGATCGATCACGTGGCCGCCGCGCCGGGCATCTACGGACTCGCCTTCCCGCCAGGCTCAACCGGCCTATTCGGTGTGGAGGCGACCCGGCTGCTCCACGAAACGATCTACCGTGCAGCCAAAGACACCCGGCCGGACGCGCTGGTCATCGGCCAGTCGCCCAATCCGTACTTCAGCGACGTGCAGGACATGCTGCGCCTCGGCGACATCTACACGCCAGACTCCCATTCGGTCGTCGAGGAGATGCGGTTCCGTGCCCGGATGGCCCGCATCGCCGACCCAAGTTGGCTTATCGACACCGATGGCTGGCCGATGCCGTCCATCAATGCGCTCACCCAGTACGCCCGGCACCAACCCGACCTCGGCGTGCCGAGCCTTTACTACATCACGAATCTGGACACGACAGGCGAGCCGCTCGACCCTGACGTCTTCGGCCAGATCCGCAGTGCGTGGGAACGGGCGGGAACATAATGCCCACGGTCGCGATGGACATCCGGACCACGCACGACACCGGTGTCGCCCGGTATGGCCAACGACTACTGGCTGCGCTCGTGCCGCTGCTGGAACCCAACGACTTGACCTTGACTGTGGTGGGCCGAGACGCGGAACTGGCGGCCGTCGCCCCGATGGTCCCAGACCGCCACCCTGTGCGGCTCGTCTGCGCACCCGACGACGACGGCTTCGCGCGGCGCAGCCCGTGGCTGCGCCGGTACCTGGCCGGCCGACCCGTTGATCTGTTCTACACCCCTCACTACCTGGTCGATCGCAACTGCGAAGTGCCGTACGTGCACACCGTCCATGACCTGATCCGATGGCGGTTTCCGGCATACAGCTACACCGACACCACGTTTGCCGACAGGTTCGGGATGGCCGAATTGCGGGTCGTCACCCACGAACTCGAGGAACTGGCGCCGTGGGACGACACGGCGGGCGGGGAGGTTTTCGCCCGGTACTTCCGAGCGATCAACCGCAGGTTGGCGGCCGGCTCCGCCGGCCTGTGCACCGTGTCCGAGGCGTCCGCCACCGACATCGTGGAGCTGCTCGATGTAGCGCGGCCGGCGGTCATGGTGATCCCACCAGGCGTCAGCCGCGACATTTTTGTTCCGCGGCGGCCCTCTGAGGTTTCGCGCGTGACGGCACGGCTCGGCCTCGCCGGGCCGTACTGCATGCTCGTCGGGCTTGCGCACCCCCACAAACGGATACCCTGGTTGCTGAGGGCGCTCGCCACGATTCGCCGTGGACTGCCGCGCGGCAGCCGTCTGGTCATAGCGGGCGGCCACGCCGAGCTGTCCGTTGCGGTCCTCAACCAGATCGAGGCCCTCGCACTGGCGGACCTTGTCACGTTCACCGGCAGGCTCTCCGACGCTGAGCTCGCAGCCCTGTACACCGGCGCCAGGGCGCTGATCGCCGCGTCCATCGCCGAAGGAAGCGGGCTACCACCACAGGAGGCCCTGGCTTGCGGGTGCGAGGTCATTGGTTCCGACATTGGGCCACTTCGGGAGACGGTGGGCGCACATGCGCACCTGATTCCGCCCGACGATGACGGCGCCTTCGCGGCCGCAATGCTCGCCGCATTCCGCGGCGACCTTCCGTCGAAGAGCCGCGGATATCGCCCCCACACCTGGCCCGAGTCCAGCCGGAAGCTGGTCGACGTCTTTGTGAAGGTGGCGGCGGGCGACTTTCACCCGTCAACGGTCGTTGGCGCCGCGGGCGAGTAGACCGCGCAGCAACACGGCAGTCTCCGCCGCGCTGTGGTGGATGTGGCCGGCAATGCCCACTCTTTGGGCTGCCGCGACGTTTTCGGCGCGGTCATCGATAAAGACACCTGCGGTGCGCCACTGCTCGGGTATCTCGGTGAAGAAGCGCCGATCGGGCTTGGCGACACCCACCCGAAACGACAAGATCGCGGGTGCATCGATTCCTGCATGAGCCAGCCGTTGCTCGATCGCGGCCCAGTGCAGCGGGCTGGTGTTCGAGACGAAGGCCAGTCTCCCCTCGCGTGCCAGAGCACCTACGACAGGTGTCAGCAATGGGTCCAGGTCACCCACGACTGAGGTGAACGCATCCGCGAAGTCGGTGTCTGACACCACAGACAGGCCCGTGGCCGCTCGGGCAGCGGCCAGGAATTGCTGTACGTCGATCACGCCCGTCTCCAGTGCGGCGACGCTGCCCGACTCGTCCAGGCGCTGGCGCACATCCTCACCCGGCACCCCGGTGAGGCGTTGCAGCCACAGATACGGCCGGTCAGGGTGCGTCGTTACCAGGACGTCGCCGAGGTCGAGCAGCGCGAACGGAGGGTCAGATGGCATCGAGAACCCGAGCATAAGTGGTGTATACCGCCGATGCGTGGTCCTGCCAGGTGAACCGGGTCGCCCACGCTTCTCGTGCTTGGCGGGCATCCCGGTTGTCCACATTGCTGACTGCCTCATCCATGGCATGTGCGATTTCCGCCAGGTCGTCGCGGTCCACGAACGTCGCATGTGGACCGAGCGTTTCGCGCAACACCGGGATATCGCTGGCGATCACCCGAGTCCCGACGGCGAGGGCTTCCAGCGGAGTCAGGCCGTACCCTTCATGAGCGGCGGCATGAACGACCGCGGCGGCGCCACGGTAAAGACCCGTCAACTCTTCGTCAGTGACCTCGCCCACGGCGACCGCCGACCCGTCAAGGTCCGCGGCCTCGACGAGGCGCAGGCCCGCGCCACCCCCCGAGAAGTCCCGCCCAACCAGCAGCAGGTGCGCTCCGGCTCGGCGGGCGGCCGAGACCGCGAAAGCTGCCAGCACCCTGTCGACACCCTTGTGTGCTCGTGCCTGCCCGACATACAGCAAGTAGGGGTCGGTCGAAACGGTGACCGGGGCCGGCTGCGACCGTGGACCCGAACTGTGGTCGACGCCGTAGGGCGACACCGTCATCAAACCTGACGGCTCCGCGATCCATGTGGTGATCTGCTCCCGCACGACGCGGGTGGGGGTGACGATCGCCGCTGCCCGGTCAACAGTGTGTCCGAGCATCTGGGCGTAGTACGCCTCGTGTGCGGAAAGCGCCGGCCGTCGCGCCGACAAGGGGACTGTAGCCCGCATTGCTGGGACGATTTCCGTGATCTCCGTGAGCAGCGCGGCCCCGAAGCGGGAGCTGAAGTCCGCGTCGCTGTAACAAAGATCCGGCTCGATCCAACGCAGGATGTCGTGACCGGTAACGACAACCGGGCAGGGCGCGTCGGATAGCGGCATCCGGAAGTCAGGAACGTGAACCAGATCCGCGCCGCACCGATTGGCCGCCTCGATGAGCTCGTCGCCGTCGCGACGGCCATAGCGAGGTGATCCGGTGGGTTCCAGCGCGGTGACCCTGAGTTCTGGCCTGCGCCGCAGTGCGCGTAGCAGGCACCGCGTATAGCGTCCGATGCCGTCGGTCCCGGCGACGCGGGCATCGAAGAGGATGTGAGTCACACGACGGATGGTAGAGGGGTGTCAGCGGATTCTGGTAAGCGCCGGTAGGCGCGCATGGATACGTCGACGCGGGTGTCGAGCCTGTCGAGAGCCGCGAGACGCTCACGGACATCGGTTGGCACTGACCAGTAGAACGGCGTCATGAGCAGAAGGTCCGCGACCTGGCCCGACCCGCGGATCTGGAGCGGATAATTGATGCGCTGCTCGGCGATCGGCTCGAACCCGTCCTCCGCGCCCAGCGTGTCGCTGGGTTCGTGGAGAGCCGGCTCGCTGTAAATCAGCTTCTTGAGTTCGTAGAGGTGTCCTTCGGCTGGCCCGCCCACGAGTACGACTCCACCCGGGCTCACCACGCGGCGAAAATCAGCAGGGCTCACGGGTGAGAAGTGCGTCAGCAAGACCCCGACCGTCGCATCACGCACGGGCATCCGGAAGGTCCCCGCTACCGCGTAGCGGCCGTCCGGATCGCGCCGTGCGGCCTGACGCACCCCGGGCTTGGACAGGTCCAGCCCATACCTGATGACCGGATCGGCCAGCGGGCTTCCAAGTCGGTGCGCAAGACGGCGCAGGTAGTAGCCCTCGCCACAACCGGCGTCCAGGACCACCCTGGGTCTAGATGGCGAGAGATACGAGGCAATAAGGTCGGCCACCCCGTCGGCAAGTGGTTCGTAGTGCCCGGCATCGAAGAAGCGCCGCCGGCCGTCCATCATCTCCTTGCTGTAGCCGGGTTCCTTAGATCGACGTTGCTGAGCAAGAAGGAGGTTCACGTACCCTTCGCGAGCCACGTCGTAGACGTGACCGTTCGCGCATCGAAGCGACTGGCCGGCGAGCGGCAAAGCCTCGCCGCACACAGGGCAGGCGAAGATCGACGTCTGGTGCGCGTCGGTACGCGGCGGGTGCATGTTCATCGGACCCGATGATCTCATACAGCAGGTCGTCGCCTTCGCGCCAACCGACACGGCACCCCTGGCACCGGGCTGGTCAGACATAAGCGGGTGCCCAGGTGGTCGCGGTGGCGCGCAGCGGCTGCTGAGCGTGGCGGCCCGCCCAGGTGGTCCAGTCCTGATCTTGTCGGATCGGGTCGGGGCGTGTCCTGCGTCGGACCGCCTGGTGGCTACGTAGACGTGACTCGCTGCGTCCCTCCTTTTGCCGCTATCTGACTTGGGGCCGGTTCTATACCCTGGTGGTGCTCATCGTGCGGTTTGCGTCAACGGGAGGGACGTCACGGTGCTGGATGCGTTCATCGCGACCCTGGTGGCGGCCTTGGCCACACGGGCCGCGGATGGGGTGGCTGACGTGGCTCACGGGGCGTGGTCGAGTTTGGTGCGGTTGGTGCGCGAGAAGCTTGGGTCCGAGCCGCGGGCGGCTGCCACGTTGGAGGCGGTTGAGCAGGCGCCCGACGACCACGAGCGTCAGGCGGCGCTGGCGGACGCGTTGCAGCGTGCGGTCGCCGATGATGCCGGGTTCGGGGAGCAGGTGCGGTCGTTGTGGCAGCAGGCTCAGGTGGAGATACACGCCGAGAGTGGCGGGGTGGCCAGCCAGTTCTCCGGCGTGGCGCAACGGTTGGTTCAGGCCGGCCGGGACGTGACCGTCTACATGTCGTCGCCGGATGCCCCACCACCGATCCCCCATCAGGTGCCGTCCGTTGCGGCGAACTTCGTCAACCGGGTCGTCGAGTTGGCTGCTCTCGACGCGTCACTGGCCCCGCAGGGCGCGACCGGGGCACTTGTTGGCGTCGTGGTGGGCATGCCGGGTGTCGGCAAGACCGCGCTGGCCCGTCGATGGGTGGCCTCCACTCGCGGCCGGTTCCACGGCGGGGAGCTGTATGTCGATGTGGCGGCGCTGCGCGGGCGTAGTGGACCAGGCGCGGTCACCGAGATGCTGAGTTCGTGCTTGCTCGCCCTTGGGATGAAGCGAGAGTTTCTGCCCACCGGGTTGCCTGAGCTGACCAACCTGTTGCGCTCCCACACGGCCGAGCGACCGCTGCTGGTGGTGCTGGACGGCGTGACCGAGCCAGGCCAGGTTGAGGCGTTGATCCCGACCGGGGCGGGCAGCGCCGTTCTGGTGACCACCGAGTATGAGTTGGGGGAGTTGGTCCAGAGTGGTGCCCGAATGATCCCGGTCAAGCCGCTGGGCGATGACGAGGCGATCTTGCTGCTGGCCACCGTGTGCGGCGCAGCGCGGATCACCGCGGAACCGAACCCGGCGACGGCCGTGGCCCGGCTCTGCGGTGGGCTGCCGGTGGCGTTGCAGGTCGCCGCGGCCCGGCTGGTCCTGGACCCGACGCTCACCATCGCCGCGCTCGCCGACGACCTGGCCAGCGAGGCACGGCGGCTGGACATGTTGTCGGTGCCCGGATGGGCACCGACCGGTGTGGACAGTGGCGTCGCCGCAGCGTTCGCCCTCAGCTATGGTCACCTGCCCGTGTCTGCCCGGCGCCTCTATCGGGATCTGGGTGTGATGCCGGTGCGGGACATCGCCCGGGAGCTGGTCCTTGCCGTGGCCGATGGCGGCTCGGCCTCGGCCCACGCCGCGTTGGACACGCTCGTCGCGGCCAGCCTGGTGCAGCGGTCGGGACCGGGCCGATACCAGATGCACCAGCTCGTACGGCTGCATGCGGCGCGGCAGGCCGCGACCGAGTCGGACCACGACGGCGACCAGGTCATCCGTGGAGTGGTCAACTTCTATGTTGCCCGCGCCGGATGGGCAGACCGTGCGGTCATGGGCGACCGGCTGCGGGTCACCGGTTTGGACCCGACCGCCACCGGGGTCGCCGACCCGTTCCTTGGGCCGGATCGTCGGCTGGCTGGGTTGTCGTGGTTGGAGACCGAGAAGGCCAACCTGCTTGCGGTTCTTCGCGCCGCGGTCGACGCCGAGTTGGATGAGCCGGCATACCAGTTGGCCGAGGCGCTGCATGCTCTGTACTTCAACCACCGCCATCACCTGGACTGGATTGACGCCACCCGACTAGGGGTTCAGGCAGCGTCGCGGCTCGGTCGCGCCGACGTGCGGGCCCGGTTGCGTAGTGTGGTCTCGCGTGCGCTCGACGACCTGGGCGACGTCACGTCGGCTGGGGTGGAGATCGACGCCGCCGTGGACGACGTCGCCGAGGTGGACAATCCGCCCCTGGCTGCGTCTGTGTGGGAGTTTCGCGGGCGCCATCTGGAGCACTGGGATCGCACCCGGGCGATCGAGGCGTACCGGAGGTCGATCGACATCAACACCGAGGCCCAGCAGTGGCGAGGCGTCGCGCTCGGCCGGTATTTTCTCGGCCGTTGCCTGGACGAGGCCGGGCGCGGCGCGGAGGCCATGCTCGTTCTTGAACAGGCCCGCACCGCGTTGCGGAAACTAGGCGATGAGCGGATGGCCGACCGGTGCACCTTCACCATCGGCCAGGCGCACGTGCGCCTGAAGTCCTACGCGGACGCAAGGCGGGAGCTGACCGCCGCAGCCAGCGCGTTCGCCGCCCAGCAGCTGTGGCACTACGAGGTGCCGGCACGTGAGGCGCTGGCCGACCTCGCCGGGCGTACCGGCGACGCAGCGACGGCACGAGACCAACTCACGCTGGCGCTGGCGATCGAGGAAAAGGCCGGCGGCGCAGGGGTGACGCGGCTGCGCGCGGCGCTTGCCCGGTTGGACTGAACCATCCGGCCCATCTGGTACCTAGCTCGATATGTGTAACAGCGTCGCGGTGTCGCCGACCCGGAGCCCAAAGACACCCACCAGGGCATCGGTGCGCAGCAGTGTGTGGACACACGCCGCTTGTAGCATCACCGCACACCGGCTGCCCTCGGTCACCCGGACATCGATGCGCCTGCCGTCGCGGAGCACGGCCACGCAACCGCCGACGATCCCAGCGGCCACCATCAGGGCGCCGGGCAGCCGGGACAGGGTGGTCTGCGCCCACGCTGTCGCAGCCTCCGCCGAGGCGGGCTCCTCCCGCACGAACACCGACGCGCTGTGCACCATGCGCAGGTCCCACTCCCCGTCGTCCACGGCCAGGTGACGCAGCCAGCCGCCGGTGTCGCTTCGGGCCTTTGTATCGCTTCGGACCTCAGCGTCCACAGCGGCGGGGATTCGCCGCACCTGGACCTCACCCATCGAGAGCCGGCGGGTGTACACGGCGTACGACGTCACGCGGTCTCGGTCGACACATGGCTCGGGAAAGGCACGCTGCGGCGTCGTGCCGGACGGCTCCGAGAGCGAGATCATGTCGTACAGGACGCTACGTAGCGTCCTGGCCACCGGAGCGGCGGCGAACGTCCGCTCTGCAACGGTGCGATAACGGCCCGGTTCATGGCCGGCGACCGCCGCCTCTACCTGGCCGGACCAGGGTCGGTCGGGCGCCAGACGCGGGGCGGTCTCGCCCAGCATCGACAACGATGTTGCCGGCACGACCTCATCACCAAACGGTGCCAACAGCAGCGGCCGGCCGATCCCGGCGGCGTATAGGCTAACCGATCCGTGATCGCCCACCACGCAGTCCGCCGCCACCAACGCCGCTGGCCATCCACTCTCCGGCGCGATCACCACCAGCCCGCCCTCGCGGGCGTCGGCCAGCCAGGTTCTCATCTGCCAAGCTCCGTGACCCGACCAGATGTTCGGATGCAGCACGGTCGCCACCTGGTACTCGTCAGCCGGCAGCCCGCCCACCAGTCGCGCCGGCGCGTCCGGCCAGCGGCCGAGCAACGACTGCCCACCCCATGTCGAACTGACCACCACCAGCCGACGATCACCGGTACCCAAGGCCCGGCGGTACCGGTCGCGAAACCACACACTCGCCCGCAGCCGCTCGAACACCGGATCGGCCACCACCACTGTTCGGCGCGCCGCATCCGGGTCATGCGACCGCAACTGCTCCACCTGATCCGGATGGGACACGGCGATCACGACGCGGCGCCTAGCGACGTCCGGCGCACGCAACGACCCGGACAGGCGCCGGCCCGACCCGCGCGAGTCTTGAACAAACTTGTGGAAACCCACCCCGTGCGGAAGCAGCAGAACCGGCGCCTCGATACCCTGCAGGTTCGTGTTCTCGCTGGCAGTGACCACCGCATCGAATCCGAGCCGGGGCACCTGCTCCCACGGCACCAACCGCGCGCCGACATCAACCAACAGCCGCCGCACGCCATCGACGAATGGCGACGAGTCGTCGAGCGAGAACAACACCTGCACCCGGTGATCCCCGTCAAAGACCCCGGCCGCCTCCAACACCCGCGCCGCCGACGTCACCGTCCGCGCCACCACCAGAACAGTCCGCTCCGCGGCAACCGTCACCCACCGACGAGCGTCCGACCCGACCGGCACACGCACATCCCGCTCAGCGACCACCGCGCCGCCCCAAGCGGTGCACGCAAGTTACGGCTCCCGGCTCCCGGCTCCCGGCTCCCGGCTCCCGGCTCCCGGCTCCCGGCTCCCGGCTCCCGGCTCCCGGCTCCCGGCTCCCGGCTCCGGCTCCCCGGCTCCCGGCTCCCGGCTCCCGGCTCCCGGCTCAACGATTTGGGAGTGACGACAGATATGCCACATTTGTGTATGATCTTGGACTCGATTGAGGCATTCGGTCCAGGACACTGGCAGTACGTTGACGCGACCGGCACGCTGAAGACGGTAGCTCACGCTCACTGGCTCTCCCCCTGGCCTGTGCCTGGCCCTTCGCGGTGAAGGCGTTGCGCGACATCCGTGGTGGGCATATGGGCGACGTGGGGGCGCCGGTCGTGAACGGGCGTCGTCTCGTGGGTTTCGGTGTTTACGTTGCCTTCATGCTCGTTGTGTCGCGGCTTGATGTTTACGGCGTCGCCGAGCGGGATCGGCAGAGTCGACCCCGCATGAAGGGTGAGCCTTGCCTATCACGCGCCGTGCGGCCAAGTGGTCAGCTCGCGTTGTGGCTCGCAACGAATAATAGTCCACAAGGGACGAACACTCCCGAGTCCGGTCGGCCAACACGACGAAGCCAAGCCGCCGCATGACGTCAGCCCTCACCGTGGCAACCCTAGGGCGCGAATAGGAGATGGTCTGGCAAACCCGACTCGACTTCGGAAATTTCCACCGCAATGCACTCCGCTGCGTAGGGTTCCTCGCCGACACGGATATGCGGCGGCCTGTCCAGGCGGGCGCCTCACCCGAAGCGATGCCGAGCACCTCAGCACCCACTATGGGAGTCCGGCCGATCGAAATGTGTGGCGATTCGTCGATGGACTGTCACCGCCGCTGTACGGCTCCAATGCTCCTGAGCGCTTCGCGTGCCCTCACGGCCGCACGATATGGCGCAGCCATACTGGCCTTCCTGGGCATCCGGTTGTCGGTAGTCGAGAGCGCGGCGGACGCCACCGCCGCCGCTGGCGGAGCGATCAGCAAGTTCGTTTCAAACTGTGTCACATTGCGGGATTCGGCTTGCCGACGCCTGGCATGCCGGTGATGACGGTCACGGCGGCGGCATCCACGGCTGCGGCGGCGCGCTCGGCCAACCGGTCGAGCACGTCGGTGCGCCCGACGAAGGTGGCGATGTCGAGTGGGAGTTGGGCGGGCCTCGGCTGTGCGGGGCTGGCGGGCGACGGACTGGGACCGGCTTGCGGCAGCGTCAGGTCGGGATCGCGGCGCAGGATTGCCAGTTCGAGCTGTTGAGTCTCCGGGTCAGGGTCCAGGCCGAGTTCGTCGTGAAGTCGCTCCCGCAGGTCCCCGTACGCGCCGAGCGCATCGGCCGGCCCACCACTGCGGTACATCGCCAGCATCTGCAGGCGGCGCAACCGCTCCCGCAGCGGGTTGGCCCTGACCAGGACGGCGAGTTCGCCCAACACCTCGCCGTGCCGGCCGAGCCGCAGGGCAACGTCGAGCCGGTCCTCGACGGCCAGCAGGCGGCGCGCCTCCAACTGTGCGACTGCGTCCCCACATGCCAGCAGTGGCACGTCGGCGTACGGCTCGCCGGCCCACAGCGCCGCGGCGGAGTCGAGCGCGGCTTCGGCCCGCGTCAGGTCACCGGCGCGCAGCGCCCGGGCGCCCTGGTCGGCCTGCCGTATGAATTCATCTACATCGAATTCATCATTTTCGATGCGAAGCACGTAGCCGGGCGGCCGAAAGGACAGGCGGTCCGATCCGCCCAGTAGCCTGCGCAGTTTGGAGACGCGGCCCTGGATTCCGGCCCGGGCTGACTTCGGTGGGTCGCCGTTCCAGAGCAGGTCCGCGACGCGGTCCGCGGACACCGTCCGGTTGGCGTGTAGCAATAGCACGCTGAGCAGACCTGTTTGGAGTGCGCCACCCAGCGGCAGGATCTGGTCGTTGGATCGAACTTCAACCGCGCCCAGCGCGCGAAAGTCCAGGCGCGGAACATTCACACCCGCCTACCTCCCCCGGGTTGACACGGTGGTAATCGTACACGGGTGCTCGCCTCTACCACGCCCTTCGTCGAGTGCGGCCAGATCCAGGCCGCGCTCGCGCGCCCCTGAAGGGATGCAATCGACTAGCTGAATCTGCCTGGCGACGCCGGGGCCGCCGCCCCGCGATGGGACGACGGCGCACTCGCGGTATCAGGTGCTCAGGGGTTGTTCTCGATCGTCGCGAAGCCCGCATACGACGACGAGATGTGGATCTTGTACCAGGGGTTGACGAGCCCGGTGACGGTTCCGCTATAGATCTTGCCGGCCGGCACGGTCCCGGACGCCACATGGCGGCCTTGGTCGTCGAACATGTACCAGCTGGTGCTGCCGGCCGCACCGCCACTGACCCGCCAGTCCACCCAGTTGTAGGTCGGGTAGGGCGGCACCGACCCGGTGGTGCAGGAACCCGTCCCGAGCCAAGAGATGGTGCAGGTCGAGCTCGCCGCGAACGCCGGGGTGGAGGCGACCGCGACAATGCCCAACGCCATACCCATGCCGAGCCCTGCCTGGGCGAACCGGCGCCGCACGCTGCTCCGCTTCTTGGCTGGACCCGCTTCCGTGCTCTCGATTGCAGTGCCCATGGCACTCCCTTCCTTCGACTCCGGTTGAGTCGTTCACCTGACATCGATCGACCTCATCGTGATCGCGACCGCCAACGAACCGCCAACAACGCACCAACGGCACCACCCGCCGCCAGATCGATCATGAATCTGCGGCTTCAGAGGTCGAGCGGGAGCCAACAGAGCGCGGCGAAGCGAGTGGGATCGATCCCGAGGTCCAGCGGATCGAAGTCGTTGGCGATGAGCTGCCCGAGCGGCCTCGCGTCGTCGGGGCGGTGAGCTCTCCGGCTGGCAAGGCTGATTACGTCCGTGGTGGCTGGCGCTGCCCGAGGACGTCCGGTCCCGGCTGGCCTGTTGCCTGCGTACCAGCGAGCGCACGACGCTGCCGACCGCGACGTGGGCGACCACGAACGGCGCCGATGGCCGCGCAGGCTGCCCACCAGCACCGGACTGCGGCGACCGTGGATGAATCGGACGACCGATCAGCGGTACCATCGCGTCCGTGCCTTCCGGGGAGACCTGCCGACGCCGCTGGCTAGCTGGCTCAAGGTAAGCGTGGTCGACGTCGCCCCGATGCGGCGACTGCGCCTGGCGTGGATGGGTCGAACCTCGGACGACGAGGTGCCGGACCCGACGATCTCACTGCCCCGGCAGCTCCGCGCCTGTCGTGCGGTCCTCACCGAGGACATGGAGATCAGTCTGCACTTCTGGGATGTGGAGACCTCGCGCAAGGACCTGGACGCGCGTGGAAGCAGCACGGCGTGGAAGAACTTCGACATTCCCATTCCACGTGATGGCGGTATCGGGGATCTGCTCGCCGAGGCGCAGCGGCCGGACCGGCGCTTCGACGGCGTCATGCGTAGAGGCTGAACCCGTCGACGTCCAGGAAGCTAGGTCCGCGCTTCGCACATGGTTATCCGTAACGTTTGTGTCGGTCACACGTTTACCGGGCGTGAGCCAGGTTTCTCATCCAGGGCTTCGGGCTGCTCGTCGGCCCCGGGCCGAGTGGGCGGTCGCGCCCGTGTTGCAGAAGATGTTGGGGTCGTTGCCGGTGGCGGCGGAGTTCTGCCGCCGGCTCGGGATCGCGGAGATCGTTGACGGGTTGTGTCCGATGCGGGACGTGGCATCGTCTCGGGTCACGCACGGTCAGATGGTCGAGGTGCTGATCGCCAACCGGCTCACCAGTCCTCGGTCGATGGTTCAGGTGTCTCAGTGGGCCCGGGAGTGGGCGGTCGAGGAGGTGTTCGGGATCCCGGCCGGCGCGCTGGGTGATGACCGCATCGCGCGGGCGTTGGACGCGATCGCGCCGGAGCTTGACCACATCGTGGGCTCGGTCGGTGCTCGGGCGATTGAGGTGTTCGGCATCGACGTCTCCCGGATGCACTGGGACATGACGTCGATATCTCTCTATGGATCGTATGAGGGTGTGGATGAGGCGTTCCCGGTGCCGGCCTACGGTCATCCCAAGGACGGGCGTAGCGACCTCAAACAGGCTCAGACCGGCATCGCCTCGGCGGGTGATGGTGGGATCCCGTTGTGGAGCAAAGGCTTCGACGGCAACGCGGGCGAGGTCAACCAGGTCATTGGAGCCTTCACCCAGATGCAGAAGATGGCTGGCCGCAAGGATCTGCTCCTCGTCGGCGACTCCAAGTTGATCTCCTACGGGAATGTGGCAGCGATGAACGCCGCGGGCGTGCGGTTCGTCGCTCCGCTCGGGGCGGCACGCACCCCGGATGAGGTGTTCGCCGGTCTCGACCTCGCTGCCGCGGCGAAGGTCGACTACGTCGCTGAGCGGCACAAGTACCTACCTGAGCACAGGCGCGACACCTACCACCTTCTGGAAGGCGACGACGCCGTACTGACCAAGAAGGGCCAGCCTGACCTGCGCTGCCGGCGTGTCTTCGTCTACTCCAGCGCCAACGCTCGCGCCCAGGCCACCAACCGTGCCCGCAAGCTGGGCAAGGCTCAGCCCGAGCTGGAAAAACTCGCCCGCAACGCCGGCAGCCGGTACTACCCCGACAGCGACGCCGTCGCGGCCAAGCTCGCCATCCTGGCCGACAAGTACCGCGTCCGCGCCTACCTACGCAGCACCATCACCACCGCTCCCGACGGCAAGCCCCACCTGCAGTGGAGTTTCGACCAGGCCGCTCTCGACACCGAGGCCGCCAGCGACGGCTGGTACGCCCTGATCACCAACATCCCCGCCGACCAGGCCACCCCCGCCAAGATCTTCTTGGATTACAAGGGCCAGCCCATCGCAGAACGCCGCTACGGCGACCTCAAAGGCCCCCTCGCCGTCGCCCCCCTCTATCTACAACACAACCGGCGCATCACCGCCCTCGTCAGCGTCATCTGCCTGGCCCTGCTCATCTTCTGCCTCATCGAACGCGAGGCCCGCACCAACCTCGCCCCCGAAACTGAAATCACCGGCTTCTACGCCTACGACAACCGCGCCGTCAAGCCCACGACACGACTCATCCTCAACGCCCTGGCCAACATGCGCCTCATCCCCGCACAACACGACCAGCCACCCCAAGTGCTCGCCCCCAACTACCTACAAGCCCGGCTCCTCACCCTGCTCCGAGTCGATCCGACGCGCCCACGCTGGAAGGCGGAGTGAAACCCAATGTGCGAAGGGCGGGGCTAGGGGCGAGCGCCTGCGCGTTGTTCGATGGGGTCACCCGCATGACGGCGCACGCGTCGACCAGTAGGCGTTCCATCGTCGGCGAGGTGAGACGGGGTCAACGCCACCGATGCGGCGGCCGCGCTGGTCCCGACCACGTTCATGGTGGCGATTTCCCTGGCCGTTCGGACCACGCAGCCGCACGCGCAAAGTATGACCGTCGCCCGTGGTGTACTGCTCGGGGGTGGGCGGGTTGGCCATGATTTGGTGGCGGGCCGTGCCACGGGTCAGCTTCGCCCGTCATGGTCTCCGCCGCTGTTCCTTGCCTCGCCCTGCGCTACCCAGGTTGGCCGGTCGAGTTCGGCTACAAAGCCCAGGTCGTGGACAACGAGGACGGCCCGGTCCTCGACTACGACGTTAAGGTCGGCAATCCAGCCGACGCCAAACAACTCGCGCCTGCGATCCGACGCATCAGCGGCCGGCTCGGCTGGGTGCCCGAACAGACGACCGCCTACCGCGGCTACGGCGAGGCCGGCGTCGACCAGGAGCTTGAACAACTCGGGGCGCAGACCGTGGTGATCCCGCGCAAGGGCAAGCTCGGCAAGGCCCTGCAGGAAGTCGAGCACTCGTCGGGCTTCCGTGCACTCGTTCAAATGGCGCACTGGCTGCGAGGGCCGCATCAGCCACCTCAACGCCGCTACGGCTGGAACCGCAGCCTCGTTGACGGACCAGACCGCACCGCCGCCTGGTACGGCTACGGAGTCCTCGCCCACAAACCTGGTCAGGGTCGACCAGATGACCCCGGCAAAGGCGTGAACCCCCTCCCGCGAGGGCAGGCTCGCCCTACCGACCCGAAGCCAGCCAGACACGCCTGAACCCAAACGGCCGGCACACCAGCTCAGGGCTCGTTTTTCAAGGCGAAGTAGTTATGTCGGCGTTCACGTAATTCGGTTCTGGCGAAGATCTTTGTGGATCCCGTCGGTACTGGTGGACATGCGCGAACGGCCGAGTCGGAAATCGGATGATCGGCTCGCGTTGATGTCGAACGGTCTCCCGACCACTCCATGGGGCCGGCAATACCCAGACCAACTGCTGATCGCGGAGGGTACATGTCCAACGAACTGGTCATCTGGCAACCGGAGGACATGAAAGAAGGAGCGAGGGCTCGCTACGGCGTCCTGAACGGAGATCAACCAACGCACTCATCTCGGTAGATCCGTGCGGCGCCCGTTCGCGCCGCCATTACGGTGCGTAGTCACTGGAGCTGTGGCCACGGCCCTCGTTCTTGTCCGGGCGTCAAGGCGCAGCCCCATCGCAGCCGCTGCCGGTCCTCTCCGGCCCCCGCCCGAGCAGGTGGAAAGAATGTGTTGGCACAAAACCGGACCGAACCAGTTTGAGTGGCACACGGATCAACTTCATTGGCAGCGGACACTTCGGCGCCGCGCTTTTGCCGAGTCATGCGCGGACTGCCGGGGACGATTCGGTATGTTTGGCTTGCCGGGCCCGTTCGGACCCGTCCCGCTAGGTTGGGTTCAGGGTGGGCCCGGCGACGCTCCTGACTCAAGTGCGCCCATGCCGGTCTTCCGAGAGGTCGAAGTTTTTCCCAACTCCGGATGGGAGTTCGCGCCCTGGGTGACCGACAGCGCTGACGAGGACGCGTTCGTTCGCCGGTCGCGCGGGATATGCGAGGCGTATAGCCAAGCGCTCCCACGGTTGGGTCTGCCGGGAAAGGCCAGCCTGCTCCGGTTGTTTTGTGAAGCTTCCCTACTTCGCCCAGATGCGACGCGGCCGCGGCCAACCCTCGATGCGCCCGTCAGCGACGCGGTACATGTCGATCCCGTGTTCATCGAGTCCTTTCAGCACGGCAACGTCTGGGTCGCGGTCGGGTTCGCGAATCTTCCGCTCGCACAGCAGCAGACGTGGGCGCTGCGTGTCATCCACCAGGCGGTGGTCGACCTCGCGCATATCCGCGGCTGGGATGTCACGAGGCTGGACGCTGCGCGGCGGCACGTCGAGACGCACCAGATGCGGTTCCAGTGGGAGGGCCCGTGGAAGTCGTCTCCGGATCGGCGCCACCAAGCCCGATGCGTCGTGAGCATCAACGACGACGGCATGGGCCGCGCACGGCTAGAAGTAGCGAACCGATCAGGTGCGATCGTAGCGGACTGCACCGGGAAGGCAGCCTCCAGCGATGGCGTCGAGCTGATGCGGCTATGCAAGACCGTGCGGTGGCATGGCCCTGACCTGGCAACCGTCGACGCGGTCATGGACCCATACGGAACACGGCAAGGCTACATCGAGGTTCGCCTCGATAGACCGACGGATCGACCAGCCAAGCTACAAGTGGCCCGGCAGTGCTGTTGCCCATGAGCCGTCCACCGCACGATCGATGGTCCCCGGTCAGGGTGCCTTCAGCTCCGCGGCCTCCTGATTCTGTAACGACCGCTCGCCGGCGTACGGCGAAGCTCGGCCGGTTAGTCGCCGTCTTCGTACGGAAACCGGGCGAAAAGCCGCGGCAGGCGGATCCCCATATCGGCCGGATCGTCGAAGTCGAAGTCCTCGCCAGCGGGCCCGGTGTACTCCTTGACGTCGGCCGCTGCTTGCGCCATCGCCAGTGCCTCCCAGTACAGCTCGTCGTCCCCGGTCGCAGCCTCGTGCGCGGTGGAGGCGGCGGACATCAGTTCCTCCGACTCGTAGTCCTTCGAGGGATGGTCACCGAGGTTGGCCACGGCCACGAGCGAGTCGGGATCGGCGACCGCGGCCTCGAACGTCGTCCGGCCCTGAGCGACCAACCAGCCCTTGAAGTAATCGAATGAGTCGTCGGAGCAGCCGCCCCTGATAAGGTACGCGGCCCCCCACAGCAGCCACTGGTGAGCCGGCTCGATGACCTCGTCATACCGCAACTGGAACTGCACGATCTCATCTGGTGGCAAGCCTCCGCAGCTGCGCGATCAGGTTCTCAGCCACTCTGTCGGGGTCGGTGACCGAGTCGACCCCGGAGCGGGCCGATTCGACGAGTTGCCAGAAGACGTCGAGATCCACGACGCGAATGATCGCACACGGGTTCCGCCCAGTGCCCGGGACAGAAGACGACGCTGAGTCCGAAGCTTGCTCCGGCGAAGGAGCTTTCCGGTTGGCGAGGGAGCAGGGTTGTCCCTGACCAGGCCGGACGGGCTGTTGATGGCGGTCCTCGAGACTGCTCTCAAATGAGATCTCACCGAGCATCTCGGCCATTGACAAGCGTGACTCGTCTGGCCGTGACAGCGGCAATGCGCGTAACGGAACCAGCATCAAGACGGTCCTGACCGACACGAGCGTCCCGGTCGAGATCGACCTGCCGGGGGATCGCTTCGGGTGAAGGTCCATGCGGGTGCGTGAGGTCCTGCGATTGACCAGCGCCGCTATCCTTGAAACATGGGGGATGATGGCCTCGGCAAGAGCGGCACCAGCTTGGGGCACCTCCGCTACGCGGCTGCTGCCCTGATGGTTTTCGGGTGCATCGGGATACCCTCGTTGGCTTGGAGGTCCACGGCTGACTGGGCGACCGGCTACCGGATTTTGGTGAGTGCGACATTGATGCTGCTCTGGTTTCTCGTGACGTTCGCGATAGCGAACTACATCATCACGCTTCAGATCAACTATGCGAAAAAGCGCTGGCCTGACGACCCTGAAGCCCGGCGGAACTACGTGAGGAAAAGCCGGCGTCCGCCGGACGTCGGATTCAACTTTGATAGCGATGATGCATGAGTCCTGTAGCGATCAGTTCACCGCACGTCAGCCAGTTCTCGAACAGCACGCGGCCCCATTAGCCGTCAATGCTGCGGCGGGGTCCCGGCGTCCCGCTCGCGCAGGGCGTGCCGTGTGAGCGGGTCGAGGTGCGCGTCGAATGCATCTAGCAGCGCGTCGAGTGCCCTCTCTTCCCGAGGGCGGCCTAGGAGGCTGGTGTAGATCGATGGTTTGTCGGGTGACCTCCGGTGGCCTCCCGCTGGCGGTGCCTTTGCGGTGGCGTGGCGTCTTCTTGCCGCGGGTTGACGTTGCCGGTTCGGTTGCGGGTTTGGTGGCCGTCGGAAGCCGTTGTGGTGCTGTGGCGGGGCCTTGGGGTGGGTTTCTGGCTCGTGTGGCGGGTGGTCAGGCGGGGTTGAGGGTCCATCCATTGTGGGCGTGGACGAGTCCGAGTTTGGCGAGTCGGGCGAGGTTGGTGGCGGCGGCGAGGAGGCTGAAGTCGGCGGCGATGCGTTGGGTGCCGCGCATTCGGGCGCGGCGTCCGCCGTGGCGGCGCCGGACGAGGTGGGCGAGTTTGCGTTCGATCTTGGGCCGGGTGGCCTTGTAGTCGGCTTTCCAGCCCGGGTCGCGTTGGCGGGCACGGGCGGCGGTGAGTCGGGCCTCGTGGTGGCCGATCGTGATACTGCGCCCGGTTTTCGATGTTGTGCACATGTCGGCGAGCGGGCAGTCGCGGCAATGAATTCCGAAGTCGGCCTGGCCGGCTCGTTTCTTGTCACCGTTGACGGGTTTGATCGGGACGGTGATGTCGTTCGGGCAGGTGACAGTTTGGTCTTCGAGGTTGGTCTCGAACTGGTCCTTGGAGAACTTCCCGCCGGGCGCGACGGGTGGCTGGACCTTCGTCATCGCCTCGATCCCGGCATCCTCGAGCCGTTCGAGTACCTCGCCGGCACCGTAGGCGGCGTCACCGTAGACCGCGGCCGTGTCATCGGCCGCAGTCGCCGGGGCGGCCGGGTCGGGGTTGGTGAGGTCCGCGATCAGGTCAGCGACCGGTTCCACATCGCCGCTGTTTCCTGGGGTGACCGCGACCGCGGTGATGATTTCGCTGTCCGGATCGATCGCGGCGTGCCCTCGGTAGCCGTCAAAGCCGCGGTGGTTGGTCTTATGCCCGTGCCGGGCCTCGGGATCCACGGTCGAGATCACCCGGTCCTTCGCTACCCTGCGCGCGATCCGCCAGCCACCCGGGTTGTCGGGGTCGGGTTCAAGGTCCTGGCCCAGCACCGTGGCCAACAGCTTCACCGCCTGGTTGACCGGCTCGGGCAGGTCCTTGAGCCCTTCCAACGCCAGCAGGAGGGCGTAGCCATCCCGGGCCCGAGCGTCGACCAGAGCGGTCCGGGCAGCCTTGTCATCCCAGTCGATCACCGGCTTACCCGCGGTCACGTACTGATCCCCGCTGGACAGCACCGCCCGCAACCGTTGCTCCAGTTCAGGACCAGCGACGCCGAGCAGGCCCCGGATCGCCGACCGGATCAACGTCACCGTGTCCATCGTCGACACCGCGTCATACAGCGGTGTCGAGTCCAGCGCCCGCCGCCGACCCACCAACCCGGCCTGACGGGCCGCGGTCAACGCCGCCTCGAACACCCGATCCGGCCGAACCGACCCACGCAACCGTTCCCGCATATCCACCAACACCGTGTGCGCAAACCCGGCCGGGCCGGCACCGTCCCAACCACCCACCCCGGCCGCGTACCGCCAGCGGGCATCGAACCTGAACCGGTCCACCGCCTCCCGATCCGAGAGGCCTTCCAGACGTTGCAGCACCATCACCACCGCCACCACCGACGGCGGCACCGACCGGCGCCCGATCACCGCGAACAAGTCAGCGAACACCTCGTCAGGGAACAGGCGGTCCCGCTCCCGGAACAGGAACCCATAAATCGAACCAGCCGGCAACGACTCATCACAGAACCGGGTCACCGGATCCAACAGGTCCAGCTGGCTCGGCGCCTCACCCAACGACACCAGATCACTATCCCAAACCAACATTCATCGATGTCTGCACGTCACCCCACCGGACATCGATTTACACCAGCCACCTAGCGGGAGTTTCCCCCTACGTGACCAGGCTGCCCGGATCTCGTTGTACCGCTTGGGTTTCAAGCCCGCTGAGCAATGCTCAGAACCTGTGGATCGGCTCGGTGGAGGGCGTACCCTCCCGAGCGATCGTTTTGAAGGTCACTGAGTAGCGGACGTTGGCGCGTCGGCTGGGAGGGCACGCCCATGCTTACCGTAGTTGATGCCGACGGGATGACGCCGAACGGTGCGCTGATTGACGAGATTGTCCGGGAGGGTGCTCGGCGGATGCTGGCCGCGGCATTGGAGGCGGAGGTCAACGGCTATCTCGCGGGGCTGGCCGGGCAACGCGACGAGGATGGCCGGCGGCTGGTGGTGCGGAACGGCTTTCATGACGAGCGGGCGATTTCGACGTCGGCTGGGCCGGTGCGGGTCCGGGCGCCGCGGGTGAACGATCGGCGCGTGGATGAGACGACCGGCGAGCGTAAGCGGTTCTCCTCAGCGATTCTGCCGCCGTGGGCCCGTAAGACTCCGAAAGTCTCCGAGGTGTTGCCGTTGCTGTATTTGCACGGCCTATCGACCGGGGATTTCGTACCGGCGCTGGAGCAGTTCCTCGGTTCGGCGGCCGGTTTGTCATCGGCGACCGTCAGTCGGCTAACGACGCAGTGGACCGAGGACCACAAGGGGTTCCAGGGCCGTGACCTTTCGAAGACCGACTTCGTCTACGTCTGGGCCGACGGGGTGCATTTGAAGGTCCGCCTGGACGAGGCCAAGGCGTGCGTGCTGGTATTGATGGGTGTTCGGGCTGATGGCAGTAAAGAGCTGATAGCCCTCGACTCGGGCTACCGGGAGTCCGGCGAGTCGTGGGCGAATCTGCTGCGCGATGCCGCCCGGCGCGGGATGCGCGCCCCAGTGCTCGCCGTCGGCGATGGGGCGCTGGGGTTCTGGAAGGCGCTGCGCGAGGTGTTCCCCCAGACCCGGGAGCAGCGGTGCTGGGTGCACAAAACGGCAAATGTTCTGGATGCCCTGCCGAAGTCGGCGCAGCCCGCGGCGAAGAACGCCCTCGCGGACATCTACAACGCCGAGGACAAGGAACACGCCGTCACCGCCGCGCGGGCCTTCGCTAAGCAGTACACGGCGAAGTTCCCGAAGGCCGCCGCGAAGGTTGTCGACGAGTCGGTTTCGAGTAGCGGCGGTCCGGGGCGCGCGCCTGGGACGGACCCCGTGACGAAAGTGCCAAGGTAACGAAGCGTGCAGGTCCGGCGGCGGCCAACGGGGAGACCGCCACCGGACGTCCTATGCCGGGTCGCTAGACGAGTTCGAATTCGCCCTGGCACCGCGAGCCGAACCGGCGTTGCCCGCCCGCAGTTGGTTCGCGGCGAGCACCGGCGCCGCGTCCGGCGTGCTGATCGTTGCTACCAGGAGGGTTGTGGCCGCACAGCAGTACCCTGGTACTTCGCTCATATCCACAGTGGAGATCCGCGCGGTCGGCAGCGAGCTCACCGGCACGGGGCCGACCACCGTTGGTCCGGCACGAGCAGGCGATGACGAGCGTCGGCAAACGCAGGGGAAACCGCTCGGCCCGCCACACCGGCTCGCCACTACGTCAGGTACGAGGGCGAACGGCCCGTCTTCCCCTCGGGAACCATCGAGTACGTGAGGCTCAACGCGGAGGGCGACAGGTCGGAGGCGCCCATGTCGCTGGGCTGGGACAGCCCGGGCCCTGGCGGCTCTTGACAGGTTGCCGCATGCCATGGCTGGTGACAACTATGGCTCGGCACGTGCGGCTGCGCCGTACGACGCTCGGCGCAGCCACACGGAAGCCATCAGCCGAGCCGATATGTCGTCTTAACGCAAAGTGAGTGCATCTGCAGATCTGTGACGTGCCCCGGCTGGAGACAAACTCCAAAACTCTGGTCTGGACTCTCGTCGCTCAACCACGAGTTTTCCCAGCCCAGGGGCGACCGGATCTTGTTGCGGCCGATGGCTCGTCGAAGCTATGAATTTGCAGGTTGGTCCTTGCCTTCCTAGGCGAGGGCTAGGCGCAACGCCGGTCAGTAATGGCTCTGAGCGGCGTGTCCAGTATGCCCGAAAGGTCAGACAGCGGAGTGCCGTGGACAATGTGATCTGTCCTGAGAAGACGATCACGCCAAGGAACTCCGCTGTCCATGCATTCTGTCACCTGCGTCCGCGCTGGCCTGGAATCCGGGCCGTTCGCTGCTGGCCATCTTGGCGAGTTGACCCAACAGATCCCTTTCGAGATGGTCGACGCGGCGTTGGCCGAGACCGGAACGGCGCAGCGGCGTGTGCGGGACGTGCCGGCGAGGGTGGTGGTCTATCTGCTGCTGGCTGGTTGCCTGTTCGAGGGGATGGGCTACCGGCAGGTGTGGGATCGTCTGGTGTCCGGACTGGACGGATTGAGGGTGGCCAACTCCGACGGCGAGGGGCGCTGACCCAGGCCCGCCGCTCGGCTGGGGACAAAGCCACTGCGGTGGCTGTTTGACCTGCTTCGCGGCCCAGCCGCCACGACGCTGTCCACAGTGGCCAATGGCACGTACTGGCGTGGTCTGCTTGTCTGCGCGATCGACGGGACCATCATGACCGTGGCCGACAGCCCGGCCAACCTTTCGGTGTTCACCAAGCAACGCGGCGGCGCCACCGGCGGTTCCAGCTATCCGATGCTGCGGTCTGGTGGCCCTGGTCGCCTGCGGCACCCGCAGCCTCGTCGACGCCGTCTTCGGCCCGGTCAGCAGCGGTGCAAGACGACGTCGAACGCCTCGCACCGGCCGCTGCGCACCCGTCGACCTCGTCCCGACCAGGGCAGAACGAGAGGTCGGCGGTGTTGCCTGACCACGTCGACTTATGGCGCAAGGTGTTGATGGTAAACAGGATTGCCAGGGCGTGTGGTGGCCCTCGATGAGAATAGGCAACGGCGTGGCACGTTGGGCACATGGACTTGGGGCAAGAATCCAACCCGGCACCGGCTCGTGCCCCTGCCGGCCGACAACAACACCCCGGGGCCGGTGACACACGACGTCGACACGGACCGCACCCCACACCGGTATGCCGGAACGGGCCGAGGCACTCCTCCTCGGGCTCCTCGGCCTCCGCGGCCGGCTGGCGGCGGTCGCGCAACCGCACAACGGATTCTGACGACGGTCGCCAATTCCAGTTGGAACGGCGCTCACTATGGGAAGCGCCGTCACCATTCTCCTCAATATCCCAGGCGCCGGCAGTGACAACCCGCCCATCGACTGCGGCAGGGCTCGCCAACTGCCGCGCGGTCACAAGGTTGGCCGAGCCGTCGGGCTCACGCCCCCGTCGCCTGGCAGGCCCCAATAGAGGGCGCCGCCACCGTAGTAGCCGCTGGCGTCGGATGCGCAGCTGCCTCCAGCAAGTGTTACTCCGACGAGGACATAATTCGACTCTTCGACACGAAACACTGGTCC
The DNA here is from genome assembly GCA_963742855.1 of uncultured Actinomycetota bacterium. Lineage (GTDB taxonomy): Bacteria > Actinomycetota > Actinomycetes > Mycobacteriales > Micromonosporaceae > CAVUNP01. The sequence goes on along the minus strand of CAVUNP010000007.1, from coordinate 886,662 downwards.
ACCGCTGTCCCCGTTGCAAGTATTTCTCTGATCCACGCCAATGGGTGCGGCGCAGAACCCGGTCTCCTCCATACCCGAAGGGTTATCGAGAAACTCCGCACACAGAGCAAATGAGGTGACCCGAAGGTCAACTCGCGATACGGCACAGCCCGAAAGCCCAAGCGACACGACGCCCCAACCCCACGCGATGAGTGTGTCCCCGACGCTTGGAAGTACCTGCGACATCCGGACAGGTTCCGCGCCTACGGCGCCTAGGAAGTGCAGCATCGCCATGTCAACATTCGGGTTCGGGCGTTCGATGCGCACCACTCGCCGTCGCTCGCCGCCGATCTTGTCACCGCGGCAGAGTGACCGAGCACCGACGACCGCATCGATCGACGACGGCCGGCTCTCCTTCACGCAATGCCATGCCGTAACGATCGTGGTTGGCGAAACCAAGGTTCCACCACAGAATTGGCCGGCGTACAGGTCATCCACGGGCGAGGAGGCGTTGACCAACGCGACCATCGATAGCGGAACTATCGTCACCTTCGTCGGCGCACTCCCTCCTGGGCTATCTCGGCCAAGCACGAGACTCAGGAGCAAGCCGACAGCGACGAAGAGGACTACGAATCGGATTGCGCGATACATGTGGGTTGGATGACGACGTGAGTTGACGTGGTGGTCGCGTAGGATTCGCCCGATTCGGTTTGGTATACGACACGCAAACCGTCCGTTGTTCCAGAAGCCGCGACCTCGATTCCGAAGACCAGGGCCATCTCTTCATTCGGGCCGATCCGAGTGCCGGGGACTGGCCGCCGGTCGGCCCACTCTTTACCAACTTGGCCAGGTGGGTAGGTGGGCCAGTTCCCGACCAATTGATGTCTGCCATCGTTGCCAGCGTCGGGCGCCGGAATCACAACCACATCAATGAGCGAAACACCGATCGGGTTGACTAACGCGGCACTGGTGAGAGTTACCGTGCTCGCACCGTTGCGAAGGACGTCCATCCCGATTGTCATCTGACGACCACGATCGCTTGGCATGCACAGCCTCCCCTCGTCGCCACCGATATTCAGGGGTCCGCCGTTCCGCGGCTCAGCAGGTTTCGAATCGCACGCCGTGATCGCCGCGAAGATCATCGCGGCGATCACGGCACAAACACGACGCGTCATGGAACCATTTGAATGATGCCGGGGCTTCCACCGGGGTAGCCGAATTCGCCGCACAAGTTCCGATCATACTGGAAGTCGTGCCTGATCTTGGCGGAGCTTGTGAACCCGGTCTTGCTCGTCAGGTTAATGCCGAGGACGCCACGCAAAGTCACGTTCCACCACGTCAACGAGGACGAGAACCTAGTCGACGTTGAAGTGCGATCAGTCGACGGCGAGGAGAGCGTACTTCACACCACCGAACACCACCCCTTCTGGGACAAGACCACGAAGCTGTGGACCGACGCCGGCAAGCTAATCCCCAACCACGAACTCGCAACCTCCGACGGGAGCGTCGCAACGGTCACAACGGTGGCCGACAACGCCGGACGGCAAACGATGTACAACCTCACCGTCGCCGACATCCACACGTACTATGAGGGCTATTCACAGGTGATCCTGTAGAAGTGCAGCGCGATGACCGTGCTGATCGTTTGGTCGAATGTCGAAAGTGGTCGCCGGTAGTCGGTGTGGAGGATTCTCCAGGTTTTGAAATTGGCGATGACTCGTTCGACGACGGCGCGGACCTGGTTGATGACACGGTTGTGTGCCTTCTCTTGCTCGGTCAGGTCGCGGCCGGCGGGCTTCTTGTGCGGGGTGAGCATGCCGAGGCCGACGTAGCCCTTGTCCCCGATCCACCGTCCGTCGTCGAAGGTGTCCAGGGCGCCGGACGTCCGGATGGCGTGGGCGTCGTGGCGGGCGCCGTCGACCGGGTCGGAGATCCAGACCAGGTGGCCGTTGTGGTCGCAGGCGACCTGGACGTTGCGGCCGGTGGTCTTGTGCTTGCCCGAGTACAACTCCGGGTGGGCGCGCCATGACCAGCACGGCAGCAGCGTCCCGTCGACCAGGTACTGGCGGCGTTCGTCGAGGTCCTCGGCCACCGGTACGTAGTCGGCCAGGATTGTGCCGAGCACCGGTGTCAGCCAACAGATCGCCCGGCTGATCGTCGGTTGGGACACGCCGAACGTCTCCGCTAGGTCGACCTGCACCCGATTGCGGCGCAGGTAGGTCAGCGTCACCGCGACCGCCTTGAACAGGCCCAGGACGGGTGGCCACAGCCGGCGTTGCACCCGTTGGAACTCCTGCCACACCAGTTCGCACAGGTCGGTGATCTGAGCCCGGGTGAAGCCCGTGGTATGTTGCATGTACGCCGGTCCGTTCCGAATTGAGTGTGATGACCCAATTCGATCAACGTACCGGCGTCCTATTTGGACACGTCAGCCAACGGAAACGCACGAGAAACCTTCCTGAATAAGCCTCTATGTGGTAGCGGGCACGGCGCCGGTGCTTGTTCACAACACGGGGCCGTGCTTTCCAACCCCTACGAAGGTGGTAAACAGCAACATGGGTCATATCGATGCGCCGCGCGCGGCGCGCGCTGGATTTGATTCAGTGCAAGCCGCCCAGCAGGGGGTTCGGGACCTAAGCAAGTCGATCGAATCAAATGGTTTCCCCAGCGGTACCATCGCGGATACCGCACATGCCGATAGGGTCTTGGTCCCTATCGGGAATGGTGGATATGCCGTGTATCAGTTGAAGCCAAATGGCAACGCGGTCTTCAAGACAATTCTCGAGGCGAGATGAGGTGGGTGAGCTGGAGGGCGAGGAGGCGTCGCTTAGTTCTCCGTTCTGGCTGATCGACACTCTGGCCGAGCTAGAAATTGTCGAGCGGGTTTTACGTAGGCGATTTTCGGAAACAATGAATACATTGGCCAAGGGGCTCGAGCAAGCTGATCCGATGGAGGTTGTGTATCCCGGGAACCCGAATGAATATGCTGACGTTGTGCGGGAGATCGTTGTGCTACTAGCCGCCGCAGACGGCGATCTTTCGGAGGTTACAGACGATCAACTTCGCGAGTTCCTCCGCGAGGGGCTGGCTCGACGATTCAGTGAACCTGCGGAGCCAGCGAGGATTGACGAGGCAGTTCGACTGATTCGGTCCGGACCTGAGTAGTACGGAGGATGTTGATGGTCGCAGGTAAACGCTTCGACGAGGGTAACTGATCAGCTGGTCGGCACGGCCGCCTGATCGACGGCGCTGGTCGGCGATGATTTCGGAGTGTCCGATTTACTACTCAATGTGGAGCTGCCGGCGCGGCTGCCACCGCGACCACCGACGGCCGCACTGACCGGCGACCGATCACCGCGAACAGGTCCGTGAACAACTCGTCCGGGACAGCCGGTCCCGCTCCCGGAACAGGAACCCGTAGATCGAACTGGCCGCCAACGACTCGTCACAGAACCGGGTCACCGGATCCAACAGGTCCAGCTGCTTCGGCGCCTCACCCAACCACACCCCACCACAATCACAAATCCACAAAATCGCGATGTTCGCCATGTCGCCGCGGCGAACATCGATTTACACCGCTCACCTAGCCATCGCAGCCCTACTCGGCCACAAATCCATGAGCATGACCATGACGCCAGAGCGTATCGCCGACCGCACCGTAGCGGACGAATACTTCGCCGTACCGGCAAGGTCGAAGCCCTCTACGCCGCGTCCCTGCCCGCCGAGGCCGAAGGCCCCAACATGCGCCGCCTCCACGCCGAAGCCAGCCGACGACTGCTCGGCAACGGCTACTGCACACGACCCGCCGAAATCGGCTGCCGCTACGAAACCATCTGCGAAGGATGCAGCTTCTTCGCCACCACGATCACCTTCCGCGACCAGATCCAGGCTCAACACGACGACGCCGATCGCACCGACGGGGTCTGTGGATCTTGTCGACGGCGGCTGAAAACTGACCCCTTCTGGACGGGTGAATGTTGACCCGTACCCGTCCACTATCTGGGAGGGTGATCACAGTGCAGGAGTGGGCGGAGATCCGCCGGTTGCACCTGTCGGAGCGCATGTCGATCAGGGCGATCGCGAAGAAGCTCGATATGGCGAGGAACACGGTCCGTAACGCGGTGCGCTCGACGCAGCCGCCGAAGTATGAGCGGGCAGCGACGGGTTCGGTTGTGGACGAGGTCGAGCCGCGGATCCGGGAACTGTTGAAGGAGTTCCCGCAGATGCCGGCGACGGTGATCGCGGAGCGGGTTGGCTGGGAGCGTGGCATGACGGTGCTCAAGGAGCGGGTTCGGGTGCTGCGGCCGGTGTACGCGCCGCAGGATCCTTCGGGTCGGACTGTGTACGAGCCGGGCGAGATCGTTCAGTGCGAGCTGTGGTTCCCGCCGGCGGAGATCGCGTTGGGGTTCGGCCAAGTCGGGTCCGGCAGGACCGTGCCGCCCGTGCTGGTGCTCACGGCCGGGTATTCGCAGTGGCGGGCGGCGAGGATGATCCCGACACCGTGTCCAGGTCTGCGGTCACCTCGATTCGCTGCCCGATCGCGCCCGGGTGCACCGAATAGTCGCAGGTGTCCAGCCGCACAAAGTAGTCGCGCGGCAGGATCAGGCTGTTACGCCAACTGATCGTCGCCACTTCGATCGGCGGCAACGGCCCCATCGCCGCCCGGTCCGCGCCAACCCGCTCTGCCGCCGAAGCGCCCTGCAGGCTGCGCCGCTTACGCCCATTGGCCCGGGCCAGGAACTCGGCCAACTGTGCGTTGAAGTCGTGCGGATCGGCAAACCGCCGACCCGAGACCACCACCACGGCCCCGGCGGGCGGGCCGACGCGGGAGCAGACGCTGTCCGAGATCGCTTTCCTGACCCGGGCGTTGAAGGCGCCCACGCTGCGCGACAGCGTCGAGCGGCTGGCCGACCGGGCCCGCGCCGAGGGGTGGACGCACGAGCAGTTCCTGGCAGCCTGCCTGCAACGCGAGGTGTCCGCCCGTGACTCCCACGGCGGGGAGGGCCGCATCCGCGCAGCCCGGTTCCCGGCCCGCAAATCGTTGGAGGAGTTTGACTTCGACCACCAACGCTCCCTCAAACGCGAGACGATCGCCCACCTGGGAACACTGGACTTCATCACTTCGAAGGACAACGTTATATTTTTGGGGCCACCCGGTACCGGCAAGACGATGCTGGCCATCGGACTGGGCATCCGGGCCTGCCAGGCCGGTCACCGTGTCGCCTTCGCCACCGCCGCCGAGTGGGTCGCCCGCCTCGCCACCGCCCACCACGCAGGCCGGCTACAAGCCGAGATCACCAAACTCGGCCGAACCCCACTCCTCGTAATTGATGAGGTTGGATATATCCCGTTCGAGTCCGAAGCGGCGAACCTGTTCTTCCATCTCGTCTCCGCCCGCTACGAACGGGCCAGCCTCATCGTCACCAGCAACAAGCCTTTCGGCCGCTGGGGCGAGGTCTTCGGCGATGACGTGGTCGCCGCCGCGATGATCGACCGGCTCGTCCACCACGCCGAGGTCATCTCGCTGAAAGGCGACAGCTACCGGCTACGCAACCGCGACCTCGGCCGGGTACCCAAGGCCGCTACAACCCGGCAACGACACCTGACTGCGGCAGTGACGGCCGGCGGCGACTTTGGAATCGAAGGTCGCCGCCAGCTCGCCCACCGGTTGTTGATCGTCTTTAGAACGGTGGCTCGGTCGGATCCGCCTGCCCGACCGTGATCGGGCCGCTGCCGTCGTCGGGGTCGACGTCATCGGGGTCGAAGTAGTCGGGCGGAAACCCGGGCAGCTCCTTCAGGCTGAGGACGACCACGTCCAGGCCTTCCTGCGTGTCGATGTGCTGACGGAACTCCAGGCGGCCGCGGCAGCCGTTGTCGCACCACACCTCGATGGTGAGCATCACCCCGGTGCTGGCACCGTGCAGCTGGGCCGCCTCCACACCCGGGAAGGTCACCATCGCGGCCATCACGTCGATGTCCACACCGAAGGACGGGCAGTAGCCGGGCGCCGGCGTGGCGTAGTAGGTCCTGGCCAGGTGCAGGTTCGAGGACAACCCGCACCACGGGCACGCCAGAACCCCGCCCTCCGCGCTTGCCAGGCCGGGCACCAAGTCGTCCCACAGCAGCGCCGGCGACAGGCCCGGCTGGCCGCGCACCGGCCAGATCCTTACCACGGGCGCATCCGCGCTCATCATGTCCACGTCCACCGCCGCTTACCCCTCAACCACGCGCAGGCAGCGATGCGGCCGGCCGTTGTTGGCCACCGCGATCGCGTCCATCACCCGCCCCATGTTGGCAGTGTCCAGCCCGCCCAGCACATGGCTCAGCCGCACCGCAACATCACCGCCCAGGCTTGCCGCAATCCTCAAGATCGCCTCTTCCGAGCCCGAACACGCCAGGCGGTGCTGATTGAGCGCCGTGGCCACAGCGGCCCACCGCACACAGGCGCCCCTCGAGCCTCTGACGCCACGAACGAACTCGTCCCGAAACGCCTGCCGGCCCAGGAACACTCCATGGTCGACGAACAACTCCACCGCCGCGCGGTGGGCATGAATGCCGGCGGCATGCTCCCGCAACGCCACGGCCAGATCAACCACAGGCTCCCGCCACGCTCGGTAATGATGACCCATCTCGCTTCCCCTTCAAGGACTCGCTTCGGCCGACCCGCTCAACCAGGCCGGACGCCGCAGGGCCACACCCGGGATCGGGCCAACCACGGCGAACGAGATACCACCACCACCGACCACACCCAGCAAGCCCACACCACCCAGGTGGGTCAGTTTTCAACCGTCGAAAGTGGGTCAGTTTTCAGGCGCCCTTGACACGAAGCGTTCCCGAGCGGGTCTAGATCCTTTCGCCGATGCCGAGCCGTTGCTGGGTGTCCTGCGCCCGCTGTGCGGCGGCGCTGGCCCCGTAGTGGCGGGGCATGTCGTCCGATGTCCAACCGAGCAGCAACATCAGGTCGCCAGTGTCGCCGCCCGCGAGTTTCCATTCGTGGGCGAAGGTGTGCCGCCACCGGTGGGCGTGCACACCGCCCACGCCGGCCGCCTGGCCCAGTCGCTTGAGGCGGATTTTGATGCCGTTGGGAGCCAGGGGTCGACCTCCGCGGTCGGCCAGCCACAGTTGCGGCAGCTCGGCTCCCTTGTGCTTGGCGCGGGCGCGCAGGTACCGGCTTAAGGCTCGGGCTGTCTTAGGTCCGAACCGCACCCGCCGGTCGCGGGAGCCTTTTCCCGTGTAGTGCACTGACTCCGTGCCCAAGTCGACGTCGTCGAGGCACAGGTTGCCCACTTCGGACAGCCGGGCGCCAGTGTTGCAGTACAGCCGGATCAGGGCTTCATCGCGCAGCTGTGGGAAGCCTTTACCCTTGCACAGCTCGAGCAGCTTGCGGGTGTCGTCATCGTTCATGATCGGGATCAGCTTCTGCGGCGTCTTCGGCTGCCGTACCCGGTCCATCGGTGAACGGTCGATCTCGTCCTCGATCAGCAGCCATTTGAAGAACTGTTGCAAACCCTCGTGCTTGTTCAGGGCCGTCGACGCCGACCGGGTTTCGATCATCCAGGCTTGGAAGGATTCGACGTGCCCGCGCGTCACGTCGCACGGGTCTGCGGCGGCGGTGTCGGCGTCCGAGTCGGGGGAGTGCTCGGCGAGGTAGCGACCGAGTTGTGCGGCCGCGAGGATGTAGTTGTAGCGGGTCGTGGCGGGATAGTTTGCCGCCCGCAGTGACCGGTCCCAGTCGCGGAGGAATCCGGCCCACGTTGGCGTCAAACCATCGGTGATCTTGTCGAGATCAAGCGGTTTCATGATCATCAGAACCTGTCGAGTCAAGGGGTCCAACAGCGGCATGCTCGACGTCGACAACCAGATCTTGAACGAAAAAAAGGGCCCCCGCAAGCTTCTGGCCTGCGGAAACCCTCACACTGTCGGGACGGCGGGATTTGAACCCACGACCCCTTGACCCCCAGAGATCGGCAAGCGTGGTTGCGGTGGTCAAAACCGTTGCCGCGTGGTCCGTACTGGGTGCGTAGAGAGCGGTTCGGGTCGACCGGCTGCTGTACTGCATTGCAGTACTTCCGGCGTCAACCGTGCCGTGACAGCGGCCCTCAGATCTCGGGTCCAGCCGGAGGGTGGGGCTGCCAGCAGGCGGTCGTTTGGGCGTTGACCGTTCGGGTTGTCAGCGAAACGGCTCCTTCCCATTGGCTGACCTTCTGGTGCGCCGGCCGGGCGAATCGAGCAAAGGCCCTAGAGTCCTGGGGGTGGGCGCGGACTCTGTGTCATGGCTGGACGTCTCGAAGCCCGTCAGGACCTACGGCCGGCCCGGGGGTGCCCGCAGACGAAACCTGCGTCGCGGCCTCTGGTGGTGCAACTTCGGACAGCGTCGGTTCGGACGACGATGATTCCGCCCTGGCAAGCATGGCCCCAGTTGCCGCTGCAACTGCGTCGTATAGGTCCTTGATACTCACCTTTGCGCCAGTCGCCTTCCCGCGACGCAATGCAACCTGCCGTCGCGCCATGCGAGCGAGTCGTTTCCTACGCAGAAGCTTCCATTTCGGCGTATCGAGGTAGCACAACACAAGATCAAACGATGCTAATACCGGCGGATTTCGTATCATTCTGGCCTTCAGTGCCATGATCATAGGTAGTTGAACGTCTTTTGGCAGGTTGCGGACCGCTGGGGCGTCGTGAATGCCGGCAATTGCTGCGACGGTACCGCTCAAAAAGCCGAGGGCAGCGCGAAGTTCGGTCTGTACTGGCCGAGGGAGCCAAGTCGTCCGAAGCGCTCGCGAGTCCAGGCTCCCAATACGAGATGCCAGGTCCACAGTATTCTCCGCATTCATACCGATCAGGGTCGAGCTAGCGACGTAGCGCATATCGCGCAGCCAAGAGACGAGCGCGTGGAGGTCTGCCGACAGCTCGTCGAACTCGCGTGCCTGCCTAAGTGATCGGTCCTTGCGAACCTCCAGGCGCGGCCTCAAGACCAAATCTACGGCAACCGAGACGCCTGCGGCGACTGCGGCGCTCACCACGACGGAGTCCCACGATACGGCCATGAGGGTCCCTTCATTGTTACCTCTTGGGAGCATTGCACCACATGGTCGCCACCGACCGAAGTGCGGCGGGTCGTAGCGCTTCGATCGATGGATGCCCGCCAGGGGCTGAGATGGCAAGCCTGGAACACTATCGTCCATGACAGAAACTGCTCCATGGTGGGGCATCCCGGTTCTCGCGGGCGGCTTCGCGCTCGCCGGTGTTCTTATCGCCCAGAGCGTGGCCTTATGGATTGATCGACGGAAGACACGGCGTGAGGACCAACGTCGCTGGGACCGCGAACGTCAGACGACGTACGTAACGTACATAGCCTCCATTACCAATGCACTGGAAGTAGGGAAGGTCACGCCGGAATTCATGGCCAACCACGGATCGGTGCAGTTGCTTGGCGGGCACGATCTGTCAGAGGCAGCAGACGGCGTGATTGCGGCCCTAGGGGCACCGAAGCCCTCAGACCCATTGGCGGTGTGGGAGGCTACGGAGCGTTTCATTGAATTAGCTAGGCATGAGTTAGGAATCGTCCCGCCGTCCAACAAGTTCCAAATAACTGCAAACTCGGTTTTTGAATTGTTCGTCGAGAGTCTTTCGCTTGCGGGCCAGGCGCTTATCTCGCCATTTCCCATCCTCAACCGCGCGATGTCTGACGTAGTCGCTGGGTACGTCGATTTAATCCGCAAGAGATGAATGTGGATCTGCGGTCTGACGATCCAGTTCGGCATCGGTTGTCTCCGCGCCACCCCAGCGGTGTCAACAGGGCCGTGACGCCATGGTTTCGATCTCCGATCCACCTGGAAGGTGGGCCGCCGGCAGGCGGTCTGATGGGGGTTGATTTTTACGATCCGGGGGTTTTGGGCCGTCCATCCCGTCACGTGGGTTTCGCTCTTGCCGGGCTGCGCCACGGTGGGCAAGGTGGAGCGCCCCACTGGACGAACGACCTTGACCACCGTGGCGCAGTCTGGCCGGCTCTTTCCCTCTGACGGACTCGACCAACTGGCCATCCCGGAGCGTCCTGGTCCAGGGCTGGAAGCCTGGCCGCCGGAGGCAGTTCTATCGGGTTCCAGGGGCACCCTGGCCGCCGGAGGCTCCATCTATGGGTCCAGGGCCGAAGGTCCTGGCCGCCGGCGGCGGTCTTCCGGGTTGCATCGTGCTGTTCGCTGGTGAACCGGGTTCGAGGGCGGGGCCCTGGCCGCCGGAGGCGTTGTCGTTGGCGCCCTGGTGCTCGTCGCTGTTGCCGGCCGCATTCGTGCTGCCATGTGCTCTTTCGTGGTTGCTGGCTGCCATCCCCGTGCGCGTGGCGCTGCCCGGCGGCCGAAGGCCAGAGGGCGGCGCCACAGCGCACTAGCGGGCCGACAGGCCCGCCTTGAAGACGTATAGAAACTTCTCACCGATCTGCCTATGGCACTCATAGGTCACTGCAAAAGACCAGGTCAACGCATGTCCCGCTCGGGAACACTTGTCCCGATTGGGACAAGAGCGTATCGTGAGGAACATGGGCAGGGCCAGTAAGAAGATCCGACTCGGCGCGATCGTTCAACGTGAGAAGCGGCCGGTCTCGGCCCGCGATATAGCCAAGGCGGCCGGCGTTCTCCCAGACCTCCAGGACGCCAGGATCGACAGAGCTTCCGACGTCCCCGGGCCCGGCTCGGCGCGGGGCCCCAACACCCGGAAGGGGGCCCGGCACCCGCAACCGGCCCAACCGGAGGAAGTGCGGTCGGTGGCGGTCCGCGCACTGATCGCTCCAGGCAAGGCACGAATCGAGGCTGTGGAGCGGCTTGCAGCGCTGGATGCTGGAGTCCGTCCGCTGGTGATAGCGGCTGCGGAGGCTGGCGTTCCCTATCGGCGCATCACCGAATTAACCGGCGTCCCACGTACCACTGTCGGGCGCTGGATCTCAGAGAGCACAGTGGACAGTCCAAAAGGGAGCCATCAGTGACATTGTTACCCTGCAAGGGCTGCGCCGCCCGCTCAAACCTCGGTATGGCTCCGTTGGACGTCTGTCCACATCAATTCGCACTCTCGGTTGCCGCTGTTGTCACCGATTCCGACCGGTCGGTGTTGATGATTCGGCGCAGAGACAACGGCGCCTGGGAACTGCCGGGCGGAATCATCGAACCGGACGAATCTCTGAGTGACGGCGTGGTCCGAGAGGTGGCCGAGGAGACCGGCATCACGATTGGCGCGATCCGTCTGGTCGGCATGTACAAGAACCCTGCTCGGATGTTCCTGCGTTCCATCTTCCACGGACTAGTCGTGGAAGGGACGGCCCAGGCGTCGACGGAAACGACGGACGTCGCCTGGTGGCCACTCGCTGCGGTTCAAGCATGCGCATCGGGCGATATGGCCAATGCGGTTCTCGAAGCCTTCGCCACCATCGACGGCGGACCGGTGGCGGTGCGCTTAGTCGGCGCCGCCACGGGCCAGCAACTGACAGATGCGCGAGCGGGACACCCCGAATAGCTCTGCCATCTCGCTCTGGGGCATGCCGGCGGCCACAAGCTCGTCAAGCGTCGCCGTACGAACATGGGCCAGAGCCTCTATGGCCACCTGGAGTTCCCCGATGAGGCGGCAGGCCGTTCTGGCACGCTCCAGGGGATCGGTGATCCCCGTTACGTGGGCAAGGTCCGTCACACGACTAACGGTACTCAGGAAGCCGGGCCCGGAACCCGCCGACCTGGAGGATACGAACGCGCTCGGGCGTGCGGCGTGAGTCCCGATGTGACACGTATGTGTCAACCGGAGTCCTTCACCACGGCTGGCATGGTTGCCGCGCTTGGGTCGGCCTAGGTCCGCTATCCGTGTCGCGCCATCCGGAGGGGCTTGGGTCCCCGTCGGCTGCTGTACAAACGCTGCTGTACAAGATCGAAAAGGCCCCCTCCGCGATACGGAGAAGGCCTCTGACCTGCGTCGGGACGGCGGGATTTGAACCCACGACCCCTTGACCCCCAGTCGTTATGTGGGTCAGCGGCGTGCTCAGGTCTGTTTGTCGAGGTCGCTGGAAGCATAACCCGACCGAGTAAAGGAGTCGTTGAGGAAGGCCGCATAGGCTGTCGGCGTGATTCGTGAGGTGTGGGACCTCGAGCCGGGTGTTGGTGTCGGTCCGCTGCGCTTCGGCACTGCCCGTGAGCAACTACACGCGGAGTTCGGATCGTACCGAGCGTTCCGTCGTGGGGCCTGGTCGGCGGATCTCACCGATCAGTACGACCGACGACAGTTGATGCTGACGTGCGGCCCGGACGAGGGCTTGTACCTGATTGAAATTCCTGATCCGAGCGACGTGACATTTCGCGGCGTGCCGCTTCACGGGGCGATCGAACGCGTCGTGGCGGAGCTTAGGGCTCAGCGCTGATTTAGTTGGTCCGTCGATTTCATGATCGTTTCGTTGTCAGTTCGTGGCGATTGTTACCGATGAGGTGTTGGCGGGGAAGCTGGCTGTGTTGCGGCCCCATCTGAACGAGCGCCAGTGGCGGCTGGTCTTGGGTGCGGAGGCCGAGGCGCTGGGCCGGGGTGGGATCGCATTGGTGGCCAGGGTGTCAGGCGCGTCGCGCACGACGGTGCAGTCGGGTGTGGCCGAGATCCGGGCTGGCGCCGAGGCGGATGTGCGGGTCCGGGCGGTCGGTGCTGGTCGGCCAACTGTCGAGCAGACCCAGCCGGGCATCGTGGGCGCGTTGGAGGCGTTGGTGTCGCCGGAGACGCGGGGTGACCCGATGTCGCCGTTGCGGTGGACGACGAAGTCATTGGCCCAGTTGTCGAACGGTTTGGTCGCGCGGGGTTTCCGGGCGAGTAAGAAGACCGTGGCCCGGTTGCTGAAGCAGACGGGGTACCGGCTCCAGTCGGTGTTCAAGACGAAGGAGGGCGACCAGCACCCAGACCGCGATGCCCAGTTCGGGCACATCAACAGCCTGGCGCAGGAGTTCCTCGATGCGGGAGAGCCGGTGATCTCCGTGGACACGAAGAAGAAGGAGTTGGTCGGTGAGTACGCCAACAAGGGCCGGGAGTGGCAACCGACCGGGCAGCCGGTCCCGGTCAACGGCCACGACTTCCCCCAGCCGCAGGTGCCCCGGGCGATCCCGTACGGCGTTTACGACCTCGCCGCGAACGACGGGTTCGTGTCCGTGGGTATCGACCATGACACGGCCGAGTTCGCGGTCAACACGATCGGCTTGTGGTGGCAACGCGTCGGGCGAATCCGGTATCCGGCCGCGACACGTCTGCTGATCACCGCGGACTCGGGCGGCTCGAACGGCAGCCGGCTGCGTGCCTGGAAGATCGAGTTGGCTGCCCTGGCCGCCGTAACCGGCTTGGACATCACCGTGTGCCATTTCCCGCCAGGGACGAGCAAATGGAACAAGATTGAGCACAGGCTGTTCTCGTTCATTTCCATCAACTGGCGCGGCCGGCCCTTGACTGACTACCAGGTCGTCGTCGAGACCATCGCCGCCACCACCACCGATACCGGCCTGACTGTCGACGCCGTCCTCGACACCGGCATCTATCCCACCGGCATCAGATACACCGACGCACAGGTGAGGGCCCTACCCGTTGCCAGGCATACCTTCCACGGCGAGTGGAACTACACCGTGCATTGTGGACCACTACCCGATACCCCACCAGACAAGGCATCCACACCAAAACGGACCACCTAATTTCGCGGCGCTCCCTTAGGCGCGCGGGCGTGCGACTCGATCGGGCGGACAGCGGTTGGACGTTCGCCGAAAGTGACGTTAGCCTTTACGTCCCGTCAAACGAGTCCGACGCTACCGTTGAGGCCGTGACGGTTTATGCGCCGGCGCACAAGTTGGGCGAGATCGTGATGGTGCCGGGCGGCGCGGCCGAGCCGCCGGTGTTTTCGCACGATGCCAGACCCGGTCACGGTATCGACCTGGTCGCACTCGGCGAGTCCCGAGCCGACGTTCGCCGGCGGCTCCACGACGCCATGACACACATCGACCCGCCTGACTCGAAGGAGCCCGTCGAGGACTTGTTCTGGGATGACGGCCTCGTCGTGGAGTACGACGATCGAGATCGGGTCTGCCGCATCGTCGTTGTCAAGGCCGATGAGGTGCGCTATGCCGGCATCAACCTCATGCCTGACTACCCGGTGTCGTTAGACGCGGTGCGGCAGCTGCTGTTGAGCCAGGGGCATCCGGTCACGAACCTGGAGTTGGGGCTCGAACTTGACGGCACCGGCATCCAGCTTTGGCAGAGCAACACCCAGACCGGTCTGCCGCTGCCGGTCAGCGCTGTGGTGATTTCCAGGTGACGCGTTGCCTGTATGTGAGAGCGGCGGGTCAGTGGCCCGGAGTGGTCGAGGCGGAGGGCTCGCGCGATGCAACAGGGCCGGTCGGCGGCCGAGGGGAGCTCGAGCCAAACCAGTTGGGCCCGCATTGTGGACAGTGGCGCCGACGACGCGGTGCTTGTCGAGTCGGACCGGTCCGTGGATCCGGACGCGGTCCGCGCATGATCCGCCTCATCCGGCATAACCTGACCCGCCATGCCGACGCCGCCGGTCCCTCGCATTGCAGATTCTGCCGGAAGGGCTACTAGTGTCCATGCTGCGGCGCTTCTTGCGGAGTCCGACGGCCGCACACAGCGGGCTCAACACCGCCTCGCCCGCGGCGGCGACTGCCGAGCTCGAGCGGATGGCCGAACAGATGCGCGCCCCAGCGCTCTGCAAGTCAAAGGTCTGGTGGTCAAAACCGTTCCGCGCGGTCCGTACCGAGTGCGTAGAGAGCGGTTCGGGTCGACCGGCTGCTGTAGCGACAATCCGCGCGAAATGTGCGGTTAGCGACGGCTCAGGCGGCGACGTAGAGTCCGAGCCGAGAGGTGCCTGGCTGACGTGGTCGAGGGAGTGGGCATGAACATCGCACGGGTGGACGTCCCCGATCTCGAGCTCGCTCGCCTTGTTGCGAGGGACTTCGAAGAGGCATTGGAACGCCGTGCGCGTGAACTTTCCGGCCCGTTCTACGCGGTCACGCTCTGGGTCGATGAGGTTTACGGCTACTACGCATTGAACACCGGCGACCAGGCTGACTACGAGCGGCGCCGAGCACGGGCGACCATGCTTGCGGCGCACGAACTCGACGGTCCGGCCTTTCGGTGGTACAGCGGCGACTGGAACACGTTCCCGGAACGGTTCTCCTCGCCGCGGACGAGTGAGGCCCTGGCTCCTCTCGAGGCTTTGGTGAACGACCCGTCGGCTGAGATCGACGCATTGGAGCCCGTGTGGGCCCGCTGGCGAGCGATCGGCTTCGCCGCCGCGCGCCAGGTCCGAATCCCGGCTCGGTTGTCGACGACACCCGACTGCTTACTCTTCGTCGAGCGGGACGACATCAGCTTGGTGGAGACCCAGGGCCCCGGCAAAGTCTGGTTCAGACTGAGGAGATCGATGGTTGTCGCCGTTGCTTGAACGCTTCTGGTGGGGTCGTTCCTTGGTGTGGAAAATGGTCTTGATGGGTTCGGCGCGTCCTGAGTAGACGGAAGGCGGAGCTCCTGTAGGTACGGGATTGACTAGATCACCTGTGCCGCAAGGAGCTCCGCTGATGTTGCAGTCTGCCATGCCGTCGCTGGTCCGCCGTGCCGAGGCCGCCGTAGGCGCGGGTGTTGATCCCTCGGGTGGGGGCGTCGGGCTGCTGTCGTTTCTGTCCGCGCTGACCGACCCGCGCAAACGGCGGGGCGTTCGCCATGGCATCGCATCGCTGGTGGCGCTGGCCGCGTCGGCGGTGCTGACCGGTGCCCGTTCGTTCACCGCGATCGGCGAGTGGCTCGCGGACGCCTCCCAGGAAGTCCTGGCCGGGCTGGGGATCCGCCACAACACCCGTCTGGGCCGGCGGGTGCCACCGGATGAGGCCACCGTGCGGCGGGCGTTGCGCCTCGTCGATGCCGACGAGGTGGACCGGCTGTTCGCCGCGTTCCTGGCCTCCCGTCGTCCTCGGCCCGAGCCTGACAGCGAAACGCTGGCTGCAGTGGCGCTGGACGGTAAGACCGTGCGTGGTGCCCGCGTCCACGCCGACCCGACCAGTCGCGCCCCGCACCTGGTCTCGGCGGTCACCCACAGCGATGGGATCGTCCTCGGCCAGGTGCAGGTCGACGAGAAGTCCAACGAGATCACCGCCGTGCAACCGTTGCTGACCGATCTGGACCTGACCGGGGTCGTGGGTCACTGCCGATGCCATGCATACACAGGTCACGTTCGCGCAATGGCTGGTCACCACCAAGCAGGCGCACTACTTGTTCATCGTGAAGGCCAACCAGCCCACCCTCTACGAGCGGATTCAGGAAGCATTGGCCGGACCGGACACGGCCTTCGCCAAGCGCAGCGCGTGCCAGAGCAACCGCGGCCACGGCCGCATCGAGACCCGCGCGATCCGAGTCGCCGCCGCGAAAGGGGTCGAATTCCCCCACGCCGCCCAGATCTTCCGGCTCCGCCGCGACCGAGCCGGCCTGGACGGAGTTCGTACCAGCAAGGAGATTGTCTACGGGATCACCAGCCTGCCCAAGCGCCTGGCCGGGCCAGCGCATCTGATTACCCTCACCCGTGGGCACTGGACGATCGAGAACCGGCTCCACCACGTACGCGACGTCACCTGGGGCGAGGACCAAAGCCAGGCCCGCACCGGCAACGCCCCACGAGTCATGGCCGGCGTGCGCAATCTCGCGACCAGCGTCCTCCGCCAATCCGGCGTCGACAACATCGCAGAAGCCCTACGCCACAACGCCCGCAGCTACGACCGACCCCTCAAACTGCTTGGCATCAACACGACCCAGACCTGATCAAATGGCCATGCGAGCGACTTTGCCGGGACCCTGGGTGGAGACCGCCGAGGACATGCTGCAAACGGTTCCGCCGAGGCGGCTACATGAGGTGATTCCAGCATGGCGGCAGCTCGCCGCAGTTGTCAGAGACGCGCGCAACGACCCCATCGTCATGGAACGGGTCCGACAGCAGGCTGCGGCTGACGCACTGTTTCCCGAGGCGGCCGACTCGCTCCGGTTTCCGATGTTCGACGAGACAGCGCCGGACCTCCTGACGGCGCACCTGCGCTCGTGCGGGCTGCGATGGCAGGACCTGATCACATGGAGTGAGCCGATGCAGCGCGCCATCGCAATCGCCGACGCTGCAAGCGTCTAGCGGGTCTGGACAAGGTTTGTTCGCGCATTCTTAGTCCATACACAGGCGAACCGCTCTCACCGGCTCATGTCTACGTCCCGTGCGACTGCCCGACCGAGTCGCGGGTAACGCGCGGCTGTGACCGGCCTTCGAGCGCCGAGCGCCCCGATGACCGCATCTGGCAGCGATGAACGTGCACGTTGATCAGGGCTGAGAGGATCCGGTCCCAAAGGTGGCCCGCCCACTCTCGCCGGAGCCGAGGTCGCGCATACAGCGCAGCCGTTTGGCCCCACGGCGGTAGGTCCGATCATCGGAAGCGGATCGCCGTTGTCAGCGGCGTCGCCCGGGTGCTCATCGACAGCGGCACGGTTCCCCGGGGAGGGACCGCACGAGCTGCAGGTCGTTGACGAGCATGGCGCTCGTCCGACTTGCCGTTGCTGGGTGCTCTTCCACCGGTGATGCAGCCAGGGCAGCGCCGCCGTTACGCATAGTGGCGAATCCATCACGCAACGTATGCGATTCCCTGGGGCGCAATTCACAAATACTTCCCACCTAGCCGAAGCACTCCGGCCACATGGCCGTCTCGGTGGCAACCGCCCGGCGAACGTGCGAGGAGAACATCATGGAATTTACTGACCCGGCGGGCATCGCGCCTACCCCGACTGACGACGAAGGCGGATATCGGGAGTCTCGTCTCGCGGTGATCTTAACGGGAGCGGCAATTGGCTCGATCCTTGCCCTGGTCGGCACTGGGGTCGTCGTGCCGGCGGCCAGTGGGCTGATTTACGCGGCCATCGGTGCGATTGGTTCGGTGACTGGAGCGGCGCTGGCAGTGCTCGGTCGTAGCGTCAGGCGGCGAACGTAGATGACTGACTCCGAGGTCCGTGCTGGCCAGTGGTACTGCGGGACTCCTTGCTTGCAGGACGTGGGCCGTTACCAGACCTCGATGGTGTCCCAGCGCCTCTTCGTGGTAGTGGCCACCCAGCCTCGGGATAGGCTGGCTGGCCGCCGAAACGGCCAGCCACCCGAGCCACCGACCGAACAGGCTATCGCTGCCGAACTGCCTGGATCGGGTGCTCGCTCACGCCGATGACCGGATGTCTGCTCGGCGCGGTTGTGCACGCCATGAGGCCTGCTGCAACGATGTCGTCGTGTCACTTGATGGGGCGGCTCACGCAGGGCAGGTGGTCGAGGTCGTCGAGGTCAGCGAGTACGCCGGTGAGGCTTCAGTCATCGTTGCGGCGACCCAGCTTGGTTCCGAATACTCAGAACGGCGTAAGCCAAGTCGTTGACGCATGGGTTGACTTCTTCAGTTCGGGACCCACTCCGATCCGGTCGCTGCGCTTTGCCACGCGGACACCTAAGCGCCTCTTCGACGCGCTGTCGAAACAACATCAACTGACTTCGCTAGAGGTGAAGTGGGGCGACTATGACGACCTTTCGGTTATCAGTGGAATGTCCGAGCTTCGTACCCTGCGCTTCGCCGGAGCTTCCAAAGTCCGCAGCTTGGCTCCGCTTGCTGGTCTCCAACGTGTGCAGACGCTCGAGGTCGAGGGCCTGCGTGGACTTATTGATGGAGCCCCCATCGGCCAAATGCGCGCGGTCACGGGCCTGGAGCTCGGCGGAAACTGGATGACTCCACGGGATGTTCGCATCCACTCGCTCGCCTTTCTCAGCCGTATGCCTCAGCTCGAGCGTCTCCTCCTCCACACCCTGATCGTCGATGACCTGGACTACACACCGCTGTTGTCGCTGTCCAACCTGCAGAAGGTGCGAATCATGGCTGCCCGGGGCATGACACCGCCGTACGACGAACTCGTCCGTCGACTGCCCTGGGACGGCTGACGAAGCGAACGCGTCCGGATCTACCGCGATCCGGTCCATACGCAGTGTCGCGACAGGCTTGGCGGGTACATCGAGGACGTTCTTGACGACGCCGGGATCGACGTGGATGCGCTCGCTGGGCGTCATTGTGATCCTGACATGGGATCACGGACGAGTGGCGCAGGTGGTGACGACGGTCTTAGCGAATTGGCTGTGGATCTCCAAGATCGGCGGCGCCCACAGCCGTAAACCTATAGTTCGACCAGCAGCGCCTGCGGATCACATCGATTTGCCCGGGATGCCAGAGGCTGGCGTGTTGGGAGGTGGCTGGTCACGCCGAGAAACTCTGGAGCCAAGAGATTGCTGGTCGTCGCAGGGCGGGTGGCGAGATATCAGATCTCGCCCAGCCGTCGTCGGGAATGATCTGAATCGTTGTCGGCGTGCGGGTTCCCGTGCAGAGGCGTGTACGACGGCGTGTGTAGAACGATCGATGCTTCCAGAGCTGCCTGCCGGCGGGCGGACGATGAGACGACGGCCACGGCTACAGCCTCACCGACTACGCACCGTTACAGCATCGTGATCAGGTGGCATCCGGATCTGTCGATGCGAGTGCATCGCGTAGGCAGACGTTGACTGCCAGCTACCGTGTCGCGTGACTGCTAGCCTCGCTGCCTGGTGACACGGCGATTCGGTGACCGAGCGACGTTCGCGGTGGAAGTCGGCGAGATCACGCCGCCAGATCTCCGCGTCGTTGACCTGTGGGCGGCCGGCAGATGGCTGACCACTGACGACAACGTCGCCTTCGTCCCGTCTCTTTCTCGGTACATGCAGTGGGACGCGCAGCGGGTCCGCCAACGCGACGTCAGGCCTTGCCCCTTCCCGGGCCTTGCGCCGGAGGAGATCTTTTGGTTGCTGCACGAGGACGAGACCGATTTCCGGGAGCAGTTCTGGTTCATGCGGTGGAGCGAGATCGTCGACAACGTGTCGATGTATGCCTACTTGGAAGAGGACCTGATGATCGTCTTCCGCTTCTGGCGCGCGAGCCATCGCTTCCCGGAGGAGTTGGGCAAAGTGTTCGTCGCCAGGATCCCACCTGACGAGTTCGCAACGATCGTCGAGGAAGCAGCCAATCTGCTGGACGCCGGCTCGTCGGCCGGAAAGCCGACGAACGATCTTCACTGAATCGGCGAACCGGGACAAGAACACTTGGCATGTTGATCGAGATGAAGGCACCCGGATGCCGCATCCTCTGCGCTGCGGGTCATGACAGTCTGCGTCAAAGAGACGTCCGGTCATGGTCGAGATGCGTGCGTTTGGTTCACACCGCAAGCCGTCTTGAGCGCGGCGACAAGCGCGGGCTGACCGAGCCGACATCCGAAACAAAGATCGCCACGGCCAACCCGCATTTCCAGGAGACCCGGCGCTGGTCCGGGCGGCGCACGGTGAGCTACCTGACCGAACTCGGCCTGATCTCGGGACCATTGAAGCGCGCCGTGTGACGCCGCTCCCAGCTGCTCTGACCCGGTACCGGGCCTCGGGGTCGCCACGGGTGGTTGGGATGGGCGACCATGGGCCGGTGCTCCCCTACCCCAGCCACAGTCGCCGATGGGCGGCCGTGAGCGTCGCCGTCGTCCTCGGGCTCAGCCTCGTCCTGGCCGTCTCGCTCAGGACCTGGCTGGTGGCCTACGAGACCGGCTACGAGGCTGCGACCATCCGGGGCACGGCGACCGTGGTCGGCATGACGGTGCGCGCCAAACGTCCCGACGTCATCGAGGTCACCTGGCACGGGCGGGACGGGGTCGACCGGCGGCGCAAGTTCGAGGTCGGCAACGGCGCGAACTACCCGGTCGGCACCGCGGTGCGGATCCGGACCTCGGCCGCCCACCCCGACCTCGTCTACCCCGAGCACCGCGACCAGATCGACGAGACGTCGACCCCGACCGTCAGCCTGATCGTCCTGCTGGTGGTGATGACGCTGGCCGCCCTGCTGTGGCTGTGGCGGGCGGTCCAGTGGCAACGGGCCAGTGCGGCACCGGCCCGACGGCATCGGGCCCGGGTCGCGTACGTCTACGGCCGCAGCCAGGTGCTCGGGATCCCGGTTCTCTCCTTTGTGGACGACGGTCAGCCGTACTGCCAGCGGGTGATGTGGGAGCCCTGGGTGCCCGGCATCGAGGACGAGCTCATGGTCGAGGTCCGTCGGGCCGGGCGCGGCCCCTTCGTCATCGACGTGCCCGGCTTCGGTCGGCTGTGGCCGAGCGGGTCGGCCAGGCGGCTACCGCCGAAGGGGGCGCAGCCGGCCCGGCCCGCGCCCGGTCGGCCCCGGCTCAGCCGGACCGCCACGGTGGTCGTCTTCGTCGCTCTGCTCACTCTGCTCATCGGTGCGCGGTCCGGCCCACTCGAGGGCGTGGTGGCGGCCGGCTACTTGTGGCTGCTCATCCTCTACCTGGGCGGGGCACCATTGCCGGTACCGGGCATGCGGCCACCGGAATACCCGCGGGTCGGCCGACCGTCCTAATTGGACCTGCGCGCCGCGGGCAGGGCGTAAGTCCAAATCGGAGTGTGTCGCGACGGCGGAGGAGGCTCAGGCTTGGCTTGGCGGGATCGCGCGGGCGGCTCGTGGGGGAGTGGACCCGGTCGCCGCGACGATGCGCCTGCGGGAGTACGGAGAGGCTGTCTGGACGTTCGGGTGAGCCCGCCGATCAAGCAGGCAAGATGGGGAGCCGTTTGGGCGGCGGTGACTCGTTCGAGATCCGGCAGCCGCGCAGGTCCCCTGGGGAAACGTCGCTCCGGCCACTTCCAGGTCGGCGACTGGGCGTCACTGTCGTAGGTCGTCGCTAACGTATGCGCATGATGTCGTCCGACCAGCGATGCGAACTTTGCGATCTTCCTCTCAACCAGTGCGAGCACGGTCGTCGAGCCAGCCGTCCGTCAACGCGACGGATCTTGGTGAGCCCGCGAACGATCGCACACCTTGAAGGCTGCGCTCACAAAGGCGACGACCCCGACTTCGACCGCTGGGGCGAGATCGTGGACGAACCGAACGCCTGGGAGCGGCTCGGAGCAGGCGAGCAGATCGCCAGCAACGCCGGGAGCCGTAGGGATCTCGTGGCGACCGCACGATGCAAGGACTGTGAATATCTCGGCTGACCTGCGCGATCTATACCTTACTCGTAGCGGCAGCCACTATAGCGCCGCCGGCTGTTGGATCGAACTCCAACCTTGATCGGTCCACGGCGTAGCCGCCACCAGACGTCACCGTACGCGCGGAACGATCTGCCGCGACCGGAGCGCGGTCGTGCCGAAAAGAGCGCGGTCGGACTCGGCTGCGCCAACCTGCCGAGGTCGGATGGGAGGAGCCCAGCGCGAACTCGGTGGTGGATCATGATCGGTCGTTCAGCGTGCTGGCGACCACGGACCGGAGGGTTTGCCATCCCCAGACCCGGTGCACAGTGCCGACAGGGAAAGGACCCCGGTAGTGCGACGGAAACACTCGATTGTAGGTCACCACGACTCGCCCAAGCACTTCAGCTCTAGCCTCAGTGAATGCCTCGATTCGAGTCAGGCCTTGTTCCAGGATTCGCCTTCCGCTGATGCTTTTGGACGTCGGAGGCTCGCCGCCGCACCAGTCGACGACCCCCGCCACAAGCGTCGATCGGCTACCTGGCCCTTCGTGGGCCAACTCGGTGACTTGTAGGCATCCGTATTGGCCGTCGGGGAGCTTGACCGTCCAGAAGTCGCCGACTTCGAGATCTCGTGACGTCTTGGGAGTGAAGGGAAAGTCTCCGCGGCTCATTGCCTGATCATGCCAGCCCGACCCGGCATCAGGCCGCCCTGGACGTCCCCGCCCCGCAACTCCGGTAGAGCACGGCGGTCCAAGCCATCCGACAAGGATTACCTGCATAATGCCGATGAGCGTGTGCCGGGCACTGCCCTGAACGGATGTCGTCGGCATCGCGGTGGGAGGCGTCCTCGTAGGTCGGCTTTGGGGGGAGTCAGTAGCCGGGTTCACGGTCACTGTTCTGTCGAGCCGCGGCCTCGGCAGGAGTGTCGTCGTAACCTGGCCGGGCTATCAGAACCGATTGGAAGAAGTAGCCCTGCGTCTCATCGGGGTCGTCATCCGCTGCGATCGGCCGCCACAATGCGAGGTATGCCTCTCGCGCGGTGAACCCATTACCGTCCTCGTTCGCCACGAGGTCAACGTGATGACGGAGCTGCTCTACAACCTGCAGCGCCGGCGAGCCGAAGATGTTGACGCCTCGGTAGCGAACTACGTCCCGCTCATGCGGACGCCACAGCTCGATCGCGTTAACTCGGTCTCGCGTCTGTCCAACGCCGAAGCCGACTCCGATCCCGAGCCCGCTCGGCAGGTGTACGGCCAGCTCCCCGTAGGCGGTCGGTTCTAACGGGCCGAGCGATTCGAGTGCCGCCTTTGCCGCGTCTGGCGTCATTCCGAGCCTCAACGGGCCAACGCCGTAGGGTGGATCGAGCGTGAACTCCATTCGCTGATCATCCCAACACACCGACCGTGGACTGCACCGCCCGGGGTGCTCGCGCACCCGCTGCGCGTCAGGCAACCCGATCTGCCGATGAGTGAATGCCTGAACGGAATGTTGGTCCACAGCCGCCGCTGCTGGCCGCGCGAGAACACAACGGGTCCACCCGGGTAGCCTCAACGGGGTGACTGTCAAGGCTTGGCTAAAGGGGCACCAGTTCGATCTCGAAGCGCTGGCGGAGCTATTCCCGATGGCGACGTTCGCGTAGTCAAGGAGTGCGACGAGTACTATCTGGCCGCGACGGAGATCAGCAGTCCCACAGAAGATCGTAAATTCTACGAGATCGCACCTGAAGTACTCCGGCGCGTCAACGGCATGGCCCGCGCCATGCGTCCGAACAGCTACCGGCCGGTGGAGCTGATAGGTCGATACCACGTCGACGAGAGCCTGCACAGCGTTGTACAACCGGGTTCGGTCGAGATTCGGATGCAGGTCGGCACACCAACGGTTATCGCGGTATCGGAAGTCTTCGAAGTTCGCACAAAGATTACGGCGGTCGCGACCGTGACGCGCAACGGCGGCGCGGTGCCCAATCCACAGCTACCGGGATCCAGGTACCTGGCGGTTGCCGCCAACGACCCCGACGTGGCCGAGGCGCTGACCATCATGGGCAAAGCCGAGCCCAACTGGGTGGACCTGTACAAGGTCTACGAGATCATCCGAGACAACATCAGGCCAGCCAAGATAGAAGACAATGGGTGGGCGACCAAACAGGATCAGAGCATGTTCACCGGTTCGGCCAACCGGCAGGATGTCAGCGGTTCCGACGCGCGCCACGCGCGTACGTCAGGACCACCGCCGACACGCACGATGTCGCTTCACGACGCACGAGGTTTCATCGGCGACCTTGTTGTGCACTGGATCGGCGCCTTTACACCGTAGCAGTTCCGCTTGCCATCGAAAACGACATCTCCCGGTCTCAGGCTTAGCCTTGATCCACCGATGAGATTGGTGTGATGACAGCGCGCCGGACGCGATGATGCCCTCTGAACTGGAAAGATCAAAGTTCTTCAGGCTCAGATCTTCCGGTTCGAGAGGGCACCTCGCGGGTGAGGTTACTACACAGTGCTGCCGTGGTCCGGGCAGCGTTCGACGATCCGGCTCTCGTGTCGCACGCGGGGCTGGAACCGGTGATGCGGTTGGCTGAGTCGTGCGATCTGCTCGGCATCGTCCGAGATCGGCTGCATGTGCCCACGGACAAGGGAGCCAACGCTTCGGGCAAGGTCGCCACGATCGTGGCGGGCATGGTGACCGGGGCCGACTCAATCGACGACCTGGACGTGGTGCGTCACGGCGGCATGGCTGAACTGTTCGGTGGTGTGTACGCGCCGTCAACGCTGGGTTCGTTTCTTCGGATGTTCACCCACGGGCACGTTCGCCAACTCCAGGCCGTCTCCCGCGAGTTCCTGGTCCAGCTCGCGCGGCGCGCGCCGCTACTGCCCGGCTCGGGCGCGGTCACGTTCATCGACGTGGACTCGCTCATGCGCCGCATGTACGGCAAGAAGAAGCAGGGCGTGGGCTTCGGACACGCGAAAGTCGGCGGATACCAGGTGCTGCTGCGCGGCTACAACCCTTTGGTGGCAACGATCAGCACTCCGGACGCGGCCCCGGTGATCGCCGCCACCCAACTGCGGGCCGGCAATGCCGGGTCGGCCCGAGGTGCCGGGTCTTTGGTCGCCGAGGCCATCGCCACCACGAAAGCCGTCCTCGCCACACGGCCCACATCAGCTGGCGGCGAGATCGTACTGCGGGCTGACTCGGCGTTCTACTCCCGCAAGGTGATCGCCGCCGCCCGGCGGGGCGGGGTCCGGTTCTCGGTCACCATCCGGATCGATAAGAAGGTCCGCGAGGCGATCGAGGCCATTCCCGACGACGCCTGGGTCGAAATCAAGTATCCCCACCCGATCTGGGACGACGATCAGCAACGCTTCGTCTCCCGCGCCCAGATCGCCGAGACGACCTATACCGCGTTCGACAAGCCTGCCCGTGACGCGGTGACCGCCCGACTGATCGTGCGCCGCATCCCCGACCTGAACAAAACCACGGCCGACGCGCAGGGCGAACTGTTCCCGATGTGGCGCTACCACGCCGCGTTTACCGACAGCCCGTTCGTCCTGGTCCAGGCCGAGGAGCAGCACCGCGGCCACGCCGTCATCGAGCAGGTCTTCGCCGAGCTCATCGACGGACCGTTGGCCCACCTGCCTTCGGGTCGGTTCGACGCGAACAACGCCTGGCTGACCTGCATAGCCATGGCGCACAACCTCACCCGAACCGCCGCGACACTAACCGGACGCCGCTACGCCACCGCCCGAGCGGCCACGATCCGACGGCACCTGATCAACCTCGCCGGCCGGATCGCCCGTCACGCCCGCGGCGTCACCATCCACCTACCCGAACACTGGCCCTGGCAACACCCCTGGCACCGGCTGTTCAACGCGGCACACGCACCACCCGCCTAACCGTCCACACACGACATATGGCGGCCACGCGGCCAACCCCACCAGCCCTAACGGACGACACGAGGACCCGGACACCAGACCGGCCCACCCACCATACCCAGCGATCGACCGCAAGATCACCAACGGCGACGGGCGCCCATCGGAAACCGGGTCGGTGGATCAAGGCTTAGCCTTGATCCACCGATGAGATTGGTGTGATGACAGCGCGCCGGACGCGATGATGCCCTCTGAACTGGAAAGATCAAAGTTCTTCAGGCTCAGATCTTCCGGTTCGAGAGGGCACCTCGCGGGTGAGGTTACTACACAGTGCTGCCGTGGTCCGGGCAGCGTTCGACGATCCGGCTCTCGTGTCGCACGCGGGGCTGGAACCGGTGATGCGGTTGGCTGAGTCGTGCGATCTGCTCGGCATCGTCCGAGATCGGCTGCATGTGCCCACGGACAAGGGAGCCAACGCTTCGGGCAAGGTCGCCACGATCGTGGCGGGCATGGTGACCGGGGCCGACTCAATCGACGACCTGGACGTGGTGCGTCACGGCGGCATGGCTGAACTGTTCGGTGGTGTGTACGCGCCGTCAACGCTGGGTTCGTTTCTTCGGATGTTCACCCACGGGCACGTTCGCCAACTCCAGGCCGTCTCCCGCGAGTTCCTGGTCCAGCTCGCGCGGCGCGCGCCGCTACTGCCCGGCTCGGGCGCGGTCACGTTCATCGACGTGGACTCGCTCATGCGCCGCATGTACGGCAAGAAGAAGCAGGGCGTGGGCTTCGGACACGCGAAAGTCGGCGGATACCAGGTGCTGCTGCGCGGCTACAACCCTTTGGTGGCAACGATCAGCACTCCGGACGCGGCCCCGGTGATCGCCGCCACCCAACTGCGGGCCGGCAATGCCGGGTCGGCCCGAGGTGCCGGGTCTTTGGTCGCCGAGGCCATCGCCACCACGAAAGCCGTCCTCGCCACACGGCCCACATCAGCTGGCGGCGAGATCGTACTGCGGGCTGACTCGGCGTTCTACTCCCGCAAGGTGATCGCCGCCGCCCGGCGGGGCGGGGTCCGGTTCTCGGTCACCATCCGGATCGATAAGAAGGTCCGCGAGGCGATCGAGGCCATTCCCGACGACGCCTGGGTCGAAATCAAGTATCCCCACCCGATCTGGGACGACGATCAGCAACGCTTCGTCTCCCGCGCCCAGATCGCCGAGACGACCTATACCGCGTTCGACAAGCCTGCCCGTGACGCGGTGACCGCCCGACTGATCGTGCGCCGCATCCCCGACCTGAACAAAACCACGGCCGACGCGCAGGGCGAACTGTTCCCGATGTGGCGCTACCACGCCGCGTTTACCGACAGCCCGTTCGTCCTGGTCCAGGCCGAGGAGCAGCACCGCGGCCACGCCGTCATCGAGCAGGTCTTCGCCGAGCTCATCGACGGACCGTTGGCCCACCTGCCTTCGGGTCGGTTCGACGCGAACAACGCCTGGCTGACCTGCATAGCCATGGCGCACAACCTCACCCGAACCGCCGCGACACTAACCGGACGCCGCTACGCCACCGCCCGAGCGGCCACGATCCGACGGCACCTGATCAACCTCGCCGGCCGGATCGCCCGTCACGCCCGCGGCGTCACCATCCACCTACCCGAACACTGGCCCTGGCAACACCCCTGGCACCGGCTGTTCAACGCGGCACACGCACCACCCGCCTAACCGTCCACACACGACATATGGCGGCCACGCGGCCAACCCCACCAGCCCTAACGGACGACACGAGGACCCGGACACCAGACCGGCCCCACCCACCATACCCAGCGATCGACCGCAAGATCACCAACGGCGACGGGCGCCCATCGGAAACCGGGTCGGTGGATCAAGGCTTAGTGGTAACGCCGCGATAACGGCGGCTACTGTTCCGCCGCCCCGACTCTGTCGACACCTCGGCGAAGAAACCTGCGCGCTTGATGCCGGTAATGCCCGAACCAAGGCTGCGTGAGCGGATTGCCGCGATCCGGTGCGCTACGGATCGTGGCCGCCGGCGCCACAAAGTGACGTCCGGTCACGCCGCGACCAGTGCAGCCGATCGATCCGCAGGGCCAGGTACTTCGGAGGCTCACGTACGGTGGGTGGGTGCTGGATCTGCGCTTGTTCCGCCGTGTCTGCTATGAGGCGGCACGCCGCACCGGCGGCAAGGTGGTTGAATTTCGAATCTCCGATGGCGTGACGCCGAACTTCCATCAGGGAATCATTGCCTTCGGAGACCGCATCGTCGCTGTGGCCTGCGTGCGCAGCGCGGCGTTGCTGGCCATCGTCGTGCCGCGCAGTCCGAGTTCGCGCCGGTGCGCGAGTCTGGGCCGCTGACCTTCGTCGAGATGCCTGACCTGGCGGCCGCGTTGACGGATGTCGGATCAGAGATCGGAGGCTTCATGGTGCTTGCGACGGCCGAGCTGGACGGCCGATCGACCGGGCACAGCGGCCCGGCATCAGCTCATACGATCTCTGGTACTGGAAGCCGGGCTCGCTGGGCGAAGCCCTCTTCAACTACTGGGACTGACCCTTCGCCCAGTGGCAGACCCACGGATTTGCCGCTGGGCGTCGCGGCGTGTTGCCGGTGCGAGAATGCGGGTTGTTCCGCCCAGCGGCACGAGGTGCCGCACAGTGTTTGCACCCGCCGCATCCGGCGATGCTCAGGCATGTTGTATGGACTGAGCGGCCTCTATCACCGCGCTCAGTTGCTCGCTGCTCAGTCGTCGGGCTTGCCAGGCTAGCGCGGCAATCTCCGCGCTGGCCGGGTGTACCCGCGCGTGCTCGACTACCGGCCCGATCCCGGTCAGCGCGACCATCTCGCTGGGCGGATAGCCAAGCAGGTGAGCGAACGCCGTCACGTACCGCGGGGTGATGACGACCGTGCCTCGGCCCAGCCCAAAGACGGTGGAGTCGGAGACGTACGGACCGTCGCCGATCTCCTTGAGGATCCCCGCGTTGTACGGGCGGATATTGCGATTGCGCAGTAGGCGCAGCAGCAATGCTCCTGGAGTGTCGGGATAGTCGTCGCTCGGCGCAGAACGAGTCTGCGGCTGGGCGGGCATCGACCTGACCAGCGCCTCGACCTGATGGCGCTGGTCCGCGTCCATCCGAGCGACGTGGCGGAGGATTGAACCCACGTCCCACGGCGACGTCGGCCAAGCTGATGCCAGGTCATCCGGTACCGGCAGCCCGGCGATGACGAAAAGGTCGGCAGCATGAATGCCGAGCGCCGGCGCCAGTTTCCGGACGAGGTCAGCGTCGGGCACCGCAGCGTCTTTGATGACCGCAGCGAGATCCCCGCTCGGCACACCGGCGTCTCGGGCAAGGACGGCCCGCATCTGCTCGGTCGACGTGTCGAACGTCGGCCGACGCTGTGACAACAGACGCCATAACCGCACGCCGAAAGGCGACTTGCTCACGGCGTACGACTTTACCGTCTGCAAGCGGATGGAAGACTGATCGCCCAGGCATCCGGATTTGCTTGATATGCAGGTAATCCTCGTTTGACCCTTCAGCGTGTTGACGCTGGTGGGTCGGCCAGAGAGGTGCCTGTATGTCCTGGAGCAAGATTTGTGTGTACCGGTCGCGGTTCGCGCGGCCGGTGATCTTGTCCTGCGGTTCGGGTGTCGTCCGGTTAGCCTGAGGCTAGGTGGCCATTCCACCATGCCGGCCGACGACCCGTTTGAAGGCGAACGCCGACGTGTCCGCGATCAATGCCGCCGCGATCCCAACCGCTCACGAGCTCAGCCAGGCACGTTGCTATCTGGCGTTGCGCTGACGCCTCAACCGGTCCACACCCATGCGGCCGGCACTGATTGGGCGGTCAAATGACGTCTGTACCTGTAAGCATCCGTCGATGTCAAGATCTACCGGACGATCTTGATGTGGGCTAACGTGTGCGCGGTCGTGATCACGGGGGAAGGGTTCCACATGGATGTCCGAGCTGAGCATGCGCGTGTGTCGCGCGGGGTGACGGCTGCGGGTGCGGCGTTGCTCGCGGTGCTGGCCATGCTTGTGGCCGTGGCGTCGCCGAGCCCTGCGGCTGCGACTCCTGAGCCCGTGTGCGCATCTGAGGCGTTGTCCGAGGCTCAGGCGCTGTCGATGGCCGCGGTATGCAATCGGCGTGTGGAGATTACGTCGGCGCGCTCCACCCTCACGACTGTGTTCGCGGAGGCGAGCGGCAAGTTGGTGATGGAGTCGTCGGTCGTACCGCAACGTGCTCGTCAGACGGATGGGACGTGGGCTCCGATCGACCTGAGCCTTGTGGTGGGCGGGGACGGCTTGCTGCGACCTAGGGTTTCCGCAGCCGACGTGGCGTTCTCGGGCGGGGGATCGGCACCGATGGCGACGGTGCGCAAGGACGGCAAGGCGTTCAGCTTGTCGTGGTTGGGGGTGCTGCCCGCCCCGGCGATCAGTGGAGATTCGGCGACGTATCCCGGTGTGTTGCCGGATGTCGACCTGGTTGTTCGTGCCACGCGGACTGGATTCACGCATGTGCTGGTTGTGAAGACACGAGCGGCCGCAGCCAACCCTGCGTTGAGGACCATCCGCTTCGCAACCGGCGGTGATGCGGAGCTTCTTCCCATGCCGGACGGGTCAACCCGGGCGGGGGCTGGACCGACTCTCGTGGCGGTCGGGCAGAAGGCTTCGATGTGGGATTCGTCACGTCCGGCCGACGGTGAAAGCGGCATGACATTGAGGCCTGAGGGTGTCGCGTCGCCCGCCAGCGACCTGGCTGCTGAACGGTCCACATCAGAGTCCGCGGGAATCGCGGCGAAGGTGGAACTGATGACTACAGCGGTTACCCCGGATGGCGACTTCGTAGTGATACCTGATGCCGAGATGCTCGCCGACGCCGACACAGTGTTTCCGGTGTTTGTCGATCCACCGTGGGATGTGGTGCGCTCGCGGTGGGCGTACGCGCACAATTCGGCGACCTGCACCGATGGTGTTGACAGCTATGCCTGGTTGGGGCGTAGTCCCTCAGGAAGTTGCCCGGGATCACTGTACCGATCGTTCTTCGAGTTCCCGATGGTTGGTGGCAATGGCGTTTCCCTGCTAGGTAAGTACATCCATTCATCATACATTCAGATGAAACTATGGCATTCGTATTCATGCGCCTCGACCCCGGTGACGATGTTTCAGAGCGAGCACATCAACGCCGTGCCGAGGGCTACATGGTCTTCCATGAACCTGGTGACCTTCCTGGGCGCGGCGTCCGGCCACGCGAACAAGGCCACAGGTTGTTCAGATTCACCGCAGAGCGACATGTACATGAACTTTTCTGGCGCGAACCTCGATGGCCTGCTTCGCCACGCCGCATCCAACGGCTGGAATACTTTCGACGTTGGCTTCTGCGCTTGTGACAGCAACCGGGCCAACGAAGCCGACCAGGCCCGGTGGAAGAAGTTCTACCCGGCTGATGCGAAGATGATAGTCGAGTACGACTCCGTGCCGGGAACACCGAACAGCCTTCAGGCCGCTGGGGTCAATTGTTCCTCTGGTTCCGCTTTGGGTGTTGGCACCACGTCGCCGACGTTCTCCGCGGTCTACCCGGATGCCGACGGTGGACAGTCATTGACGGGCGCCTACGAGTGGATTGAGGTGCCGGCTGGTGGCATCGGTGGAGTGACCGACTCGTCTCCGGGGCGCCTACCGGCACCACCGAGCGTCCCAGCTTCGGCGAATGGCCGAGGAACGACGGCCTCGGTCGGGCCGTTGCTGTCCGGCAAGCGCTATGCCTTCCGGGTGAGAACTACCGACCCGGCGCCCTACTATCAGTCCAGCGGATGGTCGGCGTGGTGCGAGTTCTACGCCGACACCACCGTCCCGCCGGCCCCGACCATCGCGAACGGTGTGGCTGGAAGCCCCGGCTCGGATCTGACGTTCACGTTCTCCATTCCACAAGATTCCGGCAGTGCGATCACGAAGTTCCGGTACGGGTGGTCTAGCCCGCCGACCACGGAGGTCGCCGCGACTGGTTCGACGACCAAGACAGCGACGGTGACGCTGAAGATACCCAAGTACGGCATGAGTGTGCTGTGGGTACGGGCGATTAACTCGGTAGGCAATCTTGGCAACCTCGGCTCGGTCGAGATCCACGCCGCCAGGCCATCTCCGGCTGTGGCCCGTTGGGGGCTGGAGAGCTACCCTGGCACGACTACGACACAGGCACTGGCCGACCAGCAGCCGGCGTTGAACGGAAACACACCACTGATTCCCACTAATGTTAGCTGGGCTGACGGCGTACACCTCGTCGGTGGTCAGACGGCCACTTTCAACGGCTCCACGAGCGTCGCCAAGACCACAGTCCCGGTGTTGGACACGTCCAAGTCGTTCTCTCTAGCGGCCTGGGTCAGGCTGAACACGACTGTCGGACATCACCTGATCGCCACCCAGCAGGGCGGTGCAGGTGCGGGCATCAACCCCTTCTTCCTCTACTGGGATGCCAATGTCGGCGGATGGGCGTTCTCGGCCCACACCGACTCGACCGGGAACGGCGCAGTGATGGCCGCCGGACCGGCCACCCCGGTTGGTGTGTGGACCCACGTCGCAGGTGTGTACGACGCGATCGACGACAAGTTGCGGATCTATGTCAACGGCGTCCTCGCGGGCGAATCGGCCACGTACGTTGGTTGGAACGGCACCGGACCACTCTGGGTCGGTTCGAACAGCGACAACACCTCGAGACTCAACGGACAGATCGCCGACCTGCAGGTATTTGATCGTGGCCTGGTCGCCGGCGATTTCGTCGGCCAACTGGCCACGGACCCCCAGTCCGACAACTACACCGAACCCGGCATCATGAAACCGTTGCAGGTGGGGGACTGGACATTCATCGGCGGATCACCGTGCTTTGCCGACACGACGGATCCCGGGCTGTGCGAGGCACCGGAGTTCGGTCCCTTCGCCCGTCGCCTCGCCCTCACCAAGGGAGCCTACTTCGGTCTCGGACACCGTGACGACGCGCTGCTGCTTGACTCGATCTACGACATGGGAGACCCGTCAGATCCGAGCTACGGCACCGCCACCAGCGAGTACGGCAAGACGCAGACAAACGTAGGTACGCCGTCGGTGCCGGTATGGCAGAACGGCGCGGTGATTCACACGAACCAGTCGCTCACGTTGTCCGTGTGGGCGCGGCTCGATCACCTGTCGTCGACGGCACAGGTCGTCTTCGGGCAAGGGGACGGACAGGCGCAACCCGCCGTGATGCTGGGCTACGACCCGGCCATCTCACGATGGTTCTTCAAGCAGAGCAACGTGAAGTCCGGAAGCCCCGTCTGGCAGACAGTGTCGTCGATGGCGCCAGCCGAACTCGGTGTGTGGACACACGTAGCGGCGACCTTCGACGCTGCGAAGTCGCAAGACTCGTATCTATGTCAACGGTGTACGGCAGGCAGAGATCAGTAATGTGGTGACCTGGGACAGCTCGGATCCGATGTTCGTCGGCGGCGTCCCTTCCGGTTCCACGGCTGTCAACCGCTGGGACGGAGGCATCGACGATGTAGCCATCTTCCAGGGGCCCATGAACGATGCGCAGGTCAAGGCACTCTACGACTCTCAGCTAGACGCGCTCTAGATCATCTCATGATTCGCGATGCCTGCCGAACGCCGGCAGACATCCCTTAGTAACTGACCCACCGGTGTGACGTCTGCTGTGGAGGCTTGTGATGAGCAACCGTTTCGCGATGCCCGAAACCGCCGAAGTGGCGCCTGGGCCGCCGCGGCGATCTCGCTGGCGGCCGCTCGCAAGTCGTCTGACGCTCTCCCTTATGGCGGCTTCCTTACTGGTCGCGGTACCTGTCCCGACGTCCGCGACCGCGAAACCGAATTCGCCGCACCTGACGCCGCAGATGGAACCGCTCGACAACGACGGCAAGGAGGTCCAAGGCCGTGCTTGGCCGTATGCGCCGCAGAAGTCGGTCCCGCCACCAACACCGGTGTGGCCCGTCCCGGCGACCCGAGAAGTCAGCGTGACTGTCGAGACCGAGAGCGGCGCTCGAGCCGGTGACACGGTGAGCGCGGCCACGGGAACAGGTAGGGCGACTGCCATGGTCGGCGCCCTGCCGGTCCGGGTCAGCCGAGGATCGGCAGCGCCTGCGTCCATCTCCAGTGTGGATATACAGGTCGTGGACCGGCAGACCGTGCCTACTGCCTGGCGCAACGGTGTCGTCCTACGGCTTTCCAGCAAGAACGGCGGGGGTCCAGCCACACTGTCCGTGGACTACTCGGCGTTCCGGTGGGCCTACGGCGGCGACTGGGCGTCCCGGCTAAGGCTGTGGCAGTTGCCGGAGTACGCTCTGACCACGCCCCAGACCGCCGGGTGTTCGGCCTCGCCCCTTCCATCGGCGAACAACACCAGCGACCAAACGGTGACCGCGGATGTGCCAGTTGCCACGACAATGGCTGCGCTGCCGAGATCACCCGCGGCGGCCGCCGCCAGCGCGTTGCGGACTCCCGGCTCGGCCACTCTCGTGGCGCTCGCCGCCGGGGCCTCAGGTTCGGGCGGGGATTTCACCGCTACCTCCCTCTCGCCGTCGGCGAGCTGGACCGCAGGCGGCTCCAGCGGCAACTTCTCCTGGTCGTATCCAATGCGGGTACCGCCGGGCATTGGCGGGCCTACGCCAGCGATCGGCATCTGACTACTCGTCGTCGAGTGTGGACGGCCGGTCGGAAGTGACCAACAACCAAACCTCGTGGGTCGGCGAGGGTTTCGAGTTCTGGCCGGGCTACATCGAACGCCGCTACGTGCCATGCATCGACGATATGACCGGCTCACCGAACAACGACGTCGCCACGGGCGATCAATGCTGGCGTTCAGACAACGCCACAATGGCACTCAACGGCGGTGGCTCGGAGTTGGTGTACGAGACAGGGAAAGGTTGGCATTCCCGGTCCGAAGACGCCTCGAAGATCGAAAAGCTCACCGGAGCGCCGAACGGCGACAACGACGGCGAGTACTGGAAGATCACCGCACCCGACGGCACTCAGTACTTTTTCGGCCTCAACAATCTACCTGGCCAGACATCTACCACGGACTCGGCGTGGACAGTCCCTCTTGCCGGCAACCACACCGGTGAGCCCTGCCATGCAAGCACGTTCGCTGCGTCGTTCTGCAGCCAGGCATGGCGGTGGAATTTGGACTATGTCGTAGATGTGCACGGCAACACGATGTCGTACTGGTACGGCAAGGAGACCAACAAATACGCCCGAAACCTGACCGCAAGCGACGCCGCCCCCTACATCCGCGGCGGTTGGTTGGATCACATCGACTACGGCACGTGGGACCGGGGAAGCGCTGATCGCTCGATCAGTCCGATTGCCCAGGCGCTCTTTACGCCGGCAGACCGATGTGTCACATCGTCCTGCGGCACCCACGACGGAGTCAACTGGCCGGACGTACCATGGGACCAAGAGTGTGTCGGCACATCGTGTCCGGGACAGTTCTCTCCAACTTTCTGGTCTACGAAGCGGTTGTCAAAGGTCACCACCCGCGTATGGGATACGACGAAGCCCACACCGGATTGGCAGAACGTCGACTCGTGGATCCTGACCCATTCGTTCCCGCCCGCCGGTGACGGCAGCACCCATGCCGGATTGTGGCTGAACTCAATCCAGAACACCGGTCTGGTCGGTGCGGCCATTACATTGCCTCCGGTCACGTTTACGCCGGTCTCGATGCCGAACAGGGTGCTCACGACCAACAACACCACAAACAACTGGCAGCGCATTGACACGATCATCACCGAAACCGGCGCTCTGATCAATGTGGACTATTCCTTGCCCGAATGTACCGCAACTAACCACCCCGCTGCCGCGGAAACGAACACAATGCGCTGCTACCCGGTGTTGGTCCCAGACCCGAACGACAGCTCGCACAAGAACCTGATCACGGAGTGGTGGCAGAAGTACCTTGTCACCTCCGTGGCTGAAGCGGACGTTCAACTCGTGGATGGGCATCAGGCCCCGCCAGTGGTGACATCGTATGAGTACGTTGGTTCCCCCTCTTGGCATTACGCCGACGATGACGGACTGACGAAGCCCGATCGCAAGACGTGGAGCCAATTCCGCGGATACGGCACCGTTTTGACCCGCGTGGGTGATGTTCCCGGTCAGCAGACGTTGACGGAGAGCCATTTCCTGCGTGGTATGCACGGCGACCGCCTCGCGCCCGCTGGTGGAACCCGCATCGTGACCGTCCCGGCCTCACTGGGCGACGAGACGATCTACGACGAGGACCAGTTCGCCGGCATTGTCCGGGAAGTGATCACTTACGACGGTGACGTGTCCAAGCCGGTGTCCAAGACGGTAGCCGTGCCGTGGCTGTCCCCGCCTGTCGCTTCGCGCACCATCAACGGCAATACCGTTTCCGCGCGGTTCTCTGCCACTAAAATTACGTACGCGGCGACCGCGCTGGGCGTCAACGCCAGCCGGGGGTGGCGGACAACCCGCATCGAGTCTTCGTTCTCCGATACCTACGGCACTGTCGAATGGACCTCCGACAGTGGGGACCTGGCCGTGACTGGGGACGAGAAATGCACGACCTATACATATAACCGCAACATCACCAGGAACATCATCGGCGCACCCAAGCAGACCACCACGACTACGCTTCCCTGCGATACCGCCCCGCGCGGCAGCGGCGAGGTCATCTCCGACGTGCGCAAGACCTACGATGGCGCGACCAGCGCCGACACGGCGCCGAGTTTCGGCGATGTGACCAAAGTGGAACAACTTAAGGACTGGCTCACCGGCACAGGGACGGTGTGGCAGACAGTCGCACAAGCCACTTATGACGCCTTCGGCCGGCCTGTGTCCGGCACGGACATCAAGAACCGGTCCACTATTACGTCCTATTCACCCGCTTCGGGCGGCCCAGTAACCAAGGTGACCACAACCAGCCCGGCCCCGTTCAACTGGGTCAACAGCGCCGAGAGCAACCCATATTGGGGCTCGACGACAAAGACCACCGATCAGAACCTTCGTGTCGCCGAGGCCAGCTACGACGCGCTCGGGCGGACGTTCAGGGTCTGGAATGTGGGCTGGACAAGGGCCGGTCATGAAACCAGCCCATCAGTTGAGTACAGCTACTCGTTCGCGCCGAACAGGGATGCCTATCCGTATGTCACCACCAAGACGCTGCACGCGGCCGGCGGGTACCTGACCTCGTACCAGATCACGGACTCACTGCTGCGGCCGCGACAGACCCAAAGCACGGCGGTTTCAGGCGGAGGCCGGGTGGTGACAGACACCCTGTATGACAAGCTCGGCCGAGCGCAGACAACGTACGCGCCGCACGCCGAACCGGGCACCGCCGGTGGCACCCTGTGGTGGGAGCCCGAATGGTCCGTCGCCGCGGTCACCCGCACGGTGTTCGACAACGCCGGTCGGGCCACCGACCAGATCTTCTACTCAGGCAACGGGATCAACAACCTGGTAGAGAAATGGCGCACTGTTACCAATTACCAAGGCGACCTGACCATGACCACACCGCCGCTCGGCGGGACACCGACAACTGTCCTCACCGACGCGAAGAATCGCACGCTTGAGCTGCGGCAGCACACCACAGCCTCCGGCGTCGCTGGCGCCTACCAGACAACGAAGTATACATACAACCACAAAGAGCAATTGATCAAGGTCGCGGATCCCTCCGGCAATGAGTGGATCTACACATTTGATGTTAGAGGTCGCCAGACCGAGGTCAAGGATCCGGATAAGGGCATCACAAAATCCGCCTACAACGATTTCAACGAGATCGAAAGCATCACCGACGCTCGCGGCGAGGTGTTATGGAACGTGTACGACGACCTAGGCAGGCGGGTCGAGCTGCGCGATGATTCTGCGACGGGGGCGCTGCGCGCGGCCTGGAAGTACGACACGTTATCCACCGGACAGGTGATACGCGGACAGCTCGCCGAGACATGGCGCTACGACCCACCCGGCTCTGCCAACATATATAAGCAGCAGACGACCGCATACAACACCCGCTACCAGCCGACAACGATCAAATTCGTAATCCCCTCGAATGAAGGCACAGGACTCGCCGGGACCTGGACATTTGGCCTCGGTTACTCCAACTATGACGGATCACCCACTGTGGTCGGCTTTCCAGCAGGCGGCGACCTGGTTGCGGAATCGGTCACCACGGTCTACGACGCCGCGACCGGACTCCCGAATAGGCTCAACTCCAACGCTTTTGGTGTCACCAATTACGTTGCTGGCCAGCAGTACACGCCGTATGGCGAGCCCAGCGTCACTACCGCCAAGACCGCAGGCGGACTGTACGTAGAAAGCGCCACCTACTACGACGAGGCCACCCGTTGGGTGACCCGCACGACCGTTGCGCCGGAAACCGCCATAGGCAGCGTTTCCGACCGTGGCTACGCATACAACCCCGCGGGCAACATCATCTCCATCACGGACACCCCACAGGTTGGCGGTCCGGCCAAAGCAGACAAACAATGTTTCGCCTACGACACCCTGCAGCAACTCACCAGTGCATGGACCCCGCAGACCTCCGTGGCCTGTTCCACCAACCCCAGCATCGCCAACCTGGGTGGTCCGGCCCCGTACTGGATGGATTGGACCATCGACTCGGCCGGCAACCGGACCCGGGAGGTTTCGCACACCGCAGCGGGGGACACCACCCGCGCATACGCTCTACCGAACGGCGGGGCCACGACGGCGAGGCCACACGCCGTAACCGCCGTGACCACTACGTCGCCCGGGCAACCCGCCGTCACCACACGCTACGGCTACGACAACACAGGAAACACCACATGCCGACCCGCTGCCGCGGCGGCGAACGCCTGCCTACCAGACAGTGCCAGCCAAGCGTTGACCTGGGATGCTGAAGGCCGCCTCAGCACTGTCGTCGCCGGTGGCAACACTATCGAGACTGACGTATACCAGGCCGACGGCGCCCGGCTGGTACGCCGCGACGTCACCGGGACAACGATCTATCTGCCCGGCACGGAACTTCACCGGGCCCCGAACGGCAGCGTCACAACCACTCGGTACTACACGTTTGCGGGTAGGACGATCGCATCCCGGCTGGCCGTCGGGCTGGCATGGCTTTACAACGATCACCAAGGCACGCAGCAAGTCGCCATCGCGGCCGCCACCCAGACGGTTAGCCTTCGCCGTCAGACTCCTTATGGCGGTAGCCGCGGTCCGGCCGTGGCTTGGCCGAATCAGAAGGGGTTCGTCAGCGGCGATACGAACGCCACGGACCTCGTGCACCTCGGTGCCCGGGAGTACGATCCTAGTCTCGGTCGGTTTATCAGCGTGGATCCTCTACAGGATCTATCCAACCCCCAGCAATGGAGCGGTTACACGTACGCGATCAACAGTCCGATCAGTCGCAGTGACCCCAGTGGCCTCATGCCACCGCCCGGCGAACCAAGAGCGGAGACATATTGGCGGAAACTGTACAACCCTGATCACAACAAGGCCGTGGAGATGTGGGCCAATGTAGTCCGAAAGGAATACAGCTACAGAACGCGTGAACTCGACGAAAAGACGGGTAAGATGATTCACGTCAATTTCGTGCCGCTCGTTACAACCGACCTCTCGAGCGATCCGAATCGTGCCAGAAATAAGATTAAAGGCGCATCGGGAAATAATCCGGATAACGGGGGCCAGGCCGACATCATCTGTTGGAACTGCGAGGCAAAGAAGATTCTCATCTGGGACGTCAAGCATGAGGGCGGCCAAGCCGAGAACCCGGGCGGGGCCAAGAGCGTTAACCGGTACGTCGATAATCTACAGGAACTACACAAAACGGATGGAATATCTGTTCAACCCGGCCCTGACTTCGAGGACGAGCTAGTCGGCATCAGCCCGGTAACGCAGACACCGCTGCACGTCCATGCCTCAAAAACCGTTCGGAATCAGGGCGTAGTAGTGTACCGAGGTGCGGAATACGACAAGATAGAGGCGAAGAGGAAAGCCAAGGAGATGGTTGACTATGCGGCGGTAGAGGAAGACCCGGTCGCTGACCTTGCCATGATGGCAGCCGTAACAGTTGGTGTGGTTGTTGTCGGCGCATGCATAGTGTCGGTTGGCTGTCTGGTTGCGGGAGGTGTCGTGGTTGTTGGGACACTGTCTCGCTCGGATTTGGCCCTGGCGGCTTGATGTGACGACTCCGTGGTTTCTCGTAGGTCGGAGTGCATATGGCTGATCTTGTGGAGATGCAGTTGACGACCCAGCTGGCCGGGAGCACCTCGCCGCCGCTGGTGGAGCAGTGGTTTGGGGGCGCACTTCGGGCCATCCGCGAGGTGGAGGGCAGTCAGCCCGAGGGGGCCGGCGCGGCATCAACGACGCGCCGTTCGGGCGCCGTTGGCGGTAAGGTCAGCATGTTGACGTCCCGGTCGGGTGCCGGCAGGTCTTTTCCGTGGACCGGTACAGGTCTACGTCAATTTCTCGCTGACATTGTTGCTGGCGCGGAGGGCACGCTGATCATCGAACCGGCGATCATCGACCTGAACCCGACCGTCGTAAGCTTGGCCGTCGCCCGGCACGAGTCTGTCCCGGACTGGGTGTACTTCACGTTCACGTTCTCGGAGCAGATCCTAGACCACGAGCCGTCGACAGCAACGTTTCTTCGCTTCTTCAGATCATTTGCGGAGTCGGCGAATCCCAGTTTCGGGCACGTGGCCCCTAACTTGTCCATCCACCGCACCCCACTCGAAATGTTGCTGCTGCGTGTCCCTGACAAGTATTTACTCGATTCTCGGCAGACGCTGCGGGGGTATTCGTGGCTGACGATCTGCCCGCAGGAAATTGGGGATCGGCTCGGCGGAGAGGAGGGCCTGCGGGCCACAGGTGCGTTCTTGGAAGTTGCGCACCTGGGTGCCGGGGGTTACTGGCTACGGGTTGGAGCTCGTTATCGCGACTTCGATTTTTCGTCCGCGGAGAAGGTTTTCCTAGCATTGGCATGCGTGCTGCCTGCCGGGATGCCAGTGGATTCATCCCAATGGCGAGATCGACGGAAGTATCTGGTGGTACGGGCCGACGCAGCAACGATTGTCGGTAGCGCATCACCCATGCTGTAGGTCAAGGATGAACTGCCGGCTCCTGAGTCCACAGTGTACTGCCCTCAGAGTCGCGAGCAGGAGCGTATTCGGGGCGGAATGACCGAGCCCAACCACGGAAGCCCATCCGCAGCACGCGAAAGCAAGGCCCGAGACCCTCACGATCAGCTGCCGAACGAGCGGGGCTCGTCAGGGCCGCTGAGAGGCCGGTCGAGGCCAGTGATCTGACGGCCGCTGGGGAGTGGCGAACTAGGTGATCGGTTGCTGTTCGCCGAACCGTAGCCCCAGCCCTGCAACAAACTCATCCACTCCTTCGCTGAACGGTCCGGGGGGCATGCCGATCGCCGTGGTGATGCGCGCGTGGTCGGCCATGAGCCCCGCCTCTGCCGCCCACGCGACGGCGCGGGCGGCTACCTCCTCGACGGGTCCGGCGTCCGGAACATGGTACTCGCGGCCGCCGTTTGGATTGAGGATTGCAAACCATGAAGGTGCGGCCGGGCTCGCCGCTCGAACATCGGCCACCACATCTTCGAAGGTAAAGATCACAAGAGCGGGCGCGTGTGTGTCGTCGACCAAGTCTTCCACTCGCAGGTCGTCTGCGTCGCACTGCAGCATCTGCCAGTTACCGTCTCGCCGATAGCCGAGGACGGCGTCGACCAGCGGGCGACCGATGTTGGCTCGTCGTAATGCCACCTGGACCGAGGGCAATTCGATGATTGCCGTGGGTGACTGTGCGATGAGGAAGTATCCGTTGAACGACATTCGACGAACCTAACCGATGGCCAAGCGGATCGCCCGCGAGGCCCGTCCCCTAGCCTGAGTTTCCGGGCTTTCATGATCGACAGTACTGTTTTGCCTGCTCAGGCTGGCTGCGTCGGGGGTGCTGGTGTATTACCTAAGGGCTCAGCGCTGATTTAGTTGGTCCGTCGATTTCATGATCGTTTCGTTGTCAGTTCGTGGCGATTGTTACCGATGAGGTGTTGGCGGGGAAGCTGGCTGTGTTGCGGCCCCATCTGAACGAGCGCCAGTGGCGGCTGGTCTTGGGTGCGGAGGCCGAGGCGCTGGGCCGGGGTGGGATCGCATTGGTGGCCAGGGTGTCAGGCGCGTCGCGCACGACGGTGCAGTCGGGTGTGGCCGAGATCCGGGCTGGCGCCGAGGCGGATGTGCGGGTCCGGGCGGTCGGTGCTGGTCGGCCAACTGTCGAGCAGACCCAGCCGGGCATCGTGGGCGCGTTGGAGGCGTTGGTGTCGCCGGAGACGCGGGGTGACCCGATGTCGCCGTTGCGGTGGACGACGAAGTCATTGGCCCAGTTGTCGAACGGTTTGGTCGCGCGGGGTTTCCGGGCGAGTAAGAAGACCGTGGCCCGGTTGCTGAAGCAGACGGGGTACCGGCTCCAGTCGGTGTTCAAGACGAAGGAGGGCGACCAGCACCCAGACCGCGATGCCCAGTTCGGGCACATCAACAGCCTGGCGCAGGAGTTCCTCGATGCGGGAGAGCCGGTGATCTCCGTGGACACGAAGAAGAAGGAGCTGGTCGGTGAGTACGCCAACAAGGGCCGGGAGTGGCAACCGACCGGGCAGCCGGTCCCGGTCAACGGCCACGACTTCCCCCAGCCGCAGGTGCCCCGGGCGATCCCGTACGGCGTTTACGACCTCGCCGCGAACGACGGGTTCGTGTCCGTGGGTATCGACCATGACACGGCCGAGTTCGCGGTCAACACGATCGGCTTGTGGTGGCAACGCGTCGGGCGAATCCGGTATCCGGCCGCGACACGTCTGCTGATCACCGCGGACTCGGGCGGCTCGAACGGCAGCCGGCTGCGTGCCTGGAAGATCGAGTTGGCTGCCCTGGCCGCCGTAACCGGCTTGGACATCACCGTGTGCCATTTCCCGCCAGGGACGAGCAAATGGAACAAGATTGAGCACAGGCTGTTCTCGTTCATTTCCATCAACTGGCGCGGCCGGCCCTTGACTGACTACCAGGTCGTCGTCGAGACCATCGCCGCCACCACCACCGACACCGGCCCGACTGTCGACGCCGTCCTCGACACCGGCATCTATCCCACCGGCATCAGATACACCGACGCACAGGTGAGGGCCCTACCCGTTGCCAGGCATACCTTCCACGGCGAGTGGAACTACACCGTGCATTGTGGACCACTACCCGATACCCCACCAGACAAGGCATCCACACCAAAACGGACCACCTAATTTCGCGGCGCTCCCTAAGCGGCGGATCGACCGGGCAGTAAAGATAACCAGGGTCGACACAGGCGAGGCCAGCGACGACTCGGTTATGAGGCTAACGCTACGCTGTCGCGGCGTTCGCTACGAGGGTGTGATTGGAGACCGCGAGCGCAGGATCCTTGCCGCAGCGGTGGGCTGACCCGCTCAGCAGATGCCGCTGCCAGTCCATGCGTCGCCGCCGGCGGCGTGGGCCAACCGCTACTCCTCGCTCTGCGCACGTAGCCAAGGCACCAGGTCGTCAACCATGCCGCTTTGTCGCGTCGTCGTGGGCTGCGGCACGGATTTGCCCGAAACTGCTCCGCAGACCACGCCGCATGGCCCGGCCGACCGGCCTCTCGATCAGCAGATGGATGGCGAGCGAGGCGACGAGCAGGGCAGCGACAAGGCCGGTGAGCAGGAGCCAACGTGGCATGTCGTCGTGCAACAGCCCGACAACAAGGGAGCCGTTGGTCTGGTGTAGCAGGTACAGCGGATAGGTGAGCGCACCTACCAGCGCTAGTGCGGGCAGCCGGATCCAGTTCAGCCAGCCCAACGCCACCGCAACCATGACGAGGAAGTATCCGCATAAGATCGCAAACGCTACTGTTAGGTTGACCCGCTCCCCGGCGCCGGCGTGGCCACCAACATGGCGGCTCAGCGAGACCACGCAGAGGAGTCCGGAGGCCGCGAGGATGCCCCACAGGAGAAGGTTGGGCCCGAACCGGTACATGAGGTACAGGACCACGCCGACGACGAAGTACGAGGTGTATTCGGGCTGGGTGAGGACGACCAGGAAGCCCTCGCCTCCCGCCTGTGCGATCAGTGAAACTGTCGTGTAGAGCAGGCAGAACGCCAGGACCCGTTTGTACGTGAGGCCGAAGGCCACCAGAACCGCGAAGCACAGGTAGAACATCAGCTCAACCATGAGGGTCCAGTACGAGAAGTCGAGCAGCTCGACCCCAAGAAGTTTCTGGATCATGGTCAGGTTACCCACGACCATCGGGAACGGCGGGCCGTCCGAACCGGGCCGGCGGAACGCGAACAGCAAGCCCGCGGTCAGCAGAACGGCGAACACATATGCCGGAAGGAGCCGCACCGTGCGGGATATGAAGAAGTCGGCGAGGCTCCGGCCCCAGCTGCTCATGCAGATGACAAAGCCGCTGATCATGAAGAACAGTTGGACGCCCATCCAGCCGTAGTCCGGAATCTTGTGGACTGC
This sequence comes from uncultured Actinomycetota bacterium, assembly GCA_963742855.1. Classification (GTDB taxonomy): domain Bacteria; phylum Actinomycetota; class Actinomycetes; order Mycobacteriales; family Micromonosporaceae; genus CAVUNP01. Next base: position 842,199 of record CAVUNP010000007.1, on the reverse strand, counting down.
GTGCAGCACAGGGTTGCTGGGGTCCTGGCCGGTCCGGAGCAGGTGGTAGCTCAACACCAACGCTGCCGCCCCGAACCGCAACAGGTCCAGGGCATATAGGCGTGCTTTCCGGTCACGGTGCCTGGCCGCTGGCTCAGGTTCGGCCGGTGCATCGCTCCCCGGATCGTGGCGATTTGCGATGCTGAGCGACATGGAATCCCTCGACTGTCCGAACTGGCTTGCAGGGGCGGCCGATCGTACAACACCACGACATAAGCCCAGCCCACCGACCACGATGCGCCCGTGGTGACCGCCCTTCTGTTTCCCCGCTTCGCTGTCAAGGCCGCGGCTGTATCCCTCGACGCATGCACCGGGTCTGTCAACTTAAGTTGACAGACCCCAGATAGGTGGCGGCGTCGAACGGCCTGCGTCGGCGCTGAAACCGTGGTGCTTCTGCGCTTGATGGTTGTTTGGGCGCAGCGCGAAAGGTTCGCCTCTTGCGCCCATAGGCAGAACGCCTCTTGAGGGTTGCGAATTGGTCGACAGGACCGTCTCTTCGATCCGCACGGCTCTTTCCGTGAACGAGGATCCCCTTGCCGATGGGGCGATACGGGAGTTTCGTGGGTATTCGCGATTGCGAGCCCGGCGGGTCAAGGACGCGAGGGGTGCGGTGGTGTCGCGGACTGCGACGTTGGAGATGTGGCCCACCGGCGCCGGTGGCCCCCCGCACCTACCGACGCGCCGCTGTGGGTTGCCGGGCGTGTCTGATGCCCCCGTTTACCCCCCGAAAACTCATCACAACGAGTGATGATCGCTGACAATCGTCGACCACCGCCCGACCGGGTTTGCGCAGGTGAGTGCATGGTTTCGACAACTGGCCACAACCGGTCGACCGCTACGGTCGGTAAGAGGTCATATCCGGTTCCGATCGCCTGGGCAGCGCCAGCTGGTCCGCGACGCTTCCGGGCGGCCCATCGTGATGACCGAAGGTCTCGCCTTCTCCTGCGGGGACCGGCCGGCACCGCTCGATCCCCAGGACGCCGCCTACCTACACGCGATGTCCCCTGTCGGGCCTCGGCCGGCTGCTCGCCTGCGAGGAGGCCGGCGGGGTGGTCAGTGCGAGCACGCCGGTTGTGCTGCCCGGCTGGTCTCAAGCCCCAACAACGTAGACGAGCCTGACGGACTTCGGACGACGTCAGAGTGTGTCCGCCAAACGGGCCGCGATGTCGGCTTGGCGTTCATGGTTGCCCAGGTCCCGAAAAATGTCGTGGGCCGCTCGCAGGCTCTGCTGGACCTGGTCGGGGTCGGACGTCATCGCGGCGGCTTCGGCGAGATCGGTCAGGCTGAGCGCCTCCTCGAAGCGATCGCCAAGATCGCGAAATCGGCGCAGGGCCTCCGTGATCAGGTCGACGGCGGCGGCGGGGTTGCCTCGACGGAGTTCGAGAGCGCCGAGGTTGGCGATGGCCCGTGCCTGTCCGGAAGGATCGGCGAGTTCGGTGAAGATGTCGCTGGACCGCCGTAAGCACGTCACCGCCGTGTCGAACGCACCCGCGGCGACCTGAGCGTTGGCCTGGTTGGCCAGTGCGAGTGCTTCGCCGTACCGGTCGCCGATCTCCTGGAACAGCGTGACCGCCGATCGGCTTGTCTCGATTGCCTCGTGATACCGGCCGGAATCGTTGTGCACGCTGGACAGGTTGCCGAGGACTTTCGCCTCGCCCTGACGGTATCCACAGGCGCGGAAGTGGTCGAGAGCCTGCTCATAGCAGGCGGTGGCCTCGTCCATGCGCCCGAGCGGCCGGTACGCGTTGCCGAGATTGCACAACACCCGTCCCTGGGCTTCCGAGTCCGCCAGCGCCTTCGCCGCGGCCGCCGCCGTCTCGTGGGTCGCGATCCCGTCCGCGTAGTGCTTGCGCAGATTGAAGAAAGGGTACAGCGCGGTCGGTAGTTGCCAGGCGATGCGCGCGTGGCCGAACTCGTACGCGGATGCGCTGGCCGCCACGAGGTTCGCTCGTTCCTCCTCGGTCCAGGCGAGCGCGCCGGCGTGGCTGGTAAAGGTCGCCGGCGCTATCGGCGTGGTTTGGGGTGCCAGTTCCATGGGGGGCAGGTTGGGATCCAGGCTGGTTCGGGCGGCACTGGCGCTGTGCAGGTACCAGTTGGTGAGACGTTCGACTGCGGCCCGGCGCTGCTCCCGCGGGTCCTGCATGGTGCCGCATTCGCGAGCCAGCAGGCGTAACAGGTCGTGCAGCCGATACCGGTCGTCCTTGGCCTCCTCGATCAGATGCGCGCTGACCAGCTCAGCCATGAGCGAACCGCAGGTCTCGATCGGCTGGCCGATCAGGGCGGCCATGGATGGGATGGTGAAATCCGGACCGTCGTGCAGGCCGAGGAAGCGAAACGCCCGCTGCTGGACGTCGGTCAGAGCGGCGTAGGACCACGTGAACACTGCACGGATCGCGCTGAGGTCGTCGTCACCGGTCGCGAGGGCGTCGAGGCGTTGGCGCTCATCAGTGAGGTCGTCAACGGCATATCCGATGGGCCGATCCGTCTGCACGGTGACTCGTTCGGCCGCGATGCGCAGAGCGAGCGGATGGTAGCCGCACAGATCGGCGAGGGCCGCGACGGCACCGGGTTCCGCGTCGACGCGTTCGGCGCCGATGATACGGCGAAGCAGCCGCCGTGCGTCCTCGGCGGTCAGGACGTCGAGTATCAGCCGATGCACCCCATCGCGGGCCACCACACCGCCGAGGCGGTGCCGGCTGGTGATGATGACGATGCAACTGGTCGTGCCAGGAAGCAATGGCCGGATCTGTTCGGCGGTGCGGGCGTTGTCCAGCAACAACAATGTTCGCCGGCCGACCATGAGGGTCCGGAACCGGGCCGTGCGTTCCGCGGTGGTCATGGGCATGTCGTCGGCTGGTACGTCCAGCGCCGCGAGCAGCAGGCGAAGTGCCTCGTCGGGCTGCATGGGCGCCGCCGTGGGGTGGTAGCCCTGCAGGTCGATGTAGAGGTCGCCGTCAGGGACCCGGTCGCGGGCCAGGTGGCTCCAGTGCACCGCCAGGGCCGTCTTTCCGACCAAAGAGGCCGACGTGAGCGGTGTGTGGAGTTTCGAATTGCGGGGAAGGGCAGGCTGGTCCACGTTTGCGCAGGTAGAGGCAGGCGCGATCGAGAGATCGCAGACCGGCCAAAAGTCACGCCGGGCTGGCCCCGTCCGAGGTGGTGGACCTGTCACCGTTCGGCCTGCCTACGAGCGCAAGATCGCCCGTGACCATCAGATCCGGCCGCTCCTTCGGCCGCAAACCCCCAGGGTCATTTGCGTAGTCGGATTGTGAGTCGTTGAGCTGGCCCTGTGTGGACGGTCAGGGGGTGCTGAGGGCGGTCGTGGCCCCGTTGGTGATCATGGAGTTGCTGAGACTGTCACGACTCCCGCGAGAGGCCACGCCCGCTGTGTCATCTTCCCTGATCGACGTGTTGCGTTCCCACCCGGCCATCGACTTGGACGTGTCTGTCCGAGTGGATGAGCAGCAGGGCCTGCTTGAGATGCTGGCCGGCGTGCCCGATCCGCGGCGTCGGCGTGGAGTGCGCTACCGGTTGGCGAGTCTGTTGGCGGTGGCCGTGTGCGCGGTGTTGGCCGGGGCCACGACGTTCGCCGCGATCGCGGACTGGGCTGCCGATCTCGAAGCGCCGGCCCGGCGGCGGCTCGGTTTCACCGGCCGGATCCCGGCCAGCAGCACGGTGTGGCGGTTGTTGATTCGGCTGGACGCCCAGGTCCTGCAGGCTGTGTTGACCCGATGGCTACGCGCCCGGGCCGGCAACAAGTCCAGCGACAGCGGTGACCGATCGGGTCGGGTTGTCATCGCGGTAGATGGCAAAGTTTTGCGCGGGGCGAAGCTTCCGGCCGGACGGCAGGTGCATCTGCTGTCGGCCTACGACACGGCCACCGGTGTGGTGCTGGCCCAGGTCAGCGTATCGGTGAAGTCGAACGAGATCCCCGCGTTCGCGGCGTTGCTGGATCAACTCCGCGAGCAGTTGGGCGATCTGACCGGCGTTGTCATCACCGCCGATGCCCTCCACGCCCAGGTCGGCCACGGGGACACTGTTGCCGGCCACGGGGCACATCTGCTGGTAACGGTGAAGGGAAATCAGCCCACGCTGCACGCCCTGCTCAGACGGCTGCCCTGGCACGAGGTCCCGGTCGGGCATCGCACCCACGATCGTGGGCACGGCCGCCGCGAGACCCGCACCGTCAAAGCGATCACCGTGACCACCCCGGGTGGCCTGGGTTTCCCGCACGCCCAGCAGGCAGTACGTATCAACCGAACCCGCACGGTCGCCGGTAAGACCAGCCGCGAGACCGCCTACCTCATCGTCACCTTGCCCGCCGGTGACGCCCAACCAGCACAACTGGCCGACTGGGCCCGCCGCGACCTGGGGCTCCGACTCGACTGTGGAACCAGCGCTACGGGATAGAGCGTTGGCGCAGCGCGCCGTTCATCTTCTCGCCCAGGCCGCGGACGATGTCGCCTCCCTCACGACCACGGTTCACGATGCCTCTGATGCGGCCGTCGCTGCCGCGCAGCTCCTTGAGCGCCCGGCGGGTCTGGGTCACGAGCACTCCCATGATGGATGATCTGGACCAGGTGAACCCGCTCGGAGTCCCACCGATCCAGGCCGTGAGTATCGCGGGCAGCGGAGTCGCCACACCGTCGACCTCGGGGATGCGGTGGACTTCGAGCAACTCGCCGACCAGGCGGATCTCGATCGCGGAGTGCAGGACCACCTTTGCCGCGTGCACGGTGGCCTCCGGCGCGGGGATCGCCTTGGCTGCGGTCCACAGCCACCGCGCCAGCGTAGCGCCGTCGTCGATCACCCGCTGGGCCAACAGATTCGGGTCCGTGCCGAAGTCACGGCGCAGGTCCTCGGCCCGCCGGATCGGCAGGCGGTCGACGACCTCGGCCAGGAGTTGGCCGCTGCGCTCGGCGACGACATCGGCACTTTGAGCCGCCACTGCCGTCGCATCGTTCAACCGGGTCCGAACCGTCGCGCCGAACGACTGCAGGGCCCGGAGCCGGTCGGTCGCCGACGCGTCCCGGCGGAACAGCGTGGTGAGATCCACGGTGGACACGTCGTCGGTCGACGTCTCGGCTGATAGCTGTGCCGCCGGATTCGGGTCGGACATTGCGTTCCTCCTCGCCGTTGACACGGCATGATAGGCAAACTCCGATGTATCGGCGCCGTCACCAACCTCAGGGGCCGGGATGGCTGGCCGCCTGCCGCGCGGCGTGCGTTACCTCCCGTCGTAGATCGCGACCGGGTACGTCGAAGGCTTGGTTGGCGTCGGCCAGGTGCGCCGCCGTGCAGTAGGTCAACTGGGCGTCGCCGCCGGTCTTGGCCGCAATGACGTTCATCGCCGGCTCGATGGCGCTGTTCGGCGCGGAGGCGCTCCGGCTGCGCGCCTCACCCCATTGCTGGCGTACGTCGGGCGCCAACTCGATCGCCAGCATCTGCCCAGCACTTCGTACCTGCGTCTGGCACCCTCTAATACATATCTCACGAGTGCACAGCCGGAAGGGCAGGAGGCTCCGCACGCTCGCGTTGTGGACGCTCATCCGCTCGGCGACGCGCCCGTTGGGAACGCCGCGGCCACTATCGACACCGTGTGAGGGCTGAACAGCGATCAACTCCGGTCGTTCGCCCCCGGTCCAACGGACCAACGCCTCCCCGACCAGGAGGCGGGCCGCCGTAGAGCGGTCCAGCGGGCTGGCGTCCAGGTCGTCGAGGATGACCTTGCGATCCGCGGCGCTCTCCATCAGGTGCATGATGCGAACGCTGGTGTTGGCAACGGCCACGTCGGCCAAGGCTGAGGGGCTTTGGCTGCTCAGGACGAAGCCTTCCCCGCTGGCGCGCAACTCCGCGATCGCGTCGCAGAACGCCCGCACCGCGTCGGCCCGCAGACTGTTGCCGCTGCTCGGATCGCTCGAACGGGCATGGTCGCGCCCCAGAAGCCGGTGGGCCTCCTCGACTACCGTCACATGACGCAGTTGGCCGCCCGAACTGCCTCTCGCCCGGGCGGCCGCGCGGATGCGGTCGAGCAGAAACGCGGAGAGCACCAGCTTGTCATCGTTGTCCGCGATCTCGTCCAACTCGACCACGACCGGGCGGCGCAGGAGTTCGTCGAAATCCACCGACTCCACAGTGTCGAGCAGAAGGCCGCGGCTGCCGCGCAGCAGACTTCGTAGCCGGACCCCGACCGCAACTCCAAGGTTGTTCGCCTCGCCCGTGTACCCCTGTTGTTCGAAGATCGAATCGAAGCTGCCGGCCAGGGAGCGCAGGGTCGGTGGAACCGCACCAGAGTCGGCGGTGGTGTCGAGCTCCCAACCCGCCAGCTCGTACGTCCGGTCAAGTGCCTCTTCGAGCAGTTGCGGCAGCGGCGGCCAGAGGGGCAGAGCCAGTTTCAGCGCGGCCATCAGCGAGTTGACGTGGACCTCGCGGCGGACCCCCGGAGGCGGAGCGAGCGGGTTGAGGCGCATGGGCGCGATGTCATCGCGACCCAGGCAGATGACTCGGACATCGTCGAGACCGGGCGTCTCCAACAGACTGCGGTACTCGGTCTTGGTCGGCTCGATGACGAGGAACGGCACCCGGTGCTCGCGCCAGAGTTCCGTCAGCATCGTGAGGACAGTCGTCGTCTTGCCGGAGCCGGGCGCACCCACCACGAGACTGTGACGGTTGATCGCGGTGAGCGGCAGGAGTAGCGGACCGCCCGCGGCACCCTGGTTCAGGGTGACGCCGAGCCGCACGCCAGGCCCGCTGTTCGTCGCGTCGAAGCCCGCCCGCCGCTGGGTGGCGGCGCGGCTGCCGCGCATGCCAGGCACCCCTTGCCCGTCAGGGACCGGAAGCAGCAGGAGACCCCCGGCCTCCTCCTCGCTGAAGAAGTTGACCATCCGTCCGACCGAGAGGGGAGCCTCGGTATCGGGAAGTGACCAGACCGGGTGGCGCGAACGAGGCAGCACGACACCGGTAGTGGCCGTCTCGAATGCCTCGTACTCGGTAAGGTCAGTGATCACCTTGAATTTGCCCGGAAGTTGTTCGGCGGTGCGATCAGCATCATCGACGAGGATCGAGCCGACCGTTGAAGCGATCCCGTTGACGTGATCGCGGGGGGCGGACACCCCTATGCGGGCGAGCAGGCCGTCACGTCCAGAGAACGTCTGCCAAGCTCGGTGGAGGTCGCGCGCGGCGGCATCCGCCGGGGTGTTGGTCTGGTGGCCGAAGAAGTCGTAGCCGGACTGCGGCTCCGACAGATACCGGGCGATCGAGCTGATGTGGTCGATGGCGGCACGCTCGGAGTCGGTCATTGTGGTGGGAAACAAGGTGATGCTGAGAAAGCCGGGCCGATCGTTGGCGGCCAGCGCTCTGGGCAGGCTCGGCCAACCGGCGCCGGACCCGCCGAGGGGATGCAGCAGGTAGTAGTAGCTCGCGATGTCGCGGGGAACAAACTGGCCCGGGCTGCGGACCTCTTCGGCGCGCTCAATCTCGACCCACGCCTGGACGTCGACCGGTAAGTGCCCCTGGATGGGCCCGAAGTCGTACCCGGCGGGGAACAGCCCCGCGACGTTTCGCAGCATCTGGTCGGCCCAGGCTCGCGCGGACTCGGCCCGTTGCCCCAACGCTCGCCCGATCAGAAACAGCCGCAGCGGTCGGTCGATGTTCGAACCGCCCCACGCGTAGCGCAACTCGAGGCTTCCCACGTTCTGCCATGCGCGCAGAGCGCGCGCGATGAGACCGGCGAGCTGGCGGTGCTCGCGACCCACGGTGGCCGGCTCCTGCCCCTCGGCAAGAGCCGGTGCACCTGTGAGTTCGAGGACCGAAGCGCCCCAGTGGTATCCGCTGAGGGCTGGCCAGTCGCCGTCGCCAATCCAGAGCCGCGGAGGGATACCCACCTCCAGTAGCTTGATGGCATCGATGGGCCGTTGGGCGGGAAGGTTCACGATTGAGGTTCGCTAGCTCTCGAATGGGTTCTGAATTTGCGGAGTGGGCTGGGTGGTCGTCGTCGGGGCAGCCTGCGGCGAGGAGGCACCGCCGACGATGCGCCGCTGCGCCGCCAGGCGCTCACGCTCCTGTGCCTCAGCCTGGCCCCGGTTCGAGAAATGCAAGACCACCATCACCGGCCAGGCAAGCCCGTAGCCGAGTGCGATGAAGCGACGCACGATGGGCGCCTGGGATCGATTCGTCTTCTTCACGTAGAAATCGATAGATGCCAGTACGCCGGAAAAGAACCACAAGTTGATGACGACCGCGATGAAAGTACCCACGTGACTTTCCTTCCTGATTGCACGGAATGGCTAGACGCCGAAGAAACCACCGGGCTGCTGAGGCCCGCCGAGCTGAGCGATGTCGGCCAGCTCCTGGATCGAAGGGAGGACGGCGTAGGTGTGGACGGTCTGCACGATCGCTATGACCTGGTCGACGTCAAGATCGCTGGCACTACCGAACGTGAATCCTCCGATCTGTCGACCCATCGCCTTCTCGCCGCCAACCAGATACCAGCCGATGCTGAGGCTGCCACCCGATGGATTGGCGTAGTGGGCGGTCTTGTACGCCCGCAGGCGCGGGTCCGTCGGTTCGACGACTAGGCATTGCACCTTCTGCGCCCGAAAGCCACCGGTGGTGAGGAAGTCGATAGCCATGGTGACGGGCGGCTCGTATTCCTGTACGCGCTTGGCCACCGCACGCAGATAAGTCTCCGCCAAGGCGGCCGCCCGCGGCACTAGCTCATTGAACTGCTCGATGACACTCGCCTCATTAATGGGGATCAATCGGGCACACCTTTCTCTATCCGCGTTTGACACAAAATGACCGGCCACCTGCGGTAAGGCGGCACCTTGGAGAGCACCTGCGATTGCGGCTAGCCGGTGGCGTTCAACTGTTCGCGAAGTGCATCGGCCATCAGCATCAACGACCCCTTGATGCCGCTGCCACGCTCGAGATCCCCGCTGGCCGGAAACCCGTCGCCGCGCGCTAGGACCCACGTCAGCAGTTCATCGTCGGGCTGGTCTGAGGAGGCGAGTTCCTCAAGTTCAGTGAGGAGCTCGCTTCGAGTCTCACGGGAAATGGTCGCGTTGGCTTCGGCCATGACGGACCGCCAACCACCGGCGTGGTCATACATCCAGTCCATGTGGAACCGGGCCAGAAACCTGGTCAGGGTCGGGTACGACGTCATCACGCGAATCCTCCCAACTGTTCGTCACGGATGGGGTATGCGGTTCGGATGACGTAGCCCCTTGGATCCAGCTCGTCACGTCGCAGTACGACCTTCGCAGCCCGACACTCCACCGCATCGGTCGTCGAGGCGCTCCTTCCCACCGGGAATGACAGCGGCGCCTCAAAGACGCCGACGCCCCCGTAGTCGACGTCGCCGGGTCGCTGGCCCAGCCAGCGACTGATCTCGGCCTGCCTGTGAGAGAGAACGGTATCCACCGATTCGGCCGCACTAGACAAATCCGCGAACGACGAAGCATGCCTGATGTCATCCTCCTTGCAACGGATCCGTAAGTCTTGATCCGTCTTCCCCACGTGCCGCTCGATCACGTGACCCGTGTCTCGAAGCTCCTCGCGATACAGATCTGTCGTGGTGTCGCGGCCCGGTGGCGGAAGGTCCTTTACCAGGTCGACTATTTCTTGGCCGCTCGTCTCGAACTCTGCGACCGACTTGCTACCTTGGCCCTTTCGGCCGTGTTCGGGGCACCGTTGCTTGTGGGAAGCCAGCCTCTGCTCCAGTTGTTCGCGGGACTCCCGCGGCTCTCCCGGCTCAGTCCGGGCACTCCGTCGCCACCATTCCGGCATTATGACATCGTTCGACTCGGCCTCGACTCTCCGCTCCGGGTCTTCCCGCCGCTCGCCGGTCCTGCGGCGTTCCCAACGGCCGCCTGCGTTCACCATGGCCCTTGGAGTGGGATCGCCGAACGGATTGCGCGGCTTTCGGGCGATCGGGCGGTTCCGGCCTCCCGCGGCGAACCGGTTGCCAAGCAATGAGTCGACTTCCCGTTCCTCATCTCTGCAAGTGATCCCTTCTGACAGAGGTTCGGTCGTCCACGAGTCCAGCAGGCCAATGTCGCAGGAACGTCGCACGGGGATGTCCGTCGACAAGGCGCGGGCAATGTTATACATCGATTGCAGGGAAGCGGATCGATCGTGCGCACAACATCGGCCGCCTGGAACGACAGTGAACGGCACGATGGGTCGATGCGCCGGCAACCGTTCGGAAGCCGGAACGAGCCAAAGGCCCAGTCGGTTCCGATGGCCGTCGCCGGGTTCGGCGAACCGACACGACCGGCCGAGCGCCCATCCGGCCCCCCAAGGGGATCTGACGTGCACGGCGACATATCCGAAGGGTCTATGGCGCGACTGAAGACTGACCGACGACACTGACACAAGGTCGGCGCCTCCGATCGCGGTCCTCAGCCAAGCATCGTTCGGTCGCAGGTATGTCGCACGGAACAGGGAGACGAGGGTGCAGCCACCTCCGCCGGCGGAGCGTTCGGGTGAGCTGCTTCGGGAACTGCTGAGCACCAACCCGCGGTACCGCCAACGCTGGCAGATCAGGGTGCGCCGCAACCGGACGGACGATCTGAGCCAGGCAGCGGTGGCCGAGGTGCTCGCGCTGTACCTGTGGGAGGTTGGCGAACGCGCTGACTCGGACACGTCGCTCGCCCGTGATCTGAAGGACCGGGTGCGCCGCGCGCTCCTCGGGCAGGGAATGTCGGCCGAAACGCTGACCTGGTTTGTCGCGGCGTTCGACCTGACGGACCAAGACGCTGGACGACTCTGGGCGGCCCACTCCGGGGACGACAGCGGCCAGCGCGGCATCGCGCACACGATCCACACACCCCGCGAGATGGCCCGGCCGCAGCGACACCGGACGGTCAGCCTGTTTGAGCGGTACCGCATCGACGCCACCGGCGCACTGACCGAACGACACACCTGGCACACGATCATGGCACAGGTGGACGGCGTAGACAGCTTCGTGTTCAACCACGAACCGATGCCAGCGCGCGTAGAGGTCGCACTCGGCGGCCGGGTCGGCGAACATCTCCGTTACGGCGACGGTCTCCAGAGCGAGGTAATCATCCTCAGCCGCACACTGCGGCGCGGAGACACCACTGCCGTCGAGTACCGCACGACCTATGGGCCATCCGCGCAGCGCCCGACCGAGGTCCGTCGACCGGCCCGAGGCCGATCGGAGAATGTGGACATCGCTGTCATGTTCCACGAGGCACGGCTACCGGCCGAGGTGTGGTGGTGCGTCTGGGCGGACCACCTAGACCAGGCAGTGGTGGTTCGGGAGCCGGTGGCGCTGGAACGCGCCGTTGTACACCGGTTCGTGCCGTTCATCGAGCAGACGGTGGTTGGCTTTCAGTGGCGATGGTGAAGGCGGTCGAACCTGGCGGAGGGCCGCCCGGCCCGGACGGTCAGAGCGCGCAGGTGGTCCGGCGAAGGGGGAAGTGCCCCAGGTGGACGGTGGTCCGGAACACTGTCACGTGGTCGACCTCGACACCGCGCTCGACGAGCAGCTCTTCGACGCCGCGGTAGGACAGGTTGAACCGCAGGTACCAACGGACCGCGACCAGGATGACCTCTGGCGGGAAGCGGAACCCGGCAAATGCGACGCCGGCCGCGACCAGCCAGGACAAGCTGCGGATCTCATATGTCAAGCCTGCCTTGATCATGCGATCGACGAACGCAACAGCGCCCTTGAAGGAGCCGGATTCTCGACACTAGTGAATTCAGGCTTCTGTCCCGAAGCGCTACTCGGGCCCGGGCGCGCTCGTTGACGGTTTAGACACCACGGACACCGTCAAAGGAGCGACAATGAAAACAATCGGTAGGAGTGGGCTGACGATTTTCACAGCGACGGCGCTATTTGTAGCCTCTTTCGTCCCGGCCCTCCCCGCAGATGCCAACGACACTGGGGCTGACGCCAAGGACCCGTACCTATTCCCGAACATGCGCACCCCCTGCGCCACATTGAGTGCATCGACGGTGGACAGTGCGCCTATCATCGACCAGAATGGAACAACGCTCGGCACGGCCTACCTCTGGTACAGCCAGACGTGCGGCACAAATTGGGCCGAAGTTAAGGCGCGCGTGAGCGCCGGTGGTCAGGGGCAGCTGGAGACAAACATTTTTCGGGCGACGCCGTCTTACGAAGAACAGCGCTATATCTGGACCGGCAACTTCCCTATCGGCGGCGAAAGCTGGAGCGACATGATTTATGCACCAGCGGACTGTGTCACGGCTGTGGTGTCCATTCTTGAGGCGAATGGCGGTGAGGGGTCGGCTTGGCTCGCCGATCCCACCTGCTAGGCATCTGACGCCTCCGGGGCCCGGGACCAATCCCGGGCTCCGCGTGTAGTGATATGGGCGGCGGGCCCGACGCATTATCGCGCCGGAGAAGCGTTGTACGGCCGTCAACAACGCCGATGGACAGTTCGACTGAAGTCGATCACTATAGCGGTCGGTCCCTGAGGTTCAGAGAGACTCAGGTCACTCGCGTTAAGGTCACGCTGGCATAGCTCTTGCCGTCCTTGAAGAACTCACCACGGCCGGTTCCGTCGTCGGACAGGGACATCCGAAGCTCATCGTTGTTGCAGGTTTGGCATCGCCAGAGTCTGGGTGCTCAAGGATCAGGGGGTTAATGCCGCCCTTCTTGAGCGTCAGGCTGTTCCCGCAGCTCCAACTTCCCTCAGCCGAGAAGTAGCTACTACCAACAACCTCGCCAGGTGCACCGCCTCGAAGGCTCATGCTCATCGAGTAAGACTTTGTTTTCCCATCGGGCTCCGACACCTGGCCAATCCAGTTACCCACGAGAGCCTTCGCAATCTCTTCGCTGCCCAGTTGGTCCATGATCTTTTCCGCAATGACCGGGACCGCGGCCGCAACGGCAGCGATGATGACCGCCGGAATTAGCTTTTTGATGAAGGAGGTTGGTTGCGAGGCACTGCCTCGAGTTCTGAAGAATCTTGAATTCTGTGGCCCAGCGCTGGCCGTCACTAAAGAGTTGGTAGGCACGCCCCGCCTCCTCGATCGTCCGGATCAAGAACTCGCCCATAATGCTTGGACGAGTCCACTCATCTGCTTGCACAATTCAGATCTCTAACGTGCAAGCCCCGTGGGCGGATGCGGTGCGAGCGGAAACACGACACGCGTCCTTCGACCCGCGTACGTCCTCTGGGACCAGCCACCGCGCTTCCCCGGGTAGACCTTGATGTCGCGCCGAACGGTCTCTCCACCGACCGGTCGCGACGCCTGCGACCGTCGTCATCGTGGTCACGACCGGGTTCAAAGTATCTCCGAACACGCGTCCGAGTAGTTCGGCGGCCTTGTCTCATCTTCTGTCGGCCACCTCTCGCGACACCCGTTGGATTGGCAGATGATCTCCACGGGGCGCCTCTCCGCCGTACGCCTGCTGATCATCGAATCCGTCGTTGCCGACCATGGTTCACTCGTCTGCTTTCCGGCTACTAGGTTGCGCGTTCTTGGAGTTTGCATCACGGAACCTGACGCGGAGTCGGGCCACCTGGCGATCCTGTCCGGCAGAGCATGAATCAACGACTCACGACACACCGCCCGGAACGCACTCACGTGAGGCGAACTGTGGTCGGAGTACGAAATCGAACGCCCGGACATGCCTATGACCCCGGCGGTGGGGCTGCGGGACTCGGTGGCCCGCCCGTCGATGACCTTGTCCTCCCACAAGGCATCTCGGACGTATGGTTCCGGGGCCGGGCACGGCTGGACCCTGACCAACTACATGACCAACCAGTGGGTACGATCGAATTCAGGCTGGCACGGTTTCACGTAGCGTCGGGTTGGCACCGCTACGTGGTCCGGATGGAGGACCGGCAACTGCCGACCCCCAATCGGCATATCGCCGATGATCGAGTTCCCGCTGGATGGCGACATCCCAAAGATCGATCTACCGGGCCGGCCGATGGCTGAGGCCGACTGGGTCGGCATTCACGTATCGGGTGCGGGCCGGATCGTGCCGCGGAGCCCCGTGCCAACGGTCCGATCCGCGGGCGACCCACCGCTGGACGCCGAACCCCGTCCTCATCTGCCACGAAGCGCGCGCGGTCCTCCACGCCGACGATCAGCACCAGCAAAGGTCCCACCAGCGGGCGCCCGACGCGAGCGTTGGGGCGCGGCGCGCGGTCCGCACCTCGTCTGATCGTGCTCGAAGATCGGTAGTCGGAAACGAGGCTGGCAGGCGTTGCCGGGCCGACCAGCCTGCCAATAAAACTATGTCACATTCCGGGATTCGGCTTGCCCACGCCTGCGGTGCCGGATATGACGCAGATTCCCACCTGCGATGTCGTGGCGTGGTCGCCCAGCATGTCGTCCAGTTCGCGCAACTCGGCGCGTCGGCCGACAAACCCGGACAGCCCTGGCGGAAGCTGAGCCGGCCGGCCGTTCCACCGCGCCGTCCCCGCACCGACGCCGCCCGCCGTCTCGACCTCACTAGGCGCGCTGGCGCGGTGGGCCCGGCCGGCCCAGTAGTCCTCACGTGCGCGCAGGACAAACTCCTCCAGCGCGACGCCGCTTAGGCCGAGCGCTCCACCGAGCAGCTGAGCGGTCTTCGCTCGCGGATGTCGAACCCGGCCGAGCTCGATGTCACGCACGCAGCGGACGCTGAGGCCGGCCTGCTCGGCGAGCTTCTCCTGGGTCAGTCGCGCCTCCATCCGGGTCAGCCTGAGCAGGCTGGTGAAGTCCGTCATGACTGCCTGTCCGTTACCCCCGACTGATCCGCGCACGTCACCAGTGTGCGTTGCGGCCCCAACGACATCCAGCCATCTGCCTGTTGAAGTGCCGGTCGGTATTCCTGTGGCCCTTCCTGGGCGCCGGAGCGTCCAGTTGACAAAGTAGGCCTGCGCCCCGAAAGGCGCGCCTAACAAACCTCACGGGAGGAAACAAGTGACAGTCGGAAAGCGAACTCTGCACGCCCTGCTCGCCGCCGTGGCGATGACGGGCATCGGTCTCGTGGCCACCGCCGGACCCGCGTCCGCGGCGCCGATCCGCAACTGCATCGACGTGCCGAACCGCGACGTCGGCCGCGGTGACAACAACGCCTATGTCGCCGAGGTGCAGTGCCTGCTCAACTGGTCGCTCTATTCCTTCACCTCTGCTCCGCTCGTGGTGGACGGCGACTTTGGCGCTAAGACCGAGGCCGCGGTGAAGATTTTCCAGCGGTGCGCGAACGACCGTGGTGCGGGACTCGTGGTGGACGGCCGGGTCGGCCCGAAGACCGCCCCGCACCTCGAGTGGTGGGCGGCCAGCAGCTCGTACATCTGCTGATCTGGCACTGATCGAAGCGGCCGGGTGGCGCACCGAGTGCGCCGCTCGGCCGTCGACGTGCTGCGGCTGTGGTCGGGCGGTTTCCGGACGGGTGTAAGGCCCGGCGCCATCGGTCTCCGGTCATCGGGGCCGCTACCACGCACATGCGATGCCGGACGGGTTGGGGACGAACTGAGGACGGACTGGGGACGCCCGCACCGACGATGACCCCATGCTGTCGAAGACTTTCAAGATTCTCATGGCATTGACGCTGGGCGTGTTCATCAGCGCGATCGCGGTGACTCAGGCATCCGCATCGATCGTCGCCTGTACGCCGTCGCGCTGCGACTACGTTGGCAAGAGCCCGGTTTCCGCCGGCTGCGCAGCGGATGGCTACGCGGTCGGCAACGCCCGGTTACTGGCCGGCTCGGGCGGGGCGACGGGGACTGTGCATCTGATGTACAGTCCCGCCTGCAACACCAACTGGACCGAGGCCGACGGGTACGTGTTCCCCACCGACATCATCGTCTGGAACACGATCGGTCAACAGCAAAAAACGGCGAATCTGGCCAACTATGGAGGCTACGGCTACACAGCGATGGTCAACGGCGCCTACGACGCCGGGTCGTGCATCGCGAACGACCGCTTCTGGGCGTGCTTCGGGCAGCCCGCGATCACCAGCTATCCACGGTACGGCAGTTACTGACCAAGAGCGCCTGAACCGGCTGGGTTCAGGCGCTCTCTGCGTATCATTCATTGACATAATGTGGATATTCGCGGGCGAGGCGACCGAGCGCGAGGCATGCTTTCGCCCGTGGACTCGATGCATTTCCATCTGCTCGGGCCGTTGGAAGTACGCGGCCCGCAGGGACCGATCAGGCTCGGCGGTACACGTCGCGAAACTGCCCTGGCCTTGCTGGTGCTGCACGCCGATCGCGTCGTGGTGCTGGCCGACCTGATCGACGCGGTCTGGGACGAAGATCCGCCGGCGAATGCGGTCCGGCAGGTCCGCAACATAGTGTCGGCCTTGCGTTGCGCCCTGCGGGAGCTGCCGGTACGCCTGGTGACCGAATCGGCGGGCTATCGATTGCGGACCGAGCCGGACGCCGTGGACGTGGAGGTGTTCCGCCGTGCAGTGACGCGGGCGGTACGCATGAAGGTCGCTGATCCGCGCGGGGCGGCCGAGCAGGTGGAGGCCGCCTTGGCGCTGTGGCGCGGACCTGCCCTGGTCGGATTGGCCGGTACGCGCCTGCGTGAACTCGCCGTGCACCTGGACGAGCGGCGTTTGCGGGCGTGGGAGGAGCTGGCGGAGCTTCGCCTGGAACTGGATGACGCCGACGCGGCCGCCGACGCGCTGACGTTGCTGGTGGCGCAGAACCCCGCCCGTGAGACGCTGGCGCGGCTGCTCATGCTGGCGCTCTACCGCAGTGGCCGGCGGCTGGATGCCCTGGAGGTCTACCACCAGCTGCGTGCTCACCTGCGCGAAGAGCTGGGCTTGTCGCCCGGCCCGGAGGTCCTGCGTGCCTACGAGCAGATCGTGCGACAAGACACCTTGGGAGTACGCGCGGCGCAACGCCCGACTTGGCTGGCGCAACCGCCACCGGACCTGCCCGACTTCGTCGGCCGCGCGGGCGAACTGGATAGGTTGGCGGCGGCCGCGACGGCGGCGCGCGACCCGGCCGACGGACGACGGGCCGCCGTGATCTCGGGGGCGCCAGGCACCGGCAAGACATCGCTGGCGACGAGGTTCGCGCATCGGGCCGCCGACCAGTTTGCCGACGGCGTCGTATTCCTCAGCCTGCAGGATGCCGACCTGGGTACGCTCGCCGGCCGGCTCGCCCGGGCGCTGGGCACCGCGGACGCGGCGCTGCCGCCGGACGCCTACGACCGCGTCGCGCTGTTCCGGTCCCTAGCCACGCAACGCAGCCTGCTGATCGTGCTCGACAACGCCACCGACGAGGCCCAGGTACGCCCCCTGATCGCGCCCGGCCCCGGCAGCTTCACGATCATCACCAGCCGCAATCGCCTGGGCGGCCTCGGCTCGGCCCACCGGCTCCACCTCGACGTGCCCGAGGCGGAGTCGGCCCTGCAACTGCTCGCCCGCATCGTGGGCGACGACAGAGTACGCCGGGAGCCGCACGCGGCGGCCGAACTCATCGCGGGATGCGGCCGGTTGCCACTGGCGATCCGGGTGGCCGGCAACCGGATCGACTCCTGGCCGGACTGGTCGTTGCAGCATCTCAACGGCCGGTTGCGCGACGAACGGGAGCGGCTGGGCTGGCTGCGCATTGGCGACCTCGATGTGCGTTCGGCATTCGCGGTGTCGTACGCCGGGCTGCGGCCGCAGGCGTCACGACTGTTCCGGCGGCTGGCGTTGGCGCCCGGCCCGGACTTCGACGCCGACACCGCGACCGTCCTCATGGGAACCGACGCAACCGTTGCCCTGGACGAGTTGTCGGACGCATGCCTCATCGAAACCGTGTACGCCGTCGGCCACTACCGCTTCCACGATCTGCTACGCCTGTTCGCGCTCGAATGCCTGGACGACGACGAACCGCCCGATGACCGCCGGGCCGCCCTGCGTACGGTCGTCGAATGGCTGCTCGGCCGGGCCTCAGCGGCCTCGTCGGCACTGTCACCGACAGGAGCGGCCGGCCTAGCTCAGGACAGCGGCGAGCCGCTATCCTGGTTGGACGGCCATTGGCCCCACACCCTCGCGGCGGTGCAAGTCGCCGGCCGGTCCGGCCTCCACGTACTGGTGTCGGCCGCCGTGGACAACCTCGTCTGGTACGCCGACCTGCGCTGCGCCTGGCCGGATCTGCTGACGTTGAGCGAATGGAGCATCGCCGCGGCGCACGCCCTCGGCGGCGGAGAACGGCTGGCGACGGCGTTGAACGGGCGTGGTCTGGCACTGCACGGGCTCGGGCGGTTCGCCGAGGCCATCGACGTTCACCGACACGCGCTGGAAGTGTCGACCGGCGCTGGCAGCGTACGCGAGGAGGCCGTAGCCGCCGACTGGATCGGACTGGCGTACGTGGGGCTCGATCAACCAGAACTCGCGATCGGGTATCACCGCCGTCACTTGGAGCTGACGCTGCTCGGCGACGACCAGTGGGCGCAGGCGTCGGCGTACAGCCATCTCGGCCAGGCGCTTCGGCTGCTCGGCAAGGTCGAAGAGGCGATCGACTGCTACGAACACGCCCTGCGACGGCAGCGGCGACTCGGCAACAAGCGGGGCGCCGCGATGGCGGTCAACTGGCTCAGCCTTTTGCACTGCGACCAGGAACGCTTCGACGAGGCCCGGACCGGCCACGAAGCCGCGCTCGCGGTGTTCACCGAGGCCGGCGACGTCTGGGGATCGGCGGCCGCCCGCTACGGGCTCGGCCGGGCGTACCGGGGGCTCGGCCGCTCTGATCTGGCCGGCAAGGAGTTCGCCCTCGCCGCCGAGATGTTCGAGGCCGTCGTGGACGCCCGCTGGGTCGGCCTCGCGCGCACCGCGCTTGAGCAGGGCTGAGGACGACTCAGGGACGGTGTGGAGACGGCCACGCCGACACTCGCACGTGGGGACGGGACAACCCGCCCCCAGCGAGAAGGGAGTCCTCATGCGTGCGAAACCGCTCCTGCGGGCGGTCCTGACGAACCTGGTCGCGGCGCCACTGACCGTCGTAGCGGTCGGCGGCACGGCCTGGGCCACCGGCCCCTGGTCGGGTAGCCATCGCCTGTACAACTACAAGTCCGGCAAGTGCGTGGGTGTCGACGGCGCCCACAAGACCGGAATCTGGGACTGCACGACGAATCCCGATCAGGAATGGAGTGTCGCCCGACACCGGTCCGCCGACCAGAACTGGGGCCTCCTGTGAGCGGCCGGCGTACGAAGGTCGCGATGGCCAAAGCTGCCACGCTTGTCCTGGCGATCGCCGGCATCATCGGCATCAGCTCGGCGCCCGCGTCCGCCGCCAGTGGAGGCGGATGTGGCGCCTGGGTGGCCAGCGGCGCCTACCATCTACAAGCCTGCATCAGCATGGACCACATCACCGTTCTGACCAGCGGCCGTCTCGTCGTGTACGGCCCGCCGGCGCCCGGCTGCAAGGTCGACATCACGGCCTACGCCGACGGGCAGTTCGCGGGACTCAGCTCGTACACCTGCGCTGGCAGCGACCACACGTACGCGGGCAACAGTTGGTGGTCTGGCAACGCGTCGGCGCAGACCGTGGCCGAGCTGAAACTCAACGGCGCCACCGTGCTCACCGCATACAGCAAAGTCCAGTACACCTGACCGCCGCACGAATAGGAGACGCGCAGTGCGCACATTTCGTCCATTGCTGGTTGTCGCGGCCTTCGCCCCGGCGCTGGCACTCCTACCGGGGACGCCCGCGTTCGCCGATACCGCCAACCACCGGGTGTGTTCCGCCAACTATCCTGTGGCGCTGACAGCGAATTGGCCCTTCACGATCTCGGTACGCGGCGACCACACTATCTCCGGGGTGTCGCCGGGCAGCCCCTACCTCAGCGGCCTCGTCCCGCCGGGAGTCAGCATCGTCTCCGGATCGGACTGGACCACGTGGTCGGAGACGACCGACCACAAGGGAATCACCGTCTGGGGGCACGCAACACTGCAGCTCGGCTGGATCACCACGGACGCGAGCTGCCAGGCGTTCTGGTCCTTCTGAGCACCTTTCGGGGCGCTGGCCCAAACAGACGGCCAACTCTGGCCGCGACGGTCACACGAACCTGCACTGGCGAGCCCCGCAGCGGCGCCCGAGTCACTGCCCGTCACGCACCGCCCTGGAGGGTGCGTGCCGGGCAGAACGTGCTCAGAGGGTGGTTCGTGGCGGATGCGGATTACACCTGCCGCGATCCGGACGCCATTCGGAGTCTACTTCGGACTATCTGAGCTCGGTGCTCAAGACCCGCCGCAGCAGAAGCCGACCGCCCGCGGGGTTCGTGGTTTCCGAGAAGGAGGCCAGCCCGCCGGGGGTCAGGCGCGTGCCGCTACGGCGACCACCGCATCGGCAGCGGCGAGCAAGTCGGCCACCAGGTCGGCGGTGTCCTCCATGCCGGTGGCAACGCGCACCAGGCCCAGCGCAATCCCCGTCGTGGCGATCTGCTCCTCGCCCACGATCCCACGCCACATCGACGCCGGATGCACGGCCAGAGTGCCGACGCCGCCGAGGCTGGCCGACCGGCGGGCCAGGCGCAGCCCGGCCAGCAACGCGGCGGCCGCCTCAAAGCCGCCGGCGAGCTCAACGCCAAGTACCCCGCCGAAGCCGCTCATCTGCCTGCCCGCCAGCGCGTGCTGCGGGTGCGTCGGCAGGCCCGGGATAGCGCACCCGGGCCACCGCTGGATGGTCCTCCAGCGCTTCCGCCAGCGCGTGGCCGTTGACGTTGTGCCGTGGCATACGCAGCGGCAGGGTCCGCAGGCCGCGCAGCAGCAACCACGCGTCCAACGGGCCGAGCATAGCGCCGGTGAGCAGCGCGACGTCCCACATCTGCTCGAGGATCTCGGCTGGCCCGGCCACCACCCCGGCGGACACGTCGGAATGGCCGTTGAGGTACTTGGTGCCGCTGTGCCAGACCAGGTCCGTGCCGGAGCCCAGTCGGCCGCTGGTTCACCGGCGTGGCGAAAGTGTTGTCCGCCATCGTCAGCACGCCGTGCGCGCGAGCGAGATCCGCAACGGCGCGCAGGTCGGTCAGCTCCAGCAGTGGATTGCTCGGCGATTCCACCAGCACCAGGCGGGTCTGCGGGCGTCAGCGCCTGTTCGAACGCCTCCGGGTCAGCCTGGTCCACCTGGGTGAACGATCACGCCGAAGCGTGGCAGCAGGTTCAGCAACAGCGAGGCGGTGCCGCCGTACGTGGACTTCTGCACGATCACGTGGTCGCCGGCGGATACCAGAGCCAGCACGGCAGTGCTGATCGCGGCCATCCCGGACGCGGTGACCATTGCCGCCTCGGCACCCTCCAGCTCGGCGACCACGGCCGCCACCTGCGCGTGGTTCGGGTTCCCGTACCGGGTGTAGAAGTCCTGGCTCCGCCTGTCGACAGCGGCCTGCGCGAACTGTTCCGCATCCTCCGCCCAGAACGCCGCAGTCTGGTAGATCGGCGGTGCCACCGCGCGGCCGCGACGGACATCGCGATCGGCGTGAACGGCGACCGTGCTGCTGCCGGACATGATTCCTCCTGCTGCTCGACCCCCGGTAATGTCGGCACAAGTGTGGCCGACCGGCATGCTGACGCGAACCGATCTCGGCAACTTTGGCAGCAAGTAGCGCGCGTGCCGCGGTATCTGATTGTCTTGGTCATAGTCACAGCGCAATAATCTGCCAACATGGACGATGTGGACCGGTCGATACTGGCCGCGCTCGACAAGCATGGCCGAATCACCAACGCCGAACTGGCGGCCCGGGTTGGACTGTCGCCATCACCCTGCCTCCGGCGGGTGCGCCGGCTGGAGGAGACCGGGGTGATCCGCGGCTACCAAGCGCTGATCGATCCCGCCGCAATCGGCCGCAGCCTGCGAGTGTTCGCTGGTGTCCGGCTGGCGCGGCACGCCCGCGCGGATGTGATCGCGTTCGAGCGGGCGGTCATCCGACTGCCCGCAGTGGTGAACTGCCATCACGTCACCGGCAACTACGACTACCTGCTTCACGTCGAGGTCGCCGACCTGCCGGCCTACGAAGACTTCCACGCCAAGCGCTTGGCCAACCTGCCCGGCGTGGCCGCCGTGACGAGTTACGTGACGATGAAAACGCTCTCCGCCGATACCGCGTGAAGCCTCATCCAGGGCGCGCCTGCCCGCGCGACCACGAACAGATTTGGCTGTCCCGGCCGCCGTGGTCAGTCTTCGATCGCCTGGTCGACGTGGTGGCAACCGCCCGCGAGCAGAGCCGAGGCGAAGGCAAGGTAGTCGTCTGCGGTCGAGACGAGCCCGCCGCCACCTCCTTCAAACGCCGGCGGGCGGCTCCGCAGCCCCACATTTCGCGCGGACGTCGAGGCAGAGCCCCACGTCCGAGCAGAACCGCTCAGCGACAAATCCGGATGTTACTGGGTCCGTCCGACGACCTTGTGGCGCCAGACGTTGGCGGCGTCGACCCCGTCCACGTCGAGGGGGAACAGGACCTCGACGCGTAGGCCGCCGTCGGGTTGGGCCAGGGCGGTGAGGTGCGCGGCGTGCGCGAGCGCGATGGCGCGCACGATGGACAGGCCCAGTCCGTGGTGGCCGTCGTCGGCGACGCGGTGCAGGCGCTGGAACGGCTCGAAGAGCCGGTCGACCTGCTCGGGCGGTACGAAGGCGCCGGTGTTGGCCACGATGAGGCGGGCGTGACCGTCGACAGCGCGGACGCTCGACCTCGACGGTGCCGCCCGGCTCGTTGTAGTGGATGGCGTTGTCGAGCAGGTTCGCCACGAGCCGGGCCAGCAGCATCCGGTCGCCGAGGATCGTGCTCGGGCGGATGACGGCCTCGACCCGCAGGTCGTGCCGCTCGATCTCGGCGGACCTCTCGGCCAGCGCCGCGGTGACCACGTCGTCGAGGTGGACCGGCTCGCCCTCGTCACGGGCCGACTCGCTGCCTGCGAGCGTCAGCAGTGACTCCAGCAGCTCGCCCCGGTGCCGGTTGACCGCCAGCAGTTGCTCGAAGTTGGCCCGGTACGACTCCACGGTGGCACCGGCGTCGATGAGCGATTCCTCCAGAAGGGCATGCTCCACGGTGAGCGGCGTGCGCAGCTCATGGGCGGCGTTGGCGACGAACCGCTTCTGCCCATCCAGGGCGACCTCTAGCCGCCCGAGCAGCCCGTCAATGGTGTCGGCGAGATCCTTGAATTCGTCGCGGGGACCGGTCAGCGCGAGCCGTTCGTACACGTTGCGGCCGGAAATCCGCTGCAGCGAACCCGTCATCGTGCGGATCGGGCGCAGCATCCGCCCGGCGATCAACCAGCCGAAGCCGAGCGACAGCGGCGTCATGAGCAGCAGCGCGACGCCGGGCACGATGAGCACCTCGTCGGGGAAAGCGTCGCGACCGGGGAGCGGGTCGATGCGAACCTCGTCACGGCCGGGTGCGGGCGCTGGCGGTGCCGGCGGCGCCACCGGGATGCCGGGCAGCGCGATCACCCGATCGGAGGGCAGGGTGTTGGCCAGGCTGGCGACAAGGATCAGCAGCACGGCGCCGGAGATGAGGGTTACAAGGCTGTACAGCAGCGTCAGCCGCCACCGCAACCGGTTCGTCGGGCGCATAGCGCTCAGATCCGGTAGCCGGCGCGGGCCACGGTCTCGATGAGCGGCGGGTCGCCGAGCTTCGCCCGCAGCCGGTTGACGGTCGCTTTCACCGTAGTGGTGAAGGGGTCGGCGGCCTCGTCCCAGACCCGGTCGAGCAGCTCCTCGGCCGACACGACCCGGCCGCGGCCGGCCAACAGGTGCTCCAGCACGGCGAACTCCTTCGGGCTGAGCGGCAGGCGCGCGCCGGCCCGGGTGGCGACCCGGTGTGCCGGGTCCAGCCGCAGGTCGCTGTGGACGAGTACGGGCGGCACGGCGGGGCGGGTGCGGCGGCCGACGGCCCGGATCCGGGCGACCAGCTCCGCGTAGGCGAATGGCTTCGGCAGGTAGTCGTCGGCGCCCAGGCCGAGTCCTTCGACCCGCTGGGCGACGGTGCTCGAGGCGGTGAGCATGAGCACCCGGCTGGGTGACTCCCGGGCAACGAGCGCGCGGCACACCTCGTCGCCGTGGACGGCGGGCAGGTCCCGGTCGAGCACGACGACGTCGTAGTCGACAACGTCTGTTCGCTCCAGCGCCGCCGCGCCGTCGTAGGCGACGTCGACGGCCATGCCCTCGCGCCGCAGCACCCGCGCGACCGAGTCGGCTAGCTGCTTCTGGTCCTCGACCACCAGCACCCTCATCGCGCCGAGCCTAGCCGCGGCGAGGTCACAGTCCAGTCACAGCCGCGCGGACCGTCCTGTGACCGCCCGAGGACTACAACTGCTCTCGACCTCACCAGACGGGAGAACATTTATGACGGCTGTCATCGAGACGGAGCAGCTGAGCAAACGGTACGGGCGCAAGACCGCCCTGTCCGAATGCAGCATCCGAATGCCGGCGGGGCAGATCGTGGGCCTGGTCGGGCCCAACGGGGCCGGCAAGTCCACGTTGCTGTCGCTGACGTGCGGACTCATCGCGCCCAGTGAGGGCCGCATCAAGGTGCTCGGCGCACCACCGGCCGGTAACGCCGCGCAGTTGGCACGGGTCGGCTTCGTCGCGCAGGACGCACCGGTCTACGCGGGTCTGTCGGTCGCCGAGCACCTCACGCTCGGCGCGCGGCTGAACCCGCGCTGGGACCAGGCGCTGGCACGGCGTCGCATCGAACGGCTGGGCCTGGACCCGGCGCAGAAGGCGGGCCGGCTCTCCGGCGGCCAGCGCGCCCAGCTGGCCCTGACAGTCGCGGCGGCCAAGCGGGGTGAGCTACTGATCCTCGACGAGCCGGTCGCGTCGCTGGACCCGATCGCGCGCCGGACGTTCATGCACGACCTGCTGTCGTTCGTCGACGAGCTCGGGGTGAGCGTCGTGCTGTCCTCTCACCTGCTGAGCGACCTGTCCCAGGTCTGCAACCACCTGGTGGTGCTGGCCGACGGGCGGGTGCAGGTCGCCGGTGACGTCACCGAGCTGTTGTCGGTGCATCACCGGCTGCGGGTGGACGGCGCCGATCTCGACGGGCGACTTCCGGCCACGGCACGGGTTGTGCACACCGAGCGCACGGTCGCGGGCAGCACGGCGATCGTCCGCTCGACGCAGCCGATCCCCGGCGCCGAGCGCGCGGACCTGGAGGACGTCGGCCTGGCGTACATGATGGCGATGGAGGCGCAGCGATGATCTGGCTCATCTGGCGGCAGCTACGCATGCAGCTCCTCGTCGCGGCGATCGGGCTGGCCGTGGTCGCGGCCTACCCGTCTACCTCGGCATCAACATCCGGCACGACTATGTCGCCGACGTGGTCAACTGCGTGCCGAGCGATTGCAACAACAGCCGGCGGCTGTTCGCCGACCTCTACGTCGCACCGGTCTCGCTGCTCGGCCTGCTGCTGCTCGCCCTGCCGGGGCTCATCGGCGCATTCTGGGGCGGCCCGTTGGTGGCCCGCGAGCTGGAGACCAAGACCGACCTGCTGGTGTGGAACCAGAGCGTCACCCGCGGCCGCTGGCTCGCGATGAAGCTGGTGCTGGTCGGCGCTGCGGCCGTCGCGGTCACCGCGGCGTTGAGTCTGCTACTCACGTGGAACGTGAGTCGCTACGACCAGTGGGTCGGCGACCGGTTCGCCGCGATGAGCTTCGCCGCACGCAACGTGGTCCCGTTGGGCTACGCGGCGTTCGCGTTCGTCCTCGGCGTGCTGGTCGGGCTCCTGGTGCGCCGTACGGTGCCGGCCATGGCGATCACACTCGCCGTGTTCGCCGCCGTGCAGATCGTGGTGCCGACAGCGCTCCGCTCCCATATCTTGCCGCCGGTCACCAGCACCGTGCATTTCACCGTCGACGCGATGCAACATGCCCGGGGTTTCGGCTTCAACCCCGATACCGGGGCCAGCGTCCACGGCTACGTCATGCCTGACACATGGCCGATGCAGTCGGTGAGCAGGGTGTACAACGCAGACGGCACGCCCTACACCGATGTGCAGAGCCGCGAATGCTTCGCCGGCGACTTCGACAAGGACATGGAGTGCCTGGAGCGGACGAACCTCCATTTCTCGTACACATACCAGCCCGGCAACCGCTACTGGCCGTTCCAGTGGATCGAGCTGTCGGCGTACACGCTCCTGGCCCTGCTCCTGGCCGGCTGCGCCTTCTGGCGGATCCGTCGTAGGGCCGGCTGACCCGGTTTCCTGGGCGGCTCAGCGGTCGCCTCGCACGGCCGCTCGACCAGCGCCATGTCGTGGCCGACCCGGTGGGGCCGGCCACGACGCAGGCGACACTGGCGGGTCAGTGCGACGCGGGTGGGATGCTCTGCTCGTACTGGAAGATGTTCTGCGGGTCGTACTTTGCCTTGATCCTGCGCAGCCGGTCGAAGTTGGATCCCCAGTACGCGGTTTCCCATTCCTGCATTCCGATGTTCGGCACGTTGACGTACGCGCCGTTCACGTACGGCCGCAGTGCCTGGCTGAACTCGGCGATCCATGCCTGGGCGATCGGCGTGACGGGGTCGTCGCAGTTCGACTGTCCACGGGTGCCCCACCCCGCGCCGGGCTCGGAGTAGAACAATGCGTCGCGATGCGGGAACGCCGAGCCGCCCGGGGGCTTCCTCGTTTGGGCGCCCAGTGCCGAAGGCCTGCGCGAAGAAGTTGCTGTCGTCCGACGGGGCGTCCGCCATGAATGCGCGGACGATCTCGATCGCCTTCTTGGGGAACGGTTCCGAGGTGAACTGGGAGAAGAACTTCCAGTTCGCGGGCTCGACTGCAATTGGGACCTGAAATCCGGCGTAGATCTCGCCCCAGCCTCCGGTCTGCACGGTGACGGTGGGGCTGCCCACCGCGAGAACCTGGGCCAGCTGTTCTTGGATTTCTGCCTCCGAACCTTCCACGAGAACCGCGAACAGCAGGATCTGGGTCTTGTGGACCTCAACCTGTGTTCCAAGGCGGTTGTCGGCGAACGGCGCGCTGTGCTGCCATGCGTTGAAGACCCCTTGCACGTCGTCGAGGCCATCCCAGGTCGCCTGCAGGTAGGCGACGCTGCTGATCGGGGCCACCTTGTAGGTGAGTGACGTGACGATACCGAAGTTGCCGTTTCCGGCCCCGCGCAGTGCCCAGAGCAGGTCTGCATGGGATTGCCGGTCGACGTTGATTGCCTGGGCACCGTTACAACCCGAGGGCACGACGATCTCCGCTCCGATCAGGTTGTCGCACGCCATACCGAGGTAGCGGGTGAGGAAGCCGAAGCCTCCCCCCAGGGTGGCTCCCGAAAGGCCTACGCTTCCTTCGGTTCCCGTTGTTACGGCCAGGTCTTGCTCGGCGAGCGCTGCGACGGCCTCGCCTTGGTTCAGCCCGGCGCCGACGGTCGCGACGCGCCTGTCGCTGTCGATGTCGGCCGACTTGAGCTCGCTGATGTCGATGACGATCCCATTGTCCACATTGGACCAGCCTTCGAGGCTGTGTCGGCCGCTGCGGATCCGGAGGGCGACGTTGTTCTGCCGCGCCCAGGTCAGGGCGTTGACGACGTCCTGGGTCTCCTGGGCGAAGACGATGACCAATGGGTAATGGACGAAGAGTTCGTCCCAGCCGAGGCTCGCGCTCGCGTAGTTGGGATCCTGTGGCCGTACGATGCGGCCGGTGAGCTCCGCCGGCGGGTAGTTCTCCTCGGTGTCCCAATCTGGGCCATCCGCATCTGGGCCATCCGCAAAACCCGGCGTGCCATCGGTCATGACGGCTTGGGACACGACGACCCCGGCGCCAGCGACCGCTGTCGCCTTGAGTAGTCCTCGACGAGAAAGTTCGTGCATCGTCCGTATCCTCTCGATCGGGCTACCTCAGCCTCCGCTAAGGCTCGTACTCGCCATGTGGCGTGCACGCCGAAGGTAGTACGGGCGGTTTTCAGTTCATTTGAGAAACTCTTGTCGCCACCCCGTGCGAGTGAATGATTTGACCGTCGTGGGCTACACATTCTGCCCGTTCGCATCAACGGGCGACCGTTACGCCGGTGGCCGGGTCGCCACCACGGAGACGTCCAACAACTGCGACAACGCGCCGAGCCTGGCCAGCACGACCCAGTAGTAGACCCAGGTACCGCGCCGTTCGCAGTCGACCAAGCCGGCCTCGCGCAGGACCCGCAGGTGGTGCGAGATCGTCGGGCCGGTCAGCGTGAACGCTTCGGTCAGATCACACACGCACACCTCGCCGCCGGCGCGGGCTGCGATCAGGGACAGCAACCGCAGGCGCACCGGATCGGCGAGCGCCTTGAAGCCTTTCGCCAGGTCGATCGCCGCGTTCTCGGTCAGCGCCTCGGCCAGCATCGGTTGACAGCAGGCGGCATCGCCGGCCAGCGCCGGGAGTTTTTGTCTCGACACTCGTCTAGTTTGACAGTTGTCAAGACTGAGTGGCAAGCTGCTGTTTAGACAGTCATCTAGTCACAGGAGGTACGGGATGTCCCGTGTCCAACTCGCGCTACGTGTGTCCGACCTGGAGGGGTCGGTGGCGTTCTATTCCAAGCTGTTCGGCGCCGAACCCGCCAAGCGTCGTCCCGGGTACGCGAACTTCGCGATCGAGCAGCCACCCCTCAAGTTGGTCCTGATCGAGGGTGACGCTGACCAGCCCACGGTGATGGACCACCTGGGTGTGGAGGTATTCAGCACGGACGAGGTTGCGGCAGCGACCGCCCGGCTGCGCGAGTCCGGCCTGGTCACGCTGTCGGAAAGCGATACCGAGTGCTGCTACGCCCTGCAGGACAAGGTATGGGTCCAGGGGCCCGGCGCGGAGCCATGGGAGGTGTACGTCGTCAAGGGCGACGCGGACACTCTCGACAAGGCCGGTCCGGCCGCCGGATGCGCCTGTGGAATCCAAGACGAGCAACCGGCAACCGCAGGCGCCCCGACCGGCTGCTGCTGAACATCACGGGAGCCGGAAGGCGTCCGCGAACTGTGTGATCTCGCCCGCGCCGATTCCGTTCAATGCAGCAGACTGTCGCCACGTCGCGACCGCCGCCCTGACCTCGTCCAGCGTCTCCCCTGCCGCCTTGGGCGAAAGGCGGAACTCCTTGGCGTACGACATGAGAGCGTCGAGGGCTCCAGCCCAGTCGTAGGCTCCGCCGATTCCCGTCTGTCGTGACACCCCCGGATCAGGATTGGGGTTGATGTCGAAGGCGGGTGAGAGACGCCAGCCCCCGGGCTCGCGTAGAAAGCCGTGGTTACGTAGATGGTCGTCGGTATTGTTGATCAGCACGGAGAACGCAATGCGTCGCCACAGTTCGCGAAGATCTTCGGTCGTGACGGCGCCAACGTCGGATAGGGCCTCGGCGATCTCCGCATAGTCGTGTGCGTCACCGTCGTGCGCCTCGAGTAGGGTCATCGCGCTGACATAAGGAACCCGTTGGCCGTCAGGTCGATCGAATCTCTCCACGAGTAGAACGGAGCGGCCCTGGATCTTGATCAGTTTGCTCCGGGACACGCGAATGCCGGACTTTGCGGCAAGGTCGAGGGCCGTCTTTTCCCACGCTACGACATCCCACTCATCATTTCCGTGCGGGAACTTGGCAATGAATAAATGATCGGAGTCCCGGACGGATGCCTTCGGACGGGCACCGCCCAACGAGCCGGTACCTGCGTCAAGGAGTTCCTTGATGGCGGCGAGGTCGTCGTCCCGGCTAACAACGTCGGCGGCCCGCAGCAAGCGCGGGAGCTCGATCAGCTTGGGTACATTGCCGCTGGCAGCAAGGAAGTCTCCGTCCGTTCCAGCGCGAAAACGCAGGGCACCCTGGCGCGTCACATCACTGACCCCCAGAAGGAAGTCGGCGTCAGTCAGGGTGCCTCGCGTCCTGTGCTCAAGGCGCGCGCTCGCGCGAGCCTGCTTCACGATGAGGTTGCGGCCCCATCGGTCGGGAGAGCAGTCCTGCAAAGCCCCAGGCAGCCCATTCACGTTCTGTGTGCCCGCATGAAGGCCCAGCGCTGGGTCGATTGCGAACGCCGTCGACGACGTCAGGTAGTCCGTGCTGTAACGGAAGGTCGACGACACCAACCTACCTGCGCGGGCGGCGAAGAAGACCTCGCCGACCGGCCGGGGGGCCCCCGTCGCATCGTCGAGGTAGACATAGACGTGGTCGATCACCCAGCCTCCCGTCGACGAACGCGCTGTGGAAGCTCCTGATTGGCTCGGACGCGACCAAGGTCGCTCTCATATGGATCAGTGGCTTTGACGACGGCATCCAACTGTCCGAGCGCGCGTAGCACTTCGAGCACTACGCCGAGACTCACGCCGCTGTCACCGCGCTCAAGCTTGGACAAGGTGGTGCGGCTCACTCCAGCGCGATCCGCCACCTGCGCGGCCGTGAGGCCATGCAGCTTACGCCAGTTTGTCAGGTTCTCACCCAGTTGCCGGGCAGCTCGTGGCACGCGCGCTGACGTATGCGTGACCATGGGCAAGACCTCTTAACGACTAGCATGCTGGACACTATCCCTTTTACGGTACAGCATAGGCAATGCTATGCACATCTGAACCAAGTTCCTGCCGACGCTGCCGCCGGGGCACCCGGAGCCAGGTGACGATCCTTCCGTCTTCGCGGCCGTGGCACCTCGCGATCCAACCATTCACCAATGGTGGGCACGCCGTGACGCTGGTGGTTTCGCATGCCCTCACCGATGGACTGGGGCTGATCAACGTGCTCGGCGTTGCAGCGCAGGTCGCGGCCGAGGTCGGTCGGGTG
Source organism: uncultured Actinomycetota bacterium (assembly GCA_963742855.1). Classification (GTDB taxonomy): domain Bacteria; phylum Actinomycetota; class Actinomycetes; order Mycobacteriales; family Micromonosporaceae; genus CAVUNP01. The sequence continues at coordinate 811,514 of CAVUNP010000007.1, read as the reverse complement.
ACCGCCGACGGATCCGCGATCATCGGCATACCAGTCAACGACCGTAGCGAGGGCGATGACGTTTCAGCCAACGCCCTGGGCACAGTGCGGCTGCGCATTCCCGCCGATCGGATTCGAGACGTCGCCTTCATCCGGACCGAACTGAAGCGCAACGACGCTGCCCGCGACGAGGAGGAGGCCTCAGCCGCCGCCATGCTGCCGATCGTGCCCTTTCTGCCGATGAGAACCCTGCGCTGCGCCCGTTGGCGCAAGCTGCCCTCGGCACCGCCGAGCCGGTCACCACAGCGTCGCATGTCGGTGTCCTCCCGCAGCCAGTCGTCAACTCGCCCGGCCCGGCCAGTGCGGTCTTCATGAATCTCGGCATGCAGCAGCCCCACGCGATCGAGGTACCCGAGCGGGTCAACGCCCTCTTCGCCGAAACACCCGACGGCACAGTAGCCCTGCATCTGACCGTGGCCAGCGATCGGATCGGCGACGGCGCCAAATGGCGCGACATCGGGCTGAAGGCACTGCTCGCACTCGGCATCGAGCCCCGCGAGATCCTGTAATGCCTACCACTCAACCTCAGCGTGCCAGAACACGGGACCATGCTGGCTGAGCACCGTACACAGTGGACATCGCGTGGGATTCGACCCCTGGCCCGGCATCCGCCCCGATGATCAGCACGGCCCGTACAAGGAACGATCTTGCCTATGCAGCGCTGACAACAAATCCGTCAGCTACACACAATTAGTCTCGTGCTTGCTGGCCTGGCGGCGACAGTACGCCGCCTAGAAGTTCACCAACGAGATGGAGATCATCAAGTTCCGTGTTCCGGCCCTCCGGGATACCGCGCACACGACGAAGCGATCGGACGGCGTGATCGTTGAACCATCGTTGTGCATGGCGTGCGGCGTCAGCGCGAATCCGCGGATCGGCGTGAGCAAGCTGAGCACGAAGGACCGGCCCGGCGGCCGGGTCCAGACAGAGACGGATGATGTCTAGAAGATCCGTTCCCTCCTTCTCCGAACCGCGATTCATGATCGATTGAAGCTTCATGGCCACGAGCGGCCCGGACTCCGCCACGGCGACGGTCAGATCCGGTGTGCCGGAGGCTCGCATCATCACCGGTGTCGCACTCGTGGCGGCCCACGCGTGCGACAACACGTGCAGGCGGTCCGTTGGATCGGTTGGCAAAGGTGTCAGGTCAGCATCCGTCACTTCGAGGACGTCCACCTGTACAGGCCCCGCCGACGTCGGCACAAGAACCCCGGAAACGCCGCTTGGCTCAGCACCACTGGCGACCAGAAGTTCCAGTTGTGCCGGTTCGTCGTTGCGCCGCCGATTCACCGTGTCCAGGTCGCTGGTAACCCTATAGGGATGGGTCAACCGGCAAACGACGGCCAAACCTCCGACGACGATGACCTCGCGACCGGTCCGTTGGGTAATGGCGGGGATCGCGAGAGCGAGCGCCGACATCGACGTGCCGATCAGGTTGATGACAACAGGTGAGTCGTTACCAGACACGTTGCCCAGTCGCCTCTGGAGGTGTCCACCCGTCCAGAACCGCACGGCCGCGGTCCGGATCTTGAGCTAGATCGAGGGCAACGAACAGCGGCCTTGCCAACGGCCAGATCTCGTCTGGCAGATCGACGCGTCGCGCACATACCAGAGGGAATGGCGCGACGCGGATCGTGGCACCACGAGCCTCGTGGCTGGACGCCGAGCCAAGTAGGTGGAGCGCTCGCCGCATAATCGCTTGATCTGGAACATAGAAGTCAGGAGGATGCTCCGACCGCACCGCAACGGCGGCTCCGTAGGCGGCCGCTGCCATCGTGTCGCCGAGCGCCCAACCCGTTGTTGTCTCGGCTTCCTCCAGCCCAAGCCGAAGCGCGTCATTGATCGACCCTGCCATGCCGGCAATGGTCGGCGCCGGACAGTTCCGGACATCCTCTGACGCCGGATGCCACCGTGCGGCAAGCTCCCAGAACAGCTCGGGGATGACCGGCATGCGGTGGACATCGACTAACGCGGCTCCGCGCATGCTTGCGATCGCCTCCGAGACCGAACTCGGTGACCGGTTGAGCATCCTTGCGATCTCGCGTACCGACGCGGGTCTCGTCGGATCGAGCAGCAGGAATGCTGCGACCTCCTGGCCTACTCGCCCTGCGAGCGGAACTGGTTGGCCAGATGCCCCGCTCAGCCCTGGGACGTTTGCGTCCACGAATAGGCTCGCATCAGCAAGGTGTAAGTGGCCACGGAGATCAAGCCAACTCCAGCCTGCTTCCCGCAGCAATTCGCGGGCCTGTTCGGTCACACGATCAGCGACTAGGACTAAAAGGACAGAATCCGGATGGACCTCGCGCCGGACGAGCTGACGCCCCACACTATCGGCCGAGGCAAGCGAGACACGCTTGACCTGTGTCAGAATTCGCCCCCCCGCTGGGTTGATCAGCACAAGATCGGCCCCGGTGTCGAAAGAGGCCGGTTCTGTTACGAGCCCGACCGCGGCTGCGGCGTCTCGCAGCTCTTCAACCCCCCGAGCTCCCCAACTTGTCCCCACCTGGTCCAGGTTACACCGTTCGGTGTTCGGTCAATACCGAACACCGAACAGGCCCCCCTTGGCCACGCGACTCGAAGCCGGCTACTGGTCAGACCGCACCGGCAGCAGGATGAAACCCATGCGGATACTCGCGATCTCGGCCGGCGCGGGCATGCTGGCACTGGCCGCCGCCGCAGCGGCCGGTTCGAGCTTGGCGGTACCCGTACTGCTCGTTCTGGCGTGGTTGCCACGAGCACCAACGGCGTCTCCTGCACCGCCGTCGCCGAACACGCTGGATCTGGCTGGACCGGCCGCGCCCTCGGCATCCAAACCACCGGCCAGAACACGCTCGCAGCCGCCACCCCGCCAGCCCTGGCCCTGGCAATAGGAGCCGCAGGCTTCGCGCCGAGTTTCGCCGTGGTAGCAATGTTCCCCCTTCTCACTGCGATACTGTGCCGGTCGCGGCCGACCGGACCGCAACCGACGACCAGCCTGGCCAGCCGGATCCGATAGCCACAGCGGCCACCTACCGTTGGTCGAGTTGTCGTCGACGGAACGTGACGCATGCACCCATGCCGCGAACGCTTCGACGGCATCAACTACCGCCGCGGAGCGGCTTGACTGCATGTCGAAGTTGTGGTGCCCGCCAGGCAATTCCGGGTACAGAACGGGATGCTCGCGCACCCACGCGATCGCGTTCGCGGTGTCGACGGCCTGCTCCGCTGGGCTGACGTGCGGCCGCAGCCGGTAGTTGGCGCTGAAACACACCCAGCCTTCGCTGGCGAGGCGGTCCATCAACGGGCGTGCCTCGCGCGCCTTGTCACCGGTGCGGAACCCGCCACCATGCAGGCGCAGGAGTATGGGACCGCCGGCGGGCCGGTCGCGGCGGCGGTATACATCGAGACAGTTCCAGCGCGGGTCGGCGCCGTACTGCACGTCGCGTAGCCGCTCCACATTGGATTGCCTGGCGAACAGCGGAGCCAACAGGATCTTTGCCCATCGTGGGCGGCGCGCGGTCATCAGCTCGCGCCAGTGTTTCCCGAGTCCGGTTCCCAATGCCTCACCGAGCATCGCACGCGCGCGAAGCGCCCGCCGCACCACGACGATGAGGCCCGCGAACGCCAGGAAGACAAGCCCTGCGTGCGACGAAGACCAGATCGATGGGCAGCGCCGCGACTCCAAGAAGCGAGTCGACCGGCCGCCGTGAGACGGCAACCGGTATGTCCCGGCCGATCCAGGTCGCGATGTCGACCTGTCCGGCTCCGACTGGCCCGGAGACGCGGCCGGCTCCGTCTCTGATGTCGAGAAGGCGTGGCTGGTTCCGTCCTTGGTGTGACGGCGCAACGATGGTTGCCACCGGAACATGAAGGAGTGACGATGCCGAAGTACCTTTTGCTCAAGCACTACACGGGTGGCCCTGAACGCCACCCGAACTTCGCGCCGATGAGTGAGTGGACCGAGGAAGATATCACCGCCCACCTGGCTTTCCAGCGCCACGTGGGCGAACTGCTGCGTGAGCGCGGCGAGTTCGTCGACGTCCAGGCGTTGAATCCGGAAGGGTCATATGTCCGCTACGGCGGGCCGGGCGCGGCGCCAGTGACCACGGACGGCCCGTTTCCAGAGACCAAGGAACTCGCCGCCGGCTGGTTCATGATCGACGTTGATTCCGAGGCGAGGGCGCATGAGATTGCGGCCTACCTCTCTTCCGCGCCTGGCAAGGGCGGGCAGCCGATCCATGAGTGGATCGAGGTACGGCCGGTGATGAGCAACGCCCCGGCCGCGACGGAGTGAACGAGCAGATTGGTGCGTCGATCGCCTCCGGCGAAGTTGCTGCGTCGATCGCCTCCGGCGACGTTGCCGCGCTGATCGCCTGCGGCGACGTTCTCCGCGCGTTGACGCCGCAGGTGATTGGCATTCTCGTGCGCCGCGGTAACGACTTCCCGTCGGCCGAGGATGCGGTGCAGGAAGCGTTGTTGGAGGCGCATCTGTCCTGGGGCGATGCGCCTCCCCGCGACGTGAAAGGCTGGCTGCTCACGGTGACGGGCCGAAAACTGATCGACGCACGGCGCTCGGAGGCCGCCCGGCGCCGACGCGAGGACGCGCTGACCTATGAGCCCGAGCCCGGGCCGGCCCAGCAAGCCGACGACACGCTGCTGCTCCTATTCCTGTGCTGCCACCCCGCGCTGACTCCGGCATCGGCGATCGCGCTCACACTGCGTGCCGTCGGCGGGCTGACGACCGGAGAGATCGCCGAGGCGTTCCTGGTGCCGGAGGCGACGATGGCGCAGCGCATCAGCCGTGCGAAGCGAACGAGCAGCGGCCAGCCGTTCACACAGCCGGGCGACGTCGCGGTCGTACTACGCGTGCTGTACCTGATCTTCAACGAGGGCTATTCCGGCCGGGTGGACCTTTCCGCCGAGGCGATCCGTCTCACCCGTCAGTTGGCTCTCGCCTGCGCTGAGCCTGAGGTCGCCGGGCTGCTCGCGCTGATGCTGCTGCACCACGCCCGCCGCGCTGCCCGCACGGACGAGCACGGCACCAGCGTCCCCCTCGACCAGCAGGATCGTACACAATGGAACGAGGCCGAGATCACCGAAGGCGTGCGTATTCTGCAAACGGCACTGGCCCGCGACCGACGCGGGGAATACCAGATCCAGGCCGCCATCGCCGCGCTGCACGACGACGCGCGCACCGCCGAGGAAACCGACTGGCCGCAGATTCTCGCCTGGTACGACGAACTTCTCGAGTTCACCGATAATCCATTGGCCGCGCTCAGCCGCGCCGTCGCGGTCGGCGAAGTCGACGGCCCACTCGCCGGCCTGCGCGCCGCTGAGGAGATAGCGACGCGGCTGGGTGACCATCACCGCCTCGACGCCGTGCGTGCCCGACTGCATGAGCGGGCGGGAAACCTCGACGCCGCAGCCGAGTACTACGGCCGCGCAGCCGTCCGGGCGCGCAGCACCGCCGAGCGGGACTACCTCACCAAGCAAGCGGCCCGACTGCACCACCGACAGCCGCCACGCACCACATCCACGGACGTACGTAGTGGTCGAGCGGGCGCGGGCGCCGGCACAGCGGAGCGTCACATATCGCTGCGCTGAGCCGATTGCTCGTGCGCGACGGCCAGTGCATCAATAAATCGGGAAGGCATCTCGTCTGCCCACAACACATGAGCCGTGGTCACCTGAAACCAGTCACCGTCGGCGTGCCGAGCCCGGGCGACGTCTGGTTGAGCGGCGAGCGCCTGCTCGATGAGATCGTCCTCGCCGAGGTCCGGTTCGACCTGGACTACGCCAGTGATCTGTTCCTGGAATCTGAGATCCCAGGTGGTCCCGTCCCGAGTGCTCGGATACCGCAGTTCAGGCAGGTTGTCGCGCGTGATAGTGCCAACCTCGTCCTCATCGTCGTAGTCGAACAACGTGGGCCACACCTACGGTGCACGATCCAGCGCAGCAGCCATGACAACACCGGGCACCGCGTACCCTGGCAAATCGTTTGGCTTCGAGGGGGTTCACATCCATGACATATAGCAGCCCAATGTGGCTACGCTGCCCTCGCCAGCCCGGGCCCAACGACTGCTGCATGAACGGGTGGGACTTGATAGGCAAGTGAAGACTTGCGTATTGTGTTGTCGTGTGGAGGTGCTCTATCGGGCGCTCGCGGACCCGACGCGGCGGCGGATCATGGACGAGCTCGCACGTAAGGACGGGTTGACCCTGTTCGAGATATGCGCACGCCTGCTCACCGAGCACGCCACCACCTTGACCCGCCAGGCGATCTCACAGCACCTGGCCGTACTGGAGCAGGCCGGACTCATCCGGTCTGAGCGGGTCGGCCGTACGAAGATTCACCACCTCGACACCACACCGCTCCGCTCGATCATCGAGCGGTAGCCGCTAAACGACTAGGAGAGCACGTGCGTCCCCGCATCTATGTGATGAGCGTCTTCGTCGATGACCAGGCCAAGGCCCTCGACTTCTACTGCGGCAAGCTCGGCTTCGTCCCCAAGAACGATGTCCCGGTCGGGGCACATCGCTGGCTCACCGTGGTCGGCCCGGATGCCCCTGACGGGGTCGAGTTGCTGCTGGAACCAGACGAGAACCCCGCGGCACAGGCGTACAAGAAGTCGCTCGCCGAGCAGGGCATCCCTGCTGCCTCGTTCGCCGTGGACGACGTGGAGGAGACCTACCGGGCCCTGAAGGCCGACGGTGTCACGTTCGTCCAGACGCCTACCCCGATGGGCCCCGTCGTCGGCGTCGTCCTCGATGACACGTGTGGAAACCTCATCCAGCTCGTGAGCTTCGCTTGAACCCGGCCCCGGCCACCGATCTCACCGATGCGTCGGGCCGCAAGACTGTCATGTGGACAGACCCAGACCCGCACGGCGGTGTCATGGTCGGCGAGTATGTCGTGGGTTAACGGCATGGGACCTGGCGGCACTACTTCGCCGATGGCCGATTGCGCGTGGAGGGCGGCTTCGATCGGGGCGCCCTCCACGGTGAGTGCACTGGCATCGCGCCTCGGGTGGTCTCCTGCAACGCGGCAGCTTCGAACACGGGCACAAGCACGGCACGTGGACGCGGTGCAACGCCGCGGGCGCCCTCATCGACAGTGGGGACTATGACCACGACCGCAAGACCGGGATGTGGACGACCTACCACGCCGACGGCACAGTCAAAGGCACCGTCACGCACCGCGTACGCCGGTAGGCGCGACCACGATCTGCCTGGCTCGGCCGGTCAGACGTTGCTGAGTAGCGCGCCGAGCGGCCGAGGCAAGGCATCCCGGCCAACTGCCGCCTCGACGAGCAGCCGTGCGTAGCGCAGGTTGCGGCGCGAACTGCTGCGCATGAACCTGTATACCTGCGCTTGGGGTTCCTGGCCGCGCCAGGCGGGCTGCTTCTGGAACGAATGGAACGATCGGAGGTCGCCTTCCGAGTCGAGGAGTGCCTCGACCCCGGCAGTGCCCACGGCGCGGATCAGCTCGTCCTCCAGATCCTTGACGCAGACGTAGAACCCAAGGTGCTCCATCCCGACCCGCGTGCTGGGTGAGCCGACGCGGGCCGCAGCGAGTCCGCGCCGGAATATCACCTCCTCGTGCAGATCACACAGGCCGGCAAGTTGCACCCGGGTGCTCAGCGGGCGCAACCTTGTCAGGAAGCGGCCGATCGCGTGCGCCCCGCCGATCGGCACGATCACGACCCGCTCCGCCTCGAGATCCCGGCCGCGACACACCGCGGCCGTTTCCAGCGCGATCTGGTCGCTGATGCCCTCGACGAGCACCACGGCCACGGCGGACTCGACCTTCGCCAGCGCGCGGGCCGTCGCCTGTATGGAGGCGGCGTTGCCGCCCAAGCCGCCATCCAGCCTCGTGGTCATGGCGCAATAGTCGGCGACGCCCAATGCTGCCGACAAGCGATTAACAACACCCGCAAGACGACTGGAGGTCGTTGGGGGTTGGTCAGGACCATTCTTCTTTGGCGGCCAGGTGCAGGATGAGTGCGGCAATGTTCCACGCGTCGTCGCAGCCGTTGTAGACGGCTCTCGCAGGAGACGCCGTCGCCGGCATCGACAACGTCAACGGACGAGTGGACCTCTGACGGCGACGCCGCCGAGGACGGGCGTTGACTCGACCACCGGGTCGCCCTGTATCAGGAGATCGCTGACCACCGGCCGCCACCCGCCGGGCTTCGGTGCGGTGCGCTCGATCACGACACAGTTCCGTGTCGAAGTCATGCACAGGATGACCCGCCCATCCGGCAGCACGCAAAAGTGGCTGCCGCCACCCGGATCGGCCGAGAAATAGCCGCCGGCTGCCCAGCAGATGCGGTTGAGGTCAAACTGGTCGAGGTACCCAACCTGCCGCGGCGCAGCGGCGTTCGCTGGGCTGGCGACGGCGAGTGCGGCAACTGTTGCGGCCACCGGGATCATCAGCATGACCAGCAGCTTCTTCATCATCGTGACTCCTCACATCCGCGGTCGGATCTCGTGTCCAACCTGCATCTTCCAGGGTCGAGGAGTCAGCGTCCGCGCGAATCGGGGTCATCACCCTGGTGGTCAGAGTCGATTAGGGGATGCCCTATCGGAGACCGGGAACGGCGCAGTTGCTGGACGATCGTGGCGCCCTCCCGGCCAGGGCCCGCATCGTGTCGATGATGACCGTCCTTGCCCAGTGGCCCTTGCTGAATCAAGCGCGGATCACCACCAAACCGCCGCCACCGCCGCTTCGAGGGCCGTGATCGCACGGGCTTGGATACCACAGATGGTGCCCAGGTCCGTGCGATCATGGATACGAAAAGGAGCGGTCAAGAAGATCGTCCGCCATCGACGAATCGTACGTACTCAGCCCCGTGCGATGACGATGACCCGGTCTGCCTCACCGAGGATCAGCGGTGCGGCCTTGTCCGGGTTCAACACGATGCCGTACTGGGGTGCTTGTCCCGCGCTGGCTTCGATCCGATACCCGATCGCGGTCTGATCCTGCCGGCGTGCGGCTTCGATGACGGTGGCGAAGTTGGCTGGCCGCGAGGGGATGAGGTAGTCGGCGGCCGGCTTCACGTGGATGTTCGAGTCCTTGGGGTCGAAGAGTTCGGAGAACACCTGCTCCAGGTGGTAATTTCGGGCGAGTTGGGTCAGCAGGAGGCCAACCATCCGATTGCTCACCACGAAGTCGTCGGCACGGGTCACCTGGGCGAGCCGTCGGTTGGCTTCGCTGTTGAGCTCGGCCACGATGGCGTACGAGTGGCCCGCCCGTTCCTTGATATCCCGCAGCTGCAACAGGGTGAACAGGGTGCGGGCGTCCGCGTCCTGTTGGGAGCGTCCACTTTCGGACAGGACAACGACCCGGTCATAGCTTCCAGGTCCCAGCGCTTCGAGGTCCGCCCGGCGTGTCGGCTCACAAGGCACCGCGTTGGCAACGACTCTCGTCGTTGCGCCGATCATTGCAGCGACAGTGTCGTCGGGATATGGCAACGCGACGGTGACTTCAGAGCCTGCGGCCAGGTAGCCGTCAAGGAGGCGGACCACGGTCGGCGCGCGACGGTTCCAGCCAACGATCAACGTCCGGTCAGCGCCGGGGATCCGCCCGGTGGGCTCGGAGATTGCGTCCACAACCGACGGCAGAACCTGGGCCCGGCGAATAGCCGTGCTACTCGTGGCCAGCAGGAAGAACTGATCCTGCTCCCCCACCGCAGTGTCCATGGCGGGACTGACCGACACCCGGCCGTCCGGATGCAGCAGCCCAATGACGGTGGCATTGTCGAACGCGAGAAGACTGTCGCCGTACGTCCAGCCCGTCAACGATGGTTCGGAGACGGTGTGCAGTTCGTTGCCTTCGAAGCTGAGCAGGTCGATGCAGACGGCCGACAGGCCGGCGTGCCGGATCGACTGCACCAGCAACCGGGCGGTGACGTCCTCCGCGTCGACAAAAGTGACGGCGTCGTCCCCGGCCAGTCTGGTCGCGGCCAGGTTAGGCGACTCGGCAACCGCGGCCACCACCGGCACGCGACCATGGGGCCAGTTCAGATGCCGCAACGCCAGCAACGACTTGACCACGTTCACGTCAGGTTGGTCAATGTCGGGTGACGGCAGGGTGATGACGGCCGCCTCGTCTGGCCGCACGATCTGGAGGTCGGTGGGATCAGCCGGATCTCCGGTTCGACAAACCACCCGAATCTTGGGATGGCTGCCGAATCGGGCTCTGATCTCGTCCTCCATCTCCACCCGGTTGCGGTCGGCGAGAATGACGACACACAGCCGGGGCCCGTCGACGGCCTGCGCGAGTTCGCCGAGGATCGAGAAAATCTGGTCGGTCCAGCCCAGGATGACGAAATGACCGCGTTCCACCACCCGCGACCGGCCCTTGCGTAGCTCGCCGAGCTTGTTCTGCAACCCTGTCGCCAGGACACCGACAAGCGCACTGACGATGAAGATGCCGCCGATCGTGACCATGAGCATGAGAGCCAGGAACTGTGGCGAGCCGTCGTCACCACCCATCGTCCCCGGGTCGAGGGTACGCAGCAGGCTCAACCACAAAGCCTTCATCGGGTCCCCGTCGACCTCCTTCTCGTCGGCGGCCACCAGCATGACCAACCCGACGACCACGCCGATCAGCGCCACTGAGGCAAGCCCGAGCAGGGCGATCATGGCCGACGTGCCACGGGCCATGACGTTGTCGAACTGGTAGCGCACACGGTCGACGAACCTCGGCGCCACCTGGTCACTCCTCACTACATGCCCTCAGTGGGCGCCAACCGTTGACGCGCATGCTGCCAGACCGCGGCTTCGGTCCGCCAACCCTTCCTTGTGGCGCCGGCACCAGACCCACACCAATAGTTAACATTTGGACGAAAGCGACTCTGTCCTGAGTGGATAGTCACGGCCCGGGCACTGCCAGCCGGGCCGGTCTGTGATAGGACACTCCGCATGACCGCGACCGCGTGGATCGCCGTGGCCGTGTTTGTTGCCACGTATGTCCTGATTGCTACCGAGTGGATACATCGGGTCGCCGCCGCACTGGCCGGGGCGATGCTGATGTTGATCATCGGTGCCACGGACGGGGCGCATGCGTTCTTCTCTCCCGAGTCGGGCATCGACTGGAACGTCATCGTGCTGCTCATCGGCATGATGCTGATCGTTGCCGTATTGCGCCGCACCGGTGTGTTCGAGTACCTGTCCATCTGGGCGGTCAAACGCGCCCGCGGTCGCCCGTACCCGGTCATGGTGATCCTGGTCGTGATCACGGCGGTTGCGTCGGCCGGTCTGGACAACGTGACCACCGTGCTGCTCATCGCACCGGTGACTCTTCTGGTGTGCGACCGGCTGGGCCTCCCGCCGGCACCGTTCCTGATCGCCGAGGTGATGGCGTCGAATATCGGCGGCAGCGCCACCTTGATCGGGGATCCGCCGAACATCATCATCGCCAGTAAGTCCGGCCTGACGTTCAACGACTTCCTGTCCGTGCTCGCACCCATCGTGCTCATATTGTTGGTTGTGTTCCTGGCACTGTGCCGTTGGTTGTTTCGCGACGCGTTCCGCCGTGACAGCGCCAAGGTGGCCAAGGTGATGGCGATGCGGGAAGGCGACGCGATCACCAACCCGCGACTGCTGATCGTCAGCCTCACCGTGTTGGCGCTGGTCCTCGCCGCGTTCGTACTGCACGCGGTCATACATCTGGAACCAGCGGTGGTGGCCATCATCGGCGGCCTCGCGTTGCTCGCTCTGTCCAAATTGGAGGTCGACGAGGTCGCCAAGGATGTCGAGTGGCACACGCTGGTGTTCTTCGCCGGACTGTTCATCATGGTTGGCGCTTTGGTCAACACCGGTGTCATCGACGAACTGTCGAAGGCCGCGACCGAGGCCACCGAAGGCAAGCTCCTGGGCGCGACCATGCTGCTGCTCGGCGCATCCGCGGGCCTTTCCGCGATCGTCGACAACATCCCCTATGTCGCCACGATGAGCCCGATCGTCGCCGACCTCGTGCATGCCAGCGGCAGCCCACAGGGCAACGTGCTGTGGTGGGCCCTCGCCCTCGGCGCCGATCTCGGCGGTAACGCCACCGCGGTGGGCGCCTCGGCGAACGTCGTCGTGCTCGGCATCGCCGAACGGGCCGGACATCCGATCTCCTTCTGGCAGTTCACCAAGTATGGCCTCATCGTGACGGTGATCACCATCGCCGTCTGCGTGCCGTACCTGTACCTACGCTTCTTCTGACCATCGATCAGGGCTACCGCGGCGTCCGTTGTGGTCCTGGCCGTCGCTCCCGCCTCGTCCCGGTCCGTGCTCCCGACCGCTTCAACCGTCATGGCGCGAGTACAGTGGCGGCGTGAGCGCTCCGATCCGGCGTGCCCCGGACGACCTGCTCGTACACCTACGCCGGGCCCGCGACCACGCCGACCGTCACTACGCGAAACCACTGGATCTGCAAAGCCTTGCCGCCGTGGCGGGCATCAGCAAATACCACTTCCAGCGACTGTTCACCGCCACGTACGGCCTCTCCCCCGCGGCGCACGTGTCCCAGCGGCGGGTGGAACGGGCGCAGGACCTGCTCCGCGCCACCAACCTCACCGTGACCGAGGTCTGCCATGCCGTCGGCTTCTCCAGTCTCGGCTCGTTCAGCAGCAGGTTCCGGGAACTCGTCGGGGAGACGCCGAGCGAGTTCCAGCGTCGCTGGGCGGCGACCGGCGCACCACGGATTCCCGGATGCTTCGTGTTCATGTGGGGACTGGCCGAGCGCAGAGGATCCGCAACCCAGGAGAAGTCACCGCCGACCGACGCGACCTAGCCTGGTCGAATGATCACCAACATCTCCATTACCAGCGTATTCGTCAAGGACGTCGACGCCTCCAAGGCCTTCTACATCGACGTCCTGGGTTTCGCCGAGCACACCGACATCACCATCGGCGATGGCTCCTACCGCTGGTGCACCGTGATGCACCCGAGCCAACCGGAACTGCAGGTTCACCTGACCATCCCCGGCCCACCGATCTCACCCGACATGGTGGCCGCGATAACTCGCGCACTCGACGAGGGCGGCATGTTCGGGGTCGGGATGAACGTGGACGACTGCAAGAAAACGTACGAGGAACTGCGAACCAAGGGCGTGGAGTTCATTCAGGCCCCGGAGGAGCGGCCGTACGGCGTGGAGGCCGTCGCCCGCGACAACTCGGGCAACTGGTTGGTCCTGGTTGAGCAGCGCGAGTTCTCCCCCGCTGACTCCGCCTGAACCGAAGCCAAGCTGTCACAGGGGCGTACCTACTCGTCGACGCGGGTACGCCCCACCACGATCATGACGCCAATGCGTCAACGTCAGTCGCGTGGTTCAAGTCTCTTCCGGCGGCGCGCGACGACGCGGACAATCTTCGCGCGCAGGCCGAGTCCTCGCCGCCATCGAAAAGGAGCTATTTCTCCACAATGAGCAGGCGGTAGCCGACGTCGAGGCTGTCGCGTCCGAGCAGATCCTCGTGCCGGCGGTGCCATCGACCGGATTCGAGATCGGCGGCGAGCCTCGCCAACCCGGGCCGCAAAGCCTCGTCGCCGAGCTGGGCGAGGACCGACATGCCGGCCCGCACCACGGGATCGAGGTACGCCTCGGGCCGGCGCCAGTATGCCGCCGCAAAACCGTCGGTGCAGTCATGCGGTACCGGCACCGTCTCGATGCGGGCTCCGCCCAGTCGCTCGGCCAGTCGTTGCACCGGCACCGCGCGACCGTCGTCCAGAGCGGCTCCTTCCGGGAAGTAGTCACTCAACAGCCAGAACTGGCGCGTGATGGACTGCTCCCAGGTGAGGACAACAACCCTGCGCCTGGCAACCCGCCGCAGTTCGGAGATCCCTGCCGCCAGATGCGACCAGTGGTGGATCGTCAGCACGGCCATCGCCGCGTCTGCCGCAAGGTCCGCGACGGGCAGCCCTTCGGCCCTGGCCAGTACCGCCGGCGCCGAGCCGGCCGGGCGCTGGCCGATCATCACCGGACTTGGCTCAACAGCGAGCACCGTGTACGGCGGCTCGTATGAACCGGTCCCCGCGCCCACGTTGATCACCGACTGTGCGTCGCCCAGCGCAGCGCTGATCTGGGCCCCGATCCGCGGGTCAGGCCGCCTTGTCGCCGCGTACGTCGTACCGATCGAGTCGTAGATGATCACCCCACCAGTATGCGTTTACCCCCGGCAGCCGCGTCAACGGGCTAACCGGCGGCAATTGGCTACAGGTGGCGGAGGCGGGGGATGGGTGAGGCAAGGAGCCAGAGCACACCGGCCACGGCCCCCACCGTTGCGATCCAGAGCGTCGTGTGTATGCCGAGGAGGGTGCCAAGGCCGCCACCGATCAACGCGCCGATCGGACGAATGCCATAGTTCACCGTGCGCTGGGCACCCGTGACGCGCGCCCGGAGGTCGTCCGGCGTGACACTCGTCTGCAGTGAACCACCGATGATGTCGAGGATCATGACACCCAACCCGGACAGGAACTCGGCTACGAAAAGCATGCCGAGAATGACCGGCTGCGGACCGTGCGCGAGCGGCACCAGGATCAGCGGTGCCGGGAACAGGATGTAGCTGAAGATCAGTGCCGGTCCGACACCGAAGCGATCCGCGAGCGGGCGGGCAATGACGGCTCCCAGCAACGCGCCCAGCGAGGCGAGCCCGACCAGCACCCCGAGCACGCCCGGCGAGATGTGTAGGTAGATGGTGGCGTACAGGATGATGAGCGCCGAGAACATGTAGTTGAAAAGGTTCAGGGTGGTGCTCGCCAGCAAGGTGCTGCGTAGGACCGCAGACCTGGCGATGAACGCCAGACCGTCCTTCAGGCCGAGTCCCTTCCCACCCGAAGGTGGCGGTTCGACCGGTCGCACCCGGCCGAGCATGACGGCCGAGTACAAAAAGGACAGTCCATCGACGACAAGTGCGATCGGTGCGGTGAAGACCTGGACCAACACGCCGCCGACGCTCGAACCAGCGACAAAGGAGAATGCCCGGGAGCCGTTGATGAGCGCGTTCGCCGACAGGTATTCCTCTTTGGACACCAGGGATACGAACAAGGTGGTCCGGCATACCTCGAACAGGACACTCAACGTACCGACCGCGAACGCCACCACATACAGCTGCGGCATGTGCAGTACTTCGAGGTAATACAACACGGGAATGCCGAGGAGAGCCACCGCCCGACCGATGTCAGCCATGATCATGATGCGCCGCTTGTACGGGACCCGGTCGGCCCAGGCACCGGCCAGTAGGGAGAACAGGAGATGAGGCACGAGGCCCGCCGCGGTGAGGTAACCCATCTCCACCGTGCCGGCCTGGGCGACAAGCACGGCCAGCAGCGGCAGGGCCAGCGTGGTGATCTGGTCACCCAGTAGGGAAACACCCTGAGCGGCCCAGTATCGCCGAAACGGTGGTTGAGCCAGCAACGCCGGAACGAAGCGCCGGCTGCCGGTGGTCGTGACTGTCGCGTCCATGGGGGTTCCGTTCGTCATCGGGATGCACACGTTCGACCGGCGTCGTCAACCATGCGGAATCTGTCGACGCCGGTAGCGTTCGAGTAACTGAACTGAGTTGGATCAGGCAGCGCTCTGTCGAAAGTGGAGGATCACTCGTAGAGGGTGGTGTACTGATAGATGCTGACGACCCGGGAGCCGGGCGGGCGCAGCGACGGGTTCGTCTGTCGTTCGCGGTAGGGGGCCACGAGTTCCTCCTGGCGCCGTTGGAGTTCGGCCAGTTCCTCCGCGGTGAGGTGCAAGAACACGTCGGCCACCCCGGTCACCGCGCGCCACTCGAGCGGTTCTGAGTCGCGGCGCTGCAGCCACTGCATCGCCCGCTCGTAGTATCGCCGGATGATCACCGCGTTGAGCTGATCTTCCGCGGCGTGCACCTGCGGGTCATCGGTGCCGCTGTTCCCCCACCGTGTGGTCATGGCGGTCGCCTGCCACGGCTTCTCCCGGGCGTCCGCGCCTTCGATCCGCTCGACCAATCCGTACTTGGCCAGTTGGCGCAGGTGGAACGAGCAATTGGGAACGCTCTCTCCCAACTGGCTCGCGGCCTGCGTCGCGGTCTGCGGACCCTCTCGACGCAGGAGGCCAACCAGGGACAGCCGGAGAGGATGGGCGAGGGCGCGCAAGGCGACCGGATCGGTCACCTCGACTGCGGGCTTGGGTTCGGACACATCCTAAAGATAGCTTTAGAAAGACTTCTCTACAACCCTGAACTTTGCGCGGAGCAGACCGTCCTGCTCACACACCGCGTACGCGCCCACCCTCACCCGCTGCTGCATGGCGCCCCCTGTCATCGGGCTGTCGTTGGGTTGTCGTAGGGCTGTCGTTGGGTTGCCGTTGGGTGCCACGCTACCCGCGCGACGGTGCCTCGAAGGGCCCGGACCACCGGCGGGACGTACAGAACTCCGATGGCAGTTCATGTGGGAAGCGAGATGCCCGAATCGAGATCGTTCGTTGTAATCGGGTGCAGGCCCGGACCACCCGGGACGCCGGGCTGTGTTGACGGAGGGCGCAGACATGACGGCAACCACGACAAAGGCCACCACCGATCCAGACGCCGGGGAGCCAGACGCCGGAGAGTCGGTCCTGCCGGAACTCCGGTCGATGTGGTGGGAGAGTGGTGTTCGCGCGCGGGCCGCCGCTGGACTCCTGACCGTGTTCACGCAACTCCCCCGGCTCGTGGCCGCCGCCATCGGAATCAGTTGGCGGGCGGACCGCACCCGTACGCTGGTCGTCGCCATCGCGACCATCAGCGCCGGAGTGGTGGCCACGTTTGGGTTGCTGGCCACGCAGCAGGTCCTGATCGAACTGTTCGCCAACGGACCCACCCCGGACAGGGTCGCCGCCGCGGTGCCGGCGCTGATCGCGCTCGCCACGGCGACCGCGGTCCGGGCCGGCTTCGGAATCATGATCAGCTATGCGCTCAACGGGCTCACGCCCAGAGTCGACCGGGAAGTCGAACGTCGCCTGTTCGAGGTCACCACGGCGGTACGTCTGGACGCCTTCGACGAGGACGCCTTCGCCGACGACATGGAACGGGCAAGCCGGGGTACCGGTTCCGCGCTCGACCTTGTCCAGGGAGCGATGAACCTGTTGGCCGGAGCAGTCAGCCTGCTCGCGGTGACCGTCGCGGTCATCGTCATCCATCCACTGTTGCTGCTGGCGTTGCTGGTCGCCACGCTGCCTATGGCGTATGCGTCATTGCGAGCCGGACATCAGCGCTACCAGACCTACATCGCCGGCTCGGTGCGTCGCCGTCGACTGTGGATCCTGCACCAGCTCATGGCCGAGCGTGAATCGGCCGGCGAACTTCGCAGCTACGGACTCCGCCAGTTCCTGCTCGACCAGTACGACCGGGTGATGGCCGTGGAGACACGCATCCAACTTGCCCTGGCGCGCAAGGTCACCACCACGGTCAGCGCCGGCGCCGTGATCGGCGGGATTGCCACGGGTGCGGTGTACGCGCTGCTCGGCGTACTGCTGATGAACGGACAGATCCCGCTATCCGCGGCGGCCACCTGCGTGGTTGCGGTACAGGCGGCACAGCGGGCGCTGTCCACCGTCACCTACCAGGTCGACCGGATCTACAGCGAGGGGCAGCATTTCGGCGACTATGCCAATTTCATGACGCGCGCCGTCGACCACATGCCTGACACCACCGGCACGCTGGCGCCACAGGCCTTGACCGAACTCGCTGTACACGCAATCAGCCTCAGCTACCCCGATCGGGACGTGCCAGCGATCAAAGACGTCAGCCTGACCATCCAGGCTGGACAGACGGTGGCCTTCGTCGGCGAGAACGGCTCGGGAAAGTCCACCTTGGCCGCGATGATTGCCGGCCTACGCTCGCCGAGCCAGGGGGTGATCACGTGGAACGGCCAGCCCTTGGTCGATCTGGACGCGGACGCGGTCCGTGCCCGGATCACCGTGGTCACACAGGACTACCACAGGTGGCCGTTCACGGCCGCCACCAACATCGCCATCGGTGACGCCGCCGCTTCGCCCGAGCAGTCCCGCATCGAGGCCGCCGCCTCGCGGGCGGTCGCGCACGATATGATCCAGGAACTACCGCACGGCTATGAAACGTTGTTGGACCGCACGTTCGCCCAAGGCCAGGACCTGTCGGGTGGCCAGTGGCAACGCATCACCGCTGCTCGCGGGTTCCTACGCGACACCGAACTGCTCATCATGGACGAGCCATCGTCGGCATTGGACCCGCGCGCCGAAGATGCCCTGTTCCAGGCGATCCGGGGCCGGCGGGGTAACGGCACGACCATCCTCATCACACACCGACTGGCCAATGTCCGCCATGCCGACCGGATCTTCGTATTGCACGAGGGATCCCTGGTCGAGGCGGGCAACCATGACGAACTCGTGGCCCGCGACGGCCGGTACGCCGAACTGTTCGCCCTACAGGCAGCCGGCTACGCCGACACCGGCGCCCGTGCCTGAGCCAGCTGGGGTTGGCGCCGGGCTCAGGACGGGTTGGCCGACGTCCGGGCCGACCGGCGACTACCCGGCCCTGCCACGGCCACGATGGGTGACGTCATGAGCCGCTGACTAGAGTGGCCCCATGATTGTCGTGGGAGCTTTGACACCACCCGACCGGGCCGACTGGGAAGAGCTGTTCGCGGGCTACAACTCCTTTTATGGGAGAACCGTCATGCCCCCGGACTTCTACGACCAGGCGTGGAGCGCGTTTCGTGCGGACACCCGGGTGCATGCCTTGGGCGCGAAAGTGAACGGGAAGCTGGTGGGCATCGTGCATTTCCTGGTGCACGCCAGTACCACCACAGCCGACGTGTGCTATCTGCAGGATCTTTTCACCGCGCCCGCGGCCCGTGGTCAAGGTGTGGCTCGTGCGTTGATCGATGCGGTCACCGAGTGGGCCCGGGTGCGGCATTGCAGTCGGGTCTACTGGTCCACGCATGAAAGCAATGCCACCGCACGGCGACTCTACGACCAGGTGGCGCTGAACCGGGGATTCATCCTCTACCAGATCAGTCTCTGAGCCGCCAAGACGGACTGTGGCGGCGCCGATCGGTTGTGGATAACCGCCGGCACTTATCCACAGCCCAAAATGGGCGAGGCTCAGATCAGGCAGACTCTGCTCATGAGCCCGGTGAGCCGTGGCCGCAATGGCCGCAGACATAAGAAGCCCCCCACCACACCGGTTGGTTTCAAGGCCGCGAAGAGCTGCCGTTGCCCCGCCTGCACCGGCACGATGTTCGAGGCGCTCGATGCCGTGACCAGTGAAGTCGACGTCGTGGTCGACCGGCTTCTCGACGCCACCAACACAATGATCCCCATTGGTGACGTGGTCGGCATGGAGCAACTCGCATCCACCTTCATCTGGCTACATGCATCCGGCAGCTTGGCCCAGGAGGTCGCGCTCGTGACAGATCTCATCCCCGAGATCGAGTCACGAGCCAATGCAGCGGCACTGGTTGCCTTGTGGGCACTCGCGGCAACCGCCAGCGGACCAGGTGATCAGGCCGCCGCCGAGGCCGCCGCAGCGACTACACGCCTTGAAGCTGCCAGTGCCCGGTTGGGCCCGCGAACTGAATGCACCGCTACGGGTGTCCGACTGCCAGGTGCTGATCGAGACAATGACCGGCCGGGAGGTGCTGGCAGCCACCTTCCGCCGTGCTGGGCGTGTTCATGGGCTGCTGGTCGGGGTGAACGAGGACTACGGCGGCGTCGACAGCGTGTTCGTGCTGGATCCGATCGAGATAGCCGATCCGATCAAGGCAATGGGCACTCGAGGCCGGGCCATCCATTTCGAACTGACCGTGCGGCCACTGTCGCCAGCAGAGTTCCGCGATGGTGTGGAGGCCGCCCTCGATGCTCTGGACGAGGCTCGACAAAGCTACCCCGCATGGGGGCCGTCCGGGCACGAATACTCCTACGATCCGCTGATGTTCGAACTGTTTGCCCTGGTCCAGGCGAGGATCCGCACGCTTCCCCTGTCTCGCGAAGCGCAGGCGCGCAGGGAAAGGGCCGCGTCATACCGGGAAGGCGTCGACCGTGTCGCCGCAAAACTCGCGGGAAGGCGGATAACGGAGGTGATCAAGGTGAAGCCAATAAGGAAGCCGGGCCACCAGAACCAACCCAAGTTCCAGCTCAGCCGCCAGATGAAATGATGCCCCCACCACGTCTCGGCACCGTAGGCCCAGCCGTTGGCCTCGTCGGGGCTGAGCAGCGCCGTGCGAAGGGTGATCGCCCACGGAATTGCCACACCGCCCAGCGCCCGCCGGGTGAACTGCGGGGCGTCAGCCACCCGGATGACGATGAAGCCGACTGACCGATAGCGCTCCGCCACCCTCCTGCGGACGGCCGAACGCGGCGGAAGCTCCGGGAGTCATGGCTACGTCGGCGGCGCAGGCCGAGTCGGCTGCCGTGGTCGACGTGGCGGGCGTTGGTCAGCGGCAGGCTCGCGGTCAACGTGTGGACGAGGTTGACCACGCCGTAGTCGTGCTCGTCGTCGCGGGCACGGCCATCATGCGCTCCCATGGCCCCTCCTCGACGTTCCGCTGCGCCATGAAATCCACAATGGAACATCACGCGTGCCGGCGTGTTTCGGCGAAGCGCTGTCAGCTGTGGTGGCGTGGCATGCGCGCGACCCTCCCGGCGGCACGTGGCTAGCGGGCATCATTGCAGGACGTCGTGAGTGCCGCCGTGCAACGAGCCTGACCGAGTTCGCGTCGGCCAGGCAGGGCCGCGCATCTGTCGGGCACTCCTACGATGAGTCCACTATGGACTTCAGAACAATCTTGATCGCCAGTCTTTCCGCATCCGGGCCATCGCGATAGGATTGGAACATGGGTTCGCTTGATCAGGCTAATCCGATTGACCGGCTGGAAGCCGCGTTGGGCGAGTTGACGGCCCTTGATCCAGTACAGCTGGCAGATCAGCAGGTGCGCGACGGTCTTCTGGTCCTACTGCGCGGGGTCAACCAGTTGGCTGGCGCCGCGGCGGCGTTCGTGGGCAGTTTGATGCCCGCGGGCTTTCTGAAACTGATGCCATGCGGGCGACACGCACGTGGTTGATCTCGTTCGGGCGCATGTCGCAGGGCGCCGCTACGGGCTGGCTGAACAGGGCACGACTCATGCGGCAGATGCCGGCAGTCGCTGAGGCGTCGAGGGAAGGCGACGCGTCCACAGAGCATGTGTCGAAGGTCGTGGGTCTGGAGAAGAAGGTCGGCGTGGCCGCGATCAAGGAATATGACCAGATCCTGGCCAACCTGTCCTGCGCGTCCAAGCCGTCCGAGTTGGGCGAGGCGTGCGACAGGATCCGCGCATACGTCGACCCCGACGGCGCCGAGCCCGATCCGGAAGCGGCGTTCCAACGACGGGGCCTGTCGATCAGACGGTGCGCAAGCATGTTCGACGTGCGCGGACAGTTGGACCCCGAAGGCGCGGCAGCATTGATGACCGTGCTGGACTCGCTGATGAAGCCGCCGAGAGCCGACGATCTGCGCACTGCGACGCAACGGCGAGCCGATGCCCTCATAGAGCTGGCACGACGCAACCTCGTAGCGGGACGACTTCCGAGCGTTGGTGGGCAACGCCCCCAACTCGGCATCCTGGTGACACCGGAGAGCCTGCTGGGACTACGGGATCGCTCCTCGACCGAACCGGCGACGAGAGCCTCGAAGACGGACGCGCAATGCGGCGACGGTGGCCACGACACGGACGAGGATGACCCCGCGCAACCACAAGGGCCTGACGCGTTGAGCGCAGTCGGAGTGCCGCCCCTTCCCGAACCACCCTGGATGGACTGGGCAGGGAAAGTACCAGCCGAACTCGCACACCCCAGTGCAGCCAGCCACAACACGCGTACCGAACGCAATGGACCAGCCCACCCGCGCCCGCCTACCCTTGACCACACATCACGCCCACAACCGGCACGGGGAGGAGCAGCCATGCCGCGACAGCTCGGCACGCACCCCGAGCCGGCCCAACCCCAAGCCGCCCACGCCAAGCCACGCAGCAGCACCCGCCAGACACACCCGAAGAAATCACCGTCACAGCCGGAACCCACCAAGCCCTACCCCACACGAGCCCAACGCGCCGAAACCATCGCCGACCTCCGCGACGAGCAGGGCTGCACCTGGTCCGCGATAGCCGCCGTCTACCGGCGCGAGTACCCAGGAATCAACCCCCGCCGCGCCTACCGATTCGCACTCAACCTCACACACGACGAGATCGCCCAGACCGTCAACAGCTTCAACGCAGGCCAGCCAACCCTGACCAAAGGCCGCGTCTGCGCCTTCGAAACAGACCCAGGCAAGGACAGCCGCAGAAACCCCACCATCCCCTACCTCCGAAACCTCGCCAGAGTCTTCCAAACCACCGGCATAGAGCTACTCACCGAGAAAGAACTAGCACACTACGACAAGCGTGGCGAACTGGACGAAATACGTCAGATCGACTACCGCCACCTCGACGAGAACCACCACCCACGCCAAGCCGAACACCCGCCCACCACAAGCCCCCAAGCCACCAACAGCTCCGCGAACTCCCGTAGGACCGCTGAGAATAACCACCCGCCTATCGATCAGGTATTGGCAATCGCCGCGTCCGGAAGTGGCAATACGGTCAGGGCGACAGCCGACGACCTCGGCCAGCTTGTACACCATTATTCGCGGGAGCTATTCCACGGCCATCCGGCCGACAGTTACGCTCAACTCACACTGGCCAGACAGTTTGCCGGAACAGTCCTAGACGGCGCGCGATCAACGGCCACCGATACAGAGGACCTTGCCGCAGCAACTGGATGGATTTCTATCCTACTAGCAATGGCCGCAAGCCACCAGGGCCACAGCACGGCGTCAATTATATGGTCCTCCGACGCCGAAAGAATGAGCATCCGATCGGGGAATACCGAAATCGCAGCTTGGGCCGCATTAACTCGTGCCGTCACGGCCTACTATCAGGGTGACGTACATACATCAGCCGCCATCGCCGGCAGTGCTCGACAGCTTTCCGCCAAGGGAACCGCAGTTCACGCGAAGCTAGCAGCCCACGAAATGCGATCCTGGGCCACGGCCGGCAATCTTGACGCAATGATGAAAGCCAAGCAAGCCGCCGCTGAGTCAATCGGTCGCCACAGACCCTCCACAACTAACACCGTGTTCTCCCTGGTCCCCTCCGAGGAGCCACCATATACAGCGACGTCATTTCTCGCCCTCGGGCGCTACCAGGACGCGCTGGCCACAACGAATCGAGTCCTCGAGTCCGGATACCGCCCAATCTCCGGAAACCCCTCAAGACAGCCCACCGCGTATGCGCGCACACTTATGGTCCTGGCTTTGGCCCACGTTGGCCTCGGCGACGGCGAGGCAGCAGCAGACATCGGCCACAAGGCATTGTCAAGCGCTCCCGAAGTCTGGCCCACCTTGGTACTCGCAAGGTCACTCGATTCCCGACTGCATCATGACTTCGGGCGCATGCCCATCGTCCACGACTTCCACGCACGATATCTGCAAGCAGTCGATGCGACTACACTTGCCGACATCAGCGACAACAGGAGGCCGGTATGAGCGAACCCCAATTACACGAAACGCCGATCAGCGACATTACGCGCTTTGTGGATATTCAAGCGCCGCCATCGATACCCACCGCACTCTTTCTCTTCGGCACAAACCAAGCGCAGGCAACAGAAATAGCGTCCAGCTATTACCACGGCGGACTCGCTCCACTCATCATTGCCACCGGCGGTGTAAATCGACACGATCAAACCGTCGAAGGTGAGGTGTTTCGCGCACGACTTCTCGACCTCGACGTGCCCGACACGGCAATTCGCATAGAGTCTGCGTCAGCCAACACTTGGCAGAACGTCGAATTCAGTCAGAAATTCCTAGATGAAGCAACCGCGATCGGCCTGCAAATTACGGCAGTTTCTAAGTGGTATCACCGTCGAGCCCTCCACGCCATGCGGACGTACCTCAAGGCTGGTGCCGAGTTCTACGCTATCGGATTCGACCCGCTGTATGGTCGATCGCCAATTACCCGGCAGAACTGGCCCCAGCACCCTGACGGGCGACCCCGAGTCATTCGCGAGTGGGAGGAAATCCGGCGCCGCGTTCGGGACGGGGAAATTCCTGACATCTCTCGCCGCGACGATCATTGGAATTGATTTACATTCCATATGATCAAAACCGTTTTCTCGTATGTCCGTCGTGGTGCTGACCGTCGCTCCCGCCGTCTTGGTGTCCGTCGCCAGGCGGCCTCGGGCCTGACGTATCCGGGCACGCGAGCTGGCCGGGGCTGCTTCGGCTCGCCCTTCCCGCGTGCTTCGTGCTTTGCCGAATTGTTCTTTTATTGATCAAGGCGCCGCGCAAGCGCGGCGCGGGCGCGGCTCGCTCGCGCTCCCCTTCGGTACGCGCGGCGGCCCGCCCCACCCCTGCCGCAGCGTCCATCAGACGGGTCAGCAGTCGCCCGCCATCATCCTCCGGCCGCTCGCCCCCACTCGCCCCCAGGACTGCGCCGGTCCCGTGCCCCATCGCCGTCCGCGTGTCAGCGGGGCGCCGAATCTTCAACCGCCGCGACGACCACAGCACCGAGCCCGGTTCCGGGCGGTTGAACCCTACCGTCCGCGTCGCACTCGCCGTCCGTGCTCCCATCGGCACCCAAGCGGTCTATTCAGACCAAGCGCGCCCTTTCTATGTGCCGGTCCCCGGAGGGGACCGGCTTCGCAAGCGGCCGGCCCCCACCGGGACCGGCCACCCGGCGCACGATGACTACGACAAAGGGGGCGCCTGATGAGCGCCGACGCAGCGGCCGACACCGCCGTGCCCGCCCTCGGTCCGCGTCCAGGGCGAGGCGCCGAATCTCCAACCGCCGACGCGGGTCACCGCCCGCACCGCTTCCGGGCGGTTGGACCTCGCTGCCCGCACCACAGTCACTATCCGTAGAGCGAAGTAGTCACGAGCCCACCCGCTCACCCATTCGCTCCCAGAAACACACCGTCAGCGGGGACGGCGTTGCTTGGCGATTAGGGCAACTGCCGGGCGCTAGCTTTGTGGTCAACCGGGCCTGTCAGCGTTGGAGCTAGTCTGTGCATGATGGCAGCGGCCGCGGTTGCTATTGCTACGCCGCAGATGTTGGCCATCACGTCTCCAACGTCGGCCGCGCGCGAACCGGAAACTGCCTGCCAGGACTCAGTCAGGAATGAGAGGACAGCGCCGGCACTTAGGCAGAGCGCGTATCGCTTGCTGACCCAGGCAGCAAGGAAGATGGCTGGGGCGTACAGGATGACATTTGCTAGCTCCTCCGGCCCGGAAAAGAGCATTGCGGCCCTCGTTTGCAGTAGCTCAACGTCGCGGAATTGCCCACCGAAGCTGAGCCACCGGTACCCGGAGCCAGACAGCGGAAACGACGATTCAGGTACGAGCGTGACGGCTAGTGCGGGAGAAAGCGTAAGGAATGCCGCGATGGTGGCCCACCGGTTCCATTTGTTACGCCGAGCGAGCCAGTGCCCCAGTCCGAAACCAACAAATGCGGTGGCCGCAAGTACGAGCCAAACCGCCGGTTGGCGTGCAGCCGCCAGGATCGAAACCTCCACGCTAACCTCTCCCGTGCCCACGGAGCTGCGTGCGGTGGTGAACACCGCACGCAGCCGTTACATTCTCAACAGCCTAAGGGTTGCAGACCAGCTTGGTGACATACACGATCAGCGTGTTCTGGTCCTGCATGATGCCCCGCGCGCATCGCTGGGTGGCGTCGAACTGAGGTCCAAGGTCGTTGGCATATGTCCAGACGTATCCTCTCGTCTGTCCGGATGATTGGGTGAACGCGCCCTGGTCCCAATCAGTGAATGAGACGTTCGTAGCCCCATTGTTGATCCTCTGCCAGCCGAACCGCACCGTGACCGGGTCTCCGCCGGTCTTCTGGTACTCGATGTGCACCTTGACGACTCGTGTAGTTGGGTTGTACTTGCAGACGGACGCTGTCAACACGCCGTTTTGGAGATTGCCGACGCCGTTGCCGAGCCATACCACGCCGTTACCAGTACAGTCGTCGGATCCGACCGACGCTGACGCAGGCAGCGCTGTCGCTGCCAACATCGCCGCAATGGCGCTCACGGTTGCTACGAGTAGTGCGAACGACCTTCGCATGACGCTCTCCAATTCCTAGAGTCGATTTTGCGGGCGCGTCGAACGCTAGCGGTTACCTCGACGATTCTCAATGTCTCGATCTTTAAAGTGCTACAAGGGGCACTGTTGTAGTACCCCCGACCGGCTCAATTTGATCACCGACACAATCACGAAATGACTGCTCAGACGCACAGCGGGGCCGATCAACCTAGTCCAATCAGCCGATCGAGGAACGTTGCGAGGCGACTAGTCCGACTTACCCCAGGCGCATCAGAACGACAACAGGAAACGCCAACCCTATGGCCCAGCCCGAACTCACTCAGCCGGCCTTCCCCTCGGCGCTCCATCGTCTTCACGGCGCCGACCTTGTCAAGAGCGCTCCACTCCGTTCCGCGTCGCTACGCGATCGACATTCGTCGACCCTTGACAAGCCCGACACCTTAGAAGCCCTCTCGCCGATCAGAGGCAGCCCGGAGACCCTGGGCAAACCGCAGCGCCGCACCGGTCGCGCTCCGCAGCTTCGCCCACGCTGGGCCCGCGCCCCAGGACTCCGGCGGGCCGACCCCGCACACGCCCGCACAGAGGCCGCACCACCACATGACCGTGCCCTTACCGCCGACACCACAGGATCACCGTGGACGCCTACGGCGGGGGCCATACTTCGATCGCCGCAACGCGGCACCGCCGTGCACTGGTTCCGGGCGATCGAACCCTACCCACCGTGCGAGCAGTCACCAACCGTACGAGCGAACCCGCCCCACCGCTCAGCCATGACGAACTCGGCACCGGCCGCGCGGCGCCGGGTACATCGGGGGGAACGACCCAGCGCCGCGCAGCAATCATCGACGGTCCTAAGCTCATGCCAGTATCACCCGTTTGGCTGACTCAATGCGCCCCAGACGGGATCCGTCCCACCACCAGCACAACCCAGAGCGTTCGCATCCACCAGCTTTGACCAGCAAAAACACCCCGCCAAGGCAAGATGCGACTATCGTTCCACTTGCCTGGACAGATGCGCATCATCTGATTGCCTGGTACCTCGGCGGCGAAACGAACATAGACAACCTTCTACTTCTCTGTCGGTACCATCATGCCCGCGTCCACGAAGGACAGTGGCGCATCGTCCTCGATCAGGGCACAGGCGAAGTAACAGTCATTCGCCCCGATGGTAGGCCATACGAACTCGGACCAAGCACGCCCTGGATCGGACCCAACAGCCGGCCCATCGGGTTGGGAACCACTCGCGGAACGAGCGGCCTGACTACATGATACTCGACTAATCGACACAAGTTCCTACCTCTTTTGTGGAGGCCGGAAATGGTTACGGGGCAGGCGGAAAGCCGACGAGCGCTGTTCGACAACGGCACCCGTGGTTATCATGAAAGCTCCGGTTGCGAGGGGCACGATCAGCCAGCTGAACCCGGCTGGCCGTGCAACCGGAATGCCCATATGTCGACTTCGAAACGGGAGGTAGACATGGCCAGCCCGGCTGACTTCTCCGACCTACAGTTCGCTGATGTTCCTGGCACCGTGGTCTTCACTGCGCATCAATGCCGCAAGGGATTCCACCTCAACCAGTTCTGCCTGAGTCTCGCCAAGGCCGGCAACCGCGACCGATTCAAGGCCAATGAGCAAGCATATCTCGACGAATGGACGCTCACTCCCGCGCAACGCGACGCAATCCTCAACCGTGACTACAACGCCGCGATATACGAGGGCGGCAACATCTACTTCCTCGCCAAACTCATTTCGACGGACGGTAACACCATGCAGTATGCGGCCAGCCAGATGGCAGGGATGACGTTGGATGAGTATCGGGCCATGATGGTCGCCGGAGGTCGTTCCCCGGAGGGTTGGCGTTCTATGAGGGATGACAGCTGACATGGCAAGAATTGCTGCCGGCGTGGCGACGAGTCATGTGCCGGCCATCGGTGAGGCGATCGACTTCGGCCGTATGTCAGACGAATACTGGCGACCGGTGTTCGCGGGCTACGAATGGACAGCGCAATGGATGGCCGCGCAATCGCCAGACGTTGTTGTGCTGGTCTACAACGACCACGCCTCGACCTTCTCGCTCGAGCTCATCCCCACCTTCGCGATCGGGTGCGCGGACGAGTTCCCGCCTGCGGACGAGGGATTCGGTCCACGACCCGTGCCGGTGGTGACCGGCCATCCGGAGCTGGCCTGGCACATCGCCCAGTCAGCCATCCTCGACGGGTTCGACCTGACCATCGCGAACCGGATGGAGGTCGACCACGGCCTGACCGTACCGCTGTCGCTGATGTTCGGGCGCCCGCGGGCCTGGCCGGTAAAGGTCGTTCCCATCGCCGTCAACGTCATCCAGTTCCCGCCGCCCACCGGCGATCGCTGCTATCTCCTGGGTGAGGCGATCCGCCGGGCGGTGCAGAGCTTCCCAGCGGACCTCAACGTGCAGGTCTGGGGCACTGGCGGCATGAGTCACCAACTGCACGGCCAGCGGGCCGGCTTCATCAACCGGCAGTTCGACACCGCCTTCCTGGACCGGCTCACCGCCGAGCCCGAAGGCGCTCCGTGAGCCGAAGCATCCGGAGTATATCCGCGACGCCGGATCGGAGGGCATCGAGATGGTGATGTGGCTCGTCATGCGCGGAGCACTCGGTGACGGCGTCGACCGAACTCCGACGCTTCTACCATGTGCCGGCCTCGAACACCGCGGTCGGCCACATCGTGCTCGAGCCGGCAGGCTGAGCCCCGTGAACAGCACCAAGCCACTACGCCTCGCCGTCGCCGGGCTCGGCGCATTCGGCATCAAGCACCTGGACGGACTGCGCCTGATCGGGGCGTCACGGTCACCGCTGTGTCCAGCCGTACGCTCGAGCAGGCGCAGCGGGTGGCCGCCGAGTACGGGGTCGCACACGCCGGCACCGACCTTGACGAGGTACTGGCCCGCGACGATGTGGACGCGGTCCTGCTCTGCACACCCACCCAGCTGCATGCCAGACAGGCGATCGCGGCCATGCGGGCAGGCAAACACGTACAGGTCGAGATCCCGGTGGCGGACAGCCTCGCCGATGCGCAGGCGGTCAACCGGGTGGCCAAGGAGACCGGCCTGGTCTGCATGGTCGGCCACACCCGCCGGTTCAACCCGTCGCACACCTGGCTGCACCACCGGATCGTGGCCGGCGAGCTGTCGATCCAGCAACTGGACGTGCAGACGTACTTCTTCCGCCGCACCAACTCCAACGCGCTCGGCCAGGCGCGCAACTGGACTGACCACCTGCTCTGGCACCACGCCGCACACACCGTGGACCTGTTGCGTTACCAGACCGGCGAGGAGATCGTGGTGGCCAACGCCATCCAAGGCCCGATCCATCCGGACCTTGGCATCGCCATGGACATGTCGGTGCAGTTGCGGACCACCACCGCGAAGATCTGCACCCTGTCGCTCAGCTTCAACAACGATGGTCCACTGGGGACATTCTTCCGCTATATCTGCGACAACGGCACCTATCTCGCCCGCTACGACGACCTGTTCACAGGAGCCGACGAACGTATCGACGTCACCGACGTTGACGTGTCCACCAATGGCATCGAACTGCAGGACCGTGAGTTCGTCGCGGCCATACGGGAAGGCCGCGAGCCCCGTTCCAGCATCGCGGACGTACTGCCCTCGTACGAGGTACTGCACCGCCTGGACGCCACCGATACTCAGGTAACAGACGCGCTGGCCGAAGCTGATGCGGTGTATCCGCAAAGGCTGCCCGATCAGGCCAACGCGGCTTCGACCTCATCCAAGGCCTGATCGATGGGGCTACGCACGCCCTGGCTTTCGCCACCCATTTCCACCGCATAGGCCAGCCCGAGCAGACCGATCTCCGGCGTGAACCGGGATCGGTCGGCCAGGTTCATGGTGAGCAACGGGCAACACAACAGCGCCGCCTTGAGCCGCGCACGCCAGTCTGGCCGCAGCCAGCCACGCTTCGCCAGTTCGAGTATCACCGGAATCAACGTGAGTCGCAGCTTGCTGTCCAGAAACATCTGCCGCACCGGCCCCAGGCGGTGGTCGTGCTCCACCACGATCCGGTCGGCGCTGATCGTCCCGGTGATCGTCAACCGATCCGCGAGCACGTCCGGGAAGTACATCCACATCGCGAATGTGTTGTGGAACAAAGGCTTGGCCAGGTCGAGCAACGGATCGTGCCGGCCGGCGAAGGCCGGATCGAAGTAGCGCAATGCCCGCGCTCCCACCTGCAGGAAGACGTTGCCGTTGTGGGCGTCGCCATGGCCGATGATGGACGGCGCCGGCTCACCCGGTTCGAGCAGCCGGGCACTCTCGCGGACCAGTGTGCCGAGGCCGTCGGGGTAGTCCTGGCCATTGATCGTCCACCTGGCCGCGCGGATATCTGGCAGGTCGTACCACCCACCCGGCAGGCTGATCTTGCCAGTGTCGGGATAGAACCGTTGGTATCGCTCGCCGGTGAGACGGTGGTAGAACAACTGGTGCACCGGGGCGTTGGCGGTGCCGGTCGGGTTGTCCTCCAGCGTGGCGCGGTAGATGCCGGCCAGCGCGCGATCCGCGTCGTGCTGGGCATCGGTGAGCGTTGGGAGCAACCCGTCGTCGCCGTTGTCGATTCCCCAGGCCACGTCAAACACCGAAGGGTCGTCGACCACCTCGTACACGAGCAACTGCCGGCCATAGGTCGTCGAGCTGAACACGGGCTGCAACACCGGATAGCCGGCCTCGGCCAGCGTGGCCGCGTTGTAGTACTCACCGATCACCGATCCCGGCTCGGTGTGGGTCTTGAAGAACAGGCTCGTGCCGTCCGGGAGTTCCAGAAACCCGTTGAAAGAGTTGAGCGAGACCGCCAGCGGGCGTAGCCGCACAGACTCGACGTCCGGCCGGAACGTCTCGCGGAGAAAGCCGAGCAACATCTCCTCCGCCCGCGGCCGGTCGGTGAACTGCAGCTGTTGGATCGTGAACAGCAAGTCATCCATCTGGGGTCCCTGAGGTTGCCTGTCGATGCCCTGTGAGCCTGCCAGGTCGCCCGCCCCCGGGGGTGACCGGGGCCGGCGGCGTCGTTGACACGTCATCACGAACCCGGTAGAGTCCTACGACTGTGAGTGATGCCGGCCTGTTCCGCACCTCGGCTGACCTGTCGGTCAGCCCGATCGCGGCTGCCGTGCGCTCGCATCATCATATCTAGCCAGCCTGGCGCTTTCACGACTCCGCACGGGTGCAGGTAGCCCGTATCGCAGTCCAGCGCGGCTGGCTTTTTCGTGCGCCACAACGCCCCATTCCCGCACGCCTCGTTAACGCCCGTTGATGCGTCGTCGTTGATGCATGCAGTCGCCCGCCGGGATAGCTCATCGGTAGAGCGCCTGATTGTGGATCAGGAGAGAGGGGTTCGACTCCCCTTCTCGGTACTCTGCGCGGTCTGACCAGCTCGAACAGAGGAGACAGGCATGACACGCCTGGTAGTTCCCCAAACGCTTCGCGGCTTCCGGGATGTTCTTCCGGAAGAAATGTTCGTCAGAAACGACGTAATCGCGAAAATCCAGCGCGTGTATGAATCGTATGGCTACCAGCCGATCGACACCCCGCTGCTGGAGCTGCTGCCCACCCTCGTCGGTACCGGCGGCGAGGAGGCGGACAAGCTCATCTTCCTGTTGGAGAGCCCCGAACGGCAGCGGGTGGGCCTGCGGTTCGATCTCACTGTTCCGTTCGCCCGCATCGTGGCCCAGTACGCACCGCACGAGATCAAGCTCCCGTTCCGGCGCTACCACATCGGTCCGGTGTTCCGGGGCGACGACCCACAACCCGAGCGGGGGCGGTTTCGTCAGTTCACCCAACTCGACATCGACATCGCCGGTACCGATTCGATCGCGGCGGACGCCGAAATCGTGGCCGTGATGAGCGACGCGATGACCGCGGTCGGCCTGACCGACTCCCCCGAGGCGGAATCCAGCTACTACGTTCGCATCAACAACCGCCGCCTGGTCGATGCCTTCCTGACCGGCATCAGCATCGTCGACCCGGAACCGGCAAAGTGGGTGATGCGGGTCATCGACAAGCGCGATCGCATCACGGACCACCAGCTGATCAGCGAGCTCGGCGACGGCCGGGTAGACGACTCCGGCGATCCCATCCCTGGCGTCGGACTGGACCGGGTACGCATCGAGGCAATCCTGGAGTTCGTGACCATGTCCGCCGGCTCCCGGCAAGGCATGGTGGAAGCACTGGACAAGATCGTACGGCCGAGTGCCGGCAAGGACGCCGCCTTCGCCGAGGTGTCACTGATGCTGGCGCACCTCGACGCGCTGGGCCTGTCGGAATCCAGCGCCCGCTTCGACCCTAGCCTGACCCGGGGCCTGGAGTACTACACCGGCGCGGTGTTCGAGTGCACGCTGCCGAACGCGGGTGTCGGTTCTGTGATGGGTGGCGGTCGCTACAACGACCTGGTCAGCCGGTTCCGCGACGAGACGATCCCGGCCACCGGCGCCTCGATCGGCCTCGACCGGCTGGTGACCGGCCTTCGCAACGTGGGCCTGGGCGCTAATCCGGTGAATGCCCGCGCCAGCGTCATCGTCCTGGTGATGCCCGGCGTGGGTGAACCCGAGGCGAGCCGGGTCGCCGCCGAACTTCGCCGCGGCGGCGTGGCCGCGGAACTGTACGTCGGCGAGGCGGTGGGCAGAGTCGCCCGCCAACTGGCCTATGCCAACAGCCGTGGTCTGGGGGTCGCGGTCCTCCTCGGCGAGGGCGAACTCGCCGCGGGCACGGTGACCATCAAGGACCTGCGCGAGGGCGATGAGGCGCGTCGCAACA
This sequence comes from uncultured Actinomycetota bacterium, assembly GCA_963742855.1. GTDB lineage: Bacteria > Actinomycetota > Actinomycetes > Mycobacteriales > Micromonosporaceae > CAVUNP01. The sequence goes on along the minus strand of CAVUNP010000007.1, from coordinate 778,610 downwards.
TCGCCGGCAACGAGGAATACCGCTCGGCCGCAACTGCCGGACAGCAGACGGTTGCCCGGGCGGACATGCTGCCAACGGTTCGCGCGCTGGTCGCGCGGGCGCTGGACTAGACGGGACTGCGATAATCATGAGTTCAACGACCATCACCCTGGGCATACCCAAGGGCAGTTTGGAAGCGCCCACGCTGGCCATCTTCGAACGGGTCGGCCTGCACTTCACCGGTGCGGCGCGGTCCCTGTGGCTGGCCTCCAACGACCCCGAGATCGTGCCGGTACTGCTGAAGCCACAGGAAATTCCGACCTATGTGCGCAGCGGCCGGTTGGACGCGGGACTGTCCGGATTGGACTGGATCGTCGAGCAGGACGTCGACCAGCAGGTGACCCTCCTGGCCGAACTGCAGTACTCCCGGCAGACTTCCCGTCCGATCAAATGGGTGCTGGCCGTGCCCGACCGGTCACCGGTACGGACCATCGACGACCTACGGGCCGAGTGTGAGACGCGCCGGGCCAGCGGTTCGCCGTTCACCATCTCGACCGAGCTGACCCGCGTCTCCAACATGTGGCTGGCCAAGCACGGCATCGACGCCCAGACCGAGTTTTCGTGGGGCGCCACCGAAGCCAAGGCCGCCTACTTCTCCGATGCCATCATCGAGGGCACCGAGACCGGCACCTCACTGCGGGCTAATGGCCTGCGGGTCATCGCCGAGGTGTTCAGCTCCACCAGCCAGTTCTTCGCCAACCGCGAGGCATACCGGACCGACCCCTTCAAGCGGGCCAAGCTCGATGCGATCACCCACCTCATCAAGGGAGCCATGCGGGCAAACACGCTGGTGCAGTTGGCCGTCGTCGCGGACAAGAACCTGGACCTGATAGAGAATCCTCGGCCCGTCCTCGCGCGCCGTGATCATCAATCAGGCCTCGCCCACCGCCCGGTTCCACGCGCTGGTCACCATCGACAAGGCCTTCATTCCCAGGGCCTTGCCCGCGGTCATCTCGGCCGGCGCCTCGGACGCCTGGATCGCCCCGCTGAACGTCTTCTACAGCGACGGGGCCGACCGCCGCGCGGACATCGGCTCCCGGATCAGCGCCGCGCCAACACCGGTCGAAGCGTTGCCGGTAGAAGCATTGCCGGCCGAAGCTTTGCCGGTTGCCCGGGCCGCGGGACACCGATCATGACGGCCGAGGCGGCCGCGGGGGCCGAGGTACGGGTACAGGCCGCCGCCACCGAGCTTCGGGCGGCGGCCGGCGAACGGTGGCTGGCCTACCGTCTCGCCGTGCCAGTGGGGACCCGGGCTCTTCTGTTCGATATGGACGGTGTGCTGATCGACAGCCTCGCCCAGGACTACGCCGTGGCCGGTCCGCTGTTGGCGCCGTACTTCGGGCCGGACGTCACGGTCGCGCAGGAGGTGCTCCGTCGCTGGTTCGCGCTCTCGGTCGAGGACTACTGGGTCAAGGTGACCGCAGACGCCGGACTGGTCCTGCCCGAGGGTGCCCTGGCCGAGGTGGTGGAGCGGCACCAGCAGTTGCGGCGCGACACCATGCCGGTGGTACACGCCGGAGTGGTCGACATCCTGACCGCGGCACGCGAGGCGGACCTGCCCCGCGCCGTGGTGTCCAACAATCCAGCGGCCGAGGTCGAGCGGATGCTCGGCGCGGCCGGACTGCTGCCGTACTTCGACACCGTGGTCGGCAACGACGAGCCGGGACTCGCCCGCAAGCCGGCCCCAGACCCGTACCTGGCCGCGGCCCGACGACTGGATCTGCCCGCTGCCGCCTGTGTGGCCATCGAGGACTCGGTACTGGGCCTGGAGTCAGCGCACCGGGCCGGCTGTCACGTCGTCGGCGTGGCCACCGGCGCGGACAGCTATGAGGCGCTGCAGGGCAGCGGGTTCGCCGACCAGGTCTACCCCGACTTCGCCCCGCTCGGCCGCAACGGTGTGGGTGCCCGATGACTACCCGCCGCACCATTGTGGTGGATGGCCCGATGACCACCTCCATCAGCGGGCTGCGGTTCCGCGACGGCGTGCTGGCCGCCTCCCGCTACGTGCCCGACTGGTTGGGACTGGACCGTAGCAAGCTCATCCGGCTCGACCGCAACGAGGCCACAGGGGCGCTGTCACCGCGGCTCGGTGAGGAACTGGCCCGCTACGTGACCGTCCACGGTGTACATTCCTACCCCGATGTGGAGAACCTGTCCACGGCCATCGCGACCTACTGCGGCGTGGCACCCTCGGCCGTACTTTCCACCAACGGTTCCGACCAGGCGATCGACCTGTGCCTGCGGGCGTTCCTCAACCCCGGTGACACGATGCTGGTGGCCCGCCCCGAGTTCGCCATCTTCGGTCACACCGCCGGCCTGCTGGAGGCGACGGTCCGCGGTGTGCCGTTCGGGCCGGATCTCGAGTTCCCGTACGATGCCTTCGCCGAGGCGCTGACGTCTCGTCCCGACCTCATCGTCTTCATCAACCCGAACAACCCCACCGGTACACCGGTCGATCTGTCCTTTGTGGAAAAGGTCGCCGGAATGTGGCCCGACGTGCCGGTACTGGTGGACGAGGCGTACTACGAGTTCACCGGCGTCACCGCGGTACCGCTGCTCGAGACGTACCCGAACATCATTGTTCTGCGCACCTTCTCCAAGGCCTTCGCGATGGCAGGTCTGCGGCTGGGTTACATCGTGGCCAACCCGGACGTCATCGGCGAGCTGGCGAAGATCCGCAATCCGTTCGACATCAACGCGCTCGCCGCGTTCGCCGGACAGGTCCAGCTGTCGCAACCTGCCGACATGCGGGCATACGTCGAGCAACTGACCACCGTGGTCAAACCGTGGACGGTGGACTTCTTCCAGCAACGCCGGGTGCCGATCTGGCCCGGCGCCGCAAACTTCGTCCTCGTCCGCCCGGCTGACTGCGATGCCACCATCGCCGCGCTACGCGACGCCGGCATCCTGGTCCGCCGGATGGGCGGCACCCTCACCGGAACCTTCCGGATGAGCATCGGCACCCAGTCCGAGATGGCCCACGTACTCGACGTCTATGAGTCCATTATGGAAACCACAGGAAGTGTGTGATGACCACCATCAACCGTTACGTCCTCAGCGAACTCACCACGGAGCGCTACCAGGCGCTGCTGCGTCGGGTGCGGGTCAACTACAGCAACGTCGAGGACACCGTGCGGGGCATCATCGACGATGTCCGCGACCGGGGCGATGCTGCCCTGATCGAGCACACGGCCAGACTGGATTCCGCACAACTGCCGCTGGATGGCATCCGGGTCACCGAGGAGGAGTTCGCCACCGCGGAGAAGGAACTCGACCCGACCCTCGGTGACGCGCTGCGCACCGCGATCGCCAACATCACCGAGCACCACCGCGCTCAGGTCCCTCCTCCCTCCTTCCTGCACGAGGTGCGCCCGGGGGTGCTGGCCGGTGAGAGGTGGACCCCGATCGCGTCCGTCGGCATCTACGTACCCCGCGGCAAGGGCTCCTTCCCGTCGGTGATGACCATGCTGTGCACGCCGGCCACCATCGCCCGGGTGCCGGAGATCGCGGTCTGCACGCCGCCCGGCGAAGACGGCACCGTGGACGCCGCCTCGCTGGTCGCGGCCAGGCTGTGCGGCGTCGACACTGTATACAAGATGGGCGGTGCCCAGGCGATCGCCGCGTTCACCTACGGAACCGCCACGGTGCGGCGGGTGGAGAAGGTCATCGGACCAGGCAACCAGTATGTGTCGGCGGCCAAACGGCTGCTCTACGGCCAGGTGGACCCGGGCACCCCGGCCGGCCCGAGCGAGTCGATCATCTTCTGCGACGGCGCGACCGACCCCGAACTCGCCGCCCGCGAACTGTTGGTCGAAGCCGAGCACGGCCCGGACTCGGCCGCGCTGCTGGTGACCCACGTGCCGTCACTCGCCGACGCAGTAGCCAAGCTGATCCCCGGCCTGCTCGACGAACTGCCGGCCAAGCGGCGGGGCTTCTGCGAGGCGGTACTGGCCGGCTACGGCGGAATCGTACTCACCGACAGCCTGCAGGAATCCGTTGACTTCATCAACGAGTGGGCGCCCGAGCACCTGCGCGTGCTGGTGACCAATCCGTTGGAGATGCTGCCCAGGATCCTGCACGCTGGCGAGATCCTGCTCGGTGAGAACACCTCGATCCCGTACGGCAACTTCGCTATCGGCGTCAACGCGATCCTGCCCACCGGTGGCATGGCCCGCAGCCAGTCGGCGGTGGGCGTGCTCGACTTCATGAAGCGCTCCGGTTTCGCCTACGTCACCGACGAGGGCGCCGCCGCGATCGGCCCGGTGGCGGTCCAGCTGGCAACGTACGAGGACTTCCCCGCGCACGCGGCCGCCGCCCAGCACGTCCTCGACCGTATCCACCAGCGAGGTTCGCGAACACAATAACGTTGTCCACATAGGATCCCGCGTTCGAGGTGCCCTCCGGCGGCGCACCCTCCAGCGGCGACCTTGGTCGGCCAGCGACCGGATCCGGTAGCTAACCGCCCAACGTCCACGCAACCGCGTAGACCTTGGTAACGCAGCTACCGGATCCAGTCACCAATCGACCAAGGTCGCTGGGGAGCGGAGAGGATCCCGGGTTAGGCGGGGGATTCGGTACGGTCGCCGGCCCACTGGAGGTGGTAGGAGCCGTCGGCGTCGACCCGGCGATAGGTGTGCGCACCGAAGTTGTCCCGCAGTCCCTGGATCAGTGCGGCCGGCAGCCGCCTGCGGCGCAGGCCGTCGTAGTAGGCCAGGGAGGAGGAGAACGCCGGCGTGGGCACACCCGCCTCAGCCGCGTATGACACCACCCGGCGCCAGCTGTCCACATTGTTCGACACCGCTTCGGCGAAGTACGGCGCAACCAGCAGGCTGGGCAGGTCGGCTGTCGTGTTGTAGGCGTCCTTGATGCGGTCCAGGAACCGGGCCCGGATGATGCATCCACCGCGCCAGATCATCGCGATCGCCCCGGGGTCGAGATTCCAGTTGTATTCCTTGCTGCCGGCCTCCATGTGGTCGAAGCCCTGGGCGTAGGCGACCACTTTGGATGCATACAGCGCGTTGCGGACGTCGGTGATGAACGTGTCGCGGTCCACGCCGTCCGGTCCGGCGGTGGCGTCGCCGAACGATCTTACGCGCGGCGGCGCGCTGCTCTTCGTGACCCGACAGGGACCGCGCGAACGTGGCCTCGGCGATGCCGGTGATCGGTACCCCCAGATCGAGAGCATCCTGCACGGTCCACCGGCCGGTGCCCTTCTGCTCGGCCTGGTCGAGCACAACGTCGATGAACGGCGCTCCGGTACGGGGGTCCACCTGCCCGAGAACGTCGGCGGTGATCTCGATGAGGAACGACTCCAGGTCACCTTCGTTCCATTGCCGGAAGATGCCGGCGAGTTCGGCCGGCGTCGCGCCCAGGCGCTCGCGCAGCAGGTCGTACGCCTCGGCGATCAGTTGCATGTCGGCGTACTCGATGCCGTTGTGGACCATCTTCACGAAGTGACCGGCCCCGTCGGGTCCGATGTGGACGCAACAGGGCTGACCGTCGACCTGTGCCGCGATGGACTCGAAGATGGGTCCGAGCTTGGCGTACGCCTCGTCGGAGCCTCCAGGCATGATGCTCGGCCCGTTGAGCGCACCTTCCTCGCCGCCGGACACACCGGTGCCGACAAAATGCAGACCGTGCTTGCGCAGCGACTCCTCGCGGCGTCGGGTGTCGGTGTAATGCGCGTTACCGCAGTCGATGATGATGTCGTCCGTCTCGAGCAGTGGGACGAGCTCGTCGATCACGGCGTCCGTCGGCGCCCCCGCCTTGACCATGATGATCACGGCACGCGGCTTCTGCAGCGAGGCCACGAAGTCGGCCATCGAGTCGCTCGGTACGAACGCGCCCTCGTGCCCGGCCTCTTCGATCAGGCTGTGCGTCTTCGCCGCCGACCGGTTGTGTACGGCAACCGTGTAGCCGTGCCGAGCCAGGTTCCGGGCCAGGTTGCGGCCCATGACCGCGAGGCCGGTCACGCCGATCTGCGCGGTCGCTGCTGGCGGGCTCTGCTGGAGTGCCATCGAGTCTCTCCCTCACACACGTCAATCCGGCACGGCGTCTACCGTCCCGGCCACGGCGCCGGAAGCCATGCTCACTCAGGATCATTCCATGGCCGTGACGGGGCCGGGCGTCAGTCACCGCCGAAGGCCGGCTGGCTAGAGTTGCCCCTGTACCCGAGCCCAGCCGACCCGTTCGACACCTGGAAACGCCGCTGACCAGCCGTCCTGGGAAATTCGGTTCCGGCTGTCAGGGACAATCGGGACTGGCGGGTGTGCACGCATCAGCCCGACCTACGTGACGCAGGTGACAGATGAGAAGGGTGTGCGATGAACGGCTCTGAGAGCGACTGGGTCTCGGCTTTCGCGGACGAAGTGATCGCCGAGGCGAAGCGCCGGGGTAAGCCGATCGTCTGCGCGTCCGGGCTCAGCCCGTCCGGCCCGATCCACCTGGGCAACCTGCGGGAGGTGATGACCCCGCACCTGGTCGCGGACGAGATCCGCCGCCGGGGCCACGACTGCGAGCACATCGTGTCCTGGGACGACTACGACCGGTTCCGCAAGGTTCCGGCCGGCATCGATGCGTCCTGGGCCGAACACATCGGCAAGCCACTCAGCTCGGTACCCGCTCCGCCGGGCAGCAGTTACCCGAACTGGGCCGAACACTTCAAGGCGCCGATGATCGAGGCGATGGCCGAGATGGGCGTCGAATACCGGCCGATCAGCCAGACCGTGGAATACACCTCGGGCACATATCGGGAGCAGATCCTGCTCGCCATGCGGGAACGGCACACAATCGACGCGATCCTGGACCGCTACCGCACCAAGGACAGGGTCGCCACCGTGGCGACGACGAAACTCAAGCTGGACGAGGTCGACGCAGCCGCGGCCGTTGTCGCCGAGGAGGGATCCGGCGCCGCTGGCGAGGACGACGGGTCCGCCGCGGCCGGCTACTTCCCGTACAAGCCGTACTGCTCGGTATGCAACCGCGACCTCACCACGGTGACCGGATACGACGACGACACCACCGAACTGTCCTACACCTGCGCCTGTGGCCACGGTGAGACCGTTTCGCTGTCCGAACACAACCGGGGAAAGCTGGTGTGGAAGGTCGACTGGCCGATGCGCTGGGCGTACGAGGGTGTCACTTTCGAACCGTCCGGTGTAGACCACAGCTCGCCCGGATCGTCGTTTGTGGTGGGTAGTCAGATTGTGCGCGAGGTGTTCGGTGCCGAACCGCCGATCGGCCCGATGTATGCGTTCGTGGGCATCAGCGGCATGGCGAAGATGAGCAGTTCGAAGGGCGGTGTGCCGACCCCGAAGGACGCCCTGGCGATCATGGAGGCGCCGCTGCTGCGCTGGCTCTACGCCCGGCGGCGGCCGAACCAGTCGTTTAAGATCGCCTTTGACCAGGAAATCCAACGCCTGTACGACGAGTGGGACGCGCTCGCCCGCCGGGTCGACGAGCAGGCGGCATCTCCGGGCGACGCGGCCGCCTACAGCCGGGCGGCGACAACGGCGGCCGGGCCGTTACCGACGACGCCGCACCCGTTGCCGTACCGTACCTTGGCCTCCATTGTGGACATAACTACTGGCAACGCCGAACAGACGTTACGGATCCTGCGCGACCTCGACCCAGCCAATCCGGTGACCTCACTGGACGAGGCCCGCCCCCGGCTCGATCTGGCCCAGCGGTGGATCACCACGCAGGTGCCGGAAGAGTCCAGGACCAGGGTCCGCGAGCAGCCCGATGTGGACACCCTGGCCGGACTGGGCGACCACGAACGCGAGTCGCTCCGACTGCTGCTGGAAGGCCTGGACGATCATTGGTCGCTGGAAGGACTGACCACGCTGGTTTACGGGGTACCGAAGAAGCAGGCCGGCCTACCGCCGGACGTCAAGCCCACCCCGGAGCTCAAGGCCGCCCAGCGTACCTTCTTCGCCCTGCTCTACCACCTGCTGGTGGGCCGGGACACCGGACCGCGGCTGCCCACTCTGCTGCTGGCCGTCGGCGCCGACCAGGTCCGAAAGTTACTTACCGTGTGAACGCCGCGGGTGGGCCGCACGCTGTCGGGCATTGAGGCGGACCTGGTCGCCGGGTCAGGATGGCCCGGTGACCGTCAGCGTCCTCGGCCAACCGGCGCTGCGACGCGGCCGGGTGGCCACCGCCCTGATGTTCCTTGCCTACGGCACGATTCTCGGCGCCTGGACCGCCCGGATTCCCGCGATCAAACAAGGGCTGAACCTGGGCGACGGGCAGCTCAGCATCGCCCTGCTCGGCTTCGCCGCCGGGGCGATCAGCGGCATGCAGGTGGCCGGGCGGCTGGCCGACCAGTACGGCGGCGCCCGCGTGATGATCCCGATGGCCGTGCTGGACAGCGCCCTGCTGATCCTGCCGGCGTACGCCCCGACGCTGCTCCTGCTCGTCGGCGCGCTGTTCGCATTCGGGGCGGTGCACGGCACGCTGAATATCGCCATGAACGCCAATGCGGTGGCGGTCGAGCGGGCCTACGGGCGGCCCATCATGGTCTCCTTCCACGCGGTCTACAGCGTGGGCGGGTTTGTCGGTGCCGCCACCGGCGGGTTGTTCGCACAGGCCGGCGCCGGACCAGCGGGTACGTTCATCGCCGTCGCCACCGTGATGGCCGGCACCGCACTGGCCGCGGCCCGTTGGGTGTACGAAGCCACGGACCGGCTCGACGAGCCCGCCGACGCGGCGAAGCAACGGATGCCGGGCATCGTCTTCCTCGGCGTGCTGGCCTTCTGTTGCCTGGTCGGCGAAGGCGCCGCCGCCGACTGGGCCTCGGTCTATCTTCGCGACGCCCTCGGCAGTTCGGCGGGCTTCGCGGCGGCCGGATACGCCGCCTTCTCCATCATGATGGTGGTGGGTCGGCTCACTGGTGACAGGCTGGCAGCCGTGTTTGGCCGGGTACGGCTGGTGCGGGCCTGCGGAGTGCTCGCCGCGGTCGGGCTCGGTTCCGCCCTGCTGGCCGGACACCCCGCCGCCGGTGTGGTCGGATGGGCCTGCTTCGGCGCCGGACTGTCCTGCATAGCGCCACTCATCTTCTCCACAGCCGGTGCCCACAACCCGGCCCACGCCGGTCGGGCCATCGCCCGCGTCGCCAGCCTCGGCTGGGTCGGATTCCTGGTCGGACCGATCGCCATCGGTGGCGCTGCCGAACTCACCGGCCTGTCCATCGCGCTGGCCATCCCGGTCGCGCTCGCGCTCTTCGTCGCCCTGGCTGCCGCCGCGCTACGTACCGCGCCACCGCATCGCAACGCCTCGCTAGGCAATAGCTGAGGTAGCGAGTAGATCACTTGCCTTGGTGGCCGTAGCCGCCCGAACGATCCAAAATTCCAACTGGGTCGGATCAACGCAGGCAATTATCTTCTCCCGGACGGTGTCCGGAACCTCGATGCCCCGTTTCTCCAGCACCGCGAGCACCAACGTTGCCTTGCCTTCGACCCGACCTCGACCGACCTTCGAGCCGACCTTCGAGCCGACCTTCGAGCCGACCTTCGACGAGAGCCTTGACCCGACTTCTTTCGATAATGCGTTGGTCGAACTTCTCGACGTAATATGATATCGCGTCCATCAGGACCCCCAGTTGGTCATGCGCCGTGGCAGGCAGCGTTTCACGTACGAGTTCAGAGTACAGTTTTCCGTGAACCTCATCGAGGACCGAAAGACTCGCAACAAAGGCATCGACCACTTTTTGATCGGCAGTGCCGTGCACCATCGCGGAGAAGGCCGCGATCTCGGGACTCTGCTTCGCGCTTTCCCCGTCAGTAATTACGGGACAATTTGCGGGCCCCAACACGTGCGGAGTCAGCACAAATCCGGGCTCACCGACGTGGATCTGTTTTGTCGACCACCTCGCGACCGACGGATCATCGGTTATCACGAGCAACGTCACTGGGCAGCCGTACCTGGCAAAAGTAGACGCCACGTACACGGGCCACGTGCGGCGCTTTCGTTCGTCGATCCCAAGTTGCACCTCGGCAATCAATGTGAGCCTCGGTATTCCACCGCGGGTGACCTGGACCACCGCATCGGCCCGGTATTCCGTTGGAATCAGAAGGGTCAGGTCATTCGATGACAGCACCACCTCATCGTGCGTCGGTATCGAAAACGAAAATACATCAGCCAACACCTCGGTAGCGAAGGCCGGCCGATTACGGATCATTTCGACCAGCGCTTCGTGGCGCAGGGAAACCATGGTGCAACGTTAACGAGCGGAACCCACCGGATGGGGCCGTTGTGCACAGCAGTGCACCGCAAGTGCGGCAGTGGTTCGGCGTGACCCGCCGCGCTATCGGGACGAGCCGCGGCGTAGTAGGCCCAGTTCCACCAGGCTGCGACCAGTGTCCACAATGGTCTCCTCGGCCGGACGCATGGACCAGCCCAGCTCGCGGATGGCCTTCTCGGCGGTGATCATCTGCCTGTGTCCGACGAGGTCCAGCGCCAGCCGGGTGGTCTTGTCGAAGCGCCCGATGACCCACATCAACCAGTACGGCAGGCGCCCGGTGGGTACCCGGAAACCCTGCGGGTTGAACTCGTCGGCGAGGATCCGCGCCAGTTCCTGCAACCACATGTGCTCGCCAGCGCACAGATAGCGGTTGCCGGCCGCTTCCGGCCGCTGCATGGCCAGCCGGTGTAACGTCGCCACATCACGCACATCCACGATGGCGAAACCGATCCGCGGCGATCCGGGCACCTCGCGGGCGAGCAGCTTGCGCAGGCCCTCCACCGACAGGCCCACCTCGGGGTGCTGTAGCGGACCGAGAACGTACCCCGGGTTTATCGCGACCAACTCGAAGCGCCGGTCCTCCGGCAACGCCGCGACAAAGTCCCAGGCGGCCCGTTCGGCCAGCGTCTTGCTCTTCGCGTAGGCCGGGCACAGGTCCGGATCCGACCAGTCCTCCTCCGTGCGTACCCGGTCCGAGTCCTCGCCTGGCCCGTGGATCACCGCGACCACCGAAGAGGTAAGCACGACCCGCCGGACGGTGCCGCTGGTCGCGCAGGCACGCAGCACCCGTAGCGTGCCGTCCACCGCTGGGCGGATGAGTTCGTCCTCATGCTTGGGCGCGGCCGGTGGGACCGGCGACGCGACATGCAGCACGTACGTGCAGCCGGCGACCGCCTCCGGCCAGCCGCGGTCGGCCTCCAGGTCGGCCTCGACAATGTCCAGCGTCCCGCTGGTCTGCTCGGCCAGTGCGCGCAGATGGGCCACCCGGTCCGCCGCGGCCAGACTGCGCACGGTCGCCCGCACCGGATAGCCGTGGTCGAGAAGTTCGCCGATGCAGTACCCGGCGATGTAGCCCGACGCACCGGTGACCAGTACCAAACCTTTTGCGGACATTCGTGCTCCCTGCGGCTCGGCCTCATCGGCCCGAGTGATTCTGCCGGAGCTACTCAGCCATGGCGATAGGGCCGGAAGGAGTACTCGCCAACACCACAATGGAGCGCTCCGTCGGCTAGCATGACGCCGTGGGCCAGCAACGGCAGCCAATGGGCTTCGGCGCCTACCTGCGCGACGCGATTCATGCCTGCGGGTTCACCACGCCGACGCATTTCGCCCGGACCGTGGGCACCGACCCATCCGTCGTGCTCCGCTGGATCAGCGAGGAACAACGTCCCACCATCCGGTCGATCGAACGGATCGCGCCGGTACTGGGATTGACGATCAACGAGATGATCTACGCCGCCTATCCGGACCGGACCGAACGGGCCGCCATCATCGCACCACATCCGCTCGTGCATGAGTTGGGCCGGATGCTGGGTGGCGACTCACCTATGTCCATGGCTGAACGGCAGGCGCTGGCGACCCTCGTCGATCGGGTGTTGCAGCCATACCGCCGCGACCAGCGCCGTCGCGACTCAGCCTGACGCAGGCCTCTGGCTGCAGTGTGGCCAGCGTCGCGGCGGTACAACGCGGGTTGCGGGCCGACGAAGCCAGGACAGCCAACGGCCTCGACGGAGTCCGGCACCTCCATAGGTGCCGCCTTTCCCGTGACGGCGTTCGTGAGCCCCCCTCGAGTTCACGAGCGCGTTCGCGGTCAGGCCTGGGTGATCTCCCGGCAGATCAGCCGCTCATACACCTGACCCCAGTCGTTGTGCGGCGCCTGTCCACATCTCGGGCAGGTCCGAGCCTCGGGCACACGGTTTGCCCGGTTGCGGAGCGCTTCGAAGATCTGCTGGTACGGGCGACGGAGGTGTTCGGCAAGCCGCGGGGCGATCCCTTCGGCGTTGGGCACATCGTCCCAGTCGTGGCCGTCCACCCAGGTCACCGCGCCACTGCCGCTGGCCGCGATACGCGACCCGGTCATCATGTTCAGCGGGGTCAGCCGGCCGCTGACGCCTTGGCTTCGGTCCGCAGCGCCGTCATGGCCCGAGGGGCGAAGCCTCGGCGCCGGCCCGGGCAGCCGAACGGATCGGTTCTCGCCTATGGCATCGCCGGAACCCGTGAGATGTTCCCACACCGCGGCGCGGCCGACGAAGCTCATTTCTGACCCCCCTTGAAACGACGCTTCTCAGTCGTTGGCTCATTCGCCAATGACGTTATAGACAGTAGCTGAGGGTTCAAACAGATGATTGGCCACTGTGGAAGTCGATGGGTCTGATTGCGAACCGCCGATTGGCGTGCTACGCCGGCCGGAAAGTCGGTAACGTCGGCGGCATGAGTTCCAACGGCACAGATGGCATGGTCGGCTTCGGCAACAAGCAGGCTTGGCTTGCCTTTCGCAACGGTGACCCGGCCACGTTGATCGCCACCATGGGACTGCACGACCTGGGTGAGGTGCCCTGGCGCAGCGGAATCGACCTGGCCTACCTGACCGATGATCGACTCGCGGTGACTCCGCCGCTGCCCGGCGCCGGGGAATCCTCGTGGGTGCTGGTCACCGGGCGTTGGCTCCTCAGCCCTCGTTCCACTGTGGACATACAGGAACTGTCGGCCACCCTCGACAGTGAGGTGCAGAGCTTCGCCAGCTACCGGGTCGGCGAGGCGCACCGGTGGGCGCGGGCGGTCCACGGCGTCCTGGTCCGATCGTTCGGCTACGTGGGCGAACTCGGCGAGGTCACCGACTGGCGCGGTGAGCCGGACAGTACGGAACTCGCCGTCGGCCTGCCCGCGGCGGTGGACGAGGACTCGGTGGTGCTGATCTCGGAATCCGACGTGATGCGGGTCGCCGCGGCCTGGAGCGTGGATCCCAGCTCCCTGGACGGCCGCCCGGCGCCCGGCCCGCTGCGGATGGCGACGGCTGCCTAGCTGGCCCGGCGCCACACCGCCCAGATGCCGTTGGCGCCCTCGTTGTAGGTCAGCACCAGCCGGTAGCCATACCTCGTGCCGTCCCAGTCGGTCGGCTTCCCGATGCCGGACACCACGAAGTCCGGTGCCCCCGCGGGCGGACCCTGAGAGTCGAACCGGGGTACCGCCGCCCAGTACACCTCGTGCTGATGGCGCACGTTGACCCACCAGCCAACCGTGGACGACTCCGACACCGAGTCACCTGGTCGGACACCGGCGTTGCGGACCAGTTGCGGAATCGCCGAGTTGTACTGGTTGTCGACCCAGGCCCGGCTGATCCGCTCGGTGATGACGACCATCGCGGCCAGGTTGAGCGCCAGCGTCGCGGCCAGCGCATAGATGGCTCGGCGCCGGCCGCCGGTCAGGGTCACCCCGAACAGCACCATGAATCCGATCGCGAACCATGTCATGCGGTAGATGTGCAGCGAGTCGTAGTCGCCGCTGAGGAATGACAACTCCGGCGCGTCGAAATCGACGTACGTCTCGCCCGCCATCCGCCGCCCGGCGTACACGAGCACGGCGGCGAGCGACAATCCGGTAATCGCGATCCCCCCGGCCACCAGCCAGCTCGCGCGGCGCCAGCCGGAGCGCAGCAACGCGGCGATGCCGACGATGGCCCAGAACCCGGCGAAGATCGCCACGTACCGGCCGTACACGTGGTTGTTGACCCGACCTTCGTTGGGCGTCCCGGCCGCGGTAGCCAGGGCGACACCGACGGTCATGGCCAGGGCGGCACCGAGCACGATGCGGGTCGGCCGGGTGTACTCCCGCCGGATCAGGGCAGCCACCGCGGCGGCCAGTCCCAGCGCGGCCAGACCGTACGTGCTGGTACACAGGTGCCAGATCTGGCCGGCTCCGTCGCAGGCCACCCGGCCCAACCCCTTGATGGTGGTGAGCCGGTCGAACACCCGGCCGTTCGCGGAGTATGCCCCGGTAGGAAACAGCTGCCCTTCCAACCAGTGGTTGGCCAGAAAACCTGCGCCGAACACCGCCGCGACCGAGGCGGCGTAACCCAGCACCACGCGCCGGTGCAGCCAGCGCTGCCAGCCGCCCAGGCCGACCACGGCGGTCACCACGACCAGCATGACCAGGCCCCGTACATGGGTGTTGGCGGCATAGCCCGCCAGCGCTCCTGCCGCCACCGCGCACAGGACCGGCTGCCGGCTGGCGAACACGCCGTACACCAGGAGCAGCAGCGCCAGCATCAACTCCGGCAACAACGCTTCGGTGAGCGCGAACTGGCTGAAGAACACCATGCTCGGCAACGCGGCCGCGACAAAGGCGACACCAGCCGCCCAGCCCCGGCCGAGGTGGAACAACTTTCGGGCCAACACATAGCCCAGCGGGAAAACGGTGGCCATCAGCAGCGCGTTGATGACGTGGACGATCTGATACACATGGGCTGGCTGCTGGGCCAGCAGGTACGCCGGAGTCAGCACCAACGGATAGCCGATCGGGCGCATGATGCTCCACGCCGGCAAGGTGACGTGCGGCCCGCCCGCGAGCACTCGCGCGCCGAGCAGGTAGCCGTCCTCGTCGACATGGGCGATCGGTCCCACGATGGGCCAGGACAGGAACACCCGCCAGCCGACCTGGGCCAGGTAACCGACCACCAGCACAGCCACCCAGCCACGCCCGGCCGGCAGCCGTCCCCCGGCCGGGCGTGGCTGGGTGGTGCCAACCAGATCCGGCCTCACTACGGCACTCCGGGTTCTAGGAAACTCAGGCTAGGGCGAATACGGCACATCGCGCCCGCCCAAAATATCAGCCAACGCCCCTGGATCGGGCGCTATGCCGCCGGCACCACGTCGAGTGTGCCGCGCATGCCGCTGCTCAGGTGGTACAGACAGGGAAACGGATACTGACCGGGCCGGTCCACGCTCACCCGTACCGTCTGGCTCTGGCCGCCGTTGAGGTTGCCCGTCGCCGAACTGGTGCTGGAGGCCACGCCGGAATCCAGTTCCACCTCTACCGCGTGCGGCGTGTTGCCCACGTTGCGAAAGACAAACTCGATCACTCCGGGCCGGGCCCGGACCACCGACGGGGTGAACCGAAGGTCGTCGCCCGCGGTCACCTCGACTCGCTGCACGCCGTCCGGGCCGAGCACGGCATCCACCGCCGCCTGACTGGCCGTACTCGTCGGTGCGGCGAGTCCAGTTCCGCCCGGCCCACCTTCCGGACCCCAGACGGAGCACCCGGCCAGTGCGCCGGCCAGACCCACCGCGCAGGCGCCGACGATCAGGCGGCGGCTCACATCGCCTCCAGCAGCGACTGGCCCAGATAGCCGCCTGCGCCGACGCCGCCCGGTATGGCGAACAGGGCGCTGGACTCGTGCCTGATGAACCGGTGCAGGGCATCGGACTGGGCCAGGCGCTGCTGGACCGGGATGAAGCCCTTGCGCGGATCGGCCTGGTAGGCCAGGAACAACAGGCCCGACTCATCACCATCCACGTAGGAGAATCCGCGTCGCAGCATGGCGGCACCCTGGTTGAAGGCGGGAGCGGCCATCCGGATGTGCGCGTCCTCCGCAATCGCCAGCGCACCAGACGCGGCGCGGGCACCGTAGTTGGGCGGGCTGTGCTCGCTACCGCCGGACAGCGGTGCGCCGGTGTCCTTGCGCCGACCGATCACCTGCTCCTGTTGCGGCACCGTCAAGCCGTCCCAGTCATCCAGCAGCATCCGGATCCGGCGGAACACCAGGTACGAACCCTCGCGCATGAAGGCCGGGTCGCTGTCGCGCCCGACAAAGATCCGGGTGTCGAAGTCGGGGTCTGTCGACTGTGGATTGTTAGTACCGTCCAGTTGGCCCATCAGGTTGCGCGCGGTGGCACCGTCAGCACCCGCACCGCGGGAGGCGTTGAAGCCCGACATCTGCCAGCGCACCTCGGCCGCCCCAGCGGCCAGCCGCCGCAACACCTTGGCCGCATGGGTGACCACCAGCGCGTCGTCGCCCGCCACCAGCAGGCCGAGGTCACCGTCGCACCGGGCCGGGTCGAGCCGCTCGCCGGCGAATGCCGGAAGCTGTGCCAACGCGGCCGGGCGCGCCGAGGCCGGGATACCCGCCTTGCCGAACAGCGATGGTCCAAAGCCGACAGTGATGGTGAGTGCGGCTGGACCGAGACCGGCCACAACCGCGTCGTCCGCCGCGCCCAGTGGCTGCCCCGCGGTGAGCTTCGCGGCGGCCTCCGTCCAGTTCCGCAACATCTCCCGAAGTCCGGCAGCGTCCAATCCGGGGGCCACATCGAACCCGGCCGCCCAGAGCCGGGCCTGCGGCTTTGCCGGACTCGCGATACCCGCCTGGCGGGCGCCTCGGAAGGCCACGGTACGGGCGCCGACGTCGGCCAACGGCGTGCTCTTCGGACCTGACGTCGTCCCGCCAGCCCGCGATTCGATGACCGCTCCCCCGGCCCCGGCGCCGGCCAACGCTCCCAGCGCACCAACGGCCAGGAATCCGGTCACCTGCCGCCGGCCGACGCCGACCTTCTCCGGTTCGACTGGCACTGCGTCCGTGTCATGTGGCGGGTTCGCCTCTCCCGCCGGGTTCACCTCAGCAACTGGGCTCGCCTTCCCAGCTGGGTTCGCCTTCCCAGCTGGGTTCGCCTTCCCGACTGGGTTCGCCTTTCCGACTGGGTTCGCCTTCCCCGCTGGCCTCGGCGCAGCCCACGGCCGCGCGGGTGGACGGTGGCGGAGCAGCATCATGGGCAACGCCAGCACCAGGCCCACCCCGAGACCCAGCACCACCGACACCACGGCCCGCTCCAGGGTGGCGGAGAAGACCGTGGGTGCCGACGACCGCCAGAGCACCGGAACGTCGTCGATGGCCAGGGAGATGACCGTGAGCGCGGCCGCCACCGCGGACAGCCAGATCGCCCGGGTGCGCCGACGCCACAGCAGATGACCACCCAACAGGGCGAACGGCCAGAACAGCAGGGCATCGCCGCCGAAGAGAACCCCCAGCTTGGCCGGCATCGTGTCGTTGATCACGAACATGACGCCGAGGCGGTGCGCGATGTCCACACCGATCAGGGCGACGGTGATCAACGCCAGCAACCGGTGTGGCCGGGCCAGCAGGGTCAGCGCGGCCACGGCCAGCGCAGCCAGAACGGCGAGGGCCAGCCAGGGCGCCGGCGACGGGCCCGGCACCCAGTCGAGCGACCCGGTCGCGGTGAGCCGACGGCCGTCCTGTTCGAGCACCACGGTCCAGTTACTGATCCGGTGTGGCGAACCGGGATCGGCGGCCACCTGGCTGGGCAGGCTCTTCAACATCCAGTGGACCCGGTGATCATGCCAGCGCCAGACCGGATCTGTCCCGACATGGCGCCAGACCGGCGGCGACTTGCCGTCCACTCCGGCCGGCACCGCCGTGTTCGAGTACCGGTCCGCGTTGAGGTACGTGGCCGGCGAATTGTCGTTGAGGAACACACCGTCCGGCCCGATCCGGGCGTACGGCTCACCGCTGTAGCCAGCCACCACGACCTCGACGGCGGTGTCGTTACGTAACTGAAGCCGGCTGCCGTTCTCGATGACCTCGAGACCGACCCCGGGCGCCGTCGGCGTGAGCGCGGACAGTGTGGTGCGGAAGTTGGTCGCACCCACCCCGCTGACCGTGTGCGCCGACGCGGGGGCGGCCGGGCCCAGAGCCACCAGAGCAGCGGCCAGCACAACGACAGCCGCGCAGCTACGAACCACCCGCCGGATACCGATGACCACCAGACTCCTCTCGCCGTCAGCCGGCATGGGCCGACACTACCGAGCCCAGCGTGGGCACCCGCCCGGGCTGGACCGGTGTGACGGGTTCCGCGGCCAGCGCGGCCAGCACAGCCAGGTTGACTTCGAGCACCCGGGCCAGCGCGGCGACGGTGAAGAACGCCGGCGTGGCGATCGCACCCCGCTCGATCTTGCGCAGGGTGTCCAGCGAGATGCCGGCGCGAAGCGCCACCTCGGCCGCGCTGCGCCGGCCCCTGGCCCGCTGCAACGCCCGACCCAACGCCATGCCACGCTCGCGCTCATCCGCGGTCAGCGGTGTCCGTACCACGAGAAGCATAGTAATCCTGGTATTAAAATCCCTCACATGGTCCTCGCCGTGCACGAGCAGCATGAAAAATCCTTGTGCAGACGAGGTATCGTCGATTCACGTGTCGAGCGCCTGTGGGGAGGCATGCATTGTCGACATCACCAACCCCTAAACCGAAGCCAGCAAACGATTCCGCGAAGCGGCGGTGGTCACGGCTCGTCGCCATCGGAGACAGCAGTACCGAAGGCATGGACGACCCGGACGGTGCGGGTGGTTACCGCGGCTGGGCAGATCGCCTGGCCGAACACGTAGCCGCGTACCAGGGCGGAATCGAGTACGCGAATCTCGCCATTCGCGGCCGGACCACGCACCAGATCCGGACCGACCAGCTGCCGGCGGCGCTGGAGCTGAAACCGGATCTGGCCACGGTGCTGGCTGGCATGAACGACATCCTGGGGTCGACCTTCGATCCGGCCGCGGTCGCCGCGGAGGTGGAGTACATGTTCCAGGCGCTCGTCGACGTCGGCGCTACCGTGCTCACCTTCACCCTGCCCGATCCAACCCCCAATCTGCCCTTCACCCGGCGCATGCAACCCCGCCTTGTCGCGTTCAACGCCGAGCTGCGCAAGGTCGCCGGCCGCACCGGCGTCCTGATGGTGGACATCGCCGCGTTCAAGGAGGGCTCCGACCGTCGCTTGTGGAGTGACGATCGGCTGCATGGCAACAGCGACGGGCATGCCCGGGTCGCGCACGCTCTCGCGCAGGGTCTTGGACTACCAGGATTCGACGGATCGTGGCGCGAACCACTGCCGCCGGCGAACCCGGACCCACTACGCAACGTGGTGCGGGCCGACCTGGTCTGGGCGCACCATTACGCACTGCCGTGGGTGTGGCGCAACCTGCGTGGCCGCTCGGCCGGCGACGGCCTGCCGCCCAAGCGTCCGCAGCCCGCCCTGCTGCCCGTTTCTGTGCCCCAGCGAGCTGGCGGCGACGTCTCCGTCACCGCCGGCTAACCCGGCCCTACGGCGACGGCCGGCCTGCCAGCAGGTCCTGCAGCCTGGTGCGCAGTTGGACAAAGCGCTGCCGGATGCGGCCGTCACGGCGTATCGCTCGCCGAAGTTTTCTGCCGTCCGGCCGGTAACGCCACCGCGCCCAGGCCGAGTACGGACGGGCCAGCCGGACGGCGCCGACCAGCGCCAGCAGCGGAACGAAGATGCCCAGCAGTCCTGTCCACACTTTTCCCTTGAACAGGCTGATGACGACCAAGCCGATGTTGACCACAATGATGACCACCAGGCCCCACGCTCCGGCATCGGTCCCGGGCAACTGGCCGGACCCGTTGGCGCCCAGTGGCGCGCTACCCACCAGCAGCAGACCGAACACCGCGGAGGCCAGAAACACCGCGTCCACCGAGGTACGGCCCTGTTCGCTCCAGTACACATCACGCAGATGCAGGATCAGCGCGAACTCGTCCAGCACCAGGGCCGCTCCGGCGCCGAACAGCCCGGCGAAGAGCTCCGACCAGGGCGTGTAGTTGCCGAGGGTGCTGAACCCGCCCGCCCCGGCGATCAGCATGAAAATGATCCCGAACACGACGTGATGCAGGTGCATCCCACCCGAGCTCACATTGCCCGGCCACCACTTCACGTTGGCCCGGATCATGCGGGTGGACAGCCGGATGAGCAGGAAGGTGACCACGAACGCCAGGAACAACACGGCCAGCGGCAACTTGCCCGACTGGACGACCTGCTCGTCGAACCAGTTGCTCACGCCCGGCGCCGCACCCTGCATCCGGTTGGTTCAGTGGCCATTACCCCACTCTCTCACCCAAACCGCCCCCACCACCCCCGATCTCCCACCGCCCGCCGACCGCCGCCCGGTGGCACGCGCGCGGCTACGGACTTTGGTCGGCCAGCCACCGCATAGGGGACTGCAATAGATCCCCAGACTTCCGGGGGGCGGGGATAGCGGGATGGTTGGCGACTGTTCCGTGTGTCGGGTGGTTGGTGGTGCCGGGGTCGTCGCCGGTATCGGGTTCGATACCGGCGACGGTTCCGGCGGTTGTGTGGGGTGTGTCGGTGGTCAGGGTGATGCTGACGTGCGCGCTGCGCGGGGTGTCGATTCGGATGGTGAGTTGTAGTGCGTCGAAGAGTCGCCGCTGCAGGGTGGCGGGCACGGCGGCGAGGTTGGTGCGGGCCAGGGGCATGCGGTCGAGCAGTTCGGGCGTGCCGCTGTCGGTGGCCGGTTGGGTGGCGACCAGTTCGGCGAGTTTCGTTTCGGCTTCGCCGCGTTGTTGGTCGAGTTCTTGGTAGCGCTGGCGGATGCGGGCTCGGTATGTCTGGTTATTTTGGGGGGTTTCTTCCAGTTCGGTGATGAGGTTGGTTTGCCGGTTGGCGAGGTTGTTGACGGTCTTGCGGGCGGCTTCCACGGCACGGGCGTGGCGTTCGGCGCGTTGACGGGGCACGGCGGTGTGCTGTTTGTGGAGATATTTTTGCCGGTCGGGGCCGAATACCCGTGTGGCGATGAGGTTGGCCACGGCTGGTGTGAGGGCGTCTTCGCGGACGCAGACGGCTCCGGGGTGGTCGGGTTGGGTCGCTTTCCCGGCCGCGTCGCGTGGTCCTTTGCATTTGTAGTACACGTGTCCGGCTTGGTATGTGCCTTGGAGGCGGCGTCCGCAGAGGCCACAACGTAAGAGTCCGCGGTAGAGGTAGGTGCGCTGGGTGGCGGGGTGACTGTTCGCCCCGGTATCGGTGCGTGATCCTTGGCTGCCGGCTCCGATCTTCTGCGCCTGCCGGTACCTGTCGAGGGTGATCAGTGGGGGGTGGGTGGGTTCTTCGGACCAGACCCATTGGTCGACGGGGTTGGGGCGGTGGGTCTTCTTCCGGTGGAGGGTTGCGCCGGTTCTCGTGGTGCTGCGGTTCCAGACCATGTGTCCGGTGTACTTCGGGTTTGCCAGGATGATCCGCACGGTGTTGAAGGTCCACACTCCGGGGCCGGCGGTCTTGGCGTTGGGGGTCGGGGTGCGAGGTGGGTACTGTTGCGGGTCTTCGTTGAGCTTGTTGGCGATCTCCCAGTAGGTGAGTTTTTCGATGACCCGCCACGTGAAGATCTGGGTGACGACCGGGCCCCGTACGGGGTCGACAGCGAGGCGGGTCTTGGTCAGTCCGCGTGACCGTCGCGCCGGTGCGGGGTGGGGAATCTTGACGGCGGTGTAGCCGTAGGGAATAGGGCCGATGTTGTAGCCCTCCTGGGTGTGGACTTTTGTCCCTTCCCAGGCTTGCTCCATCACGTTGATGGCGTGGAATTCCCCGATGGCCTGTTTCATTCGCCGCACGAGAACCTTGACGGCCTTCTTTCCCTCAAGGTTGATGCCTTCGTCGGCGTGGAAGATTTCCATCCCGCAAGACCGAGAACGCACCCACGACTACGTACGCCACGGGACCACCAACTTGTTCGCAGCCCTGGAGGTGCACACCGGCCAGGTACACACCGACTGTCTTCCCCGACGCCGGACCAGCGAGTTCCTGACCTTTATGGACAAAGTCGCAGCGGCCTACCCGGCCGAGCGGGAGCTCCACGTCATCATGGACAACCTGTCCACCCACTCCGGACCCGACGTCGATGCCTGGCTCGCCATGCATCCCAACGTCACGCTGCACTACACCCCCACGGGCAGTTCGTGGATGAACATGGTCGAAATCTGGCTCGGGATCATCACCCGGCAAGCCATCCGCCGAGGCACGTTCACCTCCTTGCGCCACCTCATCCTCAAGATCGAAGAGTACGCAGCCCACTGGAGCACCAAAGCCGAACCCTTCGTCTGGACCGCCACCGCCGAAGAGATCCTCGAGAAAGTCGCCATACTTCAACGCGACTACCGCAAACTCCTCGCCAACAACTCGAAGTAAACGATCACGATTACGCGACACTAGTGTCCCGAGTTACTGGTTAGTTGATTAAGTCGGGTGCAGTAGTTGGCGAGGTTCGCCAGGATCTCGTCGGCGGTTTTGGTCCAGACGAAGGGTTTCGGGTCCTGGTTCCATGCTTCGATCCAGGCGTTGACGTCGGTTTCAAGTTCTCTGACGCTGTGGTGGGTGGAGCGGCGTAGCTTGCGGCGGGTGAGTTCGGCGAACCAGCGTTCCACGAGGTTGAGCCAGCTGCCGCTGGTGGGCGTGAAATGCAGATGGAAGCGGGGGTGGGCGGCCAACCAGGTCCTGATCGCCGGGGTCTTGTGGGTGGCGTAGTTGTCGCAGATCAGATGCAGGTCTAGGTCGGCGGGGGTGTTCTTGTCGATGGTCTTGAGGAACTTGAGGAACTCCTGGTGGCGGTGGCGACGTTGATGCGCTCCGATGATCTTTCCGGTGGCGATGTCCAACGCGGCGAACAGGCTCGTGGTGCCGTGGCGGATGTAGTCGCTGGTCTGGCGTCCTGGCACGGACGGCATCATCGGTAGCACCGGGGCACTGCGATCCAACGCCTGCATCTGCGACTTCTCGTCCACGCACAACACCATCGCCATGTCCGGCGGGTCCAGATACAACCCGACGACATCGCGGACCTTGTCGATGAACTGCGGATCCTTGGACAATTTCCAGGTGTCGACCAGGTGCGGCTTGAGGCCGAACGCCCGCCAGATACGGCTGATCGCGGTCTGGGACATGCCCAGGGTCCTCGCCATCGACCGGGTCGACCAGTGCGTGTCGCCGTTGGCCGGAGCTTCTTCAAGGGTTTTGACGACCACCGCCTCGACCTGCTCGTCGGTAATGGTCCGGGCAGCGCCAGGGCGGGGCTCATCCGACAGGCCATCAAGCCGATCGGTGATGAACCGGGCCCGCCACTTCCCCACCGTCGCCGGCACCACCCGAAGCGAGGTGGCCACCTCCTTGTTCGACGCGCCATCGGCGCACGCCAAAACAATCCGCGACCGCAGCGCCAACGATTGCGCGGTCTTCGCCCTACGCGACCAGCGGACCAACGTATCCCGCTCCACATCGGACAGAACCAGTTCCGCTTTCGGGCGACCAGTACGAGCCATGCCAGAAGCCTATACAACTTATGTCACGAATCAGTAACTCGGGACACTAGGGACGCGCGGAATCAGCCCAAGGTGCTTGATACGCGCGCAGGATCGGGTCGCGCGGCCCGGCGTCCGCAGAAATCCGTGCCGGCCTCGGTGACACACAAAATGGTGTCGTCGGGCACGACGGCGAGGCCGTGCAGCCGGTAGGACACGGTATTGCCCTCCTACTCGGCGCTGGCAACCTCCGTCGTCGTTGAACTCCACGTGCCACCATGAATGCGAGTGCTCGACCTCGGATGCTGCACTGGTGCAATAGCCGCCGAAGCATTTGGCGCGTAGACGCCGTCACGGCTATCGACGCCATCCTCGACGGACCTCGCGTCCGAACAATGGTCGATCACGACGCAGAACCCATCGGACGCAACAGCGACCATGCCGACTCCGTCGATTGCTTGGTTGAGCTTCGACCGACGATTCAAGCGCCGAACCGTCATCCACATAGGACAATCTTCCGGCTCCGATCACATGTTGGCTGCCACTCCGCTACCCGTGCTACCGTGCCGGTGGTAATGAACGAGATCAGATGTGACAACGCGGTGGGAGACAACGGGTTTCGGCCGGCGCGGGTGGGGTGCGTCGTTCCCTGGTACGCCTCGGCGGTGTTTTACAGCCAGAGCCAAAACCCCACGTTGGCGGCCCACGTCGCCCAGGCGCAGGCGTCGGGGTTGCCCGGCAACAACTTCAACGCTCCGTTGGTGAAGACGTCGAATCCCAGCATCGTCAACGCGAACCGCAACCTAGCCTGCGGGGACGCGCCGAGCATCGCCGGTCTCAGCTGCGATGAGTACCCACTCGCCTCGACCTTGCAAGGCCTGGCCAGTGGCGGAACCCGGCGAACGTTCGCCGGTTGCAACATCAACGCACCGAGCGGCACTGGTCCAATCGGGGCCAGCGCCTGCATGATCTCCGCAACGGACAACTCCGCTCAGGGTGGCAAGATGGCGGCGTTCTACTACGACGAGCGCGTGCTCGACGGCGATCCATACCGAGTGCTCGTTACGGCGTAGCGACCACACCGCACCTTTGTGGCCGTCGCATTTGACTGGCCGGACTGTTCGGATTGGTATCGTGTTACGCGACCAACCCGAACAGTCCGAAGGCACGAAACCGATAAGGGAGCGGCTATTGTGATGGCGTCCTCGATCCCCGTAAACGTGGTGGAGCACTCGTTCGGGCTCTTCGACGGTTACGACATACCCATCGAAACCGCAGACTGGTCAACCGGCCTCATTGTCGAACTGGCGAACGGGGCCATGATCTACACCGGGCTCAACCGGGGACCGGTCCAAGTCGCGGTCGACGTACGGGCCGTGGCACCGGACAACATCGACTCCAGCGCTTGGGATGACATTGTCGAAGCCACGGTCCACGGGGCCACAGGAAATCTGACAGTACAGCTGCTCGAGTACGGCCGATTCGACGAACCACCGCGACTCCCGCTTCTGAGTCCGTACGGTCCGGGCAGTTACCGGCTGCGTGCCCACGCCCACGGGCGAGACCTCCACTACGACTCCGTCCAAGAGCTACCGAATGAGCAGTATCTACTCACCATCTGGCCAGCTGAGCCATCGCCGTCACTCATCATCCGTGCAACCGACCAATGTGGATACGGCGTGCGGCTGTCCGCCGCCCAGGCGCCGAAGGGGATTCCGCTAACGCCGTTGTCCTCGGCATCGTCAGGGCCAGATCGACAGCGGCGCAATCTCCTTGAAGGCGCGGCGCGAGCCGAGTTGAGCGTCGCTCGACAGGTCTTAGCCGGTGGTCCGGCACCGGACAAATCGGCCGGTGCATCGTGATTGCACGCGGCGATCGGCCGGCCTCGGACCGCGCGGGGGCGTGGCGTGTAAGGGCCGCCTCCAGTGCACTGCTCCTCGCGTTAGGTCTGCCGGCGTGCGGTGGACATGGCAAGGGCGCCATCGGCGACGAACCGATCGCGCCGCCGAAGTTTGACAGCACCGTCGAAGTGCAGGGCCCTTCAGGAATGGACACAGTGGATCCGACCGCGGCGGCAGTCGACGCGGCGACGACCGCATCCGCCTTTGCCAACGCCTGGGCACAAGGCAGCCAGTCGGATGCGTTATGGGCGGCCGGGATGCTACCCCTGTGTACGCCCAGATACGGCGCCGTACTGCAGGCGCATAGGTCTCCTGCGAGCACTCGGGTCGATCGTACGATCGGGTCGCCGACGCTGGTGCAACAAGAACCAGGCACGCGAGTCTTCGCGGTCCTCACCGAGCTTGGCACGCTCGCGATCACGGTCGTCGCCTTCAATGGATCGTGGAGAGTGGACGGATCGCGGTTCGACACCACTGGGGAGGAAGCGGACCCAGCGCAACCGAAGCCCAAGAATCCCTCTCCCAGCTAGACGACTAACGCCGTCTTTTGAAGGCGCCGTAGACGAGAAGTTCACTTCGGCCAACGACGACCGTACCCCATTTGCGGAGCCTCGCCCGCGGCCCACCAAATCTGCGCGTCCGGTAGGGCAAGCGCAGCGACCACATATCTCGGGCGAATCGCAGCCAAGATCGTTCCCACGCTCCGGGCTACCTCACCGGAGTGAACCTCTCGTTTCCGTACAACCGCACGGGTCCGCTGACCGCACGGGCCGGCTCGCGGGCGAAGCGCTGGCGGCCTTGATCCGCCGTACGAGCTTGCCGATCTTCAGCGAGCGGGTAGCGGCCGACGGCACCCCATTTCAGGTGGGCGGCGCCGAGCCGGAAGTCTGGGCAGTGGAACAGCCGGGTACCGGTGTCAGTCAGGTCTGAGGACAGGTGCAGATGATCCGAGTACGAGCTGGCCCAGCTGGACAGGTTGACGAATCCGCCGGCGCGGTGTAGCGCGTCGAAGTCCAGTAGCGCGGTGCCGCCGATCAACTGGACTGGAAGTGGGGCGATGACCCCCGCTGGGGAGTCCAGCAACGGTGGGTCGGCGCCGTACTCGGCCGGCCAGGTGTGGAAGTGGGTCGTGAACGAGCCGGTTGCGGGGTTCAGTTGGCCGATCCCCGCTGCCGGCCGTTGTTCGCGCGGGCGCAGGGCCCGGTAGTAGAAGGACAGCATCACCGCGCCGATGGCAGGGACCTGCTCGCTTAGGATGTGCATGATGTGTGCGGCGCCGGCGGCTACGTGCGGGGTGAAGACGCAGTCGTCGTCGCCGAACAGCAGCCACCGGCAGGACGCCGCAGCCACTGCCGAGTTCCGGGCGGCGTACGCCCCACGGTGCTGCGTTAGCCGCGCCGGGCGTACCGGAATCCCGGGCGAGCTTTGGTAGAGGTCGAGCACATCCGGGGTGTAGTCGTTAGATCCGTCGTCAACGACGACGATCTCCGCCAGGGCTTCGCCCGACTGTCCGCCGCCTCGGACGAAGGTGGCTGCGACCGCAGTCGCATGAGGTCGCGGAATCACAAGCTACTGTCGCAGCCCAAACAGCGGGTGCGCGTTACGCCACGCACCCAGCACAGAAGCGGGTCAGTGGCACACGAGCAGCGCCTCGAGCTCCGGAAGTCGGCTGAACATGTCGGAGACGCCGCGCACGCCGTTGTGCACGACGGGTACACCCGTCCGTCAAGGAAATCGAGGCTGCCGTCGTCACGCACCGTCGCCGTTGTGACCGATACGGTGCGGGGGCCTTGTACCTGACGTATGCACCGACCGCCAGGACACCACTCGCGAGGAGATCCGACAACCGGAACCGCCGCGAGGTGAGACGGTGATAGTCCTGCCGGGGAATCCGGTCGGCCGTCGCGAAGTGTCCCTCGTCCATGACCCCGACCGCGTCAAAGACGGCGAAGAAGGCATTCTCGGTGGCTTCTGGAGTCATAGCCCGCAGCGAATCACCGTCAATGAGACGGGTAAGGACTGGCTCACGAAAGAGCGGTCCTTACGGGTGCCCTCCGGGCTGCGGTACCGGTGGCGACTGCATCGAAGATTGGCTCAGTCGCACAGGCGGTCTGGCGGCGGCGAGGGGCGGCCAACGTAGGTCAAGGTTCAACCGGCCGGTCCCTGCCCGATGCGTAAGCCTTGCGGGTTAGGACCGACCGGTTGATCTAAACAAACGTTCGACAAAATTGCCGCGCGCGATTGCGGGCCACTCGGATATATGGCACATAACGATCGGCGATAGGGTTATCGCCCTATCGCCCGTAGGTCGGCTTGGCAAGGTGAACGAGGTCCTCAATGACCAGCGTGACCGGGTCGAACGAACATGAGGATGTTTTGCTGTCCCGGATCCGGTAGCTAGCCGACCAACGTCGACAAAAGTCGCGTAGACCTTGGTGACGCACCTACCGGATCCGGTCGCCAATCGACAAAGAGCGCAGAGAGGGGCGCGGAGACGAGGTCAGCCGCTGCGGCGGTTGGCCCACATGCGTTGGGTGGACGCAGGGCCCTTGCCGCCGACGACCTTGCCGCGGCTGGTCGGTTGGGCGGCGGCGCCGGCCTTGCCGCGGGCCCGGCGCTCCGCGCGGTTGGAGGGAACGAACTCCTCCGCGTCCGAATCAGTCTTCGCGTCGGTCGTCTCGCCGGTCGTCGTCTGCGCGGGCGCCTTCTTCGCCGCGCCCTTGGCGTTGCCGTCCTTGGCGGTGTCGCCCTTGGCGGTGTCGCCCTTGGCGGTGTCGCCCTTGGCGGTGTCGCCCTTGGCGGTGTCGGCCTTGGCGGGTGCTGCCTTGGCCGCGGCCGCCTTGGCCGGTGCTGCCTTGCTGGCCGGCTTGCTCGTGGCGGCCTCCCCCGCGGGCTTCGCCGTACCGGCGGCCTTGGCTGCCTGCTTGGCGGGCGCCGGGGCCGCCTCGGAGGCGGCAGCGGCGGCCTTGGCTGTGCGCTTGGTGGGCATGGAGATACCTCCTGGTGATGTCTGGACCGGACGATGCCATAACGGCGGGCAGGTCGTCGCCGCCACGCGGCGGGACGGGCAGTCCTCAGGAGATCATGATGCGAAGTTATCACCAGTACCGCCAGCGACGCACCCCGGCAGCCTCGGTTGGCTGGCGCCAGGCTTACCGTAGTAACTGGTTGGGCCCACCAGCCCGCCATGCAAGCCTGCCCGAACGCCATATCAGCTAAAGCCTCAATCCCAGGAGCGCGTGGTGCCCGATCCGCAAGATCTCTACCGGCTGGACGAAGACCTGCCCGACCTGGGCCGGCCGGTGTTGATCCAGGCGCTCACCGGCTTCGTGGATGCCGGTTCGGCTGGTCGGCTGGCCCGCGAGCACCTACTCACCACGCTGTCCGGCCGGGTGGTCGCCACCTTCGACATCGACGCGCTGCTGGACTACCGGTCCCGCCGGCCGGTGATGCTGTTCGTCGAGGACCATTGGGAAAGCTACGAGGAGCCGTCGCTGACCCTGCACCTGCTGCACGACAACTCCAACACGCCGTTCCTGCTGCTGAGCGGCCCGGAGCCGGATCTGCTGTGGGAGCGGTTCACCGCGGCGGTGATCCACCTCATCGACCAGCTCGGCGTGCGCCTGACGGTCGGGTTCAACTCGATCCCGATGGCGGTGCCGCACACCCGGCCGACCGGCATCACCGCCCACGCGACCCGGCGCGAGCTGATCGCCGGGCACGAACCATGGCTGCGTCGCGTACAGGTGCCGGGCGGGGCCGGGCACCTGCTCGAGTATCGGCTCGGCCAGCAGGGACGTGACGCGCTCGGTTTCGCCGTCCACGTTCCGCACTACCTGGCCCAGAGCGAATATCCTGCGGCAGCCGAGCGGCTGCTGACCGCGGTGTCGAAGGCCACCGGCCTGCTGCTGCCAACGGAGGACCTGCGGGTGGCCGCCGAGGTCGCCCGAGCCGAGATCGACCAGCAGATCGAGCAGGCGGACGAGGCTGCCTCGGTGGTGCGCTCACTGGAGCAGCAGTACGACGCGTTCGTACGCGGTCAGGAAGGCACCAGCCTGCTCGCGGAGCAGACCGGACCGCTGCCGACGGCGGACGAGTTGGGCGCCGAACTTGAACGGTTCCTGGCCGAGCAGACCCGGCCGAACGACCCTCCGGCGTCGACCTAAAGGCTACCCGGTCCACCCGTACGCCGAATCTGGCCGACTGATCGGACCGGTGAAGCAGCCGCCATGGTTATTGACGGCCTTCGCAGATGGTGAATCGGTCGTTGTGAATCAAGGCCGACCCTGAGATGATCCCTGGCGGGGTCACATCGACATACTCGCGAAAGTCGATATCTGCCTCACGGGGGTTCGCGCGCTTGCGTGGGTCTGACCCTGCCAGACACGGCTCAACCGGGGCCGTGTCCCAGTTCAGGGAGGCTAGCGTGAGACTCACAAGGTCGACGCTGGGTCGTTCGGCGCTCGTAGGCGCGACGGCCGTACTCATCGGCGCATTTCTCAACCCGGCCGGAGCCGAGGCCAAGGCCAACGCGGCCGTCGCCGCAGGCGTGCAGGCAGCGAGCGTCGCCACGACGCTGGCCGCCGACCTCGGCCCCAGCACAGCCGGCTCGTATCTCGACGGCAACGGTGCTCTCGTCGTCACCGTGACCGACGCGGCAGCGGCCGACAAGGTACGCCAGGCCGGCGCGGTGCCCAGGCTGGTGACCCGCTCGGCGGCG
Source organism: uncultured Actinomycetota bacterium (assembly GCA_963742855.1). GTDB lineage: Bacteria > Actinomycetota > Actinomycetes > Mycobacteriales > Micromonosporaceae > CAVUNP01. The sequence goes on along the minus strand of CAVUNP010000007.1, from coordinate 748,619 downwards.
CAACTCGCCGCGGCCACCGACCAGCTGACCAAGACCGCCAGCGTTCCCGGCACGGCGTGGGCGGTCGACCCGGTCAGCAACCAGGTCCTGGTTTCCATCGACAGTTCCGTCACCGGGGCCAAGCTGGCCACCCTGAACGCGGCGCTGGCCAAGCTTGGTGACGCCGTGCGGGTCGAGCACGTTTCGGGTGTCTTCTCCACCCGCGCGTCCGGCGGCGATGCGATCTACTCGGGCGGCTACCGCTGCTCGCTCGGCTTCAACGTCCGGTCCGGGAGCACGTACTACTTCCTGACCGCCGGGCACTGCGGCAACATCGGTACGACCTGGTACAGCGACTCGGCCCGCACCATCGTGCTCGGCACCCGGTCCGGCACCAGCTTCCCCGGCAATGACTACGCGATCATCCGCTATACCGCGACCGGCACGCCTCCGGGCACCGTCGGCAGCCAGGACATCACCTCGGCCGGCACCCCGGTGGTCAACCAGACCGTCACCCGGCGCGGCAGCACGACCGGCATCCACAGTGGCCGGGTCACCGCCCTCAACGCCACCGTCAACTACGCCGAAGGCTCCGTCACCGGAATGATCCGGACCACCGTCTGCGCCGAGGGTGGCGACAGTGGTGGTCCGCTCTACTCGGGCACCACGGCTCTGGGCCTCACCTCCGGCGGCAGCGGAAACTGCAGCTCAGGCGGTACGACCTACTTCCAGCCCGTGGTCGAGGCGCTCAATGTCTACGGAGTGTCCGTCTACTAGGTCCAACGTTCGGGTTCCCATCACACCGGTGGGTCTGTCGGTTCATGCGACAAACCCACCGGTGTGGCCTTTGTCCGCTGACCGCGACGGTATGGCACATCGCCCAGCTGAGCCGCATGCAGTGACCACAGTGGACTCTCCCCTGACCCCGCAATGGGCGGGCGCCCGTACGGGAACGCGGGGTCAGGAGAGAACGGCCCACGCCGCTACGATGAGAGGCACCCACAAGGAGTAGCCATGCCGCCTCCCACCGTCGATCCGCTGGCCACGATGCGCAGCATCTGTCTGGCCTTTCCCGAAGTCACCGAACGGCTCAGCCATGGCTCGCCGACCTGGTTTGTTCGCGATAAGAGTGTCTTCGTCACGTTTATGATAGACGGACATCATCACAACCAATTTCCCCATTTCTGGTGTGCTGCCCCACCGGGCGCACAGGCGGAACTGGTCGCCGCGAACCCCGAACGATTCTTCCGGCCGCCTTATGTCGGGCATCGAGGCTGGCTCGGCGTACGCACAGACGGTGACGTGAACTGGGACGAGGTCGCCGAACTCTGCGAGGACGCGTATCGCAGCGTGGCACCGACGCGTCTGGTTCGGGTACTCGACGGACGTGACATGCCAGAGTCCTGACGTACCGCGTCGCTGACCTGTTCAGGTTTCGGTTGTCGATCGCGCTCGGTTGACGCGACCGGGCGCGTCGAAGTCGAAGTCGACCGGCCCGGTCCGGATTGCCTGGTCCGGCGGTACGTCCCGCAAAGGCAGGTAGGGTTCCACATCTTTGGGCAGGCCGGCGGAGATGGCCCGGGCCCGGCCCAGTTCGGCGTCGAACTCCGCGCCGAGCAGGATGGCCACGTTGGTCAACCAGAGCCAGACCAGGAAGATGATGACCCCACCCAGGGCACCATAGGTCTTGTTGTACGAGTTGAACGCCGAGATGTACACAGCGAAACCGATCGACACGAGCAGCCACACGCCGACCGCGAGCAGGCTACCCGGGGTGATCCAGCGGAATCCGCCCTGCCGGGCGTTCGGGGCGGCCCAGTAGAGCAGCGCGATGAGCAGGCTCGCGGCCATGGCCAGTACCGGCCATTTCACGATGTCGAACATCCGCACCGTCTGGTCGGCCAGTCCGAGAGCGCTACCCGCGGCATGGGCCAGCCGACCGGTGAACACGATCGACAGCACGCTCACCGCCAGGAACACCCCGGTGATGGCGGTGAAGGCCAACTGGATCGGCACGGTCTTCCACAGTGGCCGGCCCTCCGGCACGTCGTAGATCGCATTGGCGGCACGCATGAACCCGCCGACGTAGCTGGTCGCGGACCAGAACGCCACGAGAACACCGACCGCGGCGAGAATCCCGGCCGCGCCGGTGTTTTGCTGTACGTTGCGGATCCCGGCGTCGATGATGTCCTTCGCCGGCCCGGGGGTGAGGGTCTGGAGATTATTGAGAACCTCGTCGGTGGTGGACCTGCTGAGCAGGCCGAGAACGGAGGCCAGCGCCAGCACGCCGGGAAAGATGGACATGATGCTGTAGTAGGTCAGCGACGCGGCCCGATCATTGAGGTCGTCATCGATGAATTCCGTGACGGTGCGCTGGCACACCCCGAGCCAATCCCGTCGGGACAGGTCGGACGGCCGGCGCGGTCCGCCGGCCAGCAGCCGGACCAGCCTGGCCCGATAAGCCTTCGTCCGCCCACCGCTTGCCACGGTTGCCTCCCGCGCTGGCCCAGTCCCCGACGATTCGTGTTGCCTGCCAGCGTTATGCCCACTGCCACCTCGCGTCAATCATGCCGTGCCCGTGTTTGCGCCCTGATGACGGGAATGCGCGGCGCACGGCCACCGGCGGACAGGTCAGCCGGTACGGGCCACTTTCCGTATGCTGTCGGGTTGTGTCGACGGCCTCCCCATTCCCCCCGACCCTGCCGAGTGGCGCCCGCCGCCGTGGCGGGTACGCCTGCTGATATTGGGCCTGGCGGCGATCGCCTTCGCCGTAGTCGGGCTGACCGGAGGCCTGGACCGGGTGCCGCCACCGGCACCGGCCGCCGTGGCGACTGTGCCGGTGAACCAGAACGTCGACGCCGGTCCCTGGCGGGCCATGGTCACCAACGCCGCGGCGACCACCGAACTCGGTAGCTACAAGCCCACCGGCAAGGGCAACTGGTTGCTCGCCGTCGCGGTGCAGATCGACCTGACCGAGTACAGCCGGGACAGCCTGCGGGCAGGCTTCATCGCCGAGGCAGTAACCCTGCGCGGCATCGACGGGCTGGTCGATCAGAAACCGCGCGAGATCTTGCTGATCCGTGATGCCAGCCGGTTGGAGTACCTCAACCCCGGCCTGCCCGAACGGCTCGCGTTCGTCTTCGAGGTGGCCGGTTCCATCCCGGTGCCGAAGCAGGTTGTGGTCGTGCTGCACGGTCGGGATCCTTATTGGAGCTGGACCGAGCGCAGGTACATCTGGCCCGACCCGGTGACAAAGGCCGAGGTTACCGTGGACCTGGCGAACCGGATGGCGACGACATGACCGCCCCTGGCCAGACCGAACGGATGGTGTCGCCGCGCAGCCATCGCAGCCCTCGGCAGTTGCGCCGGATGGCCATCGCCCGCCGGTGGCTGCGATGGCTCGGCATCGCGGTGGCCCTACTGCTGACTCTTGCCGCCGGTGAGGCGATCATCCGCACTGAACCCGACCGCAACGAGACCACGGCTCCGTTCTTCTTCGCGGGTGAACCCGGCGAGCCGGTGACCGCCGGCGGTCTTCAGGTCACCTTGCTCGACGTGAAGGGCGCCGCGATGGTGGATCCGCCGAAGAGCCTACCCACGGACACCAGCGGTGTGTGGCTGGTCGTGCGGATCCGGCTGATGGCGACCACCAAGACAACCCAGGTCGCGTACGTCGGACTGGCGGCGAGCGACGGCCGCAGCTTCCGGGCAACCGGCCGGTTCCGCCAGTCCATGGTCGAGCGGTCGTTGGACCTGCAGCCAGGCATACCGGTCGAGGGCACTGTCGCCTTCGAGGTACCCAAAGACGTGACCGGGCTGACGCTGCGGGTGGGCGAGGTCGACCTTGCCCCGGTCGCGGGAGGGCAGCATGAGTTGCAGCCGTTCACCGACATCCGGTTGCCGGTCACCAGCGGCGACCTGGCCCGGTGGTCGACCGTCCAGGAACCGGTAACCATCGACGAGCCGAGGGTGGTGGCATGAGCACGGGCTGGTGGCGACGCAATCGGTGGGGTCTGGCGTTTCTCGTGCCGGCGGCGCTGGCATTGCTCGCGCTGTCGGCAGAGCACCTCTATGCCGGGGTGTACAAGACTCAACCGCGCACCGCGGTGGCAGCCGGACAGGACGGCAGCTTCGAGCTGGCCGGAACCCGGATCCGGCTGGTCGACCTGGGCCCGGCCACCGACGTGAAGACGTATGGCGGAAGCCGCTTCGAACCACCGCCCCACGTGGTCATCTGGCGGGCCCGCATCGAGTTCTTCATCGTCGTGCCCAAGGGACCTGACGTCGACTTGTTCCCGGGCCTGCATCCATCGGGGGCGCCGGCACCAGCGCCCCCCGATCCAGACGCCACGCCGGAGTCACAGCTCGGCGCCTGCTCCATCACCGTGCAGGATTCGGAAGGCCGTCTCTACGACGACGACCCGTACGACATGCTGCTGGGCTCGGCGGACACCGTGGGCCACGGGTGCATGGCCGATTTCGACGTACCGGACCCGCTGCATTACACGAATTCGATCTACTTCGCGTTGCCGGCTGGTGCGCAACCGGTTGCGGTGCGCGTGAGCGACATCATGTCGCTACCCAATTACGTCCGGCTCACTCCGGGCCGGCTCGGCCGGTTGAACGGCAGCTGACTGGCCAGCACGCCGGAGATTGCGGCGCGCGACGCCGTCGACCGCTGCGGCCAGCACGCAGACCAGGCCGATGGACAAGACCACATCGTTGACGCCCTTGATGAACTCATCCAGACCCGCCACGACGGACTCGTGTTCACGCGGTCCGAGCAGGACCAGTTCGGCCTTGGTCAGCCATTGCAGGGCGGTCTGCAGGGCGACCACGCACAGGCAGAAGAACATGATCGGAACGACCCCACTGCGGCCCATGGCCCGCGCGCCCTGGATCAACGGACCGAACCGTTTCCTGATCGCATGGACCACACCGCCGGTGGCATAACGCAACCACCGCAACCTTCCACTGATCACCGGCGGCCTGAGGGTGTCCGAGACGGTGAGGTTGTACACCACCGCGGCGGACACCAGGCCGGTGATCGGAACCACAAAGATCCGGTCGAAGTCCCCGGACGGGAGGGTCGTGACCAGCCAGTCGTCCACGGTGTGGAAGAGACCGCCGAGCGGCCCGGTCATGCCGGCCAGCCCGTGCCACCAGTCCAGCACCGCATGCCATGCCACCCGCTCGCCCGCCCAGCCCTGCACGTGCTTGTGCGCCTGATTGACCACGAAAAGCAGGCCAAGCACAACCCAGACCACCTCGAGGAAGGCAGCCAGGATGCCGAGCAACGGGATCCGGCGGCTCAACTCCCAACGGTCGAGCGCCCAGCGCAGCGCGAACGCGACCGCGACGACGGCAAGGAGCGTCAGGACATTGGCCCCGGCGTCGTCGAGCGCGTCGACCCGTACGTCGTTGCGGTCCGTCCCCGCGACGATCACCCAGAGGCTCTCGTACCGGCCACTGAGCCCTTGGTCGTACCGGCGGAAATCCTCCTGCACCAAGCCAAAAGCCATATAGAAGGCAACAAACGGGATCAGTACGTTGCCGAGGTCGGCCCACATCGACGTGGATCGCGTCCGGTCGCGCAGCGAAGGCAGGGACGACCGTACCGCCAGCAGCATGAGCACGAGTGACACGATCACTGCGAGCGAACCGGCGAGAAACACGAAAAAGCCCAGGTAGTTGTTGACCCCGGCCAGCCAGACGGCGGCCCGGATGAGCCCCTCACGGGCCACGACACCCGCCACGGCCAGGGTAAACAGGACCGGCCAGTGTCGCAGGAACAGGCGCACCGGCATCCACAGCGCGAAGAACAGTTCTGTGGTGAATCGTCGCAATCGTATGGCTTTGCGGCTGGGCGGCCGGGCAAGGGCGGACTCGGTCATGACGGTCACGGGCACAGGCTACCGAAATCTTGTTGCCGGGCGGGCCCGTCGACATATACCCATGTAACCGACATACATGGGCATTATCCGACCGTCCACTACAGACAATGACAGCCTCAGTCACTTGATTCATCGATCATTCACGCGAATCGCCCCGCCCACGTCTACCACTGTGCGGACCGACTGCGCTAAATTGAGGAAACTCGGCCGTACTCGCCACTGAATCGCGGTGGCCCGACCGGGTGCCGCCTAATCATCGCGGCCCGGAAAGCGCAACAGCAATGCGAACGTCCGGACCGCATTGAGCCGGGGACCCAGCGCCCACCACGGGCGTCTCCCACCAGCCGTTGACCCGGCCTGGTCCCTGGGGTGAATCCGCATCGCGCGGTAGGGCCTTTCTTCCCCGCCCGAACCCGACAGCTAACCCGGTAGGCGGGCGTGGGAGAAGGAGCCCGTGTGTTCGCACAGCGCAGTCGGCTGCGCGCGCTGATCGGCGGCTGGAAACCGCTGCTGGTCGCCGCCGTGGCCGTAGCGATCCTCGCCCCGGCGACGGCCGCACACGCCGATCCGTCGGTCGCCCAGATCGAGCAGCAGATCGCCACCCAGGGTGCCCAGCTCGAAAAGATCGTCGAGCAGTACAACAAGGTCAACGAGGAACTCAAGGCCAACCAGGCCGCGGCCGACAAGGTCAATGCGGACCTGAAGGCACTCAACGATCAGCTGGCCGAGGCCAGTACCAACATCGGTGAGATCGCCGCGTCGGCCTACAAGGGTGCCCAGTTGGCGCGACTCTCCTCGGTGCTCGACGCCGGCGATCCGTCCACAATGGTCACTCGTCTGGTCACTTTGGACCAGATCACGAAGTACCAGAACGGGCAGATCCATACCTTCACCGACACGAAGGTGAAAGCCGACGCGGAGAAGGCCAAGCTGGACCAACTGGTCGCCGAGGAGACCGCGCAGCGGCAGAGCCTGGACGACCAGAAGGGCAAAATCACCGGCGAAATCAGTCGCTTGGACGCGTTGAAGAAGAAGGTGCAGAGCGACCAGCAGCGCGCGGCCGCGGCCGCCGCGGCGCGCAACGTCGGGCCGCCACCGGCCGTGTCGGGCAAGGCCGGCGTCGCGGTCAACTTCGCGTATGCGCAACTGGGTAAGCCGTACGAGTGGGCCGCGGACGGACCTGGCTCATACGACTGCTCGGGGTTGACCCAGGCGGCCTGGCGCGCGGCCGGAGTTGCCCTGCCACACAACGCGGCGATGCAGTACAGACAGTTACCGCATGTCAGCCGTGGCGCGTTGGCCCCCGGCGACCTGGTCTTCTACTCGTCGCTGAACCATGTCGGCATCTACGTCGGCAACAGCCAGGTCATTCACGCACCGACGTACGGTGACGTGGTCAAAGTGTCCAGCGTGGACATGATGAAGCCGTACGGCTACGCCAGACCCAGCTGACTGCCGGGCACCGCACTCCCCGACGCGAAACGGGGGCACCCGACCTTCTGGTCGGGTGCCCCCGTCGTTGGTCACCTTGTCGTTATCAGGCCGCCTGCAAGCCCTCTGCCCGGGCCAGCTCGCGCAGCCGACCGAGAGCCTGGATCTCCAGCTGACGGATCCGCTCGCGGGACAACGAGAACCTGGTGGCAACCTCGGTCAACGAGTGCTCGCGTCCATCCTCGAGGCCGTACCGGGCCCGCATGATGCCGGCGGACCGGTCGTCCAGGTGGTTGCAGCAACCCCTCGATGCGCTGGCGCTCCAGTGCGGCCAGCACAACCTCCTCCGGCGATGGAGAGTCGGTGTCGGAGACCAGGTCGCCGAGGCTGGTGTCGCCGTCGTCACCCACCGGGGTATCCAACGAGACGGTGTCCTGGGACCAGCGCATGAGTTCACGGATCCGCTCGACCGGCACGTCCATGGCCTTGGCCAACTGCTCGGGCTCAGGGTCGGCAGCCGAGTTCCCGGGTCAACTGCCGGGAAACGTTACGCATCCGGTTGACGTCCTCGACCAGATGAACCGGCAACCTGACCGTACGCTCCTGCTGTGCGATGGCCCGGCTGATGGCCTGGCGCACCCACCACGTCGCGTAGGTCGAGAACTTGAACCCCCGCAGATAGTCGAACTTCTCCACAGCCCGCACCAGGCCGGTGTTGCCCTCCTGGATCAGATCCAGCATCGGCATACCGGAACGCACGTAGCGCCGGGCGATCGACACCACCAACCGCAGGTTGGCCCGGATGAACCGGTCCTTCGCGCGTCAGCGCCCTCCATGACGAGGCGCTTGAGCTCCTCCGCGGTCACTCCCTCGGGGAGCAGGTCTGCGTCCAGGAGATGCTCGGCGTAGAGGCCGGCTTCGATAGCCTTGGACAGGTCGACCTCGGCGGCCGCGTCGAGCAGAGGAGTCTTGGAGATCTCGTGCAGGTAGACGCCAACCAGGTCGCGCTCCTCGGCGCCCTCGTCGGTCCGGAGCACTTTCTTCATCTTCTCCACAGTCGTGACCCCTCCATTGATGCACCGCCCCCCGGCCGTGCCCCTGACACAACAGACGCCTTCCCCGGGTGATTCCGTGCCAACCTTGGAAAACGGTCACGAAATCGTGATGGGCGCTACACTAGACAGCTTTTCGGCCGGAGCCCGCGTACAGAAGTACGGCAGTCCCGGCGCGACGGTTCAGCTGACATCGGCCGCATCGGCCACATCGGCACCATTACGCCACAGGCGAAACACGCCGGTCACCAACATAACCACGAAGGCACCGGACACCCACCACACCCAACCCGGTTTTCCCGGGGCCGGCGCTGGATCGGAACCACCCAGACGGCTCGTGTCGGTAGGAAACTCGGCCGGAGACCGCACCTGCGAAGGCGGGCTGCTCGGCTCTGTCAGGCTCACCGCGATCGTCGTTGATCGCACATCGGTAGTACCCAGATCAGGCCCAGCTGAACCTGTGACCGTTGAGGCGAACGCGGGCTGGCTGGCGGATGTTCCCGCGATGGACACAACAGTCAGTGCCAGCAGCAGGGCCGCCCGCCGAACCTGATCCATTGTGGACCTCACTCGCGCCAGCCCACCACGTCGACTCCCTTGGCCGTCTCGACCCGCACGCCGACATGGATGTCCCTGGTCTGGCCCGGTGCCAGCTCCAGCGACCAGGTCAGCACGCCCAGGTCGGTGCGCTCAGCCGGGGCCGGATCGAGGCGCTGCTCCTTGATGACGATGCCCTCGTCCCGTGACACGGGCAACTGGTCCAGGACGGTTACCTTGGCCCGGCTCGGGGTGTGATTGGTCACCCTGATCCGGTGCTCCACGTCACGCCGCCGGGCCGCACCCAGCATCGCCGGACCCCGGAACGCTTTGGTCGCGCCGCGGCGCACCAGTTCGCGTTCCACCCGAACCCGGTCATCGATCCCGAGGGCCAGCTCGACCTCCTCACCCGGTGCCCAGACCTCGAGCCGGGTGCTACCGACGAACTCGCCGGCGTGGAACACCGCGGCCCGCCCGGCCGGCAGCGTGTGCTCTGAGGTGTTGACCACCACGGCCCGAAGGTGCGCCTCCGCAGCCCGCACCGGCGCGGTGATGTAGTCGAGCGTCGCGTCCAGCTCGATGGCCGCCACGGTGGCGCGGTGGGCCGTACCGTCCGAGGGCACCGCGACCGGCCGGGTCGGCTTGTAGGTGGCCGCTGTGGCACCCTGCTCGATCACCGCCGCTTCGAACGCCACCGGCATCGCATCGACCGCCACGGCCTTCGCCCGGCTCATCATCGGCGCCGCACCGAGGGTTGCCGGCATTCCCGCCGGTGCGGGCGGCGGCACCGGCCGGCGCCGGTCCAGGAACCACGGATCAAGCTCCGGTACGGTCACCGCACCCGACGGTCGGGCCGTGGACAGCCGCAGATCGACCTCCGGCCAGTCCTCGCCCGTCTGTTGGGTGACCAGGCCGAACCACGACAGCGCCAGCCGATGCGCCTCGCCCGCGGTGTCCAGCCTGACGTCGTAGGCCGAATGCCAGCTGGCTCCCATCACCACATAGGACAGATCGAGCTCGATGACCGGATCCGGGGCGTCCGCGTCGGCGGTAACCCGCAGTTGCACGGTGACGGCCCGGTGATCCGGTCGCGGGCGGCCCTGACGGGCATCCAGCGCGCGCTGGCGAGCGTCGAGTTCCTCCTGGGCCCGCTCACGACGTTCGGACAGGTTCCGGCGCCCCGCGCGTACCGTCTCCTGTTGCGTGGTGAGCGCATCCGCCAGCTGGTCCACCTGGTCCGGGCTGGTCGACCCGGCCGCCAGGGCGCGGGCATAGCTGCGGGTGGACCGGTGGGCCAGCCCGGTGTAGAACTCCAGCCGTTGCTCCGCCACCGCGTCTTCGTCGTCCAGCGCGGCGAGGTGGGCTCTCGACTCGACCACCTGCTGTCGCAGCGCGACGATCACCTCGTCGGTGGCCCGGGCCGGATACTGCCAGCTCACATCCACGCTTAGCACGGTGACGGTGAAGCCACGCCCAGCCATCTCGCCGGCACCCGGGCCACCTGCCACCCGGACCGAATCCTCGTCCAGGCCGGCCGGCAACTGGTCGAAGCGGACCCGGTGCTCGCCAGCCGGCAACGTGACCCGCTGGCGCCGCGTCACCCGGGCACGGTCCGGATAGACCGTGACAGCCACGATGGGTGCGACGTCGCCCGACTTCTTCGGCAGATCCTGTGATTCGGTCACGGGCTGAGGTTAGCTGCCCGGTGCCACCTTCGCATCGGGGTTGACTACCCGCCGTCGCGGTCCGGATCCGTTGTGTTCTCACCGCGCTGGCCCCCTGACGGGACATTCACCCGCCAGCCGGCCACCACGCCGGCCACGACCGAGACCAGGTAGAGCTGGCCGGTCAACGCCTCCACCACGCACACCGCGCGAGCCAACTGGCTCGCCGGGGTGATGTCACCGTAACCGACGGTGGACAGTGTGATGACGCTGAAGTAGAGCAGGTCCGACGCGGTCGGGTTGCCGGACACCCCGTGCAGGTACGGGTTCTGGAGCGCCGCGAGGACCTGGTGCACCGAGGCGAAGAGCAGCGCGAACAACAGGTAGATGCACAGCACGCCGAGCACCGTGGCGGTATCCACCTGCAACCTCAGGCGCAGGGTGGACAGAATCGCGGCCATGGTCACGGCGATCAGTACGAACGACACACCACCGACCACGCCAGAGACCACTCGTGGCGGGGCGAAGGCGGCGACCAGGCCGGTGGCCACCACCGCGACCACGTCGAGCACCAGCGCCCGCTTGTGCCAGCGAAGGTTGCGGTGCAGGCGGGACGCGGCCCACAACAGATAGCTCAGCAGCACGACCCGGGCCGGGTCACCGATCCGGGTGCCGCCGTACACGATGATGAGCGCGTAGGCGAGCAGGATGCCGCCGAGCATCCGCAGGTACTGCGGCCGGCTGTCCTGCCCGCCTTGGTGCCTCTGGCCCTTGCTTTGGCCGTGGTCGTGGCCGTGGTCGTGGTCGTGGCCGTGGCCGTGGTCGTGAGACGTCATTGCGCAGATCGTCGCGCCATCTCCACCAACTCGGGTCAAAGTCCGTGATTTGCCATCAACGAGGGGCAGGCAGGCACAACGATGGAACCACGAGCCACGGCGGGGCGCGCAACGGGGGATGACGGCTGGGCGATGCTGACCGTCGTGCCGCGCCCCGCCGTCTCGGTCGGCCGACTCGGTCGCCCGGTCGGTCGACTCAGCCGGTCGGTCAGGCGGTGACGGGCGGTGGCACGAGGCGGTAACCAACGCCGCGCACGGTGAGAATCATCCGTGGGTCGATCTGGTCGTCGCCGAGGCGCTGGCGCAGTCGTTGCACGTGCACCGTGATGGTGTTGGAGCCGGGCACGCCGCCCCACACCGCATCGCGGATCTGCTCCCGGGTCACCACCCGGTCGGCGTTTGCCATCAGCAGGTGCAGCAGACGCAACTCACGCATCGGCATCCGCACCGGCCGGCCATGCAGGTGAACCTCCAATGAGGACGGATCGAGCCGCAGGCCGCCAACCTCGATCGGCGGCTGCAGTTCCACCATCGCCTCCGGGCGGATGGCCCGGAGAATCGGCAACAACTCACGCAACCGGTATGGCTGGGCCACACAGGCGGTGGCTCCCGCGGCCAGCGCCTCCGCCGCCGCCGGGCCGTCGCCGTCGCCGATGCCGATGACCACGGGGATGGTGGTCCGAGCGGCCAGCGCCCGGGTGATCGCGGCGCCGCCCACCGTGGGCAACGTGGCCGAAGCCAGCATCGCGTCCGGGTGTTCGGCACCCGCGGCCAGCAGCGCCTCGGCCCCGTCGAAGCACACGATCACGGTCACCCGGTGCTCGGCCAAGCCATCCGCCAGCGCGCCCGCCCGGTCGGCGTCCGCGTCGGCGATGAGGAGCAGGAAGGCGTCTGGCCCGCCCAGCCGCGCAGAACCCCCCACGGTCAAAACTGAGGTCATGGTCTAGCCGAAGCGACCGGTGATGTAGTCCTCGGTGCGCTGCTCCTTCGGGTTGGTGAAGATGCGGGGCGTGTCGTCGTACTCCACCAGGCGGCCGTGGCGGACTCCCGCATCGTCCACCTCAGCGGTGAAGAACGCGGTCTTGTTGCTGACCCGGGCGGCCTGTTGCATGTTGTGCGTCACGATCACGATGGTGTAGTCGAAGGCGAGCTCGTACATGAGGTCTTCGATCTTCGAGGTGGCGATCGGATCGAGCGCGGAGCACGGCTCGTCCATCAGGATCACCTCCGGCTTCACCGCGATGGTGCGGGCGATGCAAAGCCGTTGCTGCTGGCCACCGGACAGCGCTAGCCCGCTGGACTTGAGCTTGTCCTTGACCTCGTCCCAGAGCGCGGCGCCCCGCAGTGCCTGCTCGACCATGTCGTCCATGTTGCCCTTGATTTTGTTGATCTTCAGGCCGTAGGCGACGTTGTCGTAGATGGACTTCGGGAACGGGTTGGGCTTCTGGAACACCATGCCGATGCGCCGACGAACCATGATCGGATCAACCTCGGGCGCGTACAGGTCGGTGCCGTGGAAACGGACCTTGCCGCCCACCCGGGCACCGGGAACCAGGTCGTTCATGCGGTTGAGCGACCGCAGGATGGTGGACTTGCCGCAGCCCGACGGACCGATCATCGCCGTGATCTGGTTCTTGCCGATCTCCATGGAGGTGTGCCGGACGGCCTCGTAACTGCCGTAGAACACACTCACGTCGTCCAGTTCGAACACCACCGGCGCGACCGAGGGCGCGGGCGGGCCGGAGCCGGCGGCTGCCCGGCCGAGCCCGGCCGCTGGCACATTGACCATGGATCGCTGACCCACGTCGGTCATCTTCTCGTTCCCCTCAGGTGAGTACGGGCTGTGAGTCATGGCGTCAGCGTTCCTTGATCGCGAATCGGCTGGCCACGAAGCGGCCGACGAGGGTGGTGACCAGCACAATCACGACCAGCGTGAGCGCGGAGCCCCAGGCGCGGTTCACCGCGCTGTCGAAGGGCTGTGAGGCGTTGCGGAAGATCTGGGCGGACAGGGCCGTGTTCTGACCGGTCAGGCTCCAGTTCGTCCGGGTGGTGAGGCCGACCACCAGCACGATCGGCGCGGTCTCGCCGGCCGCGCGGGCGACGGCCAGCAGAGCACCGCTGGTGATGCCGGAGACCGCCGCGGGCAGGACGACCGTCACGACCATCCGCCACTTGTGTGCGCCGAGGGCGAGACTCGCCTGGCGCAGTTCCTCCGGCACCAGCCGGAGCATCTCCTCGGTGGTCCGCAGCACCACCGGCAGCATCAGGCAACCCAGGGCCAACGCGCCGGCGAAGGCACTCTGCTCTTTCACCAGAAGCACCCAGGAGATGTAGATGAACAGGCCGATCACAATGGACGGCACACCGGTCATCACATCCGCCATGGTGCGGATGGTGCGGGCCAGCAGTTTCTGCTTGCCATACTCGTTGAGGTAGATCGCGCCGAGCACCCCGAGCGGAATCGCCATGACCGCGGCGACGCCGGTCGTCACGATGGTGCCGACGATGGCCGGTCCGATGCCTCCGCCCGCGCTCTGCGCCTGGCGCGGAATCCGCGCGGTGAGGAACTCCCAGCTCATCACCTTGGAGCCATTGATGATCACGTACACAGTGACGAGCCCGAGCGGGATCACCGCGATCAGGACCGACATCCAGATCGCCACCTTGCTGATGCTGTCGGTGATCCGCCGGCCACGCGACAGCGATGCGCGTTTCAGGCTGTCGGGCACCGGACTGGTCCGAGATCCGGGCGGGGCGATGGTCGTCATGCCGCAGCTCCCTTGAGGCGAATCTCGGCCCGCCGGACGATGATCCGGGCACCGTAGTTGACGATGATGGTGATGGCGAACAGAACCACGCCACAGCCGATGAGCGCGGCTCGGAACGTGCCGCCAGACTCGCCGAAGTTGCGCACGATGATCGCCGGGAGCGCCTCGCCACTGTCGAACAGGTTGGGCGTGATCTGGTTCGAGGCGCCGATGACGAGCGCGATCGCGATGGTCTCACCCATGGCCCGGCCGAGCCCGAGGATCATCGCGCCGACCATTCCGCCGAAGCTGTGCGGAAACACCGCACCCTTGATCATTTCCCACCGGGTGGCACCGAGGGCCAGGGCAGCGTCCTTCTCGGCCCGCGGCACGGTGGCAAAGACCTCGCGGGTCACCGAGGTGACAATCGGAATGATCATGATAGCCACGATGATGCCGGCGGTCATGAACGATCGGCCGGTGCTGACCGGCGAACCGAACAGGTCGTTCAGCACTGGAACGGGTTCGACAACGTTGTGGATGAACCCGTAGATGTCGGCCAGGAACGGCGCCACCACGATGATGGCCCAGAGTCCGAACACCACCGACGGGATCGCGGCGAGCAGGTCGATGACCGTGACCACGGTGGTCCGGACCCGCCGCGGCGCCAGTTCGGTAAGAAAGAGCGCGATGCCGATGGACACCGGCACCGCGAAGATCAGGCTGAGCACCGAGACGAGGGTGGTGCCGTAGATGAAGCCGAGCGTGCCGAACTGCGGCTCGAGCGGGCCGGGTCCGTCCTGATCGTTGGGTATCCAGTCCTTGCTGGTGATGAAGTCCAGACCGGAGTACTTGAACGCTGGCAGGGCGTTGTTGATCGTGGTGACCAGGATGAGCGCAAGGATCGCCAGCACGAGCAGGCCCGCGCCCAGACATACAAGCCAGAAGATGCGGTCGGACGAGATCAGCGCCCGCTTGCGGGCGAGACTCGCCGCCGGGCGTGTGTTGGTCTGTGCCGCGTTGGTCTGCGTCGCGGGGGTCTGCGTCACGGGTGCTCCTGAACCGTAGGGCCGCCTGCCGGGGGTGGAGGATTCCACCCCCGGCCGGCGTGCCGAGCGAGCTGACTTCTTTCAGTTGGTCAGGAGACCTTGTCGAGCTGGGCGAGAGCCTTGGTCTGCAGTGCCGCGGGCAGCTTCGAGAAGTTGACGCCGGCGGCGAACTGCTGGCCGTCGGTGAGCAGCCACTTGACAAAGGCCTTGACCAGCTTGCCCTTCTCCGCGTCGGTGTAGCTGGTCTTGACCAGCAGGTAGGTCGGCGCGGTGATCGCGTAGGTGGTGGCACCCGCGGCGTTGAGCGGGTTGTAGGTCAGGTCGTCGGCGATGGTCGCACCGTCCAGCGCCGCAGTGGCACCTTCGAGCGAAGCCGCGACGAACTGGCCGTCCTTGTTCTTGATGGCGGCGAAGGTCAAGCCGCTGGCCTTGGCGTCGGCGAAGTCGACATAACCGATGGTGCCGTCGCCCTGCTTGATCAGCTGAGCCACGCCGCCGTTCTTCTCACCCGCCTGGGTGCCCGCCGGCCACGCCACCGTGTCACCGCTGCCGAGCGTCCAGTCGGCGCCGCCTGCGGCAACCAGGTACTTGGTGAAGTTGTTGGTGGTGCCCGAGCCGTCCGAACGGTGCACGACCGTGATGGCCTTGTCTGGCAGGGTCACGCCCGGGTTGTCGGTGGCGATCGCCGGGTCGTTCCACTTCTTGACCGTGGTCTGGAAGATCTTTGCCAGCGTGGACGGGCTCAGCTGGAGCTTCGCCACACCGTCCAGCTTGTACGACACGGTGATCGGGGCGGCCACCGTCGGGATGTACAGGTACGAGCCCTTGACCGGGCCGTCGGTGTCCTTGACCAGGCTGTCCGAGCCGGCGAAGTCGCTCAGGCCGGAGGCGAAGTCCTTCTTGCCCTGGCCGGAACCGACCGCGTTGTACGTGATGTCGACATCAGTGGCAACCTTGGCGAACTCGTCCAGGGCCTTCTGGTAGAAGGCATCGGGGAAGGTGGCGCCGGAAGCCTTGAGCGACCCGGACAGGTCGGCGTATTCGTTGGCCGGGGCTGACGCCGTACCAGACGGCGTGGTCTCCGGGGTCTTGCTGGAGCAGCCCGCGACGGTAAGTGCGGCAAGTGCGACGCCGGCTACGCCGACGACGACGCGGCGTGAAAGCACGTTGCGAATCACCTCAAAATTGCCTCTCTCTAAGGGGGTCAGGACTTCGTACGGCCCCAACAAGCGGCAAAGTTGCCAGGCCGAGGTAGCCGGTTCACCGGGGTCGAATGAACGAATGGTGAACAGCACAGGCCGGTATGGTGACCGCGGTACGGGAGGCATGTCGCTTTTGTGAACGGACCAGCTTCTGCGGCTAGGCTAGGTCGAGCGGGTCAGGATCCGGTCAGCGAACGCGCGGGTCGTCGCCACCAGTCGGGCGTTCGCCTCGTCGCTTCGCTCCACCCAGTCGCGGGCATGTTCCTCGTCGAGACCGCGAGCCCGTTGCCGACTCAGCAGCCCCGTAATCCGGATGTCGTCGGCGACTTCCACGTACAGCGACAGGTCGAGCAGCGCCCTCACCTGTGACCAGGGCGCAACCGGCAGGAGCAGATAGTTACCCTCGACAACCACCAGTTGGGTCCCCGCCTCGACCGGTATGACGCCACCGATCGACTCGTGCAACACACGGCTGTACGCCGGCGCGTATACGACCGCCCCGTCCTCCCCCTGCGCGATGCGCCGCAGCAGATGCATGAACCCGGCCGCGTCGAAAGTCTCCGGCGCACCCTTGCGATCCGCCAGGCCCAGCCGCTCAAGCTCCACATTGGACAAATGAAAGCCGTCCATGGGAACGCATACCGCGGGCACGCTGGTCGCCGCGACGATCGCCTCAGCCAGGGTGGACTTCCCGGCACCCGGGGCGCCAGTGATGCCGACCATCACCCGTCGCCCAGCGTTCGCCCGGACCACACCGTCGATGGCCGCCAACGCCGGCAAGAGAACCTCAGACCCCATGGATGAGATGTTCCCACCTCAGCCCCCCGATGGCGGCGCGCACCTCTGCGAGTGCGGCGTTGTTCATGACGTCGCGGACGATCCGGTGTGCCCTAGCCCTCCGCATCGCCCGCGATCACGCATGACGGACTGCGCGCCGCGGACCGCGCGGCATCAGGCGCGGCCGTCTGCCGCGAGTGCATCGCTATTCGCGTCATCGCGGACGATTCGATGTGCCGCAGCACCCTACATCGCCCGCGATCACGCATGACGGACTGCGCGCCGCGGACCGCGCGGCATCAGGCGCGGAATGCGTGGTGTCGGGGGCCGCGCGTCCCTGCAAGTGCGTCGGATTCGCGTCATCGCGGACGATCCGGTGTGCCACAGCACCCCACATCGTCCACGATCATGCGTGACGGACTGCGTGGCGCGGACCGCGCGGCATCGGGCGCGACCCCCTGCCGCGAGTGCGTCGGGTTCGCGTCGTCGCGGACGATCCGGTGTGCCACAGCACCCCACATCGTCCACGATCATGCGTGACGGACTGCGTGGCGCGGACTGCGCGGCGTCGGGCGCGGCCGTCTGCCGCGAGTGCATCGGAATCGCGTCATCGCGGACGATCCGGTGTGCCACAGCACCCCACATCGTCCGCGATCACGCGAAAGGCGCGGAGCGTGGGATCGGGAGGGCGACGGACTCGCGAGTAAGGCGGGGTGTGCGGTTCAGGGGGGTGGGGGTGGGACTCCGGGGGTGGCCGGCCCGGAGGTCGAGCGCAGTTCGTTGAACTTGTCGCGGGCCACAGTGGCGAGCGTGGCTGCCTTCTGCGGCTGGCCACGCAGGAACGCCTCGGTGAAGTGCTTGGCCTGTTCGTAGCGGACCTTGCTCGGCATCGGCGGCTCGTTCGGATTGACGGCGCAGTCGACCAGTGCGGGACCCGGGTACGCCAACGCCGCCCGCACCGCTTCACCCACCTGCTCGGCCTCGGTGACCTTCACCCCATAGGCACCGCATCCGGCGGCCCACGCGGCGAAGTCCGCCGCCGGCTCCCCATGGCGCACCTCGTACTCGGGGTAGCCCAGCATGATCTGCTCCCACAGGCTCTGCCCGTACGCATTGTTGTTGTTGACAAAGACTTTGACCGGTAACCGGTGGCGCACCGCGGTGAGGAACTCCGCCATCAGCATGGCGAAGCCACCATCGCCGACGTACGCGATGACCTGCCGGCCGGGGAAGGCATGCTGCACGGCGATGGCGTAGGGCAGGCCGGGCGCCATCGAGGCCAGGTTCCCGGACAGGTAGAACTCCCGCCCGCCCCGGATGCGCCAGTGCCGGGCCGCCCAGGTCGCGACCGTTCCTGAGTCGCAGGTCAGGATCGCGTCGTCGTCGGCCGTGTCGTTGATGCACCCGATAAGATACTGCGGCGCGATCGGCGCTCGGCGGGGATCCTCCAGCGACGTCATGTCGGCCGTCCAGCCGGCCGCCTCGCGACTGTATTTGTCCACAAAGGACCGTTCAGGGTGGCGACCGAGCATGGGTAGCAGTTGGCTCAGCGCCGATCCCGCGTCCGCGGTCACGGCCACCTCCACCGGCAGGCGGACCCCGATCCGGCTGGCGTCGCGGTCGATCTGCACCACCCTGGCCTGGCCCGGGGAAGGCAGGTAGCCGCCGTACGGGAAGTTGGTGCCGACCATCAGCAGCGTGTCGCACTCCTCCATCAGCTTCTCGCTCGGCCTGGTGCCGAGTAGTCCGAGCCCACCGGTGACCAGCGGATGGTCGTCGGGCACGACTGCCTTGCCGGACAACGTCTTCACGATCGGCGCGCCGAGCGCGTCCGCGACGGCCAGCACCTGTGCGCCTGCCCCGCGGGCACCGATGCCGACCAGCATCGCGATCTTCCGGCCCGCGTTCAGGACGGCGACCGCCCGGTCCAGATCCTCATCCGCCGCCGGCATGAGCGACGGGGTCAACGCGGGGCTGCCGATCGGTGGGGCGCCCGCGGTCACCTGCCGGTAGGGATGCTCGCCGGCCGCGGCCACCGCGATGTCGTTGGGAAAACTGAGATGTGCCACCGTTCGCCTGGCCAGCGCGGTGCGGATGGCGATATCCAGCACGCCAGGCATCTGCTGCGGATTGGTGACCATCAGGTTGAAGGCCGCGACATCCTGGTACAGCAGCGTGGTATCCACATCCTGCTGGTATGCCGACCCCAGCACGGAGGTCTCCTGCATCCCGGTGAGCGCCAGCACCGCAACGTGGTCGAGCTTCGCGTCGTACAGACCGTTGAGCAGGTGGATCGCGCCGGGCCCCGAGGTGGCCGCGCAGACACCCAGCCGGCCCGTGGCCTTCCCATAGCCCGTGGCCATGAACGCGGCGGCTTCCTCGTGATGTACCAGGATGAACCGCAGTCGTTCCCGGTGCCGACGGAAGCCTTCCATCAACCCGTTGATGCCGTCGCCGGGTAGGCCGAAGATCGTGTCGACGCCCCACTCGATCAGCCGTTTCGCCAGGGTCTCACCGACGATCTCCTGCATCAGTGGTACTCCCACCTTGCTTGCGTCCGCTCGGATTCGCCCTCCCGACCATAACGCGCGAAGCAGGACTGTGGGCGTTGGAGTACCGGATCTGGTCGTCGGGCGACCAGGGTCCAGTGTGCCGAGACCGAGGTCAGTGCTGGCCGGGCGCGGGCCCGAGGGTCTGTCCGCCGGGCGGCGGGATGCGCTCGCTGCGGTCCATCCAGCCATCGCCGTTGTCGTCGTACATACGGGTGTCCATGATCCCGTCGTTGTCGGTGTCGTACTCCGCCCAGTCGATCAGCCCGTCGCGGTTGTCGTCATGCCCCACGAAGTCCGGCACACCGTCGTTGTTCATGTCTGCGTAGACGTCCACCCCGCCGTCCGGACGTTCCACCACGGTGTGCGCGTCCCAGGTCCCGTCGCCGTCCACATCCACCCGGGTCGCGTAGTCCGACGGTGGCGGTGCGGCCGGCGCGAGGCCCATGGTGTCGGTATGCGACGCCACGCCGAAGGTCTCGGTCGCGTCCATGGTGCCGAAGGTCTCGGTCGCACCCGCCGCATCGCCGACCGGCACGCCAGCGCGCGGCGCATAGCCGAAGGTGTTCGAATCCGGCGCCGAACCGACGACCCCACCACCCTGCGCCTGGAATACCGCGGCCACCGGCCCCAGCAGGCCGGCCATGCTGGACTTGGTGGTGCGCATCTCGACCGTACGGTCGGGCCCGCTTCCGCTCACGAGTGGCACACCCAGCAGTTCGCGATCCTCGGCGCGCAGCGAGTAGCCAGCCAGCGCGGCTTCGGGATCGCGGGCCAGTGCGCTGGCGAACAGAGCGTCGGACAGCAGCCGCTCCATCACCTTTTCCAGATCACTCATGTCAGCCCCTCACGGTTGGTTCAATCAAGCTCGGGCATGGGTACGGGCTGTGGTCGGGGTCGGCAGGTTCCACAGTGGACTGCGTCTTCCACGACGAGGCCCTCGGTCCGGTTCCGCGTGGTGCTCCGGTGCACCTCCAGCAGGTACGGACCGAAGCGCGCGTGGTCCTCGCACACTCCGCGCCCGCAGAACCGACACCCGGCCCGCGCCGCCTTCGCACAAAACCAACAGAGCACCGAACTACTTCCCTTCGAACCGTCTAGCGGACATCGAACTCATGAAAGGTCAACGAATGATCGGGACAGAACACTTCAGCACTTCCACCGGGTTGCCCTTCAGCTGATAGCTGACGCCCTGTGCGTTGTACGCGGTGACCACCACCGACAACGTACCGCCGGCATTGTCCTTGCCCGGATATGCCACCGGACCGACGCTGCCGTACCAGGGTGCCCCGTCCCGTGACATGGCGCGGGAGCCGCTGGCGAACCCGCTCCAACTCACCACCACGCGGACGGCGTCACCCGCCGCGTTGTCGACGCTGATCCCGATCGAGGAGTAGCCGCCGTTGCAGGAACCGTTGGAACCGACCTGCTGGTCGATCTGGCCGCCGGAGTTCTGCCGCCAGGTGATCACTGGCCCCTGCGCCGGCGGAGTGGTCGCGGGCGGATCGGTGGTGGCCGGTGGGGGCGGTGACGAGGGCGGGTTGGGTGTGGTCGCCCGCCGGGTGGTGGTGCTCGGGCGAGGTGGGATCGACTCGCCGGCCGGGGTGGTGGTCTCCGGGGTCGGGCTCGGCGTGGCCGACGGCGTCGGCTGGCTCGGCGTGGGCGTGTCCGCCGTCGGGGTGGGGGTCGGGTCGCCGGACGGCGGTTCGACCACGGTGCCGTCGCCGCAGCCGAGCGGAGCCCGGTTTCCGGCGATCGTGTCGCCGCGGTAGGTCACGGTGCCCCGGGAAACCTGCACATTCCACGGTGTCACCGCGAACCAGGCGACCCCCTGGTTGACCACCACGCCGCCGGCCAGAGTCACCGCCGTACTCAGGGTGGCGAACGCGGGTGACGTACTTCTGGTGTCGACGAGAGCCAATCCGCCCCGCAGCTGCAGCGCGGCGCTGGGGACAACCGGCTCGCCGACACTCGACAGTGGACCCAAGGTGAGGTCGGTGCCGGCGCACAGGATGGACGAGGCGCCGCCCCGGTAGGTGATGGACGCCCGGGACCGGGGGCCGACCCGTACGTCATCGGCCTCTCCGACGTAGATCTCGTCGCCGCTACGCAGCGCGTAGCTCGTGCCGTTCACCACCACGTCCGCCTGGCCGGTCTCAACCCTGACCTTGGCCTGGTCGCTGGGCATCTCGGCGAACGCCAGCGCCGGCAGCAACAGGTTGCCGCCGGTGAGCAGCAGCCCCAACAGCAGCACCAGAATCAGCAACCAGCGCAGTCGCTTCTCGAACCGACCATCCGCGGATTCGTCCACATCGGGCGGTGGCGGCCCCGGCGGCGCGGCCAGCGGTGGATATGCATACATCGGGTGCACGCCGGTGACCGGCGGCCGACCCGGCGCGTTGCCGCTGGACTCCGCACGCAGCACACCAGCCGGCGTGCCGAGCAGCAACGGCAGGCCGCTGACCGCCGGAATGGTGAACAGCCGGCTGGGTGAACGGGTCGTCGCGACCGGTTCGGTATAGGCCTCGCCGGATGGTCCGATCAGAGTGCCGCGGCCCAGTTCCTGACCGTCCGGCGTGACGATCACACCTGCGGCGACCACGATGGCCTCGTCCGGGCCGCTGAGCCGGATGGGCGACTCGGGCGCCAACGGCACGGCGACCGCCGCCGCGGCCAGGCCCAGCCGGTCCTCAGGGGACAGTCCGGCGAACGCCGGCGATTCGTCCAGCAACGCCTCGGCCTCGGCGGTGGTGGTGTGCGCACCGCCCTGTGTGAGCGGCCCGACAACGGCGGCGAGCGCACTGGACGGGACCGCGAGCAGCGTCGTACCGGCGGTGTACCAGGACAGTGCCGCCGGTGCTGCGGACACCGCGGCGGCGAGGCCGACCAGACCGCCGGCGCCGACGCGCTCCCGCACCGTGCCGCCCGGGTCGTTCGGCGCCCGTCCTTCCAGGGCACCATCCACCACCGCGAACACGTCCGGCTGGGCGGCACCGGCGAACACCACCTGCTCGCCGGTACGCGGTCGTACCCATCGGGACTTGACGGCCAGGTCGGCGAGTACTTCGCCGGGAAGGTCACGAAATGGTGAACCGCGTAGCGCGTCCAAACGTCGGGGCAGGTCCCGGCCATCGCGGCGGGACGAGAGGCGCTGGCGCAGCCCCCGCCGCCACCGGGCGATGGCGCCGAGAACGATGTAGACCACCGGGGACATCAGCGCCGCCACGACCACGAACAGCAGTACCCGCGCCGCCCAGCCGGAGCGCCACAGGCCCAGAATCAGCCCGCCCACCCTGTCGACATAGACCCGGTAGGCAATGTTCGCCGCGATCAGCAACCAGCCGATGGCCAGCATCCCGTACAGCGCGACGAGGCGACCCTCCCGATCCAGGGCCTTCCACCGGGGCGGGCGCCGACGCAGCCGGGCCGTCACCCAGGACAGGCCGCGGGCACGCAGGTTGGGCACCTCCAGCCAGTCCATCACCAGGTAGTAACCGTCCAGCGCGAGGAACGGATTGAGGTTGAACAGCGCGTTGAGATACCAGGCGAAGGACAGCTTGAAACACCACGGTGCCGCCGCGGGCACGGCGAGTCCGACCAGTGCGCAGGCGCCGGCCAGGATCAGCCCGGTGGCCGGACCAGCCGCGGTGACCCGCAACCGGGCTCGCCGGCCGGCCATCCATACATCCGTCGTATCGACGAAGACAGACGGTATGCCGAAATAGACAAGGAATCCGGCCGCCGGAACACGCCGGCCGGCATGCTTGGTGGCCAGCGCGTGGCCCAATTCGTGGCAGGCCAGCGCCACGATGTTGAATCCGAGCAGCACCGCCGCACCCAGCGCGTACGAATCCTGGGTGAGGAACACCGACTGCTCGCCCGTCCACCACTGCCAGCCGAACGCGACCAGACCGACGAGGGCGACGGTGCCGAGCAGGATCGCCACCGCGCGGGTGAACAGCAGCCGGCCGCCGGCCCGGTAGAGGAAGCCGATGACCGGATCGATGTTCGTGACCACCATGCGACGGCCTTGCGCGAACGCCAGCATGCCGCGGCCCAGGCGGATCGGCCATGGCCGGCGATGCACCCGCTGCAACGGCCGGAACGCTGTCCAGCGGAAGCTCCTCGAGCATGCGGTTGCCGGCCAGGTCGGCGACCACGCGACGGACCTGATCGGGAGCCAGCCGACCGCAGATGCGGGCGAAGTCGGCAACCAGACGGGCCAGCGTACGGGTGCCGTCCATCAGGTGGGTGAGCGCGACCTCCTCCGGCGACAGGCGCAGGTAACAGGCCTTGCCGTCATCCGGGGACCGCAGCATCGTGTAGGCCACACCGCGGGCACTGACCAACTCGGACTCTTCAATGCCGGCACGCAGAACCGGGCGGGCCTTGGCCGGGTTGACCCGTTCCGCGACCGCCGTCCACAGTCCTGGGTCAGCCGGCCCCGGCGGCTGCCCCGGGGCTCGACCAGCCAGCGCCTCCCACACACTGATCCGGGTTTCGACGATCGTCACGCCATGACTCCGAAATATCACGCCCAGCGACGAGGTCGCCGGGCTCCCGCATACCCGGGTCGAAGCGTAGGAGGACCGGGTACGCGAATGCGAGTCTCCTGTCGGCAACTCTTCCCGGCTGCGTCCAAATTGCCCGAGATCTTGAGCTATGCGGCGACATTCCTGCCGGTTGGGGCGGCACGGGTGTGCACACGACGAGGGCGGCGCGGGTTGCCCCGCGCCGCCCTACCCCCTCGGAGAAGTCGAAAGCCCTACGGCTGATCGCCGATCGTCACCGTGACCGTGCTCTGCGAGCCGTTGCGCATCACGGTGAGGTTCATCTTGGCGCCGGGCGAACTGGTCTGGATCGCGCCGACCAGTTCCTCGCTGTTGCTGATCGTGCGGCCGTCCACCTTGGTGACCACGTCACCCTCCTGCACCCCGGCGGTGGCCGCGGGGCTGCCTGCCTGCACGCTCTGGACCTGCGCGCCGCCGTCCGAAGCGTCGCCCAGCGAGACACCCAGGTACGGGTGGCTGACCTTGCCGCCCTTGATCAGTTGGTCGGCCACCGACTTGGCCTTGTTGGCGGAGATGGCGAAGCCCAAGCCGATGTTGCCGCTGGAACCGGAACCGGAGGTGGCGATCGCGCTGTTGATGCCGACCACCTTGCCGTTGGTGTCGACGAGGGCGCCGCCGGAGTTGCCCGGGTTGATCGGAGCGTCGGTCTGGATCGCGTCACCGATGGTGGTGACGGCCGACCGCGGTTGCAGTGGCGACTGCTGGTCGCCGCCGACCTGGATGGTGCGGTGCAAGGCGCTGATGATGCCCGCGGTGACCGAGCCCTCAAGGCCCAGGGGCGAGCCGATGGCCAGCACGGTGTCACCGACCTGGATCGCGTCGCTGTCCGCCCAGGTGGCCGCGACCAGACCGGTGGCGTCAGCCTTCACCACGGCGAGATCCGTCTTCGGATCGGTGCCCACGATCTTCGCGCTGATGCTCTTGCCGCTGTTGAAGGTGACCTGAACAGTGGAGCCGGAACCGCTGGCGACCACGTGGTTGTTGGTCACGATGTAGCCGTCGGCGGAGATCACCACCCCCGAACCCTCGCCACCCTGGGTCTTCACCGCGACCACGGCCGGCTGTACGGCCTTCGCGACGCTCGCGAGTGAACCACGGTCGATGATCGGCGCCGCGTTCTTGGGGTCGCCGGCGCTGATGTTCTGCAAACCGTTGCCACCGTCAGCGGAGTGCAGCGCGTAGCCGACGAAACCGCCGACACCGCCGGAGACCAGCGCCAGCGCGACGGCGGCCACCCCGGCCACCACGATGCGCCGCCAGGCGGTCGAGGGCGCCGGCTTGGCGTCGCCACCGAGCGGCGGCATGGGCGGCAGCCCGGTGATGGTCTGACCGGCATAGGTCGGCGGCACGCCACCGCCGCCGTACGGAGAACCCGACGAGGCCTGCGCGTACGGGGAAGCCGGCTGGCCGTACGCCGACTGTGGGTACGACGCCTGTGGGTACGACGCCTGTGGGTACGACGCGGACGAGTACGACGAGGACGGGTAGCTGGCCGGATACGGCTGACCCGAGTCGTATGAGGCCGGCAACTGGACGGTATAGCCGACCGGCTCCGAGCCGGACGGGAACGCCGGTGCCGGTGAAGTCTGTGGTTCCGGTGAAGCCTGTGGTGCCGGCTGAGTCTGTGGTACCGGCTGAGTCTGGCCTTGTGGAGTCTGCGGTGCCGGCGGGTTCGGCGCGCTGGGATCGGTGTCCGGCCGGCTCCACGGCGAGGCCGAGCCGTACGGTTCCCCGTGCGGGCTGGCTTCGGCGCCTGGCTGGTCGCCTGCCTGGGACGCCTGTCCCGCGACGGGCGAATGTGCGTTCGTCCCCCCGATGCCGGGGTTGGCCTCGTTTTCGCTCATAGTGCTACCTTGCCCGGTCGTTCTGTCCCGAACCTGGAATCAGGCTGAAAGTTGCCTGTGAGCTGCGAACCCCCTGGCATTGCCCTGACCATCGAGGATCGTGTGTCGCCCGTGATGACGCGAGGGTGCCTACCTGCGACCACAGCGTGTGTCAACGGGCCAGCAGCGGCAGGCGTACGCGGAAGGTGGCGCCCTCGCCGGGTGCCGTGGCGACCTCGACCGTGCCCTGATGGGCGGCCACCAGGGCGGCGACGATCGCCAGTCCGAGGCCGGATCCGCTGTGCGGGGCGGTCAGTCCGCTCGGCCCGGCCGCGGCGGCCCGGCGCGTGCGTGCCTTGTCGACCCGGTAGAAGCGCTCGAAAACGTGGCCGGCCTGCTCCGGGGTGAGCCCGGGGCCGCGGTCGCTGACCTCCACGATGGCGCGGGCGGTTCCGTCGGCGAGCAACCGCAGCCGCACCGGGGTGCCCTCGGGCGTGTGGGTGATGGCGTTGGTGACCAGGTTGCCGATGATCTGGCGTAGCCGAGCCTCGTCGCCGAGCACGGTGAGGCCCTCCGGAGGCTGCTGGATGTCGACCTGGATGTCGCGACCCGGTGCGACCGCATGGGCGGCCGCCGACGCGTCCTGGATCAGATCGGACAGCGCGACCGGGCCGAGTTGCAGCGGCCGTTCCTGGTCCAGCCTGGCCAACAGCAGCAGATCCTCGACCAGCAGGCCCATCCGGGCGGCCTCGTCCTCGATCCGCCGCAACACCTCGGCCGGATCCGGCGCGGCGCCCTGGCGATACAACTCGGCGAAGCCGCGGATGGTGGTCAGCGGCGTACGGAGTTCGTGCGAGGCGTCGGCGACGAACTGGCGCATCCGCTCCTCGGACTGGATGGCCCGGTGCTCCGACCAGGCACGCGCGGTGAAGGCCGCCTCGACGTGGGCCAGCATCGTGTTCATGGCCGCCGAGAACTGGCCCAGCTCGGTGTTCGGGTCGAGCTCGGGCACCCGTTGGGTCAGGTCACCGCCGGCGATGGCCTTGGCGGTCCGTTCCATCGCCGCGAGCGGCTTGAGGCTGGCCCGAACCAGCCACACGCCGACCAGGGCGAGCGTGGCCAGCACCCCGACGCCCACGAGCGTGTTGACCAGAACCAACCGGCCAACGGCGTTGTTCACGCTGGAAAGGTCCTCGCCGATGGCCACGATTCGGCCCGAGTCCAATGTGACCACAAGTACCCGCCAGTGCGTCTTGCGATCAAAACTGTCCACTGTGAACGGTGCGCCGGTACGGTCGCTCCACGTGGAAAGGTCGGTCGGAAACATCGGCAACTGGTTATCGGCATAGATGCCGTACTTGCCGATCAGCGTGCCACTGGTGGTCTGAAACGCCACGACAAAATCCGTCGGCGGCCAGCCGGTCTGGTTGGGCAGCCGGCAGGTCCTGCGCGAGCGCCGCCGCGCCGGGCACCGCGCCCGCGAGCTGACTGTCCACCCGGCCCACCAGATAGTCGCGCAGGGCGAACACGCTCGTAGCACCGATCACCAACAGTGCCAGGGTGACCAGGGCGAGCATGGCCGCGACCAGTCGGACCCGCAAGGGTGTCCGGGTGAACCACCGTGGTTGCGCCGGATGGTGGCGCTTCTTGGCCGGCGGTTCGGGCGAGGGCTGACCCGGATACACCTGCTCGTCGGAGTTGGCGGCGGGGGTTACGGGCTCGGGCGACTGCGCCGGACGGGGCCGGCTCGTGCGTCGGCTCGGTCACTATCGAGGTCACGAGGGCAGACGAAGCACGTACCCGACGCCGCGCAGGGTGTGGATCAGCCGGGGCTCGAGCCGAGTCGACCTTGCGGCGCAGGTAGGAGATGTAGGACTCGACGATGTTGTCGTCACCACGGAAGTCGTAGTTCCAGACGTGGTCGAGGATCTGCGCCTTGGACAGCACCCGGCTGGCGTTGAGCATCAAGTAGCGCAGGAGCTTGAACTCGGTCGGCGACAGCTGCGACGCGCTGGCCGGCCCGGCGCACCTCGTGCGACTCCTCGTCCAGTTCCAGGTCGGCGAAGGTCGAGCCGGCCGACGGGGCCTGCTCGCGGTCCGGTCCGGCGCAGCACGGCGCGGATCCGGGCGGTGAGCTCCTCCAGGCTGAACGGCTTGGTGACGTAGTCGTCGCCGCCCAGCGTCAGCCCACGGATCTTGTCGTCGGTGGCGTCCCGGGCGGTGAGGAACACCACCGGGGTACGCGTGCCGCCCTCGCGGAGCATCGGCGGATGACCTCGAAGCCGTCCAGATCGGGCAGCATCACGTCGAGCACGACCAGGTCGGGCCGGTGCCTCCTTGGCGGAGTCGAGCGCGGCGCTCCCGCTTGTCGCGGTGGCCACGTCGAAGCCCGCGAACCGCAGGCTCGCCGACAGCAATTCGACGATATTGGGATCGTCCTCCACGACGAGTAGCCGCGGGCGTGCCTGCGCTCCATCCCGGGCATCGGCCGACAAGGTGCCCCCGGATTGCACGGTGCCGTTCCGAACTCCCATGGGGGATAGCTTGCCTCGCATGGCTTGGCTCACGCTGGCGTTTGTCTGAGAGTTTCCTGTGAGCGCGACGAGCGAGCGCCACCGAGCCCCGGCGAGCTCCGCAGTCGCGATCTTGGTTACCCAACGACCGGATACGGTACTCAAACGACCACCTTCCACGAGAAACGGGACGGCAGTTAGCCGCGAAGGATGTGGCGGAGTTGATCACGGACCGAGTCCAGCACGGTGGCGGCCACCCGCAGGTCCTCGCTGCTGGCCCGGCCGAGGCTGATGAGCCGGCGCACCTCGCTTGCCAGTTCTGTCATCTTCCGGTCCACCTCGGTGACTTCGTCCGGTCTGGTCGCAGCGGCGGCGGCGGCCGCCTGCCAGGCGGCGCGGCGCTGGCGCCACTCGTCCACCCGGCTGGTCTGCACTTCCTGCTTGGCCTGGCGCAGTTCGCGCTTGAGGTCGCGCACCGAGCCGCGCACGCTCTCGTTGACGTCCTCGGCGAGCGCGGCCAGGTCTGCCACCGAGGCGTGGATGTCGGCTTCCAGTTGTTTCAGGTCGGCTGCCCGCATGGTGATCTCCGCCCGTCCCGCGTCGGTGATGTGGTAAACCTTGCGACCGCCGGCGGCGGCATGGGTGATCAGTCCCTCCGTTTCCATCCGGGCCAGCCGGGGATCGATGGTGCCGGCGGATGGTGCGTACAGGCCGTGGAACCGGTTTTCCAGCAGCCGGATCAGCTCGTACCCGTGCTTGGGACCTTCGGCCAGCACGTTGAGCAGGTACAGCCGCAGCCGGCCGTGGCTGAAGACCGCGCTCACACCGCACCGCCGCCGGCCGGCGCGGTGAAGTCATCGTCGACCGGCCGGGCCAGCAGCGACACCGAGCCGGAGACCGCGTGAGCGTTGAGCGTGCCGGTGCCATGACCGATCCGCCCGGCCGCCGCGTGCAGGCCCGGTGTCGCGTTGCGACTCACCTCCCGGAAGACACTGGTCACCCGGCCGCTGATGGCGCTGAGATTCACGTCGAGGTCCGCGTCCGCGGGTACCCGCACGGTGATCGAGCCCGAGGTGGTGTCGAGCCGGACATCGCGCGCGTGAGGATTGTCCAGATCGCAGGTGACACTGCCGGAGATGGTCCGGGCGTAGACCCGCTCGGCCGCGGACTCGGCCAGCGTGATCTCGCCGGAGACGGTCTCCAGGCCCAGGTCCCCGGCCACTGCGACGGCCTGCACCGACCCGGACACCGTCTTCGCCCGGACCGTGCCACCCAAACCCATCAGGCTGATCGAACCGCTGGTGACGTCCACAGTGGCGCCGCTGCGCAGCCCGGAAGCCACCACCGAACCACTGACCAGGGTGAGATTTGCCAGTGCGGTTGGCGGCACCGCAATCACCACGTGGGCGTGGTACTTGCGCCAGCCGGACAGCAACCACCACAAGGGACCGAGCTTGGCGAGCCAGCCTTGTGGGATCTCATGACGCACCGACAGCACCCGACCTTCGAGCGTCACCGCGACGCCCATACGACCAACCTTGGTCACCTCGATGCGGGCTGGGCCATCGGTGCCGACCACTCGCAACTTGCCGCTGGCCAACCAGACATGCAGTTCGTCCACACCGTCTTCGAGCGCCAATCGTTGCGGACTGTTGATGAGCCAGCCTGACATCTGCGTCCTCCTTGGAGTGTCGCGATACATCGTAACAGCAAACACGATACATCGCGATAGTCCAAGTCTGGCGGACACGCAGTTTGACCTCGCCGATAAGGTCAGGGTCCATGCTGGCGAAGGGGGATCGATGGAGGGGCAACTCGTCGCCTCCGGTCTGACCAAGGTGTATCCGAAGGTCAGAGCTGTGGACGGCCTCTCGTTCACCGTCGAGCCGGGTCGGGTCACCGGCTTCCTCGGCCCGAACGGGTCGGCAAGACGACCACGCTGCGCATGATGCTCAACCTGGTCACGCCGACCGCCGGCACGGCGACCATCGGCGGCCACCGATACGCCGACCTGACCGAACCGCTGCGCACGGTGGGCGCGGTGCTGGAGGCCTCCAGCGCGCACAAGGGCCGGACCGGGTCAACCACCTGCGGGTGATCTGCGCCGCGGCCGGGCTGCCGCACGCAAGCGGGCCGACGAGGTGCTGGCCCTGGTCGGGCTCACCCCGGCGGCGAAGCCGCAAGTTCCAGGGCTACTCGCTGGGCATGAAGCAGCGGCTCGGGCATCGCCGCCGCGATGCTCGGCGACCCGCAGGTGCTGATCCTGGACGAGCCGGCCAACGGCCTCGACCCGGAGGGCATCCGCTGGATGCGCGGCTTCCTCAAGGGCCTGGCCACCGAGGGCCGGACCGTGCTGGTCTCCAGCCACCTGCTTCCGAGATGGAGTTGCTCGCTGACGATGTGGTGATCATCGCGGCCGGCAAGCTGGTCCCGCAGGGGCCGGTCGATCAGATCATGGACAGCGACGCCAGCCGGGCTGGTTCGGGTGCGCACCCCGCAGCCGGACGAGCTGGCCGCGGCGCTGCGCGAGCAGGCCGCCACCGTCGACGCCGACCGCGACGGCGCGCTGCTGGTCAGCGGCGCCGACGCCGCCGACGGTGGGCCGCACCGCGCTGGCCGCGACAGGTCGAGCTGCACGAACTGACCACCGAGAAGCCGGACCTGGAGGGCGTCTTCCTGGAGCTGACCCGGAAAGGCGGGCATCCGATGACACGCGACCGTACCCACGCAGGTATCCGGCCACCACCGATGCGGCCCCACACCAAGGGGCCCTTCTTCCGGCTGGTCCGATCCGAACTGCTCAAGATCCGGACCACCAGCACCTGGTGGGTGTTCGCCATCCTGTCGCGTGGCCGTTCACCGGCCTGTTCCTGTGGCTCAACCTGTTCGCCGGCCAACGCCGAGCTGAGCTATGCCCAGAGGCAGCAGGGACAGCCGATGCCGCTCGGCGAGGTCCGCCGGGCGAGGGCGGACCGACCGCTGAGGACTCGACCGCATGCGGCACGCAGTACCTGGACTCCACCAACATCACCCGGATCCTGGTCCGCCATGCCGCCGCATCTACACCTCGGGACAGTTCTTCGGCCTGCTCCTCATGGTGATGCTCGGCGACTCATGCGGTGACCAACGAGTTCTTCCACCAGACGGCGACCACCACCTTCCTGACCGCGCCGCGCCGCACCGCGGTGATGCTGGCCAAGCTGGCCGCGGCCGTGCGTGCTGGCTCTGGCTGTTCTGGATCGTCACCACGGCGATCGACCTGGTCGTCGGCTCGCTCTTCTTCAGCACGCAGTGGACTACGGCGTCCCAGCTCGGCGACTGGGCGGTGTTGCGCGCGGTCGCTGCTGAACCTGCTGGCTACGTGCGTCTGGGCCGTGCTCGGTGTCGGGCTCGGCGTGCTGATCCGCAGCCAGCTCGGCGCCACCATCACCGGCGCGGTGTTCTACCTGCTGACACATCGTCGCAGCCATCGCGG
This sequence comes from uncultured Actinomycetota bacterium, assembly GCA_963742855.1. GTDB lineage: Bacteria > Actinomycetota > Actinomycetes > Mycobacteriales > Micromonosporaceae > CAVUNP01. The sequence goes on along the minus strand of CAVUNP010000007.1, from coordinate 716,520 downwards.
CATCAGCGCTGCTCCGGCTGTACGTCATCCAAGAGGACTGGGTCTGGAACCTGCATCGTCCTGGTGCCGGGCTGGCGTCCTGTCATCATGATCTGCCGGAGCCGCTGACGCTGGCGAACAACATCACCACACCGGCCTGGTGGATCGGCGGTCTGGTGCTCGTCGGGTACGGCGTCGTGGCCGGTCTGATCGGCACCGCCGATCACGCGGAAACGCGACATCTCCTGAGCGCGTTCACCTGGAGTAACCGGCGGGCGCCCCGTCAGCGTGATGGCGCCCCGCTTTTGCCTACCCACAGCCGCGCCCAAACCGCCCACGGGTTATGGGTGAAACGGGCCACCAGTAGGCGGAATGGGCGCACCAGCAGGCGTAGCCTGATCCGATCCTGAATCGCGAACCGCAGGACTGTCTTGTGGCTCCGCCACCGCGTTGAAAGAGGCGATCGCTGCCGTGTCCAGCCAAGCGATGAACTCGCAGGACAACCCACTGGCGGGTTTCGGCCCCAATGAGTGGATCGTCGAGGACATGTACCAGCGGTACCTCGACCGACCCGTCGAGCGTTGACCCGGCCTGGCACGACTTCTTCGCCGACTACCGGCCGGCGCCGGGCGCCGCCGGCACCCCGCGCCGGTGAGCGGCCAAGCCGGCGCAGGCCCGGCCCGAGCCCGCGGAGCAGCGCCAGCGCCGGCCGTCGCACCCAGCGCGGCCGCCCCGGCGAAGGCCGCGCCGGCGAAGGCCGCCCCGGCGCGAAGGCCGCCGAGCCGGTGTCGGCGGTGCCGACGAGCGCGGCCCCGGCAGCGCGGCGCCCGCGGCCCCGAAGCCGGCCGCCAAGGCACCGGCGACGCCGACCGGCGCCGGCACCACCCCGCTCCGCGGCGTGGCCGCCCAGATCGTGCCAGAACATGGACGCCTCGCTCGCAGGTGCCCACCGCGACCAGCGTCCGCGCGGTGCCGGCGAAGCTGCTCGTCGGACAACCGCATCGTGATCAACAACCACCTCGCCCGGGGCCGCGGCGGCAAGGTCAGCTTCACCCACCTCATTGGCTACGCGATGGTCCGGGCGCTGGCCGCGCACCCGGAGATGAACAACTCCTTCGCCGAGGTCGACGGCAAGCCGGCGCTGGTCATCCCGGAGCACGTCAACCTCGGCATCGCCATCGACCTGGCCAAGCCGGACGGCAGCCGCAACCTGGTGGTGCCCAGCCATCAAGGGCACTCCAGGACATGGACTTCCGACCGTTCTGGCAGGCGTACGAGGACGTGGTCCGCCGGGCCCGGCGCAACGAGCTGACCATGGAGGACTACGCCGGCACCACGATCTCGCTGACCAACCCGGGCGGCATCGGCACGGTGCACTCGATGCCCGCGGCTCATGCAGGGTCAGGGCACCATCATCGGCGTCGGCGCGATGGAGTACCCCGCGCCGTTCGCCAGGGCATGAGCGACGACCACCCTGGCCGACCTCGCCATCAGCAAGATCATCACGCTGACCAGCACCTACGACCACCGGATCATCCAGGGCGCCCAGTCCGGCGAGTTCCTCAAGGTCATGCATGAGCTGCTGCTCGGCGAGCACAGCTTCTACGACGAGATCTTCGACGTCGCTGCGCATCCCGTACGAGCCGGTGCGGTGGATCCGGGACGTCGCGCACACCTCCGAAGGCCAGATCGACAAGGCCGCCCGGGTGCATCGAGCTGATCCACGCGTACCGGGTCCGCGGCCACCTGATGGCCGACACCGACCCGCTGGAGTACCACATCCGCAGGCACCCGGACCTGGACGTCCGCCAGCACGGGCTGACCCTGTGGGACCTGGACCGGATCGTTCCCGGTCGGCGGCTTCGCCGGTCAGCAGCGGATGAAGCTGCGCGACATCCTCGGCGTGCTGCGCGACTCGTACTGCCGCCGGGTCGGCGTCGAGTACATGCACATCCAGGACCCGGAGGAGCGGCGCTGGATCCAGGAACGGGTCGAGCAGCGCTACGACCAAGCCGACGGCCGAGGAGCAGAAGCACATCCTAGTCCGGCTCAACGCCGCCGAGGCATTCGAGACCTTCCTGCAGACCAAGTACGTCGGGCAGAAGCGCTTCTCGCTCGAAGGCAGCGAAAGCGTCATCCCGCTCCTCGGACGAGATCCTCGCCTCATCCGCCGAGGGCGGCTTGGACGAGGTCGTCATCGGCATGGCACACCGCGGCCGGCTCAACGTGCTGGCCAACATCGTCGGCAAGCCGTACGAGAAGATCTTCTCCGAGTTCGAAGGGCACCTCGACCCGAAGTCCACCCAGGGCTCCGGCGACGTGAAGTACCACCTCGGCATGACCGGCAAGTTCACGACGCCGGACGGCGAGCACTCGACCACGGTCAGCGTGGTGGCGAACCCTTCGCACCTGGAGGCCGTCGACCCGGTGCTCGAGGGCATCGTCCGGGCCAAGCAGGACCGCATCGACCTCAAGCTCGAGGGCTACACCGTGCTGCCGCTTGCTGGTGCACGGTGACGCGGCCTTCGCCGGCCAGGGCGTGGTCGCCGAGACGCTCAACCTGTCCCAACTGCGCGGCTACCGCACCGGCGGCACCGTGCACGTGGTCGTCAACAACCAGGTCGGCTTCACCACCGCGCCGGAGTACTCCCGTTCGTCGCTCTACTCCACCGACGTGGCCCGCATGATCCAGGCGCCGATCTTCCACGTCAACGGCGACGACCCGGAGGCGGTCGTCCGGGTGGCCCGGCTCGCCTTCGAATACCGGCAGGCGTTCAACAAGGATGTCGTGGTCGACCTGGTCTGCTACCGCCGGCGTGGCCACAACGAGGGCGACGACCCATCGATGACCAACCCGAAGATGTACCAGATCATCGACGCGCAAGCGGTCCGTGCGCAAGATCTACACCGAGGAACTGATCGGCCGCGGCGACATCACCGCTGGACCAGGCGGAGGAGCTGCTGCGCGACTACCAGGCCCAACTGGAGCAGGTCTTCAAGGCCACCCGCGACGCGGCCGGCGGCGCCCGCGCCGGCCCGGACCCGGGTCAGCGAGGAGGAGCCGGAGCCGAGGTCGAGCACGGCGGCCGAGGCCAGCGTGCTCGCCGCGATCGGCGACGCACACGTCAACCTGCCCGAGGGGTTCACCCCGCACAAGCGCATCGCCCAGTTGCTGGAGCGGCGGGCCAAGATGGCCGGCAGGGCGATATCGACTGGGGCTTCGCCGAGATCCTGGCGTTCGGCACGCTGCGTGCACGAGGGCGTCACGGTCCGACTGTCCGGACAGGACTCCCGCCGCGGAACGTTCGTGCAGCGGCATGCCTCGATCGTCGACGCAGTCACCGGCGACGACTATCTGCCAGTGAAGTCGGTCGAGGCCAACGGCGGACGCGTTCTTCGTGCACGACTCGCTGCTCAGCGAGTTCGCGGTGATGGGATTCGAATACGGGTACTCGGTCGAGCAGCCGGACGCGCTGGTGCTGTGGGAGGCGCAGTTCGGAGACTTCGCCAACGGTGCACAATCCATCGTGGACGAGTTCATCTCCTCGGGCGAGGCGAAGTGGGGCCAGCGCAGCTCGGTCACCCTGCTCCTGCCGCACTCCCATGAGGGACAGGGACCGGACCACACGTCCGGGCGCATCGAGCGGTACCTGCAGCTGTGTGCGGAGGACAACATGCGGGTCGCGGTGCCGAGCACCCCGGCCAGCTACTTCCACCTGCTGCGCCGCCAGGCGCTGTCGCCGAAGAAGAAGCCCCTCGTTGTGTTCACTCCGAAGTCGCTGCTGCGGCACCGTCAGGTGATCTCGCCGGTGTCGGCCCTCACCACCGGTACGTTCGAGCCGGTGCTGGCCGATCCGGGTAACCCGGATCCAGCCAACGTCAAGCGGATCCTGTTCTGCGCCGGCAAGGTGTTCTACGAGTTGCTGGCGGCCCGCGAGGCCAACAAGATCACTGACACCGCGATCATCCGGCTGGAGCAGCTCTACCCGATGCCGGTGGCGCAGTTGTCGGCCACCCTGGCCGGCTACCCGGCCGCGGAGGACTTCGTCTGGGTGCAGGAGGAGCCGGCCAACCAGGGCGCCTGGTCGTTCATCGCGCTCAACCTGCTCGAACACCTCGACGGCGTACGGCTGCGGCGGATCTCCCGTCCGGCCGCGGCTGCCCCGTCGGTGGGGTCGAGCAAGACCCACGACGCCGAGCAGGCCGCCCTGATGGCGGCGGCGCTGCCGCCGCGCTAACGGTCACCGTGCGTGCGGGTCCGCCCGGCGGGCCCGCACGTCGCGGGCTCGCCGGTTCGGCAGCCACCGGTTTGGCAGCACCGAGGAGAGAAATGTATTTTACGGACCGGGGAATCGAGGAACTGGCCGAGCGCCGGGGAGACGAGACAGTCACCATCGAGTGGGTGGCTGTGCGACTACGCGATTTCATCGATGCCCATCCAGAGTTCGAGACACCGGTGGAGCGCTTCGCGACCTGGCTGGCCCGCCTCGATGACGAGGACGACGAGTAGACACGGGGTAGGGCTTATGGCGCGCACCGTCTTCATCACCGGGCTGGAACCCGGTGGCGGCAAGTCCACGGTGGCGCTCGGCATGACCGAACTGCTGTCCCGCCGGGTGGAGAGGCTAGGGGTGTTCCGGCCGCTGGTGCGGGACATGGACGACCCCATCATCGAACTCCTGCGTGAGCGCTACCAGATGCCGGCGGCACCCGCATACGGTGCGACCTACGCACAGGCCGCGCAGCTGATCGCCGAAGGTGGCCAGGACCGACTCGTCGCGCACGTCCTGGACGCCTACCACACGGTCGCGCGGTTGAGCGACGCCGTGGTCGTGCTGGGCACCGACTTCGGCCGCGAGACCGGCGACTCCGGGATACACGAGGAGCTCGCCCTCAACGCCCGGCTGGCCACCGAGTTCGACGCGGTGGTTCTGGCAGTCGTCGACGGGCGCTCGCGCACCCCGCAAGCTGTGGCTGGCGCCATCCGCGCCGCCTACCATGCTCTGTCCGAACTGGACAGTACGGTGCTCGCGGTGGTGGCCAACCGGGTCGAGCCCGGGCAGTCCGACGAGATACTGGCCGCGGTCGGCGCACTGCCAGTGCCCGCGTACGCGGTGCCGGACGAGTCCGCGATCAGCGCGCCAACGCTGGGCCAGGTGGCCGACGCCCTCCTCGCGCGGCGGCTACTGGGCGACGAGGCGGCGTACGGACCGGGATGTCCTGCACTTTGTCGTCGGCGCCGCACAGGTGCCGGTCTTTCTCGACTATCTCGACGACGGCTGCGTAGTGATCACACCCGGCGACCGGGCCGACCTGATCACCGCAGCGGTGACGGCACACGCGGCTGGCATGGCCGCCGTCGCCGGGATCGTGGTCACCCTCGGCGAAGAGCCGGACGAGCGGGTGTTGAACCTGGTCCGCCGGCTGCGTACCGACGTACCGGTGGTGCTGGTCGCGCAGGACAGCTTCGAGACGGTCGCGGCGGTCAATGATCTGGAAGGCCGTCTGACCACGGCGACGCCGCGCAAGGTGGAAGCCGCGGTGGGCGCGTTCGAGTCCTGTGTGGATGGAGCCGAGCTGATGCGGCGGCTGGCGGTGACCCGCTCCGGCCGGGTGACTCCGCTGATGTTCGAGTACACGTTGCTCGACCGGGCCCGCTCCGATCGCAAGCGCATCGTGCTGCCCGAAGGCACCGAGGAACGGATCCTGCTCGCCGCGGATGTGTTGCTGCGCCGGGGCGTGGCCGAACTGACCCTGCTCGGCCCGCCGGCCGACATCACCCAGCGGGCCCGCGAACTGGGACTGGACACCATCGCCGGAGGCGATCAACGCAGGTCGACCGCCGGCCTGTCCATAGTGGACCCCGCCACCTCGCACCTTCGGGACGAGTTCGCGCATCGGTACGCGAAACTGCGCGCGCACCGGGGCATGAACCTGGACATGGCACAGGACATGGTCCGGGACGTGAACTACTTCGGCACGCTGATGGTCGCGAGTGGACTCGCCGATGCGATGGTCTCCGGCGCCACACATCCAACGGCGGACACGATCCGGCCAGCGTTCGAGATCATCCGTGTCGTGCCCGGGCTGTCTGTCGCCTCGTCGGTGTTCTTCATGTGCCTGGCCGACCGGGTGCTGGTCTACGGCGACTGTGCCATCAACCCGGATCCCGACGCCGCACAGTTGGCCGACATCGCGCTTTCCTCGGCGAACACCGCGGCCCAGTTCGGGGTGGAGCCACGGGTGGCGATGCTGTCCTACTCCACCGGTGCGTCCGGGCGGGGGGCCGATGTGGACAAGGTGGCCGAGGCGACCCGGCTGGTCCGCGCCGCCCGTCCCGACCTGCCGGTGGAGGGTCCGATCCAGTACGACGCTGCGATAGACCCGGTGGTGGCCCGGGCAAAGCTACCCGGCAGCGACGTGGCGGGTCGTGCCACCGTCTTCATCTTCCCGGATCTCAACACCGGCAACAACACCTACAAGGCGGTGCAGCGCTCGGCCGGCGCGGTGGCGGTCGGTCCGGTGCTGCAGGGCCTGCGGCGGCCGGTGAACGACCTGTCCCGGGGCGCCACCGTGGCCGACATCGTGAACACCGTGGCCATCACCGCCGTGCAGGCACAGGGCATCCCGGCGGAAGGCTTCGATGAGTGACCGGGTACTGGTGCTCAACACCGGTTCGTCGTCGCTGAAGTACCGGCTGTTCCAGGATTCCGGCACCGGTTTCGACACTGTCGCACAGGGACTTGTGGAGCACGTCGGTGAGCCGGGGTCGCACCCAGCCGACCACGCCGTGGCCCTGAGCCAGGTTATGTCCACATTGGACCTAACCGGCCTGGCCGCGGTCGGGCACCGGGTGGTCCACGGTGGAGACAGGTTCTCCGCGCCGACTCTGATCACCGAAGACGTCTGCGACCAGATCCGCGACCTCATCCCGTTGGCACCCCTGCACAATCCGGCGAACCTGGCCGGCATCGAGGTGGCCCGCCGGTTGTTGCCGGACACCCCGTCGGTGGCGGTCTTCGACACGGCCTTCCACCAGACCATGCCGCCGGCCGCGCGTACCTATGCCATCGACACAGACCTGGCCGACCGGCTGGGCGTGCGGCGCTACGGCTTTCACGGCACGTCGCACGCGTACGTGTCCCGGCGTACGGCCGCGCTGTTGGGGCGGGACCCGGGCGGCCTGAACCTGGTCACGTTGCACCTGGGCAACGGTGCCAGCGCCTGCGCGGTGCGCGACGGCCGCAGTGTGGCCACGTCGATGGGCCTGACCCCGCTACAGGGGCTGGTGATGGGTACCCGCAGCGGAGACCTCGACCCGGCCGTGGTGTTCCACCTGATGCGGGTCGGCAAGCTGTCCCTGGACGAGATGGACGAAATACTCAACCGCCACGGCGGTCTGTACGGCCTGTGCGGCGACAACGACATGCGTGCCGTGTTGCGCCGACGCGAGGCCGGTGACGACGCGGCGGCGCTGGCATTCGATGTGTACTGCCAACGCATCCGGTCGTACGTGGGCGCGTATGCGTTCGAACTCGGCCGGTTGGACGCCATCGCGTTCACCGCCGGAGTCGGCGAGAACGCCGCACCGGTGCGCGCCGCGGCGCTGGCCAACCTTGGACATTTCGGCATTGCGGTGGATCCGGCCCGCAATGCCGGCTCGGGTGAGCGACGCATCTCGGCCGACGGCGCGCCTGTCTCGGTATGGGTGGTACCGACCGACGAGGAACTCGAAATCGCCGGTCAGGTACGTTCGCTGATGTCCTCGTGAGTCCACGGGTGTCCAGCGGCCGCACGCTCGAATCCGGGTAGCGCTGGACGACTAGCCGCGGTGATCGAGGACGATCTTGCCGAAAATGTGGCCGGAATGCAGTTTCTCGAATGCCGCGCGAACGTCGGCGAACGGCAGCACGGTGTCGATGACCGGCCTGGCGCCCCGGGCGACCAGATCGAGCAGCTCGGCCAGTTCCTCGGCCGTACCCATGGATGTGCCGAGAATCTCGAGCTGCAACGCGAACAGCCGCCGTACGTCCACTGTGGCCAGATGCCCGCCGGTGGCGCCGGACACCACGATGCGCGCGCCGGGCGCGGCGGCCTTGAGGGAGTGGTCGAACGTGGCCGCGCCGACAGTTTCGATCACCACGCCGACCCGCTCCGGCAGGCGCGCGCCGGGTTCCAGGGCGGTGGCGCCGAGCTCGGCGATGCGCTCCCGCTTGCCGGGGTCACGGCTGGTCGCGTACACGCGCTTGCCCAGCGCGACGGCGAGGACCACCGCGGCGGTGGCCACTCCCCCGCCTGCGCCCTGCACCAGGACGGCCTCCGCCTCGTCGACCCGGCCCTTGGCCCGCAGCATGCGGTAAGCGGTAAGCCAGGCGGTCGGCAGGCATGCCGCGTCGATGAAACTGACCTCGGCCGGCTTGGGAATGAGGTTCGGGCGGGGAATCGCGACCCGCTCCGCCAAGGTCCCCGGATATACCTCGGACAGGATGGAGTAGCCCCTGGTTTCGCCGGCCCCGACCACCACCGGATAGATGACGAACTCGTTGCCATCGTCGTCGACCGCGGTGCCGTCACAGCCGAGGATCATCGGCAGCCGATCCGCTGGCAGACCCACGCCGCGCAGGGACCACAGGTCGTGGTGGTTGAGCGCGCTGGTCCGTACCGTGACGGTCACCCAGTCATCGGCCGGCGGCACCGGCTCGGGCATCTCCCCGACGCTGAGGCCGGCCAGTGGATCCTCGGTGTTGATGGCGGAGGCGTAGGCAGCGAGCACGTTCGCACCCTAGCAGCTAGTACGCACAGGTAGCTGGCGGCGCGGAGAGGCTTGAACCTGAAGCGGTCCTGAGCCCGAAGGCGCGGGTCGCGTCGGCCATCCGATCGTCGTACGTGATCAGATGACCAGAATCTTCCCCTTCGGAGGGCTATCCGCGGATGACGTCGTCGATCGTGGCGGCGGTGAGGGCGCGACGCAACCAGGTGTCGAGCCGAGCCAGATCAGTGCAGGCGAGAACCTGCTCGCGAACCGCTGCGGGTACCGCCACGCCACGCGCATCCAGCACCGTCAGCACCGCCCGTCCCTCGCCACGGGCCTCACCGCGGGCCTCACCGCGGGCCTCACCGCGCGCCTCACCGAGCTGTTCGTGCTGGGTCGCGAGCTCGCGCAGCAGTTCGCTGCGGTACTCCTCAACGGTGGTAGTCATGAAAGCCTCCCAACGAACCCGGGCTGGCCGGGGCAACCCAGCCAGCACAATGTCATAATACAAGATCGCCTTTTGTGGGCCGAGCGAACGCAGCGCCTCCGCCAACGCCGGAAACATGCCGTCCACCCCGGGCTGCCCGCCGTGACAAATCGCCGAGAGCACCGCCAGCGCGGGATTGGACCGGGCCAGCTCTACCTCCACCACGAGCGGCACATCGTCCGGCGTGAAGATAAACGGCCGCAGCCGAAGGCTCAACCCGTCCGACTCGAACAGGCTGCGATACCACTCAGCCAGCCCAGGATCGGGGCAGAAGACCACCAACGCGGCGGTGACGTCCAACTCCGCCTCAAGCTGGGCCACATACAGCTTCCACGTACGTCGCTTGCCGCGGTCCTGGCTCCGCTGCACCTCCAGGACCACCGCCAGCAGTGGCTAAACGTAAGAACACTGTGGTCGGCTACGCCCGGTGGGCACTGGTCAACGTCTGCCTGTCGTACCGGCGCGACCAACGACGGGAAGTGGGTGAGCCCGCGCTGCCAGACCAATCCGGGCGGCACCCGACTGGTCCTGGTAACCGTGAGAAGGACGCCGGACCGTGCTGTACCGCGCAGCCCCGTCAGGACGCGGCGGCGGCGACAGCGGCGGCGACAGCGGGAGCCACGCGGGGGTCCAGCGGGGACGGAACGATCGCGTCGGCGGTGAGGGTGTCGGCGACGACCGAGGCGATCGCGTCGGCGGCGGCGATCTTCATACCTTCGGTGATCCGGGCGGCGCCGGAGTCAAGCGCACCCCGGAAGATGCCCGGGAAGGCCAGCACGTTGTTGATCTGGTTGGGGAAGTCACTACGGCCGGTGGCCACCACCGCCGCGTACCGGCTGGCCAACGTCGGATGGACCTCGGGGGTGGGGTTGGCCAGGGCGAAGATGGCTCCTCCGGCGGCCATCCCGGCCAGCGCCGCCTCTTCGATGGTGCCGCCGGACACGCCGATGAGCACATCCGCGCCGTGTAATGCCTCGCGGATGCCACCATCCACACCACGCGGGTTGGTCACCGCGGCAAGTGACACCTTCTCCGAGTTGAGGTCGTCACGGCCGCCGTGTACGACCCCGCGGGAGTCAACCACGACCAGGTCGGTGACTCCGCCGGCGAGCAGCATCCGGGTGACCGCGACACCGGCCGCACCCGCGCCACTGACCACAACCCGCAGGTCGTCGAGCTTGCGGTCGAGCAGGACGGCCGCGTTGCGCAGCGCGGCCAGCACCACGATCGCGGTGCCGTGCTGATCGTCGTGGAACACCGGGATGTCCAGCATGTCGTCGAGCCGACGTTCGATCTCGAAACAGCGGGGCGCCGAGATGTCCTCGAGGTTGATCCCACCGAAGCTGGGCGCCAACGCCCGGACCACCGCGATGATCTCTTCGGTGTCCTGTGTGTCCAGACAGATCGGCACCGCGTCGACGCCGCCGAACTGCTTGAACAACACGGCCTTGCCCTCCATCACGGGCATGGCGGCGGCCGGACCGATGTTGCCCAGGCCGAGTACGGCTGAGCCGTCGGTCACCACAGCCACGGCGTGGCCGGTCCAGGTGTACTCACGGGCGAGTTGCGGCGACGCGGCGATCGCCTCGCACACCTTCGCCACGCCCGGTGTGTACGCCAGGGACAGGTCTTCCCGGCTGGACAGCGCGACTGTGGACCGCACCGCCATCTTGCCGCCACGGTGCAGCTCGAACACCGGATCCGTTTCCACCATGCCGCGAGCATATCGAGCGTGTGTTCGGCGTCTCACGGGTGCTCCCCAGAACGCCCGGCCACCCTCCCCGGTCGTGGCCACCACCGCCAGAGCACCCGAGCCTCCACATCGGCGACACCGAATGCCCGAGAGTCATCCTCGATGAGGTCGTTGTCGCCCTGCAGCCACCAGCCGTCACCTTCCCGGCGCACCAGTCGCTTCACCACCAGCAGGTCCGGCCTGGACCGGAACCGGCCCAGGACGACCTCGCCTGCGCGGGGCTGGCGGCCGCCGTAGCGGGCTATCACCGCGTCGCCGTCGCGCAACGTCGGCGCCATCGACGGTCCCCGAACCAACACGGGGGAAAGACCAAACGCCATGTTGGACGCTCCACGAGAATCGGCACGGGGTAAGGGGTAGGGTCGACTGCGAGGATCATCGCAAATGTCACCGTGTGCGACGAGAAGGAGCCCGATTATGCGACTGCCACGTTTGCTGACCCCGCGTACCGTGGCCAGTGCCCACTGCGACCTGCCGTGCGGCGTGTACGACCCGGCCCAGGCCCGGATCGAAGCGGAGTCGATCAAGGGCATCTGCGAGAAGTACCAGGCCAACTCGGATTCCGAATTCCGCACCCGCGCCCTGATCATCAAGGAGCAGCGGGCCGAGCTCGTCAAGCACCACCTGTGGGTGCTGTGGACCGACTACTTCAAGGCCCCGCACTTCGAGAAGTACCCCGAGCTGCACCAGCTGTTCAACGAGGCGACCAAGCTCGCGGGCGCGAGTGGCGCCAAGGGCTCGGCGGACCCGGCCGTGGCCGACCAGCTGCTGGCCAAGATCGACCAGATCGCGAAGATCTTCTGGGAGACCAAGCAGGCGTGACACCTCGCGGTTACGCGATCCGGCCGGTACGTCCATCCGACGTGCCGGCCGTTGTCGCAATGGTGCATGAGCTGGCCGAATTCGAACGGGCCGCGCAGTCTTGCCTCCTCACCACCGAACAACTCGACGCAGCCCTCTTCGGTGAGCGTCCCGCGCTGTTCGGTCACGTGGCGGCCGGCCTCGACAATGACGAGCCGCTCGGCTTTGCCCTGTGGTTCCTGAACTTTTCCACCTGGGAGGGTGTGCACGGCATCTACCTGGAGGACCTGTATGTCCGCCCGGAAGCCCGCGGCACCGGCGCCGGCCGGTCCTTGCTGGCCACCCTCGCCAGTATCGCGGTGGACCGCGGCTACCGGCGCCTGGACTGGTGGGTGCTGCACTGGAATCCGGCCCTGGCGTTCTATGACGGGCTGGGCGCGGTCGCGATGACCGACTGGCTGCCCTACCGCCTCGAAGGGCGGTCCTTACAGGCGCTGGCCGGTCAGGCCCCTCCCGCGACCGTGGTCATCTGACGACCGGGCCACCGGCGGCCGAACGACCGGTGCGCCCCGGCGATCGACGACAACCTCGCCGGAGGCGAGCAACGCGACACCTCGCCGGAGGCGAGCAACGCGACGACAATTTGCGTGGGCCGCGATGCCGAGCGAGTTCTCTCACACCCACCTGACCCCCTAGAGTCAAGGCATCATGGCGCTAAGCGAGCGAACGCCGGGAGCTACGGACACCGGTGCGGGTGGCAACGTCGAGGGAGCCGGTCTTCGCGGCGACGTCGGCGCAGGTAACAACGATGGTGATGTCGTGGAACTCACCGTGCCTGCCCTCACCGGTTACCTCGGCGTGGTGCGGACCGCTACCGCTGGTCTGGCCGCACGTCTCGCCTTCACCCTCGACGAGATCGAGGATCTTCGGATCGCCGTGGACGAGGCGTGCGTCATGCTGCTCTCGCTGGCCCGGCCGCAGCCACCCGACGCCTCGACGCTGACCTGCCAGTTCCGGGTCTATGACGACCTACTCGCGGTCACCGTCTCGGCCCGGGTCTCGCCCCGGGCGGTCATGCCGGCCGATCAGTCCTTCGCCTGGCAGGTGCTCACCGCGCACGCCACCGAGGTCACCGGGCGAGCCGACGCCGGGCGAGCCGTTGTCGAACTGATCAAGCGTCGCCGCCGACGCTGACCATCAACTCAGGAACACTCTGTTCCGGCGGGAGCGTGAACGCCCGCCGCAGGTTGTCGATGTGCCGGGCGGTGGCCGTCTCGGCACGGTCCGCCTCCCGCGCCACCACTGCCTCGTAGATGGCCCGATGGTCCGCGTCCACCTCCACCCAGAACGGGCGACCGAAGCGGCGCAATATCGTCGATACGTTGGCGATGCGGTGCAACGGCTTGGCCAGCAGGGTCAGCAACGGATTGCCACAGGCATCCGCCATCAACTCGTGGAAGGTGCCGTGCACCGCCACCATGGCGTCCAGGTCCGCCGTCTGCGGGTCGAACAAGGTCTCCCGCAACGCCTCCACATCGGCGTCGGTGCGCCGCCGGGCCGCCATCACGGCAACCGGGACCTCCATCAGAAAGCGCGCGTCGAACAGTTCGCGCGGGGTTACCCGCCGGCTGGCGACCAACAGGTTGACGCCGGTGGAAAGGGTGTCGATGAGCTGCTCAGGGCTGGGATGCACCACGAAACTGCCGCCAGCCACCCCGCGGGTGGTCACGATCAGGTTCTGGCTGGCCAGCAGGCGCAGCGCCTCGCGTACGGTCGACCGGCTCACGCCGCAACTTCGGCACAGTTGGGGCTCGGTCGGAAGCCGGTCGCCCGGTCGCAACTGCCCGGAAGTGATCTGTTCCCGCAGATCATCTGCCAGGACCTTGTACGCCGGTGCACGTACGTCAACGCTCACGGTGAGTAAGCGTATGCCCCTACAGCTATCTCATTCCAAGCGCCGCGCGGGTCGAGGGGGCAAGCAGTGTGCCGGCGCCGCATAATCCGACTGCCATCACCACCACACCAAGCCATAGGCCGGCGCTGAACATCGAGTAGCCGATCGGCAGCAGGAGCAACTCGAGCACGATCGCCGGGCCCCGGGCCCAGGACCGCCGGCCGTACAGGGCCCAGCCGAGCCCGCCGAGCAACGCGGCCATCATCGCGGTGTAGACGGTCACACCGACCGCCATGCCGGTGTTGTCCGCGGTGGCAGCCAGGTCCTGGTAGATCAGGAAGGTGGTCAGCCCGACCAGGGCAACGGTCTGCGCCGCCAGGATCCGGACCGCCCAGGCCAGCGTGGTCTGCGGGATTGCTGAGGTGGGTGCGGGGGTAACCCGCCCTGGCTGGTCCGGCGCCGCGGGCATGACGCCAGGATACCTTCGGCAGGTCCACCGATACGGCAAGGTATACAGTCCGGCTGTGCAGGCGATCCTGGTGGTCAATCCGAAAGCCACCACGACCAGCGAGCTGAGTCGCGACGTCCTGGTCCGGGCGCTGCGCTCCGAGGTGGACCTGACGGTGGAGTACACGCGCCGCCGCGGCCACGCGGCGGAGTTGGCCCGTCGGGCCCGCGCCGACAAGGTCGACGTGGTGGTCACCCTCGGCGGCGACGGCACGATCAACGAAGTGGTCAACGGGCTGCTGCAGGAAGGCGGCCCGGACGAGGTGCCGGCACTTGCCGTGGTGCCGGGCGGATCGGCCAACGTCTTCGCCCGGGCGCTCGGCCTGCCACGAGACACCATCGAAGGCACCGGCGTGATCCTGGACGCCATGCACCATGGCCGGATGCGTTTGGTCGGCCTCGGTCGGGCCGATGGCCGCTACTTCACCTTCTGCGCCGGATTCGGGCTCGACGCGGAGGTCGTCCGGAAGGTCGAGCGGGCCAGGTTGCGCGGCAGACTGTCCACGCCAGCGCTGTACATGCGTTCCACCGCGAGCCATTTCTTCCTGGACACCGACCGGAGAACCTCGACGATCACCCTGGAGCGCGCTGGTGAGGAGGCACATCCGGACATCGCGACCGTGATCGTGCAGAACACCGCGCCATGGACGTACCTCGGCGACCGCGCGATCAACGTCTGCCCGGACGCGTCCTTCGACACGGGTCTGGACCTGCTGGCGCTCAAAGCGCTGGACCTACCGACCACGATGCGCCTGGTGGCCCAGATCCTGTCGACTCGCCACAATCCTCACGGTAAGCAGATACTGACACTGCACGATGTACCCGAGTTCACTGTCCGGGCCGTGCGGCCGCTGGCATTCCAACTGGACGGCGACTACCTGGGAGAAAGGTCGAAAGTTACCTTCAGTGCAGTTCCTGGGGCACTTCGCGTGTTCTGTTGAGCATGAGTCGGGTCACGAAAGCTGACCCCGGTCGCAACTAACCAGTGCGACACGATCGTCAAACACTGGCGAGGGGTAACGCAGCGTACTACATTTGCTTCACAGTGTTGCGGGGTAGGGTGCGGAGAACCTGACGCAAACCGGACGAACCTGTCGTGACGTCCGTCACCTGGCGTAATTTTTGCCCAGACTCCCCCTTGACATTGCCATAGTTCGTGAAAGCATTCACAAGCGAAACGAGTACGAGGCACCCTTGCCCGCTCAAGCGCACCACCGGAGCCGCTAACCGCGAAGCGCCGGCACAGCGCAACAAGCTGTTGATTTCCAGAGCCGTGTAAGTAGTGCCACAACGCCACTAATCAAGGAGTGTTGCCGCCATGGACTGGCGCCACCATGCCGCCTGCCGAGACGAGGACCCGGAGCTGTTCTTCCCAATCGGGACGTCCGGTCCGGCTGTGCTGCAAGTAGAGCAGGCCAAAGCGGTCTGCCGGCGCTGTTCGGTGATCGATGAGTGCCTGCAGTGGGCCCTCGAGTCCGGCCAGGACGCCGGCGTCTGGGGCGGGATGAGCGAGGAGGAGCGGCGCGCCGTCAAGCGGCGCGGAGGTCTCCGGGTTCGCGCTCACTCGCTTAGAGCCCTGAACTACACGCGAACGCCCCGCCGGATCCAGCTGCCGGGGCGCTTCGGCTGTCCGCCAACGGATACAGCACGCCATCAGGCCACCGCTTCGAGCTGGGACACCGCCTCCACACGGGACACTCGGCACGCCGCGTCCAGTCCCGCCACCGCCCCAGCTCGGGCCACGACGAGCTGCACAAGCTCTCTGACGGCTCCCAGCGGCGCGGCCACCGCCATCGCACCGGCCCGACGCGCGAGGCCGCAGCGGCGTCGTGGAACAGCGCCCGGGGGCCAGGAAATACGCAGCCACGACAACCCGGCGGGCGCCGGCGGCCGACAGTTGGGCCACCGCCTCACCGGCCGCCGGTGGCGCCCCGTGGCGTAACCAACCGCACACGCAACGCCCAACTCGGTGCCAGTGCCTGGGCTACGCCGACCCACCGGAGCGCGCGCCCGCATCACGGGTGCCGGCGGCGACCAGCACCACCGCGTCGTAGCCGACGCCAGTTCGGACAAACGACGCAGCAGGGCGGCTACCAGCAAGGATGCGCGCCGCCTCGCCTGGCTCAGCCGGACCCAACACGCCCGACAACCGGGTCGCAGTGCGCCGTCGCGGCGACAGCAACCCGGGCATGTCCACCCGACCGTGATACGCGGTCGTCAACAGGGCAGGCACCAGACCGGCACGGTGTCCCTACGGCGAGCCGGCCAGATCACCGCAACGCGACAGCAACCGTGGGTCGCGTCGAAATCCAGGAACGCCGTGGTCGCACCAGCGGGCCAGCGCAGTGCGACCCGCCGGGCCAACGCGCGCAGGTGCTCGGCCGCTCGCGGATCCCGGCTGCCGTGCGCCACCAGCGACGATCGGCTCTGTTGTGCGCGTCGTCATACGTGCAGGCCGCACTCGGTCTTCTCGAACATGGCCCACCGGCCGGCCCGCGGGTCCTCGCCCGGCTTCATCCTTGCGGGTGCACGGCCAGCAACCCATCGAGCCGTAGCCCTGATTCAGCAGTTCGTTGACCGGGACGTCGTAGCGCTCGATGTAGGCGGCCACGTCCCGTCGGTCCACCGCGCCATCGGGTTGACCTTGACCTTGCCGCGGCGACGCGTCGAAGTCCACCACACGGCATCGTTGCCCGGGCCGGGTCTCGTCCCGACGCGAGCCGGCACCCCAGGCGTCGTAGCCGGCCAGCGCCCGCTCCAGCGGCTCCACCTTGCGCATGCACAGCACTGGTCCGGACGACGCGTTGAACAGCCGCGCGCCGTGGGAGCCGTCCTGCTGACCCACCGTCTGCCCGGCCGGATCGACAGCACCCGTACCGGCATCGTCGGGCTTCGACCCGTCACGTACCCGCAGGGTCTGCGGAAAATGCAGGCCGGTGTCGAGGAACACCACGTCCACGCCCGGGTGCCACCCGGGAAACCATGTGGGCCAGCACGCCGTCCGCCATCGAGCTGGTGATGCAGAACCGGTCGCCGAAGGTCTGCGCCGCCCATCGACAATCGCCTCGGCGGGCGCGCCGTCGAAGCGTCCGGTCGCGCCTCGGCCCGCGCGCAGCTCCTCCAGCGCACCGGGTCGGCATGACACGAGGCCGACCAGCCCACTCGGCGGAGCAAGGTACTCATTGAGCTACCACCATTCCGATCAGCGTGACCGGTGAACTTCACGCGAAGACCCGCGCGCAGGCGTGGCACTCCCAGGCGCCGTGCCCGGCCTCGTTCGGCCGCAGGTCCTCCTCGCCGCAGTACGGGCAGATACAGCACGGCCGCCCAGCGCTGTCGCTCATGTCAGGCCTCATCGCAGCTCCTCCTCCTCGGCCCGCATCACCCAGTTGGCGAAGGTCTCGCCCTGGGTCCGGCCGGCCAGATAGCGGCGGGCCAGCCGTTCCACGTACCCGGAAGGTCCTCCGCGGTGGTCTTCAGCCCGCGCAGTTTGCGGCCGAAACCCGCCGCTGCCCCGGCGGCCAGGCCGAGGCCGCCGCCCAGGTGCATCTGGAAGCCCTCCACCTGCCGCCGTCCGGGCCGCCACCAGCTGGCCCTTGAGACCGATGTCGGCCACCTGCGTGCGGGCGCAGGCGTTCGGGACAGCCGTTGACGTGGATGGAGATGTCCGCGTCGAAGTCGCGCAGCCGCTCGCTCCAGCCGGGCCACCAACTCCTCGCCGCGCGGCCTTGGTCTCGACGATGGCGAGCTTGCAGTACTCGATGCCGGTGCAGGCCATGGTGCCGCGCCGCCAGGCCGACGGCCGGGCCTCCAGGCCGATCCCGCGCAGCGCCGTCCACCAGCGACGTCGGTCCGCTCCGGCGCCACGTCGAGCACCAGCAGCTTCTGGTACGGGGTGAGCCGCACCCGGTCACTGCCGTGCGCCTCGACCACGTCGGCGAGCTGGGCGAGCTGCGTGCCGGAGACCCGGCCCGACCACCGGGGCGGCGCCCACGTAGTTAGCGGCCGTCGGTCTGCGGTGCACGCCGATGTGGTCGATCGGCTTTGCCGGCAGCTCCGGCCGCCGGGCCGTCGAGCAGCGTCCGGCCCAGGTACTCCTTCTCCAGCACCTCGCGGAAGCGCTCCACGCCCCAGTCGGCGACCAGGAACTTCAACCGGGCCCGGTTGCGCAGCCGGCGGTAGCCGTAGTCGCGGAAGATGCCGACCACGCCGGCCCATACGTCCGGCACCTCGTGCAGCGGCACCCAGACACCGAGCCGCTTGGCCAGCATCGGGTTGGTGGCGAGGCCGCCGCCGACCCAGAGGTCGAAGCCCGGGCCGTGCTCGGGGTGCTCGACGCCGAGGAACGCGATGTCGTTCGCCTCGTACGGGGTGTCCACCAGCCAGGAGATCGAGGTCTTGAACTTGCGGGGCAGGTTGGAGAACTGCCTTGTCCCCGACGTACCGGCGGACGATCTCGTCGATCGCCGGCGTCGGGTCGACCACCTCGTCGCGGGCCACTCCGGCGACCGGGCTGCCCAGCACGATCCGGGGGCAGTCGCCGCACGCCTCGGTGGTCTGCAGGCCGACCGCCTCCAGCCGACGCCAGATCTCCGGCATGTCCTCGACCCGGATCCAGTGGCACTGGATGTTCTGCCGGTCGGTGATGTCGGCGGTGTCCCGGGCGAACTCCCGGGAGATGTCCGCGATCACCCGGAGCTGGGCCAGGTTGAGCTGGCCGCCGTCGACCCGGACCCGCAGCATGAAGAACTCGTCCTCCAGCTCGTGCGGCTCCAGCACCGCGGTACGTCCGCCGTCGATGCCCGCCTTGCGCTGGGTGTAGAGGCCCCACCAGCGGAACCGGCCGCGCAGGTCCTGCGGGTCGATGGAGGCGAACCCCCGGTGGGCGTAGATGTTCTCGATCCGGGCCCGCACGTTGAGCGGGTCGTCGTCCTTCTTGATCCGCTCGTTGGGGTTGAGCGGCTCGCGGTGCCCGAGCGCCCACTGCCCCTCGCCCCGGGGCCGGCTGTCGGCGCCCGCGCGGGGCGCTGCGCGGCGCCGTCAGCGGCTCCGGCGGAACGGTCGCTTGTGCTGCTGACCGCCATCGCGGCGTCCTCCTGTTTCTGCTGTCCCCTCGGGCCGCATACGGGACGGGGCGCGCCCTGGGAGCGGCCGACGGCGATGTCGAGACAGCCGGCGCGAAGGCGCCCGCAGATGGATGGCGGGCTATCCTACCGTCGTCAGTGGGCCGGACAGATCGCGCTGCGGACGCGGCCGTAGTCGACGTGGCGACGAGCCACGAAGCGGCGGACGACGGCGGTCAACACACGCACATGGTCCCATGCCACCCGCGCAGACCGCCACCAGCGAGGGATCCGGTCCCACGTGCCGGGAGTGACCCCCGCCACGTCGCCTCAGCGACGGCCGCTCAGTGGGACGACGAGGACCGCCTCGGTGCCGCCGGCCGCTCCGTTGCGCAGCTCGATGGTGCCGCGCAGCTCGCCGGTGACCAGCGCCCGGACGATCTGGAGGCCGAGGTTGCCGCCGCGTTCGGCGTCGAACTGTCCGGGCAGGCCACGGCCGTTGTCGGCGACCGAGACGTGCAGTTGCTTGCGGAGCCGGTGGGCCGAGACCACCACCTCGGGTCGCGCCGCGCCGTCCGGGCGGGCCCACCTCCTCCTCGGCCGGTGGGAAGCCGTGCTCGACGGCGTTGAGCAGCAGCTCGTTGAGCACCATCACCAGCGAGGTGGCGATCTCGGCGGGCAGTACGCCGAAGCTGCCCTCGCCGGCGCATGCCGACCGTCACCTCGGTGGCGGCCACCTCGGTCGCCGCGCTGGCCACCCGGTCCACGATGCCGTCGAACTCGACCGCCTCGTCGCTGGACATGGAGAGCGTCTCGTGCACCAGCGCGATCGAGGCCACCCGGCGTACCGACTCCTCCAGCGCGACCCGGGCCTCCGGCATGGCCACCCGGCGGGCCTGGAGGCGCAGCAGCGCGGCGACCGTCTGCAGGTTGTTCTTCACCCGGTGGTGGATCTCCCGGATGGTGGCGTCCTTGGTGATCAGGGCCCGGTCGCGCCGGCGTACCTCGGTGATGTCGCGGACCAGCACCAGCGCGCCGATCGGCACGCCGGCCGGCATCAGCGGCAGCGCCCGGGTGCAGCATGGTCGCGCCGCGGGCGTCGATCTCCCGGCGGGGCGGGGCCTCGCCGCGCAGCGCGGCCAGCACCGCGTTGCCCGCGTCGGTGCCTTCGAGCGGGTCGCCGGCCAGCCGGCGGTGCAGCTCGGCCAGGTCCTCCCCGACCAGGTGCGAGGCGTAGCCCAACCGCCGGTACGCGGACTGCGCGTTCGGGCTGGCGTAGGTGACCTTGCCGTTGGCGTCGAGCCGCACCAGACCGTCGCCGACCCGGGGCGCCGAGGTGGTCTCGCCCGGGTGCCGGGCGGCGGGAAGGTGCCGTCGGCGACCATCTGGGCCAGGTCGTCGGCGGTGGTCAGGTAGTTCAGTTCGAGCTGGCTCGGGGTCCGCGCGGTGGAGAGGTTGGTGTCCCGGCCGACCACGGCGATCACCTCGCCGGCCTCCCCGTCGCCGGTGCGCAGCCGCACCGGGATCGCCTCGTGCCGGGCCGGCACGTCGCCGTACCAGACCGGGTCGCCCTCCCGCCAGATCCGGCCCTGCCGGTGGGCGACCTCCAGGTGCGCCGACCTCCGGCCCGCCGACGATCCGACCGACCTGGTCGTCCAGGTACGCGGTCGGCGCGGTGGTCGGGCGCACCTGGGCCACGCAGACAACCACGTGCCCTCCGGTTCCACCGGCACCCAGAGCAGCAGGTCGGCGAAGGACAGGTCGGACGAGCATCTGCCAGTCGCCGGCGATCCGGTGCAGGTGGTCGATGTCGGCCGGCCGGGCGGGTGTGCTCCTCGGCGAGGTCGCGCAGCGTGGACACGGCCAAAGCGTGTCACACCCCGGCGGTCAGACCCAGCGCCTCGCTCGCACCGGTGACCTGGCCGGGCCCTGTATGGCGCGCGCACAGTGAGCACCTTGTGCTCGTTCAATTGCCTGATGGCCCTACTTCGTGCAAGAGTGAGCAGCAAACGAGCACAAATGCGCAGGCCTTCGGGTAGAGCGTTGACAGAGGAGTGGCGATGACGACGGCAGGCACAGCCGGCAGTGGCATGACAGCGGACATCAACGAACAACCCGCGGTGTTCGCCCATCTCCTGGACGACCGATCCGCCGACATCGCCCGGTCGCCGCGCACATCGCCGAGCGCCGTCCCCGTCGGGTGATCTTCACGGCCAGGGGCACCTCGGACCACGCCGCGCTCTACGGCGCCTATCTGACCGAGATCCGGTTGGGCCTGCCCGCCGGGCTGGCCTCACCGTCGGCCATCACCCTGTACGGCGCCCGCCCCGACCTGCGCGACACGCTGGTGGTCGGGGTCTCCCAGAGCGG
Organism: uncultured Actinomycetota bacterium; assembly: GCA_963742855.1. GTDB lineage: Bacteria > Actinomycetota > Actinomycetes > Mycobacteriales > Micromonosporaceae > CAVUNP01. The sequence goes on along the minus strand of CAVUNP010000007.1, from coordinate 694,914 downwards.
CGGTTCGCCGGACCTGGCGGAGGTTGTCCGGGTGGCCCGGGAGCAGGGCGCGCTCACCCTCGCGGTGACCAACGCACCGGCGTCGCCGCTGGCCGGCGTCGCCGAACTGAACGTGGACCTCGCGGCGGGCCCGGAGCGGGCGGTCGCGGCCACCAAGACCTACACCGCGCAACTGCTGGCTCTGCTGCTGCTGATCGAGGGCATCCGGTCCGCGGACGGAGTCGTGCCGGCCGAGGAACGAGCCGCTCTGGCGAAACTACCCGGACTGGCGCAACAGGCCCTCGCCGACGACACCGCGACCGAACTCGCCGGGCGGTACCGGTTCGCCGACCGCGTGGTCACCACCGGCCGGGGCTACGCCTACCCCACCGCCCGGGAGACCGCGCTGAAGCTGATGGAAACCTCATATGTGGCTGGACTGGCCTTCTCCGGCGCGGATCTGATGCACGGACCGTTGGCCATGGCCGACCGCGACGTACCGGTGCTGGCGGTCGTCGGCGACGGTCCCGGCGGCCGGTCCATGCACGACGTGCTGGCCCGTCTGGGCGAGCGGGGGGCCGACCTGGTGGTCTTCTCACCGGATCCGGATGTGGTTGCCCACGGTGGCCTGCTGGTTCCCGTCCCGGCCGTGGACGAACGATACGGGCCCTTGCTGGACATCCTTCCCCTGCAACGGTTGGCGCTGGCCCTCGCGCTGGCCCGGGGTGAAGACCCCGACGCCCCTCGCGGCCTGAAGAAGATCACCTCCACGCTCTGACCGTCTTGCGGGTTGGACACCGTATGTGGTGCCCAACCCGGTGGCGGGCTACTCCACGGCCGCGCGGAGTGGGGCAGGCGTGGTCGCGTCGGCCTCCGCGCCGGCTGGTGCGGTGGTTTCGCCGCGAAGCGGGATCTCCTTGATCAGGAAGGCCAGCACCGCGACCACCGCCGCGAACGGGATGGCCCATACGAACACAGTGGACAGTGATGACGCGATGCCGTGGAACAAGGCGTCCTTCACACCGGACGGCATGGCCTGCAACGCGGTCGGGTCCACCTGGCCGCCGCCCTTGGTGATCCGGTCAGCCGTCTGGGCGCCCAACTGCCGGGCCACATCGTCATGCAGATGCCGGACGAAGATCGCGCCGAACAGCGAGACACCGAACGAGCCACCGATGGAGCGGAAGAACGTGGCCGCGCTGCTGGCCGACGCCGAGGTCCTTCTGCTGCCACGCTGTTCTGCGCGATCAGCATGGTGGTCTGCATCAGGAAGCCCATGCCGAGGCCGAGTACGGCCATATACAGAGCCAGTCTGCAGTCTGGTGGTGCTGACGTCCATCAGGGACAGAAGCAGCATGCCGCCGGTCATGCCGACGCCACCGATGATCGGGAAGACCTTGTAGCGGCCGGTCCGGGTGATCGCCCGGCCGACCACGAGGACACCACCATGCATGGCCAGCATCATCGGCAGCAGCAGCAGGCCGCTGTTGGTCGCCGAGGCGCCCTGCACGGTCTGCTGGTAGAGCGGCAGGAAGTTGATGGCGCCGAACATGGCGAAACCGAGCAGGAAGCCAATCGCGCGACACCAGCGCGAAGTTGCGGTTGCGGAACAGTTCAAGCGGCAGCACAGGCTCCGCCACCCGCCGCTCGACCACTCCGAAGCCGACCAGCGACAGCAGGCCGAGTGCGGCCAGACCGATGATCCGCCAGGAGCCCCAGGCGTACTGCGTTGCCGCCCCAGGTGGTGATGAGCACCAACGAGGTGATGCCGACGGACAGCAGGCGCCGCGCCCAGCCAGTCGATGCGGTGCTGGGTGCGGTACTTGGGCAGTTGCAGCCGGAGCCAGGAGCCAGACCAACGCGACACCGCCGATGGGCAGGTTGACGTAGAAGGCCCAGCGCCAGTTGAGGTTGTCGGTGATGAAGCCGCCGACCAGCGGGCCGGCGATCATCGCGAGCGCCATCACGCCCGCCATCATGCCCTGGTAGCGACCGCGCTCGCGGGGCGGCACCAGGTCGCCGATGATCGCCATAGCGCCGACCATCAGACCGCCGGCGCCGAGGCCCTGCAGCGCCCGGAAACGCGATCAGCATGCACCATGCTCTGGGCCGCCGAGACTCCGAGCCGGACATCCGCAAGCGCCGAGCCGACCAGGAAGATGACGATGGAGGTGATGAAGATGTTCTTGCGACCGTAGAGGTCGCCGATCTTGCCCCAGATGGGCGTGGAGACAGTGGTGCCCAGCACGTAGGCGGTGACCACCCAGGACAGGTGGTCCAGCCCGCCGAGTTCGCCGACGATCCGCGGCATGGCCGTGCCGACGATCATGTTGTCCAGCATCGCCAGCATGATCGCCAGCATCAGGCCGGGAAGGACGACCATGACCTCTCGTTTGCGGCCCGGCACGGTTTCTACACTCGACACCATCTTCAAGCCCCCTGAAGACGCCGTGGCACTTACCTGCCGACCGGCTAGTTTAACGGCTACAATCAAAGTAGGCTGGCAACTAGCCGGCCGTCAAGTAAGTTAACCCGAAACACGTAGCGGAGCACGGGAGTTTGAGATGAAACGCCGCCCCGAAGGCGCCAGCGAAGCCCGCACGCCGGTGCACCACCGCCAGGCAGGCGGCGAACCGGACACGCGCCAGCGTATCCAGCAGGTCGCGCTGGAGTTGTTTACGGAGCACGGCTACGAAGCCACTTCACTGCGAGAGATCGCTGAGCGACTGGGCGTCACCAAGGCGGCACTGTACTACCACTTCAAGACCAAGGACGACATCATCGACAGCCTGGTCGCCGACCGCATGGCGATGATCCAGGACCTGATCGACTGGGCGAGCACGCAGCCCCGAACTGTGGCCACCCGCCTGGAGGCCATCCGCCGCTACTCGGACGTACTACACGAGCAGGACTTTCACGGGCTGATGCGGTTCTTCGAGCGCAACCGTGCCTCGATGAACCAGCGCAAGACCGGCTTGGTGATGCGAGATCGGATGGTCCAGTTGCTCGACGTTCTGAGCGATGCCAACGGGCCGCTGACCGAGCAGATCCGCTGCTCGCTGGCAATCTTCGCGCTGCACTCCACCTGGTTCATCATCCGTGACCCGCAGACGACACCCGAGCAACGGCGGCAGGCGGCCCTCGAGGTGGCCCTCGAACTGGTCGAACGGGGTGCTACCGCCGCCGATCAGGACCAGGACCACCAGGCCGGCACGCCTACTCGATCACCGCGATCAGGTCGCCGTCCTGCACCACGTCACCCTCGTTGACCGCGATCTGGCCAACCGTCCCGTCGGACTCGGCGACTACCGGGATCTCCATCTTCATCGACTCCAGGATCACCAGGGTGTCCCCCTCGGACACGCTGTCCCCGGCCGACGCCACGACCTTCCAGACGTTCGCCACCATCTCGGCGCGGATCTCCTCGGCCATCTCCGGCCCTCCCTGTCCACGGCCCAGTGCGCATCCAATCATGCCCGGTGGTACCGCAGACCACCGGCGCACACGCCCCACCGGACCCGGCCGTGACATCCAGCATCAGCGGGTCGGGCCCGGCGCCGGCCCACGCAACCACCGCCGCGCTCGCCAGACCAGACGTGACCAGCACAAGGAGGCAGAGCATGGCGAAGAAGGCCCGAAGAAGAAGGCCCGGAAGAAGAGCGCGCCAACCACGGCAAGCGCCCCAACTCCTGATCACCGACCAGCAGACGCGCGGACCCCGGTGGCCGGACACACGGTGGCCCGGGTCCGATCGCGGACCCGGGCCACCGTGTGCCTCTGCTCGGTCGGTCCGGGTCAGTCGGCCGAGTTCGCGCGACTCGCTGGTCTCGAACACCACCAGTCTCGGTCAGTCGCGCCGCAGCCGCTCGCGCAACTCCTCCGGCGCGCGCTCGTCGCCGCAGCACCGGGCCACCAGCGCCTTCACCTCCTGCTCGATGCCGTACTCGCGCAGGCAGGGCCCGCACTCGTCCAGGTGGTGCCGGATCAGCTCCGGCGCTCATCGGCGCACTCCAGGTCGAGGTAGAGATAGACCTCGGCGAGCACCTCGCGGCAGTCCGTCTCGTGCGGCTCTCCACAGCTCACGGTCACACCTCCCGGCTGGCGGCGGCGGTCGAACCCTTCGACGGGCGCGGCGGCTGAACGCCCGCGCTCCGGCCGCGTACTGCTCGAGCAGCTTGCGCAGATTGCGCCGGCCGCGGTGCAGGCGCGACATCACGGTGCCGATCGGCGTGCCCATGATGTCGGCGATCTCCTTGTAGGAGAAGCCCTCGACGTCGGCAGGTAGACGGCCAGCCGGAACTCCTCCGGCAGCTGCTGGAGGGCCTCCTTGACGTCGCTGTCCGGCAGCCGGTCCAGCGCCTCGGTCTCGGCCGAACGCAGGCCGCTGGACGTGTGCGACTCCGCCTCGGCGAGCTGCCAGTCGGTGATCTCGTCGGTCGGCGCCTGCACCGGCTGGCGCTGCCGCTTGCGGTAGGTGTTGATGTAGGTGTTGGTCAGGATCCGGTACAGCCAGGCCTTGAGGTTGGTGCCCTGCTCGAACTGGTGGAAGGCGGAGTACGCCTTCAGGTAGGTCTCCTGGACCAGGTCCTCGGCGTCCGCCGGGTTGCGGGTCATCCGCATGCCCGGCGGCGTAGAGCTGGTCGACGAAGGGCATCGCGTCCCGCTCGAAGCGCGCCCTGCGCTCGTCCGTCTTCTCGATGGTCAACCGCTCTCCTCCGTCATGCTTTCTCGCCGAGGATACGCTGCCGCCCGCTGCCGGCAGCCGTCGATCGGCCAGTGGGCGAGACTCAAGAATCCGAGCAAGCCGGGCGGACTCCGGCCCGGATGCACCAGGACGTTGCAACACCGCCCGAAATCACCTTCCACGGTTGCCTGGTCGAGGAACCGGACGGCACCTCCAAGAGCATGTAACGCCGCCCCCCGGCCGGGAATTCCAGCTCGCCGGATCCCGTATGAATCCTGTACGGATGCTCGTCGGACCGGATGGGCGCGGGGGGCGTAACGGCTCTGGGTGTGTGGGTGAGGCGACGTGGCCGCCTGACAGCGGGGCCAGTCTGGCTCGGCGGTGCGTCGCTGGCGTGCGACGGTCTGCCGAGACCAGGAAGGGCCTGGGAGGATTGCGGAGCGACCAGCTCCGCCCGACCGGTGTTACGTCTGCCGTGTTCGTCCGTCGTTCAACGACACCGCCAGCCGACGACGGGGCGGTCGTGCGGCCTCGCCGCGATCACGTCAGAGCCGGCTGCGACAGCCAGTCCCCGCGACCTCGGCCGCCCCGCCGGGTCCCTGTTCAGGTCGTGCCGCTCGCCCGGCCGGACCACCACCTCCACTTTCCCGCAGCGGCTCGGGTACGCCGAACGGGTCCCGGTCGCCGTTGACCACCAGGGTAGGCAGGCCGGTGTCCAGTTCGTCGGCGCGGCAGCGCTCCGGCCGGCCCGGCGGATGCAGCGGGAAGGCCAGCGCCATTACGCCGGCCGCGCCCAGTTCCCGGCGGTCCGGCAGGCCACCCGGGCGCCCTGGACCGCCCGCCCACCACCCAGCGGCAGGGCTTGCGACCTGCCGCGCACGGCCGCGACCACGGCCAGCCAGGCCTCGTCGAGGTGCCCGGCCGGGGGCGGGCGGCGACCGGCGACCCGGTAGGGCTGGGTCACCCGGGCCACCGCGAACCCCGCCGCAAACCACCGCGTCGCGGACCGCCACCAGATCTGGCGCGTCCACGTCGCCGCCCGCGCCGTGCCCCAGCACCAGCAACGCCGCCGAGCGGGTCCGGCCACGATCCAGCGCCACCACGGCGTCCCCTCGCGGTGTCGACACGGTGAACTGGGTGGCCGGCAGGGTCAGGCCGAAACCGCTATCCCCACCGCGGCGCCATGCCGGGTGCCGGCGTCATCGCGAGACGCCTTCGGGCATCGTGTCCGTGGACCTCGGTCGCCACTCGGGCTCGTTGACGTTGCACGCGGTGCCGACGACGTTGACTCGGCACGCGGACCTGCGGCTGACGGTCCGCACCAGGTGCCCGGGCGGACTGATCGCGGCAACGGCCGCGGCCCTCGGGCGTTGCGCGGCCACGCGACCGGCACAGCCGCGGCCGCCTCGACACATCCGTCTGCAACTCGTCACTGCGCCAGGCGACCAGCATGGCCCGCCGCTCGCGCGGCGTGGTCCGCCCCAGACGCCGTGGCAGTCGCCCACCTCCAGCGCCCAGGCCAGGCAGGACCCCTGGACGTCACAGGTGCGGCAGAGCGCCACCGCCGCGTCGGCCGGCTCGTTCGGCGCCGGAAAGAACGTCTCCGGATCCACGCTCTGGCAGGTTCCTCTGGCTCGCCACGCCTCGTCCTGTCGCCGCTCGCGCAACGCCCGCAGCAGTCGCGGATCGCGCCGCGCGGCGGCCACCTCGTGCGGGCGGGGCATCCGCGCCCGTGTCAATACACCCACCTCCCCCGTGGGACCGGCGAAGATCATGCAGACGATCGATGGGTGCCATCCGCCCCGTGCGAACAGACGCCCATCACCGGCGCTGTGTTCTATCGCACTTGCGGACACGCGAGACAAGCGTCTGCCGTAAACATTACCTAAAAGCCGAGCGACGTTTCGGGCGCAACCTCGGCAAATCGCACACGACAATGTGCCGAGCTGATCAGAAACAGTGCGGCATTCCGAGGCCGTCTCCTCGCCCGTCGGGACACCCGGGCGTCAGCTCGGGGCCGTCGTTGCGGACGTCGCCGACCGCCGGGGAGACCGGCCGGATCTCCAGCCCGGCGAGCCTAATCCGGCGCGGGCGGGCACGAGCAGACGCGGCGGGCTCGTCGGCCGGGCCGAGCCAGGCCGCCCACCGCTCCCGGCGCAGCAGCAGCGGCATCCGATCGTGCACCTCGGCCAACTCGCCGACGCGCCGGCGGTGGTCAACACGCTGAACGTGAGCCGGGCCGACCCGCCGCTCCCACACCGACCAGATGCCGCGCGAAGGCCAGCACCGATCCGTCCGCGCGGGGTCATGAAGTACGGCTGCCGGCCTTACCGATCGGGCCAATCGGACCCACTCGTACCACCCGTCGGCCGGAACCAGGCAGCGCGGCGGGCGAGAACGAGCTCGCGTACGCCCGGCTGGTGGCCACCGTCTCCGCCCGCGCGTTGACCATCCGGGCGGCGCCGGACGCGTGCGCGACCAGGCGGGCACCAGACCCCAGCGGGCGACGGAGAGCAGACCCGGTGCCCCTCGGGCGCACGGCGGACGATCGGCACCGGGTCGGTCGGCGCGACGTTGAAGTCCGGCCGCAACTCGTCCTCGGTCTCGTCCAGCGACGTCGAAGAGCGCGCTCAGATCCGCCCGCGCTACGAGTGGTCGCATACCTCCCGCACATGGCGGCAACGCTAGCTCCCCGCAGACGTCGCGGCGACGCCCCGTGAGCCGGGCATGCCTCGCGCCGTCGGGTTGTCGGACGGGTCCGGCAGAATGGTGGGGTGAGCGATTTCCCCTGACCGCGGGTCCGTGTCTTCGGCGCCGCCGGCGAGGAGTGGGCCGCTCCGACCGCCAGCGGCCCGGTCGCCGCGTACGCTGCGCCTGCCCGGGTCCAAGTCGATGACCGCCCGGGCCCTGGTGCTCGGCCGCGCTGGCCACCGGTCCGTCGCACACTCGCCGCCCGTTGCGCGCCCGCGACACCGAGCTGATGGCCGGCGGTCTGCGCGCGCTGGGCGCCACACGTGTCCATCTCCGACGACGACCGCTGGCTGGTCTCGGCCCCACCCGCTCGGTCGGCCCGGCGCACGTCGACGTCGGCCTGGCCGGCACCGTGATGCGCTTCCTGCCCCCGGTGGCCGGGCTGGCCGCGGGCCGGGTCACTTTCGACGGCGACGCGCACATGCGCAAGCGCCCGCTCGGCCCGCTGATCGGCGGCGCTGCGCGCCGCTCGGCGTACGCTGTCACGCCGCTGCCGGCGGTTTCCTGCCGCTGACCGTCTCCGGCACCGGCCGGGTCCGTGGGCGGCGAGGTCGTGATCGACGCCTCCGCGTCCAGCCAGCTCGTCTCCGGGCTTGCTGCTGGCCGCACCGCGCTTCGACCGGGGCTCGTGGTCCGCCACGCCGGCCCGCCGGTGCCCGTCCGCGCCGCACCTGCGGATGACCGTGCAGATGCTGCGGGCCGTCGGGGGCACGGTCGACGACTCCACGCCGGACGTCTGGGCGGTCGAGCCCGGCCCGCTGGCCGGCCGCGGCTGGGATATCGAACCAGACCTCTCCGGCGCCGCGCCGTTCTTCGCCGCCGCGCTGGTCACCGGCGGCGAGGTGACCCTCCAGGGCTGGCCGCGCAGCAGCCACCCAGCCGGTCGAGCAGCTACGCGACCTGCTGCACCGGATGGGCGGCGAGGTGACGCTGACCCCGGCCGGGCTGACCGTCCGCGGCACCGGCGGTCGTGCGCGGGCTCGACCGCCGACCTCTCCGACGTCGAGCGAGCTGACCCCGGTGCTGACCGCGCTCGCCGCTGCTCGGCCGACCCGCCGTCCCGGCTGACCTGGCGTCGGCCACATCCGCGGCCACGAGACCGACCGGCTCGCCGCGCTGGCCAGGGAGTTCACCGCACTGGGCGCCGACATCACCGAGTCCGACGACGGACTGGAGATCCGCCCCCGCCCGCTGCGCGGCGGGACCTTCCGGACGTACGCCGACCACCGGATGGCGCACGCCGCGGCGGTGGCCGGGTTGGCCGTCCCCGGCATCGAGTGTTGACGACGTAACGTGCACCTCGAAGACCATGCCGGAGTTCCCGGCACTATGGTCGGCGATGGTGACCGGCAAGAACTCCTGCTCGCCGACACGCAAGACCGAGGGGACGTCCTGGTCGACCAGGCGGCGGGAGTACGACGAGGACGACGTCCGGGTGCGCCCGAGCCGTTCCTCGCGTCCCCGTACCCGCACCCGGCCCCGGCACGACGAGGCCGGTCGACGGCTTCGTGATCGCGGTCGACCGGGGCCGCTACACCTGCGTCCGCCTGAGGCCGGGCCGGACGTCCGGTCGTCACCGCGATGCGCGCCGCGCGAGCTGGGCCGCAAGTCGGTGGTGGTGGGCGACCGGGTCGGGCTGGTCGGCGACACCACGGGGCCGCCCGGCACGCTGGCCCGCATCGTCCGCATCGCCGAGCGCACCTCGGTGCTGCGGCGCACCGCCGACGACGACGACACCACCGCCGAGGGCCGGCCGGAGCGGGTCGTCGTGGCCAACGCCGACCAGTTGGTGATCGTCAGCGCGCTGGCCGACCCGCCGCCGCGCACCGGGTTCATCGACCGCTGCCTGGTCGCCGCGTACGACGCCGACATCGAGCCGCTGCTCTGCCTCACCAAGTCCGACCTGGCCGGTCCGGAGGACGTTGCTCGGCTACTACGCCGAGCTGGAGCTGCCGTACGTGCTGTTCCGGCCGGACCGGCCCCTGGACCGATCTGCGCGCGCTGCTCGCCGGCCGGGTGTCGGTCCTGGTCGGTCACTCCGGGGTGGGCAAGTCGACGCTGGTCAACCGCCTCGTCCCGGCGGCGGACCGGGCGGTCGGCGCGGTCAGCGCGATCGGCCGGGGCCGGCACACCTCGACCAGCGCGGTGGCGCTGCGCCTGCCGCCCGACCCGTGGCGCGGCGGCGCCGGGCTGGATCGTCGACACCCCCGGCGTGCGCAGCTTCGGGCTGGCCCACGTCTCGGCGGAGAGCCTGCTGCACGGCTTCCCCGACCTGGTGGAGGCGACCGTCGACTGCCCGGCCAACTGCCCGCACACCGCCGACGAGGCAGAACTGCGCGCTGGACGCCTGGGTGGCGGCCGGCAGGCGCCGACCCGCGCCGGCTCGCCTCGTACCGCCGGCTGCTCGCCTCCCGTAGCCGGTCGAGGCGGACAGTACCCGCGCGAGCCCGATCCGACACCCCGGCGACGCCGCTCGCCGGCTCCTTGAGACCGGCCAGCGCTGGACGGATCGGACGCCGCGAATGATCGACGCCTGCCTAGCTCGAAGCCGGCCCCCTCTAGCGTTTCCGGCCATGACCGGGTACGCCGATGACCTCGCCCTCGCCCACCTGCTCGCCGACGCCGCCGACGCCGATCGCCATGGCCCGGTTCCGCGCGCTCGACCTGCGGGTCGAGGCCAAGCCGGACCTGACGCCCGGTCACCGACGCGGACACCGCGGTGGAGCGGGCGATCCGCGCCCTGCTGGCCGCGCACCGTCCCGGCGACGGCCTGCTCGGCGAGGAGTACGGGCGAGCAGCCCGCAGCCGGCCCGAGCCGAGCGACGCTGGGTCATCGACCCGATCGACGGGACGAAGAACTTCGTCCGGGGCGTGCCGGTCTGGGGCACGCTGATCGCGCTGCTGGAGGCACGACCGTCCGGTGCTCGGCCTGGTCTCCGCGCCGGCGCTCGGCCGGCGCTGGTGGGCGGCCACGGGCGCGGGCGCGTACGCCGGCGCCGGCACCCGGCCGCGGCCACGGCGATCCGGGTCTCCGGCGTCACCGGCTCGGGCCGACGCGAGCTTCTGCTACTCGTCGCTGACCGGTTGGGAGCAGGCCGGCCGGCTGGACGCGATGCTCCAGATCATGCGGCGACACCTGGCGCAGCCGGGCGTACGGCGACTTCTACGGCTACATGCTGCTGGCCGAGGGGGCACTGGACGTGATGGTGGAGCCGGAGCTGTCGCTGTGGGACATCGCCGCGCTGGTGCCGATCGTCACCGAGGCCGGCGGCACGTTCACCGACCTTGGCCGGCCGGGACCCGCCGGCCGGCGCGCGGTCGCCACGAACGGCAAGTTGCAGCGCGTTCGCCATCAACGGCCCGCTGCACGACGACATCCTGGCCGGCTCGGCCTGACCGGCCGCGCGCTGACGCCGAAGCGCTCCGAACCTCTATCCTCGCCAGGTGGTGTCCTCACGGTTGGTGCTTCCTGGCGGCGATGATCGTCGCGTACGGCTTCGCCAACCTCCTCCAGTCGGTGGCCGCGCGCGGACACCGTGCACCACACCTTCGACCCGGGGCTGCTGCTGCGGCTGGCCGGGCACCGGACCTACCTGCTCGGGCTGGCCTGCCAGGTCGCTCGGCTTCGTCCTGGCCTTCCTGGCCCGGCGCGACCTGCCGCTGTTCCTGGTCCAGGCGACCGTGGCGGCCGGGCTCGGGGTGACCGCCGTGCTGGGCGTGCTGGTGCTCAAATGGCGACTGCCCAGCGCCGAGGTCGTCCTGCTGGTGCTGCTCTTGGCGGGATCACCGCGCTGGTGCTGTCCGCCGAGCCGGCGCCGTCCCGGCAGCTCGGCACCGCGGGGCTCGTCGGCCTGGTGGTCGGCGCTCGGCCTGATCGCGGTCAGTGGCTTCTTCGCGGCCCGGCTGCGCGGCGCGCCCGGCTCGGTGGCGCTCGGCTCGCTGGCCGGGATGGCCTTCTCCGCCGCGGCGGTGGCTGCCCGCCCGCTCGCCTCGTCCGACTCGCCGGACACGTTCGTCCGCGACCCGCTGCTCTACCTGCTGATCGCCCACTCGCTGGTCGGTCAGCTGCTGCTCGGCCTGGCCATGCAACGCGGATCCACCACCGCGGCGGTGGCCGCGATGGACGCGGCCGGCGCGGTTCCCGCGGCGATCGTCGGCCTGCTGCTGCTCAACGACCAGATCTGGGCCGGGCGGGAGTGGCTGGCCGGACTCGGCTTCCTGGTCACGCTGGTACGGTCGTCGGCCTGACCTTCGGTTCGCCGAGCCACAGCACCACCACGAGATAGCGGGCCGGCATCGGGTGCCGGACCCGTCCACACCTGGAGCGCACATCCGGGGGGCCCGCCGGGCGCCGATCCGGCCACGCAGCCAGTCGTGGTGAGATCGACTACCCGAGGATCGACCAGCGGCCATCGGGCAAAGGTGCAGATCGGCTAGCCCAGTTCGGCGGCGACGAGTTCGGCGATCTGCACCGCGTTGAGGGCGGCGCCCTTGCGCAGGTTGTCGTTCGAGCAGAATAACGCGAGTCCGTTTTCCACCGTCTCGTCCACCCGCAGCCGACCGACGTACGAGGCATCCCTGCCAGCCGCGAGCAGCGGCGTCGGCATGTCGTGCAGGATCACCCCGGGAGCCGCAGCCAGCAGTTCGGCCGCGCGCGCCGGTGTCATCGGACGGGCGAAACGGGCGTGCACCTGCAGCGAGTGCCCCGTGAACACCGGGACCCGTACACAGGTGGCGGAGACCTTCAGGTCCGGGATCTCCAGGATCTTGCGGCTCTCGTTCCGCAGCTTCTGTTCCTCATCGGTCTCCGCGGACCCGTCGTCCACAATCGACCCCGCGATCGGCAGTACGTTGAACGCGATCGGCCCCGCGAACACGGCGGGCGCCGGCATCTGCACCCGGTCGCCACCGAAGGTCAGTTGGGCGGTGGACTCCCCGCCAGCCTTCGCCTGCTGATCGAGTTCGGCCACACCGGACAGGCCCGCGCCGGAGACCGCCTGGTAGGTCGCGGCGACCATACTGATCAGCTCGGACTCGAGGTGCAACGGCTTCAGCACCGGCATCGCTGCCATGGTCGTGCAGTTCGGGTTGGCGATGATGCCCAGGGGCCGGTTCGCCACCGCGTGCGGGTTCACCTCCGACACGACCAGAGGGACCTCGGGATGCATCCGCCAGGCGGACGAGTTGTCGATCACCACGGCACCGGCCGCGGCGACCTTCGGGGCCAGCAGCTTGGACGTGCCCTTGCCCGCGGAGAACAGGACGATGTCCAGCCCGGTGAAGTCCGCGGTGTCCGCGTCCTCCACGGTGACCGCCTCGCCGGCCCATTCCAGCGTCCGGCCCGCGGAACGCGCCGACGCGAACAGCCGCAGCTCCTTGACCGGGAAACCCCGCTCGGCCAGCACCTGCCGCATTACCCCGCCGACCTGCCCGGTCGCGCCTAGAATCCCTACCTTCACGCCCAACAACCTACCAACCCGGCCCGACCAACGACCTTCCATTCCCACGACCAGGGCGACGGGCCGCGATCTTGGATTCGTCGCTACCCCGCACGTGATCGTGGATGCGAAGCCACCCGAACCGGTAGCTGCGACTCCAGGACCACCGCAAACCTGCGACAAACGGCCGAATGCGCCGACAGGCGGGGCGAATGCGGCAAAACGCGCAGAAGTCGACATCGCGTCGAGGTCGACATCGCGGTCGAGGTCGACATCGCGGTCGAGGTCGACATCGCGTCGAACGGCGTCCGCGCGATCGCGGAATCGACGCTGCGCCGCGGGTGATCGTGGATGCGAAGCCACCGAATCCGGTAGCCGCGACTCCAAGACCACCCGCAGACGCCTACTTGGCGCGCTCGGCCAGGTCGACCAGGGCAGCAGCTGCGCGGAAGTACTTATTGCGACCCAGGTCACCGATGGTCTTGATGTTGAAGGCCTCCTGGAGCAGCTTCGCGTCGCCCTCACTCACGCCCGACAGCGCGTCCACGGGGGCGTCAACGAGTTCGGTCAGGTTCTTCTCCTCGTACGCCTTGTCCAGGATCTTGTCGAGATCGGCGTTGATGGGCATGGTTCCTCCTTGGCGAGCAGGTTGGTACGGGAGTCATGATCGCATGCGATCTTGACGGGCTGGCTTCCCCGGAGCGGTCCACATCGGTCGGCGACTCGCCAGCGGTCGGTCCAGCTCACAGCCGGGACCGGGCTTGCCGGAGGACTGGTCCCACCATCTCGCCCTGGGACCTGCGCCGGGCATCGTCATCGAGCCAGAAGTTGGGTTGGATCTCGGCGCCGTCCCATTGCCGATGGAAGGTCGGAGTCTGTGGCGGGACCGGATGCGCGTTGATCCAGCTCCATTCGGCGTGCGGACACCGTCCCGCGGTCGACTCCATGCTCGCGAACCGCATGAAGTGCCGGGCTTCGGTGTGGTGGTCGGCGATGCTCACACCGGCCACGTCGAAACTGTGCAGCACCGCCCGATTGAGTTCGATGACCGCCCGGTCGCGCCACAGGCTGCGATCGCTGCCCAAGCTCAGGCCCATACCGCGGGCCACTTCGGCGACCTGGTCGTAACGGTCACTGTCTGCGAGATTGCGGCTGCCGATCTCGTCACCGAGATAGAACCCGTTGAAGGGCGCGGCGGAGTAGTTGATGCCGCCGACATGCAGCCGCATGTGGGAGATGACGGGCACCGCGTGCCAACGCAAGCCAAGTTCGGCGAACCAGCCATACTCGGGATGCGTGATCGGCACTTCCAGCACCAGACCACGCGACACCTCGACGAGGCGGGGTTCCTCGCCGGCGGTCTCCACCACCCAGGGCAGCAGATCCCAGGCACTGCGTTCGGCGGGCGGACGCCACCCGAGCCGCAACGCCAGGTCGGTGATTCCGGCGTTGCGTGGATCGCCGAGCACCGAGCCGTCCGGACCACTCCAGCCGGCGTAGCGCACGAGTTGCTCGTTCCAGATCCGCACCCTCGGGCCGAGATCGTCGTCAGCGGCGAAAATCGTTATGGTGGAACGAATCCGTCCACCATTGGTGGCGAACCGCAGGTGCCGTGACAGTTCCCGGCAGACCTGGCGGGTGGTGCGGGCGTAGCGGGCGTCACGAACCACCAGGGTGGGCCACCGCACACGCCCGACACAGCGCACCGAGTTGCGCCAGGCGACCCGGGCGCCGAAGGTCAGCTCAGCCCGGGTATGCCGGTAGGAGCCGGTCCGGTGCACATCCTGGCGCACCTCGTCCCATCGCCGTTGCAGGGAGCCGGCCCCAGGTACCTCCCGGTGGAACAGGTCCAGGAACTCGTACGCCTGGGTCAGCACATCGCCGGAGCTGAGGGTCTCCGAACGCGTAGCCACCATCACATCCTCCATTTTGGACAGTAGACGGGGGTGGGGTAGCCCATGCCGGGCGGCATGAGTTCAGCGAACGCTGCTAGAAGGCCGTGGTGGGCTCATGCGGCCCGGTTGTTCCGTCGTACCTGATGCGCTCCGGATCGACGCCCATGCCGGCGAGCACGCCCAGCGTGGACCGGACCATCGGCGGTGATCCGCAGACCACGAACTCCTGGTCCGGCCACGGCCCGAACCGTTGGACGACGTCACAGATGTTCCCGCGTTCGCCGTCATAGGTGGTGTCTTCGCTGCACGCTGTCACCACGGACAGCCACGGGTAGCGCCCCGCCATACGGCGCATCGCCGCCAGGTCATACAGGTCGTCACGGTCTCGCGCGCCGATGAAGACATGGGCCCAGCGGGTACGGTTATGGGCGGTGAGCTCCTCGATCATCGCCTTGATCGGAGCAAGGCCGGTGCCACCCGCGATGCAGACAATGTCCCTCGTGGACGTTCGGTCAAGTCCCATCGATCCCATCGGCGGCCCCACCCGGAGCATGTCGCCGACCTGCAGCTTGCGGACCATCGCCGACGACACCCAGCCAGTGGTGGCGGCGCGGATGTGAAACTCCAAAGTGGAGTCCGTGCGTGGTGCGTTGGCAACCGAGTAGGTTCGCCAGAGCCGCGGCTGGTGTTGGGTCTCGAGACTCACGTACTGGCCGGCCCGGAACGCGAACGGATCCAGGGTGCGGCAGGTCAAGACAGCGACGTCCCCCCGCCCGCGTCGCTCGTGGCTGATCACCTCGGCGTGCCAGAGCGCGGGCCGCCCCTCATCCTCCGCCGCACCGGTGAGCATGCGCGCCGCGATCGCGTCGTAGCCCTCGCGCCACGCCTGTTCGTACTCGACCGTCCACCGGTCGCCGGCATGTTCGCGAAGCGCGTCGATCAGTGCGGTCCCGACGAGACCATAGTGTTCCGGTGAGACGTGGAACTTGCGGTGATCCCTCCCGAGCGACCTCGAGATAGCCATTGAAGTGACTGGGATCGTCGACGGTCTGCACCGCCTCGACGAGCGCACCCAGTAAACGGGAACGCTGTACCGTCATCTGGACCGGGAACATGTCGCGCAGGTTCGGGTCCATCAGGAACAGACGCGCGTAGAAGTAGTTCGCCAGGTTGTCCGCTCGGTCCTCGACCAGCGTCCAGCTTTCCTTGAGCAGTCGGGCCAGGGTACTCATGCGTCCTCAGGGGGAGCTCGATCCCATCGCAACAACGAAAGTCCACCCTGGCAGGCCGGGCCAGAACGTGATCGCACATGCTGTGCGAGTGGAGGCGACAAGGGAGTGGACGGCGGCTCATCAGAGCTCATAGCCGCGGCCCGTGATCGAGGTGAACGACGCGTCAGGTGGCCAACCTGTGGCTCGGTCACCATTTCAACCCCTCCACCCGGGCGGTGTCGAGCGCTCAGTGGCGCTTCGCGTACTCCTCGACCTCGCCGAAGTCGAGGAAGACGCAGTCCTCCTTGCCGACCACTTCGGCGTCATGTCCTGGCGGAATCGCCACCACCGAGCCGGGCGAGAGTTCCTGCTCCGACCCGTCGTTCATGTGGATGACCATCCGGCCCTGCATGACGTAACCCAGATGCGAAATCTCGCACGAGTCAGTGCCGGCGATCGGCTTGACATTGGTTGACCATCGCCAACCTGGCTCGAAGGTACCCCGGGCCACCGGCTTGCCGGCCAGCTCCACCACGTCGGCCATGCCCTTGCCTTCGAACATCCGAGTCTGGTCCGGCTTGTCGAAGGACTTGTTCTCGACACCGCGCATCATGCATACCCCCATGGCACCGCGCTGGTCCCGGCCCCGGGCCCGGCGGCCGGCATCCCTGTTTGAGGCTACCGATCGCGACAGCGGCCGTTGGGCAATGCGCAAGATTGCCGCCGCGGCTGGACTCACACACGGGGACCCTAACCCGAGAAGTCCAGGCGCTGGCCTGCCCGGCGCCGGTGATGCAACAGAGCCTGGGACTGCACGGTTGCATGGCAAACGTAGTCAAGCGGCGACTCGGGGCGCGGCGAGCACCCGCGTGATTCTCATCACGTGTCAACTGCCATAAAGGGGAACCGGCGCGCCTCGGCGGGCGACTAGTAGATCGTGCCGGTTCACGGACCGGCGACGACGAACACTGTGAATGGAGTCCTCCGCATGCGTCGCACCCCTCTACGCGGCCTGTTCGTGGCCGGTATCACCGCCGTCGCCATCCTCGCGATGGCCGCCCCCGCGGGCGCCCACGTCACCGTCAACCCCTCCAACGCCACCCAGGGTGGCTACACCAAGGTCGCGTTCCGGGTTCCCAACGAGAAGGCCACCGCCCAGACCAACAAGCTCGAGATCAACCTGCCGATCGATGCGCCGATCGCATCCGTATCGCTCAAACCGTTGCCAGGCTGGACCGCGACTACAGAGAAATCGACGCTGCCCAAGCCGATCAAGAATCACGACAGGGAGATAACCGAAGCGGTAACCAAGATCACCTGGACGGCGACGGCCGGGTCCGAGATCGGGGTGAGCCAGTTCCAGGAGTTCGAGGTTTCCCTGGGCCCGCTGCCCGAGGTTGACCAGATCGTGTTCAAGGCGCTGCAGACCTACTCCGACGGCGACACCGTCGCGTGGATCGAAGAACCCAAGGACGGCGTGCAGATCGAGCATCCGGCCCCCGTCCTCAAGCTGGCCCAGGCCAAGGGCGGCGACAGCCACGGCGACCCGGCACCCGCGGCCGAGGCGTCGGACACCCATGACGAGGACGGATCCGGTGCCGGGCTCGGACTGGGCATCGCCGGGATCGCGCTGGGACTTGCCGGCCTCGTGGCGGGACTACTCGCCTACCGCAAGGCCGCCACACGTTAGGCCGGGGTGGCGTGCGGCATCGTGCCGCGCGCCCGCCGTCCTCTGGACAACGGCTACTACTGGCTCGTCGACGGCCAGGTCGGCGTGTGGTTCGGGCAACGGCTCGGACCACACGCCGGTCAGGCGGCGGTTGCCAATCGCGGTTGCATCCGTTGCGCGTCGGGATGCCCAAGGTAGTGAAGGATCGCCCCCGCCGCTCGCCACGTGGTCGTGGCGGCCTTGACGTCGCCGACCTTGACAAGAACCGACCTACCTATACTCTTTACCTATGGCCATAGATAAAGCGATGAGCCGCCAGGCGGACGGCGGGGCTGTCCCCCTGTCGGATGGCGCAGGCAGCGTGGCAAATGCCCCGCCCCGCCCTGGTTCGGGGTCGCCGATCGAGTTCCGACTCGATCCCGGATCGGGGGTGCCGACCTACCTGCAACTCGTGCACCAGGTCGAGCACGCGCTGCGGCTGGGCTATCTCAAACCCGGCGACCAGCTACCGAAGGTCAAGGACGTGGTCGCCTCGCTGGCCATCAACCCGAATACGGTGTTGAAGGCGTACAAGGAGCTGGAGACCAAGGGCCTGACGATCGGCCGACCCGGCCAGGGCACCTTCATCCAGGCCACGCTGAGCCAGGTCGCGCTCCCGGAGCTGATCGCGCTACACCGCTCGCTGTCGGGCTGGCTCACCGCCGCGGACAGCGAAGGGCTGGACGAAGACGGGATCGTGGCGCTGTTCACCAACACGCTGCGGGATTTCTACAGGCGCCGTAGCGGGTCGCGCAGCCGCGGCGGCGCTAGCGGCGAAACGGAGGGCGTCGCATGAACGTCGTCGAAGCGAACGGCCTGGGCAAGCGGTACGGAAACATGTGGGCGCTGCGGGAGTGCTCGCTGGCCATCCCGGCCGGTCACGTCGTTGGACTGATCGGCCCGAACGGCGCCGGCAAGACCACGCTGCTGAACCTGACGGCTGGCCTGGCGGCACCGTCCGCGGGGAATGTCGCCGTGCTCGGCGGCCGGCCTGCCGGGTCGCCGGCCGCGCTGGACGGCATCGCGTTCGTGGCCCAGGACACGCCGCTGTACAAGAACTTGTCGGTGGCGGACATGCTGCACCTGACCCGCAATCTGAACCGACGCTTCGACCAGACGTACGCGCAGGCACGGCTGGCCGAGCTGGGCATACCGCGCAACCGCAGGGCAGGCAAGCTGTCCGGCGGCCAGCAGGCGCAGCTTGCATTGACGCTGGCGTTGGCCCGCCGGCCGCGATTGCTGGTCCTGGATGAGCCGGTGGCGATGCTGGACCCAGTCGCCCGGCACGACTTCATGGCAACGGTGCTGGCCGCGGCGGCCGACGACGGTGTGTCAGTGTTGCTGTCCACACACGTGCTGGCCGAGTTGGAGCGGGTGGCCGACTACGTCATCCTGCTGTCGCGGGGCCAGGTGCAGGTGGCTGGCATGGTCGAGGACCTGCTCGCCAGCCACCGCGTGCTGACCGGCCCGGCCATCGAGGCCGACCGGTACGCCGAACGGCCGGTGGTGCATGTACGCCGCGGCGAGGTGCAGGCCCACCTGCTGGTCCGCGCTGGCGCTGGCGACCCGGTGCCGCCCGGCTGGGAGGCGCACCCAGTTGGTTTGGAAGAGCTCGCGCTGGCCTACCTGCGCAAGCCCGACGCTGCGGCGCTGCCCGGTCCCGACCGCAGCCGCAGCCACGGCCACGGCCACGGCCACGGCACCACGATGACGGAGATGGCGAAATGACCACCTTGACCGCGCCCGCCCGCACGGCGGAGGACTCGAGCCTGAGGCCATTGCCGTGGCGGCGAATGGCCTGGATCACCTGGCGCCAGCATCGCTTCGCATTGGGCGGCGTAGCCGGGTTCCTCGGCGCGTTCGCCGTGTACCTGTGGCTCACCGGCCTTCAGATGCATGACGCCTACGCGACCGCGTGCCACTCGGCAAGCTCATTCGACTGTTCCATGAACTTCACCGGCAGATACGGCATTACCGCCGTCGTCGTCGGTATCTTCCTGCAGGCCGTGCCGCCGCTGATCGGGGCGTTCATCGGGGCGCCTGTGCTGGCCCGTGAAATGGAGACCGGCACCTTCCGGTTCGCCTGGACCCAAGGCATCGGCCGGTGGCGCTGGACCATCGGTAAGCTGGCACCCCTGGCCGTCGCGGTGGCAGCCGCGGCCGGAGCGTTGAGCGCGCTGTTCTCCTGGTACAACCAGCCGTTTGTCGCCGCGGGCTACGCGACCCCTTTCTCAGCCCGCTTGTTCGGCCTGAGCGGGATCGCGTTCGCCGCCTGGACAGTGGCCGCCTTCGCGATCGGCGCCCTGGCCGGGATGCTCATCCGGCGGGTCGTCCCCGCGATCGCGGCCACCCTGGTCAGCTACGCCGGACTCGCCCTCGCGGCTGGTCTATTCCTGCGCGAGCATTACATGACACCGCTGGTCACCAGCACATCGAACCTGTCCGGTTCCGCGTGGATCGTGAGCCAGTGGTACACCAAGGACGACAAGTTCGCCTTCCCTGCCCGGGGCTCCCAGATAGTCGATGCCGTCACGGAGCTCTGTCCTTCCTCCGCGGGCTCGCCCGGCCCCGGGCACTTCAATGTCTCCCCCGCGCAGTGCCTCACCGAGCATGGCTACACAATGTGGACCAGCTATGAGCCCGGCAGCCGATTCTGGCCATTCCAGTGGATCGAAGGCGGCTGGCTGCTCGCGCTGTCAGTACTGCTGATCGCCGCGACCGTATGGCTGGTCCGCCGCAGGGCAACGTGAACCGCATCCCTCCCGGCGATGGCGACGCCGGGAGGTCATTTCCGGGCCGGTTCCCTGCAGCGCATTCGCCGGTTCCGGTCGCGGTGGAGCAGCAGCGGGCGTGCGACTGGACACAGTGGACTATTCGGTCGGCCAGCAGGCGATGGCCGCAACGGGTCCGCAGATCACCACCTCACCTATTGAGGATCGAGGTCGATTCGGATGGTAAGCGGCTGGCTGGCCATGAGTCGCCCGATGGCGGCGTCCCACTGGTAGGGCAGAGTCCGAGAACGAGCGGCCACGTCATCCTCGGGGAGGACACCGGCGGTGCCGGTGCGCCACCGCCCAGCGACCTTCACCCGTACCCGCGGCTGGGCCAGAAGGTTGCGCACATAGTCGGCCTGCCGGCCATGGGCGGCGATGAGCCAGAACGTGTCACCGGCCAGGCCATTGCCGACCGGCGTCTGCCGCGGCTGTCCCGAATGGCGACCAGTGGTCTCCAACAACGCGAACGCTCGGGGGGCAAACCCACGGCGCAGGGCCCACCGGGTCAGCCGGTTGTTGACCGACTCAAGGCGGATGGTGACGAGGTATCGGCGGGAACGGTGCACGCTGCCCAGTCTGCGGCATTCCGCCATGGTCAGCGGCTGGGTGTGATGTTGTCCGCTGAACCAAGGTCCGAAGTCACTCGGGGCACCCGGTGTAGGAAATGCCGTGGAACTCAAGTGGCTCGGCGCCAGGTCATGGATACCCGGAAGTTGGCCGTCGATGTCGCCTGCGCGATGTATGCACCGGCCTGGGCCGACATCTGGAGTCCAAACTCGACGGTAAGTTCGTCAGGCCCACCAGCGGTCTCCCGCAACCGCCTCACAAGGGTCTCTGCGGCCGGTACGACCGCGTCAATGGCCCCGTCGAGTGTGCGGTTTGCGGTAACGGTCAACCGTTCGCCCGCATCCGCGGCTTTGTCTCTCCAGCCACGGACCGCGACATCGTCGGTTTCCGGGCCGTCGACCTGCACGAGCACAACGCTTCCGTCGGCCAATCTGAATTCCGCCAGCTCCGGCACCGTAACCCCCCACACAAGCATCGAGTTGTATTCGGATCATACTGTCGGAAGCCGACAGCCCGCGTCGTTGGGCCGTGGACTACGATGCCTGCGTGGCCGGGCAGGCGTACCTGAACTTTGACCTTCAGTTGGAGCGGGACGGGCACGGATACCGGGCCCGGGTACTGGCCTCGCCCGGGGGCCAGACGGCGGGCGTGCCGTTCGTGCACCCCTTCAGCGAACTGGAAGTGGAAAACTTCGTTCTACGCGTGGGTAACCGCAAGCGAGGCGTGCGCGGCGGTGCGGCCATGACGATGGCATCGACCGCCGCGGCTTTCGGTGCTCGCCTGTTCGAGGCGACGTTTACTGGCGATGTCGCCGGTTGTCTACATCGAAGCCTCGCCGTGACCGACAACGACCGCAGCGGCCTGCGGATCCGCCTGCACTTGGTTGACTGCCCGGAGCTCGCGGACTTGCCGTGGGAGTACCTGCACGACGCGTCCCGCCAACGTTTCCTGTGCTTGTCGGAGCGGACGCCACTTGTCCGCTACCTCCCCTTGCCCGACCCTGTCCGTCCGCTGCCTGTCGCCGGCCCCGTCCGCATCCTCGCTGTCATCTCCAACCCTGAGGTCGATGCCGACGTGCTCAACGTCGAGGCCGAGTGGGACAACCTGGGCGTCGCCGTCGCCGGACCCCGCGCGGCGGGGCGGATCATGCTCGACCGGCTCGCTCGCCCGACCCTTGCCGACCTGCACCGGGCGCTCGGCCGCCATGAATACCACGTGCTGCATTTCATCGGGCATGGCCGATTCAACCCGGCGCTGGGTCAGGGTGAGCTGCTTTTCGCCGACGATCAGGACCGCGCGCTCGCGGTGACCGGGTCCAGCCTCGCCACGATTCTGCACGATCATCGCAGTCTGCGCCTCGCCGTACTCAACGCTTGCGAGGGTGCCAGATCCGGCACAGCCGACGTCTTCGCCGGCACCGCGCAAACACTGATCCGGCAGGGCGTGCCGGCCGTGGTTGCAATGCAATTCGAGATCAGCGACCCAGCGGCCATCGCGTTCTCGGAGGGGTTCTATGAGGCGATCGCAGCGAAACGACCGCTCGACGCCGCCACGGCGACCGGCCGCACCCGTGTGTACGCGCAGACGAACGGCGGCGTCGAGTGGGCGACACCAGTGCTGTATACCCGCAGCGCTGACACAACCATTTTCGAGATCGCCGCCGATTCGGACCGGGTGCCCCCCATCGTCGAGAAGCGACAGCCCACGCTGGTGCGCGAACGTGTCGCCCCGGCCCGCACAGCACCGGACGTGCCCTTGCTGGCCCACCCCGCGCGCGGTGAACGGCAGGGCCGGGTAGTGAGCTGGAACAGATCAGGATTCGTTACAACCAACGAAGAAGCTACGGACTTTGTGGCCGTCGCCGTCGGAGGCGGCCACGGACTCGCCTTACACGCTGACGGCACTGTCGGCGCGTGGGGCAGCTACGCGATCTGGCCGGCCGCGCTCAGTTCCCACCCCACCGACGTCGTGGCCTTGGCCGCCGCCGGAAACCACAGTCTCTTCCTCAACGCGGACGGGCGGGTCAGCGCCGCGGGCTCACATTTGTTCGGCAAGACAAACATCCCCGATCGGGTTTCTGGCATTATCGCCGTCGCCGCCGGCACGACCCACAGCGTCGTATTGCGTGAGGACGGCGTCGTGATGGCCTGGAGCGGCAAGGAGAACAGGGACCCGCCGAGCAGCCTTCGCCCAGCGGTCGCCGTGGCAGCCGGCGACGAAGTCAGCTACGCCATGCACGCCGACGGGACAGTCAGCGCCTGGGGCCGTTCCGCGATCGTGAACCTGCCACCCAGCCTCAGCGATGTCCGCGCGATCGCCGTCGGATCGCTGTTCGCTGTCGCCCTACACGAGGACGGTCGTGTCACCGCTTGGGGCGCCAACACCCATGGACAATGCGACGTCCCCACTGGGCTCGATGACGTCGTCGCCATCGCGGCCGGCAGCACCCACGTCCTTGCGTTGCGCCACAATGGAACCGTCATGGCGTGGGGAAAGCTACTCGACAAGCCCGCCACTGTCCCGGCCGGCCTGACCGGAATCATCGCCATCGACGCGGCCTACGACAACAACGTTGCCCTACTCTCCGCCATCTAGACTGGCCCGATCGGTCGAGGTCCCACCCGACGCTAACTCAACGTGACCGGCAGCCGCTGCAGCAGAGCGGAGCAGGAGTTGTCCGGCACCCTCCGGATCGCATGACCCGCCGGCATGGACAATCGACGGGTGATCAGTGCTGTGTTTTTCGATGTGGGCGAGACGATCGTGGATGAGTCCCGGGAGTATGGGAGGTGGGCGGACTGGCTGGGGGTGCCACGGCACACGTTCTCGGCGGTGTTCGGCGCGGTGATCGCGCGCGGTCTGGACTACCGGGAGACGTTCCAGATCTTCCGGCGCGGGTTCAACCTGGCCGAGGAGCGGGAACATCGCGCCGCCGCCGGCCAGCCGGAGGGCTTCACCGAGGACAACCTGTACCCGGACGCTCGGCCGTGTCTGACGGCTCTTCGGGAGCAAGGGCTCCGCGTGGGCCTGGCCGGCAATCAGACGGCGCGGGCCGAGACGATCCTTCGCGCCTTGAACTTCGACGTCGACGTGATCGGCACCTCGGATGGCTGGGGTGTGGAGAAGCCTTCGGCCGCGTTCTTCGACCGGGTGGTGGGGGAGGCGGCCTGCCCCGCTAACCAGGTCCTCTACGTCGGCGACCGCCTGGACAACGACGTACGGCCGGCGCAGTTGGCCGGGATGGCAACCGCGTTGATCAAGCGAGGGCCGTGGGGCTACATCCTCGACGACCCGGCCGTGTTGGAGCGGTGCCTGTTCGAGATCGACTCGCTGGCCGAACTGCCGGAGCTTGTCCGCCAGCACAATGCGGCAGCCTAGCGTCCGGGCAGTGCGACGTCGAAGCACCGGTCGGCGACCGCGGTCTGGCCGAGGTCGAGATGTGCCGGTTTGCTGGTCGAAGTGGACTGTGGCAGCCTGCCTCAGCCGGACACTTCAAGGTCTCTAGCGGTTCACGGTGCTCAGCCGATGAGCTTGTCGAGTAACTCAAACGTGTCGTATGGCTGGTCGTAGTCGCCGAAATGCCCGTCGTCGCGAACGATCTGCGTGCCGCCCAACCGCTCGAACATGGCACGTCCCTGCTTGTCATCGCAGCCGTAGGGGTCCACCCGCGAATTGATGAAGTACAGGTCCCGGACGTGGGCTTTGATCGCCGCCCAGTCGTAGCGATCCTTCAGGACCGGCTCGTCGGAGGTATTCGGTTGCGTGCAGTACCCGGCGACGAGGATGGCCTGCGCCACCGTCACGTCGATGTGCTCGAGGAGCGCGAGAAGCAGCGCGGCGCCACCCGAGTGCCCGACAAGCACGGTGTGCTCATCGAAGCGGTGGTTGGCCAGCACCTTTGGCAGGAATGTCGCGATCGACTCCACGTTGATGTCCGGATAGTGCGGGATCTGTACCGCGTACCCGCGTTCGGTCAGTCGCCGGCCCAGCCAGGGAAGCCATACGACTTCCGGGTTCGCGCCCGTTCCGTGGAACAGAATCGCGTTTCGTGACAAGGACGTCCTCCCCCGTAGAGTGCCTGCTCGCATTGTTCCCGGTTCCAGGCCCACGGCCCGTGCCGCCTACAACGCCGGCGCCGGTTCAACAATGCGTAATCCCAACCGTAACAGGGCGATCAAGCGCGGCCGCGTAGACCAACGGGGCTTGGTGTTGCCCAGTGACAACGGAGCCCGGTGATCAACGTAAAGGGTACCCATGCAGCTCATGATCAGCGGGGTTCGCGTACGGCTACGGAGTCCCGGTCAGCCGGACCCGATCAACGACCCTGGATCGCAGGACGAGGTCGTCCATGGTCTCGGTGACGGCCAGGTGATCAATGGTGATGTCGACGGCGACCCGGCTCTGGTACTCGCGAACGACGGCTTTGAGATGTTCGTACCGGCTGCCTTCGAGCCCTCGGGTCAGCTGCAGGTAGCCCGCGAGCAGGGGTTGGTGGCGCGCACCGAGTTGATCGCGGACTTCTCTGAGCAACGTCCGAGCCGCGGGATGCGGTACCTCGACGGGCAGATAGATCCGGCCGATGTTGAAACGACCGATCCATGGTCCACGCACCGTGATGACGATGGGCGAACCCGTCGGGGCCTGGATCGCTGTCTCGCCGATGGCTGGCGCGAGAGTCGCGTGCACCCGGTCACTGCGAAGTGCGAGCCCCTCCCACCAGATGGCTGACGCCAGGTCGCCGCTGCTCAACTCGTCCAGAAAGGACATGAAGGTTCGGTCCCGGCGCAACACTAGGGAATCGATCGGCAGGACCGCGGAGCGCACCGGAGGCCAGAACTCCCCATCTCGAAGTCCACTCTGGACGATGTCTGGTCGCGGTCGCCCACTCAGCAACGGCAGTTGGCGTTGGCGGTAACGTTCGTCCATGGCGAGCTCGGTGTGGCGCGTCCAATCGAATTCCGCGTCGCCACCAGCCAGAAAACCTATCGGATCAGCCAGGGCATCGATGGATGGTCCCACCACCGGAAGTCTGCCACCTGGCGTACGGGTGGCGATCGGCGGACAAGCTGTTGGCCTGGCTCAACGAAGGCCCGAACCACCCTGCAGCGCAGGGCCTAACCGCCGCCGTACGGCCGTTGGCTTCACTGACGGCAAAACGCCCCCGTAGAGTGATCTCTACGGGGGCGTCCGTCCTAGTAGCGGGGCTAGGATTTGAACCTAGGACCTCTGGGTTATGAGCCCAGCGAGCTACCGAGCTGCTCCACCCCGCGCTGACTTGTTAACACTAGCGCACACCCATCCCGTCCTGCAAAACGCCCCCCCGGGCCGCGGCCGTGCGCGCCGATCCCGTCCGGAATCGGCGCGCAACCGCGTCGGTGCGGGCTAGCCGCTGGGCGTACCCGTGGGGCTGGGGGTGGTGTTGTTGCTGACCGACTTCGACTGGGCCGCCTGGAACTCCTTCATGGCCGCGTCCAGCTCCGCCAGTGCGGCACCGTAGGCCGCGAAGTCACCCTTGACCTGAGCGTCCTGCACCTTGGTGATGGCCGCGCTGACCTTCGCCGCCGCGGCCGCCAGCTCCGTGTTGGGCATCACCGGCGGAGGCGTTGTCGGCGTACCGCTGGGTTGTCCGGACGGTGGTGGGGTCTCGTTGCCGGTGCCGGGTGGCGGGTTGGTGGGCGCCTCGCCGGCCTTCTTCACCAGAGCGTTGATGGCGCCCTGCAAGGTCGAATCGAAACCAACCAGGTTGCCGTATGACACGAGTACCAGTCGCATGAGCGGGAACGGATTCACGTTCGCGCTCTTCACATACACCGGCTGGACGTAGAGCAGTCCGCCTCCGTACGGCAGGGACAGCAGGTTTCCGTACACGACCTGGGCCTGGGTGCCCTGCCCCTTCAGCAGGTTGATCTGGGAGATCGCGTCTCGATCCGTGGCCATGGCTTGCTGGGCCTGACCCGGCCCGGGTGTTCGGGTCTCCCGTGGTAGCTCGAGCAGTTCCAGTTTGGGTTTGCCGTTCTCGATGACACCGGTGAGCAGCGCGGCCAGGTTCTGCCTGTCTCTCGGGGTCAGCGCCGCGGTCAGCTGGAACCGGCTGGTCTGCACACCGGGGAACTGGGTCAGCAGGTAGTACGGCGGCTGCTTGCCCGTGGCGCCGGCCTGCCCGGCGCCGGTGGCCGGGTCATCGGGGACCTCCCAGAAGTCCTGCGCCGAGTTGAACTGGCGGGGATCGCTGACGTGGAACTTGGCCAACAAGTCCCGCTGTACCTTGAACAGGTCCTCGGGGTAGCGGAAGTGCGCGGCGAGTTCCGCCGGGATGTCCGCCTTCGGCTTGATCAGATTCCCGCCGAAGGCCTTGTTCCAGGCGGCCAGGATCGGATCGCTCTCATCGAACTGGTAAAGGGTCACCGTGCCGTCGTAGGCGTCCACAGTGGCCTTGACCGAGTTGCGGATGTAGTTGATGTTCTGCCTGGCCTGCAGCACCGAACCGGTGCCCGAGGTGGCGTCCGAGGAGGCCGCTCGCAGGTCGACCTGTTGTGCGTACGGGTAGGTCGCCGACGTGGTGTATCCGTCGAAAATCCAGATCACCCTGCCGTTGACCACGGCGGGGTACGGGTCGCCATCGAGGGTGAGGAACGGCGCGACCCGCTCGATCCGTTCGCGCGGGTTCCGCAGGTACATGACCTTGGAATTGTCGTTGAGAGCGTCCGACAGTAGGAAGTTCGCCTCGCGGAAGTGCAGGCCGAACATCGCCCGCTGGAAGAACGACGACGCCGAGACGCCGCCCTTTCCGTCATAGGAGAACTGCTGCTCGCTGTCACCGGCTGGCCGGTCGAACTCCTGGTCCGGATCGCTCGCAGACGCCTTGCCAACCACCACGTAGTCGGCGTCGGTGCTCAGCTCGCCGTAGTAGATGCGAGGCTGATCGACCTTGATCGTGTCGGTGGATGCCTGACATTTACCCGCACCGCTGTTGCCCGTCGACGTGTTGGTGCTGAGCAGGCCGGAGACGAA
Source organism: uncultured Actinomycetota bacterium (assembly GCA_963742855.1). Classification (GTDB taxonomy): domain Bacteria; phylum Actinomycetota; class Actinomycetes; order Mycobacteriales; family Micromonosporaceae; genus CAVUNP01. Next base: position 666,896 of record CAVUNP010000007.1, on the reverse strand, counting down.
GTACGGAGCACCATCACAGATCGTGTTCGCCGGCGCGGCCACGAATCCGTAGCCGTGCGTGAACACGGTGTGCTTGCTCACCCACGAGGTCTGCGTGCCGCTCAGGCCCGCATAGTTGAGCTCCCGTACGCCGACCACGAAATCCTGCAGGTGTCCGTCAACCATGTAGCGGTCCACGTCCAGCTTTTCGTTGAAGTCGTAGAACGACCGGATCTGCTGGTACTGGGAGAAGGTCTGGTTCACCACAGCCGGGTCAAGCAGGCGGACGGTCGGCACAATCGACTTGTCCGTGGTGAGCGAATTCGGTGGGATTTCCGTCTGCGCGCCGTACGGATCGCGTTTTACGTCGGCTATGCCGTACGCCTGTCTTGTCGCCGTGATCGTGTTCTGGATGTACGGCGCTTCCTTGTCCCGAATGTTCGGCTTCACCGTGAACTGCTGCACGGCGGCCGGGTAGATGCCACCGATGGCCACCGCGGCCAGGCCGAGCAGGGCCAGGGAGGCGCCCGCCCAGACCAGGTTGCGCATGCCGGTGTTGGAGAAGATCAGGATGGCGATGGCCACCACGATGGAGATGTAGGTCAGAATCTCCTTCGCCGGCAGCACCGCGTTGATGTCGGTATAGCCGGCGCCGTACAACTGGGTGCCGGAGTTGTACTCCAGCAGCAGCGCCCGCCGGTCCAGGAAGTACGCGACCGCCTTGAGTAAGACGAAGAACGCGACCAGAGCGGTCAGGTGGGCCCGGGCGCCGACGCTCATCCGGTCGCCCACGCCCTGCAGCCGCACCCCACCGTAGACGTAGTGCATGGCCAGCGAGCCCAGGATGGCCAGCGCGGTGGCGGTGAAGCCCACGTCCAGCAGGTAGCGCCAGAACGGGAAGTCGAACACGTAGAAGCCCACGTCGGTGTTGAACTGTGGGTCGGCGACGCCGAAGTCTCCGCCGTTGGTGAAGAGCATCCATTGCTGCCAATGCCCTTGCCCGGAAAGTCCGGCGAACAGCCCGATGACCACTCCGACCGCACCGACGTACAGGCCGATGCGCGGCGACAGCATCATCCGGTAGCGCTCCAGCGCATGCTGTTCCGGCGAGTTCGTCCGCATGATCGGCCGCAGCCGGAAGGCCAGATAGAGGTTGGCCGCGACGAAGGCGCCAACCCCCAGGCCGAACAGCAGGAACAACCAGATGCGGGTGCGTAGCAGTCCGCCGAACACATTGGTGTAACCGACCTCGCCGTACCACTTCCAATCGACCCAGAGGTCAATGAGCTGATCGGCGAATATCAGAACGACGAGGACTGCTCCGACCACGGCAAAGGTGACCTTGCCGCGCCGGCTGACCTTGGGTAGGGGGCTTCGCATTACCACGAGGACACAGTACGGGTTGGTCCTGGGAGGCTCCCGCCCGACTCAGCCGGTATCGCGTCTCGACTCAGGCTCCGCTCAGGTTGACCGGCTATGCGGCCGCGGCCGCCTACTTGGCGCCGGGACACAGCGGCGGCTGTTTGCCGGCGCGGATGTCAGCCAACGCGTTCAGTGCGTCGTGCAGATTCGCCACCTGCACCAATGGCAGCCCGGCGATCTGGTTCTGCACCGCCTCGGCGCAGTTGGCCTGCGGAGTGAGGAAGAACGTGGCGCCCGCATTCTTGGATGCGATCAACTTCTGCGGCACGCCGCCGATTGGCCCGACATTGCCGCTCGGGTCGATGGTCCCGGTACCGGCGATGATCTTGCCGCCGGTCAGATCCTCGGCCTTGATCTTGTCGATGATGCCCAAGGCCAGCATCAGGCCGGCGGACGGACCACCGATGTCCTTGATCGGGAAGTTCACTTTGAAGGGTGCCGTCTGCACCACCTCGGTGGCCACCCCGATCCGTGGCACCCGGTCATCGCCTGCCGCGGTGGCGACCTGCACGGTGCCGGGCGTGCCAGCACGGGTGAACCCGATGGTGAACGTGGTGCCGGCCGGCTTGGCCTGCAGCGCCGCCGGCAGTGCGTCGGGCGACGCGAGCGAGGTGCCGTCGACGCTGGTGATGATGTCCCCGACCTGCAGCTTGCCGGCAGCAGGCGTGCCGGCGGCGACCTGCTTGACCCGGATCTGGCTCGGGTAGCCCAGTTCGGCGAAGGCGGCCGTCTGTGCGGACGATTCAGAACTCGCGAAATCGTCCGCGTTCTTCTGCTCCACCTGCTGGTCGGTCTGGTTCGGGGGGTAGATCAGCTCCCGCGGCACCACCGCGTCCTCGTGCCGCAACCACCCGGTCAACGCCTCGGCCAACGTCAGGTCCTTGAGCACGCCAATGGTGACAAAGCGCAGCTGACCCGCCGACGACGACGCCTCCGCGCCGGTGATCTCGATGACATCCTTGCCCTCGGTGTCCTTGCCCAGGGTGTCGAACGTCGGACCGGGCTGCAACTGCACGTAGGGCACCGGAGCCTGGAGGGCAAGCACGCTCAAGCCCGCCACCAGCAGAAACCCGATAAGTACGGTGACGCCACGTCGCTTCATGCCCTGCCCCACGCATCGCGCATGGCCACGAGCCTACCCACGCCCGCCCGCGGCAACGATGGAGGGAACCTGTGGGTCCGGCCTCAACCTCTCCCCAGCCGTTGCGACTTGTCGTGGAAGCGGACGAGTACCGTTGACTTATGACCAATTCGCCGTTCGGCTTTGCTCTCCCCGGCGGTTCGGACGGACCCGATCCGAACAATCCCGCACAAATCCAGGCGATGCTGTCGCAACTCCAGCACCTCCTGGCCAACCCGGGTTCCGGACCGGTGAACTGGGACCTCGCCCGCCAGATCGCACAGAGCCAGCTCAAGGACGACCCGGCGGTGGCCACCCCGGCCAAGGCCGCGGTTGAGGAGGCACTGCGGCTGGCCGACCTGTGGCTCGAACCGGAGTCGTCGCTGCCGTCCGGCATCCGCTCGGTCGAAGCATGGCGGCGGGCGGACTGGCTGATGAAGACACTCGAGGTCTGGCAGAAGCTGTGCGATCCGGTAGCCGCGCAGATGACCAACGCGATGGGCGAACTGGTACCGGAACAGATGCGCTCCCAGCTCGGCCCGATGTCCGCGATGCTCTCGTCGGTCGGCGGAGCGGTCTTCGGCGGCCAACTCGGCACCGCGCTCGGCTCCCTCGCGGCCGAGGTGCTCTCCGCCGGCGACATCGGACTCCCCCTCGGCCCGGCCGGCACCGCCGCGTTGATTCCAGCCAACATCGCCGCGTACGGCGAAGGCCTGGAGATCCCCGAGGACCAATTGCGGCTGTACGCGGCCCTTCGGGAAGCCGCCCACCAGCGCCTGTTCGGGCACGTACCGTGGCTGCGCGCACACGTCCTCAACGCCGTCGAGTCCTACGCCCGCGGTATCAAGGTCGACCGCGAGGCGGTCGAGGAGGCGGTCGGCCGGATCGATCCCAGCGACCCCGAGTCGATGCGCGATGTGCAGATCGAGGGCATCTTCAACTCCGACGACTCGCCCGCCCAGAAGTCGGCCCTGCTCCGGCTGGAAACGGCGCTGGCACTAGTCGAAGGCTGGGTGTCACACGTGGTCGAGCGGGCCTCCGCCGACCGCCTGCCGGACGCCGCCCGCCTCGCCGAGACATTCCGCCGGCGTCGGGCCGCCGGTGGTCCGGCCGAGCAGACCTTCGCCGCACTGGTCGGCCTCGAACTTCGCCCGCGCCGGCTGCGTGAAGCAACCGCCCTGTGGGCCGCCCTGGCCGAACACCGAGGCGTCGAGGGGCGCGACGCGGTGTGGGGCCACCCCGACCTGCTGCCCAGCGACGACGACTTCGCCGACCCGGACGCGTTCGCCCGCGCCGCCACCGACGACTTCCCCGACTTTCCCCCGGACGCCTGACCTGTCAGCGTGGATCTTGGGCGTCCGACGACCGGATGCGGTACTCAGGCGGCCAAGGTCCCCCGGCGGTGAGCAGGGTCCGGGTGGCGTCCCAGCCTTCCAATCTCGGATCCAGGCGGGACAGGTCGGCCGGGCCACGGAGGCGGTGCCAGCCGGGGGCAGGGGCCACGTCTGTGATATTCGGAGCCAGGCGTCGCAGCGACTGTGGGCTGAGGTCGTCCAGGGCCGCTGCGGGCAACCACTCCGGCGCCGGAATCCGAGCAGAAAGTCCTAGAAGGCCGGTGTCGCCAGGGCCACCGTGGCCGGCTGGCGCGGCTGCCACCGGGCGGGTGGTCAGTGGCCGAAGCAGCTTGGCGATCAGCATGCCGGGCAGGTCCGGCGCGTCACCGGCCATCAGGACCGCCTGGTCGAACTCGTCGGCGGATACCGCATGCAGCACGCTGGCCACGTCGAGCGATGGCAGGACGTAGCTGCGCAGACCGGGCCAACCGACGTTGGCGAGCAGGTCGGCGTCGGAGGTGAGTACCGCCACTGCCGGCTCGACCTCGATCATCGTGGCGAACACGTCGAGCAGATCTTCGGTGACGGCCAAACGCCAGGCGTCGCGATCAACCCCCGGGGGCACCCAGACCGGAGGTGCGAGCAGCGCTACGGCGACACGGCGAGGCACCGCGCCATCGTAGTCACGCTAAGGGGCGTCCTCGGTCATGCCCAGGCCAGCTGCCGCGGAGATCCCCTCTAGATACCCCCGGGCACGCTCCGCGCGCGGATAGCGGGCCACCAGGGCCCAGAACTGGGCGTTGTGGTTGGCCACCACCAGGTGCGACAACTCGTGCAGCAGCACGTAGTCGATCACCCAGTCGGGGAACGACTGGATCCGGTCGGAGATGCGGATGCTGCCGTCAGCCGGCGTGCAGGAGCCCCATCGGCCGTTCTGGTTGCGCACCCAGCGCACCGACTGCGGGTTCGCCGCCTGCGGGAACTCGGGCAGGAAGCGCTCGGCCAGGCCGAGGGCCCGGTCGTACAGCGCCTCGTCGGTGTGCCCACGCCGCTCCCGCGCGGCGAGCCGGGCCACCATCTTGTCAACCCATTCCCGCTCCTCGGCACCGGAGAACTGCGCAGGGATGAGTACGACCACGCGCTCGCCGTCGCGGTAGGCGGACACGGTGCGTCGCCGGCGCATACTGCGCCTGACCTCGACGACCGGCTTTCGCACGCTCGCGGTGAGGCTTCCGCGGGGCCTGGGAACCGGGGGGAGTTCGCCCACGTTCGGGACCGTAGCCGGCCGGGCCCCACCCCCCGCAAGGGGCAATTTCGCGATCATGGGATGAGCTAGGTACTTTAGTCATGGTTTGCGTAGAAGATTCCGTGACGGTTTCACGACCAACGCAGGCGTCGCCTCGGCGTGTCCAGCGCTGTAACGGTCATGCGAAGCGGCACACTCGCCAAGAAGCGAAAGATCCACGGAGGAGGACACCGTGGCCACAAAGGCCCAGACGTACAACGGTTATTGCGTGAAGTGCAAGGAAAAGCGGGACTTCGAAGGCACTGTCGAGGTCAGCAAGACCGGCATGAACATGGCCAAGGGAAAGTGCCCGGTCTGTGGAACGACCGTGAACCGGATCTTGGGGAAGGCGACCCCGACGTCCTAGGAAACTCGGCCTAGGAAACTCAGGCTAGGAAACTCAGGCAAGGTTTGCTTCCTCAGCGCCGCCCTGTCGATGTGGACAGGGCGGCGTGTCGTTTTGTCACCCCCTGCCGGCCCTGCGCACCAGGCTGTGGATAACCCGGACGAGCCGGCCACATCCAGTGACACGATGTCCGACCATGAGCCGACTTCCCGCTCGCCGTCCCATTCTGTTGCCGGCCGTACGCCGTTTGTGGCGTGATCCACACCGGGTGCAACTGGGCACGGACCCCCGCCGAGCGGTCGTACTGGAGTTCAGCGACCCCCGCTGCGCCCGACTACTCGACCTGCTCGACGGCACCCTCACCGAGGCCGGTCTGGTACGGGCGGCGGGCCGGCACGGCATCGGCGCCGAGGACGCGACCACGATGCTGGCCGAACTGACCCGCACCGGCCTGGTCGTGGACGCCCACTGCCTCAATCCGGCCGAGCTGCCTGACCCGGTCCGGCGGCGACTTGATCTCGAAACCGCCGCGTTGGCGCTGCCCGGACCCGACCGCAACCAGCACCACAACCCGGCCGCGACCATCCGCCGCCGGCTGGCCGCGCAGGTACTGATCACCGGATCGAGTCGGCTTGCCGTGCCGATCGCCTCGACGCTGGCCTCGGCGGGCATCGGTCATGTCAACACCGACGTGACCGGCCTCGCCCGGCTGTCCGACGCGGTGCCGGCGGGTCTCCTACCCTCCGACGCCCAGCGTCCTCGTGGGGTGGCCGCGGCGGAGGCGGTACGACGGGCGGCGCCGGAAGTCCAGGTCACCGCGCTGCGGCCGGCCCGGGCGACCTTCGCTGTGCTGGTCGGCTTCCACGCACCGGCAGCATTGACCGCGCTCTCGTACGGCAGTCGTCGGCTGGCCCACCTTGCCGTCTCCATCCGGGACGGGACTGTGGTGGTGGGGCCACTGGTACGGCCGGGAACGACGCCCTGTCTCAACTGCCTGGACCTGCATCGCATCGATCGGGATCCGGCCTGGCGGATAGTGGCGGCGCAACTACACACCGGTCCGGACGCGGTCGAACCCGTCACCGCGGTGACCGCGCTGACCGGAGCCGCCTACGCGGCCGCGGAGGTGCTTGCCCACATCGATGGCCGGGTGCCGGCAACTCTGGGCGCTACGGTGGAAATCGCCGGGCCGGGGCAGTCCACCCGCCGGCGTTGGAGCCAGCACCCCAAGTGCGGATGCCGGACGAGAGTGAGGTCTCGTCAGACCGAACCCCCCGCGACGGCGACCTAGTGTTTCAATTGACCGCGTGAGCGACATCCCGCGCAACGCCGTAGGCCGCACCGCGCGGCTGGCGGCGCTTCCGCTGGGGTTAGCCGGGAGGGCCGCGATCGGACTCGGTAAGCGAGTCACCGGTGTGGCTGGTGATGTGATCTCCGCGGAAATCCAACAGCGCACCGCGGAACAGCTGTTCAAGGTGCTGGGGCAGCTCAAGGGCGGGGCCATGAAAATGGGCCAGGCCATGTCCGTCTTCGAGGCGGCCCTGCCCGAAGAGGTCGCCGCACCATACCGGGCCGCGCTGACGAAGCTTCAGGAAGCCGCGCCGCCGATGCCGGCCGGGAGCGTGCACAAGGTGCTCGAGGCGGAACTGGGCGCGCGCTGGCGGCAGCGGTTCCGGGAACTGGACGACTCCCCCGCCGCCGCGGCCAGTATCGGCCAGGTCCACCGGGCCACCTGGAAGGACGGCCGCGAGGTCGCCGTCAAGATCCAGTATCCGGGCGCCGGTCAGGCGCTGATCGCCGATCTGAACCAGCTGTCCCGCCTCGGCGGCATGTTCAAGGTGATCCAGCCGGGGCTGGAGATCAAGCCGCTGATCGCGGAACTGCGGGCCCGAGTCACCGAGGAGCTCGACTACGAACTGGAAGCCGCAGCGCAGAAGGCTTTTGCCAAGGCATACGCGGGTGACGAGGAGATCATGGTGCCCCGTGTGGTGGCCGCCTCGCCCCGGGTGCTGGTCAGCGAATGGGTCGAGGGCATATCGATGGCGCGGGTGATCGCGGCCGGCACCGCCGAGGAACGCGACCTGGCTGGCCTACGCATGGCGGTGCTGCACTTCTCCGCGCCGACCAGGGCCGGACTGCTGCACGCCGATCCGCACCCAGGCAACTTCCGGATCCTCGACGACGGTCGCCTCGGTGTCCTCGACTTCGGTGCCGTGGCCCGCATGCCGGGCGGTCATCCGGAGCCGCTGGGTCGGCTGACCAGGCTCGCCATCACCGGGCACGCCAACGAGGTACTCGCCGGTCTGCGCACCGAGGGCTTCGTGAAGGGCGATGCGGACATCGATGCCCACGAAGTGCTCGAATTCGTCCGGCCGATCCTGGAACCGTTGACGGTGGACGAGTTCCAGTTCACCCGCGCCTGGCTGCGGGCCCAGGCGACCCGGCTGGCCAACCCGCGCGGATCGGCCTTCCAGCTCAGTCGCAACCTCAACCTGCCACCGTCGTACATGATGATCCACCGAGTCACGCTCGGTTCGATCGGCGTGCTGTGTCAGCTCGAGGCACGGGCGGCGTACCGCGGCGTGGTGGAACGCTGGCTACCCGGCTTCGCCGAACCGGTCACCACAAAGAAGAAGTAGCCACAAAGAAGAAGTAGCCGCAAAACGGACGGCGCCCGCCCCCTTGCGTTGGGGGCGGGCGCTGTGAACTACGCGTCAGTCGGCGACGCGGCCACTCAGCGGATGCCGTACTGGGAGAGGTTGCCCAGTTCGCGTGCTTGCTGATGGCGGGCCTGGATCGCGATGCGACGGGCCGGACGGCGAGCCTCAGAGTTGATCGTTCTGAGGCGATCGCATTCGTGCGCGCGATAAGGCTTCATTGATGATATTCATTGCGCTACTCCTCGAGCGTGTGGGCTGTGAGTCGACGGTGTATGCAGTCGGGCGGATCATCGGAACAGTCATGTTGGTCATCGCGTTCTCCATCAGTTCGTGCCTCGTGGGAAAAGTTGTTGTCTTACTGAGAGATCAGGCAACCTGCCGAGCGACAGACACGCTCGTCCGGTTGGCGACCTCGACACGCAGCAGAGCATCCTGGGCAAGGTCCTCCTTGCGTGGACGGCCACGAGGCCGCTTGCGCGGAACAACCGCGCCACGCTCGAAGATCTCTCCACCCCAGACACCCCAGGGCTCGGCCCGTTCTACCGCGCCTGCGAGGCACTCGACCTTGAGCGGGCAGCCCCCGCACAGAGTCTTCGCGACCTCGAGGTCAGCCGGTACATCGGCGAACCACAAATCCGGGTCGTACTGGCGGCACGGCAGCTCCGAGTCCATCCCGACAGTGAGCACGCTCGTGTTGAACACGTCGCTGTCAAGCGGAGCGAACGCCAGAGTCATCCCAGTTCACCTTCCTCGCTCGTTCGTTGGTGATCTTGTGAATCGGGCTCTCCCGTCGCGTGTTCACGACGTTGGAGCATGGGCTTGCGAGGGGGCACATGACAGAGGCCGCGGATCCCGGTTACGGGTTCCGCGGCCTCGAGGTGAGCCGGATGGTCTAGAAGTTCTAGACCGGCCTTCCTCGAGGTGGGATCCCGCGGGCGTCTCCGCCCTTGGCCTTGCCGATCCGACCAAGCAGGCTCCGGGTGCCGGAAACCTTCTGCTGGTAGGACAGCGGCGTGGCCGTACCCTCGCCCATGGCGCTGGTGGTGCCGTTGTAGTTGTCGCGTTGATCGACTCCGTCGAAGTTGCGAGTCGCCTCGTTGTTGATCTTGTCGGCCGCGTTCCAGCTCGACGGGAACAGGAACGAGGGCGAGGTGCGGACCTGGATTTCGACAGCCGGCCGGCCGAGGGTGCAAACCTGGGCCGAGGGCGCGACGGCGAGCGCGGACACGCGAGCAGGCGGCACCGCCAACGGTCGGAGGTTCATGTCGAAGTTCTCCACCGGGCTCACCGCCTCTCTACTCCAGGGCTCGTCGTCACCGGACGACGTTGCTGTGGCGTTCTTGAGTTCCCGCTCGCGCGCGACCGCAGGCGCGGTCCAGCGTTTGCCGGTGACAGAAGGCTAAGGCCCGACCCGGCGGCAGGGCAAACGAATTTACGAAGACGTTGCCGAACTTTTTCGTGGCCAGCTCAGGGACTGTGCACACCCGCCACCGACAGAAGATCAACCGGCCGGGCGCCAGCCACCAGAGCCAGCACCGCCGCCCCGTACAGGCCCATTTTGCGGGGTCCGATACCGGCGATGTCCACCAGTTGCTCCATCGCGCTGGGCCGACGCTCGGCAAGTGCGATCATGGTCGCGTCGGTGAACACCACGTACGCCGGAACCCCTTGTGCCGCGGCGATTCCCTGCCGCCAGTCGCGCAGCCGCCCGAGCAGCTCCTCGTCCAGAGTGGACGGACAAGTGGCACACCGGCCGAGCTTGCGGTCGGCCGCGCCGGTGAGGGTCGCGCCGCAGACCCGACAGGTGACCGCGATCACCCGGCGCCTGGTGCCATCCGGATCCCGGGTCTCCCGCCGGCCGGCCGGAGCCGCCGACTCCTCGAGCACCAGGAAACGTGATGCGCGTCGCTGCCGCCCGCCTGGCGCCCGAGCCAACGGATAGGACAGGGTCAGCCATTGCCTCGCCCGGGTGATGCCGACGTAGAAGAGCCGCCGTTCCTCCTCGACCGCCGCGGCCGTCTTCGCGTACGCGGTGGGCAGGACCCCCTCGACCAGGCCGACCAGGAACACGGCGTCCCATTCCAGGCCTTTCGCCGAGTGCAGGCTGGCCAGGGTGACCCCGGCCACCGTGGGCGCGTGCTGTTGCGTGGCCCGGCGGGCCAACTCCTCACCGAACTCGGCCAACGAACGGTCGTCGCCGAATTCCTCGGCCAGTCCGGCCAGGGCAGCCACCGCCTCCCACCGTTCCCGGGCCGCGCCACCGGGTGGCGGAGCATCCGGCCGCCAGCCGACCGCCTCCAACGCATCCCGTACGGCCGAGCGCAGCGAGGTTTCCTCCGGCGTGGTTCGGCTGGCTCCTCGCAGCGCCACCATCGCCTGGCGTACCTCGGCCCGCTCGAAGAACCGCTCCGCCCCGTGCACCACGTAGGGCACCCCCGCCTCAGCCAGCGCCTCCTCGTACGCCTGAGACTGCGCGTTGGTCCGGAACAGTACGGCGATCTCGCTGGCCGGGGTCCCGGCCGCGATCAGTTCGGCGCACCGGGTCGCCACCCCGGCGGCCTCGGTCGGCTCGTCCGGACACGCCCGCACCACCGGATCAGGCCCAGCCGGGCGCTGACCGACCAATTCGAGCCGCAACCGCGCCTCGGCGCCGCGGGCAAGCCGGATGACCTGGTTGGCCAGAGCCACCACCTGCGGGGTGGACCGGTAGTCCCGGACCAATCGGACCAACGTGCCGGACTGCCCATCCCGGCGCCGCGGGCGACGTCCACCAGGTACGTCGACGAGGTCGCCCGTGAACGAATAGATGGTCTGGCTGGCGTCGCCGACCACGGTGAGGTCGTCCCGCTCGCCCAGCCACGCCTCCAGTAGCCGCTGCTGGGCCGGGTTCACGTCCTGGTACTCGTCCACCACGAAATGCCGGTACTGGGCGCGCACCTGTTCGGCGACATCGGGGTGCTCCTCGATCCCCCAGACCGCCGCCCGCAGCAGATCCTCGAAGTCGATCACGCCGGCGGACCGCTTCACCTGCTCGTACGCGGCGTAGATCTCGGCCATCTTGGCCGGATCCTGGGGCGGCTCGCGGCCCGCCCGGACCGCGGCGACGGCGTAGTCCGACGGCTCGATCAGGCTCGACTTGGCCCACTCGATCTCGCCGGCCAGGTCCCTCGCGCCGGTACGGTCGGTGCGCAGGCCGGCCCGCGCGGCCGCCAGAGTGACCAGCCGGGCTTTGCTGTCCACCACTTCCGGCAACTGCCGACCCGCCAGCAGGCGCTCAGCGAAGTACCGCAGTTGGCGCAGCGCCGCCGCGTGGAACGTGCGCGCCTGCACCGACGGCACACCCAGGTCGGCCAGCCGGTTTCGCATCTGGGCCGCGGCCCGTGCGGTGAAGGTGACCGCGAGCACGTGTCGAGCCTCGATCTCACCCGTGTGCACGCGATAGGCGATGCGGTGTGTGATGGCGCGCGTCTTACCCGTACCGGCGCCAGCCAGGATGCACACCCGGCCGGCCGGCGCGGTCACCGCGGCCCGCTGTTGCTCGTCCAGCCCCGCGAGGACCGCCACGGCCGCGTCCGGCTGACGCACCGACGCATCCGCTGAAGACCTCGCCGCTGAGGAACTCGACACAGTCAGGCATCATCCCAGCCCGGTACGACGTTACCGCTAGGCCCCACACAGGTGGGGGGCTCGTTGCTCGAGGCCGCTTCAACCCCGGGAGGAACTCCGTGCTGACCATGTACTCGACGTCCTGGTGCGGTTACTGCCACCGCCTCAAGTCCCAACTGGACCGGGAAGGCATCGAATACCAAGTCATCGACATCGAGCGGGACGAGGACGCGGCCGAGTTCGTCCGCAGCATCAACGGCGGCAACCAGACCGTTCCCACCGTGCGTTTCCCGGACGGCACCGCGTTGACGAACCCGAGCATCGTGCAGGTCAAGCAACGGCTTGCGGCGGGCTGACCGGGGTCGTCGAGTCGGTCACCGATGCCACCACGGCATCGTCGAACTGTTTGGCGTCGGGGCGGTTGGACAACGACCGTCCCGCCCACAGATACCAGGAGGCGACAAACATCAGCACGGCCATCACCACGAAGAGCAGTCGGAAGTCGACCAGCGACACGAGCGCCGCGCCCACCAAGATGGACAGGGCCTGCGGCGTACTGATGACAGCTTCCGAGGCGGCCCCGACCCGGCCCATCAAGGGTGGCGGGGTGACCCGCTGCAACAAGGTGTTGAAGCCGACAATGGACAACGGGATGCCCAACCCGGCCGCCACGGCCGCCACGAACCCCAAGGCCAGATTCGGATAGGCGAACCCGGCGAAGGCCAGCCCGAACGCGAACACACCCACCGCGGTGGCGCCGATCTCGCCCAGTCGCCCCACCACCTTGGCCGCGATCAGTCCGCCGGTGAGTCCACCCACGCCCTGTACACACACGATCACGCTGACGAACGCTGGTGAGCGGTGCAGTCCGGCGTCGACATACGCGAAGATCAGTGACTCGACCATCCCGATCACGGCCACGGCGAAGGCCAGGCCCAGTGTCGAGCGGCGCAACCCTGGTTGGCCGAACAGGAACCGCACGCCGGCCGCCACCTCGGCCCGCCAGTGCGACTCCGCCGGCGGCACCGGCTCTTCGCGTACCCGCAGCGTCCAGATCGTGGCCGCGCCGATCAGCAGGAAGCAGATGGACAAGATCACCACGGCGTGACCTCCGGCCGCGCTGAACAATGCGGCTCCGCCGAGCGGCGCCACCAACCGCAAACCCTGCCGCACCGTCTGCAGTGCGCCGTTGGCCTCGGCCAGCAGTTCCTCCGGCAGGATCTCCTTGATCAGCGCACCCAGGGCTGCGCTGGTGAACAGCATCGAAACGCCGTACAGGACGGCCACGGTATAGATGAGCCAGATCCGGCCGGAATCCCGGACAAGGAACAACGGGGCCAACGCCAGGCTGGTGCCCACGAGATTGACCACGAGAAAAGGCTTGCGAGCAAAGCGGTCCACCACCCAGCCGAGCAACGGCGCGGCCAGCGCCGGGGCGACCACGGCGAACAGCGTCGCTCCCGCCAGCCCGTTGGAACCGGTCAGCGACTTGACCCAGATCGCCAACACCAGCAACAGCGCGGATTCGCCGACCATCGCGGCGAAGATCCCGGTGAACAGGAGCCGGAAGTCTTTCCGGCGAAGCACGGTTCGCATGCAGGGGCCCCTTTCGGGCAGGTATGGTCTCGCGCCTGGGATGCAGGTGCCCGGCGCGGTTGACGACGTCTAGCTGGCGGTCGGTCCCTGGTCGCCGGCCGCGGGGTACCCGTCGGCCGGTACGCCCCAGGCCATGAACCGGATGGGACGCGCGCCCGCTGGACGTGAAGCCCGGTCATTGAGCCGGTCCAGATAGCGCACCAGGATCGCGGAGATCTCTTCGTTGACTTCGGCGAGTTCGTCTACGGTCAGCCAGCCCATGGACTGCGACACGAACGGCGCCTCGCGCCATTCCGGCCTGTCTTGATGTGCCGACGAGCGCCACTGCTCCAGGGCGGCCACCTCGCGGGCGAGCACCAGATCAGACAGTGCCTCGCCCGCGGCGGCCAACTCCGGGTCGTCGGGACTCTGCTCCCACTGGTTACGCCGGATCACGACCTGCCACGGTCGCCGCGCGACCGGCTCCGCCACCCGCTTCTTCCACATATCCGTACTTGGCCAGCTGCCGCAGATGCCAGGAACAGTTGGCGGCGCTCTCGCCCACCCGTGCCGCCAGTTCGGTCGCCGTCATCGGTCCGGCCAGGGCCAACTCCTCCAGCAACCGGATCCGGGCCGGATGGGCCAGCGCCCGCAGCATGTTGGCATCGCGCATCCGCCGGACCGGCGTCGTTGTGCCCGGCCTGTCGCCGTCCACCCCGTGGTCGTTGACCCGGTCCTCGTTCATGGGGGCAGCATAACCAACGAAAGCCTTCTTTCGAAAGCCCTCTTTCCATACTGTTGTCTCAGTCGGGGTCGTTGAGCCACTTGAGGATGAGAAAATGAGCGATCGACGACTGCTTGGGGATGCCGAAGCCGGCGTCCGGATCTCCAGCCGCGGCGGCGCGGATCTCGGTACGGGTAAACCAGCGCGCGTCGGCGATCTCCGCCGGATCCACGGTGATCTGCTCGTCCGGGTCCGCCAGCGCGTGGAAGCCGAGCATGAGTGAACCCGGATACGGCCAGGGCTGGCTGGCCACGTAGCTCAGGTCGAACACCCGGACGCCGACTTCTTCGGACACCTCGCGCAGCACCGTCTGTTCGGCGGACTCGCCCGGCTCCACGAAACCGGCCAGGCAGGAGTATCGCGGTAGCGCACCGTCCAGCCCCCGGGGCCAGGCGGCGTTGCTGCCCAGCAGGCAGGCACCGTCCTCACCCGGCTCGCCGTCGTGGACCAACACGATCACGGCCGGGTCCGTGCGCGGCCACAGCTGGCCGCCGGATTCGTCGGTACGCACCCAGCCGCCGTCACGGACTGTCGTCGGCTGGCCCGTGCTGGGCGAGAAGGCATAACGGGCGTGCCAGTTCGCCAACGAGACCGCGGTCATCAGCAGCCCCGCCTCGAAGTCAGTCAGCAGGTGACCAACCTCGCGAATGCCGTAGGGGCGGGCCAGGTCGTTCGCCCGGGTTTCCGGCAACGGGGCAACCACGGCGAAGTACGGGATGCCGGACGAGTCCACGCCGAGGAACAGCCGCTCGCCGTCCGGCGCGGCAGTGGGCGCGACGAGCACCAGGTGCTCGCCGGCCACCAGCGCGGTGCCGTCCCAGATCACCAGGACCCGGGAGCGCAGCCACGCCTCACCCAACCAGACTTCGTCCGTACGCAACTGCGCGGCTCTGTCCAAAGTCGAGCGCGACAGGGCTGGTGCGGTCCACCGGCGAGGCCGGGCGTCAGTCACCCTCACTCTCCGGCTGGGGGTTCTCGACGCCGGCGGAGGTGTCCACCGGTGCGGCCGTGCCGGTCACCGCAGCGAGGGTGGCCAATGAGTTCTCGACCAGGCTGGCGTCGCCGAGCACGACCGTGGCCGCCTTGGCCGGGGCCAGGTACGCGCCAGCCGCGGCGGCCACCTCCTCGCGTGACGCCGCGGCCAGCCGCACCGCATGCTCGGCCAGGAAGTCCAGCCGCAGCCCGAATGCCAGCGTACGAGCTGGCCAGTCCAGCCAGTCCGGCCTGCGTGGACATGCCCAGCAGGAGCGAGCCGAGTGCGTACTGCCGAGCCTGCTCCAGCTCGTCCTGGCCGGGCGCAACGGTGGCCAGCCGGCCCAGCTCGTACCAGGTCTCCAGCAACGCGGCCGCGGTGACCGGGGTGGCCACCTCGGCCGACGGATGACCGACGACCCGGCGATCGAGTGGTCCACAATGGAGTGCGGGCCGTACGTGTAGCCCTTGTCCTCGCGGATGTTCTCCACCCAGCGGGACGAGAAGTAGCCACCGAAGATGAGGTTCGCCAACTGCAGCGCGGCGTGGTCGGGGTGGGTTCGGCCAACCGCCGGCAGGGCGAGCCGGATCGATGACTGCACCGATCCGGGCCGGTCGGCCAGCACGATCGGACCGCTGGCCAGCGGCGGGATGGGCGGCATGCTCGCGTCGCCCGCTCCGCCCGACCAGGTTCCGAGCGCCTGCTCGGCCTGGTCCAGGGCTGGCCTCGGCGTCGATGTCGCCGACCACCACCAGGGCGGCCCCGGACGGCCGGATCCGGTTGGCGTGCAGGTGCGCCAGCTCAGGCGTGCCCAGCACGGCCACGTCGGCCACCGTCGGGGTCTGCACCGCGTACGGGTGCTGCCCATACATCCGCGCAACAAGGCCACCCGGGCCAGATGCGCCGGCTGGCTCTGCGCCACCTGGAGCCGGTCGATGAGGCGGGCCCGCTCGGTGGCCACCTCGCCCTGCGGATATGAGGCGTTGTGCAGCACGTCGGCCATGATCTCGAAGATCCGGCCGAGCCCACTGGCCAGCCCGTTGCCGGAGATGAGCAGTCGATCGGAGTCGACACCGGCCGACAGCGCACCACCCACGGTCTGCAACGCCGCGGCGATATCCACAGTGGACATCGTGGTCGGTGCCGGAGAACAGGGTCTGGCTCAACAGAGCCGCCTGGCCACGAACGGCGGGTCCAGGTTGGTCCGGCCGAAGGGCACCCGCAACCGCACCTCCACCAGCGGCACGGACCTGCGCTCGATGACGATCACGGTCAGGCCGTTGGCGAGAGTGCGCTCCGAACTCGGCGGGATCACGAGCTCCCGGTTGCTCTCCAGCGCGGGCAGTTCGCGCGGTCCGGTGACAGTCGTCATGCGGCACCTCCGGGGATGACTTCGATCAGGGCCCGGCGCGACGGCGCCAGGCTGGCCGCCGCCTCGCGTACCTGCTCTTCGGTGACCTCGCCAGCAACCTGGGCAGCTCGGTGACCAGGCCGGCTCGCCGCGCTGCTGCTCCATCACGGCCAAGTCGCAGCGCACGGTCCGAACACCGTGTCGGCGTCGCGCAGCAGGTGCGTGGACATCCGGGCCAGGGTACGGGCCAGCTCCCCCTCTCCAGCCCGTTCTGTGGCCACCCGGTCCAGCTCCTCTTCGAAGGTCGCGCAGCACCCCGTCGACGTCGCCGCCCGGGCGGCAGGTGCGCCTGCAGCAGCAGCGCGGTGGGGTCGCGCACGTCGAAGGGTCGCCCATGAAGCTCGAGGTAGCCGCCGACGCGGGTGACGCTGCGGTCCGGTCTGCACCAGCCGCTCGACCAGCCGGGACGCGTCACCGTCGGTGAGCACCTCGGCCAGCACCACGTACGGCAGGTAGCCGGCGAAGTCGGTCACCGGGTCGGGCACCCGCCAGGCGGCCGCCACAGCCGGCAGCGGCGCCAGCGGTCGGTGTACGTGCTGCGCCGCTCGGCGGTCAGGTCGGGCTCGGCGAACGTCGGGCCGCTGCGGCGCGGGCCGGGCCGGCACGTCGCCGAAGTGCCGCTCGATCAGCTTCGATCGCCTCGGCCACGTCGAGGTCCCCGGCTCACCGCGAGCACGGCATTGCCGGCGGCGTAGTAGCGGCGGAAGAAGTCGGCCGGCGTCGGCGCACCGTCGGCCGACTCCAGGTCATCGAAGGACGCCGTAGCCGTCGTGCGCGTTGGGGAAGGTGTCGAACATGACCGGCGGCAGCGTCAGCCACGGGAATCCGCCGTAGGGCCGGTTGAGCACGTTGACCCGGATCTCCTCCTTGACCACGTCGACCTGGTTGCGCAGGTTCTCCTCGGTCAGCCGGGGGCCGCGCATCCGGTCGGCCTCGAGGAACAGCGCCCGTTCCAGGGCGTTGCTCGGCAGTGTCTCGAAGTAGTCGGTGTAGTCGAGGTGGGTCGAGCCGTTGAAGGTGCCGCCGGCACCCTGCACATGGCGGAAGTGGGCCAGCTTCTCCAGGTTCTCCGAGCCCTGGAACATCAGGTGCTCGAAGAGGTGGGCGAAGCCGGTGCGCCCTTCGGGCTCGGATCGGATGCCGACGTCGTAGACCACCGCGACCCCGATCGACCGGGGCGCGACGGTCGGGGGCGAGCACCACCCGCAGGCCGTTGTCGAGGGTGAACCGCTCGAGAGCGGACGTGGCTGTCGTACCGACAGACTGATCGTGACCCGACACGCTATGAAGGCTAACCGGTCGCTAGGACACCGCGGCCCCGGCGTGGGTCGCGGCGCGCCCACCTGCGCCGGCGGCAGGGGTCAGGTGGGTCGGATGGAGGCGAGTACCTCGTCCACCACGTGTTCCCACTGGCGGTGGGTGTCGGGGATGGAAACGTAGATGATCGCTGCCGTGGGCCGCCCCACGTCGACCAGCGCCAGTCCGACCAGTTCGCTCTTCGCGGTCAGGCCTGGTTCGTCGAAGTGCAGCCGGAACGTGGTCAGCCACGCCGGCCGGCCACCGAGTGTGGTCTGTTCCTCCCGCAACAGCTCACGCGTGTTGGGCTGGGGGTAGTACTCGGCCCGCACGTCGGCGGCCACCTGCTTGCCGGTGCACACCAGGTCGATCGCGGTGCTGTCGTTGACCGCGGCCGCAACCGCGGCGGACAGAATCGATGCCTCGTAGTCCCCGTTGGGGTACGTCTCGGTGATGAAATGCTGGCCCACGCCGTACGGCACCGCCAGCGTGCCCATCCGCCAGATCGTGTCCCAAGGCCGCCAGGGCTCGCCGTATGCGGCGTACGAGATGCCCGCTGTCGTGTCGATGGTCCGAGGGCCGGGCGGTGGCGGCGGCGCCGGCTGGTTGGACGGTGCGGCCCCGGTGGGTGCCGGACACAGCTTGGCCAACGGCGGCCGGAGATCGCTGGGCTGATGCGCCTTCGCACGCAGCGGACCGTTGCCGGAGCCCAACTGTCCGCCGAGGAGCATGATCAGCAGGACCACGACCCCGATGACGAGCGTCGCCGCGGCCACCGACCCGTACCAGAACAGGGGCGCCCGGGAGGCCCGGCCCGGTGGTGGGCCGGCGGAGAGGACGTCTGGCACCGGCCAGGCCGGCGGTGGCGGGCCGCCACGCCCACCCGTCACCGGTCCGGCGGCAAACGTGGGCAGGCCGGACGGCGACCCGGACGGGCGCGCGGTGTTCATCCCCCCGAGGCTACGGCCGCCGGGCTACTCGTGCTGTCCGGCCCGGGCGAGCTGCCGGCCTGGGGCAGGCCTGCCACCAGGGCCATCAACGCCTGCGCGTCCAGCAGGTCGGCCGGCCGGACGGTGACCCCGTCCCGGACATAGTGGAAGCCGGCGCCCACCCGCTCCACCGGCACGCCGGCCAGCTCGGCCCAGGCCAGCCGGTAGACCGCGAGCTGCACCGCCGCCGCCTCGGCCTCCCGCCCGGTGGGTTGGCGACCGGTCTTCCAGTCGACCACGTCGTATGTCCGGCCGCCGGGCACGGGTGAAAACCGCGTCCATCCGGCCCCGGACCACCACGCCGGCGATCAGCGTCGCGAACGGCACCTCCACCTCGGCACCGGCATCCGCTCGGCCCACTCGCTGGCCAGGAAGCGCCTCCTGCAGCTCGTCGAGCTCGCCTCGCCGGGGCCGCGCCCTCGTCCGCCGCGCCGGGCAGCTCGTCCACGTCCAGCAGCCGCTCGGCGCCGAAGCGCTGCTCCAGCCAGGCGTGGAAGGCGGTGCCGCGCCGGGCGTACGGGTTGGGCGCGTCCGGCATCGGCCGACGCAGCGCCCGGGCCAGCGCCACCGGACTCGCGGCGCAACGCCACCAGCTGGGTCACCGACAGGTGCCGCCGGCAGCTCGACGTCGACCGCCTCGCCCGGTGGGCCAGCTCCGCCCGCTCGGCCAGCAGCAAATCGGTCTCCGCCGCCAGCGGACCACCTCCGGGTCGATCGTCGGGCTCCTCCGCCGAGACGACTCAGGTGCCCGCGCCGCCGCGGCCCGGACCATCGCCGCCCCGCGGGCCACCACCGGCCGGCGAGGAAGCGAGACCAGCGGCGCCTCGGCCAGCGCGGGCCGAGCACCGAGCGGGTAGCCTCCCTCCGCCCGGGCACCCTCGGTGGTTGGTTTCCCCGCGTCGCCGCCGGCCCGGTGCCCAGTCGTCCACCGGTGCCCGGCCGCGCCGGCCAGGCACACTTCGGCATCTCGGCAGGAACACCGACACCGCCCGCGGCTCGCGCAGCCCCTCCCCCCACCAGTAGCCGGAGCAGAGCAGCAGGTGCCGGGGCCGGGTCACCGCCACGTACGCCAGCCGGCGTTCCTCCCGCTCCTCGTGCGCCCGCCAGTCGTCGTCGAAGGCTTCCAGCGCGCGCGCCACCCTGCGCTGGTCCACCGCCTCGGCCGAGGCCCAGCTCGGGCAGCCCGTCCGCGTCGCCGCGCAGCGGGAACGGCAGCACGCCCATCCCGTTGAGCCAGTGGTCGCTGACTTGCGCTCTGGCCGGGCATGCCTCCTCGGATCAGCCCGGCCACCGCCACCACGTCCCACTCCAGGCCCTTGGCGGCGTGCGCGGTGAGGATCTGCACCGCGCCGGCGACGACCTCGACCTCGCCCGGAGTCAGCCCGCGCTCCTCGTCCTCGGCGGCGGCCAGGTAGGCGAGGAAAGCCGGCAGGGTGCGCGCCGTCGTCTCGCCGCTGAACCGGGCCGCCACGTCACCGAGCGCGTCCAGGTGGGCCCGGGCCAGGCCGGCGTCGCCGGTGCCGTCCCGCCGTGCCCGGACCGCCACCTCCACGTCCAGCCCGATGGTCCGCTCGATGTCCGCCACCAGCTCCGGCAGGGACTGGTCCAGCCGGCACGCAGCAGCGCCAGCTCCATCCCGCACGACGCAGCCGGCGCAGACCCTCCGCCGAATACCACGGCCCTGCGCCGGCCGCGAGTCGGCCAGCGCCTCGACCAGGATCGCCTCCGTCGTGCCCGCCCACCGGCTCCTCGATCTCCGGCCCACGCCCTGCTCGCACCGCCGGCCGGCTTCCCGACGGCGTGCCGGGCGATGGCCTCCGGCCCGCCGGTGCAGGGCGACCAGGTCGCGCGGCCCGATCCGCCAGCGCGCCCCGGTGAGCAGCCGCAGCAGCGCCGCCCCGTCGGTCGGGATCGGCGAGCACCCGCAAGGTGCAGACCACGTCCCGAACCTCGGGTGTGTCCAGCAGGCCGCCCAGCCCGACCACCTCGACCGGCAGGCCCCGGGCCCGCAGCGCCCGTCTCGATGGCGGGGATCTGGCTGCGCAGCCGCACCAGCACCGCCGTGGTGGGCCGCCGGGCACCGGGGTGCTCGGGCAGGGCGCCCGGCATCCCGGCCGCCCCCCGCCAGGCCGCCAGCACGCTGTCGGCGATCCAGTCGGCCTCGTCGGCGTACGTCGGCAGTAGCGCGCAGTGCACGGTGCCGGCGGCCCGCCCTCGGGCGCTGCGGTGCGGGATCGGATCCCGGACGCTGAGCGCGGCGTGCAGCTCGCGGCACCCGGGCGCCGGCCGCCCGCAGCGGCACCGACATCGCGTTGGCGACGCCGAGGATCTGCGGCGCGGTTCGCCAGCTGCGGGCGAGGCCGAGCACTCGGCGCCGGCGCGCCGTCGGCGCGGGCGAACTCGGCCGGGGAACCGGTCCAGCGTGCCGGCGCTGGCCCCGCGCCAGCCGTAGATGGACTGGCACGGGTCGCCGACCGCGGTGACCGGGTGGCCGCCGCCGAAGAGCGCGTTGAGCAGCACCACCTGCGCGTGGCTGGTGTCCTGGTACTCGTCGAGCAGCACCACCTGGAACCGGTCCCGCTCGATCACCGCCACGCTCGGGTGGTCCCGCGCCACCCGGGCCGCCCGGGCGAGCTGGTCGGCGAAGTCCATCGCCTCGAAGTCGTCCTTGCGCCGGGCGTACGCCCGGACCAGCGGCAGCAGCCGCAGCCGGTTCCGTTGGGTGCGAGCCTTCCGGCACGTCGGCGTAGCACCCGGCCGGGGCGGACGCACCTCGGCGAAGAAGCGGCCGGTCCAGGCGGCCAGCTCGTTCCGGTCGACCAGGTGCTCGTCCAGCTCGCCCGGCGAGGCCAGCACCGCGTCGGTGACGGTGGCCTGCCGCATTCGGTCCACCTCGGACATGTCGCCGTCGTAGCTGCGCACGAGCAGGTCGACGAGCTGCCAGCGGGACGCCTCGGTGAGCAGCCGGGTGCTCGGCTCGTAGCCCGGCGCGCAGCCCGTGCTCGGCGACGATCCGCCCGGCGTACGAGTGGTAGGTGGAGACGGTCGGCTCGCCGGCCAGGTGTCGTCGCGCATGCCCCGGCAGTGGCCGGCCCGCCGACGGATGAGCTGGTCGAGCCGGATCCGCACCGGTGCGCCAGCTCGCCGGCGGCCTTGCGGGTGAAGGTCAGGCCGAGGATCTGCTCGGGGCGCACGTACGCGTTGGCGACCAGCCAGACCACCCGGGCGGCCATAGTCTCGGTCTTGCCGGAGCCGGCACCGGCGACCACCAGCAGCGGCTCGTCCGGCGCGGCGATGATCGCCCTGCTCCCGGGTCGGCACCGGCAGCTCGGGCAGCTGCCAGCTCGTTCGGCGTGTACCGGGGCCGCGTCCGCAGCCCGGGGCGTCGGCGTCCGGCGCGAAGAGCGCGGCCCGAGTCACGGCTGCTCTGGGCGCGTTCATCGGCGGCTCGACCACCTCCCCTTACCGGACACCGGGCACGCGGTACGCACCGAGCAGACCCGGCACCCGAGTTGACCACGGCGGCGAAGGTGGACGCGGCCATCGTACCGGCGGTCCGCCGCACCAGGCGTCGCCCACCGGCCTCGGCCCTTCGGACAGTGGCGGCTGGGCCTGGACCGCCGGCGTCCCGGTGTGGCTCGTGCCGAGCTGCGACCATCGCGGCGCCGCCGGACTCGTCGCCGAACTCGGCGAACGCCCCCTCCTCGATCGCCGCCTGATACGCGCCAACTGCGGATGCTCACCACCGTCCCGCTCGGTCACCGGCGCGCCGGCTTGCCGGTCTTCAGGTCCACCACGACCAGTCGGCCCTGCTCGTCGCGTTCCAGCCGGTCCACCCGACCCTTCAGCACCACCCGCGGCACCTCGGGTCCGGGTCTGGCGGCAGCTTGCTCTCGAACGCCTTCTCGATGGCCAACAGCCGGCGGGGTTGCCGGCCAGCCAGCTCAGCAGCTTGTCCACCATCCTCGGCCCGGTCGCGTTCGCGCTGGCCGAGCCAGCGGGCGGCAAGCTCGATCGCGTCGAACCGATCGGCCACGTAGGCCACGAATGGCGTCGGCGTCAACGGCCCGCCGGGGTCCTCGGCCAGCATCGCGGCGGCGTGCACCAGGTTACCGACGCCCTGCTTGGCCGCGGCCGGGTCGACTGCCACCATGCCGCTCCAGCAGCCAGCGCAGGCCGCACCCAGCGCGCTCTCCACTGCGGATGGACTGACCCTGACCGGCCGCCGGCCGTCGACCAGCGGCCGGTCGTCGGACAGGCTCGCGCAGGCCCCACCACTCGTCCGGATGGCGCCGGGCACCCCGGCGGCGGCCAGCCGGGCCAGTTGGCTGGCCGCTGCCCGGCGTACCGCCGCCGGCTGGTCCGGATCGCCAAGGGCCGTACGCAGTTCGGCCACCAGCGCGGCCAGGGTCAGCGGCCGTTGCAGCACCCCCGCCCGCACCCCCTCATCGGTGGTGTCGTCGGATCCGTCCTGAGTGGACATTGTCGGTGCCTCGCGGGGGCTGACCCACCCGGAGCTCGGGCAGGAACCGGCTGGGCTGCTCCTCGCCGTCGCTGCCGATCGCCGCCGGATGCGACCGCGGTCACCAGCAGCCGCCGCCGGGCCCGGCTGACCGCGACGTGGAACAGCCGGCGCTCCTCGTCGAGCAGCGCCGGTACCTGCCCGACCGGTGCCCGGCTGGCCGGGCCGTCGTGCCCGGCCGGCGAGCACGTCCACCAGCCGCTCGCGAGCCGAGCAGGCTGCCGCGCAGCCGCAGGTCCGGCCATACGCCCTCCTGCACCCCGGCCACCGCGACCAGGTCCCACTCCAGCCCCTTGGCGGCGTGCGCGGTGAGCATGCGCACCGCCTCGCCCCGGTCGGCGGTGGCGGCCAGGGTGTCGGCCGGCAGCTCCTGGTCGAGCACGTGGTCGAGGAAAATCTCGATGCGGCGCCGGGCAACCGGTCGGTGAACCGGGCCGCCGCGTCGAAGAGCACCATCACCGCGTCCAGATCGCGGTCGGCGGTCAGCCCGCCGCGCCGGCCGCCGCGCCGGCGCTGGTGCGCCCCCCCACCGCTCGGCCAGCCCGGTGCCGCGCCACACCGCCCAGAGCACGTCCTCCGGCGGTGGCCCCCGGCGCGAGGCGAGCTCGCCGTGCGGTGGCCAGCAGGGCGGCGATGCGCTCGGCCGGACCGGCCCAGCGCCGGTCGACGGTGGCCAGCTCGCCCGGATGCGCAGCGACTCCACCAGCAACTCGCCAGAGGCCGGCGGTCGCCGTGCGGGCCGCCGACGCGCGCAACCCCTGGCGCAGCCGCCTTTCGGCAACGGATCCGCGCCGCCCAGCGGGAGTGCAGCAGGTTGACGGCCGCCTCTTCGTCCAACTGGCTCATCTAGGGCGCACCGCAACAACAGCAGCAACGGAGCCACCGCCGGCTGGGTGGCGAGCGCAGTGTCCTCGCCGCGCACCACGGTGGCGGCACGCCGGCCGGTGTGCAGCGCCCGGCGCAACGCGGCATGCTGGTGGCCGCATGGACCGGACCAGACCGCCATCCGCGACCAGGGCATGCCGTCGAGCAGGTGGGCTTCGCGCAGCGCGTGGGCCAGCCAGGCCGACTCGCTGGTGGCCGAACGGAGGTGCCACCTCGACGGCGCCGGGCGGCGCGTCCGGCAGCGGGCGCAGCCGCCGGTGCGTGCCGGCCGGCCCGCGCAGCCGGCGGCCAGCCGGGCGGGTCGCCGCCACCAGCTCGGGCCGGCCCGGTAGACGTGGTCAGCAGCGACCTGCGGCGGCCGGCGCCCCGCACGCGGTGCGGAACCGGTGCGGGAAGTCGCGGCACCCCGGCCGGGTCGGCGCCGCGGAAGGCGTACGTGGACGGAGTCCGGGTCGGCGAACGCGACCAGGGGCTTGCCGCCGCCGGCGACCACGGCGAGCAGGTCGAGCTGGGCCGGGTCGGTGTCGGCCAGCTCGTCGACGTAGACGTGGGCAGCCGGCGGCGCTCCGCGGCCAGCAGCTCCGGCGTCGTCGAGCAGCATGCCGGTGGCGGCCCGCACCAGCTCGGCCGGGTCGTACGCGATCTAGCCACGGTTGCTCACGTCGCGCAGCGCGAGCACGGCGACGTACTCCCGAGGAAGCGGGCGGCGGCCGGCCAGTCGGCGCGGCCCAGCTTCTCGCCCAGCCGGGCCAGCTCGACCGGGCCGATGCCCCGCTCGGCCGCACGCATCAACAGGTCGCGCAGCTGCTGCCGCGAACGCCCGGGTCCGCAGCGCGGGCCGCAGGTCCTCCGGCCAGCGACCGGGTCGTCGCCGGCTCCTCGCCGACCACGTCGAGCAGCTCGCGGATGATCAGATCCTGCTCGGGACCGGTGAGCAGCCGGGGCGACGGCTCACCCCGCTCGGCGGCGGCCCGGCGGAGCAGGCCGAAGGCGTACGCCGGGAAAGGTGCGCACCAGCGGCTCGGACATGGTGACGCCGACTGCTGGGCCGCGGGACCGGCCGCGCCCGATCCGCGCCTCGATCCGGTGGCGCAGCGCGGCGGCGCCTTGCGCCCGAAGGTGAGCACCAGGATGTGCGCCGGGTCCACGCCTTCGGCCACCCGGGCCGCCACCGCCTCGACCAGGGTGGTGGTCTTGCCCGTTCCCGGTCCACCCACTACCAGCAACGGACCCTGGCGGTGGGTGACCACGGACAGTTGGTCCGGGTCCAACGCCAGCGGTGTCGCCGAACCGGTGTCAACCGGGCGAACCAGGCGGTAACGCGGAAGCGGGCTTCTACCGGTTGTTTCCAGCGCCTCAGCCACACCTCCATGCAACCACGCACCACCGACAACACGACGCTGCCACGCTGCGGGCCGCCGGCACCGTCGGTCGGCACGGTCGCGCCTAGTAAGCAGGCCGTTGCAGTTGGCTGAGGAAGGCGGAGAACAGAGCCTCCCGGATCGGCACCGGCGCCGCCTCGAGGAGGGTGTTGAGGGTCGCCTGGCGGTCCGGCAACGGCTTGCCGTCACCGCCCAGATCGAGTGCGGCGGTCAACGACCCGAACAGTTGCGGCGTGAGGTCGGTCAAGCCGGCGACGGTGGCCATCAGGTCGGCTGGCAGCACCACCGGTCCGGCCGACCTGGCCGCCGCGGCGGCCTGCGCCAGAGCGGGCGCGAACTCCGACGCCCGCGGCGCCACCGCGGCGGTCACCGTCAGGTGAATGGACCTGGGTAGCTCTGCGTAACGAAGTTGGGGCTGTGTGTGCCAACCGCGCAACGTAAGTTCATCGGCGAGGACGAACAGATCCAGGGTCGGATCTTCCGACGTGAAGGCCACCACAGTAGACTCGGGCACCGCTGTGCCACCCAACATCAGCCTCAGACCTTCCACAGAGGACACCGCGGACGCGAGTTCGCGGACTGCCTCCAGTGTGGACGCTGCCAGCCGGAGGTAACCGTCATCGCCCACGTGACGCAGAGTCGCGAACGCCGCCGCGATCGGCCCACCGGATCGGGTCGACGCGATGGTCGAGTTCACCATGGTGTAGCCGGGCCAGCCGGCGTAGGCGAAGTACTGCGGCGCCCGCAATGCCTCGTCACGGTGCAACAACACCGATATCCCCTTGGGGCAGTAGGCGTATTTGTGCAGGTCGACCGAGACCGACGTGACCCCGGGCACGGAGAAGTCGAACGGTGGCACCGCACTGCCGAGCCGGCGCAGGTAGGGCAGCGCCCAGCCGCCGAAGCAGGCATCCACGTGGCACCGCACCCCCCGCTGCGCGGCCACCTCGGCTATCTTCGCGATCGGGTCGATCACCCCATGCGCGTACGACGGGGCCGAGCCGGCCACCAGCACGGTGGATGGGGTCATCGCGTCGGCGATGTCGCCCACCGAGGGACGTAACGTGTGCACCGAGACAGGCACGGTCACCAGCCGTACCTTCAGGTATGAGGCCGCTTTCGCGAACGCCGCGTGGGCGCTCTCGGCCACCACCAGCTCCGGTTCGGCCACATCCGGCCGGGCGTCACGGGCGGCCTTGACGGCGAGGATCAGCGACTCGGTTCCGCCGCTTGTCACGTTTCCGACTACCGTCGCGATCCCGTGCGGGCCACCGCCGAGCAGACCAGCCGCCGCACCCACCAACGCGTTCTCCATCGCCAGCAGGGAAGGGAAAACTGTTGGGTTGAGACCGTTCACATGAGCCGACAGGGCGTACGCTGAGGCGGTTAGGTCGTCGAGACCGGGAACCGCTGGGTCATAGACGTACGCGAAGAGGCGTCCGCCATGGGTTGGCAGGTCAGCCCCCCGCAATCCCTGAATCTCCGCAAGAATCCGCTCAGCCGAAATCCCCTCGGCGGGCAACGCGCTCAACCCTGTCATCAGCACCGTCCTATGACCACGTCCAGCGGCGTCGCTGGACTGCATCGCGCCCATCCGTTCCCCGAATGAATGAATCATTTCACGCCAGGTTCACTGCCGTTTCCGTCCAGGCTTGTGTTTCGTTCCTGTTTCACAAGCGTTCGATGAGCCGGCGTCGCCTCCCATCCGTAGGTGACACTGACCGATCGCCCCTCGCACCAACGCGGGCCTGGACCGGGTGACTGTGGAGAACCCGCAGATACGCCGTACCCGCCAAATGCACACACTCAACCCTGCCGCGGCAGCATGCCTCTGCGCGTGCCTGCGACGCTTCGCCCGCTCGAGGAGTACATCACCGTGACTGACATGCTCCAGCACACCAGCGCGCCCACCCGTAGCGCGCGATCGATGCCGGTTGAACACGACTGGTACAAGAGAGCCGTCTTCTACGAGGTACTCGTACAGGCCTTCTATGACTCGAATGACGACGGTTACGGCGACCTGCGTGGCCTGACCGCCAAGCTGGACTACCTGCAGTGGCTGGGCGTGGACTGCCTGTGGCTGCCGCCGTTCTATGACTCGCCCCGCCGCGACGGGGGCTACGACATCCGCGACTACTACCAGATCTCGCCGGAATACGGCACTCTGGATGACTTCGTGACGCTGCTCGACGAAGCGCACGCGCGCGGTATCCGGGTCGTCACTGACCTGGTACTCAACCACACGTCGGATACGCATCGGTGGTTTCAGGAGTCCCGCTATGACCCGAACGGGCCATACGGCGACTACTACGTTTGGCGCGACACCGATACCGAGTACGCCGGTGTCCGGATCATCTTCTCGGACACCGAGCCGTCCAACTGGACCTTCGACCCGGTTCGGCAACAGTTCTACTGGCACCGCTTCTTCGCCCACCAGCCCGATCTCAACTACGACAACCCCGCGGTCCAGGAAGCCATGCTGGACGTGGTCCGGTTCTGGCTGCGCCTGGGCATCGACGGCTTCCGGCTCGACGCGATCACCTACCTGTTCGAGCGGGAGGGCACCGACTGTGCCAACCTGCCGGAGACCCACGCGTACCTCAAGCGCATCCGGGAGACCATCGACAAGGAGTTCCCGGGTCGGGTGATGCTGGCGGAGGCCAACCTGTGGCCCACCGAACTCGTGTCGTACTTCGGCGACGAGGCCGCCGGTGGCGACGAATGCCACATGGCGTTCCATTTCCCGTTGATGCCACGCATCTTCATGGCGGTGCGCCGGGAGTCCCGGATTCCCATCTCCGACATCATGGCCGAGACACCGCAGATCCCCTCGGGTTGCCAATGGGGCACCTTCCTACGCAACCACGACGAACTGACGCTGGAGATGGTCACCGGCGAGGAACGCGACTACATGCACCAGGAGTACGCCGAGGATCCCCGGGCCCGGCTCAACCTGGGCATCCGGCGGCGGTTGGCCCCGCTGCTGTCCAGCGATCGTGGCCAGATCAAGCTGTTCACCGCGCTGTTGCTGTCGCTGCCCGGATCTCCGGTGCTCTACTACGGCGACGAGATCGGGATGGGCGACAACATCTGGCTGGCCGACCGCGACGGCGTGCGCACCCCGATGCAGTGGTCGGTGGACCGTAACGGCGGCTTCTCCCGGTGCGACCCGAACAAGCTGCACCTGCCGGTCAACTCGGGCTGGGTGTACGGGTACCAGGCGGTCAACGTGGAGCGCCAGATCGACCAGCCCGACTCATTGCTGCAGTGGACCCGGCGCATGCTGGAAATCCGCAAGCGGTACCGGGCACTGGCCCAGGGCACCTACGAGGAGATGCCGGCGTCCAACCCGTCCGTGCTCTCGTTCCTGCGCGAATACGTGGATGACGAAGGAAACACCGAGACCGTCCTTTGTGTCCACAATCTTTCCCGCCATCCACAACCGGTGCAGCTCAACCTGTCGCGCCGGTTCCACAACAACGTGCCGGTGGAACTGAGCGGTGGCACGGCGTTTCCCAACATCGGCCTGCGCCCGTACCTGCTGACGCTGCCCGGCTACGGATCGTATTGGTTCAGCATCGTGCCGACCCGCCAGCCGGTACCCAAGGCCCGGCACAAGTCGGACAACGAGTCCGTGCCCGGCCTGCACCACAGCCTGCACGAGTCCGGCAGCATCCAGGTCGGCGCCGGTTCGTGACCGTCCTCACCGGACCGGCGCAGCCACCTCGGCGAGCCGGTCCGTGGTGAGGTTGTAGCCACGCAGAAACAGCAACGCCAGGCCGACCATCACGCCGGGTACGACCGTGAATCCTAAGAGGACACCCAACTCGGCGGTGGACGTCTGCGCCGCGGCCAACCCGGTGGTACTGGACGCGTAGCCGAACAACGCGATCGTCTGCAGGAAGACGTACGGGCCCACGGCCAGCCCCAGCGTCTCGCCCGCGGTCCACAGCCCGGTGAACACACCAGCCTGGCGCTTGCCGGTGCGAACCGTGTCGAACGCGATCGTGTCCGGCAGCATCGCCAGGCCGAACAACTGCTGACCGGCATAGCCGACGCCGATCACTGCAATGATGAGGTACACCGCGAGCACCGGCAGCGCCGGCGCCGCCGCGAGCGCCACCGTGGCGACGGTGATGGTCAACGACGCCACCACGTACCCGCGGAGCTTGCCGATCCTAGCCCCGATCTTGTTCCAGACTCCCATGACCAGGATGGCCGGCCCGACCACGAAGGCGAACAAGAAGGGGGTCGCGCCGTGGCGGTGCAGCACGTGGTCGGCGAAGTACTGCACACCGGCGAGCATCGCGCCGACGCCGGCCGCCTGCACGACGAAGCAGGCGACCAGCATGCGAAACGGCCGGTTCTGCCGGGCCACCCGCAACTGGGCCAGCAAGGTCTTCTCGCCGGCGACCACCCGGCCGCGCGGCGCGTCCCGGGTCAGCAGGAACACGCTGACCGTGCCGATGGCGATCATCACCCCGATCCCGATGCCCATGGCCCGGTAGCCGACGGCGCCGCCGAAGGCGTCCCGCACCATCGGGGCACAGGCGCCGGAAATCAGGATCGTCAGCGCCAGAAAGGCTACCCGCCAGGTCATCATCCGGGTACGTTCGCCCAGCGGGTCGCCGATTCCGGCGCTTTCCGTCATATCCGCCGGCATCGCAACATAGGGGACCTGGAAGAACGCGAAGGCAGTGGCGGTGGCGACGAACGTGACCACCACCCACAGCGCGCCGGCGTCACCGGTACCGACCCCGGCGAAGATCGAGCCGAACAGCACCGATACCGCCAGCCCGCCGAAGAGCAGATAGGGCCGGCGGGCGCCCCAGCGGGTGTTGGTGCGGTCCGACAACCGGCCGGCCAGCGGGTTCACCAGCACGTCCCAGGCCTTCGGCAGCAGCACCACGAGGCCGGCCAGGAACGCCGAAACCCCCACGGTGCTGGTCAGGTAGGACGGCAGCAACAGACCCGGCACCGTACCGAAGGCACCGGTGACCAGCGAACCGGTGGCGTACCCGATGCGCACCTTCGCGGATAGGCGACCGGTGTCGGCGCAGGCGTCGTTGGGTGGCACCTTCCCGGGTGAGGCGATGTCCGTCGGCGGACGCGGCGTAGCAGCCATGGTCGCGGATGCTAGCGGCTCCGCCCCGGGAAAGGGTGGGCCAGGCGCAATGGGTATCCCCAGGTGACGTGGATCTCAGCCGGAAGGGCGACTCGACGCATGGCTTGGATTCGGTCCGCAGGGCCGTCATGGTCCGCAGGCCGAATCCAAGCCATCGGGGTACCAGGCATAGGTGGACATGCGCACGGTGGCCCCGGTGAAGATCACGCCTTCGGCCTCCAGCAGCCGGCGGGCCTTCGTCTCATGGCCCGGCGGCAGCCGGCCGGCGCTGTTGACCACACGGTGCCAGGGCACGCCGCCCCCATACTGGGCCATGATCGTGCCGACCCGGCGGGCCGAGCCCCGGCCGTACGCATCATGCAGGGCGTCGGCGATGGCGCCGTACGAGCTCGACCCGGCCCGGTGGGATGCGCTCCACCAGTTGCAGCACCGCCTCCACGTATGCCGCCGGGTCCGACTTCGAGGAGGCGGAAGCTGGCACGTGGGCATCGTAATCGGGCCTTGCGGTCCGGTGTGTGGGAAGGCACCGGAGCCTCGGCCCGATATGCGGACAGAATGGCAGGGTGCGGGTGACAGCGTGAACGACGGGCGGGCCGAGATCGCCGCGGCCAGCCGGGTCGTCGTCAAGGTCGGCTCCTCCTCGCTGCACCACCGCGCGGGCGGCCTCGATCCGCGCCCGGGTCGACGCCCTGGTCGACACGCTCGGCGGGCTGGCCGCGGCCGGCCGCGAGGTCGTGCTCGTCTCCTCCGGCGCGATCGCCGCCGGCCTCACCCCGTTGGGGCTGGCCCGCCGCCCGCGTGACCTGGCCACCCAGCAGGCGGCGGCCAGCGTCGGGCAGGGCCTGCTCATCGCGCCGGTACACCGCCAGCGTTCGCCCGGCATGGTCGCACTGTCGGGCCAGGTGCTGCTCACCGTCGACGACGTGACCCGGCGGGCGCACTACCGCAACGCCTACCGCACCCTGCGCAGGCTGCTCGACCTGCGGGCCATCCCGATCGTCAACGAGAACGACACGGTGGCCACCGAGGAGATCCGGTTCGGCGACAACGACCGGCTGGCCGCGCTGGTGGCCGCGCTGGTACGACGCCGACCTGCTGGTGCTGTTGTCCGACGTGGACGCGCCTCTACACCGGCGACCCGGCCCGGCCCGGCAGCACCCGGATCACCGAGGTGCACGGCGACGGGGACCTGGCCGGCGTCGACGTCGGCGGGGCCGGCCGGGCCGGCGTGGGCACCGGTGGCATGGTCACCAAGGTCGAGGCGGCCCGGATCGCCACCGGCTCCGGCATCCAGGTCGTGCTCACCTCCGCCGCCGCTGGCCGCACCGGCGCTGCACGGCGAGGCGGTCGGCACCTTCTTCCACCCGGGCAGCCAGCCACCGTCGGCCCGGCTGTTCTGGCTGGCGCACGCGACCTCGCCGCGCGGCCGGCTGCACCTCGACCCGGGTGCGGTCCAGGCCGTCGTGGCCCGCCGCGCCAGTCGCTGCTGCCGGCCGGCATCACCGCGGTCGACGGCGCGTTCGCGCGCCGGCGACCCGGTGGACCTGGTCGACCCCGCCGGCGCGCCGGTGGCCCGTGGGCTGGTCAACTACGACGCCGGTGGAACTGCCCGGCCTGCTCGGCCGATCCACCGCCGAACTCGCCGCGGCACTCGGGCCCGGCGTACGAGAAGGAAGTCGTCCACCGCGACGACTTCGTGCTGCTGTGAGCGCCCCTTTAACGCATGGGCGCGAGAGGGGCCCGTCGAGGCAATGGACGTCACGGGCGTCAGGGCGAGCGGGCGCGGGTCGCGGCCGCCGCCCTGGCCGCGGCCACCGCGCACAACAAGGACGCCGCGCTGGTGGCGATGGCCGAGCGCGCTGCTGTCGCGTACCCCGAGATCCTGGCCGCGAACGCGGCGGACCTGGCGACCGGGCCGCGGCCGGGCTGACCGCGGCCGCTGGTGGACCGGCTGCCGCTCGACGCCGGCCGGGTGGCCGGCATGGCCGACGGCGCTGCGCCAGGTGGCCGCGCCTGCCCGATCCGGTCGGCGAGGTGGTCCGCGGCTCGATCCTGCCCAACGGCCTCGAACTGCGCCAGGTGCGGGTGCCGTTCGGGGTGATCGGCATCATCTACGAGGCCAGGCCGAACGTGACCGTCGGATGCGGCCGGGCTCTGCCTGAAGTCCGGCAACGCGGCGCTGCTGCGGGGCTCGTCCAGTGCCCGGCGCACTCGAACGCGGCCCTGGTCTCAGTGCTCCGCGACGCGATCGCCGCGCAGGGCCTGCCGGCCGACGCCGTCCAGCTTGTGCGACGCCGACTTCTCGCGACTCGGTCAAGGAGCTCATGCGGGCCCGCGGCCTGGTCGACGTGCTCATCCCGCGCGGCGGCGCGGCGCTGATCCGTTCCAGTAGTGGAGGAGTCAACCGTACCGGTGATCGAGACCGGCGTCGGCAACTGCCATGTGTACGTGGACGCCGCGGCCGACCTCGATATGGCGCTGCAGATCCTGCTCAACGCGAAGGTCTCAGCGCCCGTCGGTGTGCAACGCCGCCGAGTCGCTGCTGGTCCACGAGGCGGTCGCGGACGCCTTCCTGCCCTGGCGCTGCCGGCCTGCGCCGACGCCGGGGTCACCGTGCACGGCGACGAGCGGGTACGGTCGCCGGTGCTGCGCGCGGGCGTTGCCGTCCTTGCGGCCGACGAGTCGGACTACGCCGCGGAATACCTGTCGCTGGACATCTCCGCGGCCGTGGTGACTCACTCGACGCGGCGATCGTCGCACATCAGACAGTACGGCTCCGGTCACACCGAGGCGATCGTCACCGGCTCCCAGTCCGGCCGCGCGGCGGTTCGTGGCCCGGGTCGACGCGGCCGCGGTCGCGGTCAACGCGTCAACCCGCTTCACCGACGGCGCAGAGTTCGGGTTCGGCGCGGAAATCGGCATCTCCACCCAGAAGCTGCATGCCCGCGGGCCGATGGGCGCTGCCGGAACTGACCTCCACCAAGTACGTCGTCACCGGCGACGGCCATACCCGCTGAACTGGCCGGCGGAGTCAGCGCAGGGCGCGCAGTGCGGTGAGCGTGGTGTTCACGTCGAAGGCGGGACCGTCGTCACTGGGCCAGGCTCCATCAGGCCGCTGGGTGGCGCTGAGCTGCCGGCGCCCGGCCTGCACCACCGAGTCCTCCGGGTTCACCCCGACCCGGCGCAGCGCGGCGACCATGAAGGCCGCGTCGGCGGCGGACATCGTCGTCGCCCGATCCGCCAGGATCACGAAGATGCGCGCCGACTCGTAGAACCACTGGGCCCGCTGCAGCACCGCGGCGGCGAGCCAGCCGGACAGCAGGAATCCGGGCCAGGTGCCGTTGTCCTCCAGGCAGTCGCGGATCGCCTGGGCCGCGCGGGTGAGTGGCACCTCGTACAGGTCGGGCGAGCCACTGTCGGCGGCCGCGACACTGAGCCAGAACGTGGCGTTGACAGTGAGGTAGAAACGCGCCTCCGGGTCACCGGGCTTGGCCCACGGCGGGGCTGAGGCCTCCAGCGAGGCGTCCTCTTCCCAGACACCGTCGAGGCGCTGCCGGCTGGCCAGCCAGTCGAGGGCCCGCTTCGCCGGTGGGCGGACAGCCCGCCGAGGTCGTCGAGTTCGGCCAGCCGGAAACAGGTCGCATCGATCGAGGCCACGCCATGGCCACCGTGCGCCGGCCAACCGCCGGCGGGCGTCTGGCCGGCTTCGAGGTCGTCGTAGATCTCAGCGGCCGGGAGCTTGCCCGTGCGCAGGTAGGACAGTCGCGCTCGCTCCACCGCGTCACCGCGGGCCACGACGAACCCGATAGCAGTGTCGATGTCGACCACGTTTGTGAGGCTACATGCCCTGTTCTGTAAGGGAATCCGGCACCCACGGCAAGACCGTGGGTGCCGGGGTGCTAGTAGCCGGTAGCGACGGGTCGATCTGCTCTGCCAGGAGAGACGCCACCGTGGACATGCACGGCGTCGGAGAAGCCTGCCACCTTGAGCGCGGCGAGTGCCTCGGCGCTGACCGGATGCCGGACTTGCAGTGGAGCACGATCTGCCGGTCCTGGGGCAGCTCGCCGAGCGCCTCGCCGGACAGGATGTCGCCCTTGGGCATCAGCATCGAACCCGGGATCCTGACGATCTCGTACTCGGCGGGCTCCCGCACGTCGACCAGGAAGATCGTCCTTGTCCGCCGTCATGCCACTCGCTTAAGCTCCATGCGCCGTGATGGTCGACCCGACCACCGCCGCGCTGGCCTCGTCGGAGACCGCACCGCAGAAGTCGTCGTAGTCGTCAGCGAGGTGACCGTGGGGTTCTCGCCGCAGATCGCGCAGTTCGGGTCCTTGCGCACCTTGATCTTGCGGTACCACATCTCCAGCGCGTCGTACACCATCAGCCGGCCGACCAGCGGCTCGCCGATGCCGGTGAGCAGCTTGATCGCCTCGGTCACCTGGATCGACCCGACGGACGCGCACAGCACGCCCAGCACGCCACCCTCGGCGCAGGACGGCACCATCCCGGGCGGCGGCGGCTCCGGGTAGAGGCAGCGGTAGCACGGGCCGTGCTCGGCCCAGAAGACCGACGCCTGGCCGTCGAACCGGTAGATCGAACCCCAGACGTACGGCTTGCCGAGCAGCACGGCCGCGTCGTTGACCATGTAACGGGTGGCGAAGTTGTCGGTGCCGTCGACGATCAGGTCGTACTGGGCGAAGATCTCCCGGACGTTCTCCCGGTCAGCGCGGTGTTGTGGATCTCCACGTTCACCAACGGGTTGATCTCACGGATCGAGTCGGCGGCGGACTCGGCCTTGGACCGGCCGATGTCGCGACTGGCCGTGGATGACCTGGCGCTGCAGGTTCGACTCGTCGACCGTGTCGAATTCGACGATGCCCAGCGTGCCGACTCCGGCGGCGGCCAGGTACAGCAAAGCCGGCGAGCCGAGACCGCCCGCGCCCACGCAGAGCACCTTGGCGTTCTTCAGCCGCTTCTGCCCGGTGACCCCGACGTCCGGAATGATCAGGTGGCGCGAATAGCGACGGATCTCGTCTACGGACAGCTCGGCGGCTGGCTCGACGAGCGGTGGCAGCGACACGGTGGAGTCCCCTTGCTTCCCGACGGCGGTTCGAACGCCTTGGATTCGATCCGGAGTGCCGCGTGCGGCGCGTAGGTCGAATCCTTGGCGAGGCTTGGCTACACCATTGTTGCTCGGTGTATGACCATCGAACCGTAACGTGGGCCACACCCGCCCCTATTCCGTCCCGCTGACGTTACGCGGGTGCCGGCGGCCCGGTGTACTCCTCGCCGTCGATGTAGGGCCAGCTGTTCGCCCGGCAACCCTGCATACCCAGCGTCTGCTGCTGCATCACCGGTGCGGGCGCGCCAGGCGACGGGCACAGCGCGTGCTGGTAGCCCAGCCGGTGCCCGACCTCGTGGTTGATCACGTACTGCCGGTACTCGGCCAGCGAGGCCGGATAGTTGGGCACCGCGTTGAAGTAGCGGTCAGAGTTTATGACGACGCTGTCACCGGCCCGGCAGGACGTGTACGGTACACCGCCCTCCCGGATGTCCACTCCCGCCTCCAGGCACAGCTTGTACGCCGAGGCGGGGCTGGCCAGGTAGATAGTGAAGTCGTAGCACCGCCTGCCAGGGCATGCGTTGCAGCCGCACATCGCCGCCGGCGATCCAACTGCGCGGGTCGCCGAGAGTGGCCTCCACGGTGCCGGTGAAGTCCCAGACCTCGATCGGCAATCCTTCCTCGACCCCGACCCGGAACCGCAGCAACGGACCCGACGTGCCGAGCAGCGGTCCGATCGAGTCCGGGTGCCGCCACGGGCCGGTCTTGGTGGTCTGCGGTTCCGCTGCCGGCACCGCCACGCCCCGGTCCCCCGGCGGAGTCTCCACAACCGCGGACGCCGGTGGTTCGGGGGTGCTGGCTGAACCGGCGACACGCTGATCCTCACCCCCGCGTCCAGGTACCGGCAGCCAGCCCAGCGCCGCCAGCGCCACCAACACCACGGCGAGGGCGATCGTCGCCACCGTGGCAAAACGGCGCCAATGCAGCCGACGCCAAGGCGGCCGGTACGTGGACGAAGCTGACATACACCCCACAATGCCACGCAATTCGCCCAACGTCGGTAGGTACTCGCCGACGGGTGACCCTCTGCATCACCCTGCGCAGCCATGGGTCAGCCCGGCGAATCACGCGATGCGCGGAGCGCGGCCACCGAACTGGCCCCGTCACCGTGATCCATGCGGAAAGTGGACCACCCAGCGCCCACAACGCCCATGGATCACGCAACGCACGCGGGCAAAGAGCCCCCTTACCGTGATCCATGCGGAAAATGGACCACCCAGCGGCCACAATCCACCCGGATCACGCGGAGCTGTGGGTCAGCCGGGCGGGACGATGCGGCCGGGCGGACCGGCGTAGCGCTCACCGTCCAGGTACGGCCAGAAGTATGCGACGCAGCCCTGCAGGTCGAAGGTCTGCTGCTGCATCACCGGCGCCGGCTTGCCCTTGCCCGGGCACAGCTCGTGATTGTGGCCGAGCGCATGGCCGACCTCGTGGTTGATCGCGTACTGCTGGTACGCCTCCACCGGGGCACCGTAGTCAGGCACGCCCTTGAGGTAGCGGGTGATGTTGATGACCACCCGTGCGCCCACCCGGCACGACGTGTAGGGCTCGCCGCGCCAGAAGATGTCGTAGCCGCCGGCACCGCACAGCTTCTGCGCGGTGCCCGGGGTCACCAGGTAGACGGTGAAGGACGCGGACGCGTCCGGCACCCGTTGCAGGCGGATGTTGTTGCCGGCGATCCAACTGCGCGGGTCGCTCAACGTGGCGTCCACCGTCGCGCTGAATTCGAGCAGCGGCACCGGCGTACCCGTCTCGATGGCCACCCGGTACTTGCGCAGCGGCCCCGCCGTCCCGAACACCTCGCTCTGGCCGGGCGCGTACTCGTAGGTATTCGGGCCGGTAGCGGCGTACGTGCGCTCGACGGTCGCGGTCGGCAGCGATGTCGGGGCCGGCGTGCCCGTGGCCGTATCGCCCGTGGTCGCGGGAGAGACACCGGCAACGGGCAGCCCGACGAACTCCGTATCGACCGGGTTGTTGAGGATGCCGTAGCCGACCCCGGTCACCGCGACCAGACCGACCATCGCACCCGCGATGACCAGCCGGGTCCGGGTGCGGTCATGCTGCCGGCGCAGGCTGCGTGGTGAGGACACGCGATCAGCGTGTCACGGCTAGTCGATCCGCGGGAGACCAGGACCGCCAGCGGAGTCCACGGTGGCTGGCACCGCCTGCGAATCGCGCACTTCGTCCAGCATCGCCAGGACTGCCCGAGCGACGATCTCCGGCCGCTCCATCTGCGCCACGTGACCGACCTGGTCCAACACCATCAGCCGGCTGTCCGGGATCAGCTTCGCCACCGCCGGTGACACCCGCACGTCGACCAGGAGGTCCTGCCGGCCGGTGATCACCAGCGTCGGCGCGGTGATCCGCTCGGCCATCCGCCACTGCGAGTTGGGCCCTGGAAAGTACGACCGAAGGAAACTACTGACCAGCCCGCGCAGGGAACGCACATAGGCGTCCATGTACCAGGGCGCGTCGCTTCGCCGCCGGGCCTCCTCCACCGCCTCCGCCAACCGCAGCGGATGCAGCCGGTCCGGATGTGCCCAGCAGGCCGCGACCATCTGCGCGGCCAGTTCCTCGGGATCCATCATGGCCACCCGCCGGGCTGCCAGCCGCTCCACCCGGGGCAGCAGCAACAGCGGCACGATCCGCGACTGCAGTGACTTGCGCGGATCGAGGAACGGCATGGCAGGCGAGATCAGGGTCAGTGTGCGCACCAGGTCGGGCCTGGTGCCGGCGACCCGGACACTGATCGCCCCGCCCAGCGAGTTGCCGAACAGGTGCACCGGCCCGCGCCCGCTGTGCTCGATCCAGCTGATCACGCGGTCGGCCATGGTCGCGATGGTGTAGCTGCGGGCTGGTCCGCTCAGTCCGAACCCCGGTAGATCGATCGCCTCCGCGTCGAGCCGGCCAGCCAGTAGATAGGCCAGATCGGTCCAGTTCTTCGACGACCCACCCAACCCGTGCACATACAGCGCGGGCTCGGCGTCCGGTGCCAACGGCGGCGTACGCCGCACGTAGACCACGGACTCGTCGACATTGACCTCTTCGCCCGGCCAGGCCGGCACGACCCCGACCTGAGCCAACAGGTCTTCGATGGCCTCGAGTGAGGTCAGAACAGCGCGCTTCATGACATCAAGTCTGCTACGCCAGCAGCGATTCCAACCGGCGGTTTACCGCAGACAGGGTGGCTTTGGCCACGGCCTGGCGCGCATCGCCGCCGGACACGATGGCCGAACCGGCCAGTTGCTCGGCGAATCCGTTGTGGACAAGCAACATCACCACCACCGCCACCTCACAATCGGCGAACTGGCTGACGACCACGTTCTCGATGAAACAACGGGCCTTCGGCTCGCCGGTGCCCGGATCGACCAGCAACTGGTCCACCGCGTCACCGACGGCCGCGGCGGTCAGCCGCAACAGGTAGGCATCCACTGCCGGGCCCTGGCCGGAGCCGACCGTACGAGCGGCGTTGCGGCCGTTCGATGCCGGTACGACCAGGCGCACCTCTACGGTCGCGTCCAGGCCCAACGTGGTGACCTGGAAATGCTCCAGCACAACCCGTGGCCCGACCTGGCCCGGTCGGGTGGGCAGCGGGAGCGACCCGGGCGCCAGCAACGGCTGGGTTGATCCCCCGGAGGCCTCGGCCGCCTGCCGTGGCACCCGAACCGGTGGGACCTGGCCACGCCGGTCGGAGCGCACCCCGCCGAGTACGGATGGCGGGCGCAGCTCCGGCACCGGCACCCGGGGGGCCGGTGGCCGAGGCCCCACACCGGCCGCCTGCGCCGGCACCGCGGCCCGCGCCACAGTCGGACGGCGCATCCCCCGCGCCGGCGTAGGACGATCCAAAGTGGAATCATCGGAGGTCAGCCAGAGGGCGGTGGGATCCGCATCCAGACCCATCTTCTCCCGCAGGATCCGGGCCACCTGTTGGGTCACCATGGTCTCGTCTGCGCCATCGGCGAACTCGATCCGCAGCGTGTGCCCACCCGATCCCGGGTTGAACCGGAGCCGGGCATCGCTCACCCCGCCGACGGACTGTACCGCCGCGATGACCGCGTTCAGGTCATAACCGTCCGACCGCGCCTCGGTTGGTCCGGTCTCGTACTGCTCGCGCAGGAAGCTGACGATGCGCTCGGCCCCGTCGGCCTGGTCGAAGTCCGGATCGGCCTCGGCCAGCGTCTGGTCGGGCACGTCCGGCACCGACGGCACCCGCTTGGGCAGTGCCGCCTCGCCACGCTGCGCGTCATGGTCAGCGCTCCTCGCTTGGGCCCGGGGTGCGGTGAAGGCACTCGGGTCGTATGGCTCCGGAATGAAGGGCTCGGGTTCCTTCAGGTCCGACATGACCGAACTGGTGAACGGAATGTCGTCCTCCGGCGGGAGCGGCTCGTCCAGGTAGGAGCCAGACCGCTGCGTCGGTATGACCGGCTCCAGCCCAGCGCGCCTCGCCCCAGGCAGCGCGTCGGCTCGAGGATCGCTTCCAAACGGGGCTTCGTTGCTTAACGGAGCGTCGTTCATGGACGGGGCTTCGTTGCATGGACGGGGCTGTCGTTCATGGACGGGGCTTCGTTGCTGAACGGGGCTTCGGCTCTCGATTGGGCGCCCGGTTGGGGCGGATAAGCGGTTGCCTGGCTGTACCCGGGTGGTAGCGCTCCAGGTGCTGGAGAGACCGGCGCGGCCGGCGACCCGGGGGCTGGGTACATCCGCGCGGGGGACACCGGAGCGGGCGACACCGACATCGGGGGCATCGGCGGCGCATGGGTCGCGGCCGGAGGATGTGCCGGCCCGAATGGCGAGAACGGCTCCGCGGCGGCCCCGACCGTCATCTGGTCCGGACCGGCCGGCGACACCGGCCGCGCGGCGTCACCGGCGAACAGGTTCGGCGGGTAGCTGTCCGGCGCATCTACTGGTGCGAATATGGGCGATTCTCCGGACCGACGGTCGAAAGATGTGGAACCGTTCGCCCGGCCGGCCGGGTCGTAGGGACCTCCGCCACCATGCCGGCCAGCCATGTCGCCGGTCGCCGGCGGGCCATAGGCGCCGCCGGCGCGGGTCGTAGGCCCCGCCGCGCGGGTCGTAGGCCCCGCCATGCGGGTCGTGGGCCCCGCCAGGTCGGTCGGAGGCCCCGCCGTGTGGGTCACGGGCCCCGTCGCGCGGGTCGGAGGCCCCGCCATGCGGGTCATGGAGCCCGCCATGCGGGTCGTAGGCCCCGCCATGCGGGTCGTGGGAGACGGCCTGGTAGCCGCCAGACCCGGCCCGCATGTCGTACCCGGTCCCGGCGCCGGGGTTCGCCCGGTTGCCGTCATAGGGCGCACGGGCGTCCGGCAGCGCGCCGCCGTACTCGGTGCCGCGGTAGCCGTACGGTCCGCCGCCACCGCCGGAGCCATTGGCGCCACCATCCGGCACGGACCCCGCCACCCCGCCGTAGCCGTACGGTCCGCCACCACCGCCGTAGCCATCGGCGCCACCGTCCGGCGCGGACCCCGCCACCCCGCCGTAGCCGTAGGGGCCACCGTGCCCGCCGTAGGCATTGGCGCCACCGTCCGGCGCGGCTGCGCCGGGGTGGTCGGTCGTGCCGCCATAGGCATCCGCGCCGCCACCGTCATAGGCACTGCCGCCGGCGTAGGCACTCCCGCCGGCGTTTTCGCTGGCATAGGCATCGCTGCCGTCATAGGCATTGCCGCTGGGGTAAGCATTGCCGCTGCCATGGGCGTTGTCACTGCCATGGGCGTTGTCGCTGGCATAGGCGTTGCCGCTACCGCCGTTGGCGCTGCCGTTGTTGCCGCTCGTCGCAGTGGCGGCATATCCGTTCGATCCACCGTGGCCGGCGTCATACGGGTTCGGGACGGTGTCATACCCTGGCGGAAGTCCACTGTAGACAGCGACGTTCGGGCTGTCATACGTGCCAGCCGCGAGGTCGTTGGCGGTCGCGGCGTCAAATCCGGTTGGGGCTGCTTCGTAGGCCGACCCATATCCGCCGGCCGGGGGAGGACCGTTCGGCACCTGCCCGCCCGCAGCACCGTCGTACGCGGGCTGTGCGCCGCTGTTGTACCCGTTGGCCGCGTGATATCCGTTCGCCCCAGCCGACTCGTAGCCGTTGGCCGCGTCGTAGCCGTTGGCCGCGTCGTAGCCGTTCGGTGCGCCTCCGTCGTACGAGTGGGGGCTGGAGTTGCCGTAGACGTTGGGCGCCGGCTCGTAGGCGGGGGACTCCTGGCTGGCCGAAGCGGGTGTGCCGTACACGGTCGGGGCGGCCTCGCTGGGCGGCACGGTCGGGCTGGGCGGCACGGTCCGGCCGGCGGCGTCGTGGCCGGGGGCGGGGTCGGGCGATGCGGTGTCGGCCATCCGGGCGCTGAGCGCCGGGTCGAAGTAGACCGCCTGGAACTCGTCGGAAGGCTCGGCCGACGCTTCCATCCGGCCGCTGGCCGAGGCGGACACGCGAGCGGTGGCCCGGGCTGGCGGGGCCGTCTCAGTTGCCGGCTGGCGCTGTTCGGATGGCGACGAACCAGCGCGCGAGGAAGCATTCCACCTCGCTGAAATGATCGCGGCTGTCGCCGCGGCGAGTGTCGTCTCGCCGGACTCGTCGCCCCGTCCCATATTCGCCACCGTGCGCTCCTCGATTGCCTTCGGTGAGGCTACCGTGTGCACACAGACAACGGCATCGGCGAAGA
This sequence comes from uncultured Actinomycetota bacterium, assembly GCA_963742855.1. GTDB lineage: Bacteria > Actinomycetota > Actinomycetes > Mycobacteriales > Micromonosporaceae > CAVUNP01. Next base: position 624,415 of record CAVUNP010000007.1, on the reverse strand, counting down.
AGGGGCGAACCGGGCACCCAGGCCGCCAGCGCCGCGCAAAACTTGGAAGATTTACCCTGGACACCCGGTATTCGGTGGGCGATTCACTTTCGCCCGGTTCTGGGCGGCGGCGTGGACGAGACAAGTCCGGAAAGCGTCGCGGGCGCAGTAAGGTCGGAATCGATCCAGATCCAGCAGGAGGTGAGCCGATGTCCTCGGTGAGCGGTACCCATACCGCCGGCCGGCCGACCCGACTGCCGCGATCGGCCCGACGCAAGCAGCTGCTCGAGGCCGCGCAGGAGGTCTTTGTCGCGCAGGGTTACCACGCGGCGGCCATGGACGACATCGCCGAACGGGCCGGAGTGTCCAAACCAGTCCTCTACCAGCACTTTCCCGGCAAACTGGATCTTTATCTCGCACTACTCGACGTGCACTGCGACGCCATGATCGAGAAGATGCGCACCGCGATGTCGTCCAGCACCGACAACAAGGTGCGCGTGGCTGCGGCGACCCGGGCGTACTTCGACTTCATCGACCACGAAAGCGAGGCGTTCCGGCTCGTCTTCGAATCCGACCTTCGCAACGACGCGGCCGTGCGGGCCCGGTTTGAGCGGGTCGAGCGCGGCTGTATCGAGGCGATCACCGAAACGATCATGGCGGACACCGGCCTGGGACGTGAGCGGGCCGAATTGCTTGCCGCCGGCCTGTGCGGCGCCGCCGAGATCGCGGCCAGGTTCTGGCTGACCGGGGGCCGCCAGTTGCCCAAGTCCGAAGCGGAGGCACTGCTGTCGGCACTGTCGTGGCGTGGCATCGCCAGCTTCCCCCTGCAGGGCGGAGAGCCCGCGGTCGGCTAGCCTTGAAGTACACCAATCCTGCGAGGAGGACACATTCGTGGAGGTCAAGATCGGCGTACAGTTCGCGCCGCGCGAGCTCGTTGTGGAAAGCGGCCAGACGCCTGACGAGATCGCTGCGGCCGTCACCGAGGCACTGGCTTCGGATACAGGTGTGTTCAAGCTGGTCGACGAGAAGGGCCGCCAGGTTCTCGTACCGTCGTCGAAGCTCGCCTACGTCGAAATCGACGAAAGCGTGGTCCGCAAGGTCGGCTTCACCGCCGGCTGACCGTCGATTCCAGCGGCCCGGTGCCCACCCCGAACGGGTGACACCGGGCTTTTGCTGCGTCCGCCGCGCCTTCGTGGATGCGTCACCACCGGATCCGGTAGCACCCCCGTATCCGGCAGACGGACGCCCAAGCGCCATGATCACCGGCGCCTGCTGCCCTCCGGTGGGCGGTCCACTTTCTGCATGGATCACGGCGCCGGGGCCTGCCGCCCGCGTGGGTTGCGTGATCCAGGGCGATTGTGGCCGCTGGGTGGTCCACTTTCCGCGTGGATCACGGTGAGGGGGGCTCTTTGCCCGCGTGCGTTGCGTGATCCATGGGCATTGTGGCCGCTGGGAGCCTGGCGCGGAAACTACGTGCCGACGTTTGTCAAGGAAAAGTCGGCCCGCCCAGATGCCCACACGGCGTTCAGCGCCGCACGGCCGCGGTGATTCGATGGGTCGCCGAAGCCAGAAGTCCGCGTCAAAATGAATTACGCGCCAGGCTCCCGGGCCGCCACAACACCCAGTGATCAGGCGAAAGTCGCGCTAACGGCATGATCACCGAGCGTAGGTGTACCCCATTCGGCACTAGCCGCTTGATCAACGGGATCTGGTGCACCACCACCGAACCAGAACCCATGATCACCCGGGTCTATCGCACGAAACAACGACATCAAAGCCCAACGATCACGGTAGACCGGCAACAAGGAAAGACCCCAGGCCGATCAGCGGTGAGGTCAACCGCTTCATCTGGCCGGTGGGGTGCATACGGGGACGAATGGGGCGAACGACGTAGACCGCCATCGCTGCTGAGCGATGGCACGCAATCTTGGAGGCGTTGCCACCGGATCCGGTGGCAGGAACTCCACGATCGCCCCACGCGGGTGCCGCTGGGAGGGCGGCGAGGGGCGTGGCCTGCACCGGTGTTCGCGTTGCGGCCGGTTGGACGTATCATTGCCGGGAAGGCAGCGGATGCGACGGGCACCATGTCCGTTACAGACCCAAGATCCGCGCCCGCGCGTGTAGGCCCGCAATGACCGTTTCGAAGTCGTTGTGAGCGGCCCGCGCCCAGAAGAATGAGCGCACCCGTTGACCGTTGGGGCGCTCCCGATCACAGCAGGGACACCCCACATAGTGACGCATTCTGACAACGCATTGGATTTCACAGAGATTGACGACAACGGGGATGAGACCGCCGCCGAGCTTGTCGCGAGCGCACCGGTCCGACCGGATTCACCGACGTTCGCAGAGCTTGGTGCCCGACCGGAAACAGTCGAGGCGTTGGCCGCGGTGGGCATCCTGCGCTCGTTCGCGATCCAGGAGTACGCGCTGCCCATCGCGCTGCGTGGCGCCGACCTGATCGGCCAGGCGCCCACCGGTACGGGCAAGACGCTCGGCTTCGGCATCCCCCTGGTCGACCGTCTGATCGCACCGACCGAGGGTGCCGATGGCTCACCGCAGGCTCTGGTTGTGGTACCGACCCGGGAACTCGGCCTCCAGGTGGCTCGCGACCTGGCCGCGGCCGGAAAGACTCGCGGCGTGCGCGTGCTGCCGCTCTACGGTGGCGTGGCCTACGAGCCCCAGGTCGAGGCGCTCAAGCGCGGCGTGGAGATCATCGTTGGTACACCGGGCCGGCTGCTGGACATGGCCAAGCCCGCCAAGGGGAAGTCGAAGCCGTACCTGCGCCTCGACGCGATCCGGGCGCTGGTGCTGGACGAGGCCGACCGGATGCTGGACCTTGGCTTCCTCGATGACGTGGAGAAGATCCTCGCCATCCTGCCGACCGACCGGCAGACCATGCTCTTCTCGGCCACCATGCCGGACCCGATCGTCACGCTGGCCCGCCGCTTCCTGCGCCAGCCGGTGACCATCCACGCCAAGCACGACGCCGCGACCGCGGCCTCACCGCTGACCAAGCAGGTCGTCTACCGCACCCACCCGATGAACAAGGTCGAAGTGGTGGCGCGGATCCTGCAGGCCGAGGGCCGCGGTCTGACCATGGTCTTCACCCGTACGAAGCGGGCCGCCGACCGGGCTGCCGAGGATCTCGAGTTCCGTGGTTTCGCGGTCGCCGCGGTCCATGGCGACCTCGGTCAGGGTGCCCGCGAGCGGGCTCTGCGGGCGTTCCGTAACGGCAAGATCGACGTGCTGGTGGCGACCGATGTCGCGGCCCGGGGGCTGGACGTCTCCGGCGTCACCCACGTGATCAACTACGACTGTCCGGAAGACCCCGACACGTACACCCACCGCATCGGACGGACCGGCCGGGCCGGCGCCACCGGCGTGGCGGTGACCTTCGTGGACTGGGAGGACATGCCTCGCTGGCGGATCATCGACAAGACCCTCGGACTCGAGATGGCCGAGCCGCCGGAGACCTACCACACCTCGCCGCACCTGCTCACCGACCTGGACATCCCGGCCGGCGCCACCGGTACCCTGCCCAAGGTCGACCGCACCCGGGCCGGTCTCAAGGCCGAGGTCGAGGAAGATCTGGGTGGCGGGCGCCGACGCGGTCGGCCTGACCGCGAGGCGGCGCGACCGGAGCGCGCCCCGCGCACCCGGCGCCGGCGCGGCGTGGTGGACCACGTGGACGACGCGCCCGTCAGCGAGGTCACCGCGGTCGAAACCGCGCAGGACGGCACCCGGCCAGCCCGGACCCGGCGGCGCAGCCGCGCCGGCCTACCGATCACCGGCGCCGTGGACGCCCCCGACACCACGGCAGACGAACCCCACCAGCCGGTCAAGGCCACATCGGTCCCGGCCCCGGTGCTGTTCAGCGGCGGCGAACCCGATCACGACAACAGTACGGGCGAGCTGGCGGCACCAGCCCGACGCCGCCGGCGGCGAGGCAGCCGCGGCAGTGGGGCGGTCTCCGCGGGCAGCGGCGACATGCCGGTAGAGGGCTCGCCAGCCTGACAGCGCAGGACGCCGCCGGGCCAGTAGTGGATCAGGCGGTAACGTCTTGCCCATGCAGCCGGACGACGACGCATACTGGCGCCGGCCCGTGACCGGCACCGGATCCTCCGACGGCGAAGCCGCAGATCACAAGACAGCCTCGGACCACGGCACGGCCCGGGGATCGACCGACGGTCCGCCTCCGGTGATCAACCTGCACTACCAGGGTCCTCCGCCGTCCAACCCGCCACCGGCAGGCTGGCGACCCGCGCGGGTCGTCCAACCGGCCCCACCCCGCCGCCTACCGGAACAGAACCACGCGGCCATGGACGACCAGGAGGCCCGGGCTCGGACACTCAGTCTGGGCCTCGCCATCGTCGCCGGCTCCGTCCTGGTGATCATCCTGTGCGCGATCTGCGGGCGGACCCTGTTCTAGGTCCGCCCAGCGACTGTCATCATCGGAGTGACGGTGGTCGTTGGAGTACCGGATCCGGTCGTCGGTTGCCCAAGGTCCACCTGCGACCTACATCCGGCCCCACACCATGTGCGCACCGCTGTCACCGGTCTTGAAGACGTAGTAGCCGGTCAGCGCGCCGAGAACGAGCACCGCGACGGTCAGCAGCGCAGCAACCACGACCGGCCCCCGACCACCCTTTTTGGTCACGCTCTCGCCGGCGCCCTCGGCCGTACTGGTGCTCAATGCCTGGGCCGATTTCGCCGAACGGGCCATCTGCACAATGAGCAGCAGCACCACCGCCACGGACAGGCCGATGGAGAAGTACAACGTGTTGGTGCCGTACCCGCTGTGCTGGGCGATGTCCTGCAGGCCTTGCGGAGTGACCGTGCCCCGCTTGATCATCCGGGCCTCGAAGGCGTCACCGGACAGTTTGGCAAAGTACGCCGACAGCGGCGCGGCCACGGCGAGCGCGACCACGAGCCAGGCGATCAGGCGGCGCGCGAAGGGAACGAACGCGTAGCTGAGCGCGGCCAGGATCTGCAGCGGGACAAACACGACTGCGGCGTGGACCAGCAACGGATGCGCCGGGATGCCGAACACTTCCTCGAACAAGCTGCCTCCTTGGGGCGGGCGCTCGGATCTGCGCGGTTCGATCAGTCGGTCAGGATCGGGGCCAAGGTTACGCACAACTCACGACCGGAGCCTGCTCCAAGGTACGCAGACAGGTGCCGGTCAGGTTCATTACCGCGATCCACGAGTCGCCGGCCCGGTTCCCAGCAGCCCGTGCGGGCAGGGCGCACATTGAGTGATCGCAGGCAGCATGGTGAAATGAATTCACGCTGCTCGGCGCTGAGACGGTGTGGTACGAGACCCGACTGAAACGAGCACCCCTGTGAGCCCAGAGCAACTTCGCCGGGAGCACCTCCTCCGATCCCACGGCCTTCGCGTCACCAAGCCACGGCTCGCTGTGCTCGAGGTACTGGCCGGCGGCGGTCATCTCGAGGTCGACGCCATCGCTGAGGAGGTCCGGACCCGAATTGAATCGGTGTCCACCCAAGCGGTTTACGACGTTTTGGGGGCTTTCGCGCGTGTCGGCCTGGCCCGCCGAATCGAGCCAGCAGGCAGCTCGGCGCGGTACGAGCACCGGGTCGGCGACAACCATCACCACGTGGTCTGCCGCGGCTGCGGCGCTCTCGGCGACGTCGAGTGTGTCGTGGGCGCGGCTCCGTGCCTCGATCCGTCCAACGCGATGGGCTTCACAGTGGACGAGGCCGAAGTAACTTTCTGGGGCCTGTGCCCGAGTTGCCAGGAGAAGAGCGATACCGAACTAGCCGAGTGAGCCCTCCTGGTACCTGGTATCGGCGGCATGTGCCCGGGCCGCGTCGACCACGCGGAACGCCGACGACAGGGCGAGGATGCCGAGCACCAGTACGGCCGGCGCGGTGAACGCGAGGCGGTAGTTGGTCGCGTCCCCGATGATGCCGACCAGCAGCGTGCCAAGGATCACGCCCGCGTAGTTGAACAGGTTCACCCGGGCGATCACCACACCGGTACCGGCCGGGTCCAGCGCGTCAGCCGCAGAGAAGGTCAACGGAACGACCACTGACAGGCCCGCACCGATCAGCGCGAACGCGACCAACGCCAACCACGGGTTCACGGCGGTGGCTGCGACCAGGAACCCCACCGCACCGACGACACCACCGCCCACCAGGGTCGCGACCGCGCCTGCCTTTCCGATGATGCGGTCAGCCATGTTGCGGCCGACGAACTGGAAGCTCAGATAGGCGAACAACCCGGCTGGCACGAACCGGTCATGCGGATCCAGGTTCAACACCTTCTCGAGGAAGATCCCGCCCCAACTGGTCGTCGCGGCGTCACCGATGAACATGACCATCAGGGCGACACCGATCATCAGCACGATCCGGCCTGCCCGCGGCGCTACCCCGCCGCCCACTGCGGGCTGTGGGGTTTCAGTGTCCTGCGTGTCCTCGCAGCGTTTGAGCAGGCGCGGCCCGGCGCTCAGCGCGAGCATCGCCCCGGCCATCGCGACCGAGCCCAGGAACACATCCAGCCGCGCCTGTGCGGCGAGTATCGCCGCGGCCGCGCCGGCGATCGCGGCGATACTCCACCAGGCGTGGCAGGACGCGAGGATGCTGCGGCCGTACCGGCGCTGGATAGCCGCACCCTGCATGTTCATGCTGGCGTCCACGACACCCAGGAACAGGCCGAGCACCGCCGTCGCGAGGTAGAGCAGGGGCTTTGCGCCGACCAGGCCGATAGCGGCGACCGAGGCTGCCACCCCGAGATTGCCCACCCGCAATACCGTGCCACTGCCGATCCGGGCTGCGAACACGCCGGCCAGCACGCTGCCGACGCCGGCCACTACCGGCACCGCGCCCAGGACCAGGGTCAACTGGGCGTCGGAGAGGTCGAACGTGTCCTGCAGTACGGGCACCCGGGCGATCACGGCCGCGAAGCAGAGCCCTTGCACGGCGAACGTGGTGGAGGCCGCGATGCGCGCCCGGCGATCACGAGACGAGACAGCCCCCCGAGACGAGACGGTGCCCCGAGACGAGTCGGTGCCCTGGGGTCCGGTGGCGGGGCGGGGTGAGCTGAGATCTGCGTCCGCCACGTCCGGCCTCCGAAATGAGCGATTCTCGCGTTCGGTGGATGGTCCCGCGCACGATGGCGAATCGCAAGAGCCGGGTAAGTCGGCTCGGTCAGTCGGTCAGATCGGCCGTTGCGGCCAGGCCCCGTTCGACCGAGCCCCACGGCTCGTTGCCGGGGCGCTGCGCGCCGGCCGGGCAGGACCGCCGGAAATCGCACCAGCCGCAGATGTTGCCGGGATTGGCCGGGAACGCGATATCAGGGTCAGCCCCGGCGGTGACCTCCTTCTCCGCCGCCATCACGTCGGCAGCCGTCTGCTCCGCCCGCCGCACGTGCCGCGCCAACGACTCCTCGGTGTGGTCGTGCGCGGCCACCGTGCCGGTCGGCAGATGATGCAGTTCGACGCGCCGGCACGGCCGGCGGAACAGGCGCTGGGCGGCGAAGGCGTACAGCGCCAGCGCCCGGGAGCCGCGGGCGTCATCGGCGTCGAGACCGGACCGGCCGGTCTTGTAGTCGACGATCACCAGCTCGCCGTCGACGTCGTCGATCCGGTCCACCCGGCCGGACAGGGCCAGCACAGGGGTCTTTGCGGCCACCGTCCGCTCGATCGCGAGCGGCTCGAAGTCCGGGGCCAGCGTCGACACATAGCCGGACAACCACTCGAGGGCCCGGTCGAAGGCCTCCCGTTCCTGCTCGTCATCGCGGTACCCGTCGCGGACCCAGGTTGCCCGCAGCAACGTACGCAGCACGGTCGGCCGCCGTTTCGGAGGCTCCAGGTCGAACCACGAACGCAGCGCGGTGTGCACGCTCGCGCCCAGCGAGTTGTGCGCCCACGGTGGCCCCTTCTGCGGGCTGGGCCGGTCCACATACGTGAAGCGATAGCGCCGCGGACAGTCCTCGAAGGAGGCCAGCTTGCTCGGCGTACACACGAACAGTCGTACCGGCTCCGAGAACAGACCCATCTGCTCTGGTCCACCGTGTTGCGTCGACCCAGCTACGCGCACGGGTCAATCCTTTCACCGCGGTCCGACATTTCCCGGCTAGCCACGACCCGAGTGTCGCGCCCCCGCCAGCTCAGGCCTGGTGTGCGCCGATGAAGGCGAAAACGGCATCGGCGATCAACTGCACCGCGATGGCAGCCAGCAGCAGTCCGGCGATGCGCGTCACGACCTCGATGCCGGCCGGGCGGAGCAGCTTGACCAGGAAACCGGAGAAGCGCAGGGTCAGCCAGACGATGAACATCACGAGTGCGATGCCCAACCCGATGGCCAGATAGCCGGACAGTCCGTCGGCTCGCCGGACAAACAGCATTGTCGCCACAATCAGGCCAGGTCCGGCCAGCAACGGCGTCCCGATCGGCACCAGGGCCACGTTCGACGTGACCTGCCGGTTGGCGTCGTCGGTCTTGCCGGTGAGCAACTCCAGCGCGACCAGGATCAGCAGGATCCCGCCCGCCCCCTGCAGTGCCGGCAAGTCGACGCCCAGATAACCCAGGATCTGCTGACCACCGAGGGAGAACACGGTGATGACGCCCGCGGCGAGGGCCACCGCCTGCCAGGCCGCCCTGCGACGTTCCCTTGCCGGCATGGTGCCGGTCAGGGCCAGGAAGATCGGTACGGTGCCTGGCGGGTCGGTGATGACCAGCAGCGTGACCAGCACCTCGCCAAAAAGTCTGACATCCACTGGCACATCCTCACGTGCCGCGGACCTACCGTGACCTCGGGGTATCCGTTCCCGCTGCGGCCTGAATCTGCTCGAGCACCTCGGGGGCTGTCAGGTTCGCACCCAGCTCCACACTCTTGTTCGCTCCGTGGAAGTCACTGGACCCGGTCACCACCAGGCCCAGGGATGCCGCCAGCGCGCGAACCTCGGCACGCTGCTCGGCCGAGTGGTCCTCGTGGTCGGCTTCCAGTCCGAACAGACCCCGCCCGGCCATCTCGATGATCAGCTCGTCGGGCACCACCCGGCCCCGTTTGGTGGCCCGGGGATGGGCGAACACCGGGACGCCACCAGCCGCGCGAACCAGGTCCAGGGCGGTGAAGACGTCGGTGTCATCCTTGGGCAACCGCCAGCGCTCGCCCAGCATCGACGGGGCGAAGGCCTCAGACACGGTGGCGGCCATGCCACGCCGGATCAGCGCCTGGGCCAGATGCGGCCGGCCGACCGTGCCACCGGCCGCGTAGCCGAGCACCTCCTCGAACGTGACGTCCACACCGTCGGCCCGCATCTGGGCCACGATCCGCTCCGCCCGCCGTTGCCGACCTTCCCTTACCCGGCTCATCTCCGCGGTCAGGTCCGCATCGTCCGGGTCCACGTAGTAGGCCAGCAGGTGCAGTTGGATCGCCGGCTCGACGCCGTACCACCGGCAGGACAGTTCCACGCCCGGCACAAGCGTGATGCATGCGGCCGCGGCCGCGGATGCGGCGACGGACCAGCCGCGAACGGTGTCGTGGTCGGTGAGCGCCACCACATCCAGTTGTGCGGCCTTGGCCGCCTCGATCAACTCAGCCGGCGTGAGCGTGCCATCGGAGCAATTCGAATGAGCGTGCAGATCGATCCGCATAGTGGATCAAAGGTACCTCAGTCGCGCAGGTCATCGATACCGGTGACCTGCCAGGCCCGGGGCACGCCCACCTGAGCGACCTCCTCGCGCCCGGGCTTGTCCGGCCGTAGCCGTACTACCCGATTCTCGTCGATGACGATGAACGAGCCATCCGCGAGCCAGGCCAGTCCCGACCCGGTCACCTGCCAGTTGGCGACCGGGATGCTCGACGTCCAGACCCGGGAAACGTCGTACAGGTCAACCCCCATCGCGGACAGCGTCACCAGCCACCGTCCGTCCGGCGAGCTGAATGCGCGGTCGTCGAGCTTCAGGCCGAGATCGCACTGGGACCGCCGCATCTCGAAGTCCGACGGGTCGATCAGAGCCAGGCATGGCTTACCCACACCGACCATGGCGAACAGTTGCCGGCTGTCTGCCGTGACGCCGACGATCTCGTTGGTGAAACGCGGGCCGGCGACATAGGGCCCCTGCGCCGGAAACCACATGTCGTAGCTCGCCGCTGCATCGGGCATCTGTTCTGCCAGCAGCACCCCACCGCCGAGCACCGCCCAGGGACGCAGGCCACCCACGCCCTCCGTCCTGATCGCGGTCCCGATGCCCTTCCCGTCGAACGCCGCGATGCTGACCGAGCCGTCGCCACCCCAGGCAATCATCGGGGCGCCACCCGGCCCGTACCGGCCGACCGCCACCTGCTTGCCCTCGGCCAACTTGACCAGCGCACCCGACTGGCCCACGTAGAACACCGCTTCGGTCGCGGTGACCTCGTCATGGGTACGGACCAGCCACCCGCCGGGCACCCGCCAGGCCCGCTGCGCCGGCGGGAGTGCGGACAGCGAGATGGCCACGCCCGTGGCCAGCGTGATCTGGTTGGCGGCCAGAACGTCGACCGGCAGGGCAGCCGACCAGACGCCATCGTCAGGACCGGTCAGCGCGGGCGGGGCAGCCGGCGGGGGCGGGTCAACGGCGGCATAGCCGACCCCGACCAGAACCAGGCTCGCCACGACCGCCGCGGCGGTGAGGCTGGTGCGGCGACGGCGGATCCGGCGGGCCCGCAAAATCGCCCGGGACGCGGGATCGTCCACTGCGGGCGGGGTGGCCACGGCAGCCGCCAGCGTCTGCCGCAACGCGTCCTCGATCAGGCCCATCACGCGTTCCTCTCCAGCACCCGCGACTCATCGATCGTTTTCCGAGCCGAGGCGGCCGGTTCGACCCCTTCCTCACCCAGCCGGCTCCGCAAGCCAGCCAGAGCCCGCGCACACTGACTTTTCACCGTGCCGACGGTGACCCCGAGCACGCGGGCCGTCTCCACCTCGGTGAGGTCCTCGTAGAAGCGCAACACCAGCACCGCACGCTGCCTCGCCGGCAGTGCGCGCACGTGCCGCCAGAGTGCCTGCCGCTCGATGTGCTCGTCCATGCCGTCCGGTGCCGGGCGGTCGGGCAGGATCTCGGTCGGCCGTTCGTCATGCCAACGCCGCCGCCACCAACTGGTGGCCGTGGTGACCAGGACCCGCCGGGCGTACGCCTCGACGGCTTCTATCTCGCCCAACCGACGCCACGCCAGGTAGGTCTTGGTCAGCGCCGCCTGCAACAGGTCCTCCGCATGTGCCCAGTCGCCCACCAGCAGGTACGCGGTGCGCAGCAACGCGGCCGACCGGGCCGCGACGAACTGGCGAAACTCGATGTCCATGGCCCGGTCCACCGCAGTCGGCGTTCCTACGTCCATCGGCGCTCCCTGCCTTGACGCTTGCCATGCCCTCGGGCGCTGTCAGTTCCTCGCCGTCCCTGGCCCGGTCGGCCACCTCCGGCGTCGTCCGCCGGGCTACTCCCCGCGCCTGCTATGACGCGGTGGAACGGAGGAAAGGTTGTCAGGCGAAGGTGGGCCCGGCGGCCCAACCGTTTCGGGGACCTGATGAGGATTTGCCGCCTATGGTCGAAACATGGCCTATTACCCACCACCGCCGCCCAGCAAGGTTGACAACCGCAGCACGGTCTACGGCGTGGTGGGCATCGTTGGCGCCTTCTGCTGCCTGCCGATAGGTCTGATCTTCGGCATCCTCGCGGTGCGTGCGGCCAAACAGACCGGCCAGGCTCCCACGCTGGGCTACATCGCGATCGGCCTGAGTGTCGCGGTGGCCGTGGTCCACCTCATCGTGTGGGCCGACGGCGGTTACGCACGCCGGTAGGTAGCCGGCTGGCCGCGCCGGTTCGGATGACCACGCGGGTTCAGATGCCGTCGTCGACCTTGGCCGGCCGTCGCCGCGCCTCGGACGCCTCGGGCTCGTACATCTCCTCGACCACCTGGAGGTAGAGGTCGGTCGGGTTCGGCAGGTTGGTGACATTACGCAGTGCCTGATCCTGACCGGCCGACTCGAGCTCGAACGTGCCGTAGCCCAGCACCCGTCCCAGCGGGGACTGGGTGTACTTCATATCGGTAACCCGGCTGAGCGGCATCATCGCCACATTCCGAGAAATGATGCCCTCAATCAACATCACCCGCTTGTTGGTGAGGATGAAGCGGTCGTAGTACCACTCCGCCACGTCCCACAGCACCCAGGCCATGATGCCGACCCAGATCAGCACCAGAATGGTTAGGCCGGTGGTCTCGTTTCGCTTGGCGAAGTAGCCAGCCAGGTAGCCCAGGACGAACGTGGCCAGTACACCGAGACTGAGGCGCTTGACCAGGTGGATCCAGTGCCGGCGCCACTCGCCGCGGAACTTCTCGGTCGGGAAGAGGTACCGGCGGGTCAGCTCGCTCGGCTCCCGGGTGGCGATGAGATCCACCCGGTCGAAGCCGACACCAGCCTGATTGGCACCCAACGCGGCGAATTCAACATCGTCGAATTCGATGATGTCGTCGTAGCCGGTTGGGCTGTAGGTGGGAACTGGCTCCAAGGGCTCGGTATTGCGCTCGGACGGGCGGCTCCGACGACGAGCGTCGTCGGAGCCATCATCGTCCGGACGAGGGTCCTCGTTGACCATGCAGGTGGTCAGGCAACGAGGTTGGTGAAGAAGTCACCAAAGCCAGTAGCCACGTCCATAATTCCGGAGCCGATGGATTTGAATACCTCGGCAGCTGAAGCGGGGCGGAAGGCGATGAAGAAGATGAGGAACGCTATGCCACCCCAGGTGAGGATCTTCTTGACCATCCCGGGTATCCTCCTCTGTGCGGCGCATGACGCATCCGTGTACCAACCCGTACCTGACTCACCGTAGCAGGCTTCTGGCGTCCCGTTAATCGATTCGCGAGAACCGCCTTCGAACCCGCCCGCCGATCGAGGCTACCCCGCTCGGCCAGTTGGGCGAAGGCACCACCACGGCGCGCCGCTGCGCGGTTCGGTCGGCAACCTGTCAGCTGAAACCTACCGCCGACCCGCACCGCCGCGGGCCGTTTCCGCGCCATTACCGGTCCACCGTGTCAGCCGTGTTACCCATAGGGTTAGACACCCGACACCATTGCCCACAGTAGACAGAGTGCGCAGTGCTTGACGGGTCAATCAGTGCCCTTGCGTGGTCACTCCATCGCTGCCCGGCGGCAGCTGAGCGTGTTGGCGGATCCAGGCGTGCATGGCGATGCCACTGGCCACCCCTGCGTTGATGGATCGGGTCGAGCCGTACTGGGCGATAGAACAGACCAACGAAGCGGCGTCCCGGGCCGCGTCGGACAGCCCGGGCCCTTCCTGGCCGAACAGCAGCAGACAGCGCCGGGGCAGGATGACCGTCTCGATCGGCACCGAGCCGGGCAGGTTGTCCACCCCGATCACCGCCAGATCCTGCGACCGCGCCCAGTCGACCAGTTCGGCCGCGCTGTCGTGATAACGCACATGCTGGTACCGGTCGGTCACCATGGCTCCACGACGGTTCCACCGGCGCCGGCCCACGATGTGCACCTCGCGGGCGAGGAAGGCGTTGGCCGTGCGTACCACGGTGCCGATGTTCAGATCGTGGCGCCAGTTCTCGATCGCCACGTGGAAGTCGTGCCGGCGCGTGTCCAGATCCGCTACCACCGCGTCATGCCGCCAGTACCGGTAGCGATCCACCACGTTGCGCCGGTCCCCCTCGGCCAACAACACGGGGTCGTAGCGCTCATCGGCCGGCCACGGGCCGGGCCAGGGGCCGACCCCCACGCCGGCGACCCAGCCGTACGCCGGATCGGCGTCCGCGTCGAGTTCCGGATCGGCCGCGGATGCGCGGGCCTGCTTGTCGTCGTTCACAGCAGGCAGCCTATGACTCAGGCGACCGCGCAGTTCCAGCCCTCGTAGCCGCCGCCGTGACGTTCCACGGTTTCCTTGACCGCCCAGGTCAGTTCGTGCACAGCCGGCGGCGCGACCGGGTGGCTCCGGATCGCGGTGAGCGTGAAGTCACCCTCGTCGTCGCGCTCCACGGTGGTCGCGTAGCCGTTCTCGGTCAGCTCCGCGGCGGCCTGTTGCGCGGCGTCTGGGCCGGCGAAGATGGCTACGTGCGCAACCGGCCGCGGCGTCGTCAGGCCATCGCCGGCCCTCGCCAGGATCCCCACCACGGCGAGGTCGTCGAGGAGCCGGTACTGCCGGTCGTCCGGAGCGAGGGCGTCGCGCACGTACGCCCAGTGTGGGTCGTACTCGGTGCTCACCTCCACGCCCGGCAGCGCCACCGCAGCAGCCGGTTGCGCCGGCAGGTGGGCGGTGAACGTGCACCGGCCAGCGCTGGCCAGGCGTCCAACGTAGACACCTGGTCGGGTCACCACGGCCCGCACCTGGTCCTCCACCTCGGCGAGCTGCGCCCAGTCCGCGGGCAGTCCGTCCGGGGTCGCGCTATAGCCCACCACCACATGCATCCGTACCGGCAAATGGTTCATCGGGGCCGCGTCCACCGCACCCAGGTCCACCGACCACAGTGCGGGTGCGTCCGCGACGGCCCCAGGGTAGGTCTGCCAAGCTTCGGCCCACCGGGTTCTGCGGCGTAGCAAGCCATTGTCCGGCCGGCCGAATCCAGCGCGGTCATGCCGGCGGCCGAGAAGCCGCCCGAAGACGCTCATGGAATCCTCCGCGAGGGTTACCTATCGTCGGCGAGTGTGTCAGAACAAGGCGCTGGTCGATACCCCGCCAGTGCGGTCAGTCCTAGATCGGGCAGTCGACAAATCTGGCTCACCGCAGCCGCACAACACCTCCGCTGTCACGGTTCTCGGTGGCTCAGGTTCGGTGGCTCAGGTTCGTGGCTCGTATCGGGGCTCAGGTCCCGAGGCTCGGGTCTCGGGCTCCGGGAAGCTCGGCAGGGCCGGGCCGGCGCCGGCGCGAGTGGGCACCATCACGCGCCGGCGAAAAGTGCAGACCATGGTGCCGTCTTGTTTGTAGCCACGGGTTTCCACCGTCACGACGCCACGATCCGGCTTGGACGAGGACTCCTTCTTGTCCAACACCGTGGTCTCGCCGTAGATCGTGTCCCCGTGGAATGTCGGCGCCACATGGCGCAGCGATTCGACCTCGAGATTGGCGATGGCCAGACCGGAGACGTCCGGCACCGACATACCCAGCAGCAGGCTGTAGATGAGGTTTCCGACCACCACGTTGCGACCGAACTGCGTCGATGTCTGCGCGTAATGCGCGTCCAGGTGCAGGGGGTGGTGGTTCATGGTGATCAGGCAGAACAGGTGGTCGTCGCTCTCGGTGACCGTCTTGCCGGGCCAGTGACGGTAGACCGCGCCAACCTCGAAATCCTCGTAGTACCGCCCGAACTGCATGCCGCCTCCGAGTAAAGCTCTGGTCCCGGCCCTGCCTTGGGTGTCATGAGATGAAAACGATCCCGGACGCAATGAGCGGCGGGGCCCTCCCCGGCGCCCGCCGCCCACGCTCTGATGTGAAGAAGTTTGCAGGTTCCAACGATTGCTGCATAGAGCGATCGCCGAGACCTGAGTCACAGTTACCAAACCGTAAGCTTCGATGAACGCAGATCCGCGGGTCTCGCTACTGTGCGTCAGTCCCAGCCGTCCCAGTCGCCAGTCGTCAGCCGACGCGGGCACGTCAGCTCCGCCTGATCGGCGTCACCGCACAGGCCGGAGTGCCACCGGGCATCCGATCTCGGTGGCGGGCGATGAAGTTGTACACCGGACCGGCCGCCGCCAGCGCCGGCCGGGTGCCCAGAAGGCGGCCCAACACGTGCCACGGCAATGAGCCTCGGCGCAGGAGCGCGGCGATCGCGGCGGGTCCGCTGGCCCTCTCCCGGCCTCCCGTCGGGGCTGTCGCCACCCATTGCACCGCCTGGTCACATTCGGCCGGGGTCAACCCCAGGCTGGCCAGGTCGACGAACTGCCAGGGCATGACCGCGACATCGGTACGGATGTGCCTGGTGATGAAGCGCCCGCACGCACTACAGAAACCGCAGTCGCCGTCATACAGGAACCAACGGTTCATGCCCCCATCATCCGCCGGTGGGGCGCCTGGCGGGTCCCATCCGCACCCTGGGGTCCACGTGTGTTAAGCCACCTTCGGGTGATGGCGGAATGCCTTCGAGGCAATCGACGTTGACCAGGTCGTGGGCTAGCCGGGAAGCGGTCCCGAGCTCCAGTCACGTGGGAACGGAGTGTGGCATGGCGACCAAGGACCTGACCGCCGCGGAGTTCAACGATGTGGCCTCCGAGGGCATCGTGTTGATCGACTTCTGGGCGCAATGGTGCGGGCCGTGTAAGCAGTTCGCGCCGGTGTACGAGAAGGTGTCGGAGAATCACCCCGACGTGGTGTTCGCCAAGGTGGACACGGACGCCGAGCAGCAGCTGGCGCAGGAGTTCCAGATCATGAGCATCCCGACGTTGATGGCCATTCGCGACGGCATCGTGGTCTTCCAGAAGGCGGGCGCAATGCCGGAGCACATGTTGGAATCGGTGATCACCGCCGTGAAGGAAGTCGACATGGACGAGGTCCGCGCCAAGGCATCCTGACCTGTCTCTGACTGCCCGGCACCCTCACGGGTGGCCGGGCAGTTTGCGTGTCCCGGCCCTGTGGACAAACGCGGGGTACGTATGTTCGTATTAGAACATGCGTTGGGACAACCTGAGCGTGACAACGGACGAGCGGGCTGGTGACGGGCAGGCGACCCTGCCACTCGGCCTGGCCGACGTGGTGACCCGG
The DNA here is from genome assembly GCA_963742855.1 of uncultured Actinomycetota bacterium. Classification (GTDB taxonomy): domain Bacteria; phylum Actinomycetota; class Actinomycetes; order Mycobacteriales; family Micromonosporaceae; genus CAVUNP01. The sequence continues at coordinate 607,719 of CAVUNP010000007.1, read as the reverse complement.
ACTTTCGACACCCCGGGCTTCGCCGGCATGACGTTCTACGAGATCCAGGCGAAGTCGATCATCAGCAAGGTGCCGGCATCCTCGCGGATGCCGTTCCAGCACACGATCAACCCGTACCGCGGATGCAGCCACGCCTGCGTGTACTGCTTCGCCCGCAACACCCACACCTATCTCGACCTCGACTCCGGCCGCGACTTCGACAGCAAGGTGATCGTGAAGGTCAACGCGCCGGAGCTGCTACGCCGGGAGTTGGCCGCGCCGCGCTGGCGGGGGGAGCACATCGCCATGGGCACCAATGTGGACTGTTATCAGCGGGCCGAGGGCAGATATGCGTTGATGCGCGGCATCATTGCCGCCCTGCGGGAGCGGGCCAACCCGTTCTCCATCCTGACCAAAGGCACCCTGATCACCCGCGATCTCGACCTGCTGAAGCAGGCAGCCGAGGTGGTGGCGGTGGGCATCAGCTTCTCCGTCGGCTTCGTGGATGAGCAGGTGTGGCGCGCGGTGGAGCCCGGCACACCCAGCCCACGCCGTCGCCTCGACGCGGTGCGCCAGTTCGCCGACGCGGGCTTCCCGGTCACCGTACTGATGGCGCCGATCCTGCCCGGCCTGACCGACACGGATGCCTCCATCGACAGCACCGTGGCCGCGATCGCGGCGGCCGGCGCGACCCGTGTGGTCCCGCTGACGCTGCACCTGCGCCCCGGCTCGCGGGAGTGGTACGCGAGTTGGCTCGCCCGCACCTACCCGCACCTGATCGACCGCTATCGCGAGCTCTACGGCCGGGGTTCTTATGCACCCAAGGCCTACCAGCGCGAGGTGAGTGCCCGGGTCGCGGTCGCGGCACGACGCCACGGCCTACACCGGCCGCGGATGCCGGGCCACCGCCGGGTGACCGACACCATCGACGTAGCCACCGCGGTCCCAGGCCTACCCGCTGTGCCCGACGAACAGCTGACCCTGCTGTAGCCTGCGTCACAGGCCGGCAAGAACCACAGGGCGCTAAGGTCGGCGGGTGCGTAACCCCGAGCAGATCCTCGAAGACGTCACCACGATCGCCGTCGTCGGCGCGTCGCGGCATCCGGATAAGCCTTCCTACGCCGTGCCGCTGCAGCTGCAGCGCCACGGCTGGCGGATCATCCCGGTCAACCCGAACGTCAGCGAGATCTGGGGCGAGACCTGCTACCCGACTCTGGCGGACATACCCGTACCGGTCGACCTGGTCAACGTATTCCGTCCCTCCGACCAGGCCACCGAGGTGGTCCGGCAAGCAGTCGCCATCGGCGCCAAGGCGGTGTGGCTGCAGCAGGGCATCGTCTCCGCCGAGGGCCGCCAGCTCGCCCTGGACGCCGGTCTCGACTACGTCGAAGACCAGTGCACCGCCGTCATCCGGGCGATTCACCGGATCACCCACCCCATGCCCTGAACCGGTCGGCCGCCGACCCCGACCGGTCGGGTTCAGGATTTGTACTGCTTGAGCAGCCCGCGGGAGATGATGGTCTTCTGGATCTCCGAGGTGCCTTCACCGATGAGCAGGAACGGGGCTTCGCGCATCAGCCGCTCGATCTCGTACTCCTTGGAGAAGCCGTAGCCACCGTGGATGCGGAAGGACTCCTGCACCACCTCGGCGCAGTACTCCGAGGCCAGCAACTTGGCCATACCAGCCTCCACGTCGTTACGTAGGCCGGAGTCCTTCAGCCGGGCGGCGTTCACCATCAACGCGTGCGCCGCCTCGATCTTCGTACCCATCTCCGCCAGCTTGAACGCGATGGCCTGGTGCCGGGCGATGGGCTTGCCGAACGTGTAACGCTGTTGGGCGTACCCGATGGCCAGTTCGAACGCCCGCAGCGCGACGCCACAGGCCCGCGCGGCCACGTTCACCCGGCCCACCTCGATGCCGTCCATCATCTGGTAGAAACCGCGCCCCAGACCGACCTCGACCCCGCCCAGTACCGTGGACTCATCAACGGTGGGAGTCGAGCACCATCTCGGTGGTCTCCACTCCCTTGTATCCCATCTTCTCGATCCGGCCCGGGATCGTCAGGCCGGGCGCGGTCTCGCCGAAGCCGGGTTCCTTCTCCAGAAGGAACGTCGTCAGGTTGCCGTAGCTGGAGTCCGCGCCCAGCTCTGTCCGTACGAGTGTGGCCACCACCGACGAGTACGCACCGTTGGTCAGCCACATCTTCTGTCCATTGACGACGAATGTGGTGCCGGCACGGTCGGCCTTGGTGCGGATACCGGCCACATCGGACCCGACGCCCGGCTCGGACATCGAGAAGGCGCCGCGCACCTCGCCGGTGGCCATCTTCGGCAACAACCGGGCCCGCTGTTGCGGTGAGCCGTGCTGGCCGACCAGGTAGGCCACGATGAAGTGAGTGTTGACGATGCCGGAAATCGACATCCATCCACGCGATAGTTCCTCCACCACCAGCGCGTAGGTAAGCAGGGACTCGCCCAGTCCCCCGTACTCCTCGGCGATGGTCAACCCGAACAGCCCCATCTGCCGCATGCCTTCGACGATCGCGGACGGATACTCGTCCGCATGTTCCAGCCGCTGCGCGTTCGGGATGATCTCCTTGTCGACGAACTCGCGAACGGTGGCCAGGATGTCGCGCTGAACCTCGGTGAGGCCGGGTGTCTGAGCCAGGCGTGCCATGGGAAGCCTCCGCGAGGTCACCTCCGGCGGCGTCGCCGGATTCAAGAAGATACCGATGGGTTACCGGTGAGTATGGGCGAGCGGACGGCTTCGCACCAAGGGAGCCCTTGTGCGAAATCTCACCAATCGCCCGACCTCTTCAGGCGAGAATGTCACTAATGGAATCCAGCGACGGGACACATCGAGGTCGCGGGCGATGACGAGCCAGCCGCCGCCCGACGACGGGTCGCCACGGCAACCCCCGTCCGGCGACGACCCAGACGGCCGCGACGATTCGGAGCAGGAACACGGCGGCTCCGAACAAGAGCCGGCGGCCCCCCACAGCCGCCGAGAACGGCCATCCTCCGGCCGAGCACCCAGGCGGCCCGAGCACCCACCGTGGCCAAGCCGAATACCCACCTGGCCCGGCGATGCACCCGCCCGGCCAGCAACCGGGCCAGCAGCAACCGGGGGGCCATCCAGGCGGCGTGCCGGTGCCTCCTCCGGCACCGGAGGGGTACCCAGCGGGACCGCCCCAGGCCGGGTATCCGGACGTCCCGCCGGCGCAGGCGCCCCAGCCACCCCACGCGGGCGCCCCACCCCCACAAGGCCCCGGGGGCGCGGCGCAGGGATATCCGCCACCGCCCGGTTTTCCGCCGCCACCCGAGGGGTTTCCACCCGGCGGTCTCGGGCTGGATCCCCGTTATCAGGCGTACCCGGGGGCACGGCGCGGCAAGCAGAACACGTTGGCCATCACCGCGCTCGTGCTGTCCCTGGTCGGATTCATCGTTGTCTTCACCGCGCCGGTGGGCACGGTCCTGGGCCACGTCGCGAGGCGGCAGATTCGCGACACCGGCGAGGACGGCGAGGGCATGGCACTCGCCGCCATCATCATCGGCTGGGTGATCACGGGTCTGGTGCTGCTGGGCTGCGTAGCCTTCGTCATCCTGGCCGCGGTCGCCGGCAACAACCACTCCACCGCATTTGGGTGAGCGTGCATGCCGGTGCGCGACGGGTCAGCCGTGGCGGACCTCACGCACGCTGTTACCGCCGTCGATGACCAGGATCTGTCCGGTGATGTACGACGCGGACGGTAGGCACAGGAACGCGATCGCCGCGGCCACCTCATCGGGTACGCCCGGCCGGCCCATCGGCGAGTCAAGGCCGCGCTTGAGTTCGGTGACGGTGGAACTGCCGGTGCGGATCGTGCCTGGCGCCACCGCGTTGACAGTGACTCCGTCTGCGACCACCTCCATGGCCAGCGCCCGGGTCAGCCCGAGCACTCCGGCCTTCGCCGCCGCGTAGCCCGCCTCGGTCGGCAGCGCGTTGACCGGACCCGCGGTTGCGGACACATTGACGATCCGGCCCCAGCCCCGTTCGGCCATGCCGGAGACGAACGCCCGCGCGGTCAGGAACGTGGTGGTCAGGTTCCGGTCGATCTCGTTGTGCCATTCCGCCATAGTCAGCTGGGCCACCGGCCGCAGCACTTCCGGGCTTGCCTTGCTCGCCAGGCCGGCGTTGTTGACCACCACGCTCACGTCGCCCAGCTGTTCGGTGATCGCGTCGGCGAGCGCGCCGACCTCGGCCTCATCGGTGAGATCGGCGACGAACCCGGTCACGCCAAATTCCGAGGCCCGCTCGTGGATCCGCTTGGTGGTCGACACGATGGCCACCTCGGCCCCGAGACCGCGCAACCTTGCCGCGGTGGCATAGCCGATACCGTCAGGACTGCCCGCCCCGGTGACCAAGGCGACTCGCCCGTCCAGCCGGTCCGTGTCGTACATGCACCCTCTCCAGCCTGTTGCGGTGGAGTCCAGCGAACAGCGACGTCGCTGGACGGCGCCATGCCGCTGCTCCGCCAGGAAGAGCGGCCGCGTCCTGATCGCTGATCCTGCCGGCCGGCCCACCCGACCGGCAAACCGGATCGCCCGCGCCCTCGGCGCTCAGTGCGGGGTGACTGCCACCGCTACCCTGACCTGGCGACATGACGCGCTACCCCGGAGAAAGGCCCATGACGGATCCCCAATCGAACAAAGACTGGCCGGAGCCTCAGTGGCAGCCGCCCGGCTCGCCACCTTCCGACCAGCCAGCCGCCGACCCGACAACGTCGGGTGCACCGGCATATGACCCGACGGCCTACAGCCAACCCGCACAACCAACCACGACTGCCCTCCCGGCGGTCCCGGCGCAGATGCCGCCCATCACACAGATGCCCGCCGCTGCGGTCTTCGGGACCACGGCGCAGCCGCCCGCGGCTGATTACTCGGTGGGCGCGGCGGCGGTGCCCACACCACCGCCGTTCGCGGCGCCGGATCCGGTCTACCCAGGTGCCGAATACCAGCAACCGCCCGGATACCAGGCCCCTGGATACCAAACACCCGGCTACCAGCTACCCGGATACCAGACACCCGGAGCTCAGGCACCCGGAGCTCAGGCACCCGGAGCTCAGGCATCGGCGTACCAGTATCCGGCCGCACAGCCGTCCTCCGGCTACGGCGCGTACGGGGCTGCCGGCTACGGCGCGGGCCGACATACCCGGTCTTCGTCGCCCAGCCGAAGACCAACGGTCTGGCCATCGCGTCGATGGTGGTCTCCATCGTCGGGGCAGTGTTCCTGACCTGCTATGGCACCGGCGGCGCGATCGGACTGGTCGGCGCGATCCTCGGCCACGTGGCTCGCAAGCAGGTCCGCGAGCGGGGTGAGGCCGGTGCCGGCATGGCGCTGGCCGGCATCATCATCGGCTGGATCGCGACCGGGATCGGCCTGCTCGTCCTGGGCATCGTCGTCGTGGCCTTCATCTGGATCGGGACGTCCGCCACCTCGTATAGCTACAGCAGTATCGACGCCATCCGGATGCTGCTCGCATCCTGAGCCCCGCCGGTCAGGATCTGGTGGAGCCAGCGCCTGACCGGCCGGGCCAGCCCCCGCCGTGCCACCCGGCCACCTCGGCGTACTCAGGCCTGCGGGTCGAAGGACGACGTCCGGGTCAGGCCCGCGGCCCGGCCCTTTGCCGCGATCACCAGCGCCATCTTGCGCGATGCTTCGTCGATCATCTCGTCGCCCAGCATCACCGCACCCAGCTTCCCCCCGCCGCCGAGGTGTAGTACTCGTACGCGTCGAGGATCAGTTCTGCGTGGTCGTAGTCCGCCTGGGCCGGCGAGTAGATCTCGTTGGCCGCGTCGATCTGACCTGGGTGCAGCACCCACTTGCCGTCGAACCCCAACGCGGCCGAACGCTTGGCCACCTCGCGGTATGCGTCCACGTCGCGGATCTGCAGGAACGGCCCGTCGATCGCCTGCAGGTCATACGTGCGCGCGGCCATGAGTATGCGCATGAGGATGTAGTGGTACGGATCGGCCGGATAGTCCGGGATCAACGCACCCACGGTCAACGACCTCATGTTGATCGACGCCATGAAGTCGGCTGGTCCGAAAATGATTGTCTCGACGCGGGGTGACGCCGCGGCGATCGCGTCCACGTTCACCAGTCCGCGGGCGTTTTCGATCTGCGCTTCGATGCCAATGCGACCAACCGGCAGGCCGAGTGACTTCTCCAACTGGGTCAGAGTGAGATCCAGCCACACCACCTGCTCGGCGTTGCACACCTTCGGCAGCATGATGCAGTCAAGGTTGGCTCCGGCGCCTTCGACGATCTCCAGCACGTCCCGGAAGGTCCAGGGCGTGGTGAGGTCGTTCACCCGTACCGCCCGGACCTTCCCGGCCCAGTCACCCGCGTTCAACGCCGCGACGATGTTCTTGCGGGCGTCCGGCTTGGCCAGCGGCGCCACCGCGTCCTCCAGGTCGAGAAACACCTGGTCGCTGGCGAGCCCCTGCGCCTTGTCCAGCATCTTCACGCTGGAACCCGGCACGGCCAGACATGACCGGCGGGAACGCAGAACGCCCATGGCAGGCTCCTTACCGACAAAGATGAACTAACGTTTGTTGACGTCACCGTAGCCTTGGGCGACGAGCGGAGAAACGAAGCGTGGAAGATCTCACTGCGCCGCCGGTGGCCGTGGTGACGGGCGCCAGTTCCGGGATCGGGCTGGCCGCGGCGCAAGAACTGGCCGGCCGCGGTTGGCAGGTCGCCCTGGTGGGTCGCGACGCCGCCCGCCTGGCCGCGGCCACCGCGCGGGTCCGGGCCGAGGCCGGCCCCAACGCCGGATTCATCCGCGACTTCGTCTGCGACTTCGAAAGCCTCGACGAGGTTCGCCAGCTCGCGGGCGAACTGCGGACCGCGTACCCACGTATCGATGTGCTCGCCAACAACGCCGGCGGGATGAACCCGGACCGGCAGACAACCTCGGACGGCCACGAGCGCACCATCCAGAGCAACCACCTGGCGCCGTTCCTGCTCAGCAGCGAACTGCGCGAGCAGCTCCGGGGTGGCCGCATCATCAACACCGCCTCGGCCGCACACGCCCAGGGCCGCCTGGAGCCGGACGACCTGTCCGGCACCCGGCGGCACTACCGGGCCATGACCGCATACGGCTCGGCCAAGCAGGCAAATATCCTGTTCGCCGCGGAGGCGACCCGCCGGTGGCCGGAGATCATGTCCACCTCGTACCACCCCGGCGTGGTACGTACCCGATTCGGCCGGGACAGCCGGCTGTACTCGTGGTTCTACCGAATGATGCCGGGCCTGCGGACCCCGCGGCAGGGCGCGGACACCTTGGTTTGGCTGGCCACTGCGGATGCTGCCGACATCCGCCCGGGCGGGTACTACCTGGATCGCAAGCCCCGGCGGCCATCGTCGCGGGCGGCCGACCCCGAACTGGCCGCCTCGCTGTGGGAAGCCAGCCAGGCTGCCTGCCACGGCTGAACCAGCCCGGACGTTGATCGATGCTAGGCCGCTTCCAGCTCCGCCATCCGCTCCGGTACGCACGCGCGGGCACGCCGTGAGGCCATCACCACCACGCCGACCCCGACCACCAGCAGGATCAGGCCCGGCCAGGCCTGGCGCCGTGGTACCTGGTCTAGCCAGAGCCAGCCGAGCAAGGCTGCGCCGGGTATTTCGAGCAGGCAGAGTACAGCCAACGTGGTGGCCCGGATCCGGCGGAGCGCGAAGTTGAGCAGGGAGTGTCCCAGCAGTTGCGGGCCCACCGTGATGGCGACCAGGGCGAGCCAGGCGCTGCCCGGATATCCGCCCAGCGACACCCCGCCGACCAGACAGGCGACCAGCAGCGCCACCGCGCACACCAGGTAACAGATCGCGGTGTACGACAGCGTGCTGGTGGTCGCGCGGGCCTGCTCGCCCAGGGCCGAGTACACCGCGGCGGCGAACCCACCGGCCAGCGCGAGCGCGTCGCCGAGTAGCACGCTGCCGGAGGCGGTCAGGTCGGCCCCGGTGGCCACCGCGACACCCAGTACCGCGATCCCGATGCCGAGCCAGGTCGCCGGGGGCAGCCGCTGACCCTGGCCGACCGCGATCAGCGCCTGCCAGACCGGCTGGGTTGCCACCAGAGCGATGGCCATGGCCACCGTGGTCAGCTTGGTGCTGGGCACCCAGGTGGCGAAGTGCGCGGCAAGCGCGAGCCCGGCCAGCACGCAGTAGAGGCCGGTCCGGCGACGCTCGGGCCGGGCCAGGCCGGTCAACTCCGGACGTCGTCGGAGCAGGGCGGCCGGGGTCAGTACGGCCACCGCCATGGCGTTGCGCCAGAACGCGATAGCCAGCGCGGGCGCCGCGGCGTACGCAATGATCGGTCCGGACGTGGATATCGCCAGGATGGCGACGGTGACGGCCGAGATCGTGACCGCGTCCCGGGTTGGGTGGGGTGGCACGAGCAGTGATACTGCCAGCACGGGCGCGAGCTGGTGGCGGCACGGCCTCGTCGGGTGCTTGCTCATCGTGCTCGAGCCGATACTCTCGGTAGGTTCCGACGATCGACCCCACCGGAGCAGAAGGCCATCCTGCATTCGGAAAGGTACACATCTCCATGTCATATCAGGCGGTTGCCTTTGATTTCTTCGGCACCATGACCCGAGCGATGACGCGCGGACCTGCACACGAGCAGGCAGCCCAGGCGTTGGGCTGCGACCCGACCGCATTCACCGACATGCTCGACCGCACCTATAAGGCCCGGGCCAGCGGTCACTACGGCGACGCGGGCACCGGCCTCTACCGGATCGCCAAGCACCTCGGTCGGTCCCCCGGACCGGCGCAGGTGCAACGGGCGGTCAGGCTGGTCAGTGGCGCCCTGCGGGAAGGTATCCGGCTGCGCCCCGACGCTGTCCGTACACTGTGGAGACTGCGAACCGCCGGCCTGCGCACCGGCCTGGTCAGCGACTGCACCGACGACCTGCCCGCACTGTTGCCGGCCATGCCGATCGCCCCGTTACTCGACGCCACCGTCTTCTCTGTCCACCTTGGAGTGACCAAGCCGCACCCGGTACTGTTCCGGACCGTCTGCCGGCGACTGGGCGTACGACCGGAGGACTGCCTGTACGTCGGGGACGGAGGTGGTCGCGAACTGTCCGGCGCCCGGTCTGTCGGCATGACCGCGGTCCGTCTGGCCGCACCCGACCTGGCCGGGCATCTGGTCTTCGACTCCGAACCGGACTGGCATGGACCCGCCGTCGTCAGCCTGTCCGCCGTGGCCGACCTCGCCCTGTTCGACCTCCGCGCCCTTGACGACGTTGCGGATCGAGTCCAAGGCCGGTTGGCGAGCTGAGACTGGGGCGGGAGAATGCGGGCATGCACCCGCTGGTCGCTGAGGCGATGAAGAAGGCGGCCGTGGCCTGGCTCGGCCTGGGCGACGCCGCGCCATACCCGGTCTGGTGTCTGTGGCTGGACGACGCCCTGTTCGTGGTCAGTGGCCCCGGCGAACAGCCGGCACCCGGGCTGGCTTCGGCCCGTGAAGTCACGGTGACGGCCCGGGGCGACCACGGCGGGCAGATCGTGACCTGGTCGGCCCTGGTGGAATCGGTGGACCCGGCGTCAGAGACCTGGGCCGCGGTGGTGCCGGTGCTGGCCGGCAAGCGGCTCAACAGCGCCGGTGCCGCGGACCTCGGGCAACGCTGGGCGCGGGAGTGTGTGGTGAGTCGGCTGCTTCCCACCGACGCGCCGCCGCTGGCCCGCCCGGACGGGCCGTTGACGGCCCCGCCCCGGCCCAGTCCGGCCGTACGGCTGACCCGCAAGCCGTTTCGCCTGCACAAGGTGAAGAAGCCGCGATCGTGAGAGTTCACCAGCCGGTAAGCGACGGAGGGGTTGATCGGCTCGCAACTAGGCTGGGCGTGTGACGGCCTCCCGTGTGTACGCCGCCCGGATCGCAGGCCTGGCCATTTACGACCCCAACGGGGACCAGGTGGGACGGGCCCGAGACGTGGTGGTGCGCGCGCGGCAGAGCGCCAAGCCGCCACGGGTTCTCGGTCTGGTCGCGGAGATGCCGGTGCGACGGCGCATCTTCCTACCCATGGGCCGGGTGGTATCGATCGATACGGACGCGGTGGCGCTCGGCACAGGCACGATCAGCCTGCGCCGGTTCGAACGGCGTACCGGCGAGATCCTGGTCGTCGAAGACCTCATCGACCGGCAGGTCACCATCGTCGACAGTGGTGTCACGGCGACCGTCGTGGACGTGGCAATGGATGCCGACCGGGCCGGGGTCTGGTCGCTCAGCCGGGTCGCGGTGCGAGAGCAGACCGGCCGGTTGAGCCGGCGCGGACAGTTGCACCAGTTGGACTGGGACGAGATTTCCGGCTTGCTCGGCGCGCCCGAGGTGCAGGGCACCGCCTCGTTGCTGGCGATGCTGGAGGACATGCGTCCGGCCGACCTGGCCAACGTGCTGCAGGACATGTCCGACAGCCGGCGCAACGAGGTGGCCGCCGCACTGGACGATGAACGCCTGGCCGATGTGCTGGGCGAGCTCCCCGAACATGATCAGGTCGACATCCTGGCCGCGCTGGACCGGGACCGGGCCGCCGACGTGCTGGAGGAGATGGATCCTGACGACGCCGCCGACCTGCTGGCCGAATTGCCCAAGCGCGACCAGGACGAACTGCTCGGCCTGATGGAACCGGGCGAGGCCGTCACCGGTACGGGCCCTGCTGGCCTACCTGCCCGGCACAGCGGGCAGCCTGATGACCTCGAAACCGGTGGTACTCACCCCGGACTCCACAGTGGCCGAAGCACTGGCCCGGGTGCGGGAGCGCCAACTGCATCCGGCGGTGGCCGCCCAGGTGTTCGTCGCCCGGGCGCCTACGGCCACGCCGACCGGCCGCTACCTCGGCGTCGTGCATTTCCAGCGATTGCTCCGCGAGCCCCCGGCGGCCATGCTCGGGTCTATTGTCGACAAAGGCATCGATCCGCTCCGCCCGGGGACTCCATTGGCTGAAATCACCAAACGGATGGCCACCTACAATCTTGTCGGCATCGCGGTGGTTGACGACAACGACCGCCTGGTCGGCGCGGTGACCGTCGACGACCTCCTCGACCAGCTCCTGCCGCGCGACTGGCGCGATCGCGACCAGATCGACCCGCTGGTACGGCCCCATGGCTGACGTACGTTCCGAGCAACGGCTGGACCAGCCCCGCGACCCCCGCCTACGCCTGCCCCGCTACGACCCGGAGGCGTTCGGCCGCTGGTCTGAAACGATCGCGCGGTACATGGGCACCGCACGGTTCCTCGTCTACATGAGCGTCTTCATCGTGGTCTGGCTCGGCTGGAACTCCTTCGCACCGCAGGCGGCCCAGTTCGACCCCTACACCTTCACGTTCATGACCTTGCTGCTGTCGTTGCAGGCGTCCTACGCCGCGCCGTTGATCCTGCTGGCACAGAACCGGCAGGCCGACCGGGACCGCCTGGCGCTGGAGGAGGACCGGCGCCGAGCTGCCATGCAGAAGGCCGACACCGAATACCTGGCCAGGGAGATCGCATCGCTGCGGGTAGCCCTCGGCGAGGTGGTCACCCGCGACTTCCTGCGCTCCGAACTCCACCGGCTGACGGAGGAGCTGGACGAAACGGCCGAGCAGCGGCACCGGTTGGAGCGCAAGCAGGCACGGCGCCTGGCCAAACGGGCGACTGAGGCAGCCCAGGCCGACGGCGCCGAAGACAGCCACAATAACGACCAGGACGAGGTCCACCATGGGCGTCGCGCGCCTCAAGGGGCTAGGCGCGCGACGCCGTCGGAGTGATCTTCCCAGCCGAGGCGGTCCCACATTTCTCGTCACACTGATCCACTCGCACGAGGTCTTCGGTTCACGCGCAACTAGCATGGAGACATGTCAGCCCCAGCCACCACGCTCGAATCCGCCATCCACACCGCGTTGGCCTCGGTGGATGACCCCGAGATCCACCGACCCATCACCGATCTGGGCATGGTGCGCTCGGTCGAAGTCGACGCGGCCGGAGTGGCCGAGATCGGCATCCTGCTGACCGTGGCTGGTTGCCCGTTGCGGGACAAGCTGACCGCGGACATCACCGCGGCGGTCGGCGCGGTGACCGGCGTCACCCGGGTAAAGATCGACTTTGGCGTGATGAGTACTGAGCAGCGCCAGCAACTACAGCAGAGCCTGCGCGGCGGTTCGACCCACACCGAGACGGTGATACCGTTCGCCCAGCCTGGCTCGCGGACCCGGGTCTACGCGGTGGCCAGCGGCAAGGGCGGCGTCGGCAAGTCGACCGTCACCGTGAACCTCGCCGTCGCCCTTGCCCGCAGGGGCCTGTCGGTGGGCGTGGTCGACGCGGACATCTACGGGCACTCGATCCCCCGCATGCTCGGCACCGAAGACCGGCCGACCCGGGTCGAAGACATGATCATGCCGCCGCAGTCGCAGGGCGTGAAGCTCATCTCCATCGGCATGTTCACCCCCGGCAACGCGGCCGTGGTCTGGCGCGGACCGATGCTGGACCGGGCACTCAAGCAGTTCCTGGGCGACGTCTACTGGGGTGACCTGGACGTCCTGTTGCTCGACCTGCCACCAGGCACCGGCGACATCGCGATCTCGCTGGCCCAGTCGCTACCCAGCGCCGAGATCCTGGTCGTGACCACGCCTCAGACAGCCGCCGCCGAGGTGGCCGAGCGCGCCGGCGCCATCTCCCTACAGACGCACCAGCGCCTGGTCGGCGTGGTAGAGAACATGTCCTGGCTGGAGCTGCCCAACGGAGAGCGGATGGACATCTTCGGCACCGGGGGCGGTGCGCTGGTGGCCGAGTCGCTGACCAAGCTGGTCGGTGCGCCGGTGCCGCTGCTGGGCCAGATCCCGCTCGACACCCGGGTGCGGGAGGCTGGCGACGCCGGCACCCCGATCGTGCTCACCGAGCCGGACGCGCCGGCTGCCGTGGCCCTCCAGGCGGTGGCCGACCGGCTGGCGATCCGTCGGGAATCTCTGGCCGGCAAGCCGCTCGGCCTGCGCCCGTCCGGAAGCTGATCTCTGGCCCGGCCGGGTCGCTCGCCTAGCTACGTGGCGTCGGAGTCGTAGCGGCGGTCGTCGGCGGCCGGTGGCGGGGCGGGATAACCGCTGTCGCGGTGGTAGGAGTCCTCGGCGCGCGGCGGGTAGGTCGTGCTGTCGACGCTGGACGACGCATCCGTGCGACGGCGGGTGGACAGCGAGTCGTTGGCGTCCGTGGCGATCTGTCGGACCTCGGAGAAGGCATCGTCGAACGGCCGTCGCAGCTGCGCCTCCTCCTCCTCGGACAGCAGGTGCTTGCGGATGAACGTCTTCGGGTGCAGGTCCTCGAGGCGTACCTCGGTGCCGAGCTCGCGACTGAGGTCGGAGGTGGCGTTGCGTGCCATGTCGCGCACGTTGCGTAGCATTCGCACGCCGTCACTGATCACCTTGGGTAACCGCTCCGGCCCGAAGATGAACAGCGCGAGCAGCAGCAGCGCACCGATCTCCCAGAAGTTCAGGTTGGAAAACACGCTTCGCCTCCGTTCCGAACCCAGCGTACGCACGCGGACGCGACGTAGGGAGGGCCAGGGCACGAACTTTTGGCGGTAGCACCTAGTTGGCGTCGGCGACGAGGGTCACACTGGCGGTCTGCGTAGCGCCGCCCCGCCGGTAGACCACCGATACCACCGTGCCAGGGTCATAGCGACGGACCAGTGCGATCAGGTCGCCGGGTTCGGCCACCGGCTGCGAACCGATGCGCACCACGACATCGCCGGTCTGGAGGCCGGCGGAGGCCGCCGGACCGCCCTCGTCGATCCGGGTCAGTCGCGCTCCGCCAGAAGTACCCACGCTGGTGTCGAGTTGGGCCCCGATCACGGTCCGCCTGGCCTTGCCCGTGTCGATGAGTTCGGCGGCCACCCGGGCCGCCTGGTTGATCGGGATCGCGAAGGCGATGCCGATGTTGCCGGCATCCGCGCCCTGTTCGACCAGGGATTTGATGACCGAGTTGATGCCGATGACGCGGCCGGCGTAATCGAACAGCGGCCCGCCCGAGTTACCCCTGTTCACCGCCGCGTCGGTCTGGATCGCCGCATAGTAGCGCTGCACCCCACCGACATCACGGGTTTCAATCGCACGGTCCAGGGCGCTGACGATGCCCGCGGTCACGGTGCCGGACAGTGCGAGTGGCGCGCCGATCGCGAGCACACCGTCGCCGATGGCCACCGCGTTGGAGTCGCCGAACTGGACCGGCCGCAGATCCTTGCGGTCCACCTTGATGACCGCCAGGTCCGATTCCGGATCGCGGCCGACCACCTTGGCCGGCAGGATGGTGGAGTCTGCCATCGTCACCCGTACGGCGTTGTCTGGCACGTCGGCCAGCACGTGTTCGTTGGTCAGGACGTAGCCGTCGGAGGTGATGAAGAATCCGGAACCGATGCTCTCGCCCTGCCGAACCATGCCGGTCACCGTGACCACACTCGGCATGACGCGACTGACCAGGCCGGCCAGCGAATCCCCGGCCCGGTTGGGTGCAGGCGGCGGTGACTGGGTTCCGGCACCGATCGCCGCCCTTGATCCACCCTTCGAGGTCGCGGCAACGTAGCCCACCGCGCCACCAACCGCACCGGCGAGTAGCGCCGAGACCAGGGCAATCAGCACCACGAAACGTGCGCCGCGCCCTGTTTGCGGCGACAGCTGCGGCTCAGTTTCCGGTGGTGGTGGCGGTTGCTCGGCCTGCTTGCTGACGATGACCGCGTCCGAACCGGGATCGCGCCACGGGTCGTTGGCACCATCCGACCACCAGGTGTCGGATCCCCTTCCCCAGCCGCCCGTGCCCCCACCCGTACCGCTCGACCCGTCCGTCACGGCGGCGTCACCTCCCAGCCCCAGCACTCCCCAGGATGACATGACCCTGGGCCAAGCCGGGCTGCCATGCGTTGCATAGGCTCTGTCCCGGTCCGTGTGAGTGACAAACCATGCCAGACCGCCAAACCAGTTCACCCCGGAGGCATATCATCGACGCCCCTCTCGCGGCGGCCGCACACCGGTTCACCGAGTCATACGTCACCATCGATCCGGTGCTCCTTCATGCCATGAGCTGGGCGGCCGAGCTCGGGGTGAGCGCGGTCGGACCAGGCACCGGTGCGGCGCTTCGCCTGTTGGCGGCGGCCACCAGAGCCAAGAGCGTGGTCGAGGTCGGTACCGGTACGGGGGTCAGTGGCCTGTGGCTGTTGCGGGGACTGCGTTGCGACAGCGTACTCACATCCATCGACCTGGAGCCGGAGCACCAGGCGATGGCGAAGCAGTCCTTCGCCGCGGCGGGCTTCGCATCCGGCCGTAGCCGCCTCATCGCGGGCAATTCTCGCGACGTACTGCCCCGGCTCGCGGACGACGCCTACGATCTGGTCTTCGTGGATTCCATTGTGTCCGAATATGCGCAATGCGTCAGCGCCGCACACCGGCTCCTGCGGCCAGGCGCGGTACTGGTGGTGAACAACGCCTTCGGCCCGACCACCGGCGTCATCGACCCGGCCGTGCACGACCACGACACGCTCATCATGCGTGAGCTGGTGACCTACTTCCGCGACAGTCCAGATTGGACAACCGGGATCATGCCGGTGGGGCAGGGCCTGTTGTGCGCCACGAAGGCCAGCTGATCAGGCGGTGGCGGCCGCACGATTCGACAGGAACCGCAACAACATCCGTACGCCCCAGCCGGTGGCGCCCTTGACCAGGAAGTCTTCGTTCTTCTCGATCCAGGACGGCGGAGACATGTCGACGTGGGCCCAACGTTGGCGCAGGTTGCCGGTGAACTCGCGCAGGTAGAGCGCGGCGGCGATGGCGCCGGCCTCGGACGTCGGCGGCATGTTGCACAGGTCGGCCACGTCGCTGGCCAGCATGGACTGGTACTCGTCGGCAAGCGGCAGTCGCCACATCCGTTCGCCCACCTGCCTGCCCGCGGCGAGCAGCGCCTCGGCCAGCTCGTCATCGTGGCTGAACAGGGAACCGATGCGCCTGCCCAGGGCCACGTTCGCGGCGCCGGTCAGCGTGGCCAGGTCAATGATCAGGTCGGGCCGCAGCCGTCGCACCGCATAGGCGAGCGCATCGCCGAGAACGACCCGGCCCTCCGCGTCGGTGTTCTGGATCTCGGTGCTCAGACCGCCGTAGTGCCTGACCACGTCGCCCGGTCGGACGGCGGAGCCGCTGACCATGTTCTCGGCGAGGGGAGCCACCGCGGTCACCCGCACCGGCAGGTTGAGGTCGGCCGCACCCATCACGGCCGCGCAGACCGCCGCCGCTGCGCCCATGTCCTTGCGCATCAACTGCATGCCTGGCAGCGGCTTGAGCGAGACGCCGCCGCTGTCGAAGGTGATCCCCTTGCCCACCAGCACCACGTGGGTACGGGCGCCACGAGGGCGCCAGGTCAACTCGACCAGGCGGGGTGGACGCACGGAGCCGCCGCCGACCGCCAGGATGCCGCCGAAGCCGGCCTTGGCGAGTTCCACCTCGGTCAGCACGGTGACCCCGACGCCCTTACGCCGGGCGGCCGCGTTGGACAGCCGGTCGGCCAGCCATTTGGGCGACTTCTGCAGGCTCGGCGTGTTGGTCAGGTCGCGAGCCAGCACGACCGCGTCGGTGATCGCCCGGGCCTGGGCCACCGCCGCCTCCACCGCCTCGAACTCGGACTCGGGCGAGGCCAGCACCAGGCGACGCAGCTTCGGGGCCCCGTCGCGGGCTTCCACCGTCAGCGTGAACCGGTAGGCGGCGAGCCAGGCTCCCTCAGCGAAATCCCGCGCCGCAACCGCGGGATCCTGCGCTGGCAGCCTGACCACCAGGCTCGGATACCGGTGTGACGCATACCGGGCTGCCGCCGCACCGGCGGACCGCCACCCCGCCTCGTCACCGGCACCGATGCCGACCAGCAACACAGCCCCAGGATCACGGCCCGGCCGTGGCAGCAGGTGCACACTGCCCGCCAGACCAGGACGGTCGAGGTCGCCGAGAAACAGGTCGACCTCGCTCGCCAACGCGGCCGGCAGCGTCGAGGTGGACGCGACCAGGCACGGCGACTCCGCCTCGCCGTCGGGTCGAACCGCGAGCACGACAGCCTTCGCGGATGAGTCCGGTCCACCCACAGTGATGTCAAGCACGAATTCTCACTTCTGCACGTTGTCGCAGACACCAGATCGCCGTTTCGAGCCTGGACAAGCCCGCCCGAAACGGCGATTCCGGCCAGATCAGGCCAACAGCTGTCAGCCAACGCTGGTCAGCGAAACACTGGTCAGCGAAACACTGGTCAGCGAAAACACTGGTCAGCGAAAACGAAGAGTGTCAGCCGACCGCGGTCTTGAGCGCCTCGCCAAGCGCCGTTGCCTCGTCCGGCGTCATCTCCACAACCAGCCGACCGCCACCCTCCAGGGGCACGCGCATGACAATGCCACGGCCTTCCTTGGTGACCTCCAGCGGTCCGTCGCCGGTCCGCGGCTTCATGGCCGCCATCTTCTCTCCCCTCGCAAGTCCTGCCTGGGCAAATCCCGCGGGGCGGACCCCGCGGGACGAAAGCCACCGCCTACCGTGCTGACCGGAACACCGCTCCGATCGGCCGACTACGCGACGGCGCACACCAGCGCCCAACACGGCGGCGAACCGGGTGCCGTCGCGCCGTCATGTGGTGCCGTAGTTGATTTTCCCTGATGGACACCCCTGGCCCCAAACTGGGCCGGCCATCTTGTGACAGATGTTGTCATTTGTGACTGCGTGCTGTCACAATGGACCCCCCATGCAGGCTCGCTCCGCACTTTTCGACCTCTACGGCGACCACCTCCGGCCGCGAGGTGGCCGGGCGCCGGTCGCCGCACTGGTCCGGCTTCTCGCCCCGGTCGGCATCGCCGCCCCCGCCGTCCGTACCGCCATCTCCCGCATGGTCCGTCAGGGCTGGCTGCTACCGCGTACGAGCCGGCGAGGGAGCCGGGTACCAGCTGTCCATCAAAGCCGTCCAGCGTCTCGACGAGGCCGCTGCTCGGATCTACCGGACCCGCAGAGCAGGGTGGGACGGCAAGTTCGACCTCGTCGTACTCACTCTGCCCCAACAACGCAGCGTCCGCGCCCGGATCACCAGCACATTGTCCTATCTCGGCTACGGCAGCCTCGACCCTTCCATCTGGGTGGCCCCCCGCCCGGCGGATCAGGTGGACCTGCTGCTCAAAGAGTCGGGCATCCCCTATGAGCGGTTCAGCGCCAGCCACACCGCGGGCACGTCCGGGGCGGCCGCCCTGGTCGGTCAGGCATGGGATCTTGACGCCCTCGACATGGCGTACCGTGAGTTCGTGGCCGAGACAGCGCTCGTCGCTGGCCGCCGCCGGCAACGATGACGAGTCCGCCTACGCGGCCCGGTTCCAGCTGGTGCACGCCTGGCGGAGCTTCCTGTTCCGCGATCCGCACCTGCCCCCCGACCTGCTGCCGGAGCCCTGGTCCGGCACGGCCGCGGCCCGCTTCTTCGACCACCACGAGGCCAGGCTCCGCCCGGCCGCCGACCGATTCGTCACCCGCTGTCTCACGCGGGTAACTGTCTCACCGGATGACAGTCTCAACGGATAACTCCCCTGGCTGGAGGAAGTTCATGTCCACCGACCCACTGCTTTTGGATCACACCGACGGCGTTGCCACGGTCACCCTCAACCGGCCATCAGCGCTGAACGCGTTGGACGTCGCACTGAAGGTGGCACTCCGCGACACCTGCCAAAGCCTGGCCGCCGACCCGAAGGTACGGGCGATCGTGATAACCGGCGCGGGCGGGCCTTCTGCGTGGGCCAGGACCTCAAGGAACACGTGGAGCAACTCTCGTCAGCCGCCGACGACGCGTCCCCACTGGCCACCGTGGTGGAACACTTCAATCCCCTGGTACGGCAGATCGCCGAACTGCCCAAACCCGTGGTGGCCGCGGTGCGGGGTGTGGCCGCCGGTGCTGGCGCCTCGCTGGCCTTGCTGGCCGACTTCCGAATCGGCGGGCCCGGCACATCCTTCCTGATGGCGTTCGCGAACGTCGGCCTGGCTGCGGACACCGGCGCCTCGTGGACCCTGCCCCGCCTGGTTGGTCACGCCAAGGCGGTCGAGCTGCTGATGCTGGCCGAACCAGTCAAAGCCCCACAAGCGTTGCACCTCGGCCTGCTCACCCGTCTCGCCGACAGCGACGACGACGTACTCACGGCCGGCCAGGAGCTCGCCGCCCGTCTCGCCGCCGGGCCGACCATCGCGTACGGCCAGATCAAGCGCGAGCTCCTCGTCGGCGCTGCCGGCACCCTCAACGAGGCCCTCGATGCGGAGGCCGAGGCGCAGCGCATCTGTGGCGCCACCGCCGACCACCGCGATTCCACCCTCGCGTTCGTCGCCAAACAGCGCCCCACCTTCACCGGCGCCTGACCCGCGCAGGCGATTGCCCGCCTAACGGAAGCGGGCGCGCTAATCGTCTTCGGGATCTTGGTTGGCTGCCTCGCCGAGCACGAAGGCCTGCATGGCGAGTTCGTCACCGCGTGGCCAGACGAAAGCAGGGAGCTCGCGAGGACCCAACTTCGCCACGTACGTCCAGAATTCGCGAACGGCGTCGGCGGCGGACCCGGCTTCGATGGGCAGGGAGACGGTCACGAACCAGTCCTGGTTGCGCTGCGCACCGCCGCCGGCCCGATCGGCGAGCTGGGTGTAGGTGGCCTCGTCCAGTTCGGTCAGCGGCTCCACGTCCAGTGCTGCCGATGAATGCGCGGGGACCAGGTCGTCGACCGGGACAGGGTCGTCGAAGCGCCGCCGGGTGTAGGTGAGGACGAGTTCACCGTCACCGGATGCCTTGGCCACTTCGGCGAGGGCAAACAGCCGGGGCGGTTGCCCGGCGACCAGCAGCGCAACCCTGTCCCCGGTTTCCGGCACCAGCCGGAGGCCGACCGGCGCAGCACCGAGGGCAGCCGCCAGCTGGGGGTCGACGGCACCGGAGCCAGGTTCGAGGTCCTCGGCCACGCCGATGGCGGTCGACGGCAGCGTCAGGGTGTCGAAGGAGTACAACCGCTCGCCGACGAATCGATCCTCTGGCACGATGGCAGCCCAGCAACGCATGGCTCCATCTCACCATGCCGCAGGTGTGTACCGGCGGCTAGTCGGGGCGCACCTGGCAGCGCACCAGGTGGTCGTCGACCATGCCGGTCGCCTGCATCAAGGCGTACGACGTGGTGGGTCCGACGAAACGAAAGCCACGCTTCTTCAGATCCTTGGCCATGGCCGTGGACTCGGGCGTGATGGCAGGAATCTCCGCCATCGACCGTGGGCGCTTGCGCCGGCCCGTCGGTGCGAATGACCACAGCAGTGCGGCGAGCCCGTCAGGCAGGTCCGCGGTGGCCCGGGCATTGGCTATCGCAGCCTCGATCTTGGCGCGATTTCGCACGATGCCGGTGTCGGCCAGCAGCCGGTCCACGTCCTTCGGACCGAACGCGGCGACGCGCTTGACATTGAAGTTCGCGAACGCGGCCCGGAAGTTGCCTCGCTTGCGCAGGATGGTGCGCCACGACAGCCCTGACTGGAAGGCCTCCAGCACGAGATGCTCGAACAGGCCGGTCTCGGACCGCAGCGGCCGGCCCCACTCGGTGTCGTGATAGGCCGTGTATTCCGCCGAGCCGCCGGCCCAACCGCACCGGGCCAACCCATCAGGTCCGATCACCAGGTCTTCCACGGATCTCACCTTAGGGGCGCGGTGCGACACTGCCTCAGGCAACGCAGGTGTCAGGCCACTGCTAGGGCAGAGCGCGGGCCTCGACCATGCGGGCGAAACGGCGCAGGGCATAGTTCAGGCTGAGCTTGGATCCCGGCCACATCACCGGCCAGGCGACCCGTCCCGCCATCCCCGGGGGCAGCTGGAACCATTCGTGCCACACGAGTTGGGTACGGTCGCCGCCCAACGAGGTACACCGCACCACGCCCGGACCGCGCAGCAACCGACCACAGTGGACCACCCGCACCTCGTACGGCGCATCGATCCGATCCACCCGCATCTCGTCGCGCAGTACGGCCGGACCGATGGCGGTGACCGCTTCGATCGTCGTGCCCACGCCGCCGTCGCCGGAAACGATCCGGACAGTGGTGAACGGGATCCACTCGCCCTGCCGTTCCCATTCCATGAACGCGGCGAAGACGCGCTCGGCCGGCGCGCCGATGATCACCGACGCGGTGACCTCGACGCCTCCGCGCTGGGCCGGATCTGGCTGGGACCGGCCCGCCGCTTCAGGCACGGGCCGACCGATCGGCCGGCGGCTCTGTCGCCTCCAGAGCGGGCGCGTCGCCTGCGACCGCCGCCGAGATCGTCCGGAGCCGTGGAGTCGATCGCGGCCGGCGATGCAACCGCGGTTGCGATGTCGGTCAACGTCGTGGCGGCGTCATAAGCCGCGTCCGGCAACGACTCGTCCTCCAGGGTGTCGTCAACACCCCGGGCTCCGGCCGATGAGCGGGCAGGCCGGCGGGCCGAGTGTGGCGCCCGGCCGGCGATCTTGCCGGGGGTGGCGGCTTCCTGCCGGGCTTCTTCCAGCCGGGCTTCCTCGTCGTCCAGGTCGGGCGGGAGACCGGCCCGGTCCACCGATGCCACGTCTGCCTCGGTACTGAAATCAGGTTCCCCGGCCTGGGTATCGTCCAGCTCGTCGCCGCGCAGGTCGCCATCCGCACTTCCAGCCGAGCGGCCAGCCTGGGCGCCGGCTCCTGAGGCGCGCTCCAGTTCGCTCGTGGCCGGGGCCGGGCCTTGCGGCCGACTCACGGGCCTTGCGCAGCAGTTCGGCATCCTCGGCGCGCCCGTCGCGCAACGCCTGTACCTCGGCCTCGAGGACCGCGATCATCTCGTCCTTGTAACCGATGTCATAGGCCGTACGTCGCAGCACCCGGTCGACCTGGGCCATCCGGTAGCCGCGCCAGGTGACGTCGAACCGCACGCTCTTGAGGTCGGTCTCGGTCAACGACCGGTTGTTCGGCAAGGCGACGGCACGTCCGTCCGGCTCGACCGTGGCGAGCCCCTGGTCGTCACCCGAGAGCAGGGACACCACGCCGAACACGAGCGCAGCGAGGACTCCGACCACAACGAGGATGAGTAACACCGTCGCCATTCCCATCCCGCGATCGTGGCACGCTGTCGTCATGGAGGCGAACCGGGCACCCCGAGAACCATCAGATGGACAGAAATCTTTGTCCGACGGCAAGGGCACACCGTTGCGCCTGGGCGTACGTACATTCGAGACATCTCACCTGGTGATCATGGCCATCGTGAACCGGACACCCGATTCGTTCTTCGACCGCGGGGCGACATTTGCCGAGGATGCGGCGCTGCGGGCGGTCGAGATCGCGGTTCGCGACGGCGCCGACATCATCGACATCGGCGGGGTGAAGGCCGGCCCAGGTGACAATGTGGATGCCACCGAGGAGATGCGCCGGACGATCTCCACGGTCGCCGCGGTACGGAAAAGTTTTCCCGATGTGGTGATCTCGATCGACACCTGGCGGGCGGAGGTGGCCGAAGAGGCGGTGGCCGCCGGTGCCGACCTGCTCAACGACACCTGGGCCGGTGCGGATCCCCGGCTGGCAGAGGTGGCCGCGGCCACCGGTGCTGGGCTGGTCTGCTCGCACGCCGGCGGGCTCACTCCCCGTACCCGCCCGCACCGGGCCGCGTTCGATGATGTGGTGACCGATGTGCTGTCCACGGTGACGCGGCTGGCCGGACGGGCGGTCGCCCTGGGGGTACGTCCGGACGGCATCCTGATCGACCCAGCCCATGACTTCGGCAAGAACACCCGCCACTCGCTGGAGGTCACTCGCCGGTTGGGCGAACTGGCCGGCACCGGCTGGCCACTGCTGGTCTCCCTGTCGAACAAGGACTTCGTCGGGGAGACCCTGGATCAGCCGGTGGAGGGCAGGCTGCCCGGTACCCTCGCCGCCACGGCCGTGTCAGCGTGGCTCGGTGCCCGCGTCTTCCGAGCCCATCAGGTCGCCGAGACCCGGCAGGTGCTGGACATGGTGGCCTCGATCCGGGGCGACCGTCCGCCGGCCGTGTCCCGCCGCGGCCTCGCCTGAGCTTTCCCGCTGATCGTGGATCGGTAGCGCCTGATCCGGTGGCCACCCGTCCACGATCACCGACGAGGTGGCGGGAGCTAGGCGGGATGCTCGCCGAGGTCGACCACATTGAGCGTGACGATGCGGTGTTCCACGACGTCACCGTCCAGCCAGCGCAGGAACATCTCCCCGGTGCCACCGGCGTCCCATTCGAAGGTCGCGTTCACGCCGTCATCGCCGATCTCGAGCATGTCGATGAGCAGCATCGTGTCGTTCGGGGGCTGGTTGCGGTATGCCTCGGCAATCGCAAGCCGGCCAAAATAGGGCCCAACTGGCAAATCGTCGAAGCTCATCACCGCGTCGTCGGCATACATTTCAAGAAACGGGCCGAAGTCACCGCTACGTACGGCATCGTTGTATTTTCCGACGTGCCGTTCGAGCATCGCCCTTAGGTCAGCCTCCGCCACGATCGGCACGCTATACGAACCGTTCCACCTCGTCGAGAGCTTCGTCCACAGTTCTGGCGACACGCACCATGGCCAGACCCCCGCCGGGCAGTGTTGACTGACCAGCGTGGTCCGCCAGGTCCACCAGGCCCTGGTAGAAACCGTCCACGTCGAGCCGCACTATCTTCCGCGGCGACGCCCATTCCGTCGGTGATGACGAGTTCGTGCGAGTCGACGTCGGCCACCTCAAGGTCGACCAGGCTCTGGGGGATGGCGCCGATGGTCTGGCCGCCGGCCCGGCGAGCCCCCCCTCCACGAGAGCACCCATCATGCCGACCCGGCCACCACCGGAGACGACCTTGTGACCCCGCCCGGCGACGGCCGCACCGACCTCGTCTGCGAGGGCGAACCACCGCGCCTCGATGGCCTGCCCGGAGGCGCAGAACACGCAGATGTTGGCCATGGGTCAGCTGACCGGCCGCGCGGTGCTGGACGTGGACGTGATTTCGGCCGCATCGAGGATGTGTTCGACGGCCTCGTCGACGTCGTCGGTAAGGCGCAACAGGTCCAGATCCGCCCGACTGATCTTGCCTTCGGCCATCATGGTGTTTTCGATCCAGTCCAGCAGTCCACGCCAGTAGTCCACGCCGAGCAGCACCACGGGGAACCGGGTGACCTTTCCGGTCTGTACGAGCGTGAGCGCCTCGAACAGTTCATCCAGGGTGCCGAAGCCGCCGGGCAGCACACAGAATGCCTGCGCGTATTTGACGAACATCGTCTTTCGGGCGAAGAAATAGCGGAAGTCGATGCCGATATCCACCCAGGCGTTCATGCCCTGCTCGAATGGCAATTCGATGCCCAACCCGACGGACATGCCGCCGGCCTCCCGGGCGCCTTTGTTGGCCGCCTCCATCACGCCCGGCCCGCCACCGGTGATGACCGCGAAACCGGCCCGGGCCAATGCCCCGGCAAGCACTCTGGCCAACTCGCATTCGGCCGTACCCGCTGTCGACCGGGCCGAACCGAAAACGCTGACCGCTGGCGGCAGGTCGGCCAGGGTGTCGAAACCTTCCACGAACTCGGACAGGATCCGTAACGCCCGCCAGGCGTCTCGCTGTTTCCAGTCAGCCCGTGCCCGGGAATCCAACAGGTGCTGGTCAGCGGTGGTGGCTGGGATGGCTTCGCCCCGGAGCGTGACGGCCCCGCGGTGTCGTTCGCCCTCTGGCGGGTCGTCCTTGTTCTCTTGCATACGGTCACCGTAACGAAACGGCATCAGCCACTGTTAACCGGAAACCCGCTGGCCCGTTCCATGCGTCATGTTAGAGAATACGCAGTATGCAGGGTGTTGTTGCCGGATGAGGGGTCACCTGACAACAAGGCCGTGCACGTACGGGTACCGCACCACCATCACCGGACAAAGGGGGAACCACGTGATGACCCGAACCGAGCAGGCGATCCAGCGTCGGCGGATGTCGCGGAAGATCCGCGAAACGGTTGCGCTGCGGCGATTCACCGCCACCCTGATGACGTCGCCGACCGAGTTCGCCACGGAACCGGCGGAGCCGACCGTGGCAGCCACGCATTCATAGCGCGGTCACAACGAGGTGAGCCACCGGCGCAACAGGGCCGCACCTGCCTGAATCTTCGCAATCTCGACCTGCTCATCCTGCTTGTGGGCGAGGTTGGCGTCGCCCGGACCGAAGTTCAGCGCGGGTATGCCGAACGCGGCAAACCGGGCTACATCCGTCCAGCCGAGCTTGCCGGTAGGAGCGCTGCCCACCGTGCGCACGAACTGTGCCGCGGCCGGCGCGGTGAGCCCCGGTAGCGCGCCCGCCGCGAAGTCGGTCACCTCGAGCGCGAACCCGTCGAACACACCCCGCAGGTGTTCCTCTGCGTCGGCGACCGACCGGTCCGGTGCGAACCGGTAGTTGATCTCGATCTCGCACAGGTCAGGGATCACGTTGCCGGCAACGCCGCCGCGGATGGACACCGCGTTGAGTCCCTCATGGAACTCGCAACCGTCAATCTTGGGGCGCCGCGGCTGGTATTCGGCCAGCCGCTGGAGCACCTCGCCGGCATGGTGAATCGCGTTCAGGCCGAGCCAGGAGCGGGCGGCATGGGCGCGGCGGCCCTCCGTTCGTACGATCGCGCGCATGGTGCCCTGGCAGCCGGCCTCGACCGCGCCGTAGGTTCCCTCCAGCAGGATCGCGAAGTCCCCGGCCAGCCACTCCGGGTTGGTCAGACTGATCTTGTTGAGCCCGTTACGGGCGGCCTCGATCTCTTCGCAGTCGTAGAACAGATACGTCACGTCGTACACCGGCTCGGGCACGGTAACAGCCAGATGCAGCGCGATGGCGCAGCCCGACTTCATGTCTGACGTCCCGCAACCATGAATGATCTGGCCGTCCTGGCTCAGGCTAGACGGCCAGTTGTCGTGGATCGGCACGGTGTCCAGGTGCCCGGCCAGGATCACCCGGGTCGGGCGGCCCAGTTCGGTGCGAGCCCGCACGACGTTGCCGATCCGGTCCACGATCAGGTGGCTGGCACCGCGCAATGCGGCTTCGACCTCATCGGTGATGGCCTGCTCGTTACCTGAGACCGACTCGATGTCCACCAAGGCCCGGGTCAACCGCACCGGATCGGCCAGAACCGCGGAGTCGAACCCGGAGGGGACCGGTGACTGTTCGGAGTCCAGCATCATGATCGGAGACTACCGGGTAGCCTGTGCAGCCATGACGTTGACGCAGCCCGCATGGGGTCTCGGCCTGGCCACGCTGACCGACGATGGGCAGGTGCTCGACGTCTGGTTCCCGGCCGGCAAGCTGGCTGTCGGCGAGATAGGGCCGCAGAACCTGGCGGCACACACGCCGCTCGACGCCGCCGACAGTGATGCGATGTTGGGACTGCTACCAGGAACCGCCGGGCCGCGGCCGCTGCGGGGCGTGTTCACCGCCGCCGTGTCGGTCACCATCAGCTCGCTCGCCGACGCGCCCAAGGACACTTTCGACGTCTGGCTGCGCCTGCACCTGCTCTCGCACCGGCTCATCAAGCCGCACGATGCCAACCTCGACGGCGTTTTCGGCCTGCTCACCAACGTGGCCTGGACCTCGGCCGGGCCGTGCCCGCCCGAGCGGGTGGACGAACTGCGGGTGATCGAGCGTGGGGCCGGCCGGGTCCTGGCCGTCTACGGCGTCGACAAGTTCCCCCGGATGACGGACTACGTCGTTCCCAGCGGCGTGCGCATCGCCGACGCCGACCGGGTCCGCCTCGGCGCCCACCTCGCCGCCGGCACCACCGTCATGCACGAAGGCTTCGTGAACTTCAACGCCGGCACCCTGGGTACGTCCATGGTGGAGGGCCGGATCGTGGCCGGTGTGGTGGTGGGCGACGGCTCGGACATCGGCGCCGGCGCGTCCATCATGGGCACCCTCAGCGGTGGCGGCAAGGAGGTCATCAGCATCGGCGAGCGTTGCCTGCTCGGTGCCAACGGCGGCATCGGCATCTCGCTCGGGGACGACAGCGTGGTGGAGGCCGGCTGCTACATCACCGCCGGCTCGAAGATCACCCTGCCGGACGGACGGGTGGTCAAGGCCCGCGAGTTGTCGGGCGTGCCGGGCCTGCTGTTCTGGCGCAACTCGGTCACCGGTGCGCTGGAGGCCAAGCCCCGCACCGGTACGGGCATCGAGCTCAACGCCATCCTGCACGCCAACTAGGTAACGGGCGTGGGACCGGTTACGGCGCCAGGCGGGCTACGGTGCTAGACGGGCTACGGTGCTAGACGGGCTACGGCGGCGGCGATGCGGTCGTCGGTGGCGGTCAGGGCTACCCGCACGTGCTGGCTGCCGGCCGGGCCGTAGAAGCTGCCCGGTGCGGCCAGCACTCCTCGCTCAGCCAGCCAATCCACTGTGGACCAGCTGTCCTCGCCGCGGCTGACCCACAGGTAGAGACCGGCCTCGGACCGATCAATGGTGAATCCGGCCCCCAGCAGCGCGTCGCGCAGCAGCAGGCGCCGCTTGGCATACCGGGCCTTCTGCTCATCCGCGTGGGCCTGGTCGCCGAGCGCTGCCACCATCGCCGCCTGCACCGGTTCGGGGACGATCATGCCGGCGTGCTTGCGCACCGCGAGCAGCCCGGAGATCAGGGCTGGATCGCCGGCCACGAAGCCAGCCCGGTAGCCGGCCAGGTTCGACCGCTTCGACAACGAGTGCACCGCCAGTACCCGGTCGTACGATCCCTCGCACGCGGACAACACCGACACCGGGGTGGACTCCCAACCAAGCTCCAGGTAGCACTCGTCACTGGCCACCACGGCGCCGCGCTCCCGTGCCCAGGCCACGACCTTGCGCAGATGCGCGGCTGGCAGCACCCGGCCGTCCGGGTTGCCCGGCGAGTTGACCCAGACCAACCGCACCCGCGGTGTCGGGCCGAGGGCCAGTAAGGAATCCGAGCGCACCACCGAGGCGCCGGCCAGGCGGGCCCCCACCTCGTACGTGGGGTAGCACACCGAGGGGACGACCACGGTGTCGCCCGGTCCGATACCGAGCAGCGTGGGCAGCCAGGCGACCAGCTCCTTGGAGCCGATGGTCGGCAGCACCCCAGTGGCCGGCACGCTCACACCACAGCGACGGCCAAGGTAGTCCACCAGCGCCTCGCGCAGTCGGGGGCTGCCCGCGGTCAGTGGGTACCCGGGTGTGTTCGTCGCGCTGGCCAGGGCCTCCCGGATGACCACGGGGACCGGATCAACCGGGGTGCCGATGGACAGGTCCACCAGGCCGTCCGGATGCGCCGCGGCGCGGGCCTTGGCCGGTTCGAGCAGATCCCAGGGAAAGTCCGGCAGCCCGGCCGACAGGGTTGCGGGCCGGGCGGCTGACGTCGACACCGAGCTCAGTGCTCCGCTTCACGCGGCGGTTGGGCCGCCACGAAGGTCGCGTCCTTGGCAATCTTGCCAAGCTTGGACGCGCCGCCCGGCGAACCGAGATCCTCGAAGAACTCGTAGTTCGCGGCGGTGTAGTCCTTCCACTGCTCGGGTACATCGTCCTCGTAGAAGATGGCCTCCACGGGGCAGACGGGCTCGCATGCTCCGCAGTCGACGCACTCATCGGGGTGGATGTACAGCATCCGGTTACCCTCGTAGATGCAGTCCACGGGGCATTCCTCGATGCACGCCTTGTCCAGCAGATCGACGCATGGCTCGGCGATGATGTAGGTCACCGGTTGTCCTCTCCCAATGACTGAAGTTCGCGGAACGGGACAACAGTCTCCCGATTCCGGACTCCAGCCTAATATCCCGATGGGCATGGATGACACGAGGGCGCTGGACAGATCGGAACGACGGCGTGTTGCAGGCGTGTGATGTGGGACACCGGGTGGTGGTGCGACGGCTGCTCGGTACCGGTGACAACGGCCGTGACCAGCGCAGCGACCTGCTCGGGGAACTGCTGGCGATCAACGACCACGAGCTGACGGTCCGGTGCGACGACGGCACCACGCACACGATCGCCCGGACCGACGTGGTGGCGGGCAAGCGGATACCGCCGCGACCGACCAGGTTCTCCGAGATCGCCGCGTTGGAGCACATCGCGGACGCGGCGTGGCGAGCGCCGGAGCACGAACGACTCGGCGAGTGGTACCTGCGCGCCGCGCAAGGGTTCACCAACCGGGCCAACTCGGTCCTTCCGGTCGGTGACCCTGGCGTCGAACTCGACCAGGCCATCGAAACCTGCGTGCGCTGGTACGCCGAACGGTCCCTGCTACCCCGGATCACCGTGCCCCTGCCGTTGCGGCGGGATGTGGCCCGCGCACTGGTGGATCGGGGCTGGTTCGCCCAGCCGCTCGTGCTGGTACAGACGGCCGCTTTGGCCGACGTGCTGGCCGCACCCGGTCCAGCGGTGGCGGCCGAGGTACGACTGCTCGAACGCCCGACGGAGGGACTGCTGAGGCTCATCACGGCCCGCAAGGCCGGCCTACCCGCGGCGGCCGAACGGATCCTGCACCATGGCGAGGTCCGCTATGCCGAAATCGTGTCGCCGCAGCTCTGCGGCTCGCGGCCGACCGGCCCCAGCGCGATCGCCCGCGGTGCGCTGGTCGACAACTGGATGCATCTCGGACTGGTCGAGGTGGCGCAAACTGCTCGCCGCCGCGGCTGGGCCCGCGCGGTCACCCAGGCGCTGGCCGCGTGGGCGGCCAAGGCTGGCGCGGTACGCGCGGTGCTCCAGGTCGAGGCGGACAACGCCGCCGCGGTGACGCTCTACGGCACGATGGGTTTCCACACCCACCACACGTACGTCACCTACCGGTGGACCGGCTCACGGTCTTGAACTGCTTGGCGTGATTGCGCTCGTAGCGCAGCAGGCCCCGGCTCTTCCAGTCCTTGCCGAGCGTCACCATGATCAGGAAACCGAGGCCGACACCGACCGCGGCGACGCCGAGGAACATCAACAGCTGACCGACGAAGAAGCCCAGGCCGCCAGCGAACGGCTTGGCCCCGCCAGCGTAGGGACCGATGAGCAGCGAGAGCATCGCACCGACGCCCACCGACGCGCCGAGATCGGCGAACAGTCGCCCGAACGGGTACCGGACCGCATACCAGGCGCCGGCCACGGCCAGCCCCAGCGCCACCACGATCACCGCGACAAAGCCCAGGGTCAGCTGGCTGTTCTCGTCGACAATGTCGAACTTCCAGGTGATGAAGCGGGCCACCGCGTTGACCACGAATATCCCGAGAGCCAGCAGTCCGACTCGCAACCAGCGCTTGTTCACCACTGCACCTCCGACGTGGTCTGTCATGACGACGTGACGCTCCGGTGGTCGAGATGGTAGGGCAAAGTTGGGGCAAAGTCGACACCTGGGCGCTGCCAGAATAGGCGCCTGACCCACCGGCGCGCCCCCGAACCCGCTGGGAGTTCCCTGTGAACGCAGCCTCAGCGAGGGAGCAGCGGTGGCTGCTTCGGCACGATCAGGCGATAGGCGGCGACCGAGATGGTGATCGCGCCGACGAACAGATATACCGTGCCGACCCAGTTCTGCTGGTAGAGCACGACGTCGCCCTCACGGGTACGGTCGACGCCGAGGAAGGCGAACCCGGCCCAGACCAGCCCGGGCAGCAGGGCGAGAAACTTGTTGCGGGTGGTGAAGTAGCCGAACCAGATCAATGCCGCGTTTCCACCCACCGCGAGCAGAAGCGAGATCGGCACCAACGTGCCGCCGACCCGGTACGGCGTCATCAGGGTGGCGTAGACGCCCAGCAGGGCGCCACCGGCCACGGCCACGATCGTGCCGGCAATGCGCACCAGCAACTCCAGCACAGGCCGCCAGTCACGCCCCGCCGGCTGGATGGACGTCTCGGTCACGCCGGCCCGGCCACCGGCAGGCCCGCGAACAGGTCGGTCTCCCAGCCGGTCTCGCCCTCCCCCGGACCCCGGGTGCCGGCGACCAGTTCGTAGTGCTCCACACCCATGAAGTCGCCACCGAAGCTGGAGGCCCAGGTGAACAGCCACGACGTGGCCGGGATCTGGCTGGCGTGGGCCTGCACGGCGGCCAGCTTCGCCGTGGCCTGGTCGCGCCCGTCGATGCGGGCCGTGATCCGTTCGTCCGGCACCCCCATCGGCAGGTCTTCGGCCTTCTCCACGCCGGCGAACGGATTGTTGTCGGATCCGGCGAAGGCTTCCATCCCGGCCTGCAGGGCGCTACGTGGGATGGCCGTCCAGTAGACCTTCTGCGGGGCGAAACCCTCGGCGCCGGCCAGTTCCACCGCGCGCATGGCGACCCGGTGGGACTGGATGTGATCGGGGTGACCATAGCCACCATTCGCGTCATAGGTGACGAGCACCTGCGGGCGGACTTCCCGGATCACCTCGACCAGATGCCCGGCAGCCTCGTCCAGGTCCGCGTTCCAGAAGGCGCGGGGATTGTCGTTGGCCGGTGTTCCCATCATGCCCGAATCCCGATACCGGCCGGCTCCGCCGAGAAAGCGCACGTCGCTCACGCTGAGGGCCTCGCAGGCCCGCTGCAGTTCCACGTACCGGTAGCCACCGAGCTGGTCCGCCTCCGCCGCGCTCAGCATTGCCAGTTCCGGCAGGTGGACCTCACCTTCCTCGCCCAGCGTGCAGGTGACCAGAGTGACGTGATCGCCAGCCGTGGCATAGCGACTCATCGTGGCCCCGCATCCGATCGTCTCGTCATCGGGATGCGCGTGGACAAACAGGATCCGGCGGGTAGGCAGGTCGGCAGCGGTCACGCGGCCACTTTACAAGGCCGCCCTACGCGTTCTGCTCGCAAGCTCATGACGGCGCGTGCGACGATCGCCACGTGGAATATCCGGAGCTGGCCGCCCGTACCAGGGGTTTCCGGTCCGGCGAACCGCGTGCGGTCACCGTCAGCGCGGACGGTAGCCGCGTGGCGTTCCTGCGGTCAGCCGGCCCCGAGAACGATATAGACCGACTGTGGGTGTTCGACGTGCCTGCGGGCACCGAACGCCTCATCTACGATCCCGGCCACGCCGGCATCAGCACGTATGCCACCGATGCCGCGGGCCAGATCGCCGCCTTCGATGTCGACGGCAGGCTGATGGTGGCCGACCTGCGCACGGGGAAAGTCACGCCATACCCGACCGACGGGCCGGCGCTGGATCCGCGACCGGATCCGACCGGCCACCGTGTCGCCTATGTCACCGGCGGCGCGCTGCGCACAGTGAACCTCGAAACCGGCGAGGATGCCGTGCTCGCGGTCGAGTCCGACGTGCCCAACGTGAGTTGGGGCGTGGCCGAGTTCATCGGTGCCGAAGAGTTCGAACGGCTACGTGGCTATTGGTGGTCTCCGGACGGGCAGACCATACTGGCAACCCGGATCGATGACACCCGGGTGCAGCGGTGGTACCTGCACGACCCCGCCCGCCCCGACCAACCGCCGCAGGCACTGGCATATCCCGCCGCGGGCACCGCGAACGCTGAGGTGACCCTGCACCTGCTCGACCTCGACGGCGGCTGGGTCGACGTGCACTGGGACCGCGAAACCTATCCCTACCTGACCTCCGTGTCCTGGAGCGACGTCGGTGGGCCACTGGTCACCGTCCTGCGCCGGTTGCAACAGCATGGCCTGGTGTTGGCCGTCGACCCGCGTACCGGCGAAACCCAGGTGCACGCCGAGTTGGCAGACCCGCGGTGGGTCGAGCCGATCGGCGGCTCTCCGTCCTATCTGGTCGATGGGCGCGTGCTGATCGGCGGCGAACTCGCGCACGACGGATACGACGCGCGATGCCTGTTCGCCGACGGCGGCCTGCTCACCCCCGCGTCGCTGTACGTGCGGCGGGTGCGCGGCGGGATCGGCGGGGACCTGCTCATCGAGGCCACTGATGGCGAACCCAGTCAACAGCACCTGTTCCGGGTAGGTACCCGGTCGTCCACCGCGTCGGTAGACGTACGGCGGCTCACTCCGGAACCTGGTTGGTACGTCGGAGTCGCCGGTGGCGACACGCTCGTTGTCGGCGCCCAGTCGATGGACCATCCGGGAACACAGTGGACTGTCTACTCAGGAGAGTCCACTGTGGGCGAATCTTGACTCGTTGGCCGACCCGCCTCCGTACGCCCCCCGCCCGGCCCTGGAACGGGTCACCGACCGGCGGTTGCCCTCGGGGGTGCTCTACCCGCGCTCGCACGTGGCCGGGCACAAGCTGCCGGTCCTCGTGGACATCCATGGTGGACCGGGCCATCAGGAAGTGGTGGCCACCCGCGCGCACTGGCAGGCCAGGCAGTGGTGGGCCGACGCCGGCTTCGCCGTCGTCGTCATCGACAACCGCGGTACGGCCGGGGTGGCTCCGTCGTTCGAGAAGGTCATCCACCGACGGCTGGCTGACGTGATCCTGGCCGACCAGGTCGACGCGCTGCAGGCCCTGGCAGACAAGCACACCGACCTCGACCTCGCTCGGGTTGGCATCCGTGGCTGGTCCTTCGGCGGCTGGGTGGCCGGCCTCGCCGTCCTGCACCGACCGGATGTCTACCGGTGCGGCGTCGCTGGCGCGCCGGTCACCGACTGGCGGCTCTACGACACCGCCTACACGGAGCGCTACCTGGGCCTGCCGGACGAGGCGGCCGACATCTACGCGCACAACTCGCTACTCGAGGCGGCCGCGGAGCCGGTGATCCGTACCCAGGACGCGCGGCCGTTGCTGCTGCTGCACGGCATGGTCGACGACAACGTCAACCCCGCGCACACGATGCGGCTGTCCGCGGCAATGCTGGCGACCGGCCGGCCTCATTCCGTCATTCCGGTCACCGACGCTCCAGCGCTGACCCGCGAGACGGTCACCCAGCACCTGATGAACCTGGAACTGGACTTCCTCCGCCAGAATCTGTAACGCCCATAATCTGTAATGCCCAGAATCTGTGGCAACCAGAATCTGCAACGCCTATTAGTGCTTGTCATGATCGAATGATGGGCCGGGTTTCGCGCGTGTTGCACGGGGTGGGTTGCCGCCTTGTTCCCAACTCGCAGGTAGGGCGACCATCTGCTTGCGCAGAACGGGAGTCATGGTGGCCATGATCCGTTGACGTATTCACCACAGTGGTTGGCCTGGTCTGGTTGTGCGGTGTCGGTTTCGGGGTGGGTGTGGGGGTGGTGGATGAGGTATTGGATGAGGGCTTCGGTGAGGGCGGTTTCGTTGTCTTCGGTGGTGAGGTGGAGGGTGGCGTCGGGGGGTACTCGGTAGGTGTGTCCGTTGGGGGCTTGCCAGAGGAACGTTCCGTCGGGGAGGTGGGTGATGTGGTAGCCGTGTTCGTGTCGGAGTCGGTGGTGGTGTCGGCAGGCGGATTCGAGGTTGGCGCGGTGGGAGGGGCCGTGGTCGGCCCAGGTTTGGCGGTGGTCGGTGTCGCAGGTGGTGGCGGGGTGTCGGCAGCCGGGGGCGCGGCAGGTTTTGTCGCGGGCTTTGACGAAGTTTTCTTCGGTGGTGGTGGGTCGGCGTTTGATGTGGCCGTGGTGGAGGAGGAGGCCGTTTTCGTCGGTGATGGAGTATTTCCATTGGGGGTTGGTGTCGCGATCGTGGGCTACTTGACGGGCGATGTCGGCGAGGATGGGTCCCCAGCCGGGGACGAAGCCGGGGTTGTCGTTGAGGGCCATGAGTGTGGAGAGTTGGATTTGGATGTCGACGACGCCGCGTCGGGGTGCGGGTTGGATACCGCCGCATACGCACATGCGCGGGTCGTCGCTGGCGACGGGGATGGTGTCGGGGTCGCCGTGACCGATGAACGGCGAGGATGGCTCCGCTGGTGTTGGTGGTTGCGTCGGTGGTCGCTGTTCGTTGTTCGTGCCGGGCGGGGGTTCCGGTCGGTGGCCGTCGGCTCGTTCCGGCTGGACTCGTTCCGGCTGGGCTCGTTGCGGCTGGGCTCGTTTCGACTGGGCTGGTGTTGGCTCGGTTCGTATTGCTTCGGATGGCTGTTGGCCGGTTGGTGGGGTGGCCGCGTCTCGGTCCGGGTTGTGGTCCCAGTCTGCACCGGCGCCGGCGTCCCAGGTCGGCACCGGAGTCCCAGTCGGCGTCGGTGTTCAGGTCGGCGTCGGGAGCCCGGTCGGCGTCGGTGTTCCGGTCGTGGTCGAGTGTCCCAGTCGGCGTCGGCACCGGTGTCCAGTGGGGCTGGTGGAGGGTGGCGGTGCCGATGGGGTCGTGGTCGGCGGGGAGGTAGCGGCCGAGGTGGTCGTGGTCGGACAGTTCTTCACCGTCCGGGTTCGGTCTCACCCCATCGCCAGCGCCGTTGGTGTCGTTGTTGGCGTTCGGGCCGGCTTGCTGGTCCCAGCGTCCGTCGTTGCCGGTGTTCCGGCCGACGTTGTCGCCGCTGCCGCTCCCGTGGCCGCTGCCGCCCCGTGGTCCTCGCTGCCGCTGCCGCGTCGCTGCCGGTGTTCGGGCTGGTGGTGGTGCCAACGGTTCCGGTGCCGGCCCGGTCGGGGCCGGCGCCGGGGTCGGGGTTGGCGTTGCTCTGCGGGACAGGGTTGCTGTT
Source organism: uncultured Actinomycetota bacterium (assembly GCA_963742855.1). Lineage (GTDB taxonomy): Bacteria > Actinomycetota > Actinomycetes > Mycobacteriales > Micromonosporaceae > CAVUNP01. The sequence continues at coordinate 572,263 of CAVUNP010000007.1, read as the reverse complement.
GCTGCGGTTGGTGGGTCGGATCTGTGTTGCCCGGCTGTGTCCGTTCTCGCGGTCGGCGTCGTTGTGGTGTTTGCGGTGGGTGGGTCGGGGTCCGGTGGGGGTGGGGGTGATGACGCCGCGGCCGCGGGGGTTGCCGGGGGGTTTGCGGGTGCGGGGTTGGAGGCGGCCTTTGCGGTGGCGGGGTGTCGGCGGGTCGTTCGGGTGGTCGGGGTGGTTGGGGGTCAGGCCGAGGTTGCGGGCGGCTTGGTCGGCTTCGGCGGTGAAGTCGTCCAGGCTGGGGATGGTGTGAAACGGCCGTCCGGACAGCAGGTCGAGCATCGTGTCGGCGCGGAGTTGGCCGAGGGTGCGGGTGTCGCCGACACTTTTCGCGGCGCGGGCGATGCGGTCGATGCGGTTGTAGGCCGCCAACGCCCGGTCGGGGGGCAGGTTGGTGCCGGCCAGTTCGGCGGTGCCGTCGGTGTGGGGCTGCACGTAGACGCGCCGGTCGGTCACTGCCGCGGCCTGGCGGCGGCGGGCCCGGTCCGGGTCGTCGCGGCGGACCCGGTAGCTCAACCGTTCCCGTAGTAGTGCCGGGTCCCACCGTTCGGCTTTGTCGATCAGTTCGGCGGCCAGCCTGCGGGCCATACCGTCGTCGACATCGGTCAGACAACTGCTGAACACTTTCGCTCGGGGCAGGTCGATCCGCCCGGCTGAGAGCCGCTCGAACACCAGCGGGAGGCGTTCACACAGGTCTTTGGCCAGGAACACGTCCTCGGCGGTGGAGAACTGCGACCGGTGCAACGTGAACGCGATCTGATCAGCACAGAAGTCGTCCAACTCCCGCACCCGGGCCAGACCGGCCGCGTCCAACGGCCCGTCCGGCACACCACCCCGACGCACCACCCGCACCGCGTCGGCCCGTTCCGCGTAGGCGGCCTCCAACATCATCACCAACAAGCGGGCCTGATCATGCGCCACCTGCCGGGCCTGTGCCCGCAACGCGGTGAACACATCCGCCGACGAACACTCCGCAGTGTCGATCGACTCCAACACTGCCGCCAGCCCCGGGCCCGGCGACATCTCGGCCAACCCGTCCGGCAGCACCACCGGCACCCGCTCCGCGGCCTCGCCGGAGGCTGCCGAGTCGTCCAGCGCGTCAACCGAAACTCCGAACACGTGTCCATTCTATGCGTGTCGATGCTCGCTGGCAAGACCCACTGAGAGAGAAGTTTGGTTGATCATCCACTGTGGATGGAGAGAAGGCAGGAAGGGTAGACCGGAGCTGATCCGATGCGCATGACAGCAGTTTCTGCAGACTAGGGGCGTGTGGCGAAAGTGTCAGACCCCCGGCGTAACGTTCCTCGCATGGCAAGAGACAGGCCGACCAGCCGCACCAACCGGACAGTCCACTGTGGCGCGAGCGTCCGACGAAGGCGCCGAGCGAGGAGTCGTGCTCCACCGAGCCCATACACACACGAGACGACAGGGGCGGCCTGGTGACCAATTCGGGAGGAGCGCAGCGTCGCAGGTCCAGACAGAGGAGGCGCCGGCTCGAGTCGATCCGAAGCGAGATCTCACCGACTGGTCATCCGCTGGTCGACTATCGCGCTATCCGGTAGTGCTGCGGGCGAAGAGGACAGGAGACTCAGGGACCTAGTAGGACTTTATGGGCTTTGTGACACTGCTCGTTAGTCCTAGGTGGACGTTGCTCAGGTCGGTCAGTTTCGTGGGCATGCTGGATTTCACGTCGGACGTGTTCGCGTCGTTGACCCGGGCAGGTTGGCGGGAGCGGGGCGAATGCTATCTGCGAGGGCTGATGCTGGACGGTAAGCAGAAGTCGATCCAGCCGATGGCGGCCCGTCTGCCCGACGCGCACGATCAGGCGCTGAACCATTTCGTGACGGATAACCCGTGGGATCCGGTACCGGCGCGGGAACGCTTGGCGCACAAGATGGACGCAGCGATTTGACCCGGAGGCGTGGGTACTCGACGACACCGGCCATCTCAAGTCCGGTGACGCGTCGGTGTGTGTCGCTCGTCAGGACAACGGTACGGCGGGGAAGGTAACCAACTGCCAGGTCGAGGTGAGCCCGCACCTGGCATCGGATGTTGCCTCGTGCCCGGTGAACTGGCGGTTGTTCGTGCCCGAACGGTGGGACCCGGACTCGCCGAAAGCGGCCAGCGACGTGGCTGCCCGCCGGGCCAAGACCCTGCCACGCCTCGACCCAAAAGTCCCTGCGCCGGCCTGAGCCTCTACGCAGTCCTCCGCGAACTGCAAACCATCCTCGTCCGCCTGGTCGGCGCTTGCCCACCTTGCCAAACCCGTTTCCTCATAAGGAAACCCCGAGACAGACTTCGATCATGACAAAGTAGTACCAAATTTGTGCGCAGGAATGCGTCAGTTCAGGCCGTGACGAGCGGTGCGGCTTCGGGGAAGTGGCAGGCCGCGCTCGAGCCGCTCTGCTTCAGCTCCAACGGCGGCTCCTGGGTGGCGCAGATGTCCTGCGCCTTCCAGCACCGGGTCCGGAAGCGGCAGCCCGACGGCGGGTTCACCGGGGTCGGCACATCGCCCTGGAGACGGATCCGGCCCAGCGAGGCGCCCAGCCTGGTCACGTCCGGCACGGCCGACAACAGCGCCCGGGTGTACGGGTGCGACGGCCGCTCGTAGATCTCCTGCCGGGTTCCGACTTCGACCACTTTGCCGAGGTACATGACCGCGATGCGCTCGCAGAAGTGCCGTACCACCGCCAGGTCGTGCGCGATGAACACGAAGGCGAGGTTGAACTCCTTCTGCAGGTTGCGCAGCAGGTTGATGACCTGGGCCTGGATGGACACATCCAGGGCCGACACCGGCTCGTCCGCCACGATCAGCTTCGGCTTGAGCGCGAGCGCGCGGGCGATGCCGATGCGCTGGCGCTGGCCACCGGAGAACTCGTGCGGGTAGCGGTTGTAGTGCTCCGGGTTCAGACCCACGATCTCCAGGAGCTCCTGGACCCGCTTCTTCGTGCCGCCGGGCAGCTCGATGCCGTTGACGGTCATCGGCATGGACACGATCCGGCCCACCGTGTGCCGCGGGTTCAGCGACGAGTACGGGTCCTGGAATATGATCTGCATGTCCTGGCGCAGCTTACGCATGGATCCCCGGCCGAGGTGGGTGATGTCCTGACCCTCGAAGGTGATCTTGCCCGAGGTGGGTTCGAGCAGCCGTACCAGCATTCGCCCGGTGGTCGTCTTGCCACAGCCGGACTCACCGACCACGCCCAGGGTCTCGCCGGCCCCGACCGAGAAGTCGACGCCGTCGACCGCGCGCACATGCTGCTTCGCACCCAGCAGTCCACTTCGGACCGGAAAATGCTTGGTCAGCCCTTCCACCTTGAGCAACGGCTCACGATCCGTGAGTGTGGTGCCCGAGGCCAGATGCCGAGGCGCCGCCAGGTCCGTCATTGTGCAACTCCCACCGAGGCGATGTCTGTGTCGTAGATTGCCTTGCGTTGCCGCTCCGGCAGGTGGCATGCCACCAGGTGACCCGGCTCGTGCGTGGACAACAGAGGCAGCAGTCCGGGCACTTCGATGTCGCAGGGGCCGCCGCCCAGCATGGCGTAGGCGCAGCGGGGGTGGAACGCGCATCCCGACGGAATGTTGATCAAACTCGGCGGGTTGCCCTTGATCGGCACCAGGTCATCGTCGGCGTCACCGTGCAACGACGGCACGCTGGCCAGCAGACCCCAGGCGTAGGGGTGCTGCGGCGCCCGGAGAACCTGCTCCGCGCTGCCATACTCGGCCACCCGCCCGCCGTACATGACCAGGACGTCGTCGGCGATCTGGCTGACCACCCCGAGATCGTGCGTGATGATGATGACCGCGGAGTTGAACTCGCGCTGGAGATCCTCGAGCAGGTCCAGGATCTGCGCTTGAACGGTCACGTCGAGGGCCGTGGTCGGCTCGTCCGCGATGAGCAGTTCAGGGTCGTTGACCAGCGCCATCGCGATCATCGCGCGCTGGCGCATACCGCCGGAGAACTCGTGCGGGTACTGGCTGAACCGGCGTTCGGGCTGCGGAATGCCGACCCGGCCGAGCATGTCGACAGCGCGTCTGCGTGCCTCGGCCTTGGAGGCATTGGGGTTGTGCACCTTGTAGGCGCCGACGATCTGGTTGCCCACCGTGTAGTACGGGTGCAGCGCCGACAGCGGATCCTGGAAGATCATGGCCATGTCCCGACCCCGCAACTTTCGGATCTGTTCTTCGCCCATGCCCACCACGTCCTGGCCGCCGACCAGGATCTGACCACTGGTCTTGGTGCGCTTGACGTTGTGCAGGCCGAGGATCGACAGGCTGGTCACGCTCTTACCCGAGCCGGACTCACCGACGATGCCGAGCGTCCTGCCGCGCTCGACGGAGAACGACACGCCGTCCACCGCCCGCACGATGCCGTCCTCGGTAGAGAACTGCACACGAAGGTCACGCACCTGTAGGTACGGCGTGCCGGTGGCCGTGGTTCCCGCGGTCGCATGCGGTGCTGTCACGGTGTTGCCTCCTAGGATCGCGGTCACGAACCCGCTGCTGTCTTGCGAACGACTGGTGGACAGGCTCTCAGGCCAGCTTTACCCGCGGGTCGATGAAGGCGTAGAGAAAGTCCACGATCGTGTTTATCACCACGATGAAGACCGCGCCGATGAGGACAGTCGCCATCACGACGGGAAGATTCAGAGTGCTGACGGATTGGATCGCCTGCCAGCCCATGCCGTGCATACCGAAGATCGACTCAGTGATGGCCACACCGCCAAGGAATCCGCCGAGGTCGATACCGAAGATCGTCACGATCGGGGTCAGGGCAGCCCGCAACGCATGCTTGACGATCACCGTACGCCGAGGCAGTCCCACCGCTCGAGCGGTGCGGATGTAGTCCTCGGAGAGGGTTTCCAGCATCTGTCCACGCGAGATCCGGGCGTAGGCGGCGGCCTGCACGGCCACCAGCGCGGCCCAGGGCAGGACCATGGCTTGTAACCACTTACCGGGGTTCTCGCCGAACGGAACAAACGAGGGATACGGAAGAAGCTTGAGCGTGAAGACAAAGACCGTGAGCAACACCAGGGCGAAGAAATAGACCGGCATCGACGCACCGAGCAGCGACAGGCCGACTGCCCCCTTGTCGAAGATGCTGCCTCTTCGCAATGCCGACACGATGCCGAGTGTCACACCGACCACGAGCCACAGCACCGCGGCACCGAGGACGATGCTGACGGTGATCGGCATTGCCCGACCGATGATCTCGGTGACCGGCTGCTGGGTGCGGAAGGAATAGCCCAGGCACGGTGCCGAGCAATGGTCGATCGTCACGCCATTATCGAAGTCCCGGCCGGCGAAGATCCCCTTGTTGAACTCCGCGAACTGGACAATCTTGGGCTTGTCCAACCCAAGGCTCCGGTCCGTCATCGCGATCCTCTCCTCGGTGCAGCCCTTGCTGCACATCACCGCGCCCGGACTCGACGGGATGGCGAAGAAGACGGTGAACGTGATGACGTCGATCGCGATCAGCGTGAGCAGAGCGATCAGAAGCCGTCGTACGAGGAAGCGAAACATGGTGCCGACCCTTCAGGGGCTGCGCGGCTGGTGGCGCGGGTGTTGTGCTCGTCCGGGTTGTGTGCCGGGGGCAACGGGTGGCCGGCCCGTTTCCGGTCCGGCCACGCCGCTTCGTTGCTTGTTACCTCATGCTCATTACTGCTTGACGTAGACGTCCTGCAGCGAGGGGGAACCCCACAGGCCGCTCAGGTACGCGCCGCCGATCTTGGAGCCGAAGAGCGAGTAGGAGCGGTCGTAGTACACCGGAACAACCGGCGCGTACTCCTTCATGATCTTCTCGTCCAGATCGCCGTAGCCAACGCCGGCCGCGGTACGGTCGGCCAGCTTGGCGAGCCGCGCCTCCTCGTCGTTGATGGCGTCAACGTCGAGGTAGGACAGGTTGCTGTTGCCACTCGAGCGACGAGCCTCGGAGCCGGCCATGATCACGCCGAGCACCGTGTTGCCGTCCGGGTAGTCCTGACCCCAACCACCGGGGATGAGGTCACACTCAGTCGTCCGGACGCCGACCGTCGGGTAGTAGTTGGTCGAGTCCAGCACCTTAACGTTGATCTTGAAGCCGGCCTTCTCCAGGTTCTCCTTCGCGGCCGCCGCGGTCTTCACCCGCACGTCGCTACCAGACCGGTAGCAGTAGGTGAGAGGCACGGAGAGGTCCTTGCCCTTCAGCAGCGCTTCGGCCTTCGCCGTGTCACCGGTAGCCGGTGCCGGGTAGGCATCGAACTGCTTGTAGCCGGGCGTCACCGGCGACATGATGGTGGTCGCCGGAACGCCCGCCTCCTCACCACCGATGATCTGCAGGACAGCCTGCTTGTTGTACGCGTAGTTCAGCGCCTTGCGGACGTCAAGGTCCTTGACCCGCTGGGTGTTGATGTACAGGTAGATCACGAATACGGTGGGGCCTCTCAGGACCCGGCTCTGCGCGGCAGAAGTGACCTTCAACAGGCCGGCCGAGGTCGGGTTGTCCCACTGGATCACGTTCTGGTCGGCCGGCGCGTCCGCGACGAGCCGCTCAGTGACCACGTCGGGGTCCGACGCGGTCCAGTCGAAGGTGAAACCGTCCGGGTACTGGTGGCGCACCGGGTCGGTGGCCGGGTCCCAGTTCGGGTTCTTCTCGAGCACGAGCTTGTCACCGCGGGCGTAGCTCTTGATCTTGTACGGACCCGACGCGATTACCTTGTCGTCGTACTTGCCCGGTCCCGGGTCCTTCGCCTGCGGCACCGGAACGGTGGTCGGCAGGGCGGCCGCGAGCGGGAAGTCGCAGTGTGATTCCTTGAAGTCGAACTGGATGGTCTTGTCGTCCGGGGTCTTGATGCCGGGCGCGATGGTGCCCGGCTTCTTGAACGGACCCTCGTAGACCTTGGCGTAGTCCTCATCACCGGCGAGCCAGCGCTGGATGTAGGTCGGGCCGTCGGCCTCGCCCTCGTCGAACGCGCGGGAGATGCCGTACGCGATGTCCTTCGAGGTGATGGCGGAGCCGTCCTCGTACTTGATGCCATCGCGCAGCGTGTACTTCCACGTCTTGCACTCGTTGGACACCTCACCCGTGGTCGTGGCGAGGTCGCCGACAAGCTTGACCTTGTCGTGGTCCGTGCCCGACTCGTAGTAAGCCGTCAGGGTCCGGGCAACGAGCTGGTTGGTGACCATGATGCCGTCGCCGCGGTAGTCAGCCTGCGGGTCGAACCGGTCAAAGTCGGCCGACGCGAGGATGGTAACCATGCCACCCTTGGTCGCGCCCGAGATCTCCGGCGCGGGTCCCTTGGCCGCGTCGTCGTAGGTCAGCTTGCCGGTAAGTGGGCCTACAGTCGGTCCTGAGCTAGGCCCAGTATTCGACTGGCAACCCGTGGCAGCAAGCGCTACGGCGACAGTGCCGATAACGACCGCCCCAAATTTGAGTCGCACTTACTTCTCCCTCCCCGCCTAGCCGTGGCCATGTGGCCCCTCTTGTGCGCGCTAGGCGACGTTTCTGTGACATGGCCGGGGTCTCCTGACCATGTGAACCGAGCGCTTTGTGCCGGCGCTCGCGCGGCGCTGCCCGTGCCTACCGCAACGACTTGGGATCCAGTGCGTCGCGCAGCGAGTCGCCGAGCAGGTTGGATGCCAGGACCAGCGCGAAAATCGTCAAGCCGGGCAGGAATACCGCACCTGGCGCCAGACCGGCGAACTGCAGATACGGAATGCTGTCGTAAATCAACCGTCCGAGGTCGGCGATGCCCGTGTCCTCACCGATGCCGATACCGAAGATGGCCAACGCGGCCTCGGCGGTAACGATCGCGGGCACGGACAGCGAGAAGGCGACCAGGATCGGACCCCAGATGTTCGGCAGGATCTGCCGGAACAGGATGTGAGTGGTTCCGGCGCCGGCAGCCCGGGCGGCTTCGATGTACTCGCGCTCGCGCAGCGAGATCACCTGGCCCCGAACCAGCCGGGCGACGTACATCCAGCCGAAGACCACGAAGATCGTGATGAGTTCGGCGACCTTCTTCCAGGGCGCCACCGCGCCGTACTGGTCTTCCAGGCGAGTGTTCAGCGTCGGCACCACGGCCAGCGCGAAAAGGAAGAAGGGGAAGCACAGCATGAGGTCGATGAACCAACTCAGCACCCGGTCCACCCAGCCGCCGAGGTAGCCCGCCACGATGCCGATCACGATGCCGGCGGCGGTGGCGAGCACCGCGGAAACGACGGCGATACCGAGCGACGTGCGGACCCCGAAGATCAGCTGGAGGAACACGTCGTAACCGCGCTGGGGGGTGATACCCAACCAGTGGTCGCCGCTGATTCCGCCCGCCACGCCCAGTGGCGTGCCGCGCAGGTCCATCAGGTTACTGTGCCCGGTCTCCACCTTCGCGCCATACAGCCAGCCGATCAGCGGTGCCAGGATCGCCAGAACGGCGAACACCGCGAGCACCACGACACTGACCACGGCAACCCGGTCCCGCCGCAGCCGCATCCACGCCAGTTGACCCGGCGAACGCCCCACCATTGCCACGCCATCGATCTTGGGCGCGATAGTTTCGGGAGCATTGACCGACAAATCAGTGTCGTCCACCATCTCTCGCATGGTGTCGCCGCCGATTGGCCTGACCTGGCGATCGCCACTTGTGGTGGTGTCGCTCATGCGTGCAGCTCCTTCCCGGGCACAGGGAACTCGTTGTCCCGGTGCTCGACATGAAACTAACGGCGATGCGCTGATTGAGAAACACTCGAACGCATCGGTCCGATAACAGGTCGATCACATCTGCCTTGAGCTGCGGGAATTCCCTTGCTTCGACGCCCGCGGTAGCTCATGTGAGGCCGGATCGTGACAGGCTGGCGCCATGACCCACAAGACATTCGCCTCAGCGGAGGCGGCCTGCTGGAGCACGGAGGCCGCCGGATGACCGAATTCGACACGGCCACCGCGGCCGTGGAAGCCGCGCTCGCCGCAGGTGCACGGTATGCCGACGCCCGGGTCATGTATCGACGGTCCGAGTCGATGGATGCCCGGAATGGGGAGATTGAGGACGTCAGTCAGGGCGAGGATGCCGGCGTCGGGGTTCGGGCCCTGGTGGGGTCGAGTTGGGGTTTCTTCGCCCTGCCCGACCTGACCGCCGCGGCCGCCCGGCGGGCCGGTGAGACCGCGGCCGCCATCGCCGCCGCGAGTGCTCAGGTACCCGGTCCGGCGGTGGATCTCGTCACCTCCACGCCGGTCACCGCCAGCTGGTCGTCCGCGTGCGAGGTCGACCCCCTCGCGGTGGCACTGTCTGACAAGGGTGACCTCCTGGTGTCTGTGACCGCGGCCATGCGCGCCGCAGGAGCCGACCAGGCCGAAGGTAGTTACAACATCTGGGACACCCGCAAGTGGTTCGTGTCCAGTGAGGGCCACCGGATCGACCAGCACATCCGGGAATGTGGGTCGGGCATCTGCGCCACCGCGATCGGCGAGGGCGAGACACAACGCCGCTCCTACCCCTCATACCGGGGGCAGTTCGGCACCAGCGGCTGGGAGCTGGTCCATTCGCTGGAGCTGGCCGCGCACGCCGAGCGGATCACCGACGAGGCCCGGGCCCTGCTGCGGGCGCCGGACTGCCCGGCCGGCACGACCACGCTCATCCTCGGCAGCGAGCAGATGGCACTACAGATCCACGAGTCGGTCGGCCACGCCATAGAACTGGACCGCATCCTCGGCTGGGAAGCCGCCTTCGCCGGCACCTCGTGGCTCGACCTGGCCCAACTGGGCACGCTGCGATACGGCTCCGAACTCATGAACATCACCATCGACCCGACCATCCCCGGTGCCCTGGGCAGCTTCGGGTACGACGACGAGGGCACCGCGGCGGCCCCCCGGTTTGCGGTCCGCGACGGTGTGTGGGTCGGCGTACTGGCCGGACGCGACTCGGCCGCGGTGGCCGGGCTCGACTACGCCGGCAGCGTACGCTGCGACGGCTGGGCCCGGCTGCCGATGGTGCGCATGACGAATGTGGGCCTGCAACCCGGTCCGCATTCCCTGGACGAGATGATCGCCGCCACCGACGACGGGGTCATGATGGATCTGAACCGGTCCTGGTCGATCGATGATCGTCGACTGAACTTCCAGTTCGGCTGCGAGATCGGCTGGGAGATCAAGAACGGCCGGCGCGGGCGGATGCTCAAGAACCCCACGTACACCGGCATCGGCCCGCGCTTCTGGCGGTCTATGGACATGCTGGGCTCGGAGATCGTGGCCTGGGGCACACCCAACTGCGGCAAGGGCCAGCCCGGCCAGACCGGCCACACCGGTCATCCGGCCGCAGCCGCCCGGTTCAGCAACGTACGGGTGGGAGTACGAGGATGACCAACGCTGACATCTCTGAGCAGGTTCTCGGCCTGGTACGTACCGGCAGCCCGGCGGCCGAGGCCGAGGTGCTGGTGTACGCCGCCGACGCCGCGCTGACCCGGTTCGCGAACTCGTCGATCCACCAGAACGTGGCCGAATCCACGACCGCGGTGCGGCTGCGCGTGCACGCAGACGGGCGAACCGCCGCCGGCAGCACCACTGTCACCGACGCGGACGGACTGCGGGCCCTGGTCGAGCGGACCTTGGCCGCGGCCCGGTTGTCCCCGCCCGACCCGCGGTGGCCCGGACTGACGCCGCCGGCACCGGTAACCGTGATGGAGGTCGATCCGCAGACCGCGCACGCCGGACCGGCGCAGCGGGCCAGCCGGGTGGCCGCCTTTGTCGCCGCCGGTGCTGGCCTGGAGACGGCCGGCTACTGCGCCACCTCGTACGAACAGGTGTGGTTCGCCAACTCGGCCGGTCACCTCGCCTCGGCTCAGGCGGCCCGGGCCCGAATGGACGCAATCGCCCGGTCCGGCGGTTGCGATGGCGTCGCCCGGTCCGCGACGGGACGCATCGCCGACCTCGACGGTTCGGTTCTTGGCGCGCGGGCCGCGGCCAAGGCACGCGCACTGGCCGATCCGGTGCAACTACCGCCCGGACAGTATGAGGTCGTGCTGGAACCGACCGCGGTGGCCGACCTGGTCCAGTTCATCGCCCTGTACGGCTTCAACGCCAAGGCGGTGGCCGAGGGACGGTCCTTCGTCGACGTAGGCCAGGCCCAGTTCGCGCCGGGCATCTCGCTGGTTGACGACGCCACGATGCCGGCCGGCGCCGGGCTCACCTTCGACGCGGAGGGTACGCCCAAGCGGCGGCTACACCTCATCGACGGTGGCGTCAGCACGGCGCTGACCCATGACCGGCGCACCGCGGCCCTGGCCGGCACCGCATCGACCGGACACGCGCTACCCGGCGGCGGTGCCTGGGCGCGGCGGCGACCAACCTGCACCTGTTGCCCGCCGGCTCCGGCACACCGACCGAAGTGGACGGCCCGGCGGCCGACTCGGCCGTGGCCGAACTGGTCGCGAAGGTCGGTCGGGGCCTGCTGGTGACCGACAACTGGTACACCCGCATGCTTGACCCACGGACCCTGGTGGTGACCGGCCTGACCCGTAACGGCGTCTGGTTGATCGAGGACGGGCAGATCACCCGACCGGTACAGAACATGCGGTTCACCCAGTCCTATCCGCAGGCCCTCGCGGACGGGTCGGTACTCGGCATCGGCCAGCAATCTGTCGCATTACCGTCGGAGTGGGACGACACCATCTGCCAGGTACCGGCGCTGCATCTGGCTTCCTGGAACTACACCGGCAACACGTCGGGCTAAAAACGCGTCTGACCGCCGCGCGGAACCCCCGGGTGCCGCGCGGCTGTTGCTGTTGAGCGCATCGACCAGACAAGTTACCGTCGCCACAGATAGCCCGCTGCACATTCCAGGAGTCCGGCGACGCTGGACGTGGCGTAACGGAGACGACGAATGACCGCGAAGGCACCGGACTCACCACAGGAGTCGAGCCCGACCACCGCGTCGACGCCGAACCCGGTGCCCGCACAACCGCCCGCCACCACGCCGGCCAGTGTCACACCTGCGCAGACGACCACACCAGCGCAGGCGACCACACCAGCGCAGGCGACCACACCAGCGCCGGCCAGAACAGCGCCGGCTAGAACCGCACCGGCCAAGGCCGCAGCCACGGCGAAGAAGGTCCGCCCATCGCGCAACGCATCCGGCGGCGGAACCTACGTGATATCCGTGCTGGCCATACTGATCGCGCTCGGGTCCACTGTGGTCGCTCTGAACGCGTTGGACGTGGCCCGCCAGGCGAAGAGCCGTACGGCCGACGTCGCCGGGTCGCCGTCACCCCAGCCGTCCGCAGCAGTCACAGTCACACCGGCGGTGTCGTCCACCCCTTCGCCGACACCGACCCGACCAAGGCCGCAGTTCGTGCCAGAAAGCGTGCGGGCGCAGTTGCGGATCCCGCCGGCCGAAGGCTGCGCCTCGGGATATGTAGACCTCGACTCGATGCAGCTGGGTGTCGACAATGGACACGAGTTCTACCTGAGCAACTGCACCGGATCGCTGGTGTTTCGCATCGACAAGACGTCCGGTGCGGTACCCACGCAGGACAACCCGACGCCCGAGGTGTGCGTGGCCCAGTTGGCCGGTGCCACCGCCAGCGAACTGGTCCTGCCGGTGCGGGCCGGTCTCACCTTCTGCCTGCTGACGAACAAGGCCGAGGCGGTCCGTCAGGGCCAGCCGCAACGAGTCGGCATCGTCGAGGTCCAGGAGGTCAACCCGGACAGGTCGGTGACCGTGGCGGTGAGCACGTACCGGGTTGCGCAGTGAGACCCAAGGTGGGTAGCGGAGTCAGCTGACGTACGGAATCAGGTCGGCAATCGATTCGACCACTGTGGATGGTACGTACGGGAACCGGTCCACCTCGTGCACCTTCGTCACCCCGGTGAGGACGAGGAAGGTCCGTAGCCCGGCCTCCAGACCGCCCAGCACATCGGTGTCCATGCGGTCGCCGACCATCGCGCTGGTCTCCGAGTGCGCCGCTATCTGGTTGAGTCCCTCGCGCATCATCAGCGGATTGGGCTTGCCGACAAAGTACGGCTCGACGTTCGTCGCCTTGGTGATGAGCGCGGCCACGGAGCCGGCGGCCGGCAGCGCCCCCTCCAGCGACGGCCCGGTCGCGTCCGGATTCGTGCAGATGAAGCGGGACCCATCGTTGATCAACCGGATGGCCCGGGTGATCGCTTCGAACGAGTAGTTGCGGGTCTCGCCCAGCACCACGTAGTCGGGGGAGTTGTCGGTCAACACATAGCCGGCCTCGTGCATGGCGGTGGTCAGGCCGGCCTCACCGATCACGTAGGCCGATCCGTTCGGGCGCTGGTCGGCCAGGAACTGCGCGGTGGCCAGGGCCGAGGTCCAGATGGCCTCTTCGGGCAGGTCGATGCCTATGTGGGCCAGTCGGGCCCGCAGGTCCCGGGGTGTGTAGATCGAGTTGTTGGTGAGCACCAGGAACCGCCGGCCGGATTCACGCAGCAGGCGGATGAACTCGTCGGCGCCGGGGATCAGGCTGCCCTCGTGGATCAGGACACCGTCCATGTCGGTCAGCCAGGACTCGATCGGCTTACGGTCAGTCACGGCCGGATCTTACCGCCGAGGCAACGCCGCCCGTGACGCCGCACGGCACTCTCAGGTTAGCCAAACCTAACTCGCCATGCGCCGGACAGAGTGAGGTTGTCCACAATACGGTCTCAACAGCCCCAATGGACTTTCGTTGCCGCCGAGTCACGCGCGACACTCCCCTTCGCATCTCGACGCCGAAACTCGGCGTAACCTGTGCACGGACGTGACGCGGCCGCGGCTGTCACCAGCCTGACCTGCGCGGGCGTCCGCCTCGACAATGGCCCGTCAGGGAGCGAACGACACATGACGACGACGTCGGTTACATCGGCCGTAAAGCGCCTGAGCGTTGCCGGCCGGGCGGCAATCGCGGCGAAGACGTTGCGGACCGACCGCTGGTGGCTCGCGCCACTGATCACCGTCGTCGGCCTCAGCGCCTGGGTCATCTACGCGACAGTCCGGGTGTTCATGCACAAGTGGCTACTGGGTCGAGGAGTACCACTACCTGACGCCGTTCTACTCGCCGTGCCTGTCCAGCGGCTGCGTGCCCGAGGGCGCGTCGCACTTCGGCACGTTCCTGCCGGACTGCCGGCGTCATCCCGCTCGCGCGCGCTGACGCCTGCCGTTCCTGCTGCTGTTCCGGCTCACCTGCTACTACTACCGCAAGGCCTACTACCGGTCGTTCTGGCTGTCGCCGCCGGCCTGCGCGGTGCCGGACGGCCACGACAAGTACTCCGGTGAGACCCGGTTCCCGCTGATCCTGCAGAACCTGCACCGCTACTTCTTCTACGCCGCCGTGACTCATCTCGCTGATCAACACCTACGACGCGATCGTGGCCTTCCACAGCGCCGACGGCGGCTTCGGGTTCGGGCTGGGCAACGTGATCCTGCTGGTCAACGTCGTGATGCTCTGGGCCTACACGCTCTCGTGCCACTCCTGCCGGCACATCATCGGCGGGCGGCTCAAGCACTTCTCCACGCACCCGGTGCGCTACAAGGCCTGGACCGTCGTCTCGCAAGCTGAACACCCGGCACATGCAGCTCGCCTGGATCACCCTCGGCACCCTGGCGCTGACCGACTTCTACGTCATGGCGCGTCGCGGCCGGCTGGTTCCCCGACCTGCGGTTCATCAACTGAGGGCTGCGACTGACATGACTGAGACGCCATCGAACGCCACCACTACGACGTCGTCGTCATCGGGGCCGGCGGCGCCGGCCTGCGCGCCGCGATCGAGGCCCGGCTGGCCGGCAAGCGGACCGCGATCATCTCCAAGTCGCTGTTCGGCAAGGCGCACACGGTGATGGCCGAGGGCGGCGCCGCCGCCGCCGATGGGCAACGTGAACTCGCAACGACAACTGGAAGGTGCACTTCCGCGACACCATGCGCGGCGGCAAGTTCCTCAACAACTGCCGGATGGCCGAGCTGCACGCGAAGGAGGCGCCGCAGCGGGTCTGGGAGCTGGAGACCTACGGCGCGCTGTTCGACCGCACCAAGGACGGCAAGATCACCCAGCGCAACTTCGGCGGCCACGAGTACCCGCGGCTGGCGCACGTCGGCGACCGGACCGGCCTGGAGCTGATCCGCACCCTGCAGCAGAAGATCGTCTCGCTGCAGCAGGAGGACTCGCCGCCGACCGGCGAGCTACGACGCCCGGCATCAGGGTCTTCGCCGAGACCACCATCACCGAGCTGCTGCTGACCGACGGCGACCGCGATCGCCGGCGCGTTCGGCTACTACCGGGAGTCCGGCGAGTTCGTCCTGTTCGAGGCGCCGGCCGTGGTGCTGGCCACCGGCGGCGTCGGCAAGTCCTACAAGGTCACCTCGAACTCGTGGGAGTACACCGGCGACGGTCACGCGCTGGCGCTGCGCGCCGGCGCGACGCTGCATCAACATGGAGTTCCTCCAGTTCCACCCGACCGGCATGGTCTGGCCGCCCTCGGTGAAGGGCATCCTCGTCACCGAGTCGGTCCGCGGCGACGGCGGGGTGCTGAAGAACTCCGAGGGCAAGCGGTTCATGTTCGACTACGTCCCCGACGTGTTCCGCAACCAGTACGCGGACACCGAGGAAGAGGCCGACCGCTGGTACACCGACCCGGACAACAACCGGCGCCCGCCGGAGCTGCTGCCCCGCGACGAGGTCGCCCGCGCGATCAACACCGAGGTCAAGGCCGGTCGCGGCTCCCCGGCCGGCGGCGTCTACCTGGACATCGCCTCCCGGCTGCTCGGCCGAGAGATCCGTCGAGCGGCTGCCGTCGATGTACCACCAGTTCAAGGAGCTGGCCGACGTCGACATCACCGCCGAGCCCATGGAGGTCGGCCCGACCTGCCACTACGTGATGGGCGGCGTCGAGGTCGACCCCGACACCGCGCGGCGGCCGGCGGTACCCGGCCTGTTCGCCGCCGGCGAGGTGTCCGGCGGCATGCACGGCTCCAACCGGCTCGGCGGCAACTCGCTGTCCGACCTGCTGGTCTTCGGCAAGCGGGCCGGCGAGCCGCGCGGCCGCTACGTCGACGGACTCGGCGCGTGCCCGACCGGTCGTCGGCGAGGGCGGGTCGACGCTGCGGTGGAGACCGCGCTGGCGCCGCTCGAGCGCGACACGCGGCGAGAACCCGTACGACGCTGCAGCAGGACCTGCAGGCGGTGATGAACGACCTGGTCGGCATCATCCGCCGCGCAGCGACGAGCTCGAGGACGCGCTCGAGCGGCTGGCCGAGCTCAGGGAGCGGGTCGCCAACGTGTGCGCGGTCGACCGGCGGCCGGCGCTACAACCCGGGCTGGCACCTGGCGCTGGACCTGCGCAACATGCTGCGTGGTCGTCGAGTGCACCGCGAAGGCGGCGCTGCGAGCGGCGAGGAGTCGCCGCGGCGGGCACACCCGCGACGACTTCCCGAAGATGGAGCCCGAGTGGCGGCGAGGTCAACCTGGTCTGCTCGCTCGACGGCGACGACGGTGCACGCTGATCCACCAGCCGCTGCCGCCGATGCGCGCAGGACCTGATCGACGCTCTTCGACCGGGACGAGCTGAAGAAGTACCTCACCGACGAGGAGCTCGCGACCTCGACGTCCTCCGACGGCAACGCCGACATCGCGAGGAGCGCTCGCAGCAGAGGCTGGAACAGCAGGACGTAATGGGTACCAGGCGACACTTCCGGGTCTGGCGGGGCGACGACGACCGGCGGCGACCTGCAGGACTACACGGTCGAGGTCAACGAGGGCGAGGTCGTCCTCGACGTCATCCACCGGCTGCAGGCCACCCAGGCCGCCGACCTGGCCGTGCGGTGGAACTGCAAGGCCGGCAAGTGCGGCTCCTGCTCGATGGAGATCAACGGCAAGCCGCGGCTGAGCTGCATGACCCGGATGTCGACCTTCGAGCGAGGACGAGACCGTCACGGTCACCCCGCTGCGCACCTTCCCGGTGATCCGGGACCTGGTCACCGACGTCTCCTTCAACTACGAGAAGGCCCGCGAGATCGCCGGCGTTCGCGCCCGCCGGCGGACGTCGCGCCGGGCGAGTACCGGATGCAGCAGGTCGACGTCGAGCGCTCGCAGGAGTTCCGCAAGTGCATCGAGTGCTTCCTGTGCCAGAACGTCTGCCACGTGATCCGTGACCACGAGGAGAACAAGCAGGCCTTCGCCGGCCCGCGGTTCTTCATCCGCGCCGCCGAGCTGGACATGCACCCGCTCGACGCGCGGACCGACCGCAAGGAGTACGCCCAGGAGGAGCACGGGCTCGGCTTCTGCAACATCACCAAGTGCTGCACCGAGGTCTGCCCCGAGCACATCAAGATCACCGACAACGCGATCATCCCCATGAAGGAGCGGGTGGTCGACCGCAAGTACGACCCGCTGGTCTGGCTCGGTAGCAAGATCTTCCGGCGGGACCAGCTCGAGGCCCAGGACACGGCCACCCACAGCCACGCCCACGAGGTGCCCGATCACGTGGACGCCACCCACGTGCCGCGCAACGTGGTCTGGCACACCCCGCAGGCCACCGCACTGGCCGCCGAGGTGGGCACGGACGGCAAGATGGCGGTCAGCGAAATCGCCTTCGACCGACCGGGTGCCGCGTCCCCGTTCGGCGAGTCGGTCACCTTCCCGCTGCCGACCACGGACCTGACCTACCAGCACCCCGCCGACGACGAGAAGCACTGACGCGGTGATCCGGGGCTTGCCGGTCAAGGTGAGCCCTGGATCGCTCAGTCAGGCCTGGCTAACTGACGGGCCAGTTCGGCCACGATGGGCGCATCGGCGGGCAGCCACGGCACCGAGTCGAACTCCTCCGGCGCCAGCCACCGCAGCGAGGCGTGCTCGATGGCCTGCGGCACGCCGTGAACGATCTCGCACCGCCAGACCCGCAGCAGGGCCCGACCATTGGCCAGGGGCACGTCGTCGCCGATCCGGTCACCCACCGCTACGGTGACCGCGAGCTCCTCCTCGCATTCGCGGATCAACGCGTCGATGTCGCTCTCGCCGGGTTCGACCTTGCCGCCGGGAAACTCCCATCGACCGCGCGACTCGGGTGGCTCCGCGCGTTCGCAACCGAGTACCTTGCCATCCAGCACGATCGCGGCGCCAACGATGATCAACAACTGGGACGGTTCGGCCGGTTTACTCGGCTCCGCCTCGTCCATGGGGGTGTCTGCCCGTTCTGTGTGCACGTCGCTAAAGGGTGCCAATTTTCATCCGAACGGCGTGCCCGCCCTGCCGGATGAATGACGGAAGGGGATATGCGGTTGTAGACGAATGGCCAAGAAGAGGTAACACTGAGGTCACGACCATAACGGTGTGGTAACTGACTGGCCACAAGCCGTAACCATGCTCCCAGGAGGTGCGACCCATGCCCCCCCTTGGCCGCGACGACCTACGCGACGTGCTCGGCCTGCTCAAAGACTGGATCGGCGACGCCGGAGAGATCCGGCGGACGATGCGACTGGACGAGACTGAGCACGCGGCGCTTACGGAACGTATCAAGGTTGTGGCCGATGCCCTCCAGGTGAGACCCGACGTCCGGCGCCGCAACGGCTTCACCGAAGTACGCCTGCGCACGCCCAACGGTGACTCCCTGACCTCCGGGGAGGTCAACCTCGCCGCCCGGATCGAGAACGCCTACCGGTCCATCAAGTCGACCTCGTGAGCCCTTGGACCTAGCCTCCGTGTGGACGTCTAGGCGGTTCCCGCGCGGAACGTCGTTCCGCGCGGGACACCCCCCACCGCCCCCCGGCAATTTCATCCGGTCGCAGCATGCCCCCGTTTCGCGTGTGGCAGGCGCCCGAGGCTGGGCGATCCACCCATCCGAACCCCTCCCTACATCGACATGCTGACCACCGCGCCATTACCGTGAGTGGGCACAACAAGGGGTGCCCGATCACCGGCGCCTCTCAACCCCGCCCACTTCAGCTTCGTCTGCCACCGTCGTCAGAGTCACTGTTGCGGCATTGCCGCAACGGTGATGCGGCAACCTCGGAGGATCCTGCCGTGACCACCGGACGAGACCTGCGGGCCGCACGCGAAGCCAAGCGTGTCGGCCTGGCCAGGCTTGCCGAGCTGACCGGTCGGGACAAGGGACACCTCAGTCGCGTCGAGCGCGGCGAACGGGAAGTGACCCCTGCCCTGATCAGAGACTACGAGCGTGTCCTGTCCATCGACGTTTTCCCAGCGTCTGACCTCTCGGCTGGGGACTCGCCGGCAAGTACCGTGGATGATATGTTGCGGCGCAGCCTGCTCGGCGCCATCGCGGCAGCATCCATGGGAGCTGCCACCGGGGGCGCTATCGGGCGCCTACTGGACGCAATCGACGGGCTCGAAGAGCCTGTTCCCTCCTACGTCGGGCTGGCCGAAGTTGAGGCCGTGGAGGCAGCCGCCGACCTCTACACCCGGATGGACCTGGCCCGTGGCGGCGCTCTGGCCACCACCATGGCGACGAGTTCGCTGAAATGGTCCACCCAACTGCTGCACGCGCAGATGCCGTCAGCCACCCGGGCACGGCTGTGCTCCGCGGTGGGCCTGCTGGCTGACCGGCTCGGCTGGTCGCTGTACGACGCGGGCCACCAGGCCAAAGCCCGCGAACTGCTCGCCTTCGCCCTCGACACCGCGGCCAAGGGTGCCGACCGCGACCTGCGCGCCCACATCATGCTCGACCTGTCGACGGTGGTAACCGACGGCGGCGAGCCGGCAGACGGGGTCGAGAATCCTGCGTTTGGCTCTCGGCGACGAACGCATCAGCGCCGCCGAACGGGCCAACCTGCACGCGGTGTGCGCCCGGCACTGCGGCACCGCCGGCGACACCCAGGCCGGGCTACGGCACGTGGCGCTGGCCGAGGAAGCCCTGGCCCGCGGCGGTCACGCCGACGCGCCGGACTGGGCCCGCCGAATCACGGTCAGTAATGGCCATCACGACAGCGCGCTCGGCCTGGCCCTGTTCGCCCTCGGCGACGACCATCGCGCCCGGGACCGGCTGACCGCGGCTCTCAACTCCCTGGACCACGGCCGCACCCGGACCAGCCTGCGTTGCCGCACCCGCCTCGCGGTCCTGCACCTGCGCGACGGCGCCCGCGCCGACGGCGAGTCCGAGGCTCGCCGGGCAGTCCACGAAGCCACCGGAGTCCGCTCGCGCCGGGTGGACCGCGACCTGTCCATGATGATCACCAGCACTCGCGAGGTGGGCCTGCCCTCACTCGCCGACGACCTCACCACCACCCTCGCGCGCACCCCATCCCTCGCCTGACGGCGCAGGCCACGTGGACCTTGGGCAATCCACCACCGGATGCGGTACAGAAAGCACCACGGTCCACGGCTGGGTCGCTCAGACGTTGAAACGGAACTCGACGACGTCGCCGTCCTGCATCACGTATTCCTTGCCCTCGATGCGGACCTTGCCGGCGGCTTTCGCGAGCGCCATCGTGCCGGCGGTGATCAAATCGTCGAAGCCGACCACCTCGGCCTTGATGAAGCCACGCTGGAAGTCTGCGTGGATCACCCCGGCGGCCTCCGGGGCGGTGGCACCGACCGGAATGGTCCACGCGCGCGCTTCCTTGGGGCCCGCGGTCAGGTAGGTCTGCAGGCCGAGCGTGCCGAAGCCAATACGGACCAGCTGGTTCAGGCCCGGCTCGGCCTGGCCGATCGACTCCAGCAGTTCCCGGGCTTCCTCGTCGGGAAGGTCGATCAACTCGGATTCGATCTTGGCGTCCATGAAGACCGCCTCGGCCGGGGCCACCAGGCCTCGCAGCTCGTCCAGGAAGCTCTCGTTGGCAAGCTCCGCCTCGTCCACGTTGAACACGTAAAGGAACGGCTTCGCCGTCAACAGGTGCAGCTCGCGCAGTTCGGCCACTCGATGCCCGCGGTCCTGGCGCCGGCGTACAGGGTGGTTCCGCCGTCCAGCAGGTCCCGGGCGGCGGTCGCCGCGGCCACCATGGGGGCACGGTCCTTGCGGAGCTTGGCTTCCTTCTCCAGCCTCGGCAGTGCCTTGTCGATCGTCTGGATGTCGGCCAGGATCAGCTCGGTGTTGATCGTCTCGATGTCGTCGCGGGGTGACACCTTGCCATCCAC
The DNA here is from genome assembly GCA_963742855.1 of uncultured Actinomycetota bacterium. Lineage (GTDB taxonomy): Bacteria > Actinomycetota > Actinomycetes > Mycobacteriales > Micromonosporaceae > CAVUNP01. The sequence goes on along the minus strand of CAVUNP010000007.1, from coordinate 551,175 downwards.
GTGCACGACATTCGGGATCAGCGAACGCCCGGACCACCTGGCAGATCGCGGTGGCTTCACGGATGTTGGCCAGGAAGGCGTTTCCCCGTCCCTGACCCTTCGAGGCGCCTCGAACCAGCCCGGCGATGTCGACGAACGACACCGGCGCGTGAATCACCTTCTGGGAGGCGTAGAGCTCGGCCAGCTTGTCCAGCCGTGGGTCGGGCAGTCCCACCACGCCCACATTCGGCTCGATGGTGGCGAACGGGTAGTTCGCCGCCAGCACGTTGTTCTTGGTGAGGGCGTTGAACAGCGTGCTCTTGCCGACGTTGGGCAGCCCGACGATGCCGATGGTGGTCACGACGTGTCAGTCTACGTCGCCACCCACCGCCGGGCGGTCGGGGCATATTCAGGCCTTCGGCATCCGGTCCGCGGCTGCCTGCGCCACGGTCAGGATCAACGGTGACAGCGCCTGCCGCGCCTCCACCGGGTTGCCGAACCCGGGTTGCGGAACCACCACCACGTGGAAGTAGTTGGCACCAATCTTCATCCACAGGTCGGAGCTGGGACTCAGGCAGACACCGTCGCCGATCTTCTCGCTGCGATATCCCGACGCCTTCGTCTGCGCACCGGCGTCGCAGACCGAGTACGGCTGGCTGCCCGACTTCGTGTGCGCCACGGTCACCGTCATCGTGGCCACCTCGGGTACGGCCGGTGGCTTGCTCGCCTTGAAGGAGTACGTGCAGGCGTACGTGTCGCCACCGGCCGTGACCGAACTGGAACGGGTCAGCGTCGGCTCCACCTCAGCCAGATCCTGGTACGGCGGGCCGACAATCTTGCTCAGCACGTCGTCGGTGAACAGCCCGCACGGCTGCTCGTCAAAGTCAGCCACGGTACGGATGTCCGCGGTGTCCGAACACCCGGCTCCGAGACCCAGTAGCAGCGCCGCGGCGGCCAGTAGCGAGATGCGTCTCAATGCGACTCCTCCGGTTGGCGCAGACAGTCTGCCGTCCAGATCGCACAAGGGCCAGCGCTGGGCTCCGCCATCCGAGCTGGGCTTGAGCGCGTGGCTGGGTGGACCGGTGTGCTGGTGGTGGTCGTGGCGTTGGCAGCGGCCACGGAAGCGGGGGTCCTGGTGAAGCGGCGCAACGGAAACTTTCGCGAATCCGCACCCTCCGCGACCGATCCTCTGCTGGCCGAACTTGGCGTCCCCGCGGATGCCGGGGTGACGTTGCTGCAGTTCTCCTCCGCCTTCTGCGCACCGTGCCGTACCACCCGGGTGTTGTGCGCGGACGTCGCGGCCCGGGTGCCGGGAGTACGTCATGTGGAGGTCGACGCGCAGTCACACCGGCCCGGTCGGTAGAAGTCCGAAACCCGCCAGCTCAGTGGCGGTCCGGCCAGGCAGTATCGATGTTGTGAGCAATCCTGAGCTGTATCTGGACTTCGACTCGTGCTACCGGGCGGTCGACAGCCGGGATGCCCGGTTCGACGGCTGGTTCGTCACATGTGTCACGTCTACCGGCATCTACTGCCGGCCATCGTGTCCGGCCATGACGCCGAAGCGCACGAACGTCCGGTTCCTGCCCTCCGCGGCGGCGGCCCAGCGGGCCGGCTTTCGCGCCTGCCTGCGTTGCCGGCCCGACGCCGCACCCGGCTCGCCCGACTGGAACTACCGGGCGGACGTGGTCGGCCGGGCCATGCGCCTGATCGCGGACGGGGTGGTTGACCGAGACGGTGTGGGCGGGCTCGCCTCGCGACTCGGCTACACCGAGCGGCACCTCAGCCGGCTGCTGCAGGCGGAAGTCGGCGCCGCACCGCTCGCGCTGGCCCGGGCCCAGCGCGCACAGACCGGCCGGATACTGATCGAGACGACCGGTCTGACCCAGGCCGAGATCGCATTCGCGGCGGGGTTCGGCAGTGTCCGGCAGTTCAACGACACGATCCGGGATGTCTTCGGGCGGACCCCCTCACAATTGCGGGTGGCCAGTCGCGAGGGCCCGCCCGGGCCAGGAGGGCGCAGCGCCATCACGTTGCGGCTGCCGTTCCGGGAGCCGCTGAATGCCGCCGCGTTGATGGAGTTCCTCGGCCACCGCAGCACTCCCGGCCTGGACGAGGTCGTGGACGGCCGGTACCGGCGCGGCCTGCGACTGCCCCATGGCATCGCCACCGCGGAGATGCAGTTGCGCCCGCATTACGTACTGACCACCCTTCATCTGGCTGACCTGCGCGACCTGTCGCCTGCGGTGGCCCGGTGCCGCCGGCTGCTGGACCTGGACGCCGACCCGGTCGCGGTCGACGCCCTGCTCGGTGCCGACCCGGTCTTCGCCGAATCGGTGGCGAAGGAGCCCGGCATCCGGATTCCCGGTGCGGTGGACGGCTTCGAAACCGCGGTGCGGGCCATCATCGGCCAACAGATTTCGGTGGTCGGCGCCGGCCGGATATTCGCCCGGCTGGTTGCCGGTACGGGCGAGCCGGCAGACGCTGCCAACGCAGCCGTAGCCGCGGCCGTCAGCGCCGCAACCGACCGGGCCGCAACCGACCGGGCCGCACGCGACGGGGCGGCAACTGACGACGTCGCAACCGGCGGGGCTGGAGCGGACAGGGCCTGCGGGCCGACCCAACTGACTGGCTTCCCGAGCCCGCAACGGATAGCGGAGGCACCGGACTCCGCGTTCGGTATGCCGGCGGCCCGGCGGCAGACGTTGCGCCGGCTGGCCGAGGCGGTGGCGGACGGCAAGCTGCGCCTGGACCCGGGCGCGGACCGGGCGGAAACCGAGGCCGCACTGCTCGCCATTCCCGGAATCGGGCCGTGGACCGCCCAGTACGTGGCCATCCGTGCCCTCGGCGACCCGGACATCCTGCTGGCCGGCGATCTCGGCGCCCGTCGGGGCGCGGCCAACCTGGGTCTACCCGATCCGAACGAACTGATCGCACACGCCCGGCGGTGCTGGGCGCCCTGGCGTTCCTATGCCACGATGCGACTCTGGAGGAAGCAATGAGTTTCACATCCACAATGGACACTCAGGTCGGACCGTTCACCGCGGTGGTCGACGACGACGGCGCGGTGCTGGCCGCCGGTTGGACCGCCTCGCTGGCGGACCTCATGCCGCAGGTACACCGCACCCTGCGCGACGAACCGCGGCACCGGGGCGACCTGGGCATGGTCACCAAGGCGGTGCACGCCTATCATCGCGGCGATATCACGGCGATCGACTCGATAGCGGTACGGCAATACACGGATGGACTGTTCCTCGGTGCCGCGTGGCAGGAACTGCGCAAGATCACCCCTGGCGCCGCGGTCAGCTACTCCGAACTGGCTTCGCGTACGGGCAATCCGCGGGCCACCCGGGCAGCCGCGCAGGCCTGCGCGCGCAATGCCGCGGCCCTTTTCGTGCCGTGCCACCGGATCATCCGTACGGATGGCTCACTCGGCGGATTCCGCTGGGGCCTCGATGTCAAGCGTTGGCTGTTGTCCCACGAATCGGGGAACCTGTCGAAGCGGTAGGCGTCTGCGCCCGAAAACCCACGGGCGCTATGTCGTACTCAGGGGCTACGGTCAGGAGGTGTTCCCAGCCAATAGAAGTCAGCCGATGCGAAACCTCCTGCGGACACGTAGCTATCTTCGTCCCTATGCCGGGCAATACATCCGACTGATCCTGGCCGCCTCCGCCGCGACCGCGGTGGCCATCGCCATCCCGCTCATCGTGCAGCGCGTGGTGGACGGACCGGTGGCGCAGCACGATCCCGGCGGCCTGTGGATGTTGGGCGCCCTCGCGCTGGCCTTCGGTCTGGTCGAGGCGTTGCTCAACTTCTACCGCCGGTGGGCCCAGTCCGACTCCGCGCTGGGCATGGAGACCGCCCTGCGCACCGACATCTACGCACATCTGCAGCGGCTGCCGGTCAGCTTCCACGACGGTTGGCAGTCCGGCCAGCTGCTGTCCCGGGTGACCAGCGACCTCTCGGTCATCCGGCGCTTCCTGTCCTTCGGCCTACTGTTTCTGATCATCAACCTCGCCACATTCATCACCGTGCTGGCGCTGTTGGTGCACATCTACTGGCCGCTCGGCCTCGTCGTCGCCGTCTCCGCCCTGCCGCTGTTCTGGATCAGCAAGCGGTTCACCAGCCAGTACAACGACAAGGCCCGCCGGATGCAGGACCAGCAGGGCGACCTGGCCACGCTGGTCGAGGAGAGCGCTGGCGGCATCCGGGTGATCAAGGCCTTCGGCCGGCGCGACCACATGGCGCGCCAGTTCGACGACCGCGCCAAGCGCCTGCACGACACGGCGCTGGACAAAGCCCGACTGGTGTCCCGGGAATGGCCCCGCTTCGACCTGGTGCCCAACGTGATGCTGGCGCTGGTCGTGGTGGGCGGGGCAATCGCCGTGTCCCGTGGCGCGATGACATTGGGCGACCTGATCGCCTTCGTGACACTTCAGCTCATGCTGATCTGGCCGATCGACGCGCTGGGCTTCATCATCGCCAACGGACAGGAGGCAATGACCGCGGCCGACCGCATCTACGAAGTCCTCGACACCCAGCCGAGCATCGTGGACAAGCCGGGCGCGATCGCGCTGCCGCCGTCCACCGTACGGGGTGCGGTGCGGTTCGAGGGTGTGCAGTTGCGCTATCCGGGCGCGCCGGCACCCATCCTGCGCGGGGTAGACCTCGAGGTACGGCCGGGCGAGACGCTGGCCATCGTGGGCGCCACCGGCACGGGCAAGACCACCCTCGTCTCACTGGTCCCCCGCCTGATCGACCCCACCGCGGGGCGCATCACCATCGACGGCCGGGATCTGCAGGACCTGACGCTCGACTCGCTGCGCTCGATGGTCGGGGTGGCGTTCGAGGAAGCCACCCTCTTCTCGATGAGCGTGCGGGAGAACCTGACCCTCGGCCGCCCGGACGCCACCGACGAGGAGATCGCCGAAGCGCTCAGCGTGGCACAGGCCGACTTCGTCTACGACCTGCCCTGGGGCCTGACCACCCGGGTCGGCGAACAGGGCCTGTCGCTGTCCGGCGGACAGCGGCAACGTCTGGCGTTGGCCCGGGCGGTGCTGGGCAAGCCCCGAGTGCTGGTCCTCGACGACCCGCTGTCCGCGCTGGATGTACACACCGAGGCACTGGTGGAGGAGGCCTTGGCCAGGGTGCTCGCCGGCACCACCGCGATCCTGGTGGTACACCGTCCGAGCACGGTGGCGCTGGCCGACCGGGTCGCCCTGCTCTCCGACGGCGTCATCGCCGCGGTGGGCACCCACTCGCACCTGCTCGCCACCGTGCCCGAATACCGCCACGTCCTGTCCGCGTCGGCCGACGAGGCCGAAGTACTGGCCGACGGTCGGGCCGAGGTACTGGCCGAGGGCGGGGCCGAGGAACTTGCTGAGGACATCGCAACCGAGGAGGTCGGCATCCGGTGACCGTCGACGTCGAACAGTGGCGCGGGCTTGCCCCCGACACAGACGCGGAACGCACCGAGGCGGAGTCGCCGGATGAGAAGGCGACCATCCGCCTGCGGGCTTCCACCCGTACCCTGCTGCGCAGCCTGTTCCGACCGCACAAGCGGCTGGTCATCATCATGGTGCTGCTCCTGCTGCTGCAGAACGCGGCCGCGATGGCCGGGCCCTACCTGGTCATGCTCGGGTTGAGCGAAGGCATCGGCCCGTTGCAGCACGGCGACGCGTCGGTGCTCATCCGCATCGGCGTGTTGTTCGTCGTGGCGGCGATGGCCGAATACGCCGGCAAGCGCGGATTCCTGTGGCTGTCCGGGCGCATCGGCCAGGCTGTCCTGCTCGACCTGCGCCAGCGGGTGTACCGGCACTTCCAACGACTGTCGATCGGTTTCCACGAGCGGTACACCTCGGGCCGCATGGTGGCCCGGCTGACCTCGGACATGGACACCATCTCGGAACTCGTCGACGGCGGCATCGACGACCTGGTCCTCGCCGCCCTGTCGGTGTTGTCCATCGCCGGGATCCTGCTCTACCTGGATCCGCCGCTGGCCCTGGCCGCGCTGCTGTCGTTCCCGTTCCTGCTCTGGCTGTCCAACTGGTTCCGGCACGCCTCCGCCCGGGCCTACCGGCGGACCCGGGAGGCCGTCGCCCTGGTGATCGTCCACTTTGTGGAGTCGCTGGGCGGCATGCGGGCTGTGCAGGCATTTCGCCGCGAACCTCGCAACCAGCAGATCTTCGAGGCGCTCAACGATGACTACCGGCGGGCGAACCTCACGGCGTTTCGGCTCATCGCCATCTTCGGGCCCACCATCAAGGTGATCGGTAACATCACCGTCGCGGTGGTGCTGACCTATGGCGGCTACCGGGCCATCCACGGACAGGTGGACGTCGCCATCCTGGCCGCCTTCCTGCTCTACCTGCGCCGGTTCTTCGATCCGATGCAGGAACTGAGCCAGTTCTACAACTCACTGCAGTCGGCCACGGCCGCGCTGGAGAAGCTGTCCGGTGTGCTGCAGGAACCCCCCGGCGTACCCGAACCCGAGGTCGCCACGCCGGTACCCACGGTGGCCAACCGGGGCGAGATCTCCTTCGACGGGGTCGCCTTCGGATATCGGCGGGACCGGATCATCCTGCCGGAGATGGACCTGCACATCCCGGCCGGCCAGACAGTCGCGCTGGTGGGTGCCACCGGCGCTGGCAAGTCGACCGTGGCCAAGCTCGTGTCGCGCTTCTACGATCCGGTCGCCGGCGTCGTCCGGCTGGACGGCGTCGACCTGCGCGAACTGTCCGATGACGACCTTCGCCGGGCGGTGGTCATGGTGACCCAGGAGAACTTTCTCTTCTCCGGCACCATCGCCGAGAACATCGCCTTCGGCCGCCCCGGCGCCTCGCTCGACGAGGTGCGCGCGGCCGCGGCGGCGATCGGGGCGGACGAGTTCATCCGGGCGCTACCCGAGGGCTATGCGACCGATGTGAAGAAGCGCGGCGGGCGCCTGTCGGCCGGACAGCGACAACTGGTCGCGTTCGCCCGCGCCTTCCTGGCCGACCCGGCGGTCCTCATCCTCGACGAAGCAACGTCCTCTTTGGACATCCCGTCGGAACGACTGGTGCAGCGCGCGCTGCGCACCATCCTGGCCGAACGTACCGCCTTCGTGATCGCCCACCGGCTGTCCACGGTGGAGATCGCCGATCGGGTCCTGGTCGTCGACGGCGGCCGGATCGTCGAAGACGGACCACCCGCCCGCCTGGTCGAGTCCGGCGGGCGCTACGCCACCCTGCACCAGCAATGGGCCGATTCCCTGGTCTGACGAAACGATATGGGCTCGGTGACGGATCACCGAGCCCCACCTGGCAGAGACAGCAAGGGTTACCAGAATCAGCAGGGTTAGAAGTCCCCGCCGAAATCCCCGCCAAAGTCCCCGCCGCCGAAGTCTCCGCCGCCGAAATCTCCGGAGGCGTCGTAGTCGCCACCGTCGCCGGTGTCGACGCCCTGGTCAAAGCCCTGGTCGTAGCCCTGCGCGAAGCCCTCGTCGTATCCGCCGTCGCCGAAACCACCGGCGAGGGCATCGAAGAGCAGCATGCCGCCGAACACGCCTGCGCCGGTGGCCAATGCGCCCTTCCACCACGGTTCGGAGTACCAGCCGCCCGGCACGGTCCGGCCCTGGACCCGTCCACCGGGGTAGTAGTACGGGGTGTCCGTATTCGGCCGGGGTGAGGCCCGATAGTTGTGGCCCTGGACGTCCACCTCGCGGTCCTGCGTGATGGAGCCCACTCCGCGGGCCGAGGCCAGCGCCGGCAGGTCAGGGCCTGGATCAAGACCCATGGCGGTACGGGCGGCCCGGATGTAGGCCAGGCCTTCCAGCGCCGTTTCACGCGCGAGTTCGTACTGCTTGGGTGAGTCGGCCCGATCGAGTTGGGCGCCCGCCGCGTTGTAGCGCTCGCCAGCATCCACCATGGCCTGTTTCACCGGCGGCTCTTCCCCGGCCGGCAGGTTGGTGATCTGCCCACCCAGCCGGTCGTACCAGCGCAAAGCCTCCTCGCGGGCATCCGCTAGTTCCCGTTCCTTGCGTTTGCGCCAGAACATCTGACCCGAACCTCCACCTCTCAGCGTTACGTCGACCGTACACAGGCCACGCCCGTCGAGAAGAGGTCAGGCTTTGCCGGTGGCCGCGAGCTTGGCAGCCTCGACAGCCCGGCCGGCCGCATTGATCCGCATATCCCGCTTGAGCTCCTGCGGCAGCGAGAAGGTGAGCTTCTCGTTGGCGGTGGTCACCTCGGCGACCTGGTCGAAACCACGTTCGGCCAGGTGGTCGAGCACCTGCAGGACCAGTTCGTCGGGCACGCTGGCACCAGAGGTCAGGCCCACGGTGGTGGCGCCCTCGATCCACTCGTCGGCGATCTCGTGGGCGTAGTCGACGAGGTAGGCCGCCCGAGCGCCGGAAGTCAGCGCCACCTCGGCCAACCGGACCGAGTTGGAGGAATTCCGCGAACCAACCACGATCACCACGTCACAGTCTGGCGCGATCTGCTTCACCACATGCTGGCGGTTCGAGGTTGCGTAACAGATGTCGTCGCTCGGTGGCGACTGCAACAGCGGCAGGCGCTGCTTGAGGCGGGCCACTGTCTCCAGGGTCTCGTCCACCGACAACGTGGTCTGCGACAACCAGATGACCTTGTTCGGGTCACGGACGGTCACCTTGTCCGCGCCGTCCAGACCGTCGACCAACTGGATGTGATCGGGGGCTTCTCCGGCCGTACCCACGACTTCTTCGTGACCCTCGTGCCCGATGAGCAGGATGTCGTAATCCTCGGCGGCGAACCGCCGCGCCTCCTGATGGACCTTGGTCACCAGCGGGCAGGTGGCGTCGATGGCCCGCAGATTGCGCTCCTTGGCCTGTTCATGCACCTCGGGAGCGACGCCGTGAGCGGAGAACACCACGATCGCGCCTTCCGGCACCTCATCGGTCTCCGACACGAAGATCGCGCCACGCTCAGCCAACGTGGACACCACGTGCTTGTTGTGCACGATCTCTTTGCGGACGTAGATCGGGGGCCCATAGAGCTTGAGCGCCTCCTCCACCGTCTGCACGGCGCGGTCCACGCCGGCGCAGTAGCCGCGGGGCTTGGCGAGCAACACTCTCTTACCGGTCACGGTCTCCATCGTACGGGCGGGGCGCGACGCGACCGTAGGCTGTCGACGTGACCGAAGCCGACGCCACCCCGCGCAGCACCGCCGAGGAGCCGTGGCCGGTACGGGTGGTCAGCCAGAAGATCAGCGCCTGGGTGGCCCGACTCGGCTGGGTCTGGATCGATGGCCAGGTCGCGCAGGTGACCCGCCGTCCGGGGACCACCGTGGTGTTTCTCACCCTGCGCGATCCGGCGGCCGACATCAGCCTGACCGTGACCGCGCACCGTGACGTACTCGACACCGGCGCGCCCGGGCTCAGCGAGGGCGCCCGCGTCGTGGCCCACGCCAAACCGGACTTCTATCCCAGTCGGGGCACGTTCTCGCTTCGTGCGGACGAGATCCGTCAGGTGGGTCTGGGCGAACTTCTGGCCCGGCTGGAACGGCTGAAGAAGCTGCTCGCCGCGGAGGGCCTGTTCGACCCGGCCCGCAAGCGCCGGCTGCCGTTCCTGCCGAACCGGATCGGCCTGATCACCGGGCGGGCCAGCGCGGCCGAACGCGACGTGCTGACCAACGCCCGGCGGCGGTGGCCGGCAGTAGACTTCCGGGTGGTCAATGTCGCGGTGCAGGGCCCGTCCGCGGTGTCGCAGATCATGGACGCCCTGGCCGTACTGGAACGCGACCCCGGCGTGGACGTCATCGTGCTGGCGCGGGGTGGCGGCGGGGTGGAAGACCTGCTGCCATTCTCCGACGAGGGTCTCTGCCGTGCGGTGTTCGCCTGCCGCACGCCGGTGATCTCCGCCATCGGTCACGAGACCGACACGCCACTGATCGACTTCGTCGCCGACGTACGGGCATCCACGCCGACCGACGCGGCCAAGCGCGCGGTGCCGGACCTACAGGACGAACTGCACCTGATCAGTACGGCCCGGGCCCGACTGGAGCGAGCGGTGACCCACCTGGTGGACCGGGAACAGCAGCGGCTCGACGCACTGCGATCCAGGCCGGTCCTGGCCAACCCGACCACCATGCTCGACACCCGGGCCGACCAGGTGCGCACACTGCGGGACCGGGCCGAACGCACGCTGCGGCATCGGATCGAGCGGGCCGGCACGGAGTTGCACCACACCCTGGCCCGGCTCCGGGCACTCTCGCCGGCAGCCACGCTCGAACGCGGCTACGCCATCGTGCAGCGCGCTGATAACGGAGCGGTGCTCCGCGATCCGGCCGACGCCTCGGACGGCGACGCGGTGCGGCTACGTCTGGCCGGGGGGGAACTGGCCGCTAGGGTGACCGCCATGACCGGGAGCACAGCGTGAGCGAACCGACGTACGAGCAAGCGCGGGCCGAACTGGCCCGCGTGGTGGAACGGCTCGAGTCCGGCGGCGGCACGCTGGAGGAATCGCTGGCGCTGTGGGAACAGGGCGAACAGCTCGCTGACGTGTGCCAGCGGTGGCTGGACGGCGCCCGGCTGCGGCTCGACGCGGCCCGAAACCACCGCGACGCCACCACCGACTGACGCGCCAGTGGGTGGTGGCATCTCGGAATGCGCCTCCTTGAGGCAGCGCCTACTTAAGGAATTGGTAGATCAGCTCAGGGGCGAGCAGGACATCCGCGTCCGCGGGCGCGGCGATCTGCACCGGTGCACCGTAGTCCGCGTACGTGGTGACAAGGTCGGCCGCGGGGAACACCCCCACCTTCGGCAGGGTGATCACGATCTTGGTGATCCGACCCTGGTCGTCCAGCGTGGCCTTGAAGGGCACCACCTTCTGATCCGCCGGCAGCTTCGCCGCCTCCGCGGCCGGAATCACCTTCGGTGCCGACTTGGTCAGGTCGATCGTGCCCTTGATCTCGGTCGCGCTCACGTTCTCGGCCGACACCACGCCGTTCACGTACGTGTCCGGCACGGTCGAGTCGCCACCCGGGACGAGGCTGGCGGCGAGGCCGGTGCTACCGATCTTGGCCCGGTCCACCTTGAGGTACTTGCCGTCGGCGCCGGCCAGGCCGGGGATGGCCGCGGTCAGCGGGCCGAGGTCGAGCTTCGCGTAGAGCCCGTCTCCGACCAGCAGGACCTGCCCCTTGATCACCAGACCCGAACTGGCATCGGTGAACGAAATGGTGCGGTTGGCGTTCGCCCCCGTGGCGTCCTGCGCTCCGTCGGCGGTCAACACGGTGCCGTACTTCATCGTGTACTTGAATGGCTGGCCCTTGGTCTTGGCGACGGCGGCGGCGAGGATCTCCGTCGCCGGCTTCGGCGTGGGGGTCGGGGTGGCTGTGCCGCCCGGCTTGGCAACGCAGCCCGCCAGGGCGAGGGTTGTGCATGCGAGCACCGCGAGTCCGGTGACCGCGAGGCGTCGTCTCATCACAGATTTCCTCCGAAGGGTTACTCCATACGCTGCCGAGCGTAGGTGCCGCAGGCAAGGCCTGCTCGCGCAGCGGGGTTCAGCTGACCGCGGCGGCCAGCGTCTCCAGTTCGCCACCGGCGGCGAGTCCCACGACGATGATGGTGCGACCCGGATCGGTCAGCACAAGAGCCCGCCGGTCACCCTGAAGGCGGTACAGCTGCCACCGGGTGCCGGCCACGGTCGAGGTCCCGGTGAGCTGGGCTTCGCCGCCGAACGTCTGCCTGGACAGGACCGCGGCGTCGGCGTTGGACTCGATCAGCTGTGCCTGCCCGTCGCTCGGGGTGAGATAACCAACACGCAGTTCGCCGGTATTGCCGTTGCGGGTGAACTGTGCACTGAGTGGTCGCCAGCCCGTGGCGAGTCCGGCCGGCACGGCGACGGAGAACAAGCGGGCATTCTGCGCCGACGCCACCGCCTCGGCCGGGTCGACGACCTGGACGTCCTCGCCCCCGCGCAGCCGGAATATGGCCACGACCAGCGCTAACGGGATCAGCAGGACCACCAGCGAGATGGCCATGTCCCGACCGGTACGCCCAGCCCGGCGCTGGACCGCAGAGGTTTGCGCAGCTGTGGGGACCGGAGGCGAGACAGTTTCCATACACATATAGTCACCGACGCCCTGGCCCGGCTGGCACCCTCCCCCGGCCTGAGTGGATTGCGCACCACCTGCGCACGCCCCGGTCAGGTCTGTCAGGATTTCTGCAGGCGGCGCACAGGCCGGACCGGCGCCGCCACGTCAGCTTGCGAGGAGGCCGAAGATGTCCCAACCCGCCGTCCGACGTACCGAGGATCTCGACCGAAACCTGGCCCTGGAGCTCGTCCGGGTCACCGAAGCGGCGGCCATGGCCGCGGGCCGTTGGGTCGGCCGCGGTGACAAGGAAGGCGGCGACGGCGCCGCCGTGGACGCGATGCGTCGCCTGATCAACTCGCTGCCCATGCGTGGTGTGGTGGTGATCGGCGAAGGCGAGAAGGACAACGCGCCCATGCTCTTCAACGGCGAGCACGTCGGTGACTGGAAGGGTGGCCCCGAGGTCGACGTCGCGGTCGACCCGATCGACGGCACCACGCTGATGAGCAAAGGCATGCCCAACGCCATCGCCGTCCTCGCGGTAGCCGAACGGGGCGCCATGTTCGACCCGTCCGCGGTCTTCTACATGGAGAAACTGGCCGTGGGTCCGGACGCCGCCGACGTCATCGACATCGAGGCGGGCATCGAGGAGAACCTGCGCCGCATCGCGCGCGTCAAGCGCAGCAGCGTGTCCGATGTGACCGTATGCATCCTGGATCGCCCCCGGCACGCGGACCTGGTCAAGAAGGTACGCGACGCCGGAGCGCGGATCCGCTTCATCAGCGACGGTGACATTGCGGGGGCGATCAGCGCGGCTCGCGAGCGTTCCGAAGTGGACGTACTGGTCGGTATCGGCGGAACGCCGGAAGGCATCGTCGCCGCCTGCGCGCTGAAGTGCATCGGCGGAGAGATCCAGGCCAAGTTGTGGCCGACGGACGACGCGGAGCGGGAGAAGGCCGTTGCCGCCGGTCACGATTTGGACCGGGTACTGCACACCAACGACCTGGTCCGGGGCGACAACGCCTTCTTCGCCGCCACCGGAGTCACCTCGGGAGACCTGGTCAAAGGGGTGCGCTACCGCAACGGCGGCGCGTACACCCAGTCGATCGTGATGCGGTCCAAGAGTGGCACCATCCGGGTGATCGACTCGTTCCACCGGCTGGAGAAGCTGCGCGCCTACTCCATCGTCGACTTCGACGCCCACGAGCCGAAACAAGGCGCCGAGGTAGGCGATCCCGGTTCCGGCCACGTCGACTAACGGAGCGGAGCTGGCGTCTGGGCCTCGGTGAAATCGGAGGCGGAGCAGTGCTCTCGGGTGTGCGATACTTCCGGCCATGTCCGAAGAGCAGGCGGCCCTGCCCGAGTTGACCGCTGACCGCCAGCCGAGCCCGCCTGGACGGCCGGCGGCCCGGGCGACCACCCTGCGGGCACGCGTTCGGGCCGAGATGACCGACGAGATCAAGGAGATGGCCCGCCGGCAGGTGGCCCAGGCTGGCGCCTCGAACCTGTCGCTTCGTGCGGTCGCCCGCGAGTTGGGCCTCGTTTCGTCCGCGATCTACCGGTATTTCCGCAGCCGCGACGACCTGCTCACCGCGCTGATCGTGGACGCGTACAACGCTCTCGGCGAGGCAGTGGAGATGGCCGAGGCAACGGTGGACCGGTCCGACCTGGCCGGCCGTTTCAACGCCACCTGCCGTGCGGTCCGCGCCTGGGCGCTGGCCCATCCGCATGAATACGCGCTCACCCACGGCAGTCCCGTGCCCGGGTACGTGGCGCCCGAGGAGACCGCGGGCCCGGCGAGCCGGGTGCCGGTCGTGTTGCTGCGGATCGTGCTCGACGGTGTGGGCGCCGGCATCGTGCGTCCCGCGCCGGGCGACTGGCTCGGCCCGGTCGTCCAGCGGGAGATGGCCGTGATCGCCGCGCGTACGTTCGCCGACATCCCGCCGGTGATCTTGGCTCGGGCCATGTTCGTGTGGAGCGCCCTGTTCGGCGCGATCACCTTCGAGGTCTTCGGTCGGCTGGACACGATCATCGCGGACCAGGATGCCTGGTTCGACCACCAGGTGCTGACGATGGCACGACTCGTCGGACTCCGCCCCTAGGCGCGATGACGCCCTACCTGCGGCACAGCACGACCCCGTCCGGCCGGTCAGCCGGCGTCGGAGGAGTGGCCGGGGAACAGGTGCGCGGCAGGGTCGATGGCCACGGCCGCGTTGTTGACCGCTGTCGCGGCTTCCCCGAACCCCACCGCGATCAGGCGTACCTTGCCCGGGTAGTCGGAAATGTCTCCCGCGGCGTACACCCGGGGCAGGTTCGTCGCCGTGGTCGAGTCCACTGTGATGTGGCGCCGGTTGAGGTTCAGCCCCCAGTCCGCGAGCGGGCCCAGGTCGGCGGTGAAGCCGAGCGCCGCGACCAGGGTGTTGGCTGGCAGCGTGCGCGGCGCGCCGCCCTTCGGGGTGACCACGCACCCGACCACCTGGCCGTTGCCGACGATCTCGGTGACCTCGGCGTTGGTGATGATCTCGATGGGCAGTGTCTGCACCTTGGCGACGGTCGACGCGTGGGCCCGGAACTTGTCCCGGCGGTGGACCATGGTCACCGACTTCGCCAGGGGCTGCAGCGCCAGCGCCCAGTCGAACGCGGAGTCCCCGCCACCGACGATGACCACGTCGTGCCCGGCCAACTGGTCGAGTTGCTTGACGAAGAACATGATGCCGTCGCCGGTGAACGCCGTCTGCCGCCGGCAACGGGCGGGAGGTGAAACTACCCAGCCCGCCCGTGATCAACACGGCACCACAGTGCAGCACGGTGTTGTCGGACAGGGTCAGGGTGGGCCGGCCATCGTCGAGGTAGGCGAGCCGCTGCGCCCGTACACCCAGCAGGTACCGGGGGTTGAACGCCCCGGCCTGCTCGACCAGGTTGGCGACCAGGTCGCGTCCCTTGATCACCGGGAAACCGGCCACGTCGTAGATCGCCTTCTCCGGGTACATCGCGGTGACCTGCCCACCCGGCTCGGGCAGTGCGTCGATGACCGCGACCGACAGGCCACGGAAGCCGGCGTAGTAGGCAGCGTAGAGGCCGGTCGGCCCGGCACCGACGATCGCGATGTCCACCTCGAGTATGTCAACGTCGAGCATCCGTACTCCTCTCCATGTCTGTGGTGGCTCAGCCATCCGGGTTCACACCCTGCTGAGCCGACGGTACGGGTGACGCAGCGTGACCGGCAAGCAACCGCGCGCGGTCATGGCAATGGATCCGGCAAAGGAAGTGGTTCCAGGGCGGGCCTGGACGCTGGCGGTTCGGGTCGACTCGGCCGGCGCCGGCGGACTATGACAGCGGCGACCAGGCCGCCGACGAACCCAAAGAGATGGCCTTGCCAGGAAACGCGCTCGTCCGTCGGCAACAGGGCCACCAGCTGCCACCCGTAGAGCAGGCCAACGATGACAGCCACGCCGAAGTTCCACAGGCTGCGCTCGACGATGCCGCGCATGAGCAGCAGGCCCAACCAGCCGAAGATCACCCCGCTGGCCCCGATCACCAGATACGTGGGCGGGGTCAGCAGCCACACTCCCAGCCCGCTGACCACCGCGATGATCAACGTGGCGTAGATGAACCGCCGGGTGCCGGCGGCCAGCACGAAGGTGCCGAGGAGGACCAGAGGCGTGCTGTTGGCGAACAGGTGCTGCCAGCCGTCATGCACCAGCGGGGCGAGCAGGATCCCCTGCAGGCCGTCGACGTGATGCGGCCGGATGCCGGCCAGTGCGTCCAGTTCGCCCCCGAGCCATTGATCCATCGCTTCGATGGCTGCGAGCACCGGAACCACCGTGCACATCACCACGAACGCCCGGCCGATGGCCGCATAGAATGCCAGGGTGCCGAACCGCGACGGATCGTCGGCCCGCCCCGTCGGACCGACGAGCTCGCTCACACTGATGTGACTACCATCGTCGGCCCGCCGCGATCAAGGACTTCTCACGTCGCGTAGGCGTAAACCGGACCTAGTACCAGCCCGTGGACTGGGAGTGGGCCCAGGCACCGCACGGCGTCTGGTACCGGTTCTTGATGTAGGAGAGACCCCACTTGACCTGCGTCACCGGGTTGGTCTCCCAGTCCGCGCCGAAGCTCGCCATCTTGGTGCCGGGCAGCGCCTGCGGGATGCCGTACGCGCCGGAGGACTTGTTCTTCGCCAAGGGGTTCCAGTGGCTCTCCTTGGTGAAAAGCTTGTCCAGGCACGGCATCTGGTCCAGTCCGAAACCGGCCTCCAGCAGGGCTGCGCAGCCCAGTGCGCGGTTTCCGCTGTACTCCGAACACGACGCCGGCACCGGG
The DNA here is from genome assembly GCA_963742855.1 of uncultured Actinomycetota bacterium. GTDB lineage: Bacteria > Actinomycetota > Actinomycetes > Mycobacteriales > Micromonosporaceae > CAVUNP01. The sequence goes on along the minus strand of CAVUNP010000007.1, from coordinate 534,825 downwards.
TAGTTGGTGGTCGTCTGGGTCCGGGTCTGGGACCGGCTGGCTGCCTCCTCCTCGGCCTTGCGCTTGGCTGCCTCCTCGGCCTTCTTGGCCGCGTCCGCAGCGTCCGCCGCGGCCTTGGCGGCCTTCTGCTGCGCGTCGGTGAGTGCCTGCAGCCGAGCCCCGTCGAGAGTGGATGCGGGCGAGCCGCTCGCCGAGGGCACGCCGACCAGATCGAGGCTGAGCCGGCCATCGGTGTCGCCGGGGCGGCTGACTGCCGCGTAGGCACCGCCTACCGCGGCGAGGACAAGAACAAACGCACCTATTGCTCGGAACGACCGGACCGGCCGGTGCGCTCCCTTACGTTCCGGACGGGCCTGTGCGGCTGGCGCAGGAACAGGCGGTACGACCGGGGTTCGCTCGACCGGGAATTCCGGACGGCGGTGGTGTGGGCGACCCACGAAGCTTTCCCTTCGCCGGGGACAAGGACGCGATGCGACTCGGATCACGGTGGTGACCGTGATCTCGGCCGTTCGCAAGCACGCCACCCGCGATCAACATTCATCGCGACGCCCCGGCCAACAGCCCCGGGATCAGGTAGCACCAACGCTCGGAGCCCACATTGGTCTAACGAGCACAGCGCTGGCACATCGAGCCCGGGGGCGTGTGACGCATTCCACAGCGCAAATATGGTCATACTCGGGCGAGTTACCCTACGATGGCAGGTCCTCCAGAAGATCGGTCACCATCGCCGCAATGGGCGACCGCTCGGACCGGGTCAGGGTCACGTGGGCGAACAGAGGGTGACCCTTCAATGCTTCGATCACCGCGGTGATGCCGTCGTGGCGACCGACCCGAAGGTTGTCACGCTGCGCGACGTCGTGGGTCAAGACGACCCGGGATCCCTGACCGATGCGGGACAACACGGTGAGCAGGACACCGCGTTCAAGCGACTGTGCCTCATCCACGATCACGAACGAATCGTGCAGGCTACGGCCGCGGATGTGGGTCAGCGGCAGCACTTCCAGCATCCCCCGGGCGGCGATCTCCTCCATCACGTTCTCGTGCACCACCGAGCCGAGGGTGTCGAACACCGCCTGCGCCCATGGCGACATCTTCTCGGCCTCGCTGCCGGGTAAGTACCCCAGTTCCTGCCCGCCCACCGCGTACAGCGGCCGGAACACCACCACCTTGCGGTGCTTGCGCCGTTCCATGGTCGCTTCCAGGCCGGCGCACAGGGCCAGCGCCGACTTCCCGGTGCCGGCGCGGCCGCCCAGTGAGACGATGCCGATCGAGTCGTCCAGCAGCAGGTCCAGCGCGATGCGCTGCTCAGCCGACCGGCCCCGCAGGCCGAACGCCTCCCGATCACCGCGCACCAGGCGCACGCTCTTGTCCGGATGCAGGCGACCGAGCGCCGAGCCATTGCTGGAATGCAACACCAGCCCGGTGTGGCAGGGCAGTTCCCCCACGGTCGGGTGTTGCACCGCCTGCCCCGCGTAGAGGCTGGCCACCTCGCCGTCGGACAGGTCCACGTCGGCCATGCCAGTCCAGGTCGGGTCGACGGCCTGACCGTGGTGGTATTCGTCCGCAACCAGCCCGACCGACGCCGCCTTCACCCGCAGCGGCATGTCCTTGGTCACCAGGGTGACGTCCTGACCTTCGGCGGCCAGTCCTAGGGCCACCGCGAGGATCCGCGCATCGTTGGTGTCGGTGCGAAAGCCGATGGGCAGTACGTTCTGGTCGGCGTGGTTGAGTTCGATGCGCAGCGTGCCGCCGTCGTCGTTGACCGGCAACGCGATATCGAGCCGACCATGGCGGACCCGAAGTTCGTCCAGCATGCGCAGCGCCTGCCGGGCGAACACGCCGATCTCCGGATGGTGCCGCTTGCCTTCGAGTTCGGAAATGACCACCAGCGGGAGGATCACCTCGTGCTCGGCGAAACGCAGAATCGCCCGCGGGTCGGCCAGCAGCACTGAGGTGTCCAGGACGTAGGTCCGGCGGGCGATCTGTGGCGGCGCGGTGGTGGCACGGGATCGGCTGGTCTTACGTGGCTGGGGGGCGGAAGTCGCTGGCCTGGCGGCGACGGGCTGCGGGCTCGGGGCCGCCTGCGCCGTGCTGGCCATGCGGGCTCGACTCGTACGGGTTCGGGCTGGATCGGTCTTGGTCACGTGCTGCTCCAGCAGACGCGCACCCTGCGTCCACGGTCCGCGACGTTCGACGCCCGGTACGGGGTCAGGTGCTGGCCCCCATAGCTGCTCCGGGCCTCGGGTGATCGGGAAGCCCCCGGTCACAAGCAGACGCTAACCGCTGCGTGCCACGATCGACCAGAGGTGATCGTGACCTTTTGGTAGCGAGCCGGTTACGAGCCGAAGCGGCGCTGGCGGTTGCCGTAGCTGCGCAGTGCGCGCAGGAAGTCCACCCGGCGGAAGTCCGGCCAGTTCATGTCGGCGAAGTAGAACTCCGAATGCGCGCTCTGCCACAGCAGGAAACCGGACAGGCGCTGCTCGCCGCTGGTGCGGATGACCAGGTCCGGATCGGGCTGGCCCTTGGTGTAGAGGTGCTCCGCGATGTGGTCCACATCGAGAACTTCGGCGAGTTCCTCGATCGTGCCGCCGTTGCGGGCATGTTCGTGCAAGAGCGAGCGCACCGCGTCGGCGATCTCACGCCGGCCGCCGTACCCGACCGCCATGTTCACCTGGGCGCCGCCGGTGCGGTCCACCGTGCGCTCCTCGGCCGCCTTCAACGCCGCCGCGTGGTGGGCCGGTAGCAGGTCGAGCGAACCCACCATGCGCAGTCGCCACGGATTGCCGTCCTCAGCCAGTTCGCTGGCCAGATCCTCGATGATCTGCAGCAGGGGGTCGAGTTCCCGGGCCGGCCGGCGGAGATTGTCGGTGGCGAGCAGGTAGAGCGTGACGTGGCCGATGCCAGCCTGGTCGCACCAGGCCAGGAGATCCTTGATCTTCGCGGCGCCGACCCGGTGCCCGTCATTGGGGTCGACATAGCCCATCTCGCGGGCCCAGCGGCGGTTGCCGTCGCACATCACTCCCACGTGCGTTGGCGTGGGCTTGTCCGCGAGCCCAGCCCTTAGCCTGCGCTCGTAAAGGGAGTAGACAATGTCCCGAACCCTCATCCTGCGCAGCCTAGCGACCTCTGGGCCGCACGGAGGTATCGGCTACCAGCCCGCAGAACCAACGGTGGATGAAAGAACGCCCAGCTGGGCGGATGCGGGCAGCAATCGGGGTGGCCAGCGCCGCCGGCCACCCACGAAAGCCACTCTTGTGACAACAGTCCGACAGCCGGACGGTGGATCAGGATCGGTCCGGCCAGCGGGTCATTCGGCGACGCCCAGGCGCGCCTTCAGCGCGTCCAGCTCGGACCAGAGCACGCCGGGCAACTTGTCGCCAAACTTTTCGAACCATTCGGTCACCTTAGGAACTTCAGCCCGCCATTCGTCCTGATCCACCCGGAGCGCGGCCTCGACCTGTTCCGTTGTCATGTCCAGCCCGTCCACGTCCAGCGAGTCGAGCGTGGGTACCCGCCCGATGGGGGTGTCCACCGCGGCGGCCGTGCCCTCCAGCCGTTCCACGACCCACTTCAGGACCCGGGAGTTCTCGCCGAAACCGGGCCAGAGGAACCCACCGTCGGTGTCGCGACGGAACCAGTTCACGTAGAAGATCTTGGGCAGTTGCTCGGCGTCGCCAGCGCTCTTGCCCATCTCCACCCAGTGCCGGAAGTAGTCGCCGGCGTGGTAACCGATGAACGGCAACATCGCCATCGGATCCCGCCGCACCACGCCGACCTCGCCAGACGCCGCCGCGGTGGTTTCGGACGACAGCGTGGCACCCATGTAGACACCGTGCACCCAGTCACGGGCCTCGGTCACCAGTGGCACGGTCGTCTTGCGCCGGCCACCGAAGAGAATCGCCGAGATCGGCACGCCGGCCGGGTCGTGGTATTCGGGCGCGAGAATCGGGCATTGCGTGATCGGCGTGCAGAACCGCGAGTTGGCGTGGCTGGACGGCGAATCCGACGCCGGGGTCCAGTCGTTGCCATGCCAGTCGGTCAGGTGCGCGGGCGGTTCGCCCATGCCCTCCCACCAGATGTCGCCGTCGTCGGTGAGAGCCACATTGGTGAAAACCGAGTTGCCTTCGGCCAGCGCCCGCATGGCGTTGGGGTTGGTCTTCCAGTCCGTGCCCGGCGCCACCCCGAACAGGCCGTACTCGGGGTTGACCGCGTAGAGCCGACCATCCGCGCCGACACGCATCCAGGCGATGTCGTCACCGAGCATCTCCACCTTCCAACCGGGGATGGTGGGCTCGAGCATGGCCAGGTTGGTCTTGCCACAGGCGGACGGGAAAGCCGCCGCCACATAGTGGACCTGCTGCCGTGGCGAGGTGAGCTTGAGGATCAGCATGTGTTCGGCCAGCCAACCCTCGTCGCGGGCCATCACGCTGGCGATCCGCAACGAGTAGCACTTCTTGCCGAGCAGCGAGTTGCCGCCGTACCCGGACCCGTAGGACCAGATCTCGCGCGTCTCGGGGAAGTGCGAGATGTACTTGGTGTTGTTGCACGGCCAGGGCACGTCGTCCTGCCCAGGCTCGAGCGGCGCACCGATCGAGTGCATTGCCGGCACGAATTCGGCGTCCTCGCCCAGTGCGGCGAGCACGTCGCTGCCCATCCGGGTCATGATGCGCATCGACGCCACGACATATGGGCTGTCGGTGATCTCCACCCCGAACATGGGGTCTTCCGCCTCGATCGGCCCCATGCAGAACGGAATGACGTACATGGTCCGCCCGCGCATGCAACCGCGGTACAGGTCCGTCATGATCCGCTTCATCTCGCTCGGAGCCATCCAGTTGTTGGTGGGTCCGGCATCGTCGGGGTCGACCGAGCAGATGAAGGTACGTTCCTCCACGCGGGCCACGTCGGAAGCGTCTGTTCTGGCCCAGAACGAATTGGGTTTGGCGTCAAGCCGTACGAGGGTGCCGGAGTCCACCATCTCGTCGGTGAGCCGCTGCCACTCTGCCTCGGAGCCGTCGCACCACACGATCCGGTCTGGCGTGGTGAGTGCGGCGACCTCAGCCACCCAGGCGAGCAGCCGAGTGTGGCGGGTCGGAGCACTGACGTCCGCTGGACGGACCTGATCCGCTGAGGTTGCGCTGGCAAGGGTCGTCATGAGCTTCTCCTTGTGGTCGACGCTGACCAACCGAAATCGTCGCCGTGCCTGCCACGAGCAACGCCACAACCAGGCCCCCCACCAGGAGCGGCCCAAGATTTCGGAATTGGCCTCAGCGTAAACCGTGGCTAGGTTTCGTTCAGCCGCGTCGCTTGTGAACAAATGCACAAAGTGCTGGGACCGGTGTGACCACCGACTGCAAGGGCTCGCGCACAGCAGGTTTCGTGCATGTTCACGCAGGACCGCTCGCGCAATCGCGCAGCCCGACCGACCCGGCGGGCGCCTGTCGGCTGCTTGACCCCGAGCACAAATCTCAGCCAGCGCGGGCTGTACCTGACGCGGCCACCCGGTACGCTCGCGCAGTGCGCTCACCTGTCGCTTCACCGGCCCACTCGAGCCCGGGCCGGACCGGCCTCCTTCGCAGCCTGTATGAGCGCTTCGCTCACCTGGTGCACGAGATCGGCAAGTTCGGCATCGTGGGCGCGGTCTGTTATGCCATCGATCTCGGCATCTTCGCGGTCCTGAACCACACGACGGGTCAGAAGTACCTGGCGCTGACCGTATCCACCATCGTGGCCGCGTCCGCCGCCTTTGTCGGCAACCGCTACTGGACCTGGCGCATTCGCGAACGGACCAGCCTGCGGCGGGAGTACGCGCTCTACTTCGCCTTCAACGCGGTTGGCCTGCTCATCGGCCTGGCATGCCTCTACGTCAGCAGTAACTGGCTGGGCGCACTGTGGCCATCGTTGTTCCGCACCGCCCTGGCCGACCTGGTCGCCGGCAAGGTGTTCGGTGTCCTGCTCGCTTCCCTGTTCCGGTTCTGGGCTTACCGCCGTTTCGTGTTTCGTCTGGCCGAAACTCCGCCGCCAAGCGCCTGACCAGGCATAATGACAGTGGACCGGCACGGCAAATCCCTCTCGGTGCCCACGACTCGCGGGTACCGCGTAAGGTGACGGAGTGCAGTTGGTCCAGATCTTGCCCCGGCGCTGGCGTGAACTCACCCGCGAGGCTGCCAAACTGGGCACCTACGGCGTGAACGCCGTTAACCGCCGTTTGCCCAAGCGCCTACAAGGGATCACCGACGAGCTGGCCAAGTTCGGCGCGATCGGGCTGATCAACCTCGTGGTGAACCTGGTCGCCTACAACATCCTGCTGCACACTGTGCTGAACTCGGGTGAGGTCAAGGCCAAGGCGGTGGCGACCATCATCGCCACCACCTGCGCGTACTTCATGAACCGCTACTGGACCTACCGCGACCGGCCGAAGTCGACACTGCGCCGCGAGTACATGCTGTTCCTGTTCTTCAACGCCGTCGGCCTGATCATCGAGGTGGCCGTGGTCTGGGTCGCGAAATACGGGTTCAACCAGACCAGCGTTCTGGTGTTCAACATCTGCACCATCATCGGCATCGTGCTCGGCACGATCTTCCGGTTCTGGGCCTATCGCAACCACGTGTTCAAGAAGCACCACCTGGCCGACGAGCCGGTCCTGGTCACTGCCGCCGCGGCGCTGGCAACCGTGCCAGATCCCGCGATGGAGGAGACCGAGGAGGACGAGGACGACGAGGGCGAGCGCACGCCGCGGGTCAACGGTCACCGCGTCGTCGTGGATCGCATCGTCGTAGATCGTGCGTTGCACGCCGAGCTGGCTCAGATCGAGCTGGACCGCATCGTGGCCGACGAGCAGACGCCAACCCGCCGTAGCGCCTGACCCCCAAGCAGAAGCGCCTGAACCTGAGCAAAAGGCCGGCTCTCGGGCCGGCCTTCGTGCTGATGGGGGCTAAGCGGGGTTGGGCTTCTCGGGGCCGAGCGCATCCCGCAATGCGGTCCGGAGATCCTGGTCGTCCACGGTACGACGCTCTTGGTCGGCTTCAACCAGCTCGTAAACGACCTTCTGTACCGCGACCACCTTCGGGATGTTCGTCAGCACCGACTGGCCACGCTCGCCGGCGGACTCCACCGTGAGCTTGCCGCAGCCGAGCACCCGGTCCACCAGGCTCTGGCTGGACGACACATCGTTGACCCGGGTCAGCGGGATGTCACGCTGCTGCCGGTTGAACACGCCCTCGCGTAGCAGCACACGCTCGTTGGTGAACACAAAATGCGTGCTGCGCCAGACGACGAAGGGCCAGAACGCGAGCCAGAGGAACAGCACCAGCGCAACCGCGCCAATGATCACCAGGGCCACGTTGGCCCATCCGGCACTGGGCAGCAGGATGGCTCCGGCGACAACCCCCGCCAGCCCGACCACGGTCCAGAAGGCCGGCGCGATCATCGCCGCCCAATGCGGGTGCAGATGCAGCACCACATGCTCATCGCTGGTCAGCGAATCATCGGGGAAACCCACGGCAAACCTCCTGCGGCGCTTTGCGATTTTGGGCCCGACCCTAGTCGGTCAACGCCACCTCCGCCTCACCTGAACGACCACAGCGGGACGAATTCGTGACAAAAGGTCGCCGATCAGCGCACGTGTTCGACATCGCCGGCGGCAATCGCGATAGGACCATCACGCGTGGCGAGCATCAGCCGGCCGTCATCGTCGACCGACTCGGCCGTGCCGGCGACCGTGTCCGCGCCGGGCAACGAAACCTCCACCTGCCGCCCGAGAGTCACACAGGCCGTCCGGTACGCGTCGGCGAGGCCCGCCGCGTCAGGATCTCCGCAAGCCGCCACCCAACGCCGGTACCAGTCGGCGATGGCCCGCAGCACCGAGCGCAGCAACGGGTCACGGTCGGTGGTCGCGGCGCCGGCCAGCAGCAGCGACGTGGCAGGCAGGCTGGTCGGACCGGCGGGCAACTCGTCCGCGTTCTGGCTCACGTTCAACCCGATGCCGAGCACCACCGCGGTCGGTGCCGCGCTCGGCCCGGCGCCGTTGAGCGCCTCGGCCAGGATGCCGGCGCACTTGCCGTAGTCCGCCTGCGTCACGGACGATCGTACGAGCAGGTCATTCGGCCATTTCAGAGCGGCGTCGACCAGAGCGACCCGGCCCACGGCCTCGACCAGCGCCACTCCGGCCAGCAACGGCAGCCAGGCCAGCCGGGCCGTGGGTACGGCTGGGCGCAACAACATGCTGAACATCAGCGACGACCGCGGCGGCGCCACCCAACTGCGGTCCAGCCGGCCGCGACCGGCCCGCTGCCGCTCGGCAATGACGACAAGACCCTCATCCGCCTGGGCCAGTGCCGCCTCGGCCACGTCCGCATTGGTGGACCCGGTCTCGGCCACCACCCGCACCTCGGTCCACAGCCCGCCCGGCACCACCAGGGCGCGCCGGAGAGCGTTTTCACGCAGCGGCGGACGGGTCAGGTCCGAGTACGGCGATTCACTCACGCCCCCATGCTCCCCCAACCCGCTGTGCCCTTCCTCGTGCCCCTCTCGGCGGTGTCAACGGGACTCCTCGCCGTGGGCCGGGCCGCGCGCGGCGATCTGGTTCAGCGACATGGTGTCGGCGAGTAGCGCGCTGCGACGGATATCCGGTTGGCCGACGATCGCCGGCCCCGGCCCGGTGCGCGACCGCGATCGGCCATGACGGGGGCGGTGGCGGTGGCCACGGCTAGGCAGGAGCAGCAGCGCGACGACCATGGCGAACAGCAGTAGGACGATTCCGCCGACAACCAGCCCGAAGCCCATCAGCGTCACCCAGTTCAGGACCTGCCCCACATGCCATCAACGAGGCGCGGTGACTCGCGGTACGCGACTGCCTGAACGGTCGCTAACATCGCCCACGTGACCGCCTCTGCGAATACCGACGCCGAACGGCTCGGATACGACGTCCACACCACCGCCGGCAAGCTTGCCGACCTGGTGCACCGTACGGACGAAGCCGTGCACGCGGGTTCGGCTCGGGCTGTGGACAAGCAGCATGCCCGGGGCAAGCGGACCGCCCGGGAGCGCATCGACCTGTTGCTCGATGCCGGCTCGTTTGTGGAGCTGGACGCCTTGGCACGGCACCGGTCGACGAACTTCGGCCAGGAACGCAACCGGCCGTACGGGGATGGCGTCGTGACCGGCTACGGCACGGTCGACGGGCGGCCGGTGTGCGTCTTCGCGCAGGACTTCACCGTCTTCGGCGGCTCCCTCGGCGAGGTCTTCGGCGAGAAGATCGTGAAGGTGATGGACCTCGCCATGAAGATCGGCTGCCCGTTGATCGGCTTCAACGATTCCGGTGGCGCCCGCATCCAGGAGGGCGTGGTCTCGCTGGGGCTGTACGGCGAGATCTTCCGGCGCAACGTGCGGGCCAGCGGTGTCATCCCACAGATCTCGCTGATCATGGGACCGTGCGCGGGAGGGGCGGTGTACTCCCCCGCGGTCACCGACTTCACCGTCATGGTCGACCAGACCAGTCACATGTTCATCACCGGACCGGATGTGATCAAGACGGTCACCGGCGAGGACGTCGGTATGGAAGATCTCGGCGGCGCCCGTACCCACAACACGAAGAGCGGCAACGCGCACTACCTCGGCACCGACGAGGAGGACGCGATCGACTACGTGAAGGCGCTGCTGGCCTATCTGCCGTCGAACAACCTGGACGAGCCGCCGGTGCTCGACGTGCCGGCCGACCTGGCAGTCACCGACGAGGACCTCGAACTCGACACGCTGATGCCGGACTCGGCCAACCAGCCCTACGACATGCACGCGGTGCTCGAGCATGTGCTCGACGATGGCGAGTTCCTCGAGGTGCACCCACTGTTCGCGCAGAACATCCTGGTCGGCTTCGGGCGGCTGGAAGGCCGGCCGGTGGGCGTGGTGGCCAACCAACCCCTGCATCTGGCCGGTTGCCTGGACATCGACGCGTCGGAGAAGGCGGCCCGGTTCGTGCGCACCTGCGACGCCTTCAACATCCCGATTCTGACCTTTGTGGACGTACCGGGGTTCCTGCCCGGCACCGGCCAGGAATGGGACGGCATCATCCGCCGCGGCGCGAAGCTCATCTTCGCCTACGCCGAGGCCACCGTGCCCAAGGTCACCGTGATCACCCGCAAGGCGTACGGCGGAGCCTATGACGTGATGGGTTCCAAACACCTTGGCGCCGACCTGAACTTCGCCTGGCCCACCGCGCAGATCGCGGTGATGGGGGCGCAGGGCGCGGTCAACATCCTGTACCGCCAGGAACTACGCGAGGCCGGCGACCCGGTGGCCGAACGGGCCAGGTTCATCACCGAGTACGAGGACACGCTCGCTAACCCCTACGTGGCCGCCGAGCGGGGTTATGTGGACTCGGTCATCCAGCCGTCGGCCACCCGGATCCAGCTGGTACGGGCTCTGCGCGCGCTGCGGAGTAAGCGTGAGGAACTTCCGCCGAAGAAGCACGGAAACATCCCCTTGTGAGCCGCGACAACGACGACGACGGCGTGCCAGAGTCGGAAGATCACCCCACTGGGAGGTATCCGATGACGACTACGGCGTTCTCCAGCGATGCGCAATTCTGGGCATTTGCGGATGGAGAGTGGACGGAAGAGGCGTACCTCGCGCTCGAAACAGATGAGCGCATCGAGCTTCTCGACGGGAGCTTGTACGTGTTCCCTCGCCCACTCCTCCTCCACCAACGACTATCCGGCCGACTCCTCCTGGCCACGTCCGAGCCCGCGGAAGCACAGGGGTTCGAGGTATACCAAGAGATAAACGTCCGGCTGAAGCCCAGGCGACTCGTCGTCCCGGACGTCGTCATCGTGGAGCCAAGCGACCTCAACGAACGCGTCCTTGAGGCGAGCTCGGTGCGACTCGTCTGTGAGATCACGTCGCCGAGCAACGCGCAACATGACCGGGTACGCAAGATGCGCTACTACGCCGAGGCCGGCATCGACTGGTATCTGCTCGTCGAACCCCAGCCTGAGCTGACCCTCCACCTATTCCGACGGGAGGGCGACCACTACGTCGTCAGCGCTGAGGCGAAGCCCGGTCAGACGCTGCGGCTCACCGACCCGGTGGCAGTCGAACTCGAACCAGCGAAGATGCTCCCGCCCCAGCGATCGGCTCTGTCCAGCGTGGCCAGTCGCCGGGCTACGCTGGGGTCGTGAGCGAGGAGATCCGGATCGTGCGCGGGGTGCCGACAGACGAAGAACTTGCCGCGATCGTCGGCGTGTTGTTGTCGCGTACCGCAGTGGTGGACGTGCCGCGCCAGGCGCCGGTGAGCCGATGGGCCGCGTCGGGCCGGCCGGGATATGCCCGACCCGACGGTCGCCCGACCCAACTCGGGCCGACCGCCTGGCGCGGGTCCAGCCTGCCTCGCTGACTCTTGGGTCGTTCCTCCGTCTACTTGGGCCGTTCCTCCGCGACCGGGGTGTCGGGCCGGTCGTCGTCCTTGGCCTTGCGCCGGCCGGGTACCGGTAGGTTGACCAGCGGCAGTCCGATGGACACGCCGGTCGGCAGCCCCAGTTTGCGCTTGCGGAGTTCCTCGAACCGCTCCCGGGCCTCGGCCAGGGTCGGTACCTCGTCGACGAGGGGCTGCCGGCAGAACTTGCAGACCAGCGCCGTGGGAGGCACCCGCTCCTCGCAGTACGGGCACTCCTGGGTGCCGAACTGCCGGCCCTGACCGATGCCGATGAAGATGATGAACTTCACCACTCCGAACAGCAATGCGGCCAGGAGCAGGAAGTTCACCAGGTCGGTCAGGAATTGTCCGTACAAGATGTGCGCGCCGTTGATCGTCACGTGGAACTTTGTGAAGTCCGGCTGGCCGAAGCAGGCCGCGACAAACTGCATCAGCACGTTGTTGGCCAGGGACTGGATGATCACGGCGAAGGCGCTACCGAGGATGAAACCGAGCGCCAGGTCCAGCATGTTGCCACTCATGGCAAAGCTCTTGAATTCGTTCCACAGCTTCCGCATGCGGGGCATCTTCGCACCCCCGCCCAGCCATGCCATACCGTGATCCCTCGTGACTGTGTCCGCAATCCCCGCCGCGACCTTCGTTCTCGCCTCGGCGAGCCCGGCCCGACTGCGTACGTTACGGGCCGCCGGTCTCGACCCCGAGGTGCTCGTCAGCGGTGTCGATGAATCCACTGTGGAGTCGAACGACCCCCGGGTGTTGTCGGGCACGCTGGCGCGGATGAAGGCGGAAGCCACGGCGAGCCGGCTGGATCGGCCGGCCGGCGGCCCGACCTGTCTCGTCCTCGGCTGTGACTCGGTGCTGGCCTTCGACGGCGCGGTGCTCGGCAAGCCGGCCGACAACGCGGAGGCGACCGCCCGGTGGCGGCAGATGCGCGGCCGTAGCGGGGTCCTGCACACGGGCCATTGCCTGATCGACCTGGCGACCGGCCGGCAGGTCGAGGAGGTGACCAGCACCGTCGTGCATTTCGGCGACATCTCCGACGCGGAGATCGCCGCCTATGTGGCCACCGGCGAGCCGCTCAACGTGGCCGGGGCGTTCACTATCGACGGGTTGGGCGGCTGGTTCATCGACCGCCTTGAAGGCGACCACGGCACGGTCATCGGCGTGTCACTGCCGGCGCTGCGACGCCTCCTGGGTGAGCTGGGCACCAGCGTTGCGGCCCTGACCGCGGCGGCGAGGAAGCTCTGACGACAACGTTGTACGGCCGGATCCGGTGGCCGCACGCACGGTGAATGCGAACAGCGCCCAATCCGGGTCATGACGCCGGCCGCGGTGTGGTGACCGGCCAAGCCGACCGCTGCGGGCGGGCCGAGCCGCTACTGTCCAACCGTGGTTCAATGTGTGCCCTGGTCAGCGGGATGAGCATGTCGACGGCTGCGGTTGACCGGGCCGGGAGAGCCGAGCGGTACGACATCGTGGCCGTGGCCTCCTCCGCCGGGGGGATCAGCGCGCTCGGGCACCTGCTCGAGTCGCTTTCGGCTGACCTGCCGGTGCCACTGTTGATCGTGCAGCACCTCGATCCACGTCGCCAGACCATGATCGCCGGCGTGCTGGGGCGGCGGTCCCATCTGCCGGTCAAGCTGGCCGAGCCGAACGAGAACGCCCAGCCCGGCATCGTGTACGTCGCCCCGCCGGACCACCACCTCCTGGTGGCGGCGCACGGACTGCTGACGCTGACGAGCAGCGAGTTGGTCCATTTCGTGAGGCCCTCGGCTGACCTCCTCTTCGAGTCGGTGGCGGGTGCCTATGGCAGCCGGGCCGTCGCCTGCGTGCTGACCGGTTCGGGCACCGACGGCGCCATGGGGCTGAGCGCGGTCAAGGCCCGAGGTGGCCTGGCAATCGTGCAGGACGCACAGTCCGCGGAGTTCAAGGGCATGCCGGAAGCGGCCGTGCGCACCGGAGTGGTGGACGTCGTGCTGCCACTCGAGGAGATCGGCCCGACCCTGAACCGAATCGCCCAGATCGGGCGGCATCCATGAATGAGCCCGGGGTCCAGCCCGCGGACCCGACACCAGAGCCGGCCGCGGATAGTGATGACAGTCCCCACGAACTCGACGACTTGTTGCACTTCATCCGAGACACCCGAGGCTTCGATTTCACGGGCTACAAACGCTCATCGCTGACCCGCCGGATCCGCAAGCGAATGCACGACGTGGGGATCAGCGACTACCTGGACTACCGCGACCTGCTCGAGGCCAACACGGAAGAGTTCCGGTCGCTGTTCAACACCATACTGATCAACGTCACAAGCTTCTTTCGGGACCCGGAGGCGTGGCGCTACCTTCGCCAGGAGGTTGTCCCGGCAATCACGGCTCGAAGCGGGCCAGGTCAGGAGATCCGGGTGTGGAGCGCCGGCTGCTCCAGCGGAGAGGAGGCGTACTCCCTGGCGATCGTCTTCGCCGAGGCGATCGGGATCGAGGAGTGCGCCGAGCGGGTGAAGATCTACGGCACGGACGTGGATGACCAGGCGTTGCATGACGCGCGGGCCGGCACGTACTCGGCCGAGGCGCTGGAGCCGGTGTCGGACGAGCTTCGGGGAAAGTACTTCGAGGAGAAAACCGATGGGTTCACGTTCCGCAACGATCTGCGTCGGCGGGTGATCTTCGGCCGGCACGACATCACCCGCGACGCTCCCATCTCCCGACTCGATCTGCTTGTCTGCCGAAATACCTTGATGTACTTCAATGTTGAGGCCCAGTCGTTGATCATGGATCGCTTCCATTTCGCGCTGCGAGACGAAGGCTTCCTTTTCCTCGGCAAGGCCGAGATGGTGTTGTCCGCCGAAGATCGGTTCGCGGTGGCGAGCATGCGTCACCGCATCTTCCGCCGGCGGGCGGGCGAACCGGTGACCCGGCGCTGGTCGCTGGGCGCCCCGCGCCTGCAGGCATCGCCCGCCGGGGAGGTATCCGGGGTTACCCTGCGACGACAGTTGCGCGATCTCGTCCTCGACGCGATGCCCAACGCCGCAATCGCCATCGATGCCCAGGGCGAGGTCGTGCTCATCAACGCCGCGGCCCGCGCGCGGTTCGGGCTCACCGCACACGACGTCGGCCGACCCTTCTCCGAGCTTGAGATCTCGTACCGGCCGGTCGAGTTGCGCTCACTCATCGAGCAGGCGCAGACGCAGCGCCGAACGGTACGCGTCGGCGCCGTCAAACGCGCCATCAGCGTCGATGACTTCGAGTACTTTGATGTGCTGGTCCAACCGCTGTGGGGTTTCGGCGGCCGCGCCGTCGGGGTGACGATCGCCTTCCTCGACACGACCACGCAGACGCACCTGAATCAGGACGTCAAACGGACCAGGGAAGACCTGGAGACCGCTTACGAGGAACTCCAGTCGACCAACGAGGAGCTCGAGACCGCCAACGAAGAACTGCAGTCCAGCATCGAGGAACTGGAGACCACCAACGAGGAACTGCAGTCCACCAACGAGGAACTGGAGACCACCAACGAAGAGCTTCAGTCGGGCAACCAGGAGCTCGAGGCGGTGAACCGGGAATTGCGGGTACGCAGCGAACAGCTCGCTGAGACGCGTGGCTTCCTCGAAGGCGTGGTCTCCAGCGTCGCGGCCGGGGTGGTGGTTCTCGACGCGCGGCTGCGAGTGCGCAGTTGGAACAAGGGCGCCGAAGATCTCTGGGGTCTACGCGCCGACGAGGTGCATGATCAGGCGTTCTTCGATCTTGCCTTCGGACTGCATACGGAGAGCTTGCGCGAACTGGTCGGTCAATGCGCCGCAACCGGCCAGAGCACCGGGCCGGCCGACATCGACGCGGTGAACCGGATCGGCCGTGCGATCACCTGTTCGGTTACGTGCTCACCGTTGACCGGCCATGGTGGTGGTGTGGTGCTGTGGATGGATGAGCGATCGCGTTGACGGGCAAGCGACGTCCGAATAGTCGGTGTCCCTGACGGGTGATCGTGAGAGCAGGTAGCGTCGGTCTGGTGACCGTCTCCGCCACGGCGCGCGAAGGGATAGATCGGGCGCGGGTCAGGGTGGCCCTGGAACGCGAGCGCGCGGCCCGGGCGGCAAATATCGCGGCCCGGCATGAGATGCTCGCCGTCGATGCCGCACCCTCGTTGCGAACGTTTCACGAGAACGCGGCGACCGCGTACCGTCAGATGGAGGCGCGCCACGCGGTCTCGGCAGGCATTCAGGCGTCACACCTTGCCCGGCTAAGCCGAGTCGGTAAGCCGGACACACCCGCCGCGGCGGATCTGGCTGCCGGCGAGGCCGTGGCCGGCAGGCCGAGCGGGCCGGAGAGTGCGCCCCAGGCATACGATTCGCTCACTGGTCTGCCCGGACGGGCGCTCTTCGCCGAACAGCTGAGCCAGGCAATGCGTGAGCCGGACGGGGTACCGGAGGCGCAAGCGTGGGCCGCGCGCCGAGTGGCGGTCTGTTCCATCGACCTTGATAACTTCAGAGTGATCAACGACCGGTTTGGTCACGACGTCGGTGACCATCTGCTGGCGGCCCTGGCCCGCCGGTTGAGCGAGCGGCTGCCTGGGCGCCTGTTGGCGCACTTGGGCGCTGACGAGTTCGGCGTGATGCTGAAGTTGGAGAACACCACTGGCGTCGAAGAGCTGACCACCGTGGCAGACGAAGCCCTCGCCGCGATCCACGAGCCGATCAATGTGGACGGTCACGAGTTCCGACTCTCGGCGAGTGCCGGTCTGGTCGAGCAGGATGCCGCGGGCGCCGACTTCATAGAGCTGATGCGAGCTGCGGACATCACCCTCAGTTGGGCCAAACGCGGGGGTGGCGGGCGCTGGGAGCTGTTCGATCGCGACCGCAGCGACCGGGCGATAGCGAGGTACGCCCTCGCCGCCGGGCTACCCGCGGCCATCGACCGGGGCGAGCTTTTTCTGGAATATCAGCCGATCGTCTCCCTCAGCGATCGGTCCTTGGTCGGCGCCGAGGCTCTTGTACGTTGGCGCCACCCCGATCTGGGCGTGCTCTCACCAGACCTGTTCATCGATCTCGCCGAGGAGACCGGTCTGATCGTGGATCTCGGCCGAAGCGTCCTGGAGCAGGCGTGTCGCGAGGCCGCCCGGTGGATCGAGGTCACGCCGAACACGCCGTATGTGAGCGTGAATGTGGCCTCCCGTCAGGTGCATGACACCGATCTGGTCGCCGAGGTCGCCAGCGTGCTGGAACGATCTGGCCTACCGCCCTCCCGGTTGGTTTTGGAGATCACCGAGGGCGTCGTGCTCAGCCCGGAAGACGAGGCGGTTTCCGTCCTACGCGATCTTGTGGCCACGGGAGTACGTCTGGCGATCGACGACTTCGGCACCGGCTACAGCAACCTGTCCTACCTACGCCGACTTCCGGTGCAGATTCTGAAGATCGACCGCTCGTTCGTATCCGGTTTCCACCCACCCGCCGCACCAGGCGAGTCGGGTGCGCTGGAGATTCTCGAGGCTATGGTCGCGCTCGCACATGCGCTGGGGTTGACGGCGACCGCGGAGGGCGTGGAGACCGCCGAGCAGGCCGACTGGCTGGGCACGATCGGCTGCGACTCGGCTCAGGGTTGGCATTTCGGCCGGCCGACCCGCGCGGCGGAGATTCCAGCGATCACCCGCCGCGGACCATCGCAGTGATCGTCACCGCTCGTTGGCGTTGTTTCCTCAGCGGACGCTGCGGGCGAACTGGCGGGCGGCCCAGACGACGCCGAGCACGGCGAGCACGGCGATGATACCAGTCCCTGCCAGACCCGGTCGTTGCCGATGTCGCCGGCGAACAGCGCGCGGGTGCCCTCGACCGCCCAGGAGAACGGGTTCCAGTTGGCCACCCGCTGCAACCACAGCGGCGCGTAGGTCAGCGGCAGCAGGATGCCGGAGAGCAGGAGCACCGGCTGGGCGACGGTGTTCATCAGCGGGGCGAGCGCGTCCTCGCTCTTGACCTTCAGTGCGACGCCGTAGGAGATGGCCGAGGTCATCAGCGCGATGAAGGCCAGCATCAGGTATGCCAGGAGCAGGTAACCGATGAAGCACGCGCAGGTCGAACGGAGCGCCAGCACGGTGATGATGATGGCCTGCGCAGATCAGCGAGACCACGTCGCGCAGCGAGCGGCCGAGCAGCAGGGCGAGCCGGCTGATCGGGGTGACCCGGGAGCGTTCGATCACCCCGGCACGCAGCTCGGCGATCAGGCCGAAGCCCTGGAACAGGCCGCCGAAGATGGCCAGCAGCACCAGCAGGCCGGGCACGAAGATCTTGTATGTCCGGTCGGCCTGGCGCTCGGCGCGTCCAGCGCCGGCTTGAGCAGCGGGGCGAAGAGCAGCAGGTACATCACCGGCTGGAAGACGCCGACGAAGACCCAGACCGGGTTGCGCAGCAGCAGTTGCGTCTGGCGCTGGAAGATCAGCCAGGTGTCGCGGGCGAGTTTCATGAAGTCCCTTCAACGCCCCCCGGGCCTTCGGCTCAGGACTCGCGCAGCGAGCGGCCGGTCTTGGTGAGGAAGACGTCGTCGAGGCTGGGCCGGTGCAGCTCGATCGAGCGCAGCTCCAGCCGGCGTGGTCGAGCCGGCGCAGCACCTGCGGGATGGCGGTGGCGCCCTTGTCGACGTAGAGGCGCAGCCCGCCCTCGTCGACGGTCTCCAGCTTGTTGACGTAGCCTCGGCGTCGAGCAGCTCGGCGGCGCGGGGCGTGGTCGCGACGTCGAGGCCGACAGTCACCACGTCGCCGGAGATCTCACGCTTGAGCTCGGCCGGGGTGCCCTCGGCGACCACCTCGCCGTGGTCCATGATCGAAATCCGGTCGCAGAGCGCGTCGGCCTCGTCCAGGTAGTGCGTGGTGATGAAGACCGTCATCCCCTCGGCGCGCAGCCGGCGGATCTCGTCCCACATGTGCGCCCGGCTCTGCGGGTCGAGGCCGGTCGTCGGCTCGTCCAGGAACACCACCTTCGGCTCGTGGATGATGCCGAGCGCGATGTCGACCCGGCGGCGCTGGCCGCCGGAGTATGTCTTGCACTTGCGGTCGGCGTATTCGGTGAGCTGGAACGCGGCCAGCGCGGCCACCGCCCGTTGTTGGGCGTCGGACTTGCCATCCCGTACATGCGGCCCTGCAGCACGAGTTCCTCGCGGGCGGTGGATTCATCCCAGGTGCTGCCGCCCTGCGCCACGTAGCCGATGCGTCGGCGCACCTCGGCCGGGCTTGCTGCGTAGGTCCACGCCGGCGATGGTGGCTTCGCCCCCGTCAGGCTCCATCAGCGTGGCGAGCATGCGCAGCGTGGTTGTCTTGCCCGCGCCGTTGGGTCCTAGAAAACCGAAGATCTCTCCTTCGGAGACAACCAGGTCCACCCCTCGCACAGCCTCCACGGTCTTCTTGTCACGGCCATCGCGGGACTGGAACGACTTGCGTAGTCCCCTGGTCTCGATGATCACTGATCAACCCCCTAGGTCTCGGGCAGCGCCCGTGCCCATGAAGCTAACGCGATATAACGCGGGCGGTCAAGTTTGTTTATTTCTCGACTGCGGAGCTGTGCCGCGCCTCGAACGGGTACGAACTGACGCTGCCCCAGGTGGGCATGCCCTCCGGGAACAGCGAATCGCCGCCCTCGATCCGGGTCGCGATCCGCTCGCACCACGCGATCTCCGCCTCCACCCGGGCCACGAAGAGCTCGAACATCCAGGCCACGTGGACCGGCTTGTTCTGCCACAGGAACTCGTTGGCCAACGCGAAGCGATGGTTGTCGGCGTTGGCCCGCAGCAGCCGGGCCCGGTTGCGCAGGGCTGCGGCAGCCTCGCCGCGCGGCAGCGCCGGCAGGAACGAGAAGCCGGCCATGAACGGATCGACCGCCGGTTCGAACCCCCACCACTGCCGCCGCAGCAACTCCTCGAACTCCAGGTCGCCCCTGGCCGTGATCCGATACGTCGTTCGGGCCGGGCGCGCGCCGACCTGCTCGGTGCTGACTTCCTCCAGCAGGCCATCCTCAGACATCTTGCGCAGCGCGTGGTAAATCGATCCCGGCGCGATCTTGGCCCATTCGTCGACCTGCCAGCTCTCCAGTTCCCGCTTCACGTCGTAGCCGTGCACTGGCTGCATCCACTTCACCAGGCCGAGAATCATCAGGCGCGTCGTCGACATGCCTCAAAGCGTAATAGCCAACTTTGACTAAATGAGGGACGTCATCCATCTCACAGCACGCGCACCCGCCGGTCGTGAACTTGCTCGCTAGGCTCTGCCCACGGAAGCTAACGATCGGTAACCTTCGGCCTTGGAGAGGGGCGAAGCGGTGCGCAAGGTTCTCATCGCCAACCGCGGCGAGATCGCGGTCCGCGTCATCCGCGCCTGCCGCGACGCCGGCCTCGGCAGCGTGGCGATCTACGCCGACTCCGACCGCGACGCGCCGCACGTACGGCTGGCGGACGATGCCTACGCGCTGGGCGGGGACACCGCCGCGGACACGTACCTGCGCATCGACAAGGTCATCGACGTGGCCCGCCGAGCCGGCGCGGACGCGGTGCACCCTGGCTACGGGTTCCTGTCCGAGAACGCCGAGTTCGCCCAGGCCGTCCTGGACGCCAAGCTGACCTGGATCGGACCGACCCCGCAGGCCATCCGCGACCTGGGCGACAAGGTCACCGCCCGGCACATCGCCCAGCGCGCCGGTGCGCCACTGGTCCCCGGTACGTCCGAGCCGGTGGCCGGCCCGGAGGAGGTCATCGCCTTCGCCCGGGAGTACGGATTGCCGGTGGCCATCAAGGCAGCCTTCGGCGGCGGCGGTCGGGGGCTCAAGGTGGCCCGGACCATCGAAGAGATCCCCGCTCTGCTCGAGTCCGCCATCCGCGAAGCGGTGGCCGCCTTCGGACGCGGCGAATGCTTCGTGGAGCGCTACCTGGACCGCCCTCGCCACGTGGAGGCGCAAGTTCTGGCCGACACCCACGCAAACGTGATCGTCGTTGGCACTCGTGACTGTTCACTGCAGCGGCGACACCAGAAACTCGTCGAAGAGGCGCCGGCACCCTTCCTCACCGAGGCGCAGCGGGCCGCGATCCACGACAGCGCCAAGGCGATCTGCCGGGAGGCCGGCTACCACGGCGCCGGTACGGTCGAGTACCTGGTCGGCGCTGACGGCACGCTGTCGTTCCTGGAAGTGAACACCCGCCTGCAGGTCGAGCACCCGGTCACCGAGGAGACCTCGGGCATCGACCTGGTGCGCGAACAGTTCCGTATCGCCGACGGGGAGAAGCTCCGCTTCACCGAAGACCCGATCCCACGCGGTCACGCGATCGAGTTCCGCATCAACGGCGAAGATCCCGGCCGCGGCTTCCTTCCCGCCCCGGGCACGGTCACCACCTTCCGCCCGCCGGCCGGACCCGGCGTCCGGGTCGACGCGGGTATCGAGTCCGGCTCCGTCATCGGCGGCAACTTCGACTCCCTGCTCGCCAAGGTGATCGTCACCGGAGAAACCCGCGCCGAGGCCCTGCAACGGGCCCGCCGGGCGCTGGACGAGATGACTGTGGAGGGCATGGCCACCGCGCTGCCCTTCCATCGCCTCATCGTCCGTGATCCCTCCTTTGTGGACGAGCCATTCCGGGTGCACACCCGCTGGATCGAAACCGAATGGGACAACACCGTCGCCCCGTTCACCGCGTCACCATCCGAAGTGGATCCCGCGGAGGAACGCACCACCGTGGTGGTGGAGGTGGCCGGCAAGCGCCTGGAAGTCTCCCTGCCCGCGAGCTTCGGCGGCACCGTGCCGACCAGCGCCGCGGCCACCGGCACGCGGCACCGGCACCGCCGCAGCGGCACCCGACGCAACCGGGGCCGCGGCGGCGCGGGCGCGGTCTCCGGTGACACGCTCGCCAGCCCCATGCAGGGCACCATCGTCAAGGTCGCCGTGTCCGAAGGGGACACCGTGGCGGAGGGCGATCTCGTCGTGGTCCTCGAGGCGATGAAGATGGAACAACCCCTCAACGCTCACAAAGCCGGTGTCATCACCGCCCTGCTCGCCGAAGTCGGTGCCCCGGTCACCTCCGGCGCCCCCATCTGCCAGATCACCTGACCTCGCCGTGCGCGATCGTGGAACCGTCGCCACCGGAAACGGTAGCAACGACTCCACTCAAACGAGGGCGAGGGAGCGGGAGTCGGAGACTTCGCGGATGAGGGCCAACGCGGAGGCGGCGGGTTGCGCGGGCAGTGCGGAGTTGTCGCGTAGCCGCAGTGACACTTCGCCGGCCACGGCTTCCCGTGAACCGATCACGGCCACGTACGGCACGTGGCGTACCGCGGCGGCGCGGATCCGGGCGCCCAGCGAGCCGTGGTAGTCGACCTCCGCGCGCAGTCCGGCCACGATGCAGTCCCGGGCGAACTGTGCGGCCGCGGCGGCCTGCTCCTGACCGACCGGCACCACAATCACCTGCACCGGCGCATACCAGACCGGAAACGCTCCCTTGTGGACTTCGATAAGATGCGCGAACAGCCGCTCGAAGCTGCCCACGATGCTGCGATGCACCATCACCGGCCGCTGTCGTTCACCGTTGGCGTCCACGTAGGACAGATCAAACTGGACGGGCTGGTGGAAGTCGACCTGCACGGTGGCGAGGCTGGAGGAGCGGCCGGCCGGGTCCACGATCTGCACATCGATCTTCGGCCCGTAGAAGGCGGCCTCGCCCGGTGCTTCCTCGAACGGGACACCGGCGCCGACGAGGGCTTCGCGCAGCAGGGATTCAGCCAGGTCCCAGTCCGCCGCGGCGCCGGCATACACCTCACCCCGCAGCGACAACCGGTAGCCCGACGGCGCGAAGCCGAGACGGGCATGTGCCTCCCCCATCAACGACAGGACGGCGGCCACCTCCGAACCCACCTGATCGAGGCGGCAGAAGTTGTGTGCGTCGTTCAGCGAGATCGCCCGCACCCGGGACAGTCCACCGAGGACGCCGGAGCGCTCGGCCCGGAACATCGAGCCGAGTTCGGCCACGCGCAAGGGAAGTTCCCGGTAGGACCGGCCGCGGGACGCGAAGACCATGGCATGGTGCGGACAGAGGCTCGGCCGCAGCATCAGTTCGTCCTCGCCGTCGGGCATCGCCGGGAACATCTCGTCGCCGAACTTGGCCAGGTGCCCGGACCGTTCGTACATCGCCCGCTTGGCCATCGGGGGCGAATAGACGTGCTGGTAGCCGGCCTGGCGCTCGACTTCCCTGATGTACTCCTCGACGGCATGGCGGGCGGCCGCGCCGGCCGGTAGCCACAGCGGCAGGCCGGCACCGATCAGCGGGTCGGAGGAGAAGAGTTCGAGGTCCCGGCCGAGCTTGCGATGGTCGATCATGGCGTTCCTTTCGTGGGGCATCGCTGCCCGAGGGCGCCGCGCCCGGAAACGCAAAAGCCCCGGGGCGCATTGCCCCGGGGCTGTGAATGACGGAGGTCAGTGCACGCCGGGGTCTCCCGGCGTGGTCGTGTAGGCGACGCAACCTCTCATGCGGTCAACCATACCCACTCCCGCAACCGCATTCTTGCGGAGAAGGGCTACTCGAACTCGTGTCGCATGAGCTGGCGGGCGGCTTCGGCGATCGAACCGGACAGGGACGGGTAGATCGTGATGGTGTGCGCGAGCTGGCTCACCGTGAGGTGGTTCTCCACCGCCAGCGAGATCGGCAGGATCAGCTCACTGGCCCGCGGCGCCACCACGACACCGCCGATGACCAGCCCGGAAGCGGGCCGGCAGAACAGCTTGACGAATCCGTCCTGCACGTCGGCCATCTTCGCCCGCGCGTTGCCCGACAGCGACAGGATGACCGACCGGGCCGGCACCCGGCCGGAGTCCATATCGGACTGGGAGACTCCCACCGAGGCGAGTTCGGGGTCGGTGAACACGTTGGCGGCCACGGTCTTCAGGCGCAACGGACTGACTTCCTCGCCCAGCGCATGCCACATCGCGATCCGGCCCTGCATGGCGGCGACGCTGGCCAGCGGAAGTACCCCGGTGCAGTCACCGGCCGCGTAGACGCCGGGCACCCTGGTACGCGAGACCCGGTCCACCACGACGTGGCCACCGGAACCCACCTCGACCCCGTACTCGGTCAGGCCCAGTCCGTCGGTGTTCGGTACCGAGCCGACTGCCATCAGTACGTGCGACGCCTCCACGGTCCGGCCGTCGGCAAGCTCCACCACGGCACCATCCGCGGTGCGCTTCACCACGCTGGCACGGGCGTTGGACAGGATCGTCATCCCCCGGGACCGGAAAACGCGCTCGATCGCCATGGCCGCGTCCGGATCTTCGTGCGGCATCACCCGGTCCCGGCTGGACACCAGGGTGACGTCCACGCCGGCGGCCAGGTAAGCGCTCGCGAACTCGGCCCCGGTGACGCCGGAGCCGACCACGACCAGCTTCTCCGGCATTGCCGGCAGGTCGTAGACCCCGCGCCAGTCGAGGATCCGCTCGCCGTCGGGGGCGGCATCGGGCAGCACCCGGGGGTTGGCGCCGGTGGCGATGAGTACCTGGGTGGCGTCGATGCTGTACTCGGCACCCTCGTACGGCGTCACGATCACCTTGTGCAGATAGCCGAGCGCGTCGGCGCCGAGTCGGGCCCGGCCGGCGACCAGTTCGACGCCGGCTTTGACGAGCTTGGCGGCGATGTCCGCGGACTGGGCTAGCGCGAGCCGCTTTACCCGGGCGTGCACAGCCGGAGCGTCCAACGTCACCGCGTCCGGCGCGGCCACCCGTACGCCCAGGTTTTCACCGGGTGGAACGCGGTCACCACCTCGGAGGAGGCGATGAACGTCTTCGACGGCACGCAGTCGAACAGGACGCATGCCCCACCAGCACCGTCGGCCTCGACAACGGTGACGTCCGCGCCAAGCTGCGCGGCCACCAGGGCTGCCTCGTAGCCCGGCCGGCCCTCCGCCGATGATCACGATCCGAGCCACAGTTCCCAGCCCCCGTCGGACGTCTCGCCCCTGACTTTACGTTCGCCCGCAGCGAGGTCCGACACGCGCCGAACCGCGTCTGCACCTGCCCACCGTGTCGCGTTGCTCGGGCTACCGCGCGTTAAGGTTTGCGCCGTGCGCCTCTACGCCGCGTACGGCGCGAACCTCGACCCGGCGCGGATGCGGGCCTATTGCCCCCATTCGCCGACTGGTCGGCACCGGTTGGCTGGAGGGCTGGCGGCTGACCTTCGCCGGCGAAGACCTGCTCGGCTACGAGGGCGCCGTCAGCACCGATCGTCGAGTCCGAAACCGACGGTGACCGCGTTTTCGTGGCCCTGTACGACGTGCACGACAAGGACGAGCAGCTCCTCGACGAGATCGAGGGCGCGCCGGCCGACACCTACCAGAAGGTGCACCTACGCGCGGCCACCCTGGACGGCGACCAGACCGCCTGGGTCTACGTCTTCGCCGGGTACGAGGGCGGCCTGCCGACCGCGTGGTACCTGTCCGAGTTGGCCGGCGCGGCCCGCAAGGCAGGCGCGCCGGATGACTACGTCGAACAACTCCGCGCCCGCCCCACCCGGACCGCGACCGCCTAACCGGCGACGGAGGTACTTCACCCAGCCCTGCCGGGTGACCGAACTCCCGCATTCGATCCGCACTCGGCCGAGCCAAGATCAAAACTGCTTGGCCAGTTCGGCGGCAGTGGCGAGCATCACGGCGAGTTCTGTCCGCTCGGATACCGACAACACGGCGAAGGCCTGCCCGGCGATGCGGTCCGCGAGGGCCTCGGCGAACAGGAACCGACGCATCAAGGGGGTGCGGGCCGGGAACGGCGGCTGCCAGCCGAATGCCAGCGCCTTCTCCTCGCCGTCCGGCCCGGCGATGAGCATTTCCACCGGCGTCAGCCCGCATGAGCGTCCGGCCAGCAACAACGCACCCGCCCGCAGCTCGTCCATCAGATGCGCGAGGATCGACGCCCGCGCGCCCGGCCCACCAGCCGGTACCGGCATCGACCTGGCCGCGGCGAACAGTGGCATGGCCATCGAATCCGCCGCGATGACCACCTGCTCGGCCAGCGAGACCAGCCGGCCGAGCTCCACGATCCCGCCCAGGTGCTCGTCGCCCCAGCGGGCGCACTCGGTCAGCCGGCTCACCGCGACCACGGCCGGGCCGACCTTGCTGGCCGCGTCCCAGCCAGCGCGCACCGCGTCCGGACTGATCACCCCGATGGCCGCGGCCACCACGTCCGGCCGGGTCGAGTCACCCAGTACGCCGCCACGCCCGGCCACATAGAACGCCCAGCCGGAAAGGTCGAGCACCCTGGCCCGCCGCAACGTTTTGGGGCAGGTGCTCCAGGCCGTCTCCAACTCGTACAGCGGCCATTTGGTATTGGCTGCCGCGAGCTCAGGGGTCACCCGTGAGATTCTGCCGGGTACGCAGCGTGATCGGGAAGTCAGGTGTCCGCGGGATGGGCGGCCGACCAGATCAGAGGTCGACCGATTCGCCGGGAGCAAGCCGGGCGTAATCGGTGGAGGTCAGCCTGGTCATCAGATTGTCCACCAGGCCCAACCCCGCCGTGCTGAGCACGGCGTCATGCAGCGCGTAAGCCCGGGCCGGCGCGACCGCACGGACGAAGTCGATGGCCGAGGCCAGTCGCAGCCACGGCGCCCCGACCGGCACGAACAATGTGTCCACTGTGGCACCATCGGGTAGCGCCATCGAGTCACCCGGGTGGTAGAAGGCCGGCGAGTCGGCCGACGCCCGGATCAGGTACGCCAGGTTCGGCACCAGCGGGATGTCAGGGTGGATCTCGGCATGCCATCCGCCGTACACCTGGACCTGCATACCGGCCGCCTCGAAATGGTTCCCCGGGGTCACTGTGGTCACCGTGGCCGGCAATCCCGCCAGCTTTCCGGCGACGGCTGGATGGGCAAACAGCCGTACCTGTGGACGGCTGCGCAACACCTCAGCCAACTTCTCGACGTCCAGGTGATCGACGTGTTCGTGCGTGATGAGTACGGCATCCACACCATCGAGCGCTTCCCGCTCCGACCATGAGCCCGGGTCGATCACGAGTACGCCGTCGTCCTCGGCCCGCACGCAGGAATGCCCATACTTGGTCAAGAGCACCGGTAACCCCTTCCGTCTATGCCAACCGTAGACCTGATCGTGACCTTCTACCCCGACTCTGAGGGAACGCCCGAAACACCGAGCACATCCAATCCGCGAAAAATCAGTGACGCCTGTGATTCGGGGAGGGGCATAGTCATGATCCGTACACCGCCGCCCGGCTTGCGTTCGGGCCGCCGGGCCGGGCCACGCTACCTGGCCGCGGCAGCCGCCGCGTTCATCGCACTGATCGCGGTCGGCGCCTGCAGCGGCAATACAAGTGGCACGGACTCAACGGCACCCGTAGCGGGTGCCGCACCGGGGATGGAGGACGGCAAGGCCCAATACTCCGGCAACGAGGGTGGCGCGGCGGCCGAACCGCGCAAGCCGGGCACCGACCAGCAGGCGCCAGCCAAGGTCGAGCCGCAGCAACGATCACTCATCTACACCGGGAACATCTCGCTGCGGGTGGACAAGGTACCGGCCAAGGCGGACCAGGCGGTCGATATCGCCGCCGGCCTGGGCGGCGTGGTGGGCTCGGACAAGCGCGGCATGGGTGGTTTCCAGTCGCAGGCCGTCCTGGTCCTGCGGGTTCCCTCGGACCAGTTCAACCGGGCGATGGCGGAGCTGGCGAAGCTGGGTGAGGAGATCACCCGTTCGGTGCAGACCGAGGATGTGACCGAGCAACTGGTCGACCTCGATTCCCGGCTCGCCACCCAACGCGCCAGTGTGGACCGGGTGCGGGCGCTGCTCGCCCGGGCCCAGACCATCGGCGAGATCGTCTCCCTCGAGTCCGAGCTGACCCGGCGCGAGGCCGACCTTGATTCGCTGGAGAAGCGCAAGGCGTCGGTGGCCGGCATGGTCGCCATGTCCACCATCACCGTGGAGATCCATGGCCCGGACGCGCAGGTCGCCGCGCCGCCCATGGATGAGCCTGGGTTCCTGGCCGGGCTCCGAAACGGCTGGTCGGCCTTCGTGAACTCGGTGAAAGTGGTGCTCGTCGTGATCGGCTGGCTGCTGCCATGGCTGATCGCGATTGGCGTGCCGACCTGGTTGATCCTGTGGTTCGCGCGCCGCCGCTCCCGGGGGCTCAGCGCTGGTCGAGCAGGCCGACCAGGTCGTCCATAGCCTGACTGAACTGCGGGGTCAGCTGGTAGTTGCCGTGTGCCTGCACCGCGGGGGGCAGCCGGTCGCCGGGCAACGGGTCGAACGAGATCGGGTCGGCCAGCCTGCGGTTGCCGATGCCGATGGCGCCGCCGATGGGGTCGGTGCGCCGCCACAGGTTGACCCAGCGTTCCTGCCCCCGCGGTCCGGCCACCGCGGACCTGATGTCGTTCATGACCTTCTCGTTGAAGTAGTTCGGGAAGGCGCGCATGTAGAGCCGGCACAGCGGCGAGCCATAGGTGATCAGGGCCGTGCGTTGCTTCGCCTCGGGCGGCAACTGCAGCACGGTGGCGGCCACCAGCACCGAACCCTGGCTGTGCCCGGACAGCACCAGGCCTCCCTGTTGGGTGGCCAGCCATTCGGCCCGGTGCACCAACTCCGGCACCACCCGCTCGGCGTAGCACGGTGGCGCGAGCGGATGCACCGCGCGAGGCCAGAACGTGCTCAGATCCCAGATGATCCCGACCGTGCGCCGTACCCGTGGGTTGCGGTAGGTCTGGATCCCCACGAAGACCAGGCCCAGCACCGACAGGCTGATCAGATAGGTGCCGGTATTGGAAATGATGGAAATGGCCTGCGCACCGACGCTGCCCGAGGTGGCCGGTTTCACCGGTCCGATATTGAACAACGCGAGTCCGGTGACCAGGGCACCGGCGCCGGCGAGGACCAGCCAGGAGAAGCCGAGGACCCGGGACACGTGGTCAGTGAGCCGGGCATTGGCCACCGCCTTGTCGAGCTGCGCGGCCCGGCGAGGGTCCCGCGCGCGGCCGCCCGGGTAGTCGTCGTCGGTGTCCGGGCGGGCCCGACGACGCAGGATGGGTTTGGTCACCACCATCGTCCACAACACCGCGCCGAACACCACGAGCAACATCACCACGAAGCCGAACGCGGCCCATTCGTAGGACTCCGGTGGCGCCAACCGCAACAGCTGCGGGGAGTAGCCTGCGCCGGCACTGGCGGGGCTCGGCGTCGCGCCGCCGTCGAGGAAGTCCGCCGTGCGGTAGGACAGGCCGGCGGAAAAGGCGGCAGCCATCCCGAGCGCCAGCGAGCCCACCACGGGAGTGCCGAAGCCGGCCAGGAAGGCGCCTTTGCACCGGTGCCGCTGGGTCGCGACGATCACCACGAGCAGGCCCAGGA
Source organism: uncultured Actinomycetota bacterium (assembly GCA_963742855.1). Lineage (GTDB taxonomy): Bacteria > Actinomycetota > Actinomycetes > Mycobacteriales > Micromonosporaceae > CAVUNP01. The sequence continues at coordinate 506,060 of CAVUNP010000007.1, read as the reverse complement.
TGGTGGCCTGGACCGCGAACAGCTTGGTCACTGTCCCGGTGTACTGCGGCATCGGCCCGGAGGTCAGCCAGGACGCCCGGGGTAGGAGGCCGTAGCCGATCGAAGCGGCTGTCACGAACAGGGCCAGCCAGCGCAGGCCCTTGGCGGTGACGCCGGCCGGACGGGACTTCGAGACGCGATCCACCACCGTGGGCAAGCACAGCATGATCAGGCAGGCCACGATGATGCCGACAGCCACGAGCAGCAGGGCCCGACCGCTGGTGGTGATCGTGGCGGGCGCCACGCCACCGAGGTCAACGCCCCGGTATGCCTGGCTGTTCAGGTCGTGGTTGAGCAACACGAACAGCAGCACCACGTCAACGATCGCGAACATCGCGGCCACGTGCAGGCTGCGCAACCGCCCGACCTGGTCGCGCCCGTCCCAGAAGGTCGGCGTGGCCAGCCCGTCACCGTCAGGGTTGCGTCCCGGTTGCCGGTACGACTCGTACCGGGCCCAGGTGCGGGCGGCGAGGAACCACAGCACCGCCACGATGAGCACCGGACCCAATGCGGCCAGCGCCAGCCGCCGCCCGGTCGGCTCGAAGAAGCCGCTGAAGAAGAACGACAACCATTTCCGGTCCTCGATGCAGCTGTTGCCCGGAGTGGCGCACTGCCAGGCGACGAGGTCCAGGAAAAGGCCGACCGCGGCGAGGGTGAAGGTGGCCGAAATAGACAGTGCGAAGATGCGGCACAGGCCGTGCACCAGCCGGCGTCCGGTCCCGGTCGCCGGTGGTCGCAGCCACACCATCACATTGGCCAGCGTGAACGGCAGCAACAGCAACCAGAACGCGCGAGCGGCCGCACCCGCGGTGAGGTTGCCCCACCGGTACGCCTCGAGCCGGGCACCGCCGGGACCGAGCGTCGCGCCGTACTCGGTGCGGGGGCGGAAGAATCCGGCCTCCTTGTCGCCGGCGACCTGCACGATCAGCGGCCGGTCCAACATGTCCTCGGCCGGCGTGCCGGAGACCCCGTGGACGCGAAGTTCGGTCGGCGGCGTGGTGGGTGCCGCGACCGCCGGCATGGTGAGCGTGTCGGGCTCGGTCACCCGGCTCTGCGACGGCACATCCAGCTGTTCGGTCGGTTGTTCGGGCTGGGATCTGATCGGCTCCGTCGTGGCAAGGCTTCGGCCTCCGCGCCGCTCGGCGGCACTCCGGACCGAACCCAAGCCAGATTCAACCGCGTCGTGGGGACCCTCATTCGACATGGCGACACCCTAGTCATGATCATCTTTCAATACCAGGGTGGCGTCAGGGATAGGACGGCCGGTCAGGCAGAACCGGCCGTTGCGGCAGCGAGGGCGGTATGGACGAATACCCGTACACCGTGGCCTATAGCCCGTTCGTCCACATCGAATCCTGACTGGTGGATGTCGACATGCTCCCGGCCGGGCAGGCCCACGCCCAGGCGGATCATCGTGCCGGGCACTCTGTCGACATAGAACGCGAAGTCCTCGCCGCCCATGCTGACCTCGGCCTCGGTCACCTGATCCGGGCCGAGCGCGGCGGCCGCCGCACCAGCCATCAGCGCGGTGGCCTCACGGTCATTGACCACCGGCGGTACGCCGCGCAGGTAATGCACACGGGCCTGCACACCGGTGCCGACCAACGCGTCGTGCACCAGTTGTGGCACGAGTTCGGGAAGGTCGCGCCACACGTCGCGATCGAGAACCCTTACCGTGCCGCGGGCGAAGCCCTCGATCGGAATGGTGTTGGCCGCCTCGCCGGCCCGGACCGCGCCGAACACCAGGCTCAGCGCCGATCGCGGATCGGTACGGCGGCTGAGCATGGCTGGTACGTCCACGACAACGCGGGCCAGCGCGTGCACCAGGTCTCCGGTCAGGTGCGGCCGGGCGGTGTGCCCACCGGGGCCGGACAGGTGCACCTCCACGACGTCGGTAGCCGCGGTCAGCGGGCCGGACCGGGCCGCCACCACACCGGCCGGCAGTTGCGGATAGCAGTGCATGGCGAAGATGGAGCTGACATCGGCCAGTCCACCCTCTGCGATGACGTCGCAGGCACCCGACGGGAACTGCTCCTCACTCGGCTGGAACAGCAGGCGGATCCGCCCCGGCAACTCACCCCTGGCCCCGAGTTCGGCCAGCGCCAGGCCGGCTCCCAACAGGACGGTGGTGTGTACGTCGTGTCCGCAGGCGTGGCAGACATTGTCGACAGTGGACCGGTACGGAACGTCTTTGGTGTCAGGCAACGGAAGGGCATCAAGGTCGGCCCGCAGCGCGACCACCCGGTCACCACTGCCGATGTCGCAGATCACCCCGTTGCCCTTGGTCAGCAGCCGTGGTTTGAGGCCGGCCCGGGTCAGCTCCCGAGCCACCAGCGCGGCGGTCTCGAATTCCTGCCCGGACAGCTCCGGATGGGCGTGAATGTGTCGCCGGATCGCCACCAGTTCGGCGCCCCGCGCTGCCAGCCAACCATCCAGTTGGCCGGACAGTAGATCAATCCCCCGCGACGCCTCCGTCCACCACGGACTGTCGAGGCCACTTGTCGCCGCGGGTACCTTCAGTGCGCTCGTCACTGTCGTATCTCGATCTCGATAGGCAACGGTTACCCGGGACGTATCGAGCCTAGTGCCGCGGTGACGCAGCGCAATATCATTTGGGTTCGATTCCGGTTGCCCAGAGTCACTCGTATCGGTGTCCTGGGCTTGCGGCGTCCGCATGCGCGGCGCTCTCCTGCCAGGTACCAGTGCGGACATCTAACCCATGACCTCCGATCGCACGACCTTGGCGAAGGTAACTTCGTTCCCATTGGGGGGTTCTTCGCCCACCCAGTCGGGAGGTCGTCGGTGAGGTCACTATCTACATTCCGTTACCTCACGAACGATGATCTCCACTCAGGTCCATCACGCTGCGTGCAGAGCAGAACCTTTACCCGTCAGTCCTCCACGGTGACACCAGATCGTCGACCACAAAGAACTCACGGTCCAGTATGCACTTTATGTCCGATAGGAGCAATGCCTGACGAGCGCCGACTTGCCGGCGCAGGCACCCAGAGATCAACAGGACTCGTTACGCTGGGCGCCGAGCACCGATCGAGACGACCCCGGGGGGCGTGCAGTGATTGCCGGTACTTTTGGGCGCCTTCCGACCGATACGCGACGTAGCTCGTCACCGACCGCAGTCACCCGACGACACAACTGACACGCGCGCCGGGATCCGACTCGCACGCGACTTTTCCTCAGGCGCATCCTCACGCAAGATAGGGCTCGGAGTAACCCTCACCAGGTTCAAGTTCAGTCAAGTTCAGTCAAGTCCAGCGACGTCGCTGGACGCGGCGATCCAGGAGCGACGCGATCTCGATGGCCTCTCGTACGACGGCGTGCCTTCTGTGACCACGCAGAGCCCTTCGCGGCGCGAGCAAACAGCACCGGGCGGTGGTGACCGTGCCACCCCCGGCACGATCGTGGGTGGACGATACGAACTTCGCGTCCCTATTGGCAACGGCGGGATGGGCACCGTGTGGCGGGCCACCGACACGCTGCTGCGCCGGGACGTGGCGGTCAAGGAGGTCATCCTGCCGCCGACCATGCCCAAGAGCGAGAAGGACGCCCTCTGCGAACGGACACTGCGGGAAGCCCGCGCGGCCGCGGCCCTGTCCCACCCCAGTGTGGTGCAGGTCTACGACGTGGTCACCGATGCCGGCCGGCCGTGGATCGTGATGGAACTCCTCGAGGCCCGCAGCCTGGCCGACATGGTCATCGACGATGGCCCGATGGCCCAGCGGGCCGTGGCCAAGGTGGGCGTCGCGATGCTGGGCGCACTCGAGGTGGCCCACGCCGCAGGTGTGCTGCACCGTGACGTCAAACCGGCCAACGTGCTGATCTGCAACGACGGCCGCTGCGTGCTGACCGACTTCGGCGTGGCCCGCCTGCCGGAGGAGAGCAAGCTCACCACGCCCGGCATGGTGCTCGGCTCGCCCCACTTCATCTCACCCGAGCGGGCAGTCGGTGGCGCCTTCGGGCCGCCCAGCGACCTGTTCTCGTTGGGTGTGACGCTCTACACAGCCGTGGAGGGCGGTCCGCCGTTCGACCGGGGCGATCCGTTCGAGACCATGCGCGCGGTGGTTGAGGAGGAACCCCGACCAGCCCGACTGGCCGGCCCGCTCGAGCCGGTGTTGTTCGGCCTCCTGGACAAGGAACCGGCCCGGCGGTGGAGCGTCGACCAGGCCCGGACGGCGCTGCGCGAGATGCTGTCCGGCTCGCTCAGCCGGTCCCCCAATGCCGCCGCCACCAACAACACCGACCCCTACGCGATCGTGCGCCAACCCGCCGGCCCGCCGCCCGCGGTGCGCAGCACCGGCCAGGTCGGCGGACGGGCCATGCTCGACCCGCGCGAACCGCTCACCGGTCAACTGGCTCGCCGGCGAGGTGGCCCCGGTGGTGGTGACACCACCGCGATCCATCCGGCACCGGGGCTGCCCCGGCAGTCGCCGAGCACGTACGTGGGTGCCCGGCCCGGCCCCACTCCGCTGCCGGGTACCGACGAGTGGCAGCCGTCAGACCGCCGCGATGGCGCTGGCCGGCGCCGGGCCCGCTCGGGCGGCGCGCTGATCGCGCAACAGATGGCCGGCCGCGCCCGGGAATTGGGCCGGACACTGGGGCGCGACGCGCCGCACCCAGAGAAGCGACCCCGGGTCATCGTGCTCGCCGGCTTGGCCGCGGTGGTGCTGCTGGCCGCCATCGGCGCGTGGTCCGGCTGGTTCTCGGGCCAGGACGACCCGAGTGTCCCGCCGCCGGCGGCCAACTCGACCGCGCCACGAAGCCAGGGTCCGCTGATCCCGGTGCAGCAGTACAAGGACAACGGCATCTCCATCAACGTGCCGGACGGCTGGACCAGGACCCCCGGTGGATCCTATGTGGACTTCATCGATCCGACGGCGAGCAACAACCGCAAGGTGCGCATCAACGTCGAAGCCAGTTCCGCCACCCCGGCGACCTTCCTGGCCAGCGCGGAGAATCAGCTGAAGAAGCCGAATGTCTGCCCGGCGCCGTACACCCAGGTGGGCCTGAGAGACTCGCCCCTGGCCGGCCAGCCCGGCGGGCAGCTTGAATACACCTGTGGTGCCGAAGGGGCCATGCGCCACGGCATCAGCCAGGTCGTGATCGTCAACAAGACCGCGTACTACTTCTACCTCACCGCCCCGGACAGCAAGTTCGCCGACAGCAAGGTCATCTTTGATGAGATGATCCGATCGTTCGCGTTCGCTTCGGCCTAGCAGAAACACTCACCACAGTGGACATAGATGTACTGGCGCGGGCGCAGGCCTGGTTGGCCGACGACCCCGACCCCACCAGCCAGGCCGAACTCCGGGCGGTCATCGCCGACCTGCCCGGATCGAGCGCCGACCTCGCGGACCGGTTCGCCGGCCCGCTGACGTTTGGCACAGCCGGGCTGCGCGGACCGATGCGCGCCGGCCCCAACGGCATGAACCTGGCCGTCGTACGGGCAGCCGCGGCCGGACTGGTGCGCTGGCTCGACAGCCGGTCGGCCGTCGGGCCGCTGGTGATCGGATACGACGCCCGCCACCATTCTCGGCGGTTCGCCGAGGAGACTGCCCGAGTGGCCACCGGGGCCGGCCGGAAGGCCCTGGTCCTCCCCCGGCCCCTGCCCACGCCGGTGCTGGCCCACGCCGTCCGGCACCTCGGCGCGTGCGCCGGGGTGATGGTCACGGCGAGCCACAATCCGCCACAGGACAACGGCTACAAGGTCTACCTGGGCGCCGGACTGGGCGGCCCGAGCGGTGCCGGCGCGCAGATCGTGCCGCCGGCCGACGCCGAGATCGAAGCCGCCATCCGGGCGGTCGGCCCGCTGTCGGCCATCCCCCTCGGCGACAGTGGTGAAACTCTCGACGACAGCCTGCTTGAGTCCTATCTGGACGGTGCTATGGCGGTACTCGACGTGGCGGCGATGGACCCTGGCACCGCACCGGCCGGCGTACGGGCGGGTCTGACCTGTGCCTACACCCCGATGCACGGTGTGGGTGGCGACGTGCTGGCAGCCGCGTTCGCCCGGGCCGGCTTCGCCCCGGTGGCCAGCGTGGCGGAGCAGAGCGCGCCCGACCCGGACTTCCCGACCGTCGCGTTCCCGAACCCGGAGGAGCCGGGCGCGATGGATCTGGTGCTGGCGCTGGCCGCGCAGGTTGGCGCGGATCTCGCCATTGCCAACGATCCGGATGCCGACCGGTGCGCGGTCGCCATCCCGACCCCGGTCGGATGGCGCGTCCTGCGCGGTGACGAGGTCGGCGTGCTGCTCGCCGATCATCTGCTGCGACGCGGTGAGCGCGGCACCTACGCCACCACGATCGTGTCGTCCAGCCTGCTCCCCGCGCTGTGCCAGGCCCGCGGCATGCCTTACGCGCAGACTCTGACCGGTTTCAAGTGGATCGTGCCGGGCAGCGGCCGAGGATCTGCGGTACGGGTACGAGGAGGCACTCGGCTACTGCGTGGCACCCGGCCACGTGCGGGACAAGGATGGCATCACCGCCGCCCTGCTGGTGGCCGAACTGGCCGCCGGCCTGAAAGCCGACGGTCGTACCCTTGGCGACCGGTTGGACGAATTGGCCGCCGAGTTCGGTGTGTATGCCACCGATCAGCTCTCGGTCCGGTTATCCGAACTGTCGGTCATCGACGCGACCATGGCCCGGCTGCGCGGTAATCCACCCGTCTCGCTGTTGGGCGATGCCGTCACCGATGTGCAGGATCTCGACCCCTCAGTCGGATGTCGTCGTGATCCGTACCCGGTCAGCCCGGGTCGTGGTTCGGCCTTCGGGCACGGAACCCAAGCTGAAGGCTTATCTTGAGGTCGTGCGGCCGGTGCAGGTTGGCCTGGACGGTGTGGTCGGGATCCCGGCCGCCCGCGAACAGGCTGCCAGCGCACTGGCCACGTTGCGCGCCGAGGTAGCGACCGCGCTGGGCCTGTAGGCGGCCGGGTTCCAACCCCGGTCTGGTGCAGACTCCGCCACGAAACGCCACAAGCACAAGCGCCACAAGCACAGGGCGCCACGAGCACAGGCATTCGGTCCGGACGGCAATCGGTCTGGCGTTCGCCAGCGGGCTGGAAGGCGGAGAAGACTTTGCCATTCTTGAGCGTGATCATTCCTGTGTACGGCGTTCAGGGATATCTGCGGGAATGTCTGGACTCCGTGCTCGATCAGCCGTTCGCCGACGTCGAGGTCATCGCGATCGATGACAGCTCACCGGACCACAGTGGTCGTATCCTGGACGAGTACGCGCATCGCGACGCGCGGGTAAAGGTCACCCATCTCGAGGAGAACATAGGCAACGGCCACGTGCGCAACCTCGGCCTGAACCAGGCCACTGGCGACTACATCTGGTTCGTCGACAGCGACGACCGGCTGGCCGCGGGCGCGATCCCGGCGGTGGCAGACGCGGTACGCCGCAGCGACCCGCAGGTGCTCGTGGTGGACCACGCCCGGGTCAACGCGACCGGCGAACTGAGCACGGGCCAGGGCACGCCGCCGCCCAGTCTGGCCTCCGACGCGACGACGGTCGTCAACGACCCCCGGCTGCTCAAGGTCTTCACCGTGGCCTGGAACAAGGTCATCCGGCGGGACTTCCTGCTACGTACGGGCCTGCGCTTCGAATCCGGTTGGTACGAGGACATTCCATTCACCTATCCGCTGCTGGTGGCCGCGCAACGGGTGGCAACGCTTCGCCGCGTCTGTTACCACTACCGGCGGCGGCGCAACGACGCGATCACGTCGACCCGCAGCGTTCGTCACTTCGAGGTGTTCGACCAGTGGTCGCTGGTGTTCGACCGGCTGGACCAGATGGCCGGATGCGCCGGACGCCCGGACCTCGCGACGCAATCCGAGGCTGCCGCGCGACACGACGGTGCAGCGCGACACGACGGTGCCCGCGATACGACTGCCAGTACCGCTGGCGCGGCCGCGCGGGCGGCGGCCGTACGGGATGAGATCTTCCACCGGATGCTCTGGCACCTGCTCGTGGTGCTGAGCATGCCGGACCGGTTGCCGGCCGGCAGTCGCCGGGCGTTCTTCCGGCAGATGTCCAAGCACTACCACCGCTACCGGCCAGCCGGCTACGGCACCCCGACCCGGTTGTTCGAACGCACCCGTCACCATCTGGTCGCGGCCGACGCCTACCGGGCGTTTCGGCACCTGCGCAGCCTGCGGCAGTTGGCCCGGACCGGGAAACGATCTGCCCGGCGCACCGTGAGTCGCGTGCGTTCGTCCACCGACGCCGCGCTGCAGTGGTGCCGACGGGCAGTCGGGATCGCCCTCTACCACGTACTGCGGTTGCTACCCGTGGATCCACGGCTGGCCGTGTATGCGGCCTACTGGTACCGGGGCTATGCATGCAATCCAGCCGCGGTGTACGAGAAGGCAAAGGAACTCGTCCCCCACGTGCAGGGGGTCTGGGTTGTGGACAGGCGACACGTCGACAAGATGCCTCCAGGTGTGTCCTATGTGGTTGATGGCTCGATGCGCTACTACCACCTCCTGGCACGGGCCCGGTGGCTGGTCAACAACGTCAACTTCCCGGACTTCGTGGTCAAGCGGCCGGGCACCACGCATCTGCAGACCCACCACGGGACGCCGGTGAAGGTGATGGGCCTGGATCAGAGCCAGTTCCCGGTGGCCGCGGCGGACACCGACATGGCCCGGCTGTTGCGCCGAAGCGACCGCTGGGACTTCAGCGTGACCGCCAACGCGCACAGCACGGAAGTCTGGTCGCGCGCGTATCCGTGCCCGTACGAGACACTGGAGCACGGATATCCGCGCAATGACCGGCTGGCCCGGGCCGTCGGGCCGGACGGCGAGGCTGACGTGATCGACACCCGACACCGCCTCGGTCTGGACGACCATGCCACCGTGGTGCTCTACGCGCCGACGCACCGCGAGTACCTGTCCGGGTACCAGCCGATGCTGGACGTCGAGGAGTTCGCCCGTTCGGTCGGACCGGAGGTGGTGGTGCTGCAACGGGCGCACTATTTCGACGCCACCCGCGGCAACCAGCCCCACCCGAACAAGGCCGATCCGGGCCACGCCGAAGTCCGCGACGTGACGCAGTACCCGGTGCTCGAGGACCTCATGCTGGCCGCCGACGTGCTGGTCACGGACTACTCCTCGGTGATGTTCGACTACGCCGTGCTGGATCGCCCCGTGGCCATCTTCGCGCCGGACTGGGATTCCTACGTCCGCCTGCGCGGGGTCACCTTCGATCTGATGGCCCAGCCGCCCGGCGTGGTGGCCAGGAATCAGCCCGACCTGGTCGACGCGTTCCGCACCGGCCAGGTGTGGAGCGATGACGCGGCGCAGACCCGGGCCCGCTTCCGCGCCCGCTTCTCCTATTTGGACGATGGACACGCCTCGGAACGAGTGGTGCGCCGTGTCTTCGAGACCGAACTGGATCCGGAGCCGCAACGCGGGCCGGACTCACCGGACCTCGTGCCCGTCCGGTGAGCACCCCGGTCGTCGAGCCCGACCCGCTGCGCAGGCAGATCGCCTTCGCCGCCGCGCAGCGCTGGTGGGCTTCCCGGCCCGCCATGTGGCGCGCCGGCGCGCTCACCTACGCAGCCACCCAGGCGGTGCTGGTGGGCTGGTGGATCGCGTTCTATCCCGGCACGCTCAGCTACGACAGCATCATGTACGTCTGGCAGGTCAGCACCAGCAACTGGACCACGCAGCATTCGGTGCTCTACGACAGCCTGGTCTGGCTTGCCCTGCAAGGCACGGGGCAACTGGCCATCCTGTCGCTGGCCCAGACCGTGGCCATGGCCGCCGGCCTCGCCTACGCGGTGGTTGGGCTGACCCGGCTCGGTGTGCGGGCCTGGTGGCTGATGCTCGCCGCCGTGGCCGCCGTGTGCCTGCCCGTGGTCGGCACCTTCAGCATCTACCTCGTCAAGGACGTGGCGTTCGGGGTGACCCAGGTGTGGCTGCTCGGCACCGTTGCCCGGATGCTGGCCAGCCGTCCGCACGCCCGGCGTCCACTGTGGATCGCCTTGCTGGCCGAGTTCGTCCTGATGGGACTGTTGCGCCAGAACGGGTTTGTGGTCATCGCCCTGACCGCGGCCGGCATGGCGCTGGTGCTATCCGGGGTGCGCTGGCGAATTCTCCTCGCCGGTGGGGCTGCCATCGCGGTCAGCCTCATCGCCAATCTCGCCGTCTACCCCGCCGCGGGCGTACGACCGACGGGTTCGGAACTTCTGCTCGGACCGGTGTACGCCGACCTCGCCGTGGCCTACGCCGACCGGCCCGCGGCGTTCACCGACGCCGACACGCGACTGCTCGCCACGGTGGCCCCGCTGTCCTACTGGCGCGACACCGCCAACTGCTACAACGCCGACTCCACCGTCACCTACGGCAACAACGAGTTCAATTTCGCCGCAGCCAGCCAGCACCAGGGACAACTGCTACAGCTGTGGTTGGACCTGGGCCGGCGGATCCCCGGCGAGATGGTCGGCGCCCGGCTCTGTCGCGGCTTCATCGCGTGGAGCCCGGTGCCCGCGCCTGTCGCCGGCCGTACCGTGAAGGTACCCATCACGGGCGTGGACCGCCTCTTCGACTTCCCTCGCGACCGGATCGACAGCAGCCCGTTCCGGGGCGCGATCCGGTCCGCGCCACTCAGCGACACCGCACACCGGGCCGCGACCTGGCTCCGGCACGGATCCGATGTCCACTGGCTGGAATGGATGACCTGGCGTGGCGCGACCTGGTGCTACCTCGCCTACCTGGCGGTGGCCCTGTTCGCCTGGCGGCGGCGCGACATCGCCGCGCTTGCTCTCATTACCACCATTCTCGCCACCCAACTCAACGTGCTGATCAACAATCCCGGCCAACTCGTGCGTTACATGGCCGCGCCGATCTTCCTTGGCATCCTGCTCCTACCACTCATGTTCGCCCGCCCCGCCCCGCGAACCCCTAATTCGTGATCCACGTCGAAAGTGGACACCAGGCGGGCCAAAATCCACACGGATCACGCACACCGCAAACCCCGCACGACCCCACCAACCCCTAGCTCGTGATCCACGTCGAAACAGGACACCAGACGGGCCAAAATCCACATGGATCACGGACAACGCGAAACCCGATAACCTCAGATTTGTGTTTTCATATCGAAAGTGGACATCAGGTGGGCCAGATCCCAGCATGGATCACGCACACCGCGAACCCGCGACCCACACCAACCACAGCGCGATCCACGTCGACAGTGGAGGCCATGATCAGCGGGCCTTTGTGCACCGGATCGCGGCAGCAAACCCCAGTGATCAAGCGCCAAGCCTGCACACGCATGACCACCCGACTTTGGTGTCGCGCCAGCAACAGTAGAGCCCGGTGATCAACGTGAACCGCCGCCATGTTCATGATCAGCGGGCACTACTGCACCCCGACAGCCCTCCAACCCGTGATCAACGGGGTTTGGTGCACCCTGCTGTCACCCACGCCATGCTCCGCGGGCGTTAGCGCACCGGATCGCGACAACAGACGCCAGTGATCAACGAGGCACGCGGCAAGCCAGGGGCGACACTGTCGGCCACAGGTAGCCGACCAGCCTGGCACCCAGGCGGGCCAAAATCCACATGCATCACGCACACCGCGAACCCCGCGCGACCCCACCAACCCCCAATTCGTGATCCATGTCGAAAGTGGACACCAGGCGGGCCAAAATCCACACGGATCACGGATAAGCCCGAAGGCCAGGGGGCACGGCGGCAGGCAGAGGGGTTAGAAGCGGGGCATGCCGCCGAACTGGCGGTCGCCGGCGTCGCCGAGGCCGGGCACGATGAAGGCCCGGTCGTTGAGCTGGGCGTCGATCGAAGCAGTCACCAGGCGCAGCGCGAGGCCGGATGCTTGCAGCCGTTCGATGCCTTCCGGGGCGGCCAGCGCGCAGATCACGGTGATGTCGGTGCAGCCGCGGTCGGCGATCAGCCGCACGCAGTGTTCCAGCGACCCACCGGTGGCGAGCATCGGGTCGAGCACGATGACCGAGGTGCCGGACAGGTCAGCGGGCAGGGACTCCAGGTAGGCCCGCGGCTGGAAGGTGTGCTCGTCCCGGGCCAGCCCGACGAATCCCATGGAGGACTCCGGCAGCAGCGCGAGGGCGGCATCCGACATGCCAAGTCCGGCCCGCAGCACCGGGACCAGCAACGGCGGGCTGGCTACCCGGTAGCCAGCCGTCGACGTGACCGGCGTGCATATCTCGTACGTGTCCACGCTGATGTTGCGGGTCGCCTCGTAGAGCAGCATCGTCGTGAGTTCGTGCAGGGCCGCCCGAAACGAGCTGGAATCAGTGCGTTCGTCCCGCATTGCGGTGAGTCGGGTCTTGGCCAGGGGGTGTTCTACGACGAGTACGTCCACGAGCGTTCAAACTACCGGCAACAGATCTCCGGTCGCACTCGCCGCCTGGTGCTGCAACCGACGGCCGCCCGAGACGCGGTTGCCAGCCGCGTACTCGTAGACGTCCACCATGGCCGCGGCATAGCGGGCGGGGCAATGTGCGGCGGCTCGGTCGGATGCGGCCCTGCCAATGCCGCGCGCCTGGTCCGGATCCCGCAGGAGCGCCGACACCGCGGCCGCGAAGGCAGCCGCGGTCGGCTCGCTGAGTACGCCGGTGCCGGCGAGCGGGCCGCACCGGTGCAGCAGTGGATCCACGATGACCGAGGCCAGCCCGGCCAACGCGGCTTCCTGCAGCACCAGCGCCTGGGTGTCGGTCTGTGAGGCGAACGCGAACACGTCGGCCACCGCGTAGGCCGCCGCGACCACCTCCGGCGGCTGCTGCCCGGTCAGCACGAGCCGCTCGGCCACCCTGGCGCCGGCGCGACGGGTCAGGCCGGCGAACCACTTCGAGTCGTACATCGCGCCGATCAGCACCAGCCGGGCCCGCGGGCAATCGGCGAGCACCCGGGCGAACGCCTCGATCAGCAGGTCGATGCCCTTCTCCCGGTTGATCCGACCGACGAACAGGACAACCTGGTCATCGACGGAAATGCCGTAGCGCGTCCGGAAGTCCACCACCGCCGCGGGGTTGTCCCGGCGCGCCGCGACGCCAGTGGGCACAAGAAAGACCCGTTCGTCGGCAACTGGCAGGCAGATGCGGTCCAACACCGCGCGGGTCGGCACCACGATCGCGTCGGCGTCGCCCAGCAGCAGGGTGTTGAAGTCGTCCACCGCGACGAACCGCCGCTGCGCCGCGGCGGCGCGCCGGCCCGAGTCGGCCGGCGCGCCAACGGGGCCCGGACGCGACGGCGGTCGCGGCACACCCAGCCTGCGCGCGTAGAGGCGCACCGACGCCCGGAAGGCGCGAGCCGGCATCCGGTACGCCTCGGCGTAGGCGTGCAGGTCGGTGTGATAACTCTGCACCAGTGGCAACCCGAGTCGCTGTGCCGCGAGTACCCCGAGCAGCCCCACCGGTCCGGGCGTGTGGACGTGGATCACATCGGGCCGGTAGGCGGCGACCGTGTCCACGGTCGCGTTCGCAGCCGCCGCGCGCACGAGCCAGGTCGACAGGCGCAGATCGGCGACACCGCAGGGCACGGAACGTAGGCGCAGGAGCGACTCATCGTCAGGCTGCCCCGGGTGACGGGGAACCACCGTCAAGGTGGCATGCCCGGCATCACTCAGCGCAGTCGCCAGAGTGCGGATCGAAGTGATGATCCCGTCCCGACGCGGCAGGTAGGTATCGCTAAAATTGACCACGCGCATACCTGCACGCTCGCAAGACATCGACCAACCCCGGGTGGCGCGGGCACGTACGGTTGGTAAAGAACGGTTGAGAGTTTGGCCCTGGCGCTTCCCCGAAGCGACAACGAGGCAGGACCGGCCACCGCGGAGGCTTGCCGAGCACCCACGGGTTTCTTCGTGAGAATCCGCCAAACGAGACGTGGGTAGACTCGGCGCCATGACGGTGACCGCCAAGCCCGCAACCGGGTTGCCCACAGCTGGGATGCCTGAAGACGCTGGGGGCCTGAACGACGTCACCCGCTCCGAGTCGGCCCTGCGCACATTCCTGCACGGCCTGCCCGGGGTGGATCAGGTGGGCGCGGACGCCCGAGCCTCGATGCTGGGTACCCGCTCTATCAAGACCTCGGCCAAGGAATGGGCCATCGATCTGGCCATCCGCATGGTCGACCTGACCACGCTCGAGGGCGCGGACACGCCAGGCAAGGTGAAAGCGTTGTGCGCCAAGGCGCGCCGGCCGGACCCTACCGACCCGTCCTGCCCCGCGGTGGCGGCCGTCTGCGTATATCCGTCCATGGTCCCCACCGCGGCGGCCGCGTTGCGCGGCAGCGGGATCCATCTGGCCAGCGTGGCCACCGCCTTCCCATCGGGACAAGCATCGATGGCGGTCAAGCTGATGGACACCCGTGACGCGGTCGCCGCCGGCGCGGACGAGATCGACATGGTCATCAACCGGGGTGCGTTCCTGTCCGGCCGTTACTTGGACGTGTTCGAGGAGATAGCGGCGGTACGGGCGGCCTGCGGGTCGGCACACCTCAAGGTGATCCTGGAAACCGGTGAGCTGGCGACCTACGACAACGTGCGCCGGGCCAGTTGGCTGGCCATGCTGGCCGGGGCGCATTTCATCAAGACCTCCACCGGCAAGGTGACTCCGGCCGCCACATTGCCGGTGACCCTGGTGATGCTGGAGGCGGTGCGCGACTTCCGGACCGCCACCGGCCGCCAGGTTGGCGTGAAACCGGCCGGCGGCATCCGGACCAGCAAGGACGCCATCAAGTACCTGGTGACTGTCAACGAGACCGCGGGCGAGGATTGGCTCGACCCGGACTGGTTCCGATTTGGAGCGTCCACATTGCTCAATGATCTGTTGATGCAGCGGATGAAGCTGGCCACCGGTCGCTACAGCGGCCCCGACTACGTCACCCTGGACTGAACATGCCGAGCTTCGACTATGCACCGGCGCCCGAATCACGCTCTGTTGTGGACATCAAATCGTCGTACGGTCTGTTTGTGAACGGCGACTTCGTCGACGCGGCCCAACGGCGTAAGACAATCAACCCCGCCACCGAGGAGGTGCTGGCGGAGGTTGCCGAAGCAGATGAGTCCGATGTGGACGCAGCTGTGACCGCGGCCCGCCAGGCGTACGAGCGGGTGTGGAGCCGGATGCGCGGGGCGGACCGGGCCAAGTACCTCTACCGGCTGGCCCGGATCATCCAGGAGCGGTCCCGCGAGCTCGCCGTACTCGAGTCGATCGACAACGGCAAGCCGATCCGGGAGTCCCGCGACGTCGACATACCGCTGGTGGCCGCCCACTTCTTCTACTACGCCGGCTGGGCTGACAAGCTGAGCCATGCCGGCTTCGGTCCGCAGCCGCGGCCGGTCGGTGTCGCCGGGCAGGTGATCCCGTGGAACTTCCCGCTGCTCATGCTGGCCTGGAAGATCGCCCCCGCCCTGGCCGCCGGCAACACCGTCGTACTCAAGCCAGCGGAGACCACGCCGCTGACCGCGCTGGCCTTCGCCGAGATCTGCCAGCAGGCCGACCTGCCGCCCGGCGTGGTCAACATCGTCACCGGTGGCGGCGAGACGGGCCGCTTGCTGGTCGAGCATCCCGGCGTGGACAAGGTGGCGTTCACCGGTTCGACCGAGGTCGGCCGGGCGATCGCCAGGTCCGTGGCCGGCACGGGCAAGCGGCTCACCCTGGAACTGGGTGGCAAGGCCGCCAACATCGTGTTCGACGACGCGGCGATCGACCAGGCGGTCGAAGGCATCGTCAACGGCATCTTCTTCAACCAGGGCCATGTCTGCTGCGCCGGTTCCCGGCTGCTGGTGCAGGAGTCCATTGCGGATTCCCTACTGGAAAGCCTGAAGCGGCGGATGGCCAACCTGCGTGTCGGCGATCCGCTGGACAAGAACACCGACGTCGGCGCGATCAACTCAGCCGCCCAACTGCAGCGCATCCAGGAGCTGTCGGCCGCCGGCGAGGAAGAGGGCGCCGAGCGCTGGTCGCCGCCGTGTGAGCTGCCCGCAAACGGGTTCTGGTTCGCGCCGACGCTGTTTACCGGAGTGTCCCAGGCGCACCGCATCGCCCGCGAGGAGATCTTCGGGCCGGTGCTGTCCGTACTGACCTTCCGCACCCCGGCGGAAGCCGTGGAGAAGGCGAACAACACCCCGTACGGGCTGTCGGCCGGCATCTGGACGGAGAAGGGTTCGCGCATCCTTGCCATCGCCGACCGGCTCCGGGCCGGCGTGGTGTGGGCCAACACGTTCAACAAGTTCGACCCGACCAGCCCGTTCGGCGGCTACAAGGAGTCGGGCTATGGCCGCGAAGGTGGCCGCCACGGTCTGGAGGCCTACCTTGCCCACTAAGCCCGTCGAGCCGGAGTCCAGAGTGGACGTACGCAAGACGTACAAACTCTTCATCGGTGGCGCATTCCCGCGCAGCGAGTCCGGCCGGTCGTTTGCGGTGCACGCGAGCGACGGCGAGTTCCTGGCCAACGCGGCACTCGCCTCGCGCAAGGATGTCCGGGACGCGGTGAAGGCGGCCCGGTCCGCGGTGCCCGGTTGGTCCGGCGCGACCGCGTACAACCGTGGTCAGATCCTCTACCGGATCGCCGAAATGCTGGAAGGCCGCCGGTCGCAGTTCGTGGACGAGGTGCGCGCCGGCGAGGGGATGGCCAAGGCAGCGGCCGGCGCCGCCGTTGACGCGGCGATCGACCGCTGGGTCTGGTATGCCGGTTGGGCGGACAAGATCGCCCAGGTGTACGGCAACGCCAACCCGGTGGCTGGTCCCTTCTTCAACCTCACCACACCGGAACCGACCGGAGTGGTCGGCGTGGTGGCGCCGGCCGACTCGTCCCTGCTCGGACTGGTCAGCGTAATCGCGCCGGTGATCGTCACCGGTAACGCCTGCGTGGTGCTCGCCGCCGACGACCGGCCACTACCAGCGATCACGCTCGCCGAGGTGCTGGCCACCTCGGACCTGCCGGGCGGGGTGGTCAACCTGCTCACCGGACGGGTCGCCGAGACCGGCCCATGGCTCGCCTCGCATCTGGACGTGAACGCCCTCGACCTGACCGGGGTGTCCGATCCCGCGCTGGCCACGGAGCTGGAAATCGGTGCGGCGGAGAACCTCAAGCGGGTGCTGCGACCCCAGGCCCATGAGGACTGGTCGGCCGAGCCCGGACTGGAGCGACTGCTCGCCTTCCTCGAAGCAAAGACGGTCTGGCACCCCAAAGGCCTGTAGCCGCACCACCCGACGCAGGTTGCCCCGACGCGCCGCGGGGCGAGGGACGCGACTGTGCGCACACAGACTAAGGTGTGCGCTGAGTCGCCGATACGATACCCAGTCCAACGGCGCCCAAGGCTCACCCCGCCAAGGATTCGACCTACGGGCCGCGAGAGGGCCCCTCGAATCGAGTCCAAGGCGCCCTAGGTATGACGGAGGTCGACGTGGCCGCAGACGATCCCGCCGACGAGGCTGCGGGTCGCTCTACGCGAACCAATGCGCTCTGGGCAGACGTACGCATTGATCCAATCGAGATCGCGCTACCGGGCGGAGTCGGGTACACGCTGCGGGCGTACCGACCGGCGAGCGAGGTGGGCATCCCCGAAGTCGACCGGGGCGACGCTGAAGATCTCGATGACTTCGAAGCAGCCAGCGCGGCCGTGGCGAGACGCCGCCGGGCGTCCGACGGCGACGACAGCGACGAGCGACAAGTCGACCAAAGCCGACGACGACCGCGACGACGCTCGACGATGACGAGCTCGACAATGACGAGCTCGACAATGACGACCCCGACGACGAGGAAGACGCAGACGAGTTCGACAACGAGGAAGAGGAGGAGGAGGAGGAGGAGAACCTCGAGGACGTACCCGTCTTTCTTGGACGTAAGGGTCGCGTCTACCTCTTTCACAACCCGGAAAAGCTCGTCGAGTTCGTCAAGTCTGGCGGGGAGCACGACCTGAGCGTGCTCGACACCTGGTCTGACCTGGTGAAACGGGTGAAGGCCGAGGACATCGTGCCGCTCGACGACGACCGGTACGAGCTGGACCTCGTGGTCGAGAACCTGCGTGGCGGCCCGGACGCGTGGGATCCGCCACTGATCCTGCGGGCCGGCGAGCTGGCGCGGGACCTCAGCTACGCCCTGCGCATCGACACCGTCGTTGTCGCGATGTCGGCCGGCTCCCCCTTGGATGACCTGGACGAGGCGCTGCGGGCCGTCGAAGACGGCGGAGTGGGTGCGTTTTTTGCGAAGCGCAGACTGCGCAAGATCCCAGCCCAACAGTCTTCGCTGGCCTGGCGGACGGTGATCGGCAAGATCTCGGCGGTGGCGCAGTGGCGAGACTAGCTTGGTCCGATCGCGGTCCACACCGGTGCGGTGACAGTCCTCGGGCCGTTGCGGTTCCCGTCCACACCAGGGACCATCGGTCTTGAGCGCAACGTGGCCCGCCTATGAGCACCTGGCGGACCTGGGAGGAGGTCAACGCGGTGGCGTTGGTGCGGGTGTACTGCGGAGTGGCCGCTGCCGAAATGGCGCCGTGGTTGACGGTCGCCGTAGTGGACGACTCCGGTCGCCTGCTCGACATGCGCCATATCAGCGATGACCCCGCCGGATACGCCTACCTCGGCGCCCTGCTCGCGGACCGTTCCGGCGGCGCCGCGCCGGTTGCCATGGATCGCCACGACCACCTCATCGCGCAACTACTCGCGGCAGCCGCCCGCCCCCTCGCGATCGCGGACGAGGCCAGCCTGGCCGACTTCGCCGACCGATTCTCCGACGACACGTCGTACGAGGAGGCACAGGCCCCGCAATCCCAGCGAGCCGCGGTGGGGCTGGCCCGAGCGCTGCAGGCCGGTGCCCTCTACGCCACGGCACAGAGCCCGTCTTGGAACCTGGACGAGTTCAAGCCACTCCTGGCCGCGCACGGTGCGGTGACCGCGGGCCGGCAGGCTGCCGCCGCCGCGTTGCGGGAAGTACTGCGGGAGCTGTATCCGGCCGCGTTGCGGGCCTATCCCGATCCCGCCGAATACGTACCGTTGAGGATTCTCGAGGCGCTGCCGGAGCCCAGCATGCTCACCGCCTCCCCCACCACCCGGAACCGGGAATCCGCTCTGATCGCCGAGCTCTCCGCCAGCGGGGTCGCCGACACCACCACGACGGTGTCCGCCATCACCGCGCTGCGGGTGGCGGTCCAGGAGTCGCCCCGATGGAACGCCAACCGCGGGTTCGCGCCGGTGGTGGCCGAGACCGTCATGCAGGCAGTGGCAGCCGTACGGGCCTGCGACTGCGCGTCGGCCGCGCTCATCGGGTCATTGGTCGAACGACTCAGCACGCTGACCGGCGGCGGTTCTTCGGTCCCGCCCCGGCCGTACCTGGTGCATTCCTCCGCAGCACCCGTGTCTCCCGCGCTCGCCCGACGCGGCCCAGCGGCCGAGGTGCCGCCCAGCCGACTGTCGCCCCGGGCCAGCGCGGCCAGCGCCGCGGCCTCCGGGATGCCCACGCCCGCGATGGCCATCCCGAGCCAACGCGGCGCGTCCGACTATGCCGACCCGGCGGCGTACGGCCACGCGCAGTCCTATCCGCAACCCGGTTACCCGGATTATCAGGACCAGGCCGGGTACGCCGGTCGGCACGACGGTTACGGCGAGGCCTGGCCGGCGGACGGCGGCAGTGGCAGTTGGCCGCCGGTGGAGAACTCCGGCAGTTGGCCGGCGGTGGACGGCGCTGGCGACGAGTTCGCGGCCGTGTACGCCAGCCTGCCCGCCTCCGCTTCGCGAGCAGGCGAGGAGCAGGGCACACACAGCGCCGCGTTCAACCTGGACCCCCTGAAGGCAGCTGCCCGGGGCGCCAGGCAGCACTCGATGGAGTCGCCGGGGCTACGCCTGGTCGAGGACGCCCGAGTCGACCCGCTGACCGATCCGATCGGCGCGACGACGACAGCACCAGCGTTACGCGTGATCCCGGGTGGCCGGCCCCCCGAACCCCCGGCGAATCCGGTCGCCGAGGACACCGATTTGCTGATCTTCTCCGAGACCCAGTCCAACTCGGCCTGGTTCATCCTGGCCGACGCGGACGCACCGGCAGAGGATGCGCCCACCTGGGGTCACCTGGCCGATGAGGGCTGGCGGGCCGCGGAGCGACTGTCCAGCCCGTCGGCGGGCACAGCCACCACGGCTGGCCTGCCACGCCGGGTCCCACAGGCCAACCTGGTGCCCGGTTCGGCCGATGAGCCGCCACGGCAGCTGCGGATCGTGCGGGATCCACAGAGCATCGCCACGCATACTTCGGGCTACTTCCGGGGCTGGCAACGTGGCCAAGAGATCGGCGGATACGCGGTGGGACAGCGCGACCGAGCCGCGTGGGAATTCAACCGTGAACAACGGGCTCGCGAGAGCGAAGACCAGCGGGCGCGGCTGTCCTGATGAGCACCACCGCCACCTACTCGAGCAGCCTCAACTCGTTGCTGGCCAGCATGCTCGCCCGCACCCCTGGTGCCGCCCACGCCGTACTGGCCACAGTGGACGGTGTGAGCGTGGCGCTGTCCGCCGGCCTACCCGCCGACCGGGCCCAGCAACTGGCCACCATCGGTGCCGGCCTGCTGAGCATCGCGGACGGCGCCGGGATCATGATGAACACCGGGGCCCCGCGGCACGTCATCGTGGAGATGTACGGCGGTCTGCTGCTGGCCGCGCCGGTCGCCCCACGGGTGGTGTTGAGCCTGTTGGCCGCGTCACACTCCGATCGCGAACGGCTGGGATTCGAACTCGCCCAGTTCGCCGGCCAACTCGCGCCTCACCTGCTGCACATCAAGTAAGCCCGGTCGGGCACCGCCGTCACCCACGCCCGAGTTGGGCTCAACGAGAGTTCCCGCGTCGATGACATAACTGGCGCCGCGCTCCCGAGGGAGCGCGGCGCCAGCTTGGTTGTCTGGGGCGTTACGCCGGGGAGGTGGCCCTCGGGCGACGCAACGACAGCACGTGCTCGACCAGGGCGATCAGCACGTTCTTGGTGGACTCCCTGGTCCGCGCGTCACAGCTGAGCACCGGCACGTCCGGCGAGATGGCCAAGGCCTCACGCACGTCGTTCGGGTCGTGGTACTGCACGCCGTCGAAGCAGTTGATCGCCACCAGGTAGGGCAGCCGGCGATGCTCGAAGAAATCGATCGCCGCGAAGCAGTCGGCCAACCGCCGCGTGTCGACCATGACCACCGCGCCGATAGCGCCCCGGACCAGTTCGTCCCACATGAACCAGAAACGCGTCTGGCCCGGTGTACCGAACAGGTACAGGATCAGGTCATGGTCGATGGAGATACGACCGAAGTCCATCGCGACCGTCGTGGTGGTCTTACCCGGCACCTGCCGGGTGTCATCGACCCCGACACCGGCCGACGTCATGATCGCCTCTGTGGTCAGAGGTGTGATCTCCGAGACCGACCCGACCAGCGTCGTCTTGCCGACACCGAAGCCACCAGCGATAACGATCTTGGCAGACGTCACTCGACCGGACGACGGACGGTGCGTCATGTCAGAGCTTCCGTAGTCCACTCAGCACCCTCTCAAGCAGTTCTGTGCCCACCGCGTCGTTTCCGTCGATCGAGGTCGGCTCATAAATCGAGACCATGCCATCAGAGGCCATGTCCGCGACAAGCACGCGGGCCACGCCCAAAGGAAGTTGCATCCGGGCCGAGATCTCGGCCAGCGACTGCAGCCTTCCGTCACACAGGGTCACGATGTAGTTCTGTTCACGGCCATGGGTGAGGCCATCCCGGCTACTGGTGCGGCCTTTGGCCGTCGTCTCCACTAGCGCTTCGATGGCGATCTCGACCTTCGGCCGGGTGCGGCCGCCGGTGACGGCATATGGCCTGACCAAGGCGCCTGTTGGTTCATCTCCCGGGCCCACCATTGCCGATCACCTCCTCCACATCCGTCCTCAGTGTCATCTCGCTTCGCTGACGCGAAGCCTTTGTGTTCCTGTTCGGTTGAGCAGTTGCCCCGCTGTGCCGCCGTCGCGACGTCACATGAGCCGTGGAACCGGTCGGCGGGGCCCGCCACAGGCCCGTAGGCCGATTCCTTGGTTGATCACCATAGGGCGCGTAGGGGTCAGCCAAAAACCGACGCCGTCGAACGCGGCTGAGGTGTGAGGGCCTCACCCACCCGATCGACAAGCAGCGCCATTTCGTAGCCGACCTGGCCGACGTCACAGCTTCGCGCCGCCAACACCGAGAACGACGAGCCGTCCGAGATCGACATCAGGAAGAGGAACCCGTTGTCCATCTCGACCACCGTCTGCAGAACCGCCCCGCCCTCGAAGCAACGTGCGGCCCCCTGCGTCAAGCTGACGAGCCCCGAAGAGATCGCGGCAAGCTGGTCGGCACGGTCGCGCGGCAGGTCGCGGGACGCTGCGAGCAGCAACCCGTCGGCCGACACCGCGATTGCATGGGCGACGCCTGGAACGCGATCAGCGAAGTTGGCGAGTAGCCAACCGAGATCCTGCGTACTTGTCATGCCTCCTGCTCCCTGCCACTGTTCTGCGGACTCATCGATGTCGAATCCGCGTCCTTGCCGTGGGCGTCGCGGCCCCTTGTCACACCCCGGTGGTACGCAGAGAGCAGACCGCGGACCGAGTCGGGTGTGCGTCGTTCAGGTGCGGCACCGGCGGTCGGCTGGTCGACCCCTCCGGGAACCAACTGGGCCATCGGGATCCGGCGCGGAAGCCCCATTTCGGTGGAGCCACCATCTTGTGGTTCAAGCGCGGCCTGAGCCGCGCTCCAACCGTCGTCGGCAACGGAGCGCCACGATACCGCGTCTGAGGGGTGCCTGACACCATCGGATCCGGAAGTCCGGTCCGGCCGCCCCGCAGCACTTGTCGCCGAACCGCCTGACCTGGCGAAACTGTCGCCGGCCGCAGGCCGCGGATCCGGTACCCCACCGGGCCACGCGGACGCGTCCCACCGGACCGGAGGGTAGCGACGCCGGCTCAGGCCGGAACCAGGCCGACTCCAACTCGCGGAAGATCGGCAGCTCCATGGTCATGTCGTCGGAGTAGCCCGCAGGCGCGGCCGACATGTCCGGCCGCGGATAGCCGGTTGGCGGCGGCGCCTCCATGGCCGCCGAACGCATCCTGGGCAGCTCCGACGTCATGTCCAGCGACGCGGACAGTGTCTCCGGAATGCCCGGAACCGATTCGGACGAGTAGTCGGTGCCCTCACTCACCGGCGGCCATACCGGCGGCCGGGCTGCTGGCGGCGGGCCGGAAGCGAACGGTGACGGCGCTACGCCCGACGCCCCGTCCGGGCCGGCCTCGGCACCCGGCTCCGCATCGTCCCTCTGGCGTCGATGCGGCAAAGGATCCTGGTCAGTCGGTGCGGCGCTCTCGGCGCCAGCCCCGGTGAGGTCATACCAGGCTGGCAGGGACCGCCCGTTGGGACCGTTGCCCGTTTTTGCGTTGCCGTTGCCGGCGTTGTGCAGGCCGCTGGCCGTGTACGAGCCTCCGTTGGTGGGTAGCCCGTACTCGTGCGCCAACGCCGCGCCCAGACCGCCACCAGCGGGTGGTCCACCCGGCGACGAAGGGGCCGCCGTCGGGGCCTGAGGCGCAATGGGCGGTAGCGGCATCACCGGCGGCGGCATGGCAGCACCGGTCGGCATGGCCGGGTTATTCGGCGGCGGTACCCGCGAACCCCCGAAAGAATCGTCCGAATTGGACGGCCAGAGCGACGATCCGCCAGGACTCGACTCCAAGGCCAGCGGCGGCCCGAACAGCGATCGCCCGGTGGGCGGGCCAGCGGGTCCGGGTGAGGGCGCCGGACGGGCTGCGGGGAAGCCGGCCGGCGACTGCGTACGGCCAGCCAGTGCCCGCGGGACGAGTACGCCGCCAGGCAGCAACACGTCTGCGATGGTGCCGCGGCCCTGCGCCGGGCGCAACTCGACCTTGACGGCGTGGCGGGAGGCCAGCCGGGCAACCACGACCAGGCCCATCATCCGGGACACCGCGACATCCACCATGGGTGGCGTGGCCAGCTTGTCGTTGAGTTCGGCGTACTGCTCGGGTGACATGCCGATGCCGCGATCCTCGACCTGCAGCACCGCCCGGTCGCCGACTCGACGGGCCTCCACCCTGATCGCCGTGTCCGGCGGCGAGAACGCGGTGGCGTTGTCGAACAGCTCGGCGATGAGGTGGACCAGGTCGTTCACCGCGTGGGCGGCGATCTCGATGTCCTGGTCGACCACGGCGAACTCGATGCGGGTGTAGTGCTCCACCTCGGACTGCGAGGCCCGCAGCACGTCCATCAACGCGGCCGGCTCACGCTGTACGCGGGTCGAGTCAGCACCGGCGAGGACCAGCAGGTTCTCGTCGTTACGACGCATCCGGGTGGCCAGGTGGTCGAGCTGGAACAGCTCGGACAACCGGTCCGGATCCTGCTCGCCGCGCTCCAACCGGTCCAGGTGACCGATCAGGCGGTCGACCAGGATCTGACTGCGGCGGGCGAGGTTGACGAACATCGTGGCGACCGAGGAGCGCAGCGCGGCCTGTTCGGCGGCGGTGCGCACCGCCTCCAGGTGGACCGCGTTGAATGCCTCGGTCACCTGCCCGAACTCGTCCTTGCTGCGTACGGGTAGCGGCTCGGCGATCTGTAGTGCGATCGTGGCCGGCGACATATGGCTGGGCAGGGCCGGGTCACGAAGCCTCGCCACCGCCTGGGGCAAGCCGTACTGGGCGACCGCGAGAGCGCCCTGGCGCAGGTCACGCAGCGACCGACGGATCGATCGCGCCACCATCCAGGCGAACAGGGCACCGAGCAGCATGGTCATCAGCAACAGAGCGAACTCGACCTGAACGCGACGCTGCACCTGGTCGCCGAGCTGGCTGGCCGCGTTCTGCGCCTCCGCGTTGAGCGCCGACTCGACGGTCTCCATCTGGTTGGCACTGGCCACCATCGACCTGTCCCAGTCGGCCATGCTGAACAGCGCGGTGGGGTCGCCGTTGACGGGTAGGCCGTCGATCTGGCCCTCCAGGAACAGCGAGGTGCGCAACGCTTCACCGGACACGGTGCGATCCAGTAGTTCCTGCTGGTCCGGCGTGGCCACCGCGGCGAAGTCGCCGCGGGCCAGATCCTGGCCGGCCAGGGCGCCGATGTAAGCCCGCCGGGAGGCGTCGGTCAACTGGCGGTCGGCCAGAGCCTTGAGGATGACCACCCGTTCCTGGGACAGGAACTCCTTCTCGGTGGCCACCGCGGACGCCGCCCGCATCCGGTCGGTCACAGTGGAGTCACCGGTGAGCTGGGCGGCGAAGTCACGAATGCCGAGCAGGTCGGCGATGAGCACCTGGTAGCGGCGCTCGGTAATCGACAGCGGGACTTTGTTGAGTCCCTCGACGTCGGCCCGCAGCACGGGAAGTTCGCCGAGCTGGCTTTCGATCCGGTCCAGCAGGCCGCGCAGGTTGTCCGGGATATCTGCCACGGTGGAGCGGCTGACCCGGTACTTCGCGTTGGCGGTGTCGGTCTGCTGCTGTTGCTTGGAGTAGTCGCTCTTGACCTTGGTGACGGCGTCACCCTGCGTCGTCAGTAACTGCATGGCGAACGCACGCTCGTCCTGCAGGCGGTGCACGAGCACACCAGCGTCTCCGGACAGCACCGACAACGTGCGCGCACGCTCGGCACTGTTGGCCTGTTGCACCTGGTCGAACAGACCAGCGGTACCCACCACGATGGTGGCGATGGTCGGCACGAGCATGATAAGGCCGAGCTTGGTCCAGATCGGTAGGTCCCGGACCCACTGGACCGGCCTGGAGATGCGCGTCGGGCCACTGATCGGCGCGCTTGGCTGTGTGCTCACCTCACCACCCTCCGAACCAGTGCCGCCCGGCGGCAGGGGCACCAGTCAATCGCCGCACCCACGCGAGAGTTCGAGGGCCGGCCCCGGAGATTCCATCACGCCGCGTGGCAAGAAGAAAGCCCAGCCCACCCCACAACATTCAGGTAATGAAGTGATCACTCTGAGTTGAATGGGTGACAGACAACATTGATGCCCCATGTACCCGACTTGTCCACAAGTCAAAGCGGATCAAAACGGATCGAACCGCGAGCGCTTAGAGCTTAACGATCGTTCCGGCAGATCGAATCGACATCAATGAAACAAGACATATGTGCCAACGCGGATCGAATCCTTCAGCCGGAGATGAGCTTGGCGTAGGCCGGCTTGATCACTTCGTTGATCAATACCAGGCGCTCGTCGAACGGAATAAACGAACTCTTCATCGCATTGATCGTGAACCATTGCAGATCGGACCAGTTGTACCCGAAGGCCTCGACCAGCAGCGACATCTCCCGAGACATGCTGGTGCCGCTCATCAGACGGTTGTCCGTGTTCACGGTGGCGCGGAAGCGCATCTCCCGCAGCAACCCGATCGGGTGCGCCGAGATCGACGTCGCCGCGCCCGTCTGCACGTTCGACGACGGGGCTAACTCGAGCGGGATGCGCTTGTCCCGCACGTACGCGGCCAACCGGCCCAGCCGTACCCCTTCGGCACCGGCAGCGCGATCGAACACCTCGATGTCATCCACGATCCGGACACCGTGTCCGAGCCGGTCAGCGCCACACCACTGCAACGCCTGCCAGATCGATGGCAGGCCGAAGCCCTCGCCGGCGTGGATGGTGAAGTGGAAATTCTCGCGCTGCAGGTACTCGAACGCGTCGAGGTGGCGGGTGGGCGGGTAGCCCGCCTCGGCACCGGCGATGTCGAAGCCGACCACCCCGACGTCGCGGAACCGCACCGCCAACTCGGCGATCTCCATCGACCTGGCCGCGTGTCGCATCGCGGTGAGCAGGGTGCCGATGCGGATCGGGCTTCCGGCGGCGCGGGCCTCCACGGAACCGGCCTCGAAACCGGCCAGCACCGCTTCCACCACCTCCGGCAGCGCCAGCCCGCGCTCCAGATGCTGCTCCGGCGCGAAGCGCACCTCGGCGTACACCACGCCGTCCTCAGCCAGGTCCAACGCGCACTCACGGGCTACCCGGTACAGCGACTCCGGCGTCTGCATCACCGCGACGGTGTGCGCAAAAGTCTCCAGATAGCGCTCCAGCGACCCGGAGTTGGCCGCCGCGGTGAACCAGTCCGCGAGCGCGTCGGCGTCGCCAGCGGGAAGCCGGTGCCCGATAGTGTCAGCGAGTTCCACAATGGTGGCCGGGCGTAACCCGCCGTCCAGATGATCGTGGAGAAGTGCCTTCGGAGCCTTGCGAATCTCCTGGAATGTGGGGGCGTTGGCGACGCTTGGTGCAACCATGCACAGACCCTAGTCGGCGGAGGTGACGAGCCGCGCATGCTCGCCGAGACGAGCGCACCCGGGGCCCGGCGATGACGCCGGAAATCGTGCGCACGCTGCGTTGTCCCCTATGTCACCGCCCGTTCCAGGCCACCGACAGCGGTCTGCGATGTGATCGCGGACACGATTTTGATGTGGCCCGACAGGGCTACGTGAATCTGCTCACCGGCCGCCCGCCGGCTGGGGCGGACACCGCCGAGATGGTCGGGGCCCGGGCCGACCTGCTGGCCGAGGGTCATTTCGCCCACCTTGCCGAAGGCCTGGCCGAAACCGCCGCGCGACTGTGTGACGGCACTGCGCGGGGTGACTGCGCTGCGCCGGGTGACGGCAGCTTGATCGTCGACGTCGGTGCTGGCACCGGCTACTACCTCGCTGCGGTGCTGGACCGGATGCCAAACGCCAACGGCCTCGCCCTCGACGTCTCCAAGGCCGCAGCTCGGCGAGCCGCCCGGGCCCACCCGCGGGCGGCCGCCGCGGTCTGTGACGTCTGGCATGGCCTACCGGTTGTCGACCGCGGCGCCGCCGTGGTGCTGGACGTGTTCGCTCCACGTAACGCGGCCGAGTTCCACCGCGTGCTGCGGCCGGGCGGCGTGCTCCTGGTGGTCACACCGCAACCGGACCACCTCGGTCAACTCGTCCGCGAACTGGGCCTGATCGGCGTCGACCCGGACAAGGGCCGCCGTCTCGGCTCGACGTTCGACCAGCTTTTCCGGTTGACGGAGCAACTGCCGTACCGGCGGGAACTTTCGCTGTCCCGTGCCAGCGCCGCACGATTCGTGGCGATGGGACCGAGCGCCTGGCATACCGACGCGGCACGGTTGTCCGAGCAGTTGGCGATGCTCCCCGAGCCGATCGCTACCACCTCATCGGTTACTGTCCGCATCTATCAACCACAATAAGTGACAACCGCGACCGCGCTTCATCACATCGGGTGATGTGATGGGGGCCGATGCCGGACCCATCGACAACGGACGAGATGATGTCGCGGTGCCGGAAAGCATGATCGGGCGAGTCGGGCGATGGTGTCTGGATCATCGGTGGCTGGTGATGGCGGCGTGGCTGGCGGCAGCGCTGGCCGGCGTGCTGGCCACCGGGCCGCTGTTCGACCGGCTGAGCGACAGTGGCGTACCGAAGTCCGTCGAGTCGATCGCGGGTAACGAGGTACTCAGCGAGGGCAACGAATCGGCCGGCACCGTGCTCGCGGTGATCGACGGAGTGGACCCGGACAGCTCACGGGTGCGGGACGCGGTGAACGCGGTGGCCGCCGAGGTCGCCGGCGTACCGGGCGTCGACAATGTGGCACATCCCTTCGACCCCAACCTTTCCCCACAGGAAGCAGCCCCGCTGCGGTCCTCGGACGGACGAGCGGTGCTCATGTCGGTTCGGCTCACCAACCTGGGCCGGCCCGAACGCGACACGGCGGCCACCGCTATCCAGGCCAGGCTGCGGGCACTGCCCGGCAACCTCCCGCCCGGCGCCACGGTCGAGGTCGGTGGGTCGCCGGTCCTCAGCATGCAGGCCCGGGCGGCGGTGCAGGACGACCTGCGTACGGCCGAGTTCGTGTCACTACCGATCACGCTGGCGGTGCTCGTACTGGTCTTCGGTGGTCTGGTCGCGGCCGGACTGCCGGTGCTGGCGGCGGTGGCCTCGGTGGCCGCCGCGATGGTCGTGATGTTGGGCTTCACAACCGTCACGGATGTGGACTCCGACGGTGTCACCGTGGTCACCCTGCTCGGGCTCGGCCTGTCCATCGACTACGGACTGTTGCTGGTGGCCCGTTACCGGGAAGAGTTGCTGGGCGGTCATCCGCCGGAAGTGTCCATCGCCCGGGCCTGGGCCACTGCGGGGCGGACCATCCTGTTCAGCGCGTTGACCGTGGCTGCCGCGTTGAGCGGACTGTTGATGTTCGACCTGCCGACGTTGACCGCGTTGGGCGCCGCCGGGGTGTCCATCGCGGTGGTCTCGATGCTGGTGTCGCTGACGCTCACGGCCGCGTTGATCGGGGCGTTGCAGCGCTGGATCCGCCCCTCGAAGCACCGTCGCCGGCCGGAGGTCGCCGCACAGGTCCGCCGCGCCCTGGGCGGACCGGGCGCGCCGGCCACATCCGACTCAGCAGATCGGGGTGGTTTCGCCTGGTTGTCGGGACTGGTCCAGCGCCGCGCCCTGCTGGTGGCTGTGCTCACCGGCGCGGGCCTAGTCGCCGCCGGGATACCGTTGCTGACCTCGCAGATCAAGCTGCC
Organism: uncultured Actinomycetota bacterium; assembly: GCA_963742855.1. Classification (GTDB taxonomy): domain Bacteria; phylum Actinomycetota; class Actinomycetes; order Mycobacteriales; family Micromonosporaceae; genus CAVUNP01. The sequence goes on along the minus strand of CAVUNP010000007.1, from coordinate 476,506 downwards.
CGGCATCAACGGCATCCCTCGCACCGTGGAGGCCGCCCGGGTGGCCGACGTGGTGTCCGCCCGGTTCGAACAGCCGAGCGCGCCAGCCATCACCGTGGTCGCCCGGACCGACCGCACCGCCCTCGACGTGTGGGCCGACCAATGGCGTTTCGACCCCACCGTCGCCCGGATCCGGCCGGCGAAGTCCATCGGTCTCGATGCCCGAGACCCACTGTCCACGGTGGCCTTTGATCTGGTCGGCGACCGGCAGGGCAAGCAGGCACGCGCACTCGTCGCGGATTTGCGCGACAACCGCCCGGCGCTGCAGTCATGGGTCACCGGCGATGCCGCGGTCCTGACCGACCTGCTCGGTCTCATCGGGGCTGGGCTACCGCTGGCCGCGGTGGTGACGCTGCTGGCGATGATGGTGCTGCTGTTCGCCATGACCGGCTCACTGGTGGTGCCGGCCAAGGCGATCCTGGCCAACCTCGTCTCCCTCGGCGCGACGTTCGGGCTGATGACGGCGGTATTCGAGTACGGCTTCGGCAGCGACCTGCTCGACACCCTGACCGTCGGTGCCCTCAACCCGTTTGTGGTCGTCGTGGTCTTCGCGTTCGCGTTCGGGCTGTCGATGGATTACGAGGTGTTCCTGCTCGCCCGGATCAAGGAGTACGTCGACGCCGGGGTCGACACCGAGACGGCGGTCCGGCGCGGCCTGCAGCACAGTGGCCGGGTCATCACCTCGGCCGCGCTGCTCATGGTCATCGTGTTCGGCTGCTTCGCCGCGGCCCGCAGTGGCAGCGTGGAACAGATCGGGTTCGGCCTCGCCGTCGCGGTGCTCATCGACGCGACCATCGTGCGGTGCCTGTTGGTGCCGGCGACCATGACTCTGCTCGGCCAGTGGAACTGGTGGGCCCCAGCCCGCCTGCGGCGGCTGCACGAGCGCATCGGCCTGCGTGAGCATCCCCTTCTCCCAGCGGCCGAAGTCCGTCCAGGTCGCGGTGCGCTTCTGGCCGCGGCCGCCGCCGGAGTGCAGTCACCCCTGGCCCGCACGGTCGCACCCACGGTAGCGCCCGCCCCCAGCCCCGCCTGGGATGCGCCCGAGCCGCCGCCCGCCCCCACCGCCGCCCCGAACCCGGGTACGGCCGAGCTACCGCCCGCCTGGGGCACGATCCCCGAATCCTGGGCCGGCAACGACCCCGCCCGCCCCCCCTTCACCCGCTGGGTCCGCCTAGGCCGCAACCGTCCCCTGTAGCCACCACACCGCGCTCGAACCCCACCAGCCGAGCCGAAGGCGAGGCCAGAGTTGATTGCCCCCGCAGCGACCAGCCGAGCGAAGCGAGGCCAGAAACTAAGTACTGAGATCCACTTCTTCCCAGCCTACGGGCGGGTTCTGGTAGGGGCCGCGGAGGATGACGGCCCACTGGAGGGCCCAGCGGCGTTGGCCGATGGCGTTGGAGTCGATGAGGCCGGGCAGCCGGAGTCGCCGCCGTTCCGCTTCCAGGTAGGACCAGTCCAGGCAGTAGAACAGGTCGAGCACGATGGCTGCTTCGGAGGCTGAACGTACCGAAGGGATGGTGCGGGTGGTCCAGTCGGAGAAGTTCTCCCGGGACGGCAGGTGTGGCAGTTGGGCGACGAGCCCGTCCGGCGCGGGTTCGGTCGGGTCGAGGTGTGCCACCAGGCCGAGCAACCAGGCCAGTGCGTAGAGCGCCTCGAGGTGCAACGCGAACGAGCGCTGGTCACCCTCGCCCGAGGCGACGAAGCTCCATTCCGGTTTCGTCAGGCTGTCCAGTAGGTGCGCGTCCAGCAGCCAGGCCATCGCAGCCTCGCCCGGCATGCCGAAGCATCGCGCCAGCACAACGTTGAGGATCGCCGTACGGCCTTCGAGTTCCGACGGGGGCCGCAGTTCCACGGTGTCGCCGGGGTCCCAGCTGAGTGGATAGTTGGGCGGCGGCGATGGCAGGTCCAGCCGTCGAAGCTGTTCAATGCTGGCGGCGCGGACCCGGTGGGGGTCGGGCGCGGTAACGGTCACGGAACTGTCCACCCACTCAACGAAGCTCGCAGCATCCTGCGGTCCAGTGCCGGGAACTCTAGCGTGGCTTCGCCACAGCGGCTAACAGTGACGTCACTCAGGGTCGCGTTGGGCGAGATCTGGCGAAAACGCGGGTAGACAAACCGCGACATACTCCGCGCCCTCAGGATCCGGGGTCGTATAGCGGACCCGTTCTCCAGCGCGGGTGACAACGGCCTGTCCGGCTCGCACGTCGAACATGCCGCCCGGATGCTCCACCCGCACCGTTCCGCGCAGCACCAATGTGAACTCGTCGAAGCCGGGTTGCTGTGCCGGCTCCACCCAGCCGCCCGGGGCGACCATGTGGGCCACCGAGATGCCCGACTCGCCGGAATTCACCCGACCCACGTACTCGTCGATGATCTTGCCGCCCGGTACCGGGATTCTGGTTGCCGACTCAATGAGTTCAGCCATGTCACACCCTCCTTCTCTTCGCGGCAGACAGGTCAGGCAATGCGGGATGCGATGAGCGGCACGCGGGCCGGCACCGAGTCCCCGATCTGGACCGCGGATCGGGCCGCGTCCAGCGCGGCGGGAATCCGTCCCGCCTCGTCTGCGCGCAACTCGTACAACACGTCACCGGTCTTCACCTGATCACCGGGCCGGCGGTGCAGGATCACCCCTGCGGCGGCGCTCACCGGATCCTCCTTGCGGGCCCGGCCCGCGCCGAGCCGCCAGGCCGCCAGGCCGATCGCATACGCGTCCACTGTGGACACAAAACCGTCCGACCCGGCCCGTACGAACTCCCGCTCCGGCGCCTGCGGCAACGCCGCGTCAGGGTCCCCACCCTGCGCCCGCACCATGGCCCGCCAGGAATCCATCGCCCGGCCATCCTTCAGTGCGGCCTCAGGATCCACATCGGACAGTCCGGCGCAGTCGAGCATTTCCCTGGCGAGGGCCAATGTCAGTTCGACCACGTCGGCTGGCCCGCCGCCGGCGAGCACCTCCAGCGACTCGGTCACCTCGACCGCGTTACCGACGGCCATCCCCAGCGGGGTGGACATGTCGGTGAGCAGGGCCACCGTGTTCACTCCATGTGCTCGGCCCAACTCCACCATCGTCCGGGCCAGTTCCTCGGCATCGGCCAGTTGCTTCATGAAAGCGCCGGAGCCGACCTTCACGTCCAGCACCAGTGCGCCGGTGCCCTCAGCGATCTTCTTGCTCATGATGGAGCTGGCGATCAACGGGATCGACTCGACCGTGCCGGTGACATCCCGCAGCGCGTACAGCTTGCGGTCGGCCGGCGTCAGGCCCTCGCCGGCGGCGCAGATGGCCGCGCCCACCGCGCCCAACTGGGTCAGGAACTCGTCATTGGTCAGCGCGATCCGGAAACCCGGGATGGTTTCCAGCTTGTCCAGCGTCCCACCGGTATGGCCGAGGCCGCGTCCGGACAGCTGCGGCACAGCGGCACCGCACGCGGCCACCAGCGGAGTCAGCGGCAGCGTTATCTTGTCTCCCACACCACCGGTGGAGTGTTTGTCCACTGTCGAGCGTGGCACCGACGACAGGTCCAGCCGCTCACCGGAGGCGATCATCGCGGCGGTCCATTGGGCGATCTCCCCAGCGGTCATCCCCCGCAACAGGATCGCCATGGCCAGCGCGGCCATCTGCTCGTCCGCGATCGCGCCACGGGTGAACGCGTCGAGGGTCCACGAGATCTGCTGGTCGGACAGGACACCGCCGTCTCGCTTGGTCCTGATGATGTCGACCGCGGCGAACGGTTCGGTCATCGGATCACCTCGGTGCTGTCGGGCTCGTGCATGGTGCCGTCGGCGTCCACCACGAACACCCGCGGTGTACGGGCCCGGCCCCAGGCGACGGCGTCCGCCCGGTCCGGCCAGTTCGGGGCCTCCTCCAGGATTCCGCGTTCCTCATCGTCGGCCGCGCCGGTGGACCTTTCCCAGTAGGCGGTCCACACCGGAACTCCGTCCACGCTGTCCAGGTGCACCACCACGCTGCCCCGCCCCTGCCACTGCTCGAACAACGGGCCACGTCCAGCGACGTCGCCGGACTCGGCGCCGGCCAGCTCCTGGTCGCGTACCCGGTCCAGGTCATCGGGCCCGAACGTGTGCGGCAGCAACTGGCTCATCGACAGCGCTCCGCCAGCGGCGTCGATCAGGCAGTGAGGGCCACCGTGCTCCCACAACAGTTGCCGGCACCGGCCACACGGCATCAGCGGCCCGCCCGAAGCGTCCACACAGGCCAGTGCGACCAGCCGGCCGCCGCCGGTCGCATGCAGCGCGGAAACCACGCCGCACTCGGCACACAGGACCACGCCGTACGCGGCGTTCTCCACATTGCACCCGACCACCACCCGGCCGTCGTCGACAAGTGCGGCGGCACCGACCGGAAAATTGGAGTACGGGGCGTAGGCCCGGCGCATCACGTCGACGGCGGCGAGTCGCAGTGCCGGCCAGTCGATGTCTTGTTCAACCACTGTGTCTCGTTCAACCACTGTGTCTCGTTCAACCACTGTGGAACGTCAGCCCTTCACGTAGGGAACACCGTCGGCGGCTGGGGCGCGGACGCGGCCGACCAGTCCGGCCACCGCCAGTATCGTCGCCAGGTAAGGCAACATGGCCAGGAACTCGCTGGGAATCGGGCTGGTGATGCCGGCCAGGTAGCCGGCCAGCTTGTCGGCGAAGCCGAAGAACAGGGCGGCCAGCAACGCACCCGTGGGGTTCCAGCGGCCGAAGATGAGCGCGGCCAACGCGATGAAGCCCTTGCCGCTGATCATGTTCTTGGAGAACTGGCCGACCAGACCCAGGGTGAAGAACGCGCCGCCCATACCGGCGACCGCCCCGGCCAGTAGCACATTGCGATAGCGCACCCGCAACACCTTGATGCCGAGCGTGTCCGCGGCGGCTGGGTGCTCGCCCACGGACCGGGTGCGCAGACCCCACCGGGTGCGGAACAGCCAGACGTTGAGGATGACGACGAGCGCGATAGCCAGGAACAGGAACAGGTTGCCGGTGAAGAGCGTTGGTCCGAGCACCGGAATCTTTTCCAGCAAAGGAATGTGCCACACCGCGAACCTCGGTGGCTGGTTGTACTTCGTCGGGTCCGGCCGCATGACCTGTTCGTAGAGGAACCCGGTCAGGCCGACCGCGAGCAGGTTGAGCACCACGCCGAGCACGACCTGGTCGACCAGGTAGCGGATGGAGAACCAGGCCAGCAACGCCGAGATCAAAATCCCGCCGAGCATGCCACCGATCAAACCGACCCAGGCGCTGGCGGCGAGCGTGCCGATCAGCGCGCCGCCAAAGGCACCGGTCAGCAACTGCCCCTCGATGGCGACGTTGACCACACCGGACCGTTCACATAAGACACCGGCAAGCGCGCCGAAAATGAGCGGCAACGCGCCGATGAAGGTGCCCCGCACAATGTCGACCAGGGGCATGAAGTTCAGCCCCGCCGGAGCCGAGGAGATCTGCCAGCACAGGAAGGACAACAGCACTCCGACAATGCCCACACCGAGCAGCACGGTGAACCACCGCTTGGTGGCCGGTGCCAGCATCGCCAGGCCGGCCAGTAACGCGACCAACCCGAAGGCGACCGCGCCGGCACGGCCACCGACCGCCACGCTGGCCCCGTTCGCGTTCTCGGTGAACGTGAATCGTGCGTCCTGCGCGCCGGCGCCCAAGCTGAACAGGATCGCGGCGAGCACACCGACGGCGGCCAGGCCTGTGCCGACCCGGCGGGAACGGTCCCAGAACCGCACCGGCTCTGCCACCACCAGGTCCGCGGTTGCTGTTGACATCAGGTCACCAACCCTTCGCCATCGTGGTGGCCACCCGAGCAGCCCGCGCCTCGCGCAACCGGAAGACCGCCTTCACCAGCGCCGGCGCGGCAACGAACAACACGATCAGCGCCTGGAGTACGTAGACCAGCTCCAGCGAGATGCCGGAGTACGACTGCATCCGGTTGCCACCGGCCCGCAGGGCTCCGAACAGCAGGGCGGCGAACACCACGCCCCACGGCTTGACCCGGCCCAGCAGGGCGACCTGGATGCCGTCGAAGCCGATGTTGCCGGCGACGGTGCCGGTGAGCGCGTTGGCCTGCGCGCCAAGCACCATGCTGCTGCCGCCCAGTCCGGCGAGGCCGCCGGCCAGCGCCATCACCAGGACGAGGGTCTTCGACACGCTCATGCCCGCGGTACGGGCCGCGGCCGGATTCGCGCCGACGGCACGCAGCTCGAAGCCGAACGTGGACCGGTTGAGCAACCAGGCCACCCCAATGGTCACCGCGATGGCCAGCAGGATGCCGGTGTCGACCCGCAGGTTGTCACCCAGCAGCCGGGGCAACTTGGCCGATGAGAGCACGTTCTGGCTGATCGCGTCGGACCGGGTCTCGCTCTTCACCCCGTGTTGCAGGATCAACCAGTTCAGGAAGAGCATGGCGACGTAGTTGAGCATGATGGTCGTGATGACTTCGTGGGCGCCGGTACGGGCCTTGAGAAATCCGGGCACGAAGCCCCAGACGATGCCGCCGATCGCGCCGGCGATCAGAGCCACGATCAGGTGCAGTACCAACGGCAGGTGGAAAACGAAGCCGGCCAGTCCGGCCAGGGTGACGCCAACGATCGCCTGGCCCTGGGCGCCGATGTTGAACAGGCCACCGCGGAAGGCCAGTGCCACACAGAGGCCGGTGAAGATGAGCGGGGTGGCGTAGCTGAGTGTCTCGGAGATGGGGAAGAAGACCAACTCCCAGCCGTTGGACCCGTTGATCCAGCCGGTGACCGCCTGCCAGTCCACAATGGATCCCTTGAACAGGTTGACGTACGCCTCGCTGACCGCGGTCCAGCTAGCCCCCAGCGCGTCCTGCGGGCGGGCGAAGAAGTATGTGTACTTCGACAGCACGTCCTGGTTGGACACGATGATGAGGATGCCGCCGATCGCCGCGGCCAGTACGACGGCCAGCAGGTTGACCGACACCGTGTTGGAACTCCACAGGTCGCGCAGGAAACTGCCGCGATGGTCGACCTTCGCCGGCGCGGCCTCGTTCGCCGCCTCGGCCTGGTGGCCGGGTGGGGTTGGTTGTTCGCTCATGCCGCCACTCCGTCCGGGCTTGCGATGCCCGCCATCAGCAGACCTATCTCTTCGCGGGGCGTGTCCGGCGACACAGTTGCGATGACCCGCCCCCGGTACATCACCGCGACGCGGTCAGCCAGCGCCAGCACTTCGTCGAGCTCACTCGAAACCACCAGTACGGCGGTGCCGATCGACCGCTCGTGCATGATCCGGCCGTGAATGAACTCGATCGACCCGACATCGACGCCTCGGGTCGGCTGGGCGGCCACGAAGAGCTTGAGCGGACGAGACATCTCCCGGGCCACGATCACCTTCTGCTGGTTACCGCCGGACAACGAACTCGCCGGCGCGGCGGCCGACGAAGTACGGATGTCGAACTGCCCGATGCGATCGTTGGCTGACGCGTTGATCGCGTCGGTGTGCAGCGCCAGCCTCGAGCCGTACGGTTCCTGGTCGTACATGTCGAGAACCAGGTTCTCGGCGATGGTGAACTCCTTCACCAGCCCGTCCTCGCTGCGATCTTCGGGCACGTAGCCGACCCCGGCGCGAAGGATGTCCCTGGTGGAGCGGCCGGCCAGATCCCGGCCGGACAGCGACACCGTGCCGGCCACACTGGGCCGTAGCCCCATGATGGCCTCTACCAGTTCGGTCTGGCCGTTGCCCTGAACGCCGGCGATGCCGAGCACCTCGCCGGACGCGACGGTCAGGTCGACCCCGTCCACCGCCCGGTGGCCGCGGTCGTCGTTGACAGCCAGGCCATTCACCTCAAGTACGGCAGAGCCAGCCGACTGTGCGGGCTTGTCCACGGTGAGGATCACCGACCGGCCGACCATCAGCGAGGCCAGTTCCTCCTCGCTCTCGTCCGGCTGGGCGGTGCCGACCGTACGCCCGCGGCGGATCACGGTGATCCGGTCGGCGATGGCCTTCACCTCGCGCAACTTGTGCGTGATGAACACGATGGACTTGCCAGAGTCGCTGAGTGAACGCATCACGGTGAGCAGGTCGTCGGTCTCCTGCGGTGTGAGTACAGCAGTCGGCTCGTCCAGGATGAGCAGGTCGACCTCGCGCAGCAGAGCCTTCACGATCTCCACCCGCTGCTGCACACCGACCGGGAGGTCCCCCACCACGGCGTCCGGGTCGACTGCCAGGCCGTAGCGCTTCGAGACGTCGATCACCTCCTGGCGGGAGCGGCGCCGGTCCAGGAAACCACCGAAACCGCCCCGGGTCCGCTCGGCGCCGAGCATGATGTTCTCCGCCACGGTGAACACCGGCACCAGCATGAAATGCTGATGCACCATGCCGATTCCGGCAGCTATGGCGTCACCCGGGCCGCGGATCTGCACCGGCCGGCCGTCGACCAGGATCTCGCCCTCGTCCGGCTGCAACAACCCGTAGAGGACATTCATGAGGGTCGACTTGCCAGCGCCGTTCTCGCCGAGCAGGGCGTGGATCTCACCGGGCTCGACGGTCAGGTCGATGCGGTCGTTGGCGACCAGCTCACCGAAGCGCTTGGTGATGCCGCGCAGTTCGAGTCTCAGCGGAAACCTCCGTGAAGTTCAGTCACAAGACGACCGGCCCCCGTGGCGACGATCTCACCACGGGGGTCGGCCCGGTGTCACTTACCTGTTCGTGGGTACTACTTGGGCGAGGACGGGGATTCGACCTTCACCGTGCCGGCGATGATGTCGGCCTTGAGGGCCTCGATCTCCGCCTTCAGGTCGGCCGGGACCTTGCTCTCGAACTCGTGGTACGGCGCGATGGAGACACCGTTGTTCTTCAGCGTGCCGACGAAGCCGTCCGCCGGCTTCAGGCTCTCGCCCTTGGCGCCACGGATGACCGCTTCCTTGACCGCGTCGGGGATGTTCTTCACCACGGTGGTCAGCAGACCCTTGCAGTGCTGGGTGCTGTTGCAGCCGTCAACGTCCACCCAGATGCCGGTGAACTTGCCGCCCGCGGCGTCCTCCATGGTGCCCAGTCCGGTACCACCGGCCACCGGCATGATGACGTCCGCACCCTGGGCCAGCAGCGTCTCGCCGAGCTGCTTGCCCTTGGCCGGCGAGGTGAAGTCGTTGGAGAACAGGCCGTCCTGCTTGGCCTTGTCCCAGCCGAGGACCTGTACCGACTTGCCCTTCTTGGTGTTGTAGTACGTCACACCGTCGGCGAAGCCGTCCATGAAAATCGTGACCGGCGGGATCTTGATGCCGCCGTAGGTGCCCACCTTGCCGCTCTTCGAGTAGCCCGCCGCGGCGTAGCCGGCCAGGAAACCAGCCTGAGCGGTGTCGAACTGCATCGGGTAGATGTTGTCGGCCTCGCTGCCGCTGTCGACGATCGCGAACTGCGACTTGGGGTTGGCCAGTGCGACCTTCTTCGTCGCGTCGCTCATCAGGCCACCGACCGCGAGGATGAAGTCACACTTCAGGTTCACGAAGTTGGTCAGGTTCGGCTCGTAGTCCGCCTCCGAGGTCGAGGCGACGTTGCGAACCTTGATGTTGGTCGAGGGGTCAGCTTCCGCGTCCTGCATGCCCTTCCAGGCCGAGGCGTTGAACGACTTGTCGTCCAGACCACCCTGGTCGGTCACCATGCACGCGTTGTACTCCGGAGCGGCGCTGGCGGTGCTGTCCGGTGTCGACGACGGCGCGGTCCCACAGGCAGCCGCCGCCAAAGTAAGTCCGCCGGCCACCAGGGCCGCGGCAATCTTCATCCCACGCGCTGGGCGCAAGACGTTCTCCTTCCCTTTATCACCGCACACTTGCGGCGATGCCACGGTCGGAGCGTAGCCTCCTGTTCCCCGAGGCTGACGGCCTCACCGGTGGCTCTGCCGCGGCGTTACTTGCCCGTGACCAGAACGTGTCCGGGCCGATGGACGAGCATCACGATGCTGGTATATGAACGACATGTCGGGCAAAGTGCGTGGACGGTGCGTCTAACCTGCGGCCAATCACATTTGTCGACACATCCCTCAATCACCGCGTACTGTCCAAAATGGCCACACATCGCCACACGAGCGATCTTGGGCAAGTTACTACCGGATAGATGCGTAGGAGTTTGCAGCGCTTGGAAGAGTTTGCACAATTCGTTGCAGGCTCTTGCGGATGCGTTACAGTTCTGCCCATGCGTATGCGGCTGTCCGATATCGCTGCTCAGGCCGGGGTCAGCGAGGCCACCGTGTCCCGGGTCCTCAACGACAAGCCGGGCGTGTCCGCCGATACCCGCCAGGCCGTACTGACCGCGCTGGACGTGCTCGGCTACGAACGACCAGCCCGCTTACGCAAGAAGAGCGCGGGCCTGGTCGGCCTGGTGGTGCCGGAACTGGACAATCCGATCTTCCCGGCCTTCGCACAGGTCATCGAATCCGTGCTGGCCCAGGAGGGTTACACCCCGGTGCTGTGCACCCAGACCCCGGGCGGCGTCACCGAGGACGAGTACGTGGACATGCTGCTTGACCGCCAGGTCAGCGGAATCGCGTTCGTGTCGGGCCTGCATGCGGACACTACGGCCGACCACGAGCGCTACCGGCGCCTGGTCGCGCGCCGGCTACCGGTGGTGCTGATCAACGGATACGTCGAGGGCATCGAGGCGCCGTTCGTGTCCTGCGATGACCGGGCCGCCGGCGAGATGGCGGTGTCCCATCTCGCGTCACTCGGCCACCACCGCGTCGGACTCATCTCCGGCCCGCAGCGCTTCCTGCCCGTACAACGCAAACTCGCGGGCTTCCGCGCCGCCATGACCAGCCTGCTTCACTACGAGGACCCGGAACTCAGCTCGATGGTTGCGCTGTCCCTGTTCGGGGTAGAGGGCGGCGCGGCCGCCGCCGGGCGTCTCCTCGACCGCGGCATCACCGGCATCGCCTGCGGGTCGGATCTGATGGCGCTCGGCGCGATCCGCGAGGCCCGGTCCCGCGGCCTGCGGGTGCCGGAGGACGTTTCCGTCATCGGATACGACGATTCGCCGTTGATCGCGTTCACCGACCCACCGCTGACCACGCTGCGCCAGCCGGTGATCCCGATGGCCATCTCCGCGGTCCGGGCACTCGTGGACGAGATACACGGACACCCCGCACCCCACTCCGAGTACGTGTTCCGCCCCGAACTGGTGATGCGCTCGTCCACCGCAGTCGCACGGACAACCATCCCCGCCTGACGCGGTTGCCCGCCGGCCACAATCGATCTTGGTGAGAACGGTCCGGATATTTCCGGCGCATTCTCACCAAGATCAGTGGGAGCGAGCAGATCAGCCGTTGGACAGGCGGGCGCCGATCCGGGCAAAACCGGCGCGAACCTCTTCCGGCGACGGAGGCGGGGTCGGCTCGATCTCCTCGAGCTCCTCGTACTCGTCATCGTGGTCGTGGTCACCGTGCTCATGGTCATGGTCATGGTCGTGGTCGGCGTCGTGGTCATGGTCGTGGTCGGCGTCGAACTCCGCGTCCACGGCTACGTCGAAGTCTTCGTCTTCTTCGTCGTCGTCCTCTTCTTCCTCGGCCGCCTGCTTCGCGCTCGCGATCTCCTGCCGGATCTCGTCGACGGAGGCGTGCGGCTGGACCGGCTCGACGACGGCCATCAGATCCTCGTCCGCGACCACCGTTTCGGCGAGGGCAAGGGCATGCGCGCGCTCATAGGGTCCGCAAACCACGGGCTCCCAGTCGTCGCTGTCGTCGATAGGGCCGAACGTGATGATCCAAGGCAGTGAATGCATCGGCGAGTCGTCTGCGAGTTCGAGGGTTACGAGGGCTCCCACGTGCGTACCTTTCGGTTCAGGGGTCGGTCAGGTGAAGCGCTAGCCATCATGCAGTGTCGGCCGGTCCGGGACCGCGCGGCTCGCCGGGGCTGTCACCAGGCTTACCGCCAGCATCGCCACGATCACCGGCGGCCAGGTCCACGACTTTGCCATGGTGACTGGTGGCCGCCAGCGCCGCCCCGAAGAGGACCAGCTGGTTCAGCACGTACAGGTAGATCAGGAGCCCGACCGTACCCGCCACCAGCTGATATGCGGGCCGATGTTCGGTAGCCCGGATAATCCAGGTACCGACCGTATTCAGCAGCTGTATGCCGACAGTGACAATGATCGCCGAGGGCAGCAGCCGGCGCAGGCTCAGGTGCAGGCGGGGCACCCCGATCAACGTCGCAGCGGCCAGCACGAAGTTCACCGCGAACTCCAGAACCGGACCGGACCCGCTCGCCAACAAGTTGCCGAACGTGTTGTTCGGGGCCAAGATCGCGAGCACCTTGTCGATCGCCGCAGATGTGGCCAGCGACAGGCCGAGCAGCAGGCCAAGGCCGATCAACATGCCGAGATCCACGATCCGGCGGATCAGCCAGTTCCCGGGGTGCTCCTCCAGCCGCCAGATGGCCCGCTGGGACGAACGCAGCGCCTCCACCCAGCCCACGCCGGACAGCACCAGAGCCACACTGCCGATCGCGGTCACCTCGCCCCGACCCACCTGTCTGGCTGTCTCCAACACCCAGGGCAGACTCTGCGACAGGTAGTTGTCGACCGTGGGCACCAGGCCTTTGTCGTTGGCGCCGAGGATCCGGCCCAAGATTGAGTACACGACCGTGACCAGCGAGAACGCGGCGAAAAAGCCGTAGTACGAGATGGCTGCGGCGAGCCGCCCGGCGTCCGCCTCGAGGAACCGCTGCCACGCCCGCCACACCCGGTCGAACGTCGGCGAACGCTTCCGGCCGGCGGCGAGCTTCTGGTCGTACCAGGCCTCGAACCGGTCCACGATCTTCACGTCAAGGATCTTTCCGTACGGGCGGCCCCGGCACGGCGGATCGAGACCATGATCGACTCAGCGGCCAGTCAGGGAGAACCGGCGTAGTGGATGCCAGCGACCATCGGTGCCGTGCTCGTACAAGGTGAACGCGTCAATGGGGAAGCGCGCCTCGAAACCGGCCAGCCCGTTGAACACCGCGTCCAACGCTGGATCGGGCACGTCGTGCGCCACGGTGATATGAGGGTGATACGGATAGCGCAGTTCCCGGGCCAGCAGTCCGGACCGGATGGCGCCGGCCAGTTGCTCGCATTCGGCGATGCCCGCGGCGACGGCCACGAACACCACCTGGGTCACCGGCCGGAACGTTCCGGTACCCCGCAGGTGCAGGGCGTACGGCTCGTGCGTCGCGGCCACCGCGGCAAGGTGCTCCTCGACCTTCGCGGAAACCGACGGCGTGGCATCCACCTCTGTCGGCCCGAGCAGGGTCAGGTGGGCCGGAATGAGCGCGGCTAGGGGATCACCCGAGGCGGCGCGGTGCTCGTCGAGCTGGGAACCCCACGGCTCGGGGATACCGACCGCGACGCCGATCGTGCGGACCACCGGATCCTCCTTCGTACGCCACTCACGACACCACCACGCCGGGTCGCCTTCCCTGGAAGGACGGCGAACTAACCGTTCCTTGCTGGCGCGAAGCTGAGCTATGTGTTCCTTGCTGGCGCAATGCTGAGCTATGTGTTCCTTGCTGGCGCAATGCTGAGCTATGTGTTCCTTGCTGGCGCAATGAAGCCCACCTTGTCATACACGTCGCGGAGCGTGACGGACGCTACGGCACGGGCCTTCTCGGCGCCGATGGCGAGCAGTTTGTCCAGGTGCGCGGCATCGTCGAGGTAGCCCTGGGTCCGCTCCCTCAGCGGGGTGACGAAGTCGGCGACCACCTCCGCCAGGTCCTTCTTCAGCTCGCCGTAGCCCTTGCCGTCGTACGCCTCGACCAGCGCGAGGATGGACTGGCCGGACAGCGCCGAATAGATGGTGAGCAGGTTCGAAATGCCCGGCTTCTCCTGCGGGTCGAAGGTGATTTCGCGTCCGGTGTCGGTAACCGCCGATCGGATCTTCTTCGCGGCCCGGGCCGGATCGTCCAACAGGTCCACGATCCCGTTGGGAGAGGACGCCGACTTCGACATCTTGGCGGTCGGCTCCTGAAGATCGGTGATCTTGGCGGTGTCCTTGATGATGTACGGCTCGGGCACGGTCAAGGTCTTGCCGAATGTCGTGTTGAACCGCTGGGCCAGGTCCCGGGTGAGCTCCAGGTGCTGGCGCTGGTCCTCGCCGACGGGCACCGCGTCGGCCTGGTAGAGCAGGATGTCGGCGGCCTGCAGCACGGGGTAGGTGAAAAGACCGACCGACGAACGGTCCGCGCCCTGCTTGGACGACTTGTCCTTGAACTGGGTCATCCGGCTGGCTTCCCCAAAACCGGTGATGCAGCTCAACACCCAAGCCAGCTGTGGGTGCTCCGGCACGTGCGACTGGACGAACAGCGTGCACCGTTGCGGGTCGAGCCCCAGCGCGAGGAGTTGAGCAGCGCTGGTTCGGGTCCGTTGGCGCAACAGGGCCGCGTCGTGACCGGCCGTGATCGCATGCAGGTCGACCACGCAGTAGTACGCGTCGTGGGTCTCCTGCAAGTTCACCCAGTTGCGCACCGCTCCGAGATAGTTGCCCAGGTGAAACGAGTCGGCGGTCGGCTGGATGCCGGAAAGGACGCGAGGACGGTCGGACATGCGCCTCATTCTGGCAGGCGGGTCGGCATCCGGCCGGACCGAGGGGCGACCACCGCCGCCATTCACCTCGGGCTCCGGGCCGGTATCAACCGACCGAATCGCGTCTGGTGGGAACCAGCCCGGCGCTGCAGAGCTCGTTTAGCGTGGACGACACCGGAAGGCAGGGCGGTTGGGGGCAGATTCACGGACTCCCGCGCGGGCAGCGGCCGAACAGGCACTGGCCGAGCTCTATCACGCCTCGTACCGGCGTCTGGTCACCCAGCTGTACGCATTCACGACCGACGTGACGGAGGCGCAGGACGTGGTTTCGGAGGCGTTCGCCCGCGCGCTGGCTCGACCCGCCGGGCTCACCGACATCGAGGTGCCCGAAGCCTGGCTGCGTGCCGTCGCGATCAACGTGGTCCGCCGCCGATGGCGCCGCCGGCAACTCCTGGACACCATCCTGCTGCGCAGCCGGCCGGTGGCGGAACTCGTCGCGGCGGCGCCGGGGCCGGAACGCACCGACCTGCGCCTCGCGCTCTCCCAACTGCCTCGCCCGTACCGGGAGGTGGTTGTCCTGCATTATCTGGCTGACCTGCCCGTCGACGAGGTGGCGCACCTGCTGGACACGCCGGTCGGCACGGTGAAGTCGCGGCTCTCCCGGGCCCGGACCGCCCTGGCCGCCCGCCTGGCCGGCTACCCGAGCGAGGTGCCGATTGCCTGACCTCGACTTCGACGCCGTTCGCCAGGAGCTGGGCGAACAGATCGGCACACCAGATTTCGCCGATGTGCGATCCCGGACCCGGGCGATCCGGCGGCGCGGGCGCTCCGCCACCCTCGCCGCCGCCGTGGCCTGCCTCGCCATGGTCGGCCTGGGCAGTGCGTTGATCGCCGGCCGTCGCGTCCCGCCGACTTCGGGCATCGTGGCCAGCCCCGACACGCTGTCCCAGGGCGCGATATGGCGCGCCGGTCCGATCACGGTGCACGGACTCGACGGGCCGGTGCTGGACCTGCCCGGCGACATACGCGACGTACGGTTCGCCGACGCGCAGCACGCGTTCGCCCTGGCCACCAGCTGCGCCGCTGGACGATGTGACCTGGCGCTGGCAGCGAGCACCGACGGCGGGCGGACCTGGCGTGCCTGGACCCCACCGGTCGAACAGGTGGCCGAGAGCGAGGTGCCGCAACTGGTCCCCGTCGACCCGACCGCCGTCGTACTCGCGGGGCCGACAACCTGGTTCGGCCGGTACGGCCAACCGGGGTGGCAACGGATCGATCTGGCCAGCCCGCCATCGGCCGACGGGGCGGACAGCGGGCAGCTCGGGCTGGCTCCCGACCCGGCTGCCCGTTGCGCCGGCCGGCCGGTACTGGTGTGGCGGGCGGACGGCACCGTGGCCCGACTCGCCCAGCAACCGGAGCTCGAGGTGTGCTGGGTGTCGCCCAACCCGACGGCGGACGGCGCCTGGTGGGTGGGCGGGCGGTCCGGCGGAGTCCCGGCGGTGGCGGTGACCCGCGACGGCGGGCGGACCTGGCAGCGCACCGAACTGGCCGGCCCGACCGGCTCATGGGCCCAGCTGAGCGCACGGGGCACCGACGTCTACGCGCTCACGTTGGCCGCGCGAGGTGGCAATCCCTATCCAGAGACGCTGAGCATCCAGGGGGTCTACCGATCGTCCGGCGGTGGCCCGTTCCAGCCGGCGGGCGAGCGGATCGGCACCGTGATCGGCGACGTCGTGCCACTGCCCGACGGCCGGTTGCTGGCCGCTGGACCGAACTGGTATCTCACCGGCACTACGGCAACCGAGCTGCGACCGGTCGGTGACGCACTGCCGTGGGTGTACCGCCTGCAGGCCACGCCGGGCGGATATGTGGCATTGAACCTGTTCAAGGCGGGCTGGACCGCCGTGTCCCAGGACGGAACCCACTGGCAGAAGGTCAACGTACGTTAGCCAGCGTGCCCTTCGACGGCTCCAGCGCCGGATCCGGCAACGACGGCGCGGGCGAGACCGGAATCGGGTCAGCCGGGCCGTCCGCGGGCTGGGTCAGCTCCGCGCGTGACGTCAGGTCAGCGCCAGTCGTGAGCTCGGTCGCGGACGGCTCGATGGCAAGGGCCACCCGGGCGACCCGCCGGCCGTCCATCTCGACCACGGACAGCCGCCAGTTCGCGCCCGGTGTGGGTACCAGCACCTGGTCGCCCAGCACCGGCAGCCGGGCCAGGGTCGCCATCACGAACCCGCCCACCGTGTCGTAGTGCCCGGACGGCAACGCGAACCCGGTGCGCTCGGCGAAGTCATTCAGGTTCAACAGTCCATCCACTTCGGACGGTTGGGTGCCGTCAGGCAGGCCGGGTTCCGGGGTCGCGTCGTACTCGTCGTGGATCTCGCCGACCAGTTCCTCGATCAGGTCCTCCAGGGTGACAATGCCGGCGGTGCCGCCGTACTCGTCCACCACCAGAGCCAGATGGTCGCCTTCCCGGCGCATCTCCGACAACGCGGCGAGCAGCCGCTTGCTCGCCGGCAGCGTCCGCAACGGCCGAGCCAGCTCGCCGACCGTCCGGGTCCGGTCGCCCTCCGGCCGGATGAGCAGGTCCCGCAGGTGCACGAAGCCGACCACGTCGTCATGGGATCCGTCGATGACCGGAAAGCGGGAGTGCCGGCAGTCGCCCACCAGGCGGGCCGCCTCGTCCAGGGTGGCGGCCGCGTCCAGAAAGTCGACCTCGGTGCGGGGCACCATGAGCTCCCGCACGTGCCGGTCACCGGCTGCGATCACCTCGTCGATCAGCCGGCGTTCCTCGCCGTCGAGGACGTCGCTGTGTGCGACCAGGTCGCGCAGTTCGGCCTCGGAGATCTGGGCCCGACCCGCGGCCGGGTTCTCGCCGAGCAGGCGGACCACCCAACGGGCGACCGTGTCAGCCCCGCGCATCAGGATCCGTGCCACCGCGCGACGCGCCCGGATGCCAACGGCAGCCGATAATCGTTCGGCATCCGGTGGTTCAGAACCCGATTCACTGCCGTCGTCTGCCGGACCCTCGCCCATGCCGGCGATTCTAGGGTCATCCGTTCGGCCATACCAGTCCAACAGATGCTCATCGATGTTGCCCGTCGTACGGAAGAGCTCCGACGGGCGGCGGCTAGGCTACGGGCCGGCCCGGTGACGGAAGGACACACGTGAAGCTTTTGGTGACGGGTGGGGCAGGTTACATCGGCAGTACGGTCGCGACTCTGCTGCTCGAGGCCGGCCACCGGGTAGTGGTGCTGGACGACCTGTCCACCGGACACCGGGACGCCATCCCGGCCGGGGCCGAATTCGTGCACGGCCGCGTCCACGATCTCGCTGCTGCCGTGCTCACTCCCGCGGCCGGCTTTGACGGAGTACTGCATTTCGCCGCCTTCATCGCGGCTGGAGAAAGCGTGTCATCGCCAGAGAAGTACTGGGAGAACAACGTTCTCGGCTCGATACGACTGCTCGAGGCGATCCGGTTGGCCCAGGTACCCCGCCTGGTCTTCTCCTCCACCGCGAACATCTACGGCAGCCCCGCCCAGCAGCCGATAGCGGAAACAGAACAGTCCGCGCCCCCGAATCCGTACGCCACCAGCAAGCTGGCCGTCGAGTACGCGATCACCGGTTACGCCGATGCCCACGGTCTGGCCGCGGTGTCGCTGCGCTACTTCAACGCGGCCGGTGCCCTGGTCCGGCCAGGCGCGTCCCGGGGCGAGCGGCACGATCCGGAAACCCACCTGATCCCCAACGCGCTGATGGTGGCCGCCGGGCGCCGGGACAAGCTTTCCCTGTTCGGGGACGACTACCCCACCCCGGACGGCACCTGTGTGCGCGACTACATCCACATCGCGGACCTGGCCTCCGCGCACCTGCTCGCCCTCAACGCGATCCAGCCGGGCGAACACCGCCGCTACAATCTCGGCAACGGCACCGGCTTCTCCAACAAGGAAGTGATCGACGCCGTCCGCACCGTGACCGGCCACCCGATCCCGGTGGAAATGGCCCCCCGCCGCCCGGGCGACCCAGCCGTCCTGGTCGCCTCTTCAACCAAGGCCCGCACCGAACTCGGCTGGACCCCCCAACACCCCTCACTAACCGAGATCATCACCGACGCTCACAATTTTGGCCTCGCTCCGCTCGGCCAGAATTAGAGGATCATCGCCGCGCCGACGGTGCGGTTGGTGGTTTCGTCGATGACGATGAAGCCGCCGGTGGTGCGGTTGCGGCGGTATTCGTCAGCCAGCAGGGGCACGGTGGTGCGCAGGCGGACCCGGCCGATCTCGTTGAGTCCGAGGGTCTGTGCCGACTCGTCCCGGTGCAGGGTGTTGATGTCGAGGCGGTAGTGGAGTTCTTTGACCACCGCGCGGGCATTGCGGGTGGTGTGCTTCACCGCGTACTTGTGGCCGGGGCGCAGCGGCGCGGACTCGTCCATCCAGCAGACCAGCGCGTCGATGTCCTGTGACGGCTTGGGAGCGTTGTTCGGCCGGCAGATCAGGTCGCCTCGGGCGATGTCCAGTTCGTCGGTCAGCCGGATGGTCACCGACATCGGGGGGTGCGCCGCCGCGACCGGGCCGTCGGCCGTCTCAATCGAGGCGATGCGGCTGGTGAATCCCGACGGTAGCACCATGATTTCGTCGCCAGGCTTGAGTACGCCACTGGCTACCTGACCGGCGTAGCCGCGATAGTCGGGGTGCCGGGCCGATTGTGGCCGGATCACGTACTGGACCGGGAACCGGACGTCGACGAGGTTGCGATCGGAGGCGATGTGCACGTGTTCCAGGTGGTGCAGCAGGGCCGGACCGTCGTACCAGGGCATCTGGGTGGATCGGGTGACCACGTTGTCGCCGTGCAGGGCGGAGACGGGGATGACGCTGAGGTCGGGCGCTTCGAGTTTGGCGGCGAAGGCGGTGAACTCGTCAGCGATGGCTTCGAAACGCTCTTCGGACCAGTCGACGAGGTCCATCTTGTTGACGCACAACACGAGGTGCGGCACCCGCAGCAGCGAGCAGAGGAAGGCATGCCGGCGGGATTGCTCGACCAGACCCTTGCGCGCGTCGACCAGGATCAGGGCGAGGTCGGCCATGGAAGCGCCGGTGACCATGTTACGGGTGTACTGGATGTGCCCCGGGGTGTCGGCGATGATGAACTTGCGCCTTGGGGTGGCGAAGTACCGGTAGGCCACGTCGATGGTGATGCCCTGTTCCCGCTCGGCGCGCAGACCGTCGGTGAGCAGGGCGAGGTTGGTGTATTCGTCGCCCCGGGACGCGCTGACCGCCTCCACCGCGGCCAACTGGTCGCTGAAGATGGACTTGGTGTCGTACAGCAGCCGTCCGATGAGCGTCGACTTGCCGTCGTCCACCGAGCCAGCGGTGGCGAAGCGCAGCAGGTCCATCGGACGCGCCGACGCCGCCCGCGCCGTACGTTGGATGTCGTCGCTCATGCCTAGAAGTAGCCTTCCCGTTTCCGGTCTTCCATCGCGGCCTCGCTGACCCGGTCGTCGCCCCGGGTGGCGCCACGTTCGGTGATCCGGGTGGCGGCGACCTCGTCGATCACCAGGGCCACGGTGTCCGCGTCCGAGCGGACCGCGGCGGTGCAACTCGCGTCGCCGACGGTTCGGTAGCGCACCCGGGCCACGAACGGCGTCTCACCGGCCCGTACCGGCAGGTGCTGGTGCACCGCGTAGAGCATGCCGTCGCGGTCGACCACCTCACGGTCGTGGGCGAAGTAGATGTCGGGCAACGCGACCTGCTCCCGGGCGATGTAATGCCAGACGTCGAGTTCGGTCCAGTTGGACAGCGGGAACACCCGGATCGACTCACTGGTCTGGATCCGGGCGTTGTAGAGCGACCAGAGTTCCGGCCGCTGGTTGCGGGGATCCCACTGGCCGAACTCGTCCCGGAAACTGAACACGCGTTCCTTGGCCCGGGCCTTTTCCTCGTCCCGCCGGGCGCCGCCGAACAGGGCGTCGAAGCGGTACTTCTCGACCGCGTCCAACAGCACCGGGGTCTGTATCCGGTTACGGGTGCCGTCGCCGGACTCGCGGACGAGTCCGCTGGTGATCGCCTCGGGCACGCTGGCCACGATCAGGTTCAGTCCCAGGTCGCCGACCCGGCGGTCCCGGAAGGCGAGCACCTCGTCAAAGTTGTGCCCGGTGTCGACGTGCATCACCGGGAATGGGATCGGCGCTGGCCAGAATGCCTTCTCGGCGAGTCGCAACATGACGATCGAGTCCTTGCCGCCGGAGAACAGCAGCACCGGCCGGGCGAATTCGGCGGCGACTTCCCGCATCACGAAGATGCTCTCCGCCTCGAGCGCGTCGAGGTGCGAGAACCGGTACGCCGCCGTCGTCATGTGCGGGTGTCCCTCACGGTCTTCAATACGTGGACTGATCCGTCCTGAATTCAAGCCCAACCATGCCTGCGGTGGAAGGGCCAGTGGCGCTCACCACATCTTCCGCTCGGCGACTCGCGGCAGCACCGGGCACCTGCGCCCTCCCGGATGCTGGACGGCGTCAGCCGGCGTGGTAGACGTTCTGGGTCGCCTCCAGGCCACGGGCAATGATCGACTCGACCACGTCGGCGGCCCGATCGACGAGGTAGTCCAGTTCCTTGCGCTCCGCCGCGGAGAAGTCGGACAACACGTAGTCGGCGGGATCCTGGCGGCCCGGCGGCCGGCTGATCCCGAAGCGCACCCGCAGGTAGTCCTTTGTAGACAGCGACTGCGACATCGAACGCAGGCCGTTGTGGCCTCCCTCACCGCCGCCGATCTTGGCGCGCAGTTGGCCGTACGGCAGGTCCAGCTCGTCGTGCACAGCCACGATCCGGTCTGGCGAGATCTTGTAGAAACTGGCAAGCGCGGCCACCGGCCCGCCGGACAGATTCATGTACGTCAATGGCTTCACCAGCACCAGCCGAGGCGCGTCCACTCCCACACCCAACCGCGCCTCGGCCACGTCCGCCACCGCGCGGCGGTGCCGGCCGAACCGGCTCCGGGTCCGGCCGGCGAGCAGGTCCGCCACCATGAAGCCGACGTTGTGCCGGTTCTTCTCGTACTCCCGGCCCGGATTGCCCAGGCCCACGACGAGCCACAGTCCGCCCGGTACAGATTCGCCCGTGCTCACCCTGAACTACCTCCTGCGCGAGATCCGGCCTGGCAGATCCGGCCTGGACGTGGCTCAGGGCCCGGCCGAGTGGCGCACACTCCCGACCGAGCCCTGGGGCAACGATTGCCGTACGAGTCAGGCAGAGGCCTCGGCCGACTCGGCTTCCACCGGCGGCTGCGGCGCCGCGGACGGCACGCCTTCGCCCTCGCCCTCGAGCTGCTCGGCGCTGGGTGCCAGGCCGATCACGGCGAGGGTCAGGTCGGCGTCGGCGGCAAGTTCCACACCGGCCGGCAGGCGGACGTCGCTGGCCGAGACCTGCGAGCCGGCCTCGAGGCCGTCGATGGAGACCTCGAGGAACTCGGGCAGCGCCAGTGCGTCGGCGTTGACCGACAGACGGTCGTGCTCGGTGATCACGAGGGTGCCCCGGGCGGCCTCGCCGACCAGGTGGACGGGCACCTCGACGGTGACCCGTTCGCCCCGGCGGACGATCAGCAGGTCAACGTGGTCGAAGGTGTCCTTGAGCGGGTCACGCTGGATCGCCTTCGGCAGGGCGAGGGCCTCGGTGCCGTCGGTGATGGCGATGGCGAAGACCTGATTGATGCCGCCATGGCGGATGGCTGCCGCGAATTCACGCGCGGGCAGGGCGATGTGCTTGGGCGCCTCGCCATGCCCGTACAGCACGGCGGGCACCTTGCCGGCGCGGCGGGTACGGCGAGCACCCCCTTGCCGAACTCGGTGCGGGGCTCGGCGCTGATCTTTACCTCGGACACGGGAGTACTCCTGATGATGTGGTCTTCTGCGAAACGATTCGGCGTGGTCGCACAGTTGGCTTGTTGGGCGCGGCTTGGTGGGCGCGGGTCTGATGGCATGGTCTTGAGGCACACGAGGTAACAACCACGTGCACAATCGATCTGCGGTGCTCGGGCGAGGGAGTGCGGGCGGAGGTGCGCGGACGCATGCCCGGAGCACCGCGCCGATCACGGCCCCGACCTGGTAGACGCCCAAGCAGAGCCCTCGCCGTGGCAACCGCACTAGTCTACCCGAACCCTGTCCGGCCGCTTGCGCCGTCCCCGTCAGGTTGCCCAGAAGCCACGTTAACCGCCGCCAACCGGACCCAGAACGCCAGCCGAATACCAGCGGCACATCCCAGCTCAGGCGACCGCGTGGTGCGCACGCCCGGCCCGTGACCAGCGTTCGGCGGGGCCTGATCACTCCATAGTGGACTTAGCTGAGGCCGCCGAAGAGGGTGGTGACGGAGCCGTCGTCGAAGACCTCGCGAATGGCTCGGGCGAGCAGTGGCGCGATCGACAGCACGGTGATCTTGTCGAGCTGCTTGTCCGGGGAAATCGACAGCGTATTGGTGACCACGACCTCGCTGATCTTGCTGTTGCGCAGCCGCTCGGTGGCCGGGTCGGACAGCACCGCATGGGTTGACGCGACGATCACGTCAGAGGCGCCGGCGTCGACCAGGATCTCCGACGCCTTGCAGATCGTGCCGCCCGTGTCGATCATGTCGTCGACGATCAGGCAGACCCGGCCCTCGACCTCGCCCACCACCCGGTTGGCCACCACCTGGTTCGGCTTGAGCGGGTCGCGGGTCTTGTGGATGAACGCGAGCGGGCAGCCGCCGAGCCGATCGGTCCAGCGCTCCGCCACCCGTACCCGGCCTGAGTCCGGCGCCACCACCGCCAGCGGTCGGCCCGCGTACCGGTCCACGATGTAGTCGGCGAGCACGTCCATGGCGAACAGGTGATCCACCGGTCCGTCGAAGAAGCCCTGGATCTGTGCGGTGTGCAGGTCAACGGTGAGGATCCGGTTGGCCCCGGCGGTCTTGAGCAGGTCCGCGGTGAGGCGGGCGGAGATGGGCTCCCGGCCGCGGTGCTTCTTGTCCTGACGGGCGTACGGATAGAACGGCAGCACGACGGTGATCCGCTTGGCCGAGCCACGCTTCAGCGCGTCCACCATGATCAGCGTTTCCATCAGCCAGGTGTTCACCGGCGCGCCCATGGACTGGACCACGAAAGCGTCCGATCCGCGTACCGACTCCTTGTACCGGACGAAGACCTCGCCGGAAGCGAACTCGTAGATGTCGGTCGGCGTCGGCGCGACGCCGAGCACGGTGCCGATCTCGTCGGCCAAGCCGGGGAACGCTCGACCCGAGAAAAGCATCAGGGTCTTCCGGTTTTCCGCGCTGATGCTGTTCATCGGTCGTTCACTTTCCGTCCAATGGTGGTGACCGAGCTCGTCGCTTGCAGTATCACCCGCCGTGGAGTCGCACGCGGAAGCGGCCCGCGACATTGCGGCGCGTGTCTCAGGTGTTGGCCCGTGTGTCGCGATGTTCAGACCGCGTGTTGCTCGCTTGTGTCCCGGTGTCCGCTCTGTGCCGTCAAGGTGTGATCGGCACACTTCGTGCCCGGACGCCGCAGGCTGGTGGACCGACAAGTTGTTGCGCTGATCGGCTCCGCCGACGTTTGTTGCGCTGATCGGCTCCGCCGACGTTGTTGCGCTGATCGGCTCCGCCGACGTTGTTGCGCGCATTGACGTCGGCATCACCCACATAGGACACACAGATCAGGTCCACAGTGGTCACTCCGGCCCCGATCACGCCGCTGTACCCGGTAGTGGACGCAACACAGTCAGTAGTGACGTGCCGCCCAGACGGCCGACGCGACACGGATCACAGCGAGGCAATACTCTCGCGTGCGTGGGCATCTCACGGAGATCAGTGATCATCGGGTCGTCGATCCTCGGCGCGGGCGGCGGCATGGGCCTCTGGGCATTGCTGGCCGACGCTCGTCTCGTACCAGGGCGTGGCGTGATGGACCAAATGCTGGGCCGCTGTGAGATCGACGCATCCCCGCCGGAGGCGGAGCCTGGCACCGTGGTGCGCTCCTCGTTCTACTCCACTCACCGGGCCCGCAGCGTGGGCTACCTGCTGGCCTACCCTCCAAAGGTGCCCGCCGGCACGCCGCTGCCGGTGTGCCTGGTGTTGCATGGCTGGGGCGCCAGTTACCGGGACCCGATCGAGCAGCTCGGCTACCACCGGATCCTTGCCGCCGCGGTGGGCTCGGGCGTACCGCCGTTCGTGCTGGCCTGCGTCGATGGTGGCGAAACCTACTGGCATCCCCGCGCCAGCGGCGACGACCCTCTCGCGATGATCACGGACGACTTTCCCATTGTGCTGGCCCAGCACGGGCTGCCCAGCCAACGGCTCGGAGTGCTCGGCTACTCGATGGGGGGCTACGGCGCACTGCTGCTGGCGTCCATCGCGCCCAAGCGGTTCGTCGCCGCGGTGGCGAACTCCCCCGCGATCTGGGGTTCCTTCACAGACGCCAGCGAGGCCAACGCCAAGGCCTTCGACTCCGAGGAGGACTGGCGCAAGTGGGGTGACCTGCGCGGCCGTACCCAGGCTCTGAACGGCGTGGTGCTACGGGTGGACTGCGGCGAGTCGGACACCTTCGAGCCCGAGATCAACAGGTTGAAGGAGCAGTTCCCCGACCCCAACGCGGTACGTATCGTGAAGGGCTGCCACGACAACTCCTTCTGGCGCTCCGTGGCACCCGAGCAGCTCAAGCTGATCGGCACCACCCTAAGCCCGCCGAAAGCGGAATAACCCGTCAGCTCGGCCGCCAGGACTCGAACCTGGAAAATCCGCTCCAAAGGCGGATGTGTTGCCGATTACACCACGGCCGAAAGCGAGCTAAGCGTAACGCCTACGCCCCTATGCCCGCGTGCCGAGCCCCCCACCGCTGAACAGCGTCGCGTCGGCGCTGGGGACAGTGGCTCCGTCCGGGACATCCTCGACCACCATCACACCACTGCCGATGGTGGCACCGGCGCCGATGCGAACCCCCGGCGCCAGCCGGACGTTCTCCCCGATCGTCACGCCAGGACCGATCGCCACCGCGTCGAGGTCGTCCTCGTGGCCCAGCCCGATCGTCTGCGTGCCGGAGCCGATGACCGTGCCGGGCGCGACAATCACGTTGTCCAAAAACACCTCGCCCAGCACACAGCCGTCGCCGACCAGCAGCCGGCCGCCCGACTGTGAGAGGTCATCGGACGCCTCATCCGATGAATCGTCGCAGACCAGGCCGAGCAAGCGCGCGTACGCCCACAGGTGGCCGGGAAACTTCAGCGGCAGAAACCGGTTCTGGGTGGGCACCACAGCGGCCTGTCCGGCTTTCGCCGCCGCGTCGATGGCGTGGATGATGCTCAGTGGCCCCTGCTCCACCGTGCGCAACAACTGCACGAACTCCCGCTGGAACAGATAGAGCCCCATGCTGCACAACGGATTGGGTACCGCTGCCGTCCGCGGCTTCTCCACGATCCCGGTCAGCCGGGAACCGGTGTGTTCCAGCACGGCATACAGCGAGTAGTCGGTACGTCGCTGGCCGGGCATCACCACCACATCGCCGTCCACCCGGGCGGAAACCAGTTCCAGGCCGATCTGGCCCGCGTTGATGTTCTCCGGCTGCACGACCAGGAACCAATCACCGAGCAGGTCCGCGCACCGCAGGATGGCGTCGCCCTGCCCGTCCGGCATGGGTTGCTCGACGAACCGCAGCGTGGCTGGGCCATAGGTGGACGGCAGTGTATCGGCCGGCAGTAGAAACTCTTTGGGTCCAAAAGCCGGCGAACGTGGTGATTGCACGACAATGATGTCGCGGATACCGATATCTACCAGAGAACGCACCGTACGTTCCAGGATGGACACGCCATCCAACACGTAGAGTGACTTGTGTTGGCCTGATGACAGTGGCCAGAAACGTCGGGATTCACCTGCGGCGAGCACCACCGCGGACGGGATCACCGCGTTCGAGTCAGCGTTTTTCGGCATGTGACCCGGCCCGGGGCGGTCAGCTGCATCCGTCACAGCCGCAGCATAGCGAGGGTCGTACAGGCGGGACTCGACATCCTCGGATACTCCGGCCCCTTTGTGCGCATCCGGTCGTCGACTTCCCGACGCGCGTGAGCAGGGCTGGCGCGTCCGGACAGACACGCCGGAGTGCCTGTGCCATCACGGCACCTTAAGTTACGGTGACGTAGGCGTAACTACCGCGGCTGAAGGGTCCATCCCATGTCCACCGCAGTCCTGCAGCAACAGCCGGCCGAACCAGCCGCGCCCAAACCGCTCACCACAGGCCGCCAGTCCGTCGGCATCATCGCCGCGTTGTGGCTGTTCGTGACCATCCCGTTCGCCGCTCTGGTCGCGGCCATTCCAGCGTTGTGGGGCTGGGGGGTGAACTGGATCGACGTGGTACTGCTCGTTGTCTTCTACACCATCTGCAACTTTGGTGTGGGAGTCGGATTCCACCGCTACTTCACGCACGGCTCGTTCAAGGCCAAACGTTGGGTACGGGTGATGCTCGCGGTTGCCGGCAGCGCGTCCATCGAGGGGACCACGACCCAGTGGGTGGCGGATCATCGCCGGCACCACCAGTTCAGCGACCTGGAGGGCGATCCGCACTCGCCGTGGCGATACGGCGAGACGTTCTGGGGCCTGACCAAAGGTCTCTGGTACGCGCACGTGGGCTGGCTGTTTCATCGCGAGATGTCCAACCGTGAACGTTTCGCGCCTGATCTGGTCGCGGACACCGACATCCGCCGGGTGGACCAGGCCTTCGGCGCCATCGTGGCGGCGTCCACGTTGCTGCCGGCCGTGATCGGTGGCCTGGTGACCTGGTCGTGGTCGGGTGCGCTGTCCGCGTTCTTCTGGGCTGGCCTGGTGCGTATCGGCTTGATGCACCACGTCACCTGGTCCATCAACTCGGTCTGCCACGTCTACGGCGAGCGACCGTTCGACAGCAGGGACAAGGCAGCCAACTTCTGGCCGCTGGCGATCCTGTCTTTCGGCGAGAGCTGGCACAACCTGCACCACGCGGATCCGACCTGCGCGCGGCACGGCGTACTGCGCGGCCAGATTGACATAAATGCCCGTTTAATCTGGATCTTCGAGAAATTCGGCTGGGTGTCGAACGTCCGGTGGCCGAGCACAACACGTTTGCGGGGCAAGATGGTCGAGCCAGGAAGGACGGCGCTAGGCAGCGCTGCTCGTTGAGCGACCCCCAGACAAGGACACCAAGAACAGCGTGACACGTCTCGATCCCCATGACGACGGAGCTGACGCGGTCAGTGCCAGGAACGCGACCTCAACGCGGACGCCGGCCGACAAGGTCAAGGTGCGCATGTCCTCGGCCCAACGTCGCGAACAACTGATCTCAGTCGGTCGGCGCATCTTCGCTGAGAAGGGCCTCGACGCCACGTCGGTGGAGGAGGTCGCGGCTCGGGCCAAGGTCTCCAAACCCGTCGTGTACGAGCATTTCGGCGGCAAGGAAGGCCTGTACGCGGTCGTGGTGGACCGCGAGGTGCGAGCCCTGCTGGACCGCATCACCAACGCGCTCACCGCCGGGCACCCGCGCGAACTCCTGGAACAGGCAGCGCTGGCGCTGCTCGACTACATCGAGGAGGAGACCGACGGGTTTCGGGTACTCGTGCGTGAATCGCCGGTCGGATCGGCCACCGGAAACTTCTCCTCGGTGCTCAACGATGTCGCGCACCAGGTGGAACACATCCTGGGCAACGAGTTCAAGCAACGCGGTTACGACGGCAAGCTGGCCGAACTCTATTCGCAGGCGCTGGTGGGTATGGTCGCCCTGACCGGACGTTGGTGGCTGGAGGTGCGTAAGCCGCGCCGCGAGATCGTCGCCGCCCATCTGGTCAATATCGCCTGGAACGGCCTGTCCCACCTGGAGGCCAAGCCCAGCCTGCTGACCCGCAAGGTGCGTTGAGCACATCCGTCAGGCAAACCGGTGGTCATCGGTCTGGTGTGGTGGCTTCGGTCCGCCCTTGAACGTCCAGACGTGCTCGGTTGGATCGGGGCCGCCATGGCGGAACTCCTCTTCCTGGCGACGCTGCGCGCCGGTGCCGACCTTGCCGTAGAGGCCGGCGGTAAACATCACCAGGCCGAAAATGAACGACACCACCACCGTCGAGACGGTGAAGCCCAGGTAATTGAAGGTGGTGTTCAGCAGCGCCACCATCACGATGCCGGCGACCATGAAGACGATGCCGGTGACGAGGTTGATCCAGCGGTCCAGGTTGCCGCCGATGAGAGCACCAGCCACGATAACCACACCAGCCACAATGGACAGGACGGCGAAGGCCGAGTTGGCCCGCAGGCCCAGTGTCGAGCGCAGGTCGTGCTGGGCGAAGAACGCCTTGTCAGTCGTCCGGGTGATGGCCACGCAGCCGAAGATCAGCACGTACAGACCGCATAGGCCCGCCACTGTTCGCCACAGGACGCGCAGATTGTGGTTGACCGGTATGTGCTGCATGCACTTCATTGTGCTACCGCTGGCCGGAGCAGGCCGCGAGTTGTCACAGATCGCGGCCCGGCCCGGGCGGTCAGTGTACGGCTGGGGCGACCTTGACCGGACTCGACTTCCCATACAGGCCGGCGCTGAACAACAGCAGGCCGATGATGAAGGAGACGATGACGGTGCCGATGGAGAAGTTGAGCACATTGAGGTCGGTGTGCAACAACGCCAGCATGGTCAGGCCCACGGCCATGAAGGCACTGCCGCCCCACAGGCCCATCGCGTAGTAGAGCCACCGCCCGACCAGGACGGACAGCAGGATCAGCAGCCCGACGGCAACCGAGGCGACAGAAAACGCCAGGTTGGTGCGCAGTCCGAGCGCGTAGACATCGTCCCGGCCGAAGAGTTCGGCGTCCGCGGACTGGAACAGGCCGACGACGCCGAACACCACCAGGTAGGCGGCGATCAGCGTAACCACCGCGCGGTACAACGGGCGCAGGTGGTGGTTGACCGGAATGTGTGACATGGAATTCCCTTCTTCACCGGGCTACGGGGATTCTCGCGCACCGCGTCCGGCCGTCCGCACCGCCCCCAGCCATGGTGTCGAAGGCCTCTGGTGTCGAAGGCCTCTGGTGTCGAAGGCCTCTGGTGTCGACGGTCAGCCGCCAGCCCGCTCGGCCAGCTCCAACCACGTATGCTCCACCGAAGCCCGTTCAGCCAGCACCTCGCGCAGTTCGGCATCCAGAGTGGACACCTTTTCGTAGTCGGTGGCGTGGGTGGCCATCTGTTCGTGCAGCGCGGCCTCCCGTTGGTCCAGCTTGGCGATCTGCCGCTCCAGGCGGGACAGCTCCTTCTTCGCCGCACGCTGGTCGGCCGCCGACAGCATGGCCGCATTCGGCGCCGGCCGGTCAACGCCGCCATGATCCGTGGTGATAGAGCGGTCGGGGTCGACCAGAGACAACTCGACCCGGGCCAGGTACTCGTCCACGCCACCCGGAAGGTGGGTCAACCTCCCGTCGCCGAACATTGCATACACTGTGTCACAGACTCGCTCCACCAGGTAACGGTCGTGTGAAGCGATGATCATCGTGCCGGGCCAGGTGTCGAGCAGGTCCTCCAGCGAGGCGAGGGTGTCCGTATCAAGATCGTTCGTGGGCTCGTCGAGCAGCAGCACATTCGGCTCGCCGGCCAGCAGCCGCAGCATCTGCAACCGCCTCCGCTCGCCACCGGACAGATCCGACACGGGAGTCCACAGTCGACGCTCGGTGAACCCGAACACCTCAGCCAGCTGGGCGGCGGACATTTCCCGGCCACCCAGGTTCACCCGCCGGGCCACCTCCTCCACCGCTTCCAGCACCCGCGACGACCCGGGCAGTTCAGCCAGCTCCTGGGAGAGGAAGGCGGGCCGGACCGTGGCGCCGATGGTGACCGCACCGGCATCCGGCTCGCGGGTGCCCGCGAGCAGGCGCAGCAAGGTGGACTTTCCGGCCCCGTTGGCGCCGACAATGCCGATCCGGTCGCCCGGTCCGACCAGCCAGTCCACCTGGTCGAGCAGGGTCCGGTCGGCCACCCGTACGCTGACCTCGGCCAGCTCGTACACCTGCTTACCGAGCCGGGCCGTAGCCAGCCGGCGCAACGAGACGCTGTCGCGCGGCTCGGGCACGTCAGCGATGAGTTCGTTGGCCGCGTCGATGCGGAACTTCGGCTTGCTGGTGCGCGCCTGCGGTCCCCGACGTAGCCAGGCCAGTTCCTTACGTAGCAGGTTCTGCCGGCGCGCCTCGGTGGCGGCCGCCACCCGTACCCGCTCTGCCCGGGCGAGCGTCCAGGCGGCGAATCCACCGTCGTAAGCCCGGACCGTACCGTCCGCGACTTCCCAGGTCTTGTCGCACACGGCGTCCAGGAACCAGCGGTCGTGGGTGACCACAACCAGCGCGCCCCGCCGGGTGAGCAGGTGACGCGCCAGCCAGGTGATGCCCGCGATGTCGAGGTGGTTGGTCGGCTCGTCCAGCACCAGCATGTCCGAGCCGCGCACCAGCAGCGCGGCCAGCGCGACCCGCCGGCGTTCCCCACCGGACATCGTGCCGACCGTCGCGTCCAGTCCCAGGTCGGGCATTCCCAGTCCAGAAAGGACGGTGCGCACGCTGGCGTCGCCGGCCCACTCGTGCTCGGCCGCGAACGCCGCCGGCAGCCAGGCCTCGCCGACCACGATGTCACGTACGGTCGATTCCGGCGCCAGGTCCAGCGCCTGCGGCAAGGACAGCACCCGCAGGTCTCGCCGGTGGGTGGCCCGGCCGGCGTCGGGCGACTCCGCCCGGGTCAGCATGCGCAGCAATGTGGACTTCCCGGCCCCGTTGAGGCCGACCACGCCGACCCGGTCCCCTTCATCGAGTCCCAGGGACACATCCGTGAGCAGTTGGCCCACCGCGCCATACGATTTACTTACTTTGTCCAGATTAATGATGTTCGCCACGTCGCCTCCGCCGTGTCAGAAGTGATGGGCTAAATGAGTCGTGCGCCGGGTACCGGACCGTGCGCCACGACAACTGACCGGCATACACCGCGGGCCTCGATGCGCTGCGCCACCTCGCCGGCGTGGTTCGCGTCCCGGCACAGAAACACGACTGTCGGCCCGGAACCGGAAACCAGGCCAGCCAGCGCGCCCGCGCTCCCGCCGGCCCGCAACGTCTGGGTCAACGCCGGCCGCAAAGAGACCGCCGCGGCCTGCATGTCATTGCCGAGGCAGTTGGCCAGGACAGCCGGGTCGCGTTGGCGCAGCGCGGCCAGGATCTCATCCGGCCCACCGATCGAGGCCGGCGCGGCCCCGCTC
The DNA here is from genome assembly GCA_963742855.1 of uncultured Actinomycetota bacterium. GTDB lineage: Bacteria > Actinomycetota > Actinomycetes > Mycobacteriales > Micromonosporaceae > CAVUNP01. The sequence goes on along the minus strand of CAVUNP010000007.1, from coordinate 444,714 downwards.
GCCCGCAACCGGTCCAACTCGCCGTAGACGGCCGGGGTGGACAGCCCGCCGTCGGCCACCGCGACCACCCAGTGCCAGGCCTTGCCCGGCGCGAGCACCGGGCTCACCGACTCGCCCCGCCCGGTGCCCAGGGCGGTGCCGCCCAACACCAGAAACGGCACGTCGGAGCCCAGCCCCGCGGCCACCGTGGCCAGATCATCGCGACTCAGGCCGGTCCCCCACAGCGCGTCGCAGGCGACCAGTGCGGCCGCCGCGTCGGCGCTGCCACCGGCGAGGCCGGCCGCGAGCGGAATCTGCTTGCGGAGGTGCAGCCGGGCGTGCGGCGCCCGGCCGGTCGTCGCGGCGAGGGCATGGACCGCGCGGATGACCAGATTCGACCCGTCGAGAGCCAGCTCGCCGGCGCCCTCACCGTCCATGGTCAACGCCAGGGTGTCCGCCGGACGGGCGGTGATCTCGTCGAATAAGGCGATCGCGTGATAGACCGTGGCCACGTCGTGGTAGCCGTCCGGGCGCAGCGCACCCACGCCCAGATGAAGATTGATCTTGGCGGGCACGCGCACCTTGACCGGTCCCAACGGAGCCATCCGCGGGCGACCCTCATGCTCCCAGAGCGGCTCGGTCACGGAACGATGTCCGCGATCGGCAGTCGGATCTCGAACGGCGCGGTCAACACCAGCTCGGTGTCCGATTCGGCCACCAGCTCCACCCTGGGCGCCTCGCCGGGCAGGAGGAGAGCATCTTCGATGGTGTAACTCGCCTTACACTGGCGCGGACCGGGTCAGGCTCCCACGGTGTGCGGGCCCCATGCTCGACCGGCTGGGCACTCATGGCACCACTCTAGCGGCGGGTGGCCGCAGCCAGTCCGGCCGTGGCGATGGCGGCGAACTGTTCTACGGTCAGTTCCTCGCCGCGGGCGGTGGCGGGCACGCCGGCACTCGTGAGGACAGCCGTGGCGGCCTCGGTCCCACCGGCCCAGCCGGCCAGAGCGGAGCGAAGCATCTTGCGCCGCTGGGCGAAAGCGGCATCGATGACGGTGAAAACGACGTTGCGGTCCACCCCGGCCGGAGGCTCGCGCCGGGTGAACCGGACCAGCCCGGACTCCACATTGGGCACTGGCCAGAACACGCTGGCCGGCACCTTGCCGGCCAGCCCCGATGAGGCGTACCAGGCCAGCTTCACGCTCGGAATCCCATAGACCCGCGAACCTGGCGGCGCGGTGAACCGGTCCGCCACCTCCTTCTGCACCATCACCAGGCCGTGGCGCACAGAGGGCAGTTCGGCGAGCAGATGCAGTACGACCGGGACAGCCACGTTGTACGGCAGGTTGGCCACCAAGGCGGTCGGCGCCGGGGCCAGCTCGTGCGCGCGCAGACGCAACGCGTCCCGCTCGTGGATGGTGAGTCGGCCGGCCAGCTCCGGCGCGTACCGCTCGACGGTGATCGGCAACAGCCGGGCCAGCGGTGGATCGATCTCCACCGCGTGGACCCGCGCGGTCGCGGCCAACAGCCCCAGCGTGAGCGACCCGAGTCCCGGCCCGACCTCGAGCACCACCTCGTCCGGCTGGAGCTCGGCGGTTCGCACAATCCGCCGTACCGTGTTCGGATCGTGCACGAAGTTCTGCCCGAGCGTCTTGGTCGGCCGGATGCCCGCCTCGCCGGCAAGCTGGCGGATCTCGGCCGGCCCCAGCAGAACAGTCACCCCCCGAGCCTACGGCCCCCCGCGCGCATCGTTGGTGCCACGGCGCGGCGGTGGTCGCCTCAGCGGTGCCCGGCGCTCCAAGCTCGGTGGGGCTAGTCGCAAGGCTTCCTGCGAAGCGCCCTTTCGAGCGCGCGAAGATCTGCGACCTTCGGGGCTAGGACCAGGGGCCGAAAACGCGCTCGCCGGTGGCCGAGATCGCAGCGCAGAGCGCGTCCAGGTCCGCGCCGGTGGCCTCGGCGAGTGCCCGGACCGTGAGCGGGATCAGGTACGAGCCGTTGGGCCGGCCCCGGTACGGCATGGGGGTCAGATACGGCGCGTCAGTCTCCACGAGCAGGTGGTCCAACGGCGTCACCGCGGCTGCCTCGCGCAGGGCGTGGGCGTTGCCGAACGTGACCGTGCCGGCGAAACTGAGCACGAAGTCCCGTTTGACACATTCTTGAGCGAATTCGGCGTCCCCAGAGAAGCAGTGCATGACCACCATCCGGGGCGCGCCCTCCTCGTCCAGGATGCGCAGTACGTCGGCGTGCGCGTCACGATCATGGATGACGAGTGCCTTGTCGAAGCGCTTGGCGATGGCGATGTGCGCCCGGAAACTGGCCTCCTGCGCCGCTCGGCCCTCCGCACCGGTGCGGAACTGGTCGAGGCCGGTCTCCCCCACCCCCCGTACCCGGGGTTGGGCGGCCAGGTTCTCGATCTCGCGAAGGGACCCGTCCAGGTCGATCAGCCGCGGTGCCTCGTTGGGATGCAGCGCCACGGTGGCGAGCACCGCGTGATTGCTCTCGGCCAGCACCGCACCCCAGCGGGACGAGTGCACGTCCACACCGACCTGCACCAGGCGATCCACCCCGACCGCCTTCGCCGCGGCGACCTGCGCGACGGGGTCGCCGCCGACAATGTCGAGATGGGTGTGACTGTCAAGGACGGCCACCGGCAACGCCTCAGGCGCTGGTGGCGGATCGCCCTGCCGGCCGTGTCCTCGCTCCTCGCGTGATCGACTCACTTCGGCAGGATCTCACAACCCACCCCCCGCAGGCGCGCATCGGTGGCGGTGCCACCGCGTACGCTGTCCGGCGTGCCACGTCCCGCCCGGAAGGTCCGCCCCGATCAGCCGGCCATCCGGATGTTCGCCACCACCAATCCCGGCCTGGGTGCCTTGCTGGCGGACGAACTGGCGGCCATCGATGGTGTCACCGTGCGGGACAACGGTTTCGACGGGCGCGTCGACGTGGTGCTGTTCGAGATCGATCGTGCGGGTCGCCGCGCGGTGTTGCAACTGCATCTGGCCGAGGACGTGTTCGTAGAGGTCGGCCGTACGCTGCGCAGCGAGGGCGACCGCCCGGCCTGGATCGCCGGGCGGCTGTGGCGGCCGGAGCGGGTCCGCCGGGCGCTTGAGGCGAAGGGCACGATCACCTATCCAACGGCGAAACGGTCCACGTACCGGGTGGTGGTGCGGGTCCTGCAGGAGCGCTCCTTCCTGCGCACCGAACTGCGCCGCGAAGCCTCCCGTACAGTGGCCCGCGACCAGCCGGACTGGCGCTTCGGCGATCCGGCTCAGCTGGAGGTCTGGGTAGCCGAATATCAGCCCGGCAGGCTGCTGGCCGGCATCCGGCTCAGTGATGCCCGGATGCGCCAGCACGGCGGGCGGGCCGAGGAACGTAGCGGTGCGCTGCGGCCCACGGTCGCCGCGGCCATGGTGGCCCGAGCCGGCGAGCCGGCTGGGCTGTTGTTCGACCCGTGCTGCGGCTCGGGCACCATCCTGGCCGAGGCGCGCGCCGCAGGCTGGTCCTCGGTGCGGGGCACGGACATAGACCCGGCCGCGGTGACAACCGCCCAGCGCAACGTACGCGGCGCGGATATCGTGTCAGGAGACGCCCGCGACACCGGACTGCCGGATGCCAGCGTCGGTGCCGTCGTGTCGAACCTGCCCTTCGGCCAGCAGTACACAGTGGACGATTCGATGACGGACTGGCTCCGGTCGGTGCTCGCCGAAGCCGCCCGAGTGACCGTCCACGATGGACGGGTGGTGCTGCTGGCGCCGAGCATCCCGCGACCAGCACTACCACCTGCGCTGCGTCTGCTCGAGCGGCATCAACTGCGCCTGCTGGGCACCCGGACCACCCTGTGGGTATACCAGCGGCGGTGACGCCAACACTGGCGACTCAGTCGCCGGTGACACCGTCAATACGTTCCCGCAACAGGTCGGCATGGCCGTTGTGCCGGGCATACTCCTCGATCATGTGCACGTACACCCACCGGACGCTGATATCCGCGTCGAGACGCTGGTGCCGGAACTGATGCTCCAACGACACGTCGGCCACCGCCGCCCGGGCCAGCTGGCACTCCCGCTCGAACGCGGCGAAGTCGCTCTCGGCGTCCGCGTCCGCGACGAGGTCGAAGTCCCCGTCGGGAAACTCTTTGGTGCAGTACACGTCGGGCAGATCCTGGCCAGCCGATCGGCGCCGGAACCACCAGCGTTCCACCTCGGTCATGTGCCGGACCAAACCCAGCAATGTGAGGTTCGACGGCGGGGCCGACGCCATCTTCAGTTGCTCAGCGGTGAGGCCGGCACATTTGAGGAGGAGGGTCTGGCGGTGAAAGTCGAGATAGCCGCGCAGGATGGCGAGTTCGTCGCCGACGAAAGGTTCCCGCGGGCGTTGCACTGCGGGCGCGATCCATGCAGGGGTCGTCATCCGCACATGATGACGGTTATGTGCGATGAGGTCGACTGGATTACCTGCCAGACTTCACCTGCCGTTCACGAGGCTGCCGCAACCGCTGCATAGCCTCGGCGTCGTGGTGGCCTTCCAGGAAACTGACAGTGCGGAAAACCTCGGAGGATTCGCACTCGCCGAGCCCGAGGAACAGCCACTGCTCGCCCCGGTGACCCCGACGATGAGCTGGTCATCGGTACATTCGATGAGCCAGACCCGGTTGCGGGAACCACGCGGCCCGTCCGACGTCGAGCCCATCACCATCATCCGCCGCACGGCCACCATCCGGCGCGGCACTCGTATGATCAAACTGTTGTCCGGCCGGCAGTTCAGCGCGTACCTGCACGGGCGCCTGCCGAGCGGCTTCTGCTATCGGGCCTACGACCTCCCCGCCCTGGGCGGGCCGGCCGCGTTGACCATGCTCACCGGCGACACCATCGGACCGGACCTTGGCGGCGCAGACGTCGTGTTCGGCCTGAGGTGGCGGGCGGTCGATCCGATCGACTACCACATTCCCTTCTCATTGCCGGTCGGCGACCTGCCGGCGTACCAGGGTCTCATCACGATCTCGGGGCACAACCGGGTCGGCCCACCGGTGCTCGGAACCGGCTTCGCGGCCAGCAGTCAGTCCCTGGTGCCCGAGTTCGTCACCGCCGACCTGGCCGACCTACCCATGCCGGCCGGCACCACACTGGTCGCGTTCACCCCGGAAGGCCTGGAAATCGGGCTCTACCTGTACCTGCCTGAGCAGCGTGCCTGGACCCGGATGTTTGGTCCACAATGGCGTCACCTGGTGGCCTCCATGCCCGAGGTGCCGGCGGACCAGGAGTATGTGCCGATGACCGCGGACCACTCGGCAGGGTCCACATTGGTCGGACGTTACAGTGGTGAACTCTACGAGGCGCTGGCCGATCCGCCGCGCGAGTTCCGGGTCCTGGCCAGGGCCAGGGCGGCCCGCTACCCGGTCGAAACACTCGCTCGCCGCACCCGCCACGTCGAGTGGCGCGGGGTCGCCTGCACCGTGGTCCGGGCCGAAGGCGACTGGGTACGCCTGCGGCTGACGCGACCGGATGGTGACAGCACGTCGGCCCTCGGCGCACAGTGCATGGAACGGGGCATCTACGAGGTGTGGGCGCCCACGACGGAACTCACCATCCGTGACGTGGACACCCCGTACGACATCACCCGGCGCGACGGCTGAGGCCTCAGCCGGCCAGGCGTGCCAGTTCCTCGTCCACTATGGATGGATCCAGCTTGCGGAAGACGGGTTTCGGCGGGGCCACGGGACGTCCTACTACCAGCGCTACCGACTCCCACCGGGCGCCGACGGTGTAGTCACCGGTGATGATCGGATAGCCCGGGCCACCATCGAGGTCGTCGACCTCGCGGATCTCCGGCATCGGCGCGTGTACGCCGGCTCCGCCGAGTAGCTCGTGGATCTTCTGCGACGCGTGGGGCAGGAACGGGGTCAGCAGGACATTGCAGTCACTGACCACCTGCAGCGCCACGTGCAGGATCGTGCCGAGCCGCGCCGGGTCATCCTTGATCTTCCACGGCGCCTGGTCGGACAGGTATTTGTTGGCCTCGGACACCACCCGCATCGCCTCGCCGATCGCCGCCTTCAACCGCTGCTTGGCGATCAGGTCGCCCACGGTCGCGAACGCCACCCGGGCCGTCGCGAGCAGTGCCTCGTCCGCCGCGGTCAGCTCACCGGCGGCCCGGAATCTCACCGAAGTTCTTCGCGGCCATCGAGATCGACCGGTTGACCAGGTTGCCCCAGCCGGCCACGAGCTCGTCATTGTTACGGCGCAGGAACTCAGCCCAGGTGAAGTCGGTGTCCGTGGTTTCCGGACCCGCCACCGCGACGAAGTACCGCAGCGCGTCCGCGTCATAGCGCTCCAGGAAGTCGCGGACATAGATGACGACGCGACGGGACGAGGAGAACTTGCGACCCTCCATGGTCAGGTACTCGCTGGACACCACCTCGGTGGGCAGCGCCCAGCTGCACCGAGCGGGACCGGGTTGGCCGCCCTTGTCCCCCTCGCCGTTGTTGGCCAGCAGCCTCAGCTGGCCAGATCTGCGAGTGGAACGATGATGTTGTCCTTGCCCATGAAGTAGTACGACCGGGCGTCGCCGGCCGGCTCACCATGGCCGCGCTCACCTTCGGCCCACCAGCGTCGCCACGCCTCGGGATCGCTGCCATCGCCACCGCCGAAGCGACGCGCCCACTCGATCGAGGCCGACAGGTAGCCGATCACCGCGTCGAACCACACGTACAGGCGCTTGTTGGGGTTGTCCTCCCAACCGGGCAGCGGCACCGGGATGCCCCAGTCAATGTCGCGGGTCATCGCCCGCGGCCGGATGTCGTCGAGCAGGTTGAGGGAGAACTTCAACACGTTCGGGCGCCACTCGCCGCGGGAGCGCAGCCAGTCGCCGAGCGCCGACGCCAGCGCCGGCAGGTCGAGGAAGAAGTGCTCGGTCTCCACGAACTCCGGCGTCTCCCCGTTGACCCGGCTGCGCGGGTTGATCAGGTCGACCGGGTCCAGTTGGTTGCCGCAGTTGTCGCACTGGTCGCCGCGGGCAGCGTGGTAGCCGCAGATCGGACAGGTCCCCTCGATGTACCGGTCCGGCAGCGTGCGACCCGTCGACGGCGAGATGGCCCCCCGAGGTGGTCTTCTCGATCATGTAGCCGTTGCGGTGCACGGTCCGGAACAGGTCCTGCGCGACCGCATAGTGATTGCGCGTCGTGGTCCGGGTGAACAGGTCGTACGACAGACCCAACGCGGTCAGGTCCTCAGCAATGACGCGGTTGTAGCGGTCGGCGAGCTCGCGGGGACTGACCCCCTCCTTCTCGGCCTCGACCAGGATCGGTGTGCCGTGCTCGTCGGTGCCCGAGATCATGAGCACGTCGTGACCGGCCATCCGCATGTAGCGGCTGAACACGTCGGAGGGAATGCCGAAGCCGGAAACATGACCGATGTGGCGGGGACCATTGGCGTAAGGCCAGGCCACCGCGGCGAGGAAGTGGCTCACGCGGACCAGCGTAGTGAGTCCGCCGGGAACACCCGCGCGCGGATGCCTCCCTCCGTACCCGCCTTCCGCGCCCCACCGCCCCACCAGGCTGGATAGCTCGTGCGGCGTCGAGAGGCGAAGATGAGGCCGACACACCGCCTGACCGCGCCCAATATGGCGTTTGTGATGGTTTGTTGGTCGACACGCAAGCAAGGTCCAACCCAGCTCTGGACAGTGGGTGTGCAATGTCAGGCGTGACAGGAGCGGAAGACCCCGACGCCGGTTCCGGGCGGCGTCCATGGCCAGCCGACGGCGAATGGTGGACCGGCGACAATGCCGGTACGGCATCCGGTGGTAGTCCAGAGATCACTCGGGAGGCCCAGGACACGCCGGTACGACCGAGCGAGGAGCCCGCTGACGCGCCGCAGCGGCCATTGACGGAGGCGGAACTCGCCGACACGTGGCTTCGCGAACTCGGCCTCAACGTTCGTCCTACGGCAGCCGCACCGCAGGAGACCCCGCCGCACCCCGACCGGCAGACCCCCACGCAGGACAAGCCACCGGGTCACACCATCATCCGCGCCGCGGAGGACAGCGACACCGCGGCCACGGGCAGGCAGGTCCCGGACCATACGATCATCCGTCCCAGCTCGCCGAACCGCGCCATCATCCGGGCCGCGACCGATACCGCGCCCCTGAACCGCATCGTGCGGGCCGGTGCCGAGTCGCCGGTAGACGGCGAGACCAGCGGTGGGCCGTTCGCTCGGCCGCCGAAGGTGAAAAGCTCGCCACCTCAGCGAAAGCCGCCGGTCGGTATCCCGATCACCGCGCCAGCACAAATCCTGCCGGCGCGTCCGCCCGACAGACCACCGCTGCCGCCGCAGCCCACGGCCACCGACCCGCCAGCCACCGCGGTGCCAGGCGTCGAGCCCACCGGCCAGGCCAATCCGGCCGGCACACCTGCGTCCCAGGTCGCGGCGACTCCATCGCAGGCCGGTGCTGCCGAGGCGGCATCCACTCCCGCGCCAACCGCACCCGCGCCGGTGGTGCCGCGCGACGGGCCGAACGCGACCGCACCGGCGATCCCGGCCACAGTGCCGGCCACGGTGCCGGCACAGCGGAACTCGCCGCCAGGCGCGGCACCTGTCGGCCGCCGGCCGGGTCGCCACCGGCCCGGGCTGCGGCTGGCCGTGCTGGTGGTGCTGGCACTGGCCGGCACGTTCTTCGCCTGGGTCAGCGCGGAACCGTTCTGGCTCGCCATCGGGCATGGCCACTCCGGTAGCGCGGCCATGGCCTCGACACCGAGCGGTTGCCGGGGCTCGTTCCAGGCTGACGATGGCTCGTTCGGAGTATCGATGGTGGCACTGGCGGGCCGCCGGGACTGCCCGGACGGCGCCACGGTGGCGGCGTACATGGTCTCGGCCCAGGGCGAGCGGGCCTACGCGACCGACCAGACCGGACTCAACCTGCGCTGGAGCATCGGCTTCGGCCTGGTCCTCCTTTGTGGACTCGCGATCGCCGGGGTAACCAGCCTGGGCCGCCTGTCCGGCTGGCGGGGCACCGTTTGCGCCGGCCTGAGCGTGGCCGCGCCGCTGGTAGTCACCGTCGCCATGCTTGGCGTCACCTACTAGCCGTTCGTCACCGGTGGCGGATCACCGCGTCGTACACGTCGCGCTTCGGCATGCCGTACCGCCGGGCCACCGCTGCGATGGCCTCCTTGCGGCTGGTTCCGTCGGCCTCGATCACGCCGACCTGGGCGGCGAGGGTCGGCCCGTCGGGCGGCGGGGTGTCGGCGGGGACCGCCCCGGCCACGACCACGGTGATCTCACCGCGGACCGCCGCCTCGCCGGCCCAGTGCGCGAGGTCCGCCAACGGGGCGCGGCGTACTTCCTCGTAGGTCTTGGTGAGCTCTCGGCAGACCGCGGCCGATCGGTCCGGCCCGAGTGTCGCGGCCGCGTCGGTCAGTGAACGCGGCCAGGCGGTGCGGGGCTTCGAAGAAGACCAGGGTACGGGCCTCGGTGGCCAGGTCGGCCAGGGCTGAGCGCCGCTCGCCGGGCCGGCGGGGCAGGAACCCCTCGAAGCAGAAACGATCACTGGGCAGCCCGGACAGGGCCAACGCGGTGGTGACCGCGGACGGACCTGGTGCGCAGGTGACCGCAAGGCCGGCATCGAGGGCGGCGCGGACGAGACGAAAGCCCGGATCGGAGACGCTCGGCATGCCGCCGTCGGTGACCAGCGCCACGGTGGCCGCCGGACCGGGCGGCCTCCCACCAGTTCGGGCGTACGGCGCACTTCATTGCCTTCGAAGTAGGAAACGACCCGGCCGGTGATCTCCACCGACAGGTCCCGCGCCAGCCGGTGCAGCCGCCGGGTGTCCTCGGCCGCGACGATGTCGGCCCGGGCCAGTTCGGTTACGCAGGCGGCTGGACGCGTCGGCCGTGTTGCCCAACGGAGCACCCACCAGCACCACGCTCCCGGCCGTCGACGAACCTGCCGCGTCGAGGTCGGCTTCGGGCACGATTCCTCCTCGTTGCTCATGGGCGGTCGGGACGGTCGGTGCGCCCGCCACGTTGGCAGCCTACGATCGCGGGGTGACTGTGGGGGTTTCCAGCGACGAACGGGCCGACACCGCGGCGTCCCCGGGCTCAGGCCACCGGCCAGGCACTCGCAACCGCGCCTGTACCTGACAGTATCCGGCGCCGGCTGCGCAGCATGCCGGCGTGGGACTGGAAGTCCTGGGCCGTGGCCGGTTGGGTGGCCGCCATCGCGGCGGTGTTGCGCTTCGTCAACCTGCACCTGCCGCCAGGCCTGGTGTTCGACGAGGTCTACTACGCCACCGAGGGCCAGGAACTGCTGGACCACGGCGTGGAATGGCGGACCGAGACCGACAGCGCGGGCAACGTCATCGGTTCGCACGCCGACTTCGTGGTGCACCCCCCACTGGGCAAGTGGGTCATCGGCCTCGGTATCAGAGATTTTCTCCAACGATGCCTGGGGCTGGCGTTTCATGGCCGCCGTGGTCGGCGTCCTGTCCATCCTGATTCATCGTGCGGATCGGCCGGCGGATGTTCCGGTCCACCGTGCTGGGTGCGGCGGCCGGCCTGCTGATGGCACTCGACGGCATGCATTTCGTGCTCTCCCGGACCGCGATCCTCGACATTTTTCTGATGTTTTTCATCGTGGCCGCGTTCGGTTGCCTGATCCTCGACCGCGATGCCCGGCGGCGGCGATGGCTGCGCGAACTCGAGAACGGGCTGGACCCGACCGCACGGGGACGTGCCGGCAGGCCCCGGCTGACGTGGGCCACCGTGCCGTGGTGGCGACTGGCCGCCGGCGCCATGCTGGGCGCGTCTTGCGGCGTCAAATGGAGTGGGGTCTGGTTCATCCCGGTATTCGCGCTTCTGATCTACTTTTGGGAGGTCGGCCTCCGCAAGACCGTCGGCGCGGCACACCCGTGGCGGGATGCGCTGCTGGACGAGGCCGGCTGGATCGTCGCCATGGTTGCCATCGCCTTTGTGGTCTACCTATCCACCTGGACCGGCTGGTTCCTCACCGACGACGGCTGGAAGCGGCACTACCTGCGCGACGAACTTGGCCGCTCCGAAACACCGATCATCGGCGCGCTACAGAACCTCTTCTACTACCACCGCGACGTGTTCCGGTTCCACGCTGGTCTGAGCACCCCGCACCAGTACCAGTCCTGGCCATGGCAGTGGCTCCTGCTGGCCCGTCCGGTGGCGTTCTACTGGAGCGGCGACCCGACCTGCGGCGCGGCCAGCTGCGCGGGCGAGATCCTGCTGCTCGGTACGCCGGTGCTGTGGTGGGCCTTCCTCCCGGCGCTGATCGGGCTGGCCTGGTTCGGCATAACCCGCCGGGACTGGCGCGCGGTGACCATCGGCGCAATGGCCGCCACCGGCATCGTGCCGTGGTTCCAGTGGGAGCTCGACAACCGGACCATGTTCTACTTCTACGCCCTGCCGGCGGAGCCGTTCCTGGTGCTGGCCGTGGTGTACGTACTCGGTTGCTTCATCAACGGACCCGGAGTGGGCCGGCTGGGGCAGGGTGGCCGGGTACGGACCACCTTCTCCCTGCCCCCGGAGGAACGGCGGCTCTACGGCACCATCTTCGCCGGCGCGTTCGTACTGCTGGTGGCCCTGTGCTTCTGGTGGTATTACCCGCTGTACGTGGGGAACTCGATCCCCTACGAGGACTGGATGAGGCGCATGCTGCTCGGCAACCGCTGGGTGTGACCCAGCGTCGCGATGAGGGTCAACAGCCCTCCGTCGTACTCGCGGTGCAGCCGGTGTCCCAGCCCGGACATGATCTGCAACATGGGCGTGTTCCCGGCGTGGATCACGGCGCGGATGCTGTGCGCGCCAGCCTGGGCCGCGAACACGGCCAGCCGCCGGGCCAGCACCGTACCCAGCCGCCGGTTCTGCCAGGCGTCCTCAATGAGCAGGGCCAGCTCCGGGTCGCCAGTGAACCGACCGGGCGCGCCAGCGGCGGCGAAGACCAGATTGGCCATCGCCACCAGCCTGCCGTCGGCATCCTCCACCACCAGGCAACGTCCGGCGACGGGTGACAGCAGCCGGGCCAGCGTCGTATCGGTGGGACAGCGGGTGCCGGCCAGGTAGCGGCGCAGCCTGGAGGTCATCGAGCACCGGCCGTGCAACGCCACCACGGGTGACGCGGCCACCAACAGTTCGTCGATCGGCCCGTCCGGGGTCAGGTGCACCTGTACGGACAGGATATTGATGGCGCGCCGGGCCAGGCTCGCCGCCAGGATGGCCAACCGGCCGGGCACGTCATCCACGATGGCCCGGACCACCCAGAGTTTGATCGCACCTCGTACCGGCTCGGCCTCGGCCGGCGACGCGGCGGTGCGGAGATCGGTCGGCGGCGGCCCACCGGCCGCGGTGAGCGTGCCCAGCAGCAGGTCCGCGGTGGCCCGATTGCTCGCCATCGGGATGTCCCAGAAGATCGCCAGCCGGGTCAGCGACCGGGTGGTGGTGTCACCGGGCCGCAACTCGATCGGGTCGCTGAACGCGACCATGGCGTCGATGTCGCCTGCCGCGGCCAGCCCGGCCGTCGCGGCCGGACCCAGGGTGCCTGACGTGAGGGTCTGCGTGGTCTCGTCGTTGAAGTTGCCGCCGATGTGTGCCAGTCGACTCGTGGCCGGACCGGACCTGACCTCGTGTTCCACAACCAACCTCCCGAAGGCGCATCGTGCCTACGTCCAGGTTGGACCACGTTCGTTACCATTTCGTTGCACGGCCATGTCCGTTGGAGTCCATCCCCAACCTTCGAACTGGAGAGACTCGACCGGATTACGGCACCGGATCGTTGTACGCACCCGACTGTCCCCGGTAACGCTTGCCGTCCAGGTATGGCCAGGCGTTGCCTATGCAGCCGTGTAACCCGAGGGTCTGCTGTTGCATGACCGGCGCCGGCTGGCCCGGCCCGGGGCACAGTTCGTGCCCGTCACCCAGTCGATGCCCGGTCTCGTGGTTGATCGCATACTGGCGGTAGTCGGTCAGGGCGGCCTCATAGTCGGGCACCCCCGACTGCCAACGGTCCGCGTTGATCACCACCCGGTTGCCCTTGCGGCAGTTGGTGTAGCGGTCGCTGCCCCCGTCGGCGCAGAGCACCTCCCGGGTGCCCGGAGTCACCAGCACGACCTGAAAATCGTACGGCTGTCCAGGACCGACTCGCTGCAGCCGCCAGGTTCCGCCGCTGGCCCAGCCCCGCGGGTCGGCGTAGGTGTTCTCCACGAACGTAGCGAACGCGGCGGCGTCGAATTTGGCGATATCCCGCTCGACCGAAACCTGGAAGCGCATCAGCGTACCGGTTGTACCGAAAACCGCACTGGAGCCGGACACCACATCGTAACTACCCGAACCCCGCGCCGGATAGGTCATCCCGGCCAGCTCTCCATCCACTTGAGACGGTGAGCTGGTCATACCGAGATCGGGCGCTGTCCACGATGGACGCACGTGCCTCGATGTCACGTCCATCACGGTTGCATCGTTTACCCGGGACGCGACGAGCACCACAGCGGCACCGAGCAGCAGTCCGAGTCCCAACAGCAACAACGAGCGCATGCCTAAAGCTGGCCCGCCGGCCACGCTTGAGCCAAGCCGACATGGCCCAGAGTGCGACAGGTCACATTTTCGCCGTGGTACGCGCAGGCAAACGCTCAGCGACCGCCGGGAACGGCGGCAGCCGACTTGCTCGCGTTCTTCAATCGCTTCGCGGCGCGCTTCTCCTGAATTGTCTTGCCTTTCTTCTTGTCATTTGACTTCTTCGGCGACTTGTCCGACATCTCGCGAACCCCCTTCGGCCGTGGAGCGCCGAGCCGGCCGGGTGCCGCGCTGCCCCGCCCCACGCCGTCAAACCGACAAACGATTCTGGGGCGCCCACCGTTCTGGCACGTCCCTGGCGGTGGGTTTTGTGGATACTCTGCGAGCGCCTGAAGCATTTCATCCGGTACGGCGCCTACTGTCTTTCATAGGTATGTCGATATCGGCTACCGACACACAGCCGCACGGCAGTGCGGGTTATTACCGCTCGGAGAGGGAAACCACATGGCTACCGGCGTCGTGAAATGGTTCAACGCGGACAAGGGTTTCGGCTTCATCACACAGGAGAATGGCGGAGCCGACGTGTTCGCCCATTTCTCCGCCATCGCGTCGGAAGGCTTCCGCAGCCTGGACGAGAATCAGCGGGTCGAGTTCGATGTCACGCAGGGGCCCAAAGGCCCGCAGGCCTCCAACATCCGGGTGATCTGACCACAACCGCTCAGGGCGCGCGCAGTCACCCTACGTTCGCTGGGGCGGTTTCACCGGGTCCAATGGGGACGGCGGAGGGGATGGCGCTGGGTACTGTCCATAGGGGACTATGGGCGGGGTTGTTGGGGGGTCAGCAGGACCTGGTCGTCGGCGTCTTCGACGGTGAACAGGGTGCCGGCTGGGTACTTCTCCAGGACATCCGGTGGTAGCTGGACCGTACCGTCGCCGGCGACCACGGCGAAGTCGCGGCCGTCTCTGCCCTCGGCACCGACCCGGCCGTCGCGGATGGTGACCGCGCGGCCCAGCCGAGCGCCGACCTCCGCATCGTGGGTCACCACGACGATCGTGGTGCCACGTTCGGCGTTCACGGTCTCCAGCGCCTGCACCACCTCGTCGCGGCCGCTGGTGTCCAACTGGCTCGTCGGCTCGTCCACCAGCAGCAGCCCGGGACCGGCCGCGATGCCGACAGCGAGCGCCGCGCGCTGCTGCGCCCCAGGTGCCAGCGACTCGGGCCGGGACTTGCCCAGCCCGCCCAGTCCGACCAGGTCCAGCACCCGGTCCGGATCGTCAAGCTTGATGCCCTTGGTACGACCGGCCCGCCGCTGCGCGAGCACGATGTTGCGGTGCAGGCTGGCGTACGGCAGGAGGTTGCGGGCGGCGCCCTGCACCACCACGCCCAGTTGGGTCCCCCGCAGTCGGGAGATCTCCGAGTCGGACAGCTTGCCCATGTCGTAACTGCCGATGCTGACCCGGCCCGCCGAAGGACGCATCAGGCCGGACAGCAACGCGATCAGGGTCGACTTGCCGGATCCGGAGGGCCCCACCAGGGCCAGCATCTCGCCGGAACCGATGGACAGGTCCACTCCGGCCAGGGCGACCACGTCGCCGGCCACGGCTCGGTAGATGTGCACGACGCGCCGACAGGAAACGGTCAGGCCGGTTGTCATCAGCTGGTCCTCTCGGTACGGGCCCGCCCGCCGGGTTGGACGATCGCGCCAGGCGCACCGCAATCCATGCGGCCAGCGCGAACAACACGCCACCACCGGCCACCGCGGCAGCCACGGCATCGACGCCAGGCCACGGCAATCCGGACAACGCCAGGTCGCCGGAGGCAGTCAGCGGCAGGTGGGTCCCCGTGGCGTACCAGACCGCGATCCCCGAACCGAACCCGAGCAGCACGCCCACGGCGACCACGAAAGCGGAGGACACCATCGCCGCACGAATTGTCGGTGCCGACCGGAGGCCCTGGATGCGCAGAGCGCGCAGTTCGTCAGCCCGGCCGCGCCGTTCCACGCCGGCGGCCACGGCCAGACCAGCACCACCGAGTAGCAGGCCGAACAACGCCGCCACGAAGAGGAAGCGCACGCCCAGCGCCGCCGGCCGTTGCTGCGCCGCGGCCAGTTCGTCCGACAGCCGTTGCGTGCTCAGCACTGTGACACCCGCCGTCTTGAGGCGTTCCGCCACGTCGGCCGGCGCGGACGGCCCGAGCCAGACCTGGGGCTTGTCCCCGAACCCGAGCGCCGGAATGCCCACGCTCAGCAGGTACTCCAGGTCGACGAGGGCGCCGCCCGATCCCAGGCGTGGCAACAACGCCGGCCTTCCGACGACGTCGGCACCGATCCGGGCGAGGTTGGTGAACCGCAGGGTGAGCACGCTACTCGCACCCGACCCGAGAGCGGGCAGTTCCGACAGGACGCCCGGCGGAACAATCTGCGCCGGTTGCTGCGGCAAGGCGGTCACCACAGCGCGTACGCCGGTTTCGAAGGGTTCAAGCTGCACGTCGCCGACGCCGCGGGGCCGCCAGCGGGCGAAGCTCGGCCCCGCTGACGAGGTCGCGGTCCGGGCCGGTCTGGCGCACGGAGCTGATGGTCAGCTCGGGGTAGACCCCAGCGGGGTCGTAGATTCTCCTCGCTCGGCTTGCGGGGCGGTGCCACGAACTCCAGGCGCCGTCAACCGGCAGCCGCCGGTACAGCCGACGGTGGTGGTATACGGAGCGCCTCGGCTGCGCCGGATCAGCCAGGTGTAGCGGATCTGCTCGCGGGTGTCCAGGACAGCGACGGTGAGCTGCAGGCTGATCGAGAATACGGTCCGCCCCTTGGCTGTGGGCCGGGCGTACACAGCGATCCCGCTGCCGTGGATCTCGATCGGCTCGGCCAGCGGCGGACGGAGTGCCTCGGCGACGGCGGCCGCGGTCGGCGACCCGTTCCCATCGGGCCAGTAGGCCGCCGCGGACAGTCGCGACGAGTCCACCGCGAGCACGCTGTGCCCCTCGGTGTCGCTGGAGATGGGAGCCACCGCCATGGCATAGTCACCGGCCGGGTCGATCGACCGGACCGCGTTGAGCAATGTGGGCAGGTTCGGGGCATCGACGGTCAGTACCTGGTCGGCGCCGACCGACAGGCGGGCCCGGCGTTCGCGATCGTCGGCGGCGAACGCGGTGGCCGTGCCCGCGAACGTCAGCAGGCCCACGGCCACCATCACCAGCGACAGCAGGCGTGAGCCGCTGCGCCGCCGGCCAACATGTAGTCCGGCGAGGGCGAGGCCAACCAGCCCACGACGCATCGCCCGCGCGCCGAGCCAACCCATCGCGGGATCCACCAGAACCGCACACAACAGTGCCAGGCCGACAATCAGCAAAGCCGGCGCGAACCGGCCGAGGTCGGTCAGCCCCGCGGCCCCGCCGACCGGCGTACTGCGCAATTGGGCCAGTGACAGCCCAGCCAACGCACACACCAGGACGGACGCGGCCAGCCCACGCCACCCCCGCCGCAACGCCGGGACGCGGCGCAGCAGGTCGGTCGCCGTGGACGCCAGATCTCGTCGCATCGCGATGAGTCCGGCCACCACCGCGCCGGCCAGGGCCACCACGGCGTAGCTGAGCGATTCGACACTCAGCACAACCGACATGCCCGGACCAAGGACCAGCCGGGCGTATGCCCAGCACCACCAGGTGCCCTATGGCGTACCCGACGGCCCCGCCGGCGAAGACCGGGATGAGACTTTCGGCGGCGGCGATCCACCACTGATCGGCCGGCGACACCCCGCGCAGCTTGACCATGCCCAACTCGGTCCGCCGCGCCTGAATGGTGTACGTGATCGCCAGATAGAGCACGTACCAGCAAAGGATCACGAGCGGCACCGTGGCCACCCCGGCCACCAACTCCACGGTGCGGTTGTGTTGCCTGACCAAGGTCACCAGCCCGTCGATGTTCGACGACGACCGGTACGCCGCGGCCGCCTGCTGGATCCCCGCGCCCCCGGACCGGATCGCGTCGAGACGGTCGAGGCTGACCGTGCCGGGACGCGGGTAGGCAAGGATGGTCTGCGTCTCTTCAACATGGTTGGTGCTGGCGATCGTCTGGCGATCGGTGAGTACCATGTCACCGCGCTCGACGCGCAGGCTCGAACCCCAGTAAGGGTCATCGGCGTCCCGCGGCTCATACACACCGACCACGACCAGCGTCGTGGGCCCGGCGGTCGCGTCGAAGTACGGGATGGGCTCGCCCGCGCCCTCGGGTGGCATCAATTTGACCGGCGTGCTTGTCAGCGTCCGCGACACACCGTAACCCGAAGCCGCCCGGGCCGTGCTGACCAGCACCTCGCCGGGCCCGCTCACGCACCGGCCCTGCACCAGGATGATGTGCTCGCAGAAACCCTGCCGGTAGGCCAGTACACCGTTCCATCTCATCCGGCCGCTGGAACGGGCGATCCAGGAGGAACGAGTAGTAGGAGACCGAGTAGACCGTGCCGAATCCGTCCGCCCGCACCAGAGCCGGCGCGTTCGCCTCGAACGCTCGCTGGCGCGACGCCGCCAACTGCGACTCCTCGACCTGATTGCCCGGCCTGGCGGCCAGCCGCGCCGTATCCCAGACCGTGACCGACCGCTCGTCCACCGAGGCGTTGGCCAGGTCATCGGCAAGGATGCGCTGGCGGGCCACGTCGACGAACACGGCCGAGGAGACCGCGGCGGCCACGGCCACCAACGCCATCACGGCCACCGTGAGGGCCTGGATACGACGGGCCCGCAGCATGGCCCATATCAGCGCGATCACATGCCCTCCGTGACCCGGTGCCGTACCGCACCGATCAGGCTGGACGCGGCCGCGGCGGCCAGGGACCCGAGGATCACCAAGACCAGGCCGGCCGCCGCGGGCAGCAGATAACTGGGCGAGCCCGGCGCCGCGAGCACCTGCCAGCCGTCGCCGAACACCGGCAGTGCTGGCGGGAAGAAGACCGACAGTGCGGCGGCGGCAATCGCTCCGGTCACCACGGCCGCCCCGATCAGCACGCCGTAGCCGCCGACCGCCACCCGGCGTACCACCGCCTGAGGCAGGCCCTGCCGACGCATCGCGGCCAGCTCCGCGCCGCGTGGACGTCGTTCCACCGCGGCCATCACCGAGAAGCTGATCAGAGCCAACAGGACGCCGACAGACGCGACCAGCAGGAGGAACCTTTGTGCGGCCGGTGGACCCTGCGCGGCCAGCACGCCCATCCGGTCCGGCACCGACTCGTCCAGCACCAGCCTCAGCCCGGCGGCGGTCAACCGTGCCACCGCATCGTCTGGCGCGTTGGCGGACAGCCAGACCTGCATGACGCCCGTGCTCTCGGTACGGGCAAGCCGGTCGGCGTACTCGAGGTCGACCACGAGGCCTTTGCCGGTGCGCGGCAGCATGTTCGCCCGCCCCGCGACGCTCAGCGGCAGCGGAGTCCCGTCCGTGAGCCGGGCCCGCGGGTCGGCCGCGAGGTTCAGGGGAAGGTCACCGCCTACCAGCACCGGCAACGGAGTCGGAGCGTCCAGCACAAACACGCCCGCGCCCAGCTTCGACACGTCCGGCATGGTGGCCGCGGTCAGGGTCAGCACCAACCCGTCTGACCCGGCGGTGATCCGCGGAATCTGCGCACCGGACACCACGTCGGCCCGCCACCGGGTCCGGTCGCGCAGCAGTCCGGCATCGTTGAGCCCGGTGAGGCCGTGCACAGTGGCGGTCGAGTCCACCGCTGGCGTGCCTTCGGTGGTCGACAATGTCAGTGACACCAACCGGCAGGCGGAGGCACACGGCAACTGGGCCACCGGGTAGGTGTGCCGACCCGCCCGCAAGGGTCCAAAAGCGACAGTCGCCGGCGCGGCGTCGTTGTCCTCCACTGTGGCCACCAGACTCACCGGCGGTGAACTGGAGGGCGACGACCAGGTGACATCCACAGTGAGCGGGCCGGGTCCGACGCTGGCCACGGACGGTGTCTGCGGCCGCAACGCGCCGGCCACCACGTTCCAGTCATCCACCCCGAACGCGTCCAGCCGCGGCATCACCGCGCCCAGCCGGCTCGCATCCACCGCCAACACCGGTGTGTCGGTGCCCGTCTGTACCACTGCCATGGCGTACCGGCCGTCCGGGTCGACCTGCCGTACGGCGGTCAACAGGGTCGCCGGGTTGCGCGCGTCCACGGTCAGCACATGCTGGTCGCCCACCTCGAAAACGGCCCGCTCATAGCGAGCACGATCGGACTGCGACCACGTCAACGCGGTGCCGCACAACACCGCGACCACCACGGTGACCAGACCCAGCACCCGGGTGGAGTCCGGTCGACGAGCCAGATGCAGGGCGCCCAGCCCGAGGCTCAACCGGCCCGCACGCAGGGCCGCCCGCCCCACCCCGGCGGCCAGGACCGGAACCAACCGGGCGGCGAGCACACCGACCGCAAGAGTCAACAGCACCGGCGCGGCGAGTTCGACACCCCGGCCGGCGGCGGCGCCGGTGGCCGGGCCGGATCCGGCCTTCACCTGATAGGCCGAGGCGACCGCGACAGCAACCACCACCCCGTCGAACAGGCTCGATCGCCAGGTACGCCGGTGCCCGACCACCCCCCGGCCCAGGTCGGCAACCGACTCACCGAGCATCCGGCGCTCCGCGATCAGCGCCGCGACAACCGCGCCGACCACAGCCAGCAGCGTGGTGCCGGCCACCGCCAGCCACAGCCACCCGGCGGATATCGGTACCTTGCACCGCACCGCCGTAGAGTTGAGCCAGCAACGGTCCGGCCACGAAGCCAACCAGACCGCCCGCCGCCAGCGGGATCACGCTCTGGCCGGTCAGCAACCGCCAGATATCCCGGCGCCGGGTCCCACGCATTTTCAACAGAGCCACGTCACCGCGTCGGTCCCGTGCGGTCTGGCTCACCGCCAGAAACAACGCGAACCAACAGATAAGGAGCAGCTCGACAGCACCGACCGTGACACCCACATAGATAAGCTGCTGGTCATTGAAGATCCGGTTGGCCATTACCCGCAGATCCGAACCCACCCGTACGTCCTGGCTGGCCAACCGGGCCCTGGCCAGTTCGAACGCCAGCGCGTGCAGTTGCGGGTCCCGCTGCCGGAACGCGTCGCGAGTGGCCAGCAGATCGACCGACATCTCCGCGGTCAACGTGCTGAGCCCGGCGAAGGTCGGCATCGCGGTGAAGGCTTCGGCGTCGCTCAACCACTCGGGCGGGCCGTTGCTCATGCCCCGGCCCCAGTACGGATCGCGCGGGTCAACCGGCTGATAGAAACCGACTACCCGAAACGAGCGCTGTGTGTTGGTGCCCTCCAGCTTGGCGCTGACCTGGCCACCGAGGGCGACTGCGAGCTTGCTGGCGAAGACGCGCTGCAGCACGATCTCGCCGGCCGCCGTAGGACAGGCACCGTCAATCATCACGTGGTCGCAGAGTCCCTCGCGATAGTCGACCCGACCCGCGACCGACCCGTACGAGACCAGCAGGCCCAACCCGGAGGTTGTGGTGAAGCCAGGAAGACTCATTTCGTGGATGATCCGGTCGCGGAATGCCGCCAGATCCGCTGTGGGATTTCCGCTCAACGCCTGCCGGGTGTCGACCGCAACCACACGCTCGTTGTTGGGCGAATCATCCACCGCCGCCGCCGCGAGAGACTGCACGCTGCCGACAATGTAGACCGGCGCTGCCGCCGCGCCCGTGGTCGCCACCACGGCGAGGACGAACAGCAGCACAGCCTGCGCCCGGCGTCGCCACAGCGCACCGAGAACCAGACCAAACACGGATCACCCCGCTGACGCCGACCGGTCACCACATCGAAGTTTGACTGTCACAGTACGTATACACTCTGGATCACCGTGATACCCAACCCCAGAAGCGATACCGCACTGTGACCCAGTTTCGGGCCTCGCCGTGAATCGTCCGGTTCGCTGAAGAACGGGGTGCTCCAGGCCGTTTGCCGGATGCCGGCGCTGAGCGGGCGGCGCGGTGGGTGCGGTAGCGTGGTGTTAAGGCACTGATCCGGCAACCACCGGGGAGCGTGGGCAGCGCACCTGCTGTCCGTAGGCGAGCGACGTCCCTGAGGAGCTCTGTCACAGCATGGCCGGCCCAACCACATCACCCTTCCGCGCCCTGCCCAACCAGGTGGATCTGCCGCGTCTCGATCGCCGGATCATCGAGTGGTGGGCTGACCGCGACGTCTTCGAACAGAGCCTGCGGCGCACGGCCGACGGCCCGCGCTGGGTGTTCTATGAAGGCCCGCCGACCGCCAACGGCGCGCCCGGCACCCACCATGTCGAGGCCCGGGTGTTCAAGGACCTGTTCCCGCGCTACCGGACGATGCGCGGCTACTCAGTGCCGCGACGGGCCGGCTGGGACTGCCACGGCCTGCCGGTCGAACTGGCGGTCGAGAAGGAGCTCGGCCTGTCCGGCAAGCCCGACATCGAGCGGCTGGGCATCGCCGAGTTCAACGCCCACTGCCGCGAATCGGTGCTGCGCCACGTGGGTGAGTTCGAGGCGACTCACCGAGCGGATGGGTTACTGGATCGACCTCGAGCACCCGTACCGGACGATGTCACCGGAGTATGTGGACAGCGTCTGGTGGGCACTGAAGAAGATCTACGACCGACGGACGGCTGTCCGAGGACTACCGGGTCGCGCCGTACTGCACCCGCTGCGGCACCACCCTGTCCGACCACGAGGTCGCCCAGGGCTACGAGGACCGTGTCGCCGATCCTTCGGTCACCGTCCGGTTCCCGCTGGCGCAGCCGCTGCTCGGCATCGACGACGTGCACCTGCTGATCTGGACGACCACGCCGTGGACGCTGGTGTCCAACACCGCGGTCGCGGTCAACCCCGGCCGTGACCTATGCCGTCGCCCGCACCGAGACGCGGCACGTTCGTGGTCGCCGAACCGCTGCTCGACAGGTGCTCGGCGACGACCGGGAGGTGCTCGGCCACGCTGCCCGGCAAGGACCTGAGCCTGGTGCGCTACCTTCGGCCGTTCTACCTTGTCGACATCGCCGGACAGCCAACTTCGTGGTGCTGGCCGACTACGTCACCGTCGACGACGGCACCGGCCTGGTCCACCAGGCCCCCGCGTTCGGCGTGGACGACCTCGCGGTGTGCCGGGCCTACGGCCTGCCGGTGGTCAACCCGATCGTCTCCGACGGACACTTCGCGGCAGGGCATACCGCCTGGTGGGCGGTGTGTTCTTCAAGGACGCCGACGCGATGCTGGTCAAGGACCTGAGCAACGCGGACTGATGTTCCGGCACGCAGCCGCTACGAAGCACCCGCTATCCGCACTGCTGGCGCTGCCACACCCCGCTGATGTACTACGCGCAGCCGTCCTGGTACATCCGGACCACGCGATCGCGGACGAGCTGCGCCGGAGAACGAGAAAACCAACTGGTACCCGGAGCACATCAAGCACGGCCGCTACGGCGACTGGCTCGACAACAACATCGACTGGGCGCTGTCGCGCTCGCGCTACTGGGGCACCCCCCTGCCGTTGTGGCGCATCACGGACGGCCACGTTGACCGCGTCGGGTCGCGGGCCGAACTCGGCACACTCGCCGGCACAGATCTGTCCACACTGGACCCGCATCGGCCGTACGTGGATGAGTCACCTTCGACTGTCCCGGTGTCGACAAACGGCACGTACCCCGGGTGCCCCAGGTCATCGACGCCTGGTTCGACTCCGGTTCTATGCCGTTCGCCCAGTTCGGCTATCCGCATGTCCCGGGCAGTCGGCGAGGAGTTCGAGCGGTCCTATCCGGCCCAGTACATCTGCGAGGCCATCGACCAGACCCGTGGCTGGTTCTACACCCTGATGGCCGTCGGCACGCTGGTCTTCGACCAGTCGCTCGTACGAGAATGTGGTCTGCCTCGGTCACATCCTGGCCGAGGACGGCCGCAAGATGAGCAAGCACCTGGGCAACATCCTCGACGCCGATCCCGCTGATGGACGCGCACGGCGCCGATGCGGTGCGCTGGTTCATGGCCTGCTCCGGTTCGCCGTGGTCGCCGCGGCGCGTCGGCCACGACCGCGCTCGACGAGATCGCCCGCAAGGTCCTGCTGACGTACTGGACACCGCCGTCGTTCTTCAGCGCTGTACGCGCCGCGCCAACGACTGGGATCCGGCCGCGGCCGACGCACCGGCCGACGGCCCGTGCTGGACCGGTGGATCCTCGCCGAGGCACATCGCCTGGTCGGCTCGGTTCACGACGCGCTCGAGACTACGACACTGCGGGCGCGGGACGCGAGCTGGCCGACTTCGTCGACGACCTGTCCAACTGGTACGTCCGCCGGTCACGGCGACGGTTCTGGGACGGCGAGCAGAACGCCCTGAGCACGCTGTACGAGTCCCTGGACATCCTCACCCGGCTGCTCGCGCCGTTCGTACCGTTCATCACCGAAGAGGTGTGGCAGCAGGTCATCCGGCCCGCCGATGACAGCCTGGCCGAGTCGGTACACCTGACCAGTTGGCCGGCGCCCGACCCGGCGTTGATCGACCCGGCGCTGTCCGCGCAGGTTCGTACGGCCCGGGCGCTCACCGAAGCCGGACGCTCCGCGCGCAAGAACGCCAACCTGCGCATCCGCCAGCCGCTGGCCCGGGCATTCATCGGCGTGCCGGCCGGCGCCGAACTGACACCCGAGCTCATCAGCGACGTCGCGGACGAGCTCAACGTCAAGCTGCTGGAGCCGCTCGCCTCCACCGGCGAACTGGTCGACATCACGGTCAAGGCGAACTTCCGGTCGTTGGGCCGGCGGTTCGGTAAGCGCACCCAGCATGTGGCCGGCGCCATCCAGGCCGCAGACCCGACCGACCTGGTCCAGCGCCTGCGGGACACGGGCGAGGCGGCGGTCGAGGTGGACGGCGAGACCGTGTCGATCGAGCCGGACGACGTACTGGTCAGTGAGGTCCCGAGGATCGGCTGGGTGGTGGAGAGCCAACGCGGCGCGACCATCGCGCTGGACACCACCATCACCCCTGAACTCGCCGCCGAGGGCATCGCCCGGGACCTGGTACGGCTGGTGCAGCAGGCGCGCCGCGACGCCGGGTTCGACGTGTCCGATCACATCGCGCTGACCGTCGCGGCCCCGGCCGAGGTGCTCGACGCGGTGCGCCGTCACCGTGATCTGCTCGCCGGTGAAACGCTCAGCGACACCGTGGACACCGTGGACGAACGGTCCGGTGGCTTCGCCGGCACCGTCGGCGCCGAGGTCCCGGTGACCGTGCACGTAGTCAGAATCCCCTGAGTCCAGGGCGGTGCGCGTTGGCCCTACACCTGGCTGATGAGCGATGGAGGGGAGAGCCCGCGTGCTGGCGGTGGTGGTGGAGGACTTCGGTGGACCGGAGATGCTGGAACTGCAGGACGTGGAGGATCCGCTGCCGGGACCGGGCCAGGTGGTGATCGCCGTACACGCGGCGGGTGTCAACCGGGTGGACGCGGGCAACCGGGCCGACGGCACGTGGGCTGGCCTGGTGGCGCCGTTCATCCCCGGCTACGACGTGGCCGGGCGGATCGAGGCGGTGGGGCCGGCCGTGGCCGGACTGGCCGTCGGAGACCGGGTGATGGCGATGACGCCGTTCCCCCGCGGCGGTGGAGGTTACGCCGAGTTGGTCGCGGTGGGCGCCGCCGCCGTGGCGCCGTTGGCCGACACGGTCAGCTACCAGGACGCGGCCGCCACTCCGCTGGCCGCGGGTACCGCACTGACCGTGCTCGAGCGGCTGGCCTGCCCGCCCGACAGCTGGCTGCTGGTGCTGGGCGCCAGCGGTGGCGTGGGACTGTTCCTGCTCCAGTTGGCGACCAAGCTGGGAATCCGGGCAATCGCGGTGGGGCGCCAGGAAATGCACACGACCATGCTGTCCCTGGGCGCGAGCGCGTGCGTGGACTACATCCATGAGGACGTGCCCGCCCGGACGCTGGAACTGGCCGACGGGCCGGTCGACGCGGTCGCCGACCTGGTGGGCGGCCCCGGCGTGGCCGCTGCGCTCGCGTGCCTGCGGCCCGGCGGCTCGATCGCCAGCATCGAGACGCCGGAGTTGGAGTTCGACACGCTCGTGGATGCCAACCTCACCTTCCACGGCGTCCTCGTCCGCAACGACGCCCACCGGCTGCGGCAGCTGGCCGGGCTCCTCGGCGACGGCAGCCTACGTCCGGTGGTGAGTCAGGTGTTCGCGCTGTCGGATGCTGCGCGGGCGCACCGGCTGCTCGAACACGGGCCGACCCGAGGAAAGATCGTCTTTCGGGTCCGCGACGACCCCCGACACTGAGCTCATCCTGCCGGTTGCAACCTTGACGCACCCTGTGCGGCCACTGGGCACGACCTGTCCCAAGTGGCGCGAATCGCGAATGATGCCTTCCCCTATTCCCCAAACGCTAAATGGACATCTATACATGCGTCCATCGGTGACTACCGTCACCGGGGACCTTGTAAGGGGAAGGAAAGTCCGTGAAGGTACCAAAACGTCTTCTTACCGCGGGCGCGGCGCTCGCAGTAGGAGCAGCGGCAGCTGCCGGCGTGACACCGGCGGTAGCGGTCGCGTCCCCGGCACCCGTCGCGCCTGAGCCAGCGGGCGTTGTCGCGGCCAACAGCGCGGCCGCACTGGTCGCCAGCCGTCCGGCCTACCTGCAGGCCAGTGCGGACGACGCGTTCACGCCAGGCGCGGTGATCTCGTCCGGAGCGACCCAGTACGTGCCCTATCAGCGCACCTACCGCGGCCTTCCCGTGGTCGGTGGTGACTTTGTCGTGGTCACCAATGCGGCTGGGCAGGTCGTCTTCAACTCGGTGGCGATGGACCGCCCGATCGGCAGTCTCGGCACCCTCCCGAAACTGACCCGGGCCGCCGCGGAAGCGGTCGCGGTCAAGCAACTGACCAGCGTGTCCGCGATTGAGGGCAGTCGCCTCGTCGTGCACGCCCTGGGCAGCAGCGCCAAGCTGGCCTGGGAATCCACGGTCAACGGCATCGGCGCCGAGGGCGTCAGCCGGTTGACTGTGGACGTGGACGCCCTCACCGGCGAGGTCCTGCGCACCCAGGAACATGTCATGCGCGGCACCGGCACGGCGGCGTGGAACGGGCCCAACCCGCTCACCATCAACACCACCCTGTCCGGATCGACGTACTCGATGCGTGACCCCAGCATCACCAACCTCAGCTGCCAGGACGCCGCGAACAACACGACGTTCAGCAAGTCCACCGACACCTGGGGTAACGGCAACGCCACCAGCCGCGAGACCGGTTGCGTCGACGCCCTGTTCGGCGCGCAGACCGAGGCTCGCATGCTGACCCAGTGGTTGGGTCGTAACGGCATGGACGGCTCCGGCGGCGCGTGGCCGATCCGGGTCGGGCTTGCCGACGTGAACGCCTACTACGACGGCACGCAGGTCCAGATCGGGCACAACAACGCCAACCAGTGGATCGGCGAGCTCGACGTGATCGCGCACGAGATGGGTCACGGCATCGACGACCACACACCCGGCGGCATCTCGCGCTCCGGCACCCAGGAGTTCGTGGCCGACACGTTCGGCGCCGCGACGGAGTGGTTCGCCAACGAACCCGCGGGCTACGACACGCCGGACTTCCTCGTCGGCGAGATGGTCAACCTCGTCGGCTCCGGCCCGATCCGCAACATGGCCAACCCGTCCGCACTCGGTGACCCCAACTGCTACTCGTCGTCGATCCCGTCGACCGAGGTGCACGCGGCAGCGGGACCGGGCAACCACTGGTTCTACCTGCTCGCCATGGGTACCAACCCGACCAACGGCCAGCCGATCAGTCCGACCTGCAACAGCACCACGATCACCGGCCTGGGTGTCCAGACCGCGATCAAGATCATGTACAACGCGATGCTCATGAAGACCACGAGCAGCTCGTACCTGAAGTACCGGACCTGGACGCTGCAGGCGGCCAAGAACCTGTTCCCGGGCGACTGCACCGCGTTCGACACCGTCAAGGCCGCCTGGAACGCCGTCAGCGTGCCGGCCCAGTCCGGCGACCCGACCTGCACCGGCGGCGGCACCACGCTGTCGCTGACCAACCCCGGCTCCCAGTCGGGCACTGTCGGCACTGCCACCAGCCTCACCCTGTCCGCGGCTGGCGGAACCACGCCGTACAGCTTCTCGGCCACCGGGCTGCCGGCCGGCCTGTCCATCAACGCCTCCAGCGGCGTCATCTCCGGAACCCCGACGACCGCCGCAACCAGTACGGTCACCGCGACCGTCACCGACAACGCAAGCCCGACGCATGCCACGGCCAGCCAGAGTTTCAGCTGGACCATCAACCCGGTCGGGTCATGCGCCAGCCCCGGCCAGAAGCTGGGCAACCCCGGCTTCGAGACGGGCACCACGCCGTGGACGTCGACCACCGGTGTGATCGGTGCGCCGGCCGGCCAGAGCGCCCATTCCGGCACCCGGTTCGCCTGGCTGGACGGGTACGGCACCACGCACACCGACACGCTGTCGCAGTCGGTGACCCTGCCAGCAGGCTGCAGCAGCTACAGCCTGACCTTCTGGCTGCACATCGACTCGGCCGAAACGACCAGCACCACCGCGTACGACAAGCTGACCGTCACGGTGAATTCGACGACCCTGGCCACGTACTCGAACCTCAACAAGGCCACCGGCTACAGCCAGAAGAGCTTCGACCTGGCCGCGTTCGCCGGTCAGACCATCACCCTCAAGTTCAGTGGCGTCGAGGACGTGTCCCTGCAGACATCGTTTGTGGTGGATGACACCGCCCTGACCGTGTCCTGACCTTTTCGCAAGGGACCTTGGAGTCCTTGCTACCGCTTCGGGTAGCAAGGACTCCAAGGTCGTGCGATGTGTAAGTTTCTGCGGGCTCTCGCGCACAGACACGATGCCATCTACATTATCTACCGTCTATGGAAGCGCTCCCAAGATTGGGGGCGCCCTGCCGTCCCACGACAGGAGCACGATGGTGGATAGGAAATGGCGTGTACGGGTGGCTGCGGCGATGACCTCGCTGCTCGCCATCGCCACCTTCACGGTGGCGGTCGCGCAGCCCAGCGAAGCGGCGGTCGGCCGGTTCAACTACGCCGAGGCGTTGCAGAAGTCCCTGCTCTTCTACGAGGCGCAGATCTCCGGTCCGAAGCCGTCCTGGAGCCGCGTCTCCTGGCGCGGTGACTCGGCGCTGCACGACGGCAGCGACGTGGGACTCGACCTCACCGGCGGTTGGTTCGACGCCGGCGACCACGTCAAGTTCGGCTTCCCGATGGCGTTCACCACCACGATGCTGGCCTGGGGCGCGGTCGAGTACCGGTCCGGCTACACCGCCTCCGGACAGTTGCCGTACCTGCTCAACAACCTGCGCTGTCAACGACTACTTCATCAAGGCGCACCCTTCGCGCGAACGTCCTGTACGGACAAATCGGCAAGGGCGACGACGACCACAAATGGTGGGGACCGGCCGAGGTGATGCCGATGGCACGGCCCGCGTACAAGATCGATGCGAGCTGCGGCGGGGCGGACCTGGCCGGCGAGACGGCGGCCGCGATGGCCGCCTCCTCCATGGTGTTCCGGCCCACCGACGCGGCCTACGCGGACAAGCTGCTCGACCCACGCCAAGCAGCTCTACACGTTCGCCGACACGGTCCGCAAGACCTATCACAGCTGCATCACCGACGCGACCAACTTCTACAAGTCGTGGAGCGGCTACCAGGACGAGCTGGTCTGGGGTGCGATCTGGCTCTACCGCGCCACCAACGACGCGTCCTACCTGGCCAAGGCCGAGAATGAGTACGACAGCCCGGGCACCGAGCCGCAGACCACCACCCGTTCCTACAAGTGGACCCTCGCCTGGGACAACAAGCAGTTCGGCACGTACGTGCTGCTGGCCAACCTGACCGGCAAGCAGAAGTACGTCGACGACGCGAACCGGTGGCTGGACTTCTGGACCGTCGGCGTGAACGGCCAGAAGGTGCCGTACCTCGCCCGGCGGCATGGCGGTGCTCGACTCCTGGGGCGCGCTGCGCTACGCGCAGAACACCGCGTTCGCCGCACTCGTCTACACCGACAACACCACCGACGCCACCCGCAAGGCGCGCTACCACGACTTCGCCGTCCAGCAGGTCAACTATGCGCTCGGCGACAACCCGCGCAACTCGTCGCTACATGATCGGGTTCGGCAACAACTCATCCGAAGAACCCGCATCACCGCACGGCGCACGGATCCTGGTGGGACAGCATGACGGTGCCCGACGGCGACCCGCCACGTGCTCTACGGCGCGCTGGTCGGTGGGCCGTCCTCGCCCAACGACGCGTACACAGGATAGCCGCAGCGACTACGTGATGAACGAGGTGGCCACCGACTACAACGCCGGCTTCACCTCGGCCCTGGTGCGCCTCTACCAGGAGTTCGGCGGCACGCCGCTGGCCTCGTTCCCGGTGGCCGAGCAGCCCGACATGGCGGAGCTGACGGTGGAGACCGAACTTGTCGCGGACCAGCGGGAAACCCGGGTAAAGGCGACCATCTTCAACAAGTCCGCCTTCCCGGCCCGGGCCCTGACCACGGCCAAGTTCCGGTATTACTTCACCCGTGACGACGCCGGCCCGTGGTGGTCACCCCCGGCTACACCCAGGCCTGCCCGTCGCCTTCCACCGCACGCAGGCATCCGGCGACCTCTGGTACGTCGAGGTCGACTGCACCGGCTACACCATCGCACCGGCCGGCCAGTCCCAGCACCGGATGGAAGTCCAGTTCAAGGTCGGCGTCGGACGGGCGGTACGTGGAACGCCAGCAACGATCCGTCGTTCACCGCGACCGTCGGGCAGAACGCCAACGTGCCGCTCTACGTCGACGGCGCGAAGGTCTGGGGCAACGAACCCGGTCCGTCCACACCGGACACCACCGCACCGTCCATTCCAGGCACTCCGGTCGCGTCGAACATCACCGCCACCGGCGTGACACTGACCTGGACCGCGTCCACCGACACCGGCGGCAGCGGGCTGGCCGGCTACAACGTCTACCGCCGGCAGGGCACCTCCGACAGCCTGCTCGGTTCTGCGGCGACGAACACCTTTGCTGTCACCGGGTTGACCGCGGCCACGCAGTACCAGTTCGTGGTCCGGGCCAAGGACAACGCGGGCAACCTCTCGGCCACGTCGGCCGCGGTCACCGTCACCACCGCGGCCACGGGCGACACCACCGCGCCCAGCGTCCCCGGCACCCCGGTGGCGTCGAACATCACCGCGACCGGGGCGACCCTGACGTGGGCAGCGTCGACCGACACCGGTGGCAGCGGGCTGGCCGGCTACGACGTGTACCGGCGGGTCGGCTCGACCGACACCCTCGTCGGTCAGCCCACATCGGCCACGCTGGCGCTGACCGGCCTCACCCCGTCCACCGCCTACCAGTACGTGGTGCGCGCCCGCGACGGCGCGGGTAACGTCTCCGCCCTATCCGCCGCGGTCACCTTCACCACATCCGGCGGCGGCACCGGCAGCGGCTGCTCCGCCACCTACACCACAGCACCGCCGTGGTCAGGCGGCTTCCAGGGCGAAGTCACCGTACGCAACACCGGGACCGCGTCGATCAACGGCTGGACGGTCGCGTGGACCTTCCCCAACGGCCAGGTCATCACCCAAATCTGGGGTGGCGTACTGACCCAGACCGGCGCGGCCGTGTCTGTGTCCAATGTGTCCTACAACGGAGTTCTGGCGCCAAACGGCTCGACCACGTTCGGCTTCCTGGCGAACTGGAGCGGCACCAACGGCGCCCCCACCAACGTCTCCTGCACCGCCCGCTAGCTCGCCCATGATCCATGGGGATTGTGGACTGTGGAGTGACCACAATCCCCATGGGGGTCGTCGGAACTTGCGGATCACGCCAGGTCAGGCACCTGCGCCGGAATATGACGACGGTCCGTAACGACACGGTGACGTCAGCGACTCCTGCCTGATCGGACTGGCCCGTACGGATGTTGCCCATCCAGTTCTGCCTCTGCGAAGATCCGTTGACTTGATCACAGGGAGGTACCTGGTGGCGGAAAACGGACATGAGGCACGGATGGCCGGAGCTGAGGGCGACGGCCCCGAACCGGAGGGCGGACGCCGAAACGTCTGGGGCACATTGCTGGCTATTTTGCTCCTGCTCGGCCTCGCCGGCGGCGCCATCTACTTCCTCACCCAGCGGTTGGGCAGCCCAACACCAACAGGCACCTCGCCGTCCGCACAGGCCACGCGGTAGTCGGGACTCGACGACACCGGTCGCGGTCACCAACCCGCACAGTGGCCGCGACCGGAGCTAGGCCTTCCTGAGTCTGGGATCGAACGCACTGACGTGGTTCTTCCCAGCCGCCTTCGCGGCGTAGAGGGCGAGGTCGGCATCGCGCAACAGCTCAGACGGGGATTCGTTGCGCTGCGACCCAGCCCTGACGCCGACACTGGTGCTGGCTGACAGCCTTCCCTGCGACGTCTGGTACGGCTGATTGAGCCGGTCGCGAACCTTCTCGGCGAGGGCGAGCCCGGCTTGTCGACTGCAGCCCACGACGAGGATCGCGAACTCGTCGCCGCCGAGGCGGACCACGGTGCTATCCGGAGGGGACACTGCCGTGAGCCGATCGCTGACGTCGACGAGCAGTTCGTCACCGACCGGATGACCGAAACTGTCGTTGATTGACTTGAAGTTGTCGAGGTCAAGCAGGATGAGGGCGAGGCTGCGACGGCGCAGACGGCGGCCCGTGAGCGCGGCGAGTTCTTCGTCCAGCACGGATCGGTTGGCCAGGCCGGTAAGCGGGTCATGCGTGGCCCGGTATGCGAGTTCAGATTGAAGCTCCTGCAATTCTCCGACTGCCGCCGCCAGCTCATCGGCACGGCGGTCGGCCAGCCGGGTGATGAGCGACATACGCCACAACAGCAACAATGTCACCAGGGCAGCCACGAAGACTGGGAGAGCGAAATCTTTCACGGAGCGAGGGTTGAAGGCAGTCGGGAGAACGGCCACGCAGCCAGGCGAACGGCCCCAACAGCGTCAACGCAACGAACACTGAGAGGCGCGTGGGACTCAGGCGCGATACAGCGCGATGACGAGTAGTGAGGGATGCCGTGATCGAAGGGTGCAGGAGTGCGGCAGCCAACAGCACCGAGTATCCGACAAACCAGAAACCGGTGTCCGTCAGCAGGCGGGGGAAGGGATAGCCGACCGACTGACCGACGTCGCCGACCGCTCCGGAAATACCAAAGATGATGGCAGCAACGAGCAGCCAGAACGCAACCGTGCGCCGCCCGACCACGAACAGCAGCCGGGTGAGCGCGCCGACGAGAATGGCTACGCCGACTGGCCGGACAATCGCGATGACAACGTCGGTCCCCCGCGGCGCGAGCCGGCCGTTCAACAGGAACAGCCACAACAGCAGGAACGCACCCAAGGCAACGATTGTCGCGTCAAGGGTGTCCGCGAGGTCCGAATCGCGGGTGCGCCCACCGAGCATGAGGAGCCCCACCCCGACTGCCGGATAGAAGACCAACGACTGAATCTCGAGGATATCCATGTGGTCGACCAGCGGCAGAGCCTCCCGCAGCACCGCGAAACTCACCCGGCCGAACGCCAGCCCCGCCGCGCCGAGTATGAGCCACCACCAGGCCTGCTGCCGCGGCGGCGGACGTACGAACATGGCCACCACGGCTACAGCGACCGCCAGAGTCGAGGCCGCCGCGGTCAGCGCCAGTTGTTTGGTCACCGGCCCGGCGACCATGAGGGCGGCGCCGACAACAACCGTGCACCACGTCGGCCCGGCACCGGCGACGGACAGTCGTTGACGTTTGGCTCCCAAAGCCTCCGGCCCTCCCACTCCGGACCCTAGCCGAGGTTCGCCGTCCGAGGGGCAGATTTGACGCGACAAGGATTCCCGGACATGAGTTCATGCATGGCGCCAGCGAGGCACTCCATGACTACAGTGTCGGAACATGACCGCGGACAGCTGGCTGGTAGACACCCGGATCTCCTACGACACCGTCGCCATCAGCTACGCCGACCAGCTACGCGACGCCCTGGTCGCACAGCCGTACCTGCGAGCCGCACTGGCGCTGTTCGCGGGCATTGTCCACCCGCTGGCGGCGGGCCAGTGGCGGACGCGGGTTGCGGACCAGGACACGTCACCGCCCACCTGCGTGAGCTGGGCATCGATGCCTTCGGCATCGACCTTTCACCCGCGATGGTGGAAGTCGCCCGGCTCGACCACCCCGAGCTGCGGTTCGAGGTTGGCTCGATGACGGACCTGGACCTCGCCGACGCCTCGGTCGCCGGCCTGCTCGCGTGGTGGTCCCTGGTTGATCGCCTTGAAGTAGTCGATGTCGATAAAGCGCGCGGCCAGCCGCCCACTGGTGTCTCGCGTGCCGCCTCGGGCGCGGCGTCGCGACGCAGTTCCTCGGCGTTCGACGTAACCCTCCACATTGTCCTCTTGGGCGGACCACCCCGGTGCCGTCGCGTCTCGTCGCCGGCCGGTGGTGGCCGGCGAACCAGGACATCGAAGGATGCGCCCACCACGTCCCGCCCGAACAGCGCGCGGGCCGACGGGCGGCACAATCGATGTGGCCTTCCCCACCCCGACCGGGAGAACTTGCCGGGCGTGGGCTCGATCAGACGCAGTGGACGCATGGGCAGCATCCCGGCACGCCCTCACGCCAGTTGTGAATCGCCTTCGATCTTGGCGCCGATTCTCTGGAGATGGTGGCGCGTGGTTAACTATCAAGCCATGCCGCTCAGTCCGGACGAGGTCGAGCTGTTCGAGCACTCCAGGGCCCGCCTGGAGGCGATCGCCTATCGCATGCTGGGCTCGGCGAGCGACGCCGAGGACGCGGTGCAGGACACGTTCCTGCGCTGGCAGGCCGCCGACCGGGAGAGCATCGAGACGCCCGAGGCGTGGCTGACGAAGGTGCTCACCAACCTTTGCCTCAACCAGCTCACCTCGGCACGGGCCAGGCGGGAAACCTATGTGGGCATGTGGCTGCCCGAGCCGGTCCTCGCCGGGGACCGGATGCTCGGCCCGGTCGAGACCGCCGAGCAGCGCGATTCGGTCTCCACGGCGGTGCTCACCCTCCTGGAGCGACTGTCCGGCCAACGAGCGTGCGGTGTATGTGCTGCGGGAGGCCTTCGGCTACTCGCACGGCGAGATCGCCGAGATCCTCGACATCACCGAGTCGAACAGCCAGCAGATCTACCGGCGTGCCAAGCAGCACGTCACCACCGACCGGACCCGCACGGAGGTCGACGAGGCCGCCGCGCGCCAGATCGTCGAGGAGTTCCTCGCCGCGGCCACCAGCGGCGAGACCCAGCGACTGGTCACGCTGCTGACCGACGACGCGACGAGCACCGGCGACGGAGGTGGCAAGATACCGGCCCGGTCCACGCCGATCATCGGCGCGCTGGCAGTGGCGAGGTTCCTGCGCGGCCTGTTCAAGCCCACCGACGTCAAGCGGGCCATGTTGGGCGGCATCCCCGCCCTCTACGCCGAAGTCGTCAACGGAGGGCCTGCGGTGGTGGTCGTGATCGGGGCCCAGGTCGTTGGCGTCATGTCCCTTGAGGTGACCGCCAGAGGGCGTCGCGGCAATCCGCATCCAGGTCAACCCCGACAAGCTCGCACGCGCCACCCGTCAATGGTCCGCCATCCGAGCACGGCGAAGCCCCTCCTCAACGGCTGGTGACTCAGGTCATATCCAACCCCTGTCAGGAATCGTGTCGCTGTCCGGTTCAGGAAGCGAACACCGAGACAGGAGTGACGATCATGAAACACCGCATCGTCGTCCTCGGGGCCGGATACGCCGGAGCCATCGCCGCCGGGCGCCTCGCCAGGCGGCTGCATCCGCGGCGACACCGAGATCACCGTCGTCAACGCCGAAGCCGATTTCGTCGAACGGGTCCGCATGCACCAGCTCGCAACCGGCCAGGACCTCAAGCCGCCGCACGCTGAGCGACATCTACGCGGGCACCGGTGTGAAGCTACGAGCTGGCACGGGTCACCGCCGTCGACGCCGACCGCAAGACCGTGGCGCTCGGTCGACGAGCATGGTGCCGAGCGAGATCGCCTACGACACCCTCGTCTACGCCCTCGGCAGCGCGGCCACGGACCACGGCGTCCCCGGCGTCGCGAGCACGCGCACGACATCGCCGGCAGGCCGTCCGCGCTGCGGCTGCGCGATCGCCTCGACCAGCTCGTCGCAGGCGCGACCGTGCTCGTCGTCGGCGGCGGACTCACCGGCGTCGAAGCGGCAACCGAGATCGCCGAGGCCCGGCCGGACCTCAACGTCGCGATCACCGCCCGCGGCGGCCTCGGTGACTGGCTCAACGAGAAGGCGCAGCAGCACCTGCGGGGTGTCTTCGATCGGCTCGGCATCACCGTCCACGAGCACACCGACATCGCGCGGGTAGAGGCGACCGGCGCCGTCACGGGCGACGGCACGGGTGATCCCGGCCCAGGTCGACCGTCTGGACGGCCGGCTTCGCCGTCCGACCCATCGCCGCTGCCACGACCCTGATGTCGCGGAGACCGGGCAGATCGTCGTCGACGCCACGATGCGCTCGGTCTCGCACCCGGACGTGTACGCCATCGGCGACGCCGGCACTCGCCGAAGGGCCGGGCGGCAAGCCGCTGCGGATGTCCTGCGCCTCGGGGGTCCCGATGGCCTGGCAGGCCGCCGACGCCATCGCCGCGCGCCTGACCGGCCAGAAGATCCCGCAGGCCCCGCTCCGCTACTTCAACCAATGCATCAGTCTCGGCCGTCACGACGGCATCATCCAGTTCGTGACCGCCGACGACCGGGCCAAGCCGTCCCTCGTCACCGGGAAGCTGGCAGCCCGCTACAAGGAGATCGTCTGCAAGGGCGCGGCCTGGAGCGTCTCCCACCCGACCTTGATGCTGCCGAGCCGCCGCCGCCACGTCACCGCGAATCTCGGGTGTTGATCGCGTGTGCGTCCATGGGTACT
Organism: uncultured Actinomycetota bacterium; assembly: GCA_963742855.1. Classification (GTDB taxonomy): domain Bacteria; phylum Actinomycetota; class Actinomycetes; order Mycobacteriales; family Micromonosporaceae; genus CAVUNP01. The sequence continues at coordinate 408,292 of CAVUNP010000007.1, read as the reverse complement.
AGCCGTCGGTCCGGCGGGTCAGGCGGATGATCGGCAGTTCCCGGTCGGTCTTGGTCTGGTATCGGGCGAACCGGGGCGCAGCCGTGGTGATCTTCCGCCAGGCATCATCACGCTCGGTTTCGTGCAGTTGTTCGGCGGCGACCGGGATCACCTGGCCGCCGACCTCGATGGTGGCCTGGTCGGGACGGGCAGCGAGGTTGCGGTACCAGGCGGGGTTGTCCGCCGCGCCGTTCGCGGAGGCACAGATCAACCAACTGCCGTCTGGCCCCGGCCACCAGCCGACCGGATTGGTGCGCTGTTCGCCGCTGCGCCGGCCAATGCGGGCGACAGTGCCCCCGCTTACCGTTTGGTCACCACCACCACCCGCCGGGCTTCGGTGGGGTTGTCTTGCCGACGATTTGCGGTGTGGCCAGAGCGGCGCTGCGGGCGTGCTCGCCTTGGCCGTCGGCGTCGTGGTGGGCGTCTCGAGCCAGCGGCGGGCAGCGTTGATTGACCGGCATGCCGCCGGTTGCGAGGTTTCATTCACCTTTGTGGACGGTGCGGGGTTATGGTCGTTGTCGTGGGGTGACAGTATCGATGGGGAACGCTTCGCCTCGGTTGACGAACTCCTGGAGCATCTTTCGTTGTTGGTCGGTGAGTTCGTGGCCGAAGCTGACCGGGTGTGCCTGCCCGTGTGGGGTGATCCAGACGAGTCCGAAGTCGGTGCGATACAACCGGTATCCGTTGTGTTTGATCGTATGATGTCGTCTGCACAGCGGGCATAAGTTGTCTTCGTGGGTGACGCCGCCGTCGTCCCAGGCGAGTACGTGGTCGATGTCGCATTGGCGTGCTGGTCGTCGGCATCCCGGTGCGCGGCAGTATTTGTCCCGCGCCCGAACATATGATTTCTGGGCTGCGGTGGGTCGGTAGCGTAGGCGGCCTTCGTGGATGACGCGGCCTTGGTCGGTGAGGACGAACCGCCAGTTCGGTACGTCCTGGAGACCGTCGGCGACCTGCCGGGCGATGTCGGCCACGACAGGTCCGAAACCGTCCAACTCACCGGGGTGGTCGTTCAAACACAGCAGCGTCTCGAGGTCGATGGTGAGGTGGACACTGCCTTTACGCGGTCCGGGGTTGACCGCACCCGCACCGCCCTGGTTGGCGGGGACGGTCGGGTCCGCCCCGGCGAGCAGGTCCAGGAACACGTCGGCCCGGATCTGGGCCGCGGTGCGCCGGTCACACTGATCGAATGGGGTTCCGTTCGGGTCTCCGGCGCGGATGGTGGCGGTGGCGGTGGCGTTGAGGAAGTCCATCGCGGCGGCGACCTTGTCGGTGGGCAGGTAGCGGCCGACGATTGTCGAGGTGCCGTTGCGGTAGTCGGTGACGGACACGTTGCGGCGGGTCAGATCCCGCCGATACCGTTTGCGGACCAGTTCCGGGTCGATGGTCAACACCAACTTCCGGACCCGTTGCCGCAGTTGGGGCAGGGTGAGCCGTTGCGCTTCCGGCAGGATTTTCGCGATCACCGCGGCGGCCTGGTCGCTGTCCATCAGGTCGACCTCGATGAGGACCATCTTCAACTTCGCCAAGTCCAGGATCCCCTCGGCCAGGGCCGCGTAGAGGGGTGGGTGGCAGTCGATCGCCGCCCACGCCATGCTCACCTGATCCAACGCCGCCGACGTCGTCCACGCCAACGTGAACGACACCTCATCCGCGATCGCCGACCCCGGAGCCTCGACCCGCCGCGGGGCACTGTCATGACGACCCGGCGCACAATGCGCCAACTCGTGCACGTCGGCCAACAGTTGCGCCTGTTCCCAGCACACCTGACGAGCCCGCGCCGCCATGATCACCGCCATTTGGTAGCCGTTGAACGACCGGCGGTCCAACGACCCCAACACCGCACCCAACTCACGACCAGGTGCCATATCCGCCAACCCCGGCGGCAACGGAACATACCCCGCGACCGACGCACCAACATCGTCCATGGGTACAAGCGTACGGACACCCCCCGACAAAAACCGGGTCTTACGAGGCGATCAGTGAAAGAAAATTGTCGATCTTGTTCGCAAACTGTCCACGATGGACCGTAATTCGACGGAGCTAAAATTTAGTCTCCTTACTGTCACGGCCGGGCGCTCCATCCCGAGGTGCGTGATCTGCTCCTCGCCCACGAGCCACCGAAGCGTGTTCTTCAACTTGGCCTGCTGGATGAAGACGTGACCGCCCACAACGTCCGAGCAACCTGGAACCAGCGACCGGTTCGGCCCGCGCCGTTGCTGAAAGGCCCGTCCACGGGCATCGATGATGACAGCACCAACACACCACACTGGCCTGCGTCGGCACCGCACTCAAGTCACATGTCGCCACTGTGGCTCTCGCCGTTGCGCGCACTGACGACACGGTTCGAGCTCCACGAGGCTCACTATATGTAAGGGCTGAAAAGGCCGCGCGTCTGGCAAGGCCGGGCCGCGTGGCAGAATCTGCGGGTGCAGGTCGGGATGCTGGGATCATTTGAGGTTCGCACGAACGAGGGCAACCTGGCGGATGTGCCGGGCGTCCGGTTGCGCGCACTGTTGATCGCGCTGGCACTCGAGCCGGGCCGGGTAGTCTCGAAGGCGAAGCTCATCGACTGGATCTGGGGTGAGAACCCGCCCGCCGATGCGGCGAATGCTCTGCAACGCTTGGCTTCCCGGCTGCGCAAGGCACTTCCAGAAGGTGTGATCGAGAGTCAGACCGGCGGCTACCGATTGACGATTGTCCCCGACGCTGTCGACGCCCTTCGGTTCGAACGCCTCATCGGCGAGGCTCGCCAGCAGGCGGGTCTAGCCCGAGTTCGACTCTTGCGCGAGGCCTTGGCCTTGTGGCGCGGTGCGGCCATGCACGATGTCGGCTTGGCAGACAGTGAGGCATTCGACGCGGCCGCGACGCGGCTCGAGGGGCTGCGCCTGACGGCGATGGAGGATCGCTTCGAAGCGGAGGTCAGTCTGGGCCACGGCGCGGAGGTGGTCGCGGAACTGACCGATGCGGTGACCGCGCATCCGCTGCGAGAGCCGCTGGTCGCTGCGCTGATGCGAGCTCTGGTAGCAGCCGGCCGCGACTCCGAGGCCATGCTCGCTTACAAACGTACGAGGGAAGCGCTTTCCGACGCGCTGGGCGTCGACCCCTCGCCGGAGTTGTCGGCCCTACACGTTGCGTTACTGCGCGGCGAACTGGGGCGGCGGGAGGAGAACCGGAAGACCAACGTGCGTGCCGAGCTGACAAGTTTCGTCGGCCGGGACGCTGATGTGGCTGCCGTCCGGAAGCTTGTCGCGGAGCACCGCCTGACCACTTTGATCGGGCCGGGCGGTTCGGGCAAGACCAGGCTGGCCACGGAAACCGCACGCGCGCTGATCGGTGACCTGCCGGACGGAATCTGGTTGGTGGAACTTGCCGCCATCGGCGCCGACGGTGACGTCGCGCAGGCAACACTCACCGCCCTCGGGCTCCGGGATGCTCTGCTCGGCGCGGCCGCGAATGCGGATCCGACGGATGGGCTCATTGCCGCGATCCGCGAGCGGGAGGCGCTGCTGATCCTGGACAACTGTGAGCATGTGATCGAGGCGGCGGCGAGGTTTGCCGAGCGGGTGCTTGGGGAATGCCGACGGCTGCGGATCCTGGCGACGAGCAGGGAACCGCTCGGGATCACCGGTGAGGCGCTGTGGCTGGTCGAGCCACTGGCCGTGCCAACCGACGCCGACATCCCTACTTCGCCGGCCGTCCGTCTGCTACGGGACAGGGCCGGCGCGGTGCGCAAGGACCTCGGAGTCGACGAGCACAGCTTATCGACGATGGCGCGCATCTGCCGGGCACTGGACGGGATGCCGCTGGCGATCGAACTGGCCGCGGCCAGATTGCGCACCATGACCATCGATCAGCTCGCCAACCGGCTCGACGACCGGTTCCGCCTGTTGACCAGCGGGAGCCGTACCGCATTGCCGCGACATAAGACGCTGCGCGCGGTAGTCGACTGGAGCTGGGAGCTGCTCAGCCGTGACGAGCGGACTGTCCTACGTCGACTATCGGTGTTCTCGGGCGGGGCGAGCCTGGAGGCGGCCGAGTGGGTCTGCGCCGGCGATGTCGTCGAGCAGGATCAGATGTTGGAGTTGCTGACCTCGCTGGCCGAGAAGTCGCTGCTGGTCACCGAGGGCGGCGGCGCTCCCCGCTATCGGATGATCAGCACGATCAAGGAGTACGCCGCGGACCGGCTCGCCGAGGCGGGCGAATCGGACCTGGCTCGCCGGGCGCATCTCGCCTACTTCACCGACCTCACCGAGACTGCGGAGCCGCATCTGCGCCGCGCTGAGCAACTTGCCTGGCTCGCCACGCTCAAGGCCGAACACGACAACATCAGTGCCGCGACGCGGGGCGCCATCGCGGCGGGTGACGCACAGGCTGCGATGCGGCTCGCGGCGGCCGCCGGTTGGTACTGGTGGCTCGGCGGCCGCCGGGCCGAAGGCATCGAGCTGATGATCGCGGCCACCAATGTTCCCGGCGAGGTAACCGATGACGTCCGGGCCATGACGTACACGATGGTGGTGCTCTTCGTGACCTCCGGGCCGGCCGGCGAACACCAAGGCGCGGATTGGATCCGCAAGGCGTATCAGCTCGGTCAGCAAATTCAACACCGCAACCCGCTCCTGGCCTTGGTTGTTCCGCTGGAACGCATGCTGCGGGCCCCGGACGCCGTGGTGCCCGCGTTCGAGTCGTTGCTGGACAACAAAGACCCCTGGGTACGCGCCTTGGCCCGGTGGCAGCTGGGCAAGATGCGGATCATGCTCGGCCAGGGTGGCCCCGATGCGGAGACCGATCTCGAGATGGCGCTCGCCGAGTTCCGGACGCTCGGCGAACGATTTGGAATTTCCCTAGCCCTGTCCGAACTGGCGGGCCAACTCGCGATGCGCGGTGAGTTCGCCGGTGCGTGTGCGCACTATGAGCAGGCAGTCTCGGTCGTCACTGAGGTTGGCGCCATCGAGGATGTCATCCGGCTGCGGACCCAACAGGCACTGCTGTACTGGCTGTACGGCGATCGGGAGTCCAGCGCCGCCGCCATCGCCGAGGCCGAGCGGCACGCCGAAGGGGTTACCTGGCCGCACGCGTTGGTTGAGCTGGCGCTCGCCAAGGCGGAGCTCGCACGTCGGGGCAGTAACGCCGCGGAGGCACGCCACCAACTCGGCGTCGCCACGGCTCTTCTGGGCGACGACGCGGAGCAGGCGAACATCCGCGCGGGTATACACGACGTGCTGGGCTACTTGGCCGACGATCTGCGTGAGGCTCGATCCCACCGGCTGACGGCCTGGCAGGCGGCGTCTGAGGCGGCACACCCTCCCCTAATCGCCCAGATACTCGTTGGGGTCGCTGACCTCGCGCTCCGGCAGGACCAGTACGAGCAGGCGGCCCGGCTGCTCGCAGCCAGCGTCGGCGTACGCGGACTGCCGGATCGCGCCCACCCCGATGCGGCGAGAATCGAGCAGGACGCACGGCGTCACCTCGGCGAAACACGCTTCGCCGAGGTGACACGAGAGGGTACACAGACGAGCTCCGCTGAACTGGTCGAGGTCACGCTCGCTTCTTGAAGGTGGAACCGGCCCACAGGTAACCGACCAGGGCGATGCCCACGCACCAGGCAATGGCGATAACCGCGTCGCTGGAGGAAGGTGTGCCGTTGAGCAGTCCACGCAAGGTTTCGATGATCGGTGTGAAGGGCTGGTACTCGGCGAACTGCCGCAGGCCCGGTCCCATCTTCTCGGCCGGCACGATCGCGCTGCTGAAGAACGGCAGCATGACCAGCGGTACGGCGGCGATACCCGCCGTTTCCGGAGACTTCGCGGCCAGTCCCAAGGCAACAGTGAACCAGCTGGCCGCGAAACCGAGTAGCGCTATGATGCCGACCACGCCGAGCCAATCAAGGAGACTCGCCGACGGGTTGAATCCCAGCAGGAAGGCCACCCCGGTGAGCGCCCCGATGGCGACCAGATTGGTCAGCACAGTGGCGACGACGTGACCAGTCAACACCGCACCCCGAGAAACATCCATGATCTTGAACCGGTTGATGATGCCTTTCGTCATGTCAGAGTTCACCGATATCGCGGTGGCCCCCAGTCCATAACAGACGGCCAATAGCATGAGTCCCGGCGTTGCATAGTCGATGTAGTCGACACCAACGTTGAAGGCGTCACCAAACATGTACACGAACATCAACATGATCACGATTGGCATCAGGACCGCGTTGAACACCGAGGTCGGGTTCCGGGCGATGTGTTTGAAGTTGCGGCGCAACATGACCATCGAGTGGGTGCTCATTTCGCGACTACCTCCGTGGTGTGGGCCGTCAGGGCGAGGAAAACGTCATCAAGGTCCGGTGTGTGGACGGAGAGCTCTTCGGCGCTGAGCGAGTACTCATCGAGCCGGTCCAGCAAGGCCCGCAGCGATTTCGTCCCACCGTCGCTGGGAACCCGCAGGGCCAGCGCCTCGTCGTCCCGCGTGGACTCGGCGAAGATCTGCGCGGCCGCGTCGAGTTGGACGACATCGGTGAACCGAAGCCGGACATGACTGCCGGGGACCTGGCGTTTGAGGTCGTCGGGCGTGCCCTGGGCAACCAGGCGGCCCTGGTTGAGTACCGCGATCCGGTCGGCGAGCTGATCGGCTTCCTCGAGGTACTGGGTGGTGAGGAAAATGGTCACACCGTCGGCCACCAACTCGCGCACGATCGTCCACATCGTACGGCGGCTGCGCGGGTCCAGTCCGGCCGTCGGCTCGTCCAGGAAGATGATCCGTGGCTTGCCGACCAGCGTCATCGCCAGATCCAGCTTCCGGCGCATCCCCCCGGAGTAGGTCGACACCGACTTCTGCGCCGCCTCCGTCAGGTCGAATCGCTCTAACAGGTCGGTGACCACCCGCTTGCTCTCGCCCGAGCGCAGACGCTTGAGATCCGTCATCAGTTGCAGGTTCTCCCGGCCCGTCAGCAGTTCGTCCACCGCCGCGAACTGACCGGTGACCCCGATGGCCGCGCGAACCGCCTTCGTCTCGGTCGCCACATCGTGGCCGGCGACGCGTGCTGTCCCGCCGTCGGCCTTCATCAACGTGGTCAGCACGTTGACCGTCGTCGTCTTGCCCGCCCCATTCGGGCCGAGCAGGGAGAAGATCGTGCCCGCGGCGACATCGAGATCGATGCCGTCGAGAACGACCTTGTCTTTGTACGCCTTCCGCAGCCCTGAAGCCGCGATCGCTGAGCTCGTCATGCGACTACCATCGGCGCCCGGCCTGTCACCTACCTGACGCGCTCCTGACACGACGGCTGACACGATGACCGGCCGCTTGTCGCCGCTGACCGGATACCGCGACGACTGCCCGGCTGGCACCTGTCGTTTCGCGACGTTACTCTCCAAGTCCGGACAATTCAGGCGTACCTTTGGTCGATCTGTTCCGCCACGCCTGGTCGTACCATCGGATCGTGTCCGGCCTGTCCCTCTGGCGCGAGCCGCGTCCAGTGCTCGTCCGGCGCCGCGGTCGGCGAGACTACCTGCTCGTCGGCGTCCTTCTTGCGCTGACCGCAGTTGAGGCCGTACTCCGCCCGCAGTTGCCGGCCGCGTCGCTGCTGCTCACCGCCGGGTTCACCCTGACTCTGCCGTGGCGGCGCTCGCATCCGCTGCAGGCGGTGCTGCTGGCCTTCAGCACGAGCGCGCTGGTCGCGACGTTCGCACACGGCGCGGTACCCGACACGTACACCATGATCTACCTTTTGCTGCTTCCGTACTCGCTGTTCCGCTGGGGCGCTGGCCGTGAGATGGTGCTTGGCGCCAGTGCGATGCTCGGCAGCATGGCGCTGTCGGCCGTGACCCGCGGCACACCCGCCGCCGACGCGTTCGGAGGCCTGGCGGTGGTGTCGGCTGTGGCCACCGCCGGGCTCGCGCGTCGCTACCGCGTGCGCGCCCGGACCCGCGAGCTGGATCAGGTACGGCTGCTGGAGCGAGAACGTCTGGCTCGCGACCTGCACGACACCGTCGCGCATCATGTGTCAGCGATCGCCATTCGGGCCCAGGCCGGTCTGGTTGCCTCACCGACCAAGCCACTGGCGGCCACCGAGGCCCTGCGGCTGATCGAAGCGGAGGCGTCCCGCGCGCTGGCAGAGATGCGCACGATGGTCCGGGTGCTACGGCAGGACGAACCGGCCGAATACGGTCCGGACCCGGTCGCCGCTGACCTGCGCAGGTTGTCGCGCCCCGCCGGGGCGGGCCTTGTGGTCGACGTGCACGTCGACGGCGACCTGGCGTCGGTGCGGGCTCCGCTGGGCGGCGCCCTCTACCGCATGGCCCAGGAGTCGGTGACCAACGCGCGGCGGCACGCGCGGCAGGCGACCCGTGTCGAGGTACGGGTCAGCGTGGACGACCAGGTGGTGCGGCTGCGCGTAGGCGACGACGGCGCGCCCGCCAGGCAAACCGGTAGGGGATACGGGTTGACCGGGATGAGCGAGCGGGCACGGCTGCTGGGCGGGGTGTTGCGGGCCGGGCCCGATCCGGCCGGCGGCTGGAGCGTCGCGGTGGAGTTGCCACTGACCGGACCGGCCCGCGGTGTCCATTCTGCTGGGGTTCGCCGCCGCGCGGCGACGGGACTTCGCCGTTCACCGGGCCTGGATGATGCGCGGTTACGCGATCGGGCTGCGGCGCCGGCACCCAGGCCTTCACGCACCTGCCCTGGCTGGTGACCGGGAGCACGCCGGACGAGCTGGGCCGGTTCGCCGCCATGGCCGCCGGTTGGCTGATCAACCTGGCGGTGGCCGAATGGTTCATCCAACGTTCCCGCCGCAGGCCGAGGCCGGTCGCCACCTCCATCGGGGCAGCCCTGCCGGGTGGCAAATCCCCCTCGTGATCGGCATGCAGTGGCAGTCGGCCCGGCGACCAAGCTATGACGGACTGGTCGCGTCCCGAGCGTGACCGGTCGCTCGCGATTCAATTCCAGGCCACCATCCACACAGGACTGATCAACGTGTGACCAGGCTTCAGTCCTGGTAGTACTCCATCCCGAGGTGGGTGATCTGCTCCTCGCCCATCAGCCAGCGAAGCGTGTTCTTCAACTTGGCCTGCTGGATGAACAGGTCATGCTCGGGATAGACGCTGGGAGCATGCTGCGGGCTCTTGAAGTAGAACGACAGCCACTCCTGCACGCCCTTGAGCCCCGCTCGCTGGGCCAGGTCCGTGAAGAGCACCAGGTCAAGCACCATCGGCGCCGCCAAGATCGAGTCACGGCACAGGAAGTCGACCTTGATCTGCATCGGATAGCCGAGCCAGCCGAAGATGTCCATGTTGTCCCAGCCCTCCTTGCTGTCACCGCGGGGCGGGTAGTAGTCGATGCGCACCTTGTGGTGGACGTCTCCGTAGAGCTGGGGATAGAGATTCGGCTGCAGGATGTGCTCGAGTACGCCGAGTTTGCTCTCCTCCTTGGTACGGAAGCTGTCGGGGTCATCCAGCACCTCGCCGTCGCGGTTACCGAGGATGTTGGTCGAGTACCAGCCGTGCAGCCCCAGCATGCGGGCCTTCAACATCGGCGCCAGCACGGTCTTCAAAAGGGTCTGCCCTGACTTGAAGTCTTTGCCACCGATCGGTACGCCGGCCGCGTGGGCGAGCTCCACCATCGCCGGCACATCGACGGTGAGATTAGGCGCTCCATTGAGGAACGGCACGCCTTCCTTGAGAGCCGCGTACGCATAGAGCATCGAGGGCGGGATGGTCGTGTCGTCCGCGTCCATCGCGGCTTCGAACGCTTCCAGGTCCTGGTGGGCCGGGCCGGGCTCGAGAAAGATCTCGGTGGACGCACACCAGATCACAACCATCCGGTCGCAGGAATGCGCCGCCTTGAAATCGCGGATGTCTTTGCGGACGGCCTCGGCAAGCTCTCGCTTGCCTGCTTGCGATTGACATTGGAGCCGTCGAGCCGCCGAACGTAGGTCTGGTCGAAGACGGCCGGCATGGGCTCGATCTTCTTCAGCTCGGCCGCGATCGGCTCGATATGCACGAACCGGTCGAGCACGCCGCACTTCAGCGCGGCTTCGTAGGCCGTGTCCGAGATCGGATCCCAGGCCCCGAAAACAAGCTGGTCGAGGCCGGCCAGAGGTACGAAGTCGCGAATGAGCGGCACTCGGTCCTCAGTCCGTTTGCCGAGGCGAATAGTGCCCATCTGAGTGACCGAACCGATGGGCTCAGCGAGGCCTCGCCTGATCAGCTCGATGCCGGCGACCACGGTCGACGCCACGGCGCCGAGTCCCACTGTCAGGACGCCCAACCTACCTGCGGCAGGCTCGATGCCATGCTTGAATGTCTCCACGAAACTCTGGCCTCCAGGACGATGCCGCACTGACGCGCCAGCGCCAGCGCAAGCTAGCTTGAATGTTTGCTCACTTTTCCGTGATCTAGGCGGCGCAAGGGTCGGCCGCGCTACTTCGGCCTGCGGGCCGGCGCTTGCGATGATCGCCCACGCATCAAACGAATCTCGCCGCCGAGTGCTGCGAGCCTCTGCATGGTGTAGGCGGCGGCGTCGAAAGCCGTACAGCCGTGGTAGATCCGGCCATGCTCATCGAATAGCTGGCCGATGAACTCGTGCTCCCCGACCTCCGCTGCGGTCCACCGGTCCCAGAGGACATGCTGCATGGCCTGGGTTACGTCGGTAGCCGCGTCCTGAAAGATGATTTCGTACCCCTGGTCGCGCAGGGCGTCGATCAGGTGCGCTGCCGCCTTGGCCTGCATCCCGTCAGCGAGTCGCCCGTCCTCGTACTTGACGCCCGGGAAGTCGATCGGCGCCCAGGCGAAGTCAGCGGGCCGCATGAATCTGAAGACGAACGTCCGGCGCAACGTCTCCTGAACGTGCTCGGCCAACATCGTGCGCCTGCCCTGCCCGGGGCGCCGACTGTTCCAGACACGGATCTCCTCGGCCCGTTCTGGATCCCAGCCCGCCATGCCGCCGACGATGACATCCGGCTCGGGGAACTCTGGGTACCGCAACCGCCACATGCTGACCGTCTTGGGCTCGACATCGAACATTGCCGCTATGTCGGCCACGCTGAGCATCTGCTTCACCATGTGCCACCCGCTTTCAAGTTCGTAGAACCTCATCTACAAACTAGTGCACAAGCGCGGTTTGTCAACCATGGTCTACAAACTACTGCGGGCAGCCGACCTTCTGGCACGCCGACACGGTCGCGCGGTTGTGCTCGGATACGGATGCGGTCGCCGTGTCGGTGTCCGGCGGGTTGGACAGTTTGCCGTGCTGTGACACGTCCTTCAGCTCATTCCCGCACGGCGCGTGCACGCGTACACCGTCGACCTCTTCGATGAGGCACCGATCCGTGACGCCGGCGGCTCAGCAGCCGAACTCGTACTCGGACTCCTGCACAGTCTTGAGCTGACGCGCCGGGCTGACGCCCACGTCCGACTGAGTCGCGGGTTGGCTACCAGCTGTCGACGGAGCCGTCGTGGACCCCGGCGTCGTCGATCAGGCGAACATGTCCGTTGGGGTACATCGAGAACTCGAACGTCCGCTCACTGACGCTCACCGGGAATCCATCGAGGTTACGAGATCCGAGGCTGGCTCGGATCGGTTCGCCGGTCTGCGACGCGAGGCGGAGCCAGCCGGGCACCGCTCTGGCCGGCAACGCGAGTTCTCGAGCCTGTGCGACGAAGCGGAGACCGCCGCGTCCTCGGGCGATCCGCCATGGCTCCGCCAATGGTGTGTACGCCGCGTAGATCACCCGGGACTCGCGGCCGCCGTCCCATTCGAGCATTACGTCAAACGCCGGCCGGTTGCGGTCGCGCCAGCGGTATCTACCGGCCGCGGCCAAGCCACGGACAACCGCCGACTCGGGCGACGCGGAGGCGAACTCAATGAGGGTGGTGGAGGGAAAGAGTCCGCGTAACCGCTGGGCGACATAAGGTATCTGGCTCATGCCACCGGACAGGGCCACGAAGTCCACCCCCGCTGTGAGGGTGTCCACGGGCATACGGGCAAGCTCGTCGGTGGTGCCGGGAGCCAGTTCGGTGAGGCGCGCTGCCCGAAGGGCCCGGACGATGTACTCCTCCGCCTTGTTCAGTTGGGGGGCCAAGGCCTCGTTGAGTTGCTCGCGGGTGTACCAGATCTCGTTGGGACCGAAGAGATCGGGCGCGAGCACCACGACATCTTCCTGCTCGGTGGTCAGGTTGACCTTCAGCCGGGTGGCCGCGTCGAGCAGCAGTTCCCGGGTCAGATGCGAACGAGGGACGGCATCCTCGTCAACACCGGCCGCGATCAGAATGTTGTCGAGATCATCGGCGATAGTGTCGTCGAGGGTGTCGCCGCCTTCGCGAACTCCGACGGTCGCGAGGACCAATATGTCGTTGTACCCGCTCCGGTGCATATCCAGGACCGCGAGATCGAGCGTGCCACCACCCATATCGAAGACCAGCACCCGGATCGGCCGGGGGTCCTGGTCGAGCCGGGAGGCAAGCCATGCGATTCCGGCCGCGACAGGCTCGTCGACGAGGCTGGAGAGTGTCACCGGCAGGCCGGATCGATGGGCCACGTCCAGAAGTCGTCGTCGTTGTGGGGCGTCCCAGATCGCCGGACAGCCGAGCAATACGCCATCGCGCTGGAAGATGTCGTCCCCTTGGCCCTGGATACGCCGCGCGGCCGTACGCAGCACCGCCAGGATCAGGTCGTCGGCCGGTAGATCCCGTAGGCCTTGCGGCGCGTCTACCCGGACGTACCCCCGTCGCTCGGTGATCGCGCGTTTGACGGAGCGGATCACATGACCGGGCCGGGCGAATCGGCTGGCCGCCTCGCCCACGACGACGGCGCCGTCATCGTCGTATCCGACCAGGGATAGCAGCCATGGTGTCGTTGGCTCCAGCCAGATCAGGTCGTCGCCGACGGCGGCCCATGTCGTCGAGGTGCCGAAGTCGAGCCCGATCGGCGATGTGGCAAGGTCCGACACATCAACCCCGCTCCTGGACGACGGCCCGCTCGAGAAGGACATCGCCGACATCGGCTTTCCACAGGTAGCCCGGCCGCAGAACCAGCACGGGCGTTCCATCGAGGATGGGCGGCCCGATGGACGCGTGCCGCGTCCGGTCGAGCGTCGACCGCTCACCGGCTCGATCGATGGGCTCCAGGCCGACGAGTTTGACCCGAGCTCGCACGCGATGGATGATCGCGCGCGCCGACGCCCGGTTCGTCGCCAGCTCCTCGACCTCGATAGCAAGCTCGGCCAAGGCCCGGAGCAGGGGAATCACCGTCTTGGCCGGCACCGGTGCTGAATCGCCGGGCGGCCCCGCTACCCGATAGCGGTGTCCACCTTCGGCATACATGTCCGGTCGCGTTCTGATCTTTCGCCGGATGCCGGGCCACACCCGGTCGACGTCGCCTTTCGAAAGTCCCGCCGCTTGCAGGGCCTGTTTGATCTCGGTGGCCGACATGGCGACGCCGCTTCGGTGCAGAAGTTGGATGACGAACTTTTCGGCATCGATCGCGGGTTCGTCCGACACATTCACACGCTATTCGATGTCTGCGAATACGTACAGGCGCCCAATACCAATCCGCGCCGATTGGTGTCGCCGTCGCGAACGCTTGGACTACGGCTTGTCGGCTGACAAGCTGATTGATTGCCGCGAAAGTCTGTGCTCCGCGTGGACCGCTCGGACGCATATGGGTGGACCCACGGGCGTCCGGCCGCGCACACTGAGCTGACGTGACCTTTGTGGACTGTCCACACAGGACGCCGTTGGTCGGCCTCTCACAACGGGCGCCCAGAGCGCCGGTGGCGTTTCTTGTCAACCACCGAATGACGGACGGCGACCATCCGACCGGGGGTCTCGATTCCCCGACGCCGTGCCGCAGACTGTGTGCGGACGAGGCCGTGAAGAGCATCGCCCGGACTCAGAAAGAGGCGCCATGGGTGCTCGCACTCGCCCCCTGCTCTCACGGTCCGAGAGCGCGCGGTTCGACGCGACGTACCAGGCCTACGCGCGCAAGATCCGCCTGATAGATCCCGAGGCGAGCGACCCGGGCGAGGGCGACGGCGACGTCCTGCTGACCGAGCGGGTCAAGCATCGCTTCGACGACATGCGCCGCGACGGCGGCTTCCATTGCATGGTCATCTCGGCCCGGCAGCGCGACGGCGTCACCTGGACGGCCACCGCGGCGATCGACGCCGTGACGCAGGGGATCAGGCGCCGGCCCCGACTGGTCGTGATCGACAATCAACCCGGCAAGGGGACCCAGACCCGGCTGGTGGCGTTGAATGGTGGTCGTAACCTCGCCACGGCGCTGCGCCGAGCCGGCCTGATCCGATCGGCCGGGCTACCGCCGTGGCTGCGGTGGTTGGTCTACGTGTTCGGCCTGGGCGCGATCGCCGGCATCGAATACGTCGTCAACAGCCTGACCAACCCGCACCCGTCGGTTTCGTTCCTGATCTTTTTCGCGGGCACCGTCGGCACGGTGTCCGGCGAACGGGCCCTGGAACGGATGTCGAAGAGCCCCCGGTGGCGGCGGATGGACCGGTTGGCAAAGGGGGTTGAGGACAGGAACGGCGAGCCAGGCTACGACGAATTCGTCAACCGCTCAGCCGAACAGTTCACATCGTTCACCGGCGACCGGGTGGTCGTCATCGACGGCGTCGACACCCTCGACGAGCCGTCCATCGAGATGCTGGTCAGGTACCTGACGCAGTACGCGAGTCGCGAGCGCAACGAGTTGTGGGTGCTGTTCGACACGGCCGCGACCGAGGCCGGCAGCCGGCTGCTGTCCAGACTCGACAGCGTCCGCTCGGCCGACCTGGTCTCCCCGCTGCCGGCGCCGTACGGGATCGAGCACACCGCGCGCTACATCCTGCTGTCCTTGCCCGACGACCAGTGCGCCGAGATCGCGCGGAGTGCGGGAAACGCCGACTTACGTACCAACCGGGTGGCCGTGCTGGCGCGAGGCTCCAGTGACCGCGTCCGTACGTCGCTGAAGGCGTACGAGGGCAGTGCCGATCCGGCCGCGCCCGAGGAGCTTCGGCGCGGGAGTCTAGAACTGCTCTATCTGCTGTCGATCACGGCGGCGCACGGGGCCAACCACTACTGGGGGGAGTCCGACCTGCTCAGTTCGGTATCCAAGCGTGGCCGGTTGCGCTCGCGGGCGTTGGAGGCCGTGGTGAAACGTCGGCCGAGCGGGCTGAGCTTCCGTAGCCTGACCGAAGCGTTACCCCTCGCCTTCCCGGACCTGGTGTCGATGGTGTCGCAGCCTCGCGGCGCGCCCGCGCTGCGCGTTGACGCCGACGTCGCCACCTACCTCGAGCCCACGCACGCGAGCTTCCGGCTGGCCGCACCGGCGCTCGCGCACATCTTCTGGGCCATGTACTGGTACGACGAGAAAGGGCCGAGCTCGGAGCCGGACCACGACGTATTTCGTCCGGCGGACCCCGTGTACACCGACAAGATCAAGCAACACCTGCTCGGCATCAACACCGACCCCCGGGACCTGGCGGCTCACCTGGGGCCGGACACCGACAAGATCGCGAACCAACTGCTCGACATCACCCTCAAGACCATCGACGACTGCCTTCATCTGTGCGTCGTCACCAGCAGTCCACTGTCGCGTCCCCTTTCCGCCACCGGGGACATCACGCGGCTCGTCGAATTGGCGGTGGCGCTCGCCGGCGACAGCCCTAGCCGAAGCCACGTGCGACGGATCTGGATTGCCGGGGCCGAGGCGTTCGCGCTGCTGCAGGACGAACGGGTGTTGGCCGCCCTCCTGCCGCTGGACCCGGCGCTCGACCAGGACGACGGACCCGAGTCGTTGAAGCAACCGCGGGACCTGCTGGCCCAGACTCTCGGCTCGACCGCTCGGGCCGCGATCCCGCGCGGGTCAACCGAACGTGACGGTCCCTCGTTCCTGTACTCGTACGCCCACGTCCGCGGTGCCTGGATCGCCATCTCGCTCCAGGCGTTCACCGGGCCGCTGTCCAACCTGGCCACCGAAGCCGGACGGGGCATGGCGGAGTCCGTCCAAACGGCGCTCGAGGGCGCCGCGGGCCTAACGACGCAGGTTCGTCGTGGCGCCGACCAGGCTGAGGCGAGCCGGTACCTCGGTCTCGCGCTGGCGGTGTGGTCGCTGGCTTATTCCGGGCATCCCGGACGATTCGGAGCGCCACGCGACCCGGGTACGGACGCTGTGGCAGCGACGGCCCTGCTACAGCGAGCCTGGAGCATCGGCGCGGCACTGCGTTCGCGCCGTTTCGCCAAGGGGCAGTTGGAGCTCGACCTCGTCGTCGACGGGATGACCGTCGGGCTGCTGACCACGACCGCCGCCGCCGCGGTCTTCATCCGCGAAACCTGGCGCGGTGCCGCAGGCGGCGCGGTCGCCCAGCTCGAGAGCCTGATCGCGTTGGCGGTGGACGCATTCGGGCTGCGCGGCCGGCAACGACGAATGCCGTCGACCACCGACCTGATCGACGCGCTTCGGCAGAATCTCCGGTTGCTCGAGGTGATGTGGCGCCGGCTCGGCTTTCCCGCCCTCGCCGACGACGTGGCCATCCAGGCCGCTCAGTTCGGACTGGTACGGCCGCGCCGGGTGGTCAGCGTCGCCGGATCTCTGCGTGACCAGATGGGGGCCGGCGGCACCACCGGGATGATGGCCGACCTGGTGGTCGCCGACAACGCTCTGCTCACCCGGACGAAGACCGATCAGCTCTCGGCCGAGCGCACGGTGGACGCCGCCGAACGGGCCGTCGTGGCCGGCTTCGGCGAGCTGCTCACGGGTGCGCTTTGCCTCGGGGCCGTCGGGCAGGCCTATTCGTACCACGACGTCGATTTCGGTCGGCTGATGGCCTTCCTGCTCGGCCGTAGCGGGACCCAGCCAGGGCGGAACCGGTTGGCGATCCAACTGGATGCGGTGAGCGTTCACGAGATGACCGACGTGGCGCTATGGCTGTACGACGTCGCGGTTGGCGGTGTCGCTGATGGGGAGAAGATCATCGACGCAGTGCGCGGCCGCCGGCGTACCGTCGGCGACGCCAGGGTCGCCGACGACATCGACGATATTCTGTATATCTACGACTACGACCAGATGGGCTCACCGTCGCGCCCGGATACTGACACCGTGCTCCGGCGGTGGGAGTCGCGGCGCGCCAGTCCGATGTATCCCTTCATGTTGGTGCGCCTGCTCGGCAGGGGCGGGGCGCCACTCACCGATAGGTTGCGCGACGAGGTCTTCGACGCGCTGGATCGGGCCGGCGACTTCCGCTCGACCAACGCCGTGTTGCTCCTCGCCTGGCGAGCCTTCTGGGCCAATGCCGTGGCTGGACCGGCGGACGCGCAGAACCCCGACGCCCGCGCGGCCCTCGATCATCTGGCCCGCGAGTTTCCACACCAAGAACAGTCGATGGACCTCGTGCTGAAGTTCCAGATGCTCGACGTCCTCATAGCTGGGGCGTCGCCGGCCGAACGGCCTGCCCTGCAGCTCAAGCACGACGAGACCGCAACCGATCTGGAAGAACGCTTGAAGTACCGGCTCGGACGGGAGTTACGCCGACCATACGGCTTCGCGCTGGCCGTACTGGAATGTGTGCGCCAGTTCGGTCGGTTCGGCCTACCGGTCGACGGTGCGCGGCCGACCACTGTCAACGACGCCGACCTCATACGGTATGAACCGCACCTGGTCATCTTCGGGCCGGACGGGACCGTCGTGTCCAGCGTGTACATCGAGTACGGTGAGCGCCTCTTCGGTGGCGCGACCCAGCTGAGTCGCCCCGATCTCGATTCCGTGTGCCGGCGGTTCGACGCCGCGGCCCGGCGCGACGGAGTGGCCTTCTACGACCTCCTCGCGGGCATGAACACAGTCCTGCGGCCGCTGCGCGAAGTGCTCGAACGGCACAGGCACGAGGTGTCCGACCGGCTCGCGAAATGGGTGGACAGCGAGGCTAATCAATGACCCGAATGGCTGAGGCGGTCATCCTTCGCTCGGATCGTCGTCGCCGCGATCGTTGTCGCCGTTGTCTGCGGCGACTAACATGGCATTGCGTGTCCAGGCACGATCGACGGACATGGACGGTGTCGGCTCTTTCGCTCCCATTCGGGGTGGTGGAGGGGACCAGCGGCGCCCGTGGAGCGGCTCCCGAAGGTGACGGGCGGCCGCTTCACGTATCTCTACCCGCGTATTTGCTTCCGCGAGGCAGCCATGTCGGTTGTTGACCGCGCGTTGCGCGTCGGTGAGGGGCGTGCGTTGCGGCATCTGCTCGAGCTCACCCGCGAGGTGGGTCGGCTGGCCGATGACATGCAGGCCCGGTCCGACGCCGAGCTCGCCGGGCTCACCACAAGTTACCGACACCGGCACGCGGCCGGGGAAAGTCTGGAGGACCTACTGCCCGAGGCGTTCGCGACGGCCCGTGAGGCGGCACGGCGGGTGCTCGGACAGCGCCCCTACGACGTGCAGGTAATGGGCGGCGCGGCGCTGCACCTGGGCAACATCGCCGAGATGCGTACGGGCGAAGGAAAGACCCTGGCCAGCGTGTTGCCGGTCTACCTCAACGCGCTCGCTGGTCGGGGCGTTCACGTGGTGACGGTGAACGACTATCTGGCCCGCCGGGACGCGGAGTGGATGGGACAGGTGCACCGGTTCCTGAACCTGTCGGTGGGGGTGGTGGTCGCCGTCAGGCCAGGGGCTAGCCCGGCGACGGAGCACCGCGACGCGTACGGGGCGGACGTCACATACGGCACGAACAACGAGTTCGGTTTCGACTATCTGCGCGACAACCTGGCCAAGCGCAAGCAGGACCTGGTCCAACGCGACCATTTCTTCGCCGTCGTAGACGAGGTCGACTCCATCCTCATCGACGAGGCCCGCACCCCGTTGATCCTCAGCGGGCCGGCCGACGGCTCGATCGAACGGTACAGCGAGTTCGCCACCGTCGTCGCCGGCCTACGCGAGGGTGTCGACTACGAGCTAGAACTGGCCCAGCGGGTCGTGGCGATCACGGAACGCGGGGTCGCCACGGTTGAGCAGCGTCTCGGCATCGACAACCTGTATGAATCGTGGCACACGGCGATGATCAGTCACCTCACCAACGCCCTCAAGGCGAAGGAGCTCTACCAACGCGATCGGGATTACATCGTGGTCAACGGCGAGGTGCTGATCGTCGACGAGTTCACCGGTCGAGTCCTTTATGGACGTCGCTATAACGAGGGTCTTCACCAGGCCATCGAGGCCAAGGAGAACGTGGTGATCAGGCCGGAGAACCAGACGGTCGCCACGATTACTCTGCAGAACTACTTCCGGCTCTACCAGAAGCTGGCTGGCATGACCGGCACCGCGGCGACGGAGGCGACCGAGTTCCACAAGGTCTACAGGATGGGCGTGGTGGCGATCCCGACCCACCGGCGGATGGTGCGGGTGGACGAACCCGACGTCGTCTACAAGACGGTGGCGGCCAAGTTCGACGCCGTGGTCGAGGACATCGTGGAGCGCCACCGTAGCGGACAGCCGGTGCTGGTCGGCACGATCTCGGTGGAGAACTCCGAGCAGCTGTCTGAGCGACTGCACCGGCGCGGCATCCCGCACACCGTGCTCAACGCGAAGTATCACGACCAGGAGGCGGACATCATCGCCCAGGCCGGACGGCACGGTGCGGTCACCGTAGCCACCAACATGGCCGGGCGCGGCACCGACATCCTGCTGGGCGGAAACCCCGAGATCCTCGCCCAGGCCCATCTGCGTGGGCTCGGCCTCGACTCCACCCGAGATCCCGCGGAGTACGAGCTCACCTACGCCGAACAACTGAGGCGCTACCGGCGGCGGTGCGCCGAGGAGGCCGATCAGGTCATCGAGGCCGGTGGCCTGTACGTATTGGGTACCGAACGGCACGAGTCCCGCCGCATCGACAACCAACTCCGGGGTCGGTCTGGCAGGCAGGGCGATCCCGGCACGTCGCGGTTCTACCTGTCGTTGCACGACGACCTGATGCGGCGGTTCCGTGGTGTCAGCGTCGAGGCGGTCATGAATCGCCTGAATATTCCCGATGACGTCCCGATTGAGTCCAAGGTCGTCTCCCGCCGCATTCGGGCCGCGCAGGCGCAGATTGAGGCGCTGAACGCCGAGCAGCGCCAGGACGTCCTGAAGTACGACGAGGTGATGAACAAACAGCGCCAGGTCGTCTACACCGACCGCCGGCGAATCCTGGACGCGGAGGACATGCATGCGCACGCCATCACCATCATCGGCGAGGTGATCGCCGCGTACGTCGCCGCCGCGACCGTCGACAGCGAGCCGAGCGAATGGGACCTGGCGACGCTCTGGACCGGGCTGCGGCAGCTCTACCCGATCGGCCTGTCGGTGGACGACGTCGTCGCCGGCCAGCCGGATCTCCTGACGCGCGAAAGCTTGCGCGAAAGGCTGACCATCGACGCGTCGCGGGTCTATCGACAGGTCGAGGCCGGGCTGGGGCCGCAGGTGCTGCGAGAGGCCGAACGTCGGATCCTGCTCGAGGCGATCGACAACGGCTGGCGCGACCACCTCTATGAGATGGACTATCTCCAGGCCGGCATCGGTTTGCGGGGTTACGGCCAACGCGACCCCCTGGTGGAGTACCAGCGCGAGGGCTTCGCCATGTTCGAGCAGATGCGCGACGGCGTGCGAGAGAAGGCCGTGACCGAACTGTTCGCACAGTACGCTCTCGTCGAGCCGAAATCTGCTGGCGGATCTGGATTCGGATCCGAATTCCGCCTCCCCGTCCGTTCGCACCAACAAAGCCCGGGGTCAGATCTGGCTCAAGTGATCGAGAAGCCTGGTCGTCAGTTTCGACAACCAGGCTCTGACCTGGATCCCCCGGCGTATCACTCCATCGTGGACGCCAGGACAGCGTAGGCGACGGCGGCGACCGAACGAGTCAGGGGCGCAGGCCCGCAAGGGCTGCGTCGAGGAAGGCGTCCACCCGCTCCGGGTTGGCGGGCGCGCCGGCCACCAGGAGGCGGAACCAGATCGGGCCGCCCAGCAGATCAGCCATGATATCGGGGTCGAGTTTCGTCAACTGCCCCGCGCGCTGGGCACTCTCGATGCGTTCACGCATCGCGGACCGGATCGGTAGGAAGACGCGCTCGCGGAAGAGCTCGGCCAGTGCCGGATCGCTCTGCTGGGCACCGATGAGCTCGGCCAGGGGCCGGCCGGTGTCCGGCGACGAGAGCAATGCGCCGACCGAGTGCAGCCAATGCCGGATCTCGACCAGGCTGTCGCCAAGGTCGGGGAACGTGATCTGGGCGTGGATGGTGTCCAACAGTGAGTCCAGGACCACGGCGCCTTTCGAGGGCCACCACCGGTAGATCGTCTGCTTGCCGACGCCGGCGCGGGCGGCGATGCCCTCCACCGTGACCGTCGCATACCCCTGTTCGCGGCAGAGTCCCACGGCGGCTTCGAGGATGGCCTGCTGCGAGCGCGGATTGCGGCGCTCGACCTTGGGGCCCTGCTTCATCACCATGGTCCGATCCTAGACCAGAGCGAGACGAGACGAATCGTCTTGACTCCCGTCGGCGGGGACCCTACTCTCAACGAAACGGTCCGTCTCGTCTCGATCATTCATGAGGTTCCGATCAGAGGTTCAGCACAGAGAGGATCAGCAATGGCAAGTCGCGAACAACCGCATCAGATTCTCGTCCTCGGCGGTGGCTACGCCGGAATGACGGCCGCGCTCACCGCAGCCCGGCGTACCCGCCGCCACGGCGGCTGGGTGACGTTGGTCAACCCCTCGCGCCGGTTCGTGGAGCGGCTCCGGATGCATCAGCTGGCGTCCGGACAAAAGCTAGCGGACCACCAGATTCCCGATATCCTCGCCGGCACCGGCATCAAGTTTGTGACGGGCACCGCGACAGCTATCGACCCGGTCGCCCAGCGAGTCAGCGTCGAGCGCGCCGGCGGGGAGGTGTCGCTCAGCTACGACACCCTCGTCTACGCCCTTGGTTCCATGACCGACACCTCGGTGGTCGCCGGTGCCGACAACCACGCCTTCACATTCACCACAGCTGATGGCGCGATCGGCTTCGCGGCCAAACTGGTCGCGCTGCCGGCCGGGTCGACGGTGGCCGTGTGCGGTGGTGGGTTGACCGGCATCGAAGCCGCCACCGAAATCGCGGAAACCAATCCGCATCTGCGGGTCGTGCTGCTTACCCGCGACGAGCCCGGTTCCATGATGGGCGACCGCGCCCGGGCCTACCTCGACCGCGCGTTGCGCCGCCTCAACATCGCGGTACGGTCCCACGTGGACATTACGAAGGTGCTGCCCGACGCGGTGGAACTGGCTAGTGGTGAACTCGTCCCGTCCGCCCTGCGGCTGTGGGTCGCCGGGGTGAAGGTCAATCCATTGGCCGCCGCGGCAGGCGTCACCGTCGACGAACAGGGACGAGTGGTGACCGATAGCAGCCTGCGGTCGATCAGCCACCCCTCCGTCTACGCCATTGGCGACGCCGCGGCCATTCGTCAGCCGTATGGGGTCATCCATGGCACCTGCCAGAGCGGGATACCCAGTGGGGCGTACCTGGCCGAGGCGGTCAACCGCCAATTGCGCGGTCGCCAGCCCAAGCCATTCCGGTTCGGCTACATCCACCAGCCGCTGAGCCTGGGCCGGCGGGACGCGGTCATCCAGTTCACCCACGCGGACGACACCCCACGTCGCTGGCTGCTGACCGGCCGAGCCGCGATCGCGTACAAGGCGTTCGTCACCAGTAGCCCGCTGTTGACCTACCGCCTGGCCAAGCGGATGCCTGTACCCAGCCGCCTGCTGGCCAGTAAAGGCGGCCGCCGCACGTCGGACTGATCGCATCACGAGTGCTGTTGCGGGCAACGGCCGGCCGGCAACAGCACACCGCCGACGAGCCCAATGGTTCTGGACCGGCCGCGTCGAAAAGATCGCCCGGTTCGAGTCCCACACCCGACACAGGAGAAGGGGGCTAGTTCGGAAGTTTCGAGGCCGCACCTGGACTGACGAGGCCGGCCTCGTAGGCGAGCACAACGGCCTGAGCGCGACTGCCGAGGCTCAACTTCGTCATCGTGCGGTTGAGGTGGGTCTTCACGGTCGCCTCGCCTGAAAGCCCCTGACGGAACGGATCCGCCGGACGCGTACGAAGGGCCCCGGGTGCCGCCCCAACACACACCGCCGGTGACGCCGCGGCCTGGGCCAAGCCCCACCCCGCCGTGAGGCGGCAAGGCCGTCAAAACCCATTCGGCAAGGAGATCCACGTCGTGCCTGGCAAACCTGTCCACTCACGACACTCCCACGTGCAGACGTGGCTGGCCTGGACACCACTCTCAGGGCCTTAATTGACCGGCGTGGCCACCAGCCCGGCCTCAGGACTTCACCGACGCCACCGGACTC
Organism: uncultured Actinomycetota bacterium; assembly: GCA_963742855.1. Lineage (GTDB taxonomy): Bacteria > Actinomycetota > Actinomycetes > Mycobacteriales > Micromonosporaceae > CAVUNP01. The sequence goes on along the minus strand of CAVUNP010000007.1, from coordinate 384,915 downwards.
GCACTCTCACCAACTCCCGGCAACACCTTGTTCCGATTTGCTCCCGCCAATCTCTAGCGTCACGCACGGCCGCCGTTGCTCCCTCGTGTTCTCGTGTTCTTGGCTGTGATCGAGCTGGCGTGGCCGACCGTGGTGACCTCGACAGACCGGTCGGGGCGCAGGCTCAGGTGATAGATCCGGACCTCGGAACGGATGACCGGGTACGCCACATTGCGTACCGGCACGCCATCAGGGCTCGCACCGTGCTCACGGCCACGATGAGCATGGCCATGCACGGCGAGATGAACACCAGCCATATCGATCGCGGCCCCAAGCGCAGAAGCACCCAACGCCGAGTACAGACGCCGCGGTTCACCCTCAAGCGTCCCCTCAACAGGCGCGTAGTGAGTCAGGGCAATCCGGATGTCGCAGTCCAGCCCAGCCAGCACAGTCACGAATCCCGCCGCCCGGCCGTCGGCCTCGCACCCAGAGTCGAAGCCGCCACCGAAACCCATCACACCACCGATACCAAGACGCACACCGTCCACCGTGATGACCGTGCCGGTGTTGTCGAGTAAGAGCACGCCAGCGTCGGCGAGCACGGCCGCGACCTCAGCCGTACCGGCACCACCGCTCAGGTGGTCATGGTTGCCCAGGACCGCGACGACGGGCAGACGCAAATCACGAACCTCGCCGGCGAGACAGGCCGCGTGCGCAGCACTGCCCCGCTCAGTCAGGTCACCCGCGAGCAGCAGCACGTCCGCGTGGCGATGCACCTCAAGCAACGTAGGACGAAACCGTCCTACCCGGTCCGGAGTCAAGTGAAGATCGCCAACAGCCGCCAAGCGCACGACACCGCATTCGCCGGACTCGAATGGGACGTCTCTCATACGCTCAACCATATCGACACCAAGAGGCCGCAAACGCTCCACGCTCAACGACCGGGTCACCCAAGGCCCCAGCCGATCGGCGGCCGGTCCGACGGCAGTGAACCCATTGATGACCCACCGGCCGGGTTCGCGACATGGGACGAGTGGCGCAGACACCGCTGGCCGCCGTCCGTCTCTTGACGCCTGCCCCCCGCAGCGCTGCCACGACCGCTCATCGACACGTCCGGACGCTCACCGGCACGCCGACGGTCACGCTCCGCGGCGCCCGGATCGCAGATGCGGATACCGGACGAGCGGGTTGACGCCAGAGGTTGAAAGACTGACGTCTGTCGTGTGTCTGGGTCGATGGGTTCAATGGCACCGAGTGAGCAGGTATCAGGGCTGATCGTGGGATAACGCGGCGGCCAGGACGCGAGGAAACGATCCGGCAGCAGGTTACCCCAGGTCACCCCGGCACGATGGGCGATCCGGCAGGGCTGTGGTCAGTCCCTCTGACGCAGAACTCGTTGCCGTCTGGATCTGCCAGCATGACTGCGCCGTCCTTACCGATCTCGAGCCGAGTGGCCCCGAGTGAGATCAGCCCGTCAACCGCCGCTTGCTGGTCGCCGGCGGCCGGGATGAGATCGAAGCGCTGCTGGTTCGGCTCCTTTTTCGGAGCCACGGGCGAGCCTGACCATGCGACCTTGGTGCCGCCCCGCGGTGACTGGATCGCGGTCTCCTCGTCCTGGTCCCACACCAGCGGCCAGCGGTCTGCCCGAACAGTGCTCGGCGAGACGGCGAGTTCGGCGAGGACGGGCACCATCGCCGCGGCGTTCGGGTTGAGATTGCCATCAACGAATGACAATTCTCCAGGCGAAAACTTGCCGTCGTCGTAGTGCGTCGATGTTAGTGAGCCTGCCGTTCGCCTGTGGCGTTCGATACGCACCCACATTCATCCGGCACCGCTAACGCGCATCCGCGCGGGAAGCCGAAACAACTCGCCGCTAGAACGGTACCTTCGCGAGCGAGAGGCTGATCTTCGCCCAACCGCGGCGTCCACGGTCGCGACTGCCCATACCGACCTGAGGGCACGCGCGAACCAAAAGATCTCCACCCTAACGCGCGAGTATCAGCAGGTCACAGAAGTGGATGCCCGCAGGCCTCACGGAAAGACCACTTCAGAGCACGGCCCAAATCGGCCATTTGTTGCAATCCGCCCTGGGTGGAGCTGAGGTTACGGCATAAGCACCAAAAGATCATGGCAGCCGGACCCGACCTGGCGCTTCCCGTCACCGGTCGCGTGCAGCACCCATACAACGTTCCACGACAGGCGTGCGGCGATCTGGTCCGGAAACCTGTTTGCGTTTCCCGCGATCCAGGTCGTCTTCCGAGTGGAGGTGCATATGGCAGAGCTGGCACCATCGCCAGACTTCGCGGGGTTCGTCGCGTACCGTTCGGCGAGCCTGCTGCGCAGCGCATGGTTTCTGACCGGGGACGCCGGCCGGGCTGAGGACCTGCTCCAGACGGCGCTGGCCAAGGCCTGGCGGCAATGGTCCACCGTCGTGCGGGCCGACGATCCGGAGGCGTACGTGCGCCGGATCATCTTTACCACGTACGTGACCTGGTGGCGGCGACGCTGGCGGTCCGAGGTGCCCAGTGAGGTGGTGCCGGATCGGGCCGGGCCGCACGACCTGGCCGGCGTGGTGGCGACCCGCGATGCCGTACGGCGGGCGCTTGCCCGGCTGTCCCGGCAGCAACGCGCGGTCGTGGTGCTTCGCTACGCCGAGGACCAATCGGTGGCCGACACGGCCGCCTTGCTGGGCTGCTCGGTCGGCACCGTCCGGGTCCAATCGTCCCGGGCGCTAGCCATCCTCCGCAACGATCCCGGTCTCCGTCATCACACATGGGAAGGCGTGAACTCATGAACGAGCAGCACCTTACGCGATTGCTGACCAGCATCGAACCGGATCTTCCCGCACCACCGGACCGCCTGGCCGCGGTCCGCCGCCAGGTCGAGCGTCGCCGGCAGCGCATGGCCGTCGCCGGCGCCGGTCTGGCCATTGTCGTCGTGGGCGGCCTCGGTGTGGTCGCGTTCCAGCCCGGCCATGGCGACCAACCGGTCGGCAGCCAATCGTTTCCCGGCCCGACCAGTCCCGCGACCCCGTCGTCCACGATCTCGTCGTCCGCGGCGCCGAGCGACGTTGTCCTGCGGACGGCCGGCTGCCACGGCCCGGCCGGCAACGCGATCGTGACGCCGTCGCCGGGCAGCTCGAACACGGACATCGGCGCGCTGCTGCAACGGATGCAGCCGTACGTGTCGGCTCACTTCAACGACGTCTACGCGGGCGGGTCATACACCGAGGTCCCCGGCACGCTGCGGGTCTACCGCAAACCCTCCGCCGCCTTCGACACCTGGATCATGGAGGAATTCGCCCAGGACTGCGTCGAGGTGGTGGACGCGGAGTACTCCCTCGCCGAAATGAACAACTTCATCGCGCGCTTCTGGGACGACGCCGACTACTGGTCCGAGCGTGGCATCGGCATCACCACGATCCACGGGGACGCGAAGAACGGCGTGCTCGAGGTGACGGTGACACCGGAGTCGGTGGACCAGGCCCGTCAGGAGATGCCGGCCCGTTTTCCCGACGTGCCGATCGAGGTCAAGGCGGCCAACGTCGTCGGGTCGGCGACACCGCAGCCCACACCGTAATCGCCTGTCGCGGAGGGCGGTCGTGGTCGCCGCATGCGACTGCGGGCGCCCGTCCGCCGATTCCAGCACGGCTTCGGCCTTTGGAGGACGGCCCGTATCGGCCACTCCAGTACAGGCGCGAAGCTGCGAAGTAGCCAACCGGCTATCTCAGTCAAGTCCGTCTGCAACCCGATCGCGTTCCCGGAGCAAAGCAGGCAGACCGTACCGACGTACGTAGTCAACCACTGACTCTGCGACGACGGCCGCCGAGGCCCCTCGTCGCCGAGGTCCGCATCCCCGACCAGGGACTCATCCCCGTCTTCAAGATCCCGGGAGCGAGCGGGGCGGCCGTCTTGGACGACGCCGCCCCTGCCACCAGCACCATCGACGCCGGTTCGCGCAATGGTGCGGTTGGTGGACCTGAGGTTACGGCATAAGAACCAAAAGATCATGGCGGACGGACCTGACCTCGAGCTTCCGTTGGTTCGAGAACGCCACCCGCACGGCGGCGATCAGGGAGTACGTGCACCACCGGTGATCTCACCCTCTACCGGCGTTAGGGTTCGTCGCCGCCACCGGCTTCCCGGGCTCGTTCCCTCCGCAGCCAGGAAAGGATCATGCCGGACAGGATCATCACAGCCTCGCGATGCTCCTGCGGTGTGAACGGCACTACCTCAGCAGGCATGAAAACAAACGTACGCGACTGCGAGGCGTTCGAAGCATTGGTATGACGGAATCATTGGTGTTAGTCCGCTGCCTAGAGCTGGACGAACTGGCCGAGATCGACCAAGCTGTCGCTCATCAAGGCCAAGTCGCATCAGTAAGCACGAGCATAGGGCCGTCGCCGGCTCGGGCCGCTCTGGGGACTGCATCGGTCGGTTGATGTATGCCCGACGCCGCCAGCAAGTTCTCGCCGCCGTGGTGTACGAGCCATAGCCGGTGGGTTCGAACGCGCCACCAAGCGACTCCATTTGGTGGCGTACGTGGTCCTCCAAACCGGCCCGAAGAGGCATGATCGGCCGCCACCGAAACAGCATGTCCAGCCCTCTGGTCGAGGGCGACCCGATGTACGACGGGAGTCGGGCCATGGCGAACAACCTCTGGCGGCCGCACCGCAGGAGCGGCGACAGCGAGCAACTGGGCGGCAAGATCGTATGCCTCACGCGGAACGCGATACCCGTCCTGCAGAGGCGCGATGACTACGAGGTGTCGGTCGGGCAGATGGCGTGTCACGTCGTCCCACGCTTCACGTGCCCACGGCCCGGTTGACTGGGCGATGTCTCCGACGATGGTGAATGAGCCGTTAGCCGACCGACGTGCGACGCTGCGCAACTACATCGCCGAAAGATCCTGCGCCTCGTCCACGACGATGTGCCGGAACGTGTCCTCGGTGCCAACAATCAGGTGCCTGAGCTCATCCAACAGAGGGACATCCGCGTCGGCCCACACCTCCTCGTCGACGCGATCGGCTCCGACGCGAAACAATTGGGCAGCCTCGTCGGCCCCGACGTCGCCCCGGGCATTTGCCAGCAACCGTCGACGCGACCCGAGCAGGTCTCTCAGGAAGGCCCGCGGCGACTGCGGCGGCCAGAGTCGCTCAACCGGGTTCGCGAGGGCGCCCGATTGTACGACCTGGCCGCCCGCGCGTGACTGCACAGTCTCTGCCAGTCGTTCCGGGAACATCTCGCGACGCTCGGCGTACGGCAATGGCGTCGAGCGGCACTGTGTGATGTGCGGGGCGATGTCCACGCCGGGAATGCTGACATAGCGGGGAATCCGTGGGCAGGCGTTCGACGGGCTCCGGCGCACCGATGCGGGACTCGAGCGCGCGTGCGAGGAACGAGGCTATCCGCACATCGCCTTTAAGTTCTGTCAGCGAGACCGGCTCTTGCCGCCCCCCGATTGACGTCCGGCCCATTGTGGTCGATGGCACGCATAACCACGTCAGTGTCGCCGAGGCCGGGCAGCACGCCCTGGACGTAGCGCATGAAAGTCGGGTTGGGCCCTACAACAAGAATCCCGTCGCCCTGTAACTCCCTGCTGTGGTGATAGAGCAACCACGAAACCCGGTGCAGCGCGACTGCGGTCTTGCCGGTGCCCGGACCACCTTCGATCACGAGAACCTGGTGCAGCGGCGATCGGATGATCTCGTATTGCGCGGCCTGGATAGTCGCCACGATGTCCTGCATCTCGCCGGTACGCCCACGTTCGAGGACACCGAGGAGGAAGCCATCCACGGTCTGGGCAACCTCCACAAACAGAACGTCGGCGAAGTCCGTGATGGTGTTCCCGTCACACTCAATGGGCCGTCGCCGCCGGGCGAGCACCGGCGCCGGGCACATCGCCAAGGCCCGCCAACTTCCGCGCACGATGTTGGGCCGCAACGGTGAAGTAGCGCTGCTCAGCGGCGACCTCTGCGGACCTCGAATCCATCGAGCCTCCTGAGCCGATCGCGGGCCTCGGCCACGGTATGAGTCCCCACATGGACGCTGGATCTTGTAAGTCTAGGGATTCGGGGCGCTCCCCACCAGAACCCTTCGGGCGACGTAATATCGCGATCTATCCGTGCGATCACATGAGCTTTGCGATGGATCTGCCCCCGGCGAGAGTCGGCGTCGATGAGCTCCTGGCGAATCCGTCCGGAGTCGACGTCGGGTGACCGTAATGAGTTACAACGACGGCATCCTATGCATTTTCCTGACCGACGGCCGCCACTCGACGATGCGTAGCCCGGTCGCAATCGTGAAGCCTGGCGGTCGTGCTGGCGGTCGTGGAATGATCGCCGTCTGGCGTTCAGGTAACAGCACTAGCGCTCGGACACGCGAGATACGGAGAGTCAGTGGGCGACAGCTACTACCTCGAGGAACCTGAGAACATCGAGTGGACCGACATCGTTCGGGTGGTCCAGCCCTACATGAGCGTGTGGAACCACAGCTCGGAACTGGGCTGGGGCAAGTACGCGTGGCATGCGCTCGGCCCTGCCGGGCTAACGAAATACCAGAACGAGGCCGAGCGCACCATCTGTGTGGTGCGGGCGCTCGCCCTCGCAGCGATGACCAAGGACTTCTACGCCCGGGCGTTCGGTGAAGGGTCCGACGGAGATTGGCGCGACGAGATCTCCGACGACGTCATCGGCGCCGACCCGCTCATTGACGCGTTCACGCTCGGCCAGATCGCCGAACGAAAGGGCTACGAGACCGACCACCTGGCACTCAACGACAGCGTCCTGAGCGAGCTGATCGTTGATCTGATCGAAGAGGTATACCAGGAGGTTGGTGGGACGTTGCGGTATGCGCTCGGCGACGCCGAGCTGTTCGCCTCAATGTTCGCCGCCAGGGAGAGCGGCGTTTCGTTTCCGGTGGCAGACGACTACGTTGCCAGCGTTGTCAACGACGACGTCACCGCCGACAAGCTCGAAGCCTACGAGTGGCTAACAACGTTCGAGTCGACCTGAGTGTCGCCAGCACGCCACGCACGAACCATGGGGGGCCGCAGAGCAAGACGACTGCGGCGGCCCAGGTGTGCGAACTCTGCGGCCACCAACAGCGTCGTGATCCTAGCCATCGAGCAACCCTCGGCAGCGAGCGTCAGAAATGGAGACGGATCTATACGGTAAGGGGGCAACAGAAGCCAGGTCGCAGGTGCCGCGTGGTGCGGCGGGTCGACAGCGCGCCTCCAGGATCGGCTATCGATGGCTCATAACCAGCACGATGAGTCCTTCGGTCAAATGTTCGCGCTATGACAATGCGCCGTAGTTGGCGCAATCCCTGCTCGAAGTCGTCCGTATCGGTTGGGTCTCCGTTAGCGGCAACGCCGCGAACGCATCGCCTGCCTCATCGAGCACCCTGCAAAAATCTGTGGAGCTGAGGGGACTCGAACCCCTGACCCCCTCGATGCGAACTATGTACGCGCGTTGACAACTATCGGGGCCTCGGCGTCCAGAGAGCATCCAGGGGTAACACCGCCGTCGCGTCCTCGTGCGTGTAAGCCAGTTGGCCCGTGTAGAGGACCACCGCTGCGGCCAGATTCGCGCCGAGCCGAGTACGCAGTGCTCGAATCCCGCCGAGGTCCGCACCGTCGATACGCGTACCGGCCTTGATCTCGAAAGCAATGACAGCTCCGTCGTCGCGCTCGAGAACCAGGTCGACCTCATCGCCCGTGATCGTACGGAAGTGGCCGACCGCCACCGGGCCATCCCACCAGCTGACGTGCTTGAGGATTTCTCCGACCGCGAACGTCTCTACCAAATGCCCGTACTCGCTCAACGTCGAAGGGTCATTACGGGCGATCTTCTCGGGCGTCAAACCAAGCTGCCAGGCCATCACCCCGGCATCGACCATGTGGACCTTGGGCATCCGCGCCACCCGTGAACCTAGAGTGGTTCCCCAGGCTGGCAGCCGCTGGACGAGGAACACGGCTTCCAACAGACGCAGGTAATTCTCCGCCCTGGTCTTTTCCATGCCAATAGCCTCGGCCGCGCTGGCGATATTGAGCACCTGGCCAGACCGTGATGCCAGCACGGCCAACAGTCGAGGGAGCATCTCTCGCTGCCTGATACGAGTGAGCTCGACTACGTCACGATCGATCAGCAGATCCAGGTAACTGGAATACCACCGTGATCGCGACCGCCCAGGCGGGCGTCGCAACGCCACTGGCATGCCGCCTGCGGTGATGCGTCGGGCGTACTCGTCCCGAGTGGTCCGTGACGGCTCGGCCACCATCGGCAGGTCAAAGCCATCGAGACAAGCCGATGGATCAGAAGATCGCCCGACTCTCCATCGATCTCCACCTGCGCCAACGGAAGGACGTCCAGAACATCGACACGCCCGGTTAACGCTTGACCTGCCTGCGGCAACGTCGAGTATCTGGTGGACCCGTCCGGTGCGTACTCGGCGAGTTGGAACGACACCCGGCCGTCCTGCGCCGTGACCACAACATCGAACGCGCTCCCCTCGGCGAAGCGCAACGTGAAGACCGGATCGAGGTCGCAGAGGAACTGGAAGCCTTCCAACTCAACCTCGGACACGTCTACGAGACGCCCATCGGGCGTGCCACGGGGTTCGGTTGCACGGATCCGAACGGTGACCTCGGCCGCTCCGAGACACGTCACCGGGTTGGCCCACCATTCGAGCCTCCCGGGAAGTTAGATCTCGTCCACACCGACATCTCGGCATAATCACTTCATTGCTTGTCGCTATCGAGGACGCCGATGCCAGTCTTCGACGAGTCGGACCGCGGCACGCACGCCAAGGACTACACGCTGTTGCACCACGGGCACGTCCATCTCCACCGCTACGGTTGCGCCGTCGAGCCGCTCCGCAACGACCTGGCGGGACTGGGCACGTCCACATCTCGGTCGACTTCGCCGATGATCCGACTGTCGGGGCCGCGATCGCCGCGGCTCTCACACTGGCTGAGCGAGAGGGAACTTCGGCCGACGATGCTGTGGCCCGTGTAAATGAGGCGGTTCCGAGAGCCTTAGTCGGGCGTGACGAGTCGGCGTACGACATCGCGAATCGGCTGCGCCGCAATGAGACACGATTGCACGCCGACCACGAGGGCGAGCGTCGGGGGTTCGAGTGCCGACTCCGGTGGGCTTGGGGCGAGGCACTGGACCTACTCTACGGAATAATGTTGTCCTGCCAGGGGATCGGCGAGGAGTTCACCTTCGCCCATCCGCCGATGCCAGCACTTGCACAAGATCATCGATTCGAAGCGCTGACCTTGATCCATTGCCCGGGCTTGCCTCACAACTTCCGAAGTTCACGCACCACTCCGGTCAGCGCATCCGCTAGACGCACAAGCCCGCTGCTATCGACCGAACAGCTTCCTGAATCCGGCTTGGACGTCCGGCGGGCACTCAGCGAGGTGTGCCTCGTAGACCTCCTCAGCCTCCGATCCGCCGATCTTGACCAGAGCATCGAGCAGATAGCCGGTTCGCTTAAACCCTAGCTGCGGCGCTGACAAGAGCGAGGCTATCTCAGGCACGGCGTAAACCTTAGCGAGCCCGAGCGCCGCGAACAGGACGACCTCGTCGCTCTCGTCCGTGGCAAGCCGGACCAAATACGGTGTGGCGCGCTGGTCACGCGTTTCTCCCAGTGTGTCGGCCAAGCCCACACGCAGCAACTCACCGCTGGACTCAAGTTGCACGAGGTAAGGAAGCAGCACGTCAAAACCCAGCGAGGCAAGACTGCCTGCGGCAATAGCACGAAGGTTCTGCTCGGCGAAATAGGGGTCCTCTTTCGAAAGGATCTCGACAAGGACCTCCCGGGCCGCAAGCAGCTTCCGCTGTCCCACCTCTTTAACGTCTCGCCACAACGCGATGCCCTCATCGACTCTCAGTCGATCGAGTAGCTCGTCGTCAGTTAGCGCCTCCGCCGTTTCAAGATCGATGATCATGTGGCGAGATCGAGGATCCGGAATGGGCGGCGCATGTCGCGGTGTGCCCAGCGTGTTGTTTCGGTGATGTCGTTACGGCCGAACAGTCGGATGGCTCCGATGGCGAGGTTTCTCAGGGTGGCCATGCCTCGTGGGCCGGATCTGGTGCGGGTGGTGGAGTCGTCCTCGCGGTAGAGGGTGTCGCGGATCCAGTGCAGTGACTCGATTCCCCAGTGGTTGCGCACGAGTTCGGCAATCCGGGCGGGTTGTGCCAGCCTGCCCACCGAGCTGAGGTTCGCGAGCGCCGAAACGCCGGTTCCGCTGCGAGCTTGTTTCGACGAGACGCAGCGTCATCGTCCAGCAGACCGAGACCGGTCAGCAGATAGGCAAGATCACCGCCGTGCAGCCGCTCTTGACCGAGGTGGACCTGGCCGGGGTTGTCGTCACGGCCGATGCCATGCACACCCAGACCGCGTTCGCCGACTGGCTGGTCACGGTCAAGCAGGCGCACTACCTGTTCATCGTCAAGGCCAACCAGCCCACCGTCCACGCCGCACCAACCGGGACACCCATGTTTCCCAGGTCACAGTGCAGTTCGCCAGGGTGGTTCGCGTACCGCCCATCCGGTTTCACGATTTCCCAGCTCACACGCTGTCGGTGGACCCGATGTGGCACAACCCGAACCGCATTCCAGCAGTCCAAGGGCCAATCGTGAGGATTCTGGCGGTTCGGCGGCGCAGCGGGTGAGGTTAGCCCGTCGATGGACGACGCAATCCGCGAGATCAATCGACGGGCTCACCGGGGGTCGATGCCGCGCGGATTGGGTGGGTGGCTGTTGAGCCACCCATTTCTATGGCTACGTGGAGATCATGCCGGAGGTTCGCTACGTCAAGGAATTGGAAGGCACACCATCCGGCCCTGTGGGCTGCGGCTACATTCGCCGGGCCATCGTCAACGAAAATGATCTCTTCGCCGGACGCGCCGAGGTGACCGGCCACGGCCACGAAGGCCGCCGGGTCGGGTTTGCGACGCCGGAGACGGTGGCTGAAGAACAGGTGGTCGAAACGGGCGAACACGTCGGGGTATCGCCGGACCAGCACCTCCTCCTCCAGCGGTCCGTTGTTGGTGAAGACTGCGAGTACCCGGTCGCCACGATGCTCGTCGATGGCATCGACGACAGCCTCGTTCGGCAGGGACGCGCTGCACCACGCATCGTCGAGGTCGTCGTCGTCGGCCGAACACGCCAGCGTGGCGCGGATCTGCGCGCGGACCTGTGTGGAAGAACGGTAACGTCCCTGATCGCAGTCGGCGCTGAAGCCGGACAGCCACAGAAGCTCATGTATCTGCTCCGTGCCCAGGTCAGATATTTGGGCGAGCCGGTCGAGCCGGCGGACGTGATCGAAGTGGAACAGCACTGCGCCGAGGTCGATGACGAGGTAGCTGGCCGTCGCGGACATCACTGCGAGCTCGCCTGGCCCGCCCCGGTCGGACTCGACGGGCACCATCTGCATCCCGCCTCGGTGTGCAACCACGATCTCGAGTGCAGCACGCTTGACGTAATGCCGGGACAGGCGTCGCCTTGCGAACACAGGACTTCACGCTCATGCACGATCAGATCACCCGTACAGACTTTCTTGCCCTGACCGCCGCCCGATGACCACGACCCAGGCAGCCGATCGACTCCGTCATCCACGACCAGGTCGAAGTCCTCCGGGGATTCGGCGTACTTGCGCTCGAACGCACCATCGAGTGCGCGCTCCAGCCTCCAGAAGGCACGGTTGAGCCGCTCTTCGAGGTCGTCTTCGGACCGCCAGTCGGCGGCAACGAGTCGCCGGGTCAGGTCGGCCAGGTCGGCAAGGCCGAGGTAGTCGAAGGCGCCGGCGGCGTCCTGGACTTCATCGGCCGTGCTGGTATCCATGACCGCCGAGACGCCGCTGCTCATGGCACGTCCATACGGCTTGGCCATCGCTCGGAGATGCTGGTCCCCGACGCCGTTGCCAGGATCGTCGGACAGGGCACGGTTCCAGACCAAGTCAGCCTCGGTGAGGACATACGCCATAGACGCATCGTATAGCCCACCCAGGACGATGAAGATCCGACGGGGCGCGCTGATCTTTGTCCGGTGCGGTCCGCCAGATCTCGAATCGATCTCCCGCGGTTCGTGCGCCGCTACATACGGGAGTCAACCTCCTGCCACCCGAACCGCAAGAACGCAGGTTGACAGCGAGATCACGTCTCGGAGCGGACCCGATGTGGCACAACCCGAACCGCATTCACACTGCTCAGGGGCCAGCCGTGGTCGTAGCTGCCGTATGTCGGCGCGCGTCGTGATGGCTCAGTCGCCTGGCGATGATGCCGAGCTTCGATTCGTGATGGCGGCGTCGCCAGCGTGGCGTTGCCGCCATTGATGGATCATGGTTGCGAGCGCGCTGACCGCCTGTTGATGATCTTCAGCTGACAATGGGGCGGTGAGAGGCGCCCGGACAACTACCCGAGGCGTACGCCGCTTGCTCCGTGCCATGTCTGTTCCCCGCTGCTGGGCCGTCGGAGGCGTAACGATCAGTCCGACGGCTCGGCTACGGTGGCAGACCCGAGCCTTCGCAGCCACACGGTGGGCTACCCCCCACCACGGTCACGTCGGGGTCAGTCCTCGTCGAACCAGGGCTCTCCGGCAGCCCAGTGCTTTACCCATCCTGCGAATCCCGGCTCCCCGGCAAGGGTGAGGTCCCCGGACTCCACGCCGAACGGAGCTGCGCATTCACCGGTGATGAGCCAGACGTGACCTCGGTGTTCGCCCGTGACGATCAGATGCCAGTACATGCCGCAGCCGTCGGTGCCCAGAACGACTGACCCGTGATCGAAGACCTGGTCAAGGATCGGCTCGATCTCCTGCTGTGGCCGGGCGTCGCCCTCCCAGAACCACGCCTGGGTGAGCGGAAAAGGCTTACTCAGATCCCGGATCGGCCGATCCTTGCCCCAGTCGCTCGGTAGCTCTGCCAGACCGATGAGTCCGCACTCCGGCGGGCCGGCGTAGGAGCCGTCGGAGATCTCGGCCACGAACGTCCGATACGGCTCGGGCAGGACGACGCCGTGTCTCGACTCGAATGCCCGCACGGCATCCCAGCCGAGCGCGGAAGCGGCATCATCGTCAATGGCCAGCGCCGACCGGATGGCGGCAAGGTCAGCCGGATCCGCGTACTCGGGATTCATGCGGTAGTTGATACCAGGCCCCACCGACGTTGGCTGCCCTGCCCAAGGGGACGGCAGCGCAGTTGGCGGTCGCGCGCCTTTTGGACGGCCCGCCCGCGGCAGACGAGCACAATCGACTCGCCCGGGAGCAGCCGAAATGGCACGCTACCGGAGTGTTCGCGCCGTCGCCAGAGAACCTCGCGTGGACGTACGACCTCGTCGCACCCGACGACGTCGTACGCCGCCGTGCGCTGGCCCGGCATCAAGCCTTCCTGGCAGTGGCCTCGCAGGCGCTGAAATGGTCGAACAGCGTATGGGCCCAGGCAGGAAGCCCAGCACCCAGCGAGCCGCATCTGGCTGCGGAGATGGACCAGGCCAGGGCGGCATTCCGCTGGAACCGCGAGCAAACGAACTTCAGTCCGATCAACGCATACCTCGATTCACGGCACACCGATTCCGCCTCTCGGCTGGCGTCTGCCCCATTCCTGGCGCTCTACCTGCGATGGGAGGCAAAGTACCCGCAGGAATGGGCTACTCAAGAATCGCGGATGTGGTCGCCGTGGACCACAAAAGAAGTGCTGGTCCGTGAGCTGGGCCGCCGCGGCGTACCGGGTGAGATCCGGCCGCAGATCAGCGACTTGATCGTCTCGACGTTGCAGCGGCCCTACCGGTGCAAAGACTGGATGTTCGCGCGGCTGGTCCGCCACATCGCAGACAAGTCTTTCATTGACAAGGTCGAGGCCTTGCTCCACGCACACGATCCACTCACTCGCCTGCGCGCGGAGTTCATCCTCCACATCGCCCGGCATCCCCACCACGTCGTCAAGCAGGCGACCTGGAGGCGCTGGCTGTCCGCGGATTAACGCATAGGCGCACTGCGCCACGCACGATTCTTCCGGCCGCCAGCGTCACAAGTGAACCGCCCCGGTGCTGGTAATGACAGAATCCGACTCGCGTGCATGATCGGTGCGGTGGCGACTGCCGGGGCTGGACTCGGACGCCCGGTACGCCGTCACGCTCTGCCCGGAGCCGCCCGAGCCCGAATGGTTGCGGCACGCCCCCTGGCGGCCCGACTACACCGCCACCGGCGCGGCGCTCGTCGCGTACGGTGTGGCCGCGCCGCTGGTCAATCCGGCCGATGCGTACGTCATCGAACTGCGCCGGGTCTGGCCCACCGACATCCGAGTTAGGACACTTGGGTTACCCTAGCTGGCGCTGCACGAGCTTCCGCTGCAGCTACTCGCAATCTCATCTACCGAAAGACGGGGAGAAGCGTTATGTCCATGCGTCTGCGCGGCCGACTGGCAGCCATCGGGGTGGCGCTGGCCACCGCGGTGGCGGGTCTGCTGGTGACCGCGGCTCCGGCCCACGCGGCCAGCTCCAGCTGCACCGCGCCGTACTTCTACTCGAGTACCCGCCAGTGCACCACGGGGTCGATCTCGTGGAACTCCGCCGGGAAGTACGTGGGGATCAGCTGGGACAGCCCATTGTGTGGCAACGGCGGCACGAAGTGGCAGGTGATCAACTCCAGCACTGGCAATGTCGTCGCCTCCGGTACGACCCCCTCCAAGTCAGGGCAGAAGGTCGTTTACGTCTCCTCCGGCAACTACAAGGCCCGCATCTACGACGCGTGCTACCAGGACACCATCAAGATCTTCAGCTGAGGTAGCTGCAGTGGACTCAAGCCCGGTCCGTCGATGACCTCAGCTTGTCCACTGTAGATGTGTGCCAACAAGATGCCCTCTCGGCAGGGGGATGGAAGTCGCTGAGGCCTCCATCAACCAGATCGGGAGGGCATCTTCGTGCGTTGCCGCATGTCAACCCAGAGGATCATTCAGAAGTAGGCTGACGCCGCAGATGTCACGGTCAGCGACATTGAGTAGGCGGGCCGACTGTCCGCAGAAGTGTCCTGATTAGACAAGGTGGCTGGGATCCAACAGACCGATCTTTGTGCATCGATGGCTGTCGGCAGATCCACCGGCTTGATCGCTCCTGAGTCGAGCTGATCTTCAGTTCGGCGCCAGCCGACTTCGCGGCCTCCGGTTCGCACCTGGCAGTTCGACCACGGGACCCTAATTGGTCCTCGCCACGGCGAGCCCTGGCTGCCCAGGGGGCACCCTCTCAAGATCCATCCAGGCGTATGGATCTTGCTGGTGGACTTGAGTTTCCCTCCGATTCACTCCACGCGCCGCCGAGTCAGGGAGGGGTGGGATGATGGATGAGTGAGTCGATAGGGGGCTGCGGCATGTCTAACGTCCAGACGCCGAGAGGAACAGACGCAGGAGGTTGAACAGCGCATGTCGCGGGATACCGATGCATCGTCCTCGATCAGGAACGACAGTAGGGGAAACCCCACCCGTGTGGTGGCGAGATCGCCTCTCCATTTGACGGACTGGATACCTAGACCCCGGGGACGCGCCGAGATCACCGCCGTAGCGAAACGCCGACGCTAATAGCGACGCCGGAATCACGCGTCGCTACGGAGACGGCTCAATAGCCCAGATTCGCGTCTTCGACGATTTCACCGAACCGTCAACGCTCATGTCCTGAATGGTGAAGATGCCATCGGAACATCCGCCGAACCCGATCGCGTGAGCGGCGATCTCGTCCTCGCGGGCACTTACAGTGAACACGGACTCGACATTGGACAAGCCCGGCCGCCAGCGCCGCAACTGCATGGTCTTGCTAGGTCGGTCGGCGACGCGCCAGTAGGCGTAGTCTCCGCACATGGTCAGGGCCGCACCGTTGATTCTGCCTAGAGCGACGGTTTGCTTGCCATCGGTGGCGTAAAGGCCGATTTCGGGGCTCAGCGGTCCGGCAGGTGTCGCTGTTGCGCTCCAGACGTCCCATCGGTCCAGCGTGACTGTGCCGACTGTGGCGCAATCATCCTGTGGCCCGACACCCACGACGGATCCCCCCCTGATACCTCGACCAATGCGACACGATTCGATCTGGGGGCCCTCAATATGGAGCCACGTGGCACCGTCGCGCCCAGCGTTAACGTAATAGGCGACTGTCTCGTTCGCTCCATCGCCGGCGCAATCAACGGTGGAGGCGGCGAACGTCTGGAGATTCAACATCGCGATGCAATTGAAGAAGGAATTACCGGGCCGTTGCACGCTGGCACTGTAATAATATCGGCCGTCGTCGGTCACCATAGCCTGTCGACCGAAGGAAGATATTTGGGGAGCACCAGCTACGTCCGCTAGCCGACGTTTATCTCCTGTTCGCAAATTGTATATGAATGCTTCGGCAGCATCCTTGCTGCCGCTGCCGCTGGTCAAGGTGTCCTCGTCAACGATAACTAGAATATCGTCGGCAATATCGCCGAAGACTGTCACCAATTCAGGGGCGCTTGTTCGATGACGAAGGACCACCTTGTTGTCAGTACGCCGTCGAACCTCACTCAGTCGTGGATCCGCAGTATGAGAAAGTATGTACGTCTTCGAGACGAGATCCACACCAGCGAACGCCGGCCCCGCAGTTTCGCCGAAGTCGGATTTCGGCAGGTCAACTCGACTTGCGACCGGGAGAGATGCACCGGAACCAACTGAAGAAGGCGCCTGGGACACCGATGGCGATGCCCCAGGCGTTTTGACAAGTCCGCCTTCGGAGCATCCAGCCGCATTGGCGGCTACGCCGACCGCGACCGCGACCGCGACAAATACTGTAAGCAACCGCAATCTTGGAAGTAACGCTCGCATTATCTGCTCCGAAGCCCTGATGGACGGTTAAGCTAGTAGACGATGTTTTGGTTACCTGAGTTCGCGAGTTGCGCGAGTCGAATGTGTGGGGTGTCCTCGATGGCCGTCAACGACGGGTAGATGTTGCCCAAGACGGGTCCACCTGCCAACACCACGTAGATAGCGTGTCCGCTGGTCAGCGGAGGTGGGGCATCGACAGCGATGCCCGCGCTCTGTGATGCATCGAGGTGCGACGACGCAGTGTGGTGGCTTCGCGGTGGTATGCCGGTTTCGTGGATGACGTTCATCGATGGCCGGCTGGTGGCGGGGCAGTGTGTGTCACGGATGGATCACGATCCGCCCGATCCGGCTCACTGTGTCCATAGTAGAGGCTCTTGTTCCGGTAGAAACGAAGTACCACCAACGTTTCCTGCCAGCACAAGAGCCTTGGAGTTCAGTTGTACGCTATGGCGTTCGTTCCCGCAACGTTGCCACTCGATCATCCCGGTCTGATGCGTTCGCGACGGCCTCGGCCGGCCCAGGTCGGTCCTGGGCTGGCGGGCGGGGTACTCGCGGTCCGGGTCGCCGACCTTGTCGTGGCCGACGGGGCGGACGGGACCGAGCTGCTGGTGCCAGGCATGGTGGGGCGGGTTCGCGACGGGGACCTGGTGGCGTGGTGCACGGTCGTCGCGGTCACCCCGGCCGTGCTCGATGAGGACGGCCGGATGGGTGCCGATGGTTGGCTGCCCGACCATGTGCGGCTGGGCGGGTTGGAAGAGTATGTGGGCGACGGTGTCGTGGAGCAGATTGTCACGGCGGCGGCGCCGGCCCCGTCGGGGCCTGAGCGCAGGCGGTTGATGTCGCTGCCGCTGG
Organism: uncultured Actinomycetota bacterium; assembly: GCA_963742855.1. Taxonomy (GTDB): domain Bacteria; phylum Actinomycetota; class Actinomycetes; order Mycobacteriales; family Micromonosporaceae; genus CAVUNP01. The sequence continues at coordinate 367,255 of CAVUNP010000007.1, read as the reverse complement.
TGGCGCGGCTGGTGATGGCGATGACCCTGATCCCGAACGCGTCCTATGTGGAGGTGTTCGCGCAGTTGGTCGGTGTGCTGCCCCGGCTGCCGTGGCTGCATGCCTGGCAGGTGCCCGAGTCCACGGTGGTCACGACGTGGCGCCGACGGCTGGGCGTGGCGCCGATGAAGGCGTTGTTCACCCGGGTCGCCGGTCATTTCGCCGCCGCCACCGGCCCGGGCGCGTTGTGGCACGGGTTGCGGGTCGCCACGTTGGACGGCTGCCAGGTCAAGACCCCCGACAGTGACGCCAACCGGGCCGCGTTCGGCTCCTCGGGGACCGCCGATGACAGCGCCGCGTTCCCGATGGCCCGCATCGTCCTGGCCGTCGCCCGGGCCGGTCGGGCGTTGCTGGCCGCCACCGTTGACGCCAGCTCGGTCGGCGAGGCGCCGTTGACCGCCCGGCTCGTCGCGGCGCACCCGCATCTGTTCACCCCGAATGACGTCTACGTCTGCGACCGTAACTTCTTCAGCATCGACCTGGTCGAGGCGATACACCGCCGCGGCCAGGGTGCGCACCTCGTCATGCGAATGAAAGCCGGCGTACGCCTACCCGTCGTCCAACGACTCGGGGACGGCGACTACCTGTCCTGGATCCGCACCCCGGACAAGCGAATGCTCACCGTCCGGGTGGTCGAGTACGACGTAGTCAAAGCCGACGGCACCATCAGCGAACTGTTCTGCCTGCTGACCACCCTCACCGACCAGCAGCGCTACTCCAGCCACGACATCGCCGGGCTGTACTCGCAACGGTGGAGCGCCGCCGAAACGACCATCGGCGAAAACAAGTCGACCATCACTGACGCCGGCCCGTCCCGTGGACCGATCCTGCGCTCCCAGAGTCCTGAACTGGTCCTGCAGGAAATCTGGGCCTGGCTGACCGCCACCCAACTGGTGCGCCGCGCCGCCCACACCGCCGCCGTCGCAGGCAACGTCACCACGGACGAAATCTCGTTCACCACCATGCGGCGCGAAGCCATCCGATCCATGACCCAGAGCCAGGTCACCGCGACCACCCCCGCAGCGGCCCGAACCGCGGCCACCAAGCGAACCCACCAGCACATCCTCGCCAACAAGATCATCACCGGGCGGGACCGGCACAGCCCCCGACAGCAGAAGTGGCGACCGCGGTTCCCCCACACCAGCACCCGAAAACCGACCAGCCGCGGACCGCTCCCACCCCGCTTCGGCCTACCCCACAACAACCCCTGACCACCACACCGCCAACCCGACTATCCAGAAAGGACACCAACTCCGGTCACGGAGAACCGCAACGCCAGCGATGACGCATACCCACCCACACATTGCATAGCTAAACGTCGATCACACATCGGCGGCGCCAATGTTATCTACGTGGTGTTGGCCCGTCACCCGACGCAAGCGGCGTGCGGGTAAAGTTCCGCTCGGACTCGGCTGCGTCCCGTTCAACGACACTTGCCGCGGCCCAGGGTCTCCGCACTGAGATACTGGTCGCGGGGGTATCTGGGAAGCGCGCACTTCTGACCCGACAGAACGACAGTTCGCCATACTACGCAGGGGCGCGGACGAACCTCGGTGGCGCCCCACAATGCACGACGGGATTCGCTGTCTCTCACGGAGGCGTAAACAAGCTCCTATATGCCGCGCATTGCGGTACGTCAGTCACGGATGGCGGCAACGACGCGATGGGCGCCATCACGAATCGCAATGAATATCGCGATATTTCGCTGATAAACGCGAATTCGCTCGGACGTACCTGGGACGGTCCATGGAACGCGGGCGCGGCCGTCACGAAAGCGGTTCAAGGTGCAACATTTAGTAACGTCGGCAACTGGCTGTGCACCTCGGGATCCTTCTCCGGTGTTCGGTGTGGCATTCAGGTTGTCTCGAACAACCAGTATGTCAGCGGCTATGGGCCACTTGTGTTCGCGCAGAAGACTGACCACACAAGCGCCGCCGGCCAGGGCGACAGCGGTGGACCAGTGTTCGAACTTCCATCCCCGGACAACGGCAAAGTTATCGCCAAGGGCATTATTCTTGGAGCCCATCTGAACACCTCGACTACTTGCGTTGGTGTCGCAACCAGCGGCTGTGCGTGGGAATTCGATTTCGCAGATGTAACGCAGACGCTATCATTCCTAGGCGCGACCATTAAGACAAACTGACTTTGGCGCTACGATCGATCGGGCCTCCGTAGTGGGCGGCCCGATCGGTCATCTCACTGGCAGTAGCAACGGCTTCTCGATGGCAAGAGCAGCGGGATCGAACATAGCTAGCGTCGCGGCCATTGGAGGATCGAGCGCTAACGCCGTCACGGCGACCTTGTTAACCGTGGGGTCAATAGCTATGTGGACCTTCGCCGGGTGGCTTTCTTGAATCTTTTGGGCAATCCGCTGGAGATCATGCATGCTGTATTTGGCCTTATAGACGCACAGATTGCCATGGTAGCCATTTATCAGATCGGTCCGCGCCGACCCTACGTCGCCGACGGTACCCACGACAAACACGTTTGCTAAACCGCCGGAAACGGTGACGTGTCCTTCCCAAACGTCCGTGTAGGTGGTCGACCCGTCTTTCACACGCTGATTCAGCAAATCGATGGCCTTCGGCTCAGAGGCAGGGCATCGGCGAAGTCGGTTCACGTTGACGGCAGATGATCATCCTGTCAGGACGCGATCGTGGTTTACGCGCGGGCGGTGGTTGACGAGGTGGCCGGATAAGTCACGCCCTGCGGCGTGTCCATAGTAGATAAGGCAACGAAGCTCCTGTAAGGACAAAGGGATTCGCGATCCAGATCGTCCTACAGGAGCTTCGTTGTCCGCTTATTATGCCATGCCGTCCCTGGCTGATCATGCAAGGTCGACCGAGACGCTCCGCGCCGAGCAGTGTGCGGGGTTGTTGGCTCACCTGTCGCGGGTGCCGGATCCGCGTGGGAGCCGAGGTCTGCGTCACGGGCTGTTGTTCCTGCTCGGGACCGCGGCGGCGGCTGTGCTGGCCGGGGCGAAGTCATTCGTGGAGATCGCCGAATGGGCCGGTGACGCCAGCCAGCATGTACTCGCTGCGCTGGGTGCACGCTGCACTGATGGCCGCTATCGGGCCCCGTCGGAGTCGACGCTGAGGCGGGTACTGCAGACCACGGATCCAGTCGCGCTCGATGCCGCGGTGTCCGGGTGGCTCAACGAGCAGGTCGACGCTCGCGACGACGTGCCGGACGAACACCCTCGACGGGCGGCTGGGCGTCGGGCGGTGGCTCTGGATGGTAAGACGGTGCGGGGAGCGCGGGTGCATTCCGATCCGCATAGTCGCGCACCTCACCTGGTGGCGGCGTTCGACCACGACCATGGCGTCGTTCGGGCCCAACATGCCGTGGATGTGAAGTCCAACGAGATCACCGCGGTGCGCCCGCTGCTGGCGGACCTGAACCTCGTCGACCAGGTTGTGAGTGCGGACGCGATGCACACCCAACGCGACCTGGCCCAATGGTTGGTAGACGACAAGAACGCCCACTACCTGTTCGTGATCAAAGACAACCAGCCCACCCTGCTGACCCAGGCCATCGCCGCCACCACCGGCACGGACGACGCCTTCACCGACGCCACCCACGTCAGCACCAACCGTGGGCACGGCCGCACCGAGAAACGCACCGTACGCGTCGCACCAGCCACTGGCGTCGAATTCCCCCATGCAGCCCAGATCCTGCGGATCCGCCGCGACCGCGGCGACCTGGACGGCGTACGCATCAGCAAGGAAATCGTCTACGCCGTCACCGACCTCAACGCCAACCAAGCCAGCCCGACCCAACTCGCCACCTACGCCCGCGGCCACTGGAGCATCGAGAACAAACTCCATCACGTCCGCGACGTCACCTACCGCGAGGACGCCAGCCAAATCCGTTCCGGCACCGGACCACGCATCATGGCAACCCTACGCAACCTCGCCATCAGCACCCTACGACTGGCCGGTCGCAACGAGAACGCCAAAGCCTTACGCCACAACAACCGCGATGCCAACCGCCCACTCGCAATGCTCGGCATCACCATCCAAACATGAGACGAGTTCGCCGAGGCCCTGGGCTCAGAGGAGGTATTAAGCCCATAACCAGGCTGCCAATTCTCCCCCGCCGTTTCGCATGGCAACGCCGGTTCGGAGAAGCTGATCGGAGGCGGCAGTTCCTGCGGTGTAACGGATACGATGTCAAGTACCCCGTCGTGGTAAACACCCGTGACCCGCACACCAGCAGCGTTGGTACTTCCGGGTGCAATTTCAGCTGAGCCGACGTCAGCGCCGAATACCTGTACCCCGATCACGCCGCAAGTAGTTGTTGACGCCCCGACCGGAAGTGTCGCCCGGCCGAAGGCGCACAGCATCAACCCACTGTTTGTGCGTATCAGCGAGCCCACGGCCTGAACGCGAATCCCTGAGCCTGTGTCTGCAGCAAGCGCCCATTCAGCGAGACGGGCATCGACAGAGTCAGCTACCACGGGCGTCCTCCCGTCCCTGCCTTTGCTCAGAATCACCGGCACCGTTGTCGCAACCACAACCGCAATACATGCGGCCGCAGCAGCTGCGATCACCGTCCGGCGCCGAGGTGACGCCACTCTCACGTTCTCGAGCCGCCGGAGGTCTAAACCGGGAACATCGGGCTGTTCCGCGCGCCAAGATGATCCGGCGCTTTGCAGGGCGGTGGTGAGCTCGTCTTCCGGCTCGTTCGTCATCCTGTTACCTCCAACAGTTTACGCAGTCGCGCTCGCGCGTCGGCAAGCGTCGATTTGACGGTCCCCTCCGAGCAATTCATTACGGCCGCTATATCGGATATGTTAAGATCGACGAAGTAGCGGCATTCGATTGCCAGCCTCTGGCGGCGGCTCAGGCGCTGCAACGCGGACTCGATGTCCAACCGCTGCGCCGCACGGTCTTCGGCATGAGCCGACATCAGCTCGGTTGACGTAACGATGGCCACTCGAGCGCCCCGGGCTTTCAACACCACGTTTGCCGTAATCGCCAGGAGCCAGGCCGAGGGCGTGCCTCGGCGCGGGTCGTAGAGGCAATGCCACGTAGCCTAAGTGGTCGGCGCTGGAAGTTCGTCGGGGGTGTTCAGGGCGTGGTGGGGGTTTGCTCGGGTTCGTGGCGTTCGATGCGGGCGAGTAGGTCGTCGAGGTCGGCTGTGGTGAACTTCCACTTGAACGGTCGGGCGTGGGTGTTGTAGCGCTGTTCGAACGCGGTGAGTCGTCGCTTGATCTGGTCGAGGTCGGTGAAGTCGTTGGGGGAGACGACTTTTCGTTGCACGACGGAGAAGACGATCTCGACTTGGTTTAACCAGGAGGCGTGAACCGGGGTGTGGACCATGACCGCGTTCGGGAATCGTTTCGTGAGCCGGTTGATGGCCTTCCGGCCGCGGTGGGAGGATCCGTTGTCCACGATCCAGAACACTCGTTTGGCTGACTTGTATGGTTCCTGGCTCATCACCTGCTCGACCAGGGCCATGAACGGTTCGATGCCGGTGCTGGCGGCGCAGCGGCCGTAGAGGGTGGCTCGGTGGACGTCGTAGGCGGCGAGGTAGGTCAGTGCTCCGCCGCGGTCGTATTCGTGCTCGACGCGCATCGCCCGGCCTTTGCCGGGGGGCAGGGTGGGATGGCAGCGGCAGCGGGCCTGGATGGAGGGTTTCTCGTCGCTGGAGATGACGTACTCGTCAGGGCCCAGCGGCTGCCCTTCCCACACCCGCTGGTAGAGGTCGAGCACCCGGGTGGCCTTGGTTCGGAAGTGGGGGTCCCGAATGGAGATCCAGGACCGGTACTGCCACGGTTTGAGGGCGTCGTCGGCCAGCCACCGCCGGATCGTGGACGCCGAGACGGACTCGACGATGCCACGCAGGACAGCTTCGTGGGCCAACTCGGGGCAGGTCCACCTCGATAGCGGTGCGCCGGTCTCGGCGGGCAGTTGGCAGGCCAACGCCTTGACCTCGGCCACCTCGACCGCCGTGAACCGGGGCGGGCGCCCGGACCGGGCACGATCAGCCAGCCCGGTCAACCCCTCATCGACGAAGCGGCCCCGCCACTTGCGCACCGTGTCCTCGGTGACGTGACGCGCCCGGGCGATGCGGGCGTTGTGATGCCCACGCGAGGCGTCCAGCACGATCTGCGCCCGCAGCTTGTCCCGGTGCGGGCTCTTGTGCCCGCGGGCGATCCTTTTCAACCGGTGCCGCGCAGCGGCGGCCAGTCGTACCGGGCGGGCGAACAGGGGCATGAGGACGACCAATCGGTGACAGGCAACAGGAAGTTGCCGATCATGACCGATACGACGATCTTATGCATGCGAACACACTGATCTGAAAGGATGAGATCTATGGCCACACCGCCCGAATCCACCAAGGTCTCCCTCGGCCAACGGCTACGAGCCCACGCCAAACAACGCTGGCCCGCCCTGACCGCTGTCACCGTCCGCCACCACGGCGCGTTCGCCTACGTCGCCGGACATCTCCCCGACGGGACCGTCCAACCCCTCTTCCGGCTGCGCTACAACGGCTACGCCAACCGATGGGGCTTCGCGATCTGGCTAGCCAGCAAGGACAGCTACGAGGACTCGGTCCTACCCACCGGATACCCCTTCGGCACCGCCGAAGAAGCCCTCGACTCCGCCTGCGGCCTCTACCTCAACGACCCCACCGCCTGGCAGCCCGAATAGGCCCCGACGAACTTCCAGCGCGGACCACTAAGTTGATCATGCTGCTCTCGGCGTGAGGCTGTGGATCAGGATGGTCGCCGGTCCATTGTGGAGGATGCTGGCGCGTTCGTCGGGGTTTCTTGACGCGGTAACTGTTGTGCCGGGCGCGTTTGACTGCACGTGGGCAGGTTCGGTGTCTTCGGGTGCGTAGTCTCTTCCGGGTGATCTCGGCGTGAATCTTGGGGATGGCGTCGGCCCAGTCCTCAGGGGGAAATGTCCGCCGTTCCGGTGGCGGTACGGCGGATGATGCGCAGGGTACGGGTGAAACTTATGCGATCGGGATCGATGTCGGCGGCCTCAGCGGCGCGGGTGATGAGTACGGCGATCGCGTAGTGGACGGTGAGCCAGGCCCAGATCTCCTGGTGGACCAGGTCGGGCAGGCGAGAGCGTAGAACCTTGCCGGGGCCACGGAGGTGGGTCTTGAGCTGGTCGTTGCCGGTCTCCTGTTCCCAGCGTTCGTGGTAGGTATCGGCCAACTCGTCGGCCTTGGCGTCGTGCGGGTCCGTGATCGTGGTGAGCAGCACGATCAGCTCGCCGGAGCCGTTGCCTTCCCGGTCGGGCACGTTGTACTCGACGACCCGGACCAGATATCCGTCCTGCGGGTCGAGTTCGTCGCCTGCTTTGGCAGCATCGAGGACCCGGTCACGGCGGGCACCACGCAGCTTCGGGTTGACCAGCACCGAGGCGTATGTGCCGTCGGAGCAGACCTCGACCAGCGGCAACTCCAGTTGGGTGGGTGCCCGCCACAACAGGGCGGCCCCGGATGCTCTCGCCTGACCCCACGCCTCGTAGGAGTAGAAGTTCCGGTCCGCCGTAAGCAGCTCATCAGGTTGCAGCCTGCGATACAGCGGCTTCGCCAAGGTTTTCTCACCGACCGCGTACGGCCCGACCTCGCCGGCGAGGAACGCATGCGTGCCGCACTCCGACAGCGCCACCACCCGTGCTTTGGGGTACGCCGATCGTTTCTCTCCCGATCCGGCGTAACCGAACTCGGCCGCATTCTCCCTGCTGTCAGGCAGATCCACGTCGAACCCGTCGATAGCCAGCACCCGCCAGCCACGTAGCAGCGCACCCCGAGTGAACATCCCGCCGACCGGCTCAGCCACAGCGTCGAAAACCTCGGCGAAAACCCTGCGGCCCAACCGTTTACGGGCCTGGGTGATCGCACTGGACGTGGGCACCGACCACGACGCATCCCAACACCCCCACCGGTCAAGAGACCCGGTGACCTTGGTCGCGACCTCCTCATAGTCATCATCGCCGAACAGGCACAACGCCATCGTCAGATACCCCGTCACATGAGCCGGAAGCTTCCCACCCGAACGCCGATCACCGACCCCACACGCCGCGACCGCCGTATCGATCGCGTCCCGCGGCACCGCGCTGACCAACACACCCAACGAAACCTCATCCGGCGACACCACACTCATAGCCGATGATCATCGGCTAGTCGGACCGCCACAGCAAGCGACACGCGGGATCAGTCCGATGTGGGTCCTCCACGGTCCGATGTGGATCTTCTCTGCCATGATCGACTTAAGCTACGTGGCATTGGTCGTAGAGGTGGCGTTTCGTCCACGCTCGAAGTAGCACTTCCTGAGTTAGGTCATCTCGATCGGCGTCGGGCGCCATTCGTGCCACCAGGTGAGCGATATGCGTCAGATGCGGCCTAACCCACTCACTGAACACCACGGGGCCCGCAGCACTGACACCTTCCATCAGATCACCTCGCGTAGCTGTCGGCGATCACGTAATTCCCCCAGCTGAAGGGCTCACGATCACGTAATTCCCCCACCCCGCTTCACGTAATTCCCCCAGGGGATCACGAGCGTGGCGTTGGGGTCTGGCCCTCGCAGGCAAGCAGTCTGCCTCTGTTCCCGGTGGAGGGGTGGAGGCGCCGATGGCGAGGAGAAGCTTCTACGTGATCGACATAACGGAAATTTTGGTGCACTGGTATGCGGGCCGGTCGCAGCACGAGCTGGCGGCGAGCCTCAACGTGGATCGCAAGACGATCCGCAAGTACGTGGCGCCGGCGGTCGCGGCCGGGATCGTGCCGGGCGGGCCGGAACGCAGTCAGGCGCAGTGGGCCGAGTTGGCGAAGGGCTGGTTCCCGGAGCTGGTCGATACCCGGTTGCGGCAGGTGACGTGGCCGGACATCGAGGTGCACCGCGACTATGTCGCCGGGCAGATCGAGGCCGGGGTCACGGCGTCGACGATCCACCAACGGTTGCGTGACGAGCATGGTCTGGCCGCGTCGGTGTCGTCGTTTCGCCGGTGGGTGGGAGCCAACTTGCCGGAAGAGGCCCGTCGTGCCCAGGTACGGGTGCTGGCCGAGACGCCCCCGCCGGGGCATGAGGCACAAGTCGACTACGGCAAGTTGGGGATGTGGACCGATCCTGGCTCGGGCCGGCGGGTGACGGTGTGGGCGTTCGTGATGGTGTTGTCGTGCTCGAGGCATCTGTTCGTGCGTCCGGTGATCCGGGTGGATCAGCAGGCGTGGAGCGAGGCGCATGTGGAGGCGTTCGCGTTCTTCGACGGTGTCCCGGAACGGATCGTGCCGGACAACCTGGCGACCGGGGTTGAACGCGCGGACCTGTATGACCCGAAGATCAACCGTGCGTATGCGGAACTGGCCGAGCATTACGGCGTGCTCGTCGATCCGGCCCGGGTCCGTAAACCCCGCGACAAGGCCCGGGTGGAGCGGCCGATGCCGTATGTGCGGGACTCGTTCTGGCGGGGCCGGGAGTTCACGTCGCTGACGCAGATGCAGGTTGCGGCCGTAGCGTGGTGCCGGGATGTCGCGGGTCGGCGTCAGAGCCGGGCGTTGGACGGCGAGGCGCCGGCGGCGGTGTTCGCCTCGATCGAGGCTGAGGCACTCAAACCGTTGCCGGTCACCCCGTTCGTTCTCGCGACCTGGTCGACGGCGACCGTAGGGCCGGACATCCACGTCTTCTCTGAACTTGATCAGCGGGGGCTGTTGGACAGGGCCTCGGCGGATCGGGCGTGGGGGATGCCAAGACTGACGGCGGATGGGGATCGTCGCTCGAGCTGGGCGAGCTTTTCCTCGGCGCCACCGAGGCTGATTCGTAGTCCTTCGATCTCGCCGAGCCATCCTTCGCGTTCTGCTTCGGCGATGCGGGCCAGCAGGTTGTCGCGGATGTCGGCGAGGCGGCTGCGTTGGGTCGGGTCGGGCCACAGCATCGGGCAGCGGATGCAGGCGTGTTCGTGGATGCAGGGGGTGCCGAACGCCCGCCCGCAGGTGCCGGTGGCGACCTTGCGGCGTTCGAAGTGGCCGAGGAACTCCTGCCACTCCTCGTCGGTGGGTGTGCGGTACTCCTCGCTGGGTCGTAGGGCACGGCGGCGGGCAAGGAACGCCAGGTGGGCTTGGATGGCTTCCTCGGGGTAGACGGCCTTGTAGCCCATGGTGACGGTGATGTCCTGGTGGCCCGCGATGATCTGTGCGATGTGCGGTGGCAGTCCATTGAGGACAGCGTCAGTGATGAAGATTCGCCGGAAGTCGTGGGGTCTGTAGTGCAAGGGTGTGCCGTCGGCGTGGTCGCGTAGTTCAGTGTGGGCCAGGGCCTCGTCGAGCAGCTGCGCCACGGTGGTGCCGCTGATCATGTGGTGTTCGGTGCCGACTCGGCGTTGGAACAGCAACGGCGAGGGTGGCAGCCAGATCCGTTCATGGCGGTCGCGGGCGCGGACCAGCGGCACGGCTCCGTCGGGCTGGCGGATGCGGCTGATGATGGTGCTCAGGACATCGGCGAGTTCGGGGCTCACGACCAGCAATCGTTCGGTGTCGGTCTTGGACGGGGCGATCCGCAGCAGGGGCACGAGTTCACCGGTGGCCGGCAGCCGATACTGCACGAGGCTGTGGTGGCTCAGTTCGAGCAGTTCCTCGACCCGGACGCCGGTGAGCCGGAGCACATCGATGGCCGCCCACGCCCAGAAGGCATGGTCTTCCTCCAGGCTGAGCTGTCTCTGCATGCCGGTTCCAGGATCGTGGGCCCAGATGTTGTTCGGGTCGGCGTGGGGACGGATCGAGCGGACGAGGGTCTGCCCGACGGCGGTGAATCGCTGACCGGGTACGGTTTCGTGAGCGGCGGTCAACAGTGTCTGGGCGTCCCTGCGCCACTGGTCGGCGGCGCGGACGAGGATAGGCAGGACGGGTAGCCGGTCACGGGTCCGCGTATCCATGCGCGCCTTGCGGCGGCGGACGAGCTTGCGCCGGTTGAGGTCCTGCTGCGTGATAGGGCATGGCGCCACCCACGGGCTCCAGCGGGCCGGGTCCTCCAACGCCCACTGGGCCAGGTCCAGGTAGAAGGCGCGAACCGCGGCCAACGTGTCGAGGTAACTGAGTCGTTCTATCTCGATCTCCACCCGCTCACCAGTGCCGGTGGTGGTCGTCTTGTTTCTGATCTGGAGCCGCCGTTTCCAGGCGCTGGCGACGTCTTGGGGTAGACGCAGCGAGTCGATGCCGGGGTGGTGTCGTTCCAGATCCAGCCAGAAGCATCGGCCCAACTCGTAGGACAGACCCACAAGCGTGTTGTAGTCGATTGCGGGTTGTCGCTCTTTCAGGTACTCCACGAGCAGGTCGCGGACGGGACGGCTGGCGATCGGGTAGCGGTCGACCAGTTCCTCAACCGTGCGCTGCCCGGGGCTGCGAAGCTCTCGCAGAGTGGGCACACCAGGGCCGAAGATGCCGATTTCCCGAAGCACCCGAAACGTCGCAGCGCCTGAGCGGATCTGGCCGCGCAGGTCGACTTCGGCGTCGAGGATCTCCAGGACGTCGCCAACGGTGATGTCGGAGAGCCGGCCACCTTTCGCGGCGACGATCACGGCGGCGCGAAACAGTGTGTGGCTGCGGGCGTGCGGAGTGATCGCCGGGTCTTGGTCGCAGAAACGGCGAAGCAACGCGAACCCTTCCTGGTCACGGGCCCGGATCATGTTGCGGGCGAGCTTTCGTTTCTTCCCGCCGGTCAGCAGCCAACTCAGTGAGGGTCGCACTACGTCGGCACCGACCAGGACCATTAGCGAGCTACTCATCAATTCCAACCGGCTGGCGGAGTATCGGCCGCCGATCTCGAGCCACTGGGCCGGGCCGGTGGCCCACTGGTCGCCCGCGGCATCGGCCCCGCTGGCCAACCAGCGTCGCTGCCAGGTGTTGCCGGGTTGCTCCTCAAGCCAGTCCAGCAGCAGGGGAAGCCCACGGCGACGGTTGGTCTCGATCCGGGACTCGGCTAGACCCGACGACGCAGACGCCACCAGCCGTAGCACCTGACCGCGATCGTGACCGGTTGCCGCCCATTGTGCCGCGACTGGCCGTGCGGGATGTTGAACCGTCGACGCCTGCGGTGTGGCAATGGCCGCTGATGACACTGCTCCGGCAATGCTCGCAGTGGGCGATGCGGAACGCACCCGCGCACCGGCGACGACGGTCACCAAGCGTCCTTGCCGAACAACACATCCAGCGCCTCCGGCCGGTAGCCCGGTGCCGGCGCCACGGCCCGGCGTTGGGTCGCCTGCTTGGTCTGCTCGGCATGATGAGCCAGCACCCGACGGATCACGTCTTCCTGCCGTGGCGTCAAATAGATCTGGGTTGTTGTCAGCTGGGCGTGACCTAAGACCAGTTGCACGTCGGTGAGCGGCAACGCCGGATCCTCGGCCATCCGGTACGCCGCGGTGTGGCGCAGAGCGTGCAGCGTGGCAGTGCTGCCTGTGTGGTCGTTGACCCGCTCGAACATGCGGTGCACCGCGTGGTAAGTCAGTGGCCGCACCGGGCGGCGGCGTGTCCACCACAACGGTTGGCGACCGCCGGCCGGGATCAGGCCCTTCATTTCGACCTGGTAGAGCCGAAGCCATACGAAAGCGTCGGTCGAAGCCGGCAATTGCTGCACCTCGCCGGTTCCCTTACGCACCACCGAGATCAGCTGACGTCCAGGATCGACACCACTCTGAACCGTCGACAGCAGCTCCGAGGCGCGCGCGCCGGTGGCGACGTAGAAGCAGACCAGTGCCCGGTCACGGTGTGAGGGCAGCCGCGCGAAGATCTCGTTGAACTCCTCGTCAGGAATGCTGCGCGGGACCCGCTTGGGAACTCGTGGCCGATACAGCCCGATCCTTTCCCTGCGCAAGGGCTCCATCGGGTTGTGGTGGGCGTTCGCCCGCCCGGCCCGCCGCGAGCGATCCAGCGGGAACGGGTTGAGGATCGGCCCGCTGCCAGCATCTCGATGGAAGTCGTAGAAGCAGCGCAACACCGTCTCACTGTGTGCCAGAACCGACGGCGCGAAGGCCGTGCGCCCAACCGACGCCACCGGCTGGTCCGGCCGCCGCCAGTGCGGGCGAATGGGTTTGCCCGCGACCTGCAGCCACCGGCAGAAATCACGGGCCTCCACACGCGTCGCCCGATCCCAGGCCACCTCGACAGCCCACAGGAACCGGAACCACCGCAACAGGTCCATCCCATACGACCGTGCCGTCGCCGCGGCCCGCCCGGCGGCCTGAAGATCTCGAAGGAACACGCTCACCGGGTCGACCCGTGCCCCAGCCGGGTCGACGAGCACATAGGGTTCCCACGCCTCGCCGGACTCCGCGAGGCGCCCGACTGCCGGCACCACCAATGCCGCAAGTTCCCGCGACCCTGTCCAGATCTCGTTCACGGCTCGTCCAACGACGCACATGCCGGATGGTCGCTGACCTGGGAAAAGACCTCAACTAGTTCAGTCAACAGGTCAAGGTCGGCAAGAGTCTGTATTCGGTGCCGTGGCGGCTGATCGGGCAACGTCTCGACGCCCGCTCGACCTGGAACACCGTGCAATTGTTCCACAATGGACTACTGGTTGCGACGCATGCCCGAAGCGATGGGCGGAAGCGGACCGACATGTCGCACTACCCGCCGGAGAAGATCGCGTTCGCGATGAAGACACCGACGTGGTGCCGGCGACGCTCGGCCGAAATCGGCACCGCGTGCGCCGCGGTGATCGGCGGCATGCTGGAAGTCGGTGCCCTGTATCGGCTTCGCGCGGCCCAAGGCGTGTTGGGTCTGGCCGACAAGCACGGCACGGAACGCCTGGAATCGGCGTGCAGCAAAGCTATCGTCGTTGGCGACCCGTCGTACCGGACCATCAAAGGCATCCTCGCCGCGGGCGTCGAAACCGATCCGCCGCCCACCCCGACCGGAGACGGCGGCGCACCCGCACACCTGCACGGCCCGACCGCGCTGTTCAGCAACGTCTACGCCCTGCCCACCGCCAACGGAGACGCCCACACCGTCGTCGACGCCACCACGGGGCGCGGCGCCGACGACGACCGCGGCGAGGGCGTCGCCTGATGGACACCGACCTGCCGACGTATCCGATCGCCGTGCCCGGCAACGGTTCTGACGACCGGTTCACGATCGGACTGGCCCTCGACGTCGCCGCGGTCCTTGCCCACCACGACTACCCGCCGTTGCGCACCGGCGCCGACCTCACCCGCCTGCAACAGGCCCTGTTCAACCTCATCTACCAGGAGAACCAGTGACCGTCCTCGACGCCGCCCTCCACACGAGCCTGCGCACGCTGAAACTGTCCGGCATGCTCGAGACGCTCGACGCCCGACTCCTCCAAGCCCGTGCCGGCGAACTCGGCCATCTCGACTTCCTCCAAGTCCTGTGCCAGGACGAGATCACCCGCCGGGAGAACATGTCCATGGCCCGACGACTACGTCGCGCCCACTTCGACGAGCAGACCACCCTCGAAGGCTTCGACTTCGCCGCCAGCCCAAAACTCCCCGCAGCCCAGATCCGCGACCTCGCCGCACTCCGTTGGCTCCAAACAGGAGAGTCCGTCCTCCTCCACGGCCCGGTCGGGGTCGGCAAGACCCACCTCGCGCAGGCACTGGGCCACCTCGCGATCCGCCAGGGCGCCGAGGTCCGCTTCTACAAAACCAGCCGAGCACTCGCCCACCTCGCCGGTGGCCACGCCGACCGCACCTGGACCAAACGCCTCGGCGAACTCGCCCGACCCGCCGTCCTCATCCTCGACGACTTCGCGATGCGCGAGCTCACACCCCAACAAGCCGACGACCTCTACGAGCTGATCAGCGAACGAGCACAGGCCGGCCGGTCGCTGATCACGACGTCGAACCGCAACCCGCCCGACTGGTACCCACTGTTTCCCAACCCCGTCGTCGCCGAGTCACTCCTGGACCGGCTCATCAACACGAGTCACCAGGTCTTCATGAACGGACCCAGCTACCGCCCCAACAAACGCCCCGGGCGCGCCGTCCCCCAGTCCAAGACGAGCACCGTGTAAAAAGGACCAACGGGCCAGCACCGGGGGAATTACGTGACCGCAGCCCGGGGGAATTCCATGACCGCCGACAGCGTAGCTGTCACACCCATATATATCCCTTCAGCCGGCGCCCGGTTGGGTAGCACCTTCAGGCTTCTTAGTTGGGCTGGTTCCTTCGACGCCACCCGGCCCGTGCAGCGCCAGTACGGAGCCGGCGACACCGGCGCCGGGATGCCGGGACCATCCGCAGTCGGGGTGGGTGCCCTCGACGCCGTCGACCCCGGGCATTCGAATGTCCCTCAGGAAGATGTCCGGCCGGAACTCAAGTGCAATTCGCCGCCGACTGCGCCCTGTCACTCGCCACACCGATGAGTCGCATGTCCTGGGTGTTTCTCCGGGATCATGCGAAGCCGGTACGGGCCAGGCCTGGTCGTCGGCAAGGAGTACCGGATCATGCGCTCCGTCCTCAATCGGAAGCATCCCTCTCAGTGGAAGCTGCCCGCGGCCTCGCACGGCACCCACAGCGGTTCATCGCGGACGGGCCCGTCCCTGCCCACAGGATCCAGGGACACCCTGGGCGCGAGCCGATAGGCCCGAGCTGTGAGCACGCCGATCTGCGCTCACGGGCGCGAGAGTCCCCGGCCCCGCACCATCAACGCCTCCTTCGCTGGTATGACGGTGCTGGATGTGCCCCTCAGGCGTCTCATCTGGCAGGTTATGGATCCGAAGAGACCTTCACCGTTGGGCAAGTCGTCGACCGACTCGCGGCCCTCGGCGCACATTGGCCTTCCCAGAAAGTCAGCTACGTCCCGGGACCACGCACGACACACCAACCGATTACATTGCCCACGTCGCCACCACCCGCACGAACACATCACTGTGGATCACAGAATCGGTCAGCCAGCGCCGCTGCGACGCCATCGGTCATCCGCAGCGTTGGCGGCGAACTCAAGCATGACCACGCTGACTCCGCTCGAACCGCCGCCGGCAAGATCCGCGCCGGAGTGCCAAGCAAACTCTTTGAGGAGTGCAACCATACATTTTCACTCCGCCGCGCGAACGACATCATTGCAGCTCAGAAACCCATGACCGTGCACCCCCAGTCGCCCGGCTTGAGGGGCTAAGGCGTACTCACGAGCGGTGACGCTCGACGGGACATCGCGCACGGACGGCGGCAGATGTGCGCACCTGACCTTGGTGACGGCAACCCGAATCTCGTCACCTCGTGTGGTCGGCTGGGCGCGCCGGATCTGATACGCCGGCCGACTCCTGGAACTCGCTGAGACCGTCGAGCAAATGGTCCCAAAGGCTCTCCGCAGCCTCGCGAACCTCCTGATTGAGGTTGCGGTGTACGACCCATTTCGCATCGCCCAAGCCCATGCCGGTTGCCTTGGCAACGGCCACGATTGCCGAGATGGGAGAATCGGTGCGCCGGAGCAGCTCCTCGGCTACCTGATCCGTGTCGGCGCCGGACGCCAGCATCGTCCGTGCCACCTCCGTCAGGAGTCGGATCCCCTCCGTCCTCTCCGCCCTGTCGGTCACGAAGCGAGCGTACCGCCCGGCCGTCTTGCTGCACGGGCATGACCGAGTCAGGTGAACGCGCTGTTCTCGGCAGATCCCGTCGCCGGGAGCGAGCGACTTGCGCTGATGAGCGCATGGTTGATTTGAGAAGTCAGTCCCACCAGAAGGACCAGGAGCGTTCCCCGATGAGCTGCTCGGCGTAGGCGTGCACGGACGTGTCGGTCAGGTCGTATCGAATGTTCTCAGGACAGAAGGCGAGATGTTCGGCCGCGACCCGCAGAGCGTCCGATTCGGACTGCGGCGGTCTGGCGACGCTCAGATCGAGTGAGCCGAGACCTCCCAACGAGACCAACCGAGCCCCGAACCGATACTCCCAGTCACGCAGCACGGCGGCGATCTCGCCGTTGTCCAACCGATAGTTGGCAGCCCCGGACCACCCCAGAACGACGGTCACATCCGCGGAACGGGCAGTCGGGACCAGGCCCAGCCGGAGCCGATGCCGGCCCTCGAGGAGGCCGTCGGCGAAGGAGTCCGCGGCTGCCCCTGGATCAACGACGGCGGCGGTCGCACGGAGGCTCCCGGCCAGGTCGCTCCGAATGGCCGCATGTCCTCCAGGATTGACGCGAAGTGTTCGCTGTCCTGGCGTGGCAGAAGCTCCTGCCACGCCTGCGCGAGCACCACGTCAGCGCTGTGATGGTCGGGTGACGAGCTCATGGCGGCCTGGTCGAACGCACCAATCCCGTTCACCAGCAGCGGCCACAGCCCGCTCGCCGGATGCGCGGCACGCAGCAGAGCCCACAGCCCGGCCGGCGGTGGAGCGCTGCTGAGCCATAGAGCGGGCGCCCCATGCTCCGCGACGATTTCGCCCGGTGGAAGCCGGACGTCGAGACGGGCGATGAGGCTCGATAGATTCGATGGCGGGCGCGGCATGCCGAGACATTATGCCGACCTCCAGTAACGAGCGACGCAGGACTCCACCCGCCAACCGCAGCACCCGGTCCGGCGGGAAGAATCCACAGCCGTCGTCATCTGAGATGCAGGCCTGCCGTCCAGCCAGTCGTCACAGCGCCACCGCACCGCCGATCTCGCGCGGGCCGATCAGCCCATCGGCCCCTTCGCTTCATGGCGCGACTAAGGCGGTTCGCGACCCATCTCAAGATCCAATCTGGAGTGCCTAGCAATTTTCGCCCGGCTACGCCGGACGCACGCGCACGCGCTACAGCCGTTCCGGCCCCGCGCGCACGCACCCACGCAACGGCCGCCAGGGTCCGGCGAACGCCATCGAACCCGGCACACCACGCCGTGACGATCCCCTCACGGGCGAGCCGGTCGGAACGTCCGGGGATCGACGCCACGACAGATTACATCCATCCATTTACATTCCAACGCAAACGTCTGACGGCAACGCTGACGGCAACCCAGGCGAACGGGGGCATCCAACGACGCACAAACTGGACACCCCCGCGACTGGGCTATCGGTTCGGAACTCGGTCAACAAAGGTGGCCCACATTGGCGAAAACGACGATCCCCAACCAGGCAGATTCGATCGTATCGTCTCGTCATCGTCCGTTACGTAATCAGGCAGCTGCTCAGGGAGTCCCTCAACATCGCCGGAGTAGAACTCCGCGCTCTCCGCCACAAGTCGTAGCCCTGCGTTTGGCACGAAATCTAACTCGAATACGAATAGCCCGCCGACGCTTTCCGGTTCCGAGCCGACCACATTCCACGCAGTTCTGTCAGTGCTCCTCGCATCTGCTGACCACGAGAATTCGCGAACTCCACGTGCGACTAGGAGAGCCGCATTCCCTTCCGCCAGATGCATCGCGGTTCGAAGCTCAAACAGCAACCCGATCACCGAGGATACTGCATCGACACGTGCCGCCAGCAGCTGAACCTCCTGGAGTGCATCCGACTGTCTCAATGGGTCGATCTCCTGCGGCAGGGCGAACTCCCGCTGCGCACCGCTCAGGAATTCCTCTATCAACATGTCGGACGTCCAAGGTGCGCCCATGGATCGGACTTTCCTACCGTGGTACGACCCGTCGTCGGATTAATGGTCTGCTCACTCGCGTTCATATACACCGCATACCCATTTGGCTGCAATTTCGTTGGATCCATGATTCGAATCTGTGTAACACGAGAATCGAGTCCCGGCGTTCCTGGTGCAATGTCATAAGTCAGTCCCTTACCCGTCCTAGTTGGGACGCCGACAGCGCCTCTAGGAACGCCCGGCAGTATCTCGCCATTCGGCCCGATAATAGTTGATGGCCAGGGGTCGTTGGTGTTGTGGACCAGGACCGGCGTGTGGCCGGCCACCACATAGTAGGTTTGGTTTCAGCTATGGCGGTCGTGGATGTCTCATGTCCTGGATCCTTTCAGTCGCAACTGTTGCCGTTACGGCGATGTGTGGTTGCTGGCGCGGGGTGGTGGTTTGACATCAACGCTGACATCAACCTCAGCGCACGTCGCCGGTGACCCACGGCACACCATCGACAGCCTCCGATTTACTGATGATGGTTGTCGATGTGTTGGGTTCGGAGTTCGTCGGCCCAGCGGGTGAAGTCGGCGGCGAGGCGGCCGATGTCGGTGTCGGTGAGGCCGTACGCGTCGTAGTCCTCAGGGTCTTGTTGGCCGGCGGCGGCCAGGTCGGCGGCGAACTCGTCGGCGGTGAGGACGGGCCGCAGGTTGTCCCGCAGCGCGGCGAACAGGCGGGCCGGGCTCCAGCCGGGTTGAGTGAGCAGGGCGTGCAGGTCGAGGTAGTCGCGGACGGCTCGCCGGTCGTTGAGAGCTCGGGCTTTGGAGGCGGCGGCGTCGGGCAGGTCGATGACCGGGCCGAGGCCGGTGATGACGATGGGCGGGTGTTGGCGGTAGTCCTGGCCGAGGTCGAGCAGGACCTGCTCCCCGGTGGCGGGGTCGGTGACGATGATCTGGCGCAGCCACGTGTCGGAGTGCCCGACCTCGGCCCGATACCCAAGCTCGCGCAGGGCGGTGACGGTGGCGGTCTCGGCACGGTCGAACAGGTCTTGGTCGAAGCGGGTGACGTAGAAGTCCAGGTCAAGGGAGAGCCGGTCACCCAGGCCGTGGGCGTGCAACGCTTGGCCGCCGCCGAGGGCGAACCCGAGATCAGCGATCGCGTCGAGGGTGTGTTGGGCGATGAGGCGCTGGAACGGGGTGAACGACACGAGCCCGTCCGCTGGCTCAGTTGGCCAGGGTGGGGTGGGCGGCTTCCCAGAACTCCCGCACGGCCCTCGGCAGGGTCAGCGACGGCCACAGCCGGCGCAGCAGGTCGGCGTTGAGATAGGTCTCGACCTCGGCCTCGGTGTGGGCTTCCCGCAATACCACCTGGTAGAGCGACCGGGCCGCGGTTTCGGTGGCCAGGTCGTAGCGGGTGCGGGGGGTCCAGTTCAGCGTGATGGGGAGGGTCACCACGCCGCCCGAAGGGCCGTGCAGGCGCGTCAGATCGTCCACGACGACGACCGGCCGGCTCGCGGTCCGGTCCAGCACTGGGGTGTTGGTGACGTAGTGACGCGACATGATCGGCAGCCTCCCTCCACCGGGCAGTCTACCGGCCACGACCCGGCCACGACGCCTTGCGCGGCCTCGAGATGGCGTCCCGCCACGCCGGGCGTGAACGGTGGCGGGACGCCTCGATGTCCGGTTCAGACGGGGACGAGGATCGGCGGGTCGTCGGGCTCCTCATCATCGCGACCCTCGTCGTCGGTGTCCGCCTGGTCGTCGCGGAGGGCAGCGCCCATGGCTTCGATCGCCTGGCGTTGCAGGCGGAGTCGGACGTGTAGATGTCGGCGGTGGTGTTGATCTGAGCGTGCCCGAGGAGATCCTTCACCACGATGAGCTCGACCCCTTGTTCCAGCAGGAGCGTGGCCGCGGAGTGCCGAAGATCATGAAACCGAATCCGGCGGATGTCGGCGAGGTCGCAGAGCAGGTGGTGGGTTCGGTGCACGTAGGCGGCGTCGAGCGGCCCACCGGTGGCGCGGGTGAACACGAGCCCGAGATCCCGCCATACCGGGCCCGCCTCGCGCCGGTCGATGTCTTGGCGGCGTTGGTACCAGCGCAGCGCGGTGACGCACTCGCCGGGGATGCTGATACGCCGCGCGGATCGGTGGGTCTTCACGTCCTGGAACGTGGCTCCGCCCGGCGTGCGGGCCAGGGTGCGGCGCACCGTAAGGTGGCCCGCGGCCAGGTCCAGGTCGGCCCACCGCAGGCCGAGCAGTTCGCCTTGGCGCAGCCCGGTGCGCAGGGCGAGTTCGAACAGCGGCCCGTGCCGGTGCAGCCGGGCGGCGCGTAGGTACTTGCGGGCCTCGGCGGCGGTGAACGGCTCGAACCGGGCCCTGGTGGAGGGCAGCCGGACGGCGGCGGCGACATTGCGGCCGAGCAGATCCTCGCGCACTCCGTCCGCGAGAGCGGTCGAGAGCAGGGCGCGGATGTAGCGGACGGTGGCCGGACTGGCCGTGGTGTGACAGCAGCGGCCGACCGCGCAGCAACGCGACCGCCGAGCGGGGTCGCGGTGGTTCGGGTCGCGTTTGGCGTCGGTGCCTCGGGCGCAGCACTGGCAGGCCGCGGCGACCTGGGTGAGGAACTCGCGCACCTGCGACACCGTCAACGCCCCCAGCCGCTTCGCTCCGAGGCCGGGCAGCAGGAAGCGGGTCGTCATCGCCTCGTAGGTGCGAAACGTGGTCGCCCGCAGCCTAGGCTTCGCGACGGTCTGCAGCCACGAGGTCAGGTACTCGCCCACGGTCACCGTAGGGTCCTTGGCGACCACGGCGGTGCCGCGCACGCTATCGGCGATCTTCGCGGCCAGCTTGTCGGAGGCTTCGCGGTGGGTGTCGCCGTACACGAACACCCGCCGAGACGTCCCGTCCGCGACGGTCACGTAGGCGGCGCCGCACCAGCGGCCGTCGGCGCGTTGGAACACGGTGCCATCGCCGTTGGCATTCTTCTTTCCAGGCATCACAAAGTCCTTCGGGTTCAGTCGGTGAGGGAGTCGAGGAAGTCGCGCAAGGCAACGGCCGGGATGCGTCGGCACCGTCCGATCAGGACGGACCGCAACCGACGGCTGCGGATCAGGTCGTAGACGGTGTGCCGGCCCAACTGCAGCCGGGCCATCACCTGCACCACCGTCAACAGATCCGGCTCAGCCGGGTCCGGTGGGTGGTTAGGCGGGGTGGTCGTTGATGCTCCGTCCATTCACGACACTGCCGGGCGGTGCCGCGTCGCCGGTGCGTTGGGTTTCGAGGAAGGCGTACCGCTCGGCGCGCAGGGCGGCGAACGTGGTCGACCAGGTCCGCGACTTGGTGAGGAACACACCCCGGTAGCCGCCCTGATGGGCAAACTGGCGCAGGCGCAGCGGCGCGTACTCCGGCCGGGCGCCGAGCCGCCAACAGGTCTCGACCAGTGCACGGGCATGGGCGGTGAGCCGATCCAGGTCGACGCTTGCGCGCCGGCCGGTGCCGTGACAGTCCCGACACAGCCGCACCATCCCCGGTGCGAGAGTCGTCGCCCCGGTCGCCGCACATGCCGGGCACGCGATCGGGCCGAGGTTCAGTCCAGCGGTCTCGGCCGCCTTGGTCGCGTACTTCGCGATGTAGCGGGCCACCACCGCCACACTCGCCTGCGCCGAGCCGGTGGTGATCGGGCGCACGTCGACCTGCCGACCCCACCGCAACCTGCGGCCCGGCGACCCGGAGGACGCCAGCGTCGTGACCCGCGTGGTTCTGGCCGCCCGCCGCACCACCCGCCGCAGCACCGCCACGCTGGCCCAGGCCGGCCGGTCGGGTGGGTGGACCGGGTCGAGGCGGATGACGGCGTGCAGGTGCACCACGCCCCGGGTCTGGAACTCGGCCACCTTCGCGAACACCACCCGCACCCGACGACCCGCCTCCGCCCTCGACAGCCCGCCGTCGGCGGCGAGCGTGCGGCGAGTCGTGGTCGTGAACGCGGCCCACAACGCGCCGGCGTGGGCGTTGAACAAGACTTGCCCGACATAGTCGTACTGCTCGACGTCGAGCGCCGTGCCCAGGATGCGGTCACCGGCCGGATGCCAAGCACCGCAGGTCGGGTGACACCTCCTGGGCCGACCTCCGGTCTGTCCGGTGTGGACTTTCCCAAACGACGGCGCGGTCAACGTCACGAGCACCCGCGGCCGGCCCGCGACACTCGCCGGGGTGTCCTTGCCGCCGACCAGGCCAGCCGTGAGAAGCTGCCGGGCGTCGAGCCGGTACAGCGCCGAGCACGACGGGCACACGGCGGCGCGCCGGTTGCGGCACCGCATCACCACCACCGTGCCGTCGTAGAAGGTGCGAAGCGGGCGCACGCACGGGCCAAGCCGTCTCACGGCAGCCTGGTGCTCATCGACTCGCAGCAGCGCCTCGACGGTCGGGGTGGCGCTGCTGCCTTCATCAGGATCGGATGACATCATCGTGTCTACTGACTCCTTCCATCAGGTCGGGGTTGGTGTCGCGGAGAGCGGCGGATTGTTCTTGGCGGAATGGGCCGCCGCTCTCCTCCCAAGATCCAACCGTCTGGCTGGTCCCGGGTGACGTACACATCAACGTTTGTAGCTCGACCGGATCGCGGACCAGGTGCGCGCCACGCCGAGCACATCCATCCGCCACGCCATCCGGGACATACGGGGTGCGGACGAGGGTGAACCCGGGTCGGCCCTGGGCGACCATCGACGCCACCCCGACGTAGGCCGGATCGACCAGGCGACGGGGGTGTTCGTCGGGCCAGTCGGTGATGTCAGCGCCGAGGACCGCGACGGCCGCCTCGGACGTGCGTTGCGCGAACGACAGCGACACTTGGCAGTTGTCCCGGATCCGGGTCGGGATCGCGTCCCCGGTCGGCTTCTGCGTCGCCAGCACGACCTGGATGCCGACGTTGCGGCCCTTACGCACCAACTCCTCCACCAGCCGCACCGTCTCCCTCGCCAGGGCGTCGCGGCGTTTCGAGTCCGGGTCGGTGCCCTTGTGCTCATTGAGAAAGGTATGCGCCTCGTCGATGACCACCAGCACAAGGGGCCAGGACGCGGACGGGCCGACCTGCCACACGTTCTTCACCCCCAGCACCGGCCTGATGGTGTCCTGCCGAACCTTCATCAATTGGTGCACCGTCGCCAGGTGGTCGCGGACCAGGTCCGGGTCGTCCTTGGCCGACAGCCAGGCGCGGGTGAACAGGTCGTCGTAGTCGGGTCCGCCTTTGCCGTCGATGAGCACGAACTGCACCGCCTCGTCGGGTGCGAGGGCGGCCAGGCGGGCGTTAAGGAACACCGTCTTGCCATAGCCCGCCAACCCTGCGACGACGACTCCGGACACGTCGGCGGTGCGGATCGTCACCGGCTGGCCGTCCTGGTCTATACCGGCGACCCAGGTGTTGGCGTCGCCGACCAGATCACGCTCCGTCCAATGGAGTGGCTCGGTAAGAGGGTCGAGCACGAGTGCTCGGAGCCGGACCACGCCGGCCTTGGGCTGGGTGACGCGGACGGTCGGGACGTACCAGGCGTCGGCCAGATGCCGGGCGGCGTTCTGGAACTCCACCAACCCGATCCGACCCACCGTCGCCGCGACGACCATCACACCCCACCGATCCGCCCGGACTTGCACCGGCGGCACCAATGTCCTCGTCGACGCGTGGGCGGTGGTGGGCTTGGCGGTGGACCACCATGGCGGCGTGGCCCGTTCCGTGTGGACGAGCCCGACCCGACGCGCCGTCCGTGGCCACGTCGCGCGGATGCGCCAAGCCCGACGTAGCATCGGCCGCACGCCAGGCGCTGCCCGCACGTACTCGACGCCAGCCCAGCCCAGCCGGACGGTCACGACCAGGACTGCCGCCGCGAGAACGACGAGCGGTAGCAGCAGCAGCCAAGCCGGAAGGTGCGCCATCATGACTTCACCGCCGTCACCGACGCGGCCCGGAACATCTGCCACGACCGGCCATTCGTCTCACCCACCATGAGAGTGAGACCCGACGCCGTCACCTGCTGCCCGACGGCCAGATCCTTGGGGATGCCGGTGGCCGGCAGCTGCACCCGCAACATCTGCGGCTGACCACCGTCGGTGGTCAAGCAGACGGCCACCTCGACCACTGGCACGCCGGTGTCCCGGTCCACCTTCGACTGCGTGCGCTGCCGGTCGGTGAACTGCGGTGCCGGTGGGGGGCGACCACCAGCAGCGGGCGGCTTTCGATCGGAAGAATCAACATACTTGTCTCCTGTCCGTGCCCACGCCAACCGCGAGCAACGTATGTCCCGAGTGTGACGTGACACTCGTGCTATGGTCAAGCGCGAACCGCAAGATTCTTTGGACTGCCGTGCCGTGGGTGTCGGGTCGCATGCGTGTCACGTGACTGCTATCGTGCGGTCATGGCGTACGACCCCGGCCCCCTACCCGAGCCCTGGGCGCCCGACGACCCACGGGTGCTGTTCCAGCGTGTCGTCGACGACATCCTCACCAAGATCGAAACCGGGGAGATCCACCCCAACGCCCGGCTACCCTCGGCCCGGACGATGGCCGACCAGTACGGCGTCGGCGTCATGACCATCCAACGCGCTCTCCGCGAGTTGCAACAGATGAAGGTCACCTACAGCGTCGCCGGACGCGGCACGTTCATCTACCCCGACTTCGCCGACATGCGAACCGACGCCCCGCTCCGCAAGACCATCGAAGACGCGGCCACCCTACGGCAGATCGGCGACTACCTCCGCCAGCAGCAGGCCATCCTCGCTGGCACCGGCACCAACGCCCGGGACAAGACCGCCGCCGGCCGGCAACTCTACGACCTGGCCCACGCCCACCGCGACCTACTCGACCGCATCACCCGAGCCATGATCGACGTCAACCAGCGCTGAACGCCAGCCGCCTTCAAGATCGAACGCTGGCTCAATCCGTCTCTACAAAGAGCATCAAGAGCGCCCGGCAAGCCGGGCGCGCGCACGCGCTCAGGCCTACGGCCACGCGCGCACGCCCACGAACGAGCGCCAGGGCACGGCGAGCCAGGGGCGACAGCGAGTGGCTCCACAAGTCCGTGACGATCGCTTCGCAGGCCGAGGAAGCCAACGGCCACCGGCGATCGACGCCGCACCGCTACGCGGCACGCCACCGGACCTGGGCGAAGGACCGAAGCGAACGGCTTCGCCATCGATGATTGTCAGTGTTACGCGACGCGGCCGCGGTTGCTGTTATATCGATACCATTACCTACATCGATCGAGCTGACATCAACCGTGACATCAACCGCCAGGCTCACCGGCGCACAGGGGGGGGGCACAGGTGACACGCTCCGCAGTTGCGTCGACACGGCACGTGATCGGAGAAGCAGGGCATTGCTCATTGGTTCGAGTCGCTTACTCAGCCCGCTCGCATTGCAGGCGGAAGACTGCGAGTGCGTCAGCGTGGCGTTCAAGGAGAGCGTCGTAGTGAGATTCATCGTCAACGAGCTCGGCGTAGCCCCAAATGGCCCGTAAATGCCCCGACTCGCCATATGATGCGAACCGCCATCCACTCGGAAGGTCCGGATTGTCGATCGTGAACAGTTGTACTGGGTACCAATTTGGTAGATCCGTGTCATCGCGAACGAGAATCATTATTGAGCCAGCGTAGACCGACATCGCGCAGGCGCGATACCGCGTAGCTAAAGTCAGGTGAACGACGGCGTCCTGGTTGTACGCCAACGGGTTTGGACGCAGATTCCGCATACTGTCACTGATACACGTAACTACCATGTCAGCCTACAAACTTGAAATCGTCAACCTGGCCAGTAATTGTGTTTCGCACGTAGTGGATTTCAACTCCGTTGACATTCTGAGACATCTTCACCCAACCATCTGATCCCGGCCAACGTGGATCCGTCATCCCATTCCGCAACGGGACGATATTTCCTCCGGTCGAGTTCGACATCGCCTGTTCCATCGCCAATTTCTCGTTCAGACTGTTCGGAGCAGTACGGCCAGTCGAGCCGCGTCCGAGTGGCTGGATCTCGGTCGCAACACCGTTTGAATCTACGGCAAAACGTGGGCAGTTGCTGTTATGGACAAGAACCGGTGTGTCCCCCGCCACCACATAGTACGTTTGGTATCAGCTATGGCGGTCGTGGATGTCTCATGTCGTTGTTCCTTTCAGCCGCAACTGTTTCCGTGACGGCGATGTGTGGTTGCTGGTGCGGGGTCGTGGTTTGACATCAACGCTGACATCAACCTCAGCGTACGTCGCCGGTGACCCCCGCCACACCATCGACTTTCCCCGTTTTACTCGTGATGGGTGTCGATGTGTTGGGTTCTGAGGTCGTCGGCCCAGCGGGTGAAGTCGGCGGCGAGCCGGCCGATGTCGGCGTCGGTGAGGCGGTACGCGTGGTAGTCCTCAGGGTCCTGTTGGCCGGCGGCGGCCAGGTCGGCTGCGAACTCTTCGGCGGTGAGTACGGGCCGCAGGTTGTCTCGCAGCGCGGCGAACAGCCGGGCCGGGCTCCAGCCGGGTTGGGTGAGCAGGGCGTGCAGGTCGAGGTAGTCGCGGACGGCTCGCCGGTCGTTGAGAGCCCGGGCCTTGGAGGCGGCGGCGTCGGGCAGGTCGATGACCGGGC
This sequence comes from uncultured Actinomycetota bacterium, assembly GCA_963742855.1. Lineage (GTDB taxonomy): Bacteria > Actinomycetota > Actinomycetes > Mycobacteriales > Micromonosporaceae > CAVUNP01. The sequence continues at coordinate 340,137 of CAVUNP010000007.1, read as the reverse complement.
CGAGGCCGGTGACGACGATGGGCGGGTGTTGCCGGTAGTCCTGGCCGAGGTCGAGCAGAACCTGCTCGCCACTGGCGGGGTCGGTGACGATGATCTGGCGCAGCCACGTGTCGGTGTGCCCGACCTCGGCCAAGTAGCCACGCAACCCGGCGCACACGGCCACACTGCGGGCACGGAGAGTAGCGCGGCCGTTGCGGGCAGAACCAGAACTCATCGCGCCAGATGGCATCTTTTGGCGCTACGTTATCTCGCCGCCACGGGCCGATATCTGCTCGAATTCTTCTTCCGCGTAGTTTCCCATGGTCACATCATCAAGAAACGTTTCCCATAAACCGTTGTGCGCTCCAACTACGGGGTCGGCTGCCAGGAGTTGGCCCCGAAGATAGCTAGCGACTCCCTCGGAAAGTTCGTCGGCTGATTCGTAGGAGTAATAGGGGAAACGAGAAATCGCAATCCCTACGCAAGCGGCGAACGCCGCCAGGCCCGAGTTTACCGGATTGATCCTCGGAACGTTAGGCGATGGAACGTGTACGACCTCGAGCGCCGCAACATCCAGGCAGACACGGCCACTGAGTCCGCTTCGCCCCAAGGCGAGTAGGTTCGCGTGACCATCGAGAAATGCTGCCGCCTCGAACGCGACGAACTCGCCTCCAACGCCTCGCTCAGGTACCCGATGCATGTCCAGCGCGCGCCGAGCCGCATCTGGCGTGTTAGCCGGGCATTCTATTCGCCTCAAAACAAAACGGGGCCAGGGCAATGGGTTCGTCGCGAGCATGGCCATCTCCTGTTCCGTCAGCCTACCCAAAAAGAGCTCTAATGTAGCTCTTAATACCGCCGCTGGAGGCCGCTCTAATCGCGGCTGTTTCTGCGGCGTTCGACCCATTCCACGGGAACGCCCACGTCACATTCACTCCGCCCAGCTTTCCTTGACAACTCGCTGCGCAAGGAGCGCGTTCTGTGTAGAGGTCGACAATCCCTCGGTCGCCGGCCTGGTTTATGAGATCATCCTCCGCATGCCAATTCGCACCGGATCTTCCAGTGATGATTGAGCCATCGTCCAGACGCGCCGCTCCATAGTTTCCGCCTCGCCCACGGGCGCCATCCGCGAGTCTTTGATTGTGCACCGCGTTGTTGAGATCGCCCCCGTCGAACGGATCGACCTGTTTTCCGATCTCGTTTCCGCAGTTGTGTACGAGGACCGGTGTGGTGCCGGCTATCACATAGTACGTGTGCTGCGTTGACCTTGGTTCATCGACGTTCGCTGGTGGGCCGCGGCTGTGACCCGCGGAAACGCGATATTCGAGTAGATCGACCGTGTCCGTATTGCCGAGGCTGACATCAGCGGTGACCGCAACGTCAGGGAACAGCAGCTGTGACCCAAGCCATACCATCGACGTTGATGAAAATAGCCAGCCGGCCACAGTGGACAGGGCGACGACCAGGCCAAACACCCCTGGTCGCAGGCGGGCTGACCGTCTAGCGATCGCGGGACGTCGATGGCCGACGGGGACCGGCTTCCGGGCCGGTTCGACCGGCGCCGAGCGGCGCGTGCTGGGTCGCTCCGGCGGGTGCTGGGAGGTCATGGTGCTCCGGTGATGACGGTGTGGATGTCGGCTGCGGTGTGCTGCGGATGGTAAGGGCGGCCTTCGACGAGTTCAACGGTCGGGCGACTGGTCCGGGCACGGCGGCGCCCCTCGGCCGGGATGGTCCGAGGGGCGCGTTTCACCGGATGGGTTCAGGCTGCGACGGGCAGGGGTGGGTCGTCTTCCGCGTCGTCGGATCGGTTGAGGGCGTGGCCGATGGCGTCGACGGCGCCGCGTTGCAGGCGGACTCGGACGTGGGCGTACACGTCGGCGGTGACGCCGAGGCGTGAGTGGCCTAGCAGGTGGGAGATGGTGACCAGCTCGACGCCCTGTTCCAGCAGGAGACTGGCGCAGGTGTGTCTGAGCAGGTGGAACCTGGCTCGGCGGACTCCGGCCTGGTCGCAGATGGTGGCGAAGGCCCGGTTGACCGCGCCGGGGTCGAGCGGCCCGCCGAGGCTGTGGGTGAAGATCAGTCCACTGTCCTGCCATCGCTGTCCAGCCTCGGCGCGTTGCTGGCGTTGCCGCTCTCGTTGTTCTTGCATCGCCTGGATGGCCTCGGCGGGGACGGGGATGCGCCGGTGCGAGGCGGTCGTCTTGGTGGGCAGGACGATGATGGCGCCGGTGTCGCGGCGGCGTTGCACGCTCTGCCGCACGGTGAGCAGCCCCGCATGCTCGTCAAGGTCGACCCACCGCAGACCGAGCAGCTCGCCCCGGCGCAGCCCGATCCGGACGGCGAGTTCGAACAGCGCGTGCAGCGGATGATCCGAAACCGCGGCCAGGACGCGGCGGGCCTCGTCGGCGGTGAGCGGGGTGAAGGCCGATCGGCTCGGCACGGGTAGCCGGACGGCGGAGACGACGTTGCGAGGTAGGTCGTCCTCGCGCACCGCGTGGGCCAGCGCCGAGGACAGCAGTGCCCGCAGGTAGCGCAGCGTGGTCGGGGCGACCCGCCGACCGCAGCAGGCGCCGACATCGCAGCAGCGCCGCTTCCCGATCGCTCGTCGGGCGTCGATGTGCTGGCGGCAGCACTGGCAGGTGGTGGCGACCTCGGCCAGCCACACCCGGACCTCCTTGGTGGTCAGCCACGCCAGCCGCCGCCGACCCAGGCCGGGGATCAGATACCGCTGCACGGCGTGCCGATAGGAGATCCAGGTCGTCGGCCGCACCGCGTGCACCGCGACCTGCTCCAGCCACACGGTCAGGTACTCGCCCACCGTCGTCGACGAGGTGACCGTCAGCGGCGCCATCCGCGCGTCACGGTCGCGCAGCGCGGCGAGTTGGTCCATACCCGCCTGCCGGGTGGCGCTGTACCGGTAGACCCGCCGGCGGGTGCCGTCGGGCTGTCGGACGTAGGCGGCCGCTTCCCACCTACCGTCGCCGCGTTGGAACACTGTGCCCTCACCGTTACCTCTGCGTCGGGCCATCACAAGCTCCCCTCCTCCAACTGCTCCGCCAGGAACGTCTCCACCGAAGCCACCGGCACCCGCCGGGCCCGCCCGATACGCAGCGACGCCAGCCGCCGAGCACGGATCAGCGCGTACACGGCATGCCTGCCGACCCGCAACCGGGCCATCACCTCCGGCACTGTCAACAACGCACCGGCCGGTTGGTCGTGATCGTTCATCCCCAGATCCTTCCTTTACTAGGTATGCTAGGTAACCGTGCTGCGAGCTTACCTAGCATGGTTAGGATGTCAAGCCATGTCGCGCTACCTGTCCCGGCGAGCCACCGCGTAGGCTCCGGGGTGTGGCCCACAGTCCGGACGACCGACGCGCACTGTTCCAGCGCGTGGTCGATGACATCCGCGACCAGATCCGCAGCGGCCGACTCCAAGCGGAGGCACAGGTGCCCTCGGCCAACCAGATCGCCGAGACCTACGGCATCGCCCAGATGACCGCCCAACGCGCCCTGCGCGAGCTACAGAACCAGGGCCTCATCTACGCCATCCAAGGACGTGGCACCTACGTACACCCCACCGCCGTCGCCCGGCTACGCAACGCCGAGCAGCAACCCGCCGTCGTACCGATCACCGACCAAGCCACCCACGACCGCGAACAAGCCCGCCTCGACACCACACTGGCCACCCGAACCCAGGCTCTGACCCAAGCACGCGCCAGCGGCGACGTGCACGCCCTCAAACGCGCCCGCCAGGACTACGCCGACGCCCTCGCCGACCACCTCGACCAACTCGCCGAACTCGCCGCCTACCGACAGACCACACGGACACCGACCGGCCGACGCAAGACCACCCGAACCCCCCGACAGACCCCACCATGATCGCAAGCTGGCTCAAACTTGCTATACAAAGGACTTATCAAGAGCGCCCGGCAAGCCGGGCGCGCACGCGTTCAGGCCTACGGCCACGCGCGCACGCCAAGAAGCCGGCGACACAACGACATCCAGTCAGTTGAACCGAAGATCTCGCCACAAGGGTCGCGACGATCCCCTCACCGGTCGACGCGAGCGGGTGCATCCGGGGATCGACGCCGCACCGCTACGCGGCCCGCCACCGAACCACCGGCCAGGGCCATCGACGTGCACCACGACCGCATAGGTCGACACCTATCACGACCCCGAGCGAGCGCATTCACGTATCGATGCAGATCTCATTCATGTGACAGCAACCGTGACCGCAACCGCCACGAACGCTCGCGCACATCGGCGCACAACGGAGTCCTATGATCACAGAAAGTTACCTTAACATCACGCCATTCATGCTGCACCCAAATAGGGTCGAATCGCATCTCCGAGCCCATGAAACATAGCGGTCGGTGGCCCAAAATCGAGTCCAGCCCCCTCAATATGGATCAAGCAACAGAGTGTGCGAGCCTGCTGCGCCGAATCGAGGGAAGCAACCCAGGTACTGAGTGCCGTGCCGATCATTCGCTCGACATGTGTAGAGGTTTCCGCATCCCTGTCCGACCCCCTGCCGGCACCGGACTCAAGCGGCGGCGTTGACACGATTATCAGCGGGGCGCCATCACCACGTGCGTTATGAAGGACTTGGGAATGACCGACTATCGGTCTACCGCCATAACGGTCGTGAGCCAAGGTGAAGTGCATGATCTGAGCGTCGCAGCCCTCGCCTACTTCGGGCACCGACCCTCGCAGGTAGCGAACGCCTGGGAGCCGTCCTAGCAGGTCAGCTAGTTGCCGAGTCTTGTGCTCCACCGAGGATGCGATAACGAATTCCATTCGCAAGTCTCCCACGTTCAGCACCCAATGCCGGTACTCATGCCCGGCATAATCCGTGGCCGGCCGAGCTTGTCGAGCGTGTCCGAAGGGAGCGCAACCCCACCGTCCACAACGTCCGATACATGCGGCAGGACGCTTCCATCGGGAATATCTGCAACGTTGATAGCGGTGCGCACAATCGAGTATGGACCTTCGTTCGGAAACTGCCCATACATCCGCTTGGCAAACTCGGCCGCCCCTCGCTCGGAATATGAGAAGTACTTCGTTTCGATTCCCGGTGGATTCGCAAACGTTCGTCCTGACTGAATGGCTTCCAGTTCCGGCTGAAGCACTGCCCGCCATAGGTAGATCTGCCCAGGTCCAGGCTCACCACCAGAGTTGTGGACGAGGACTGGCGTGTTGCCGGCGATCACATAGTACGTGTGGATGTCGGCGACGGTGAGGTCCCGCATGACCGTGTTGCCTGTACGGCTAACGGTCGCAGCCACGGCCGCGTTGGCGCCGCTGACGCCCTGAAGGGTGTCGCCGGGCTGCAGATCGCCGGCATCCATCCAGGTGCCGTCCGTCGCCTCCCAGAAGGGATGGTTCTGCGTCGTCTTCAGCGTCGCTTCGACACCGTCTTCGGCGACGATGGTGATATCGGCTAGCTCGGTGTCCACGTTGACGTGCAGTGCGGTGACCTTGCGGGCAGTGGTCTCGCCGGTCTCCGGGTCTGTGGCGGTTACCTCGTCGCCGACCTTGATGTCCTGGATGGCCTTCGTCGAGCCATCCGCCATGAGGACCTTGGTTGCGGGATCGAAGCTATGGCAGCTGTTACCTGGACCGGCGGGTTGTCGGGCGTTGGGGCGGTCGGGGGCGTCCAGGTTGCGCTTCGGGGCTTTGGCTGACTTGCTGTCGTTGAAGAGTTTGAGTGCGTTGTCGAACTTGTTTTCGGCGAAGGCCATGGCGTCGTCGGCTCGTCGGATGACTGATTCGGCGACGTTGACTGCCTTCTTCCACATCTTGTATGCGGAGAGGGCCCGGTCGATGCCTTTCCAGATCGCTTTGGCTGCGCCGAGGACTTTGCCCCATGGCAACGCGCCGATGAGAGCGTTGACGCAGGCGCCGATGTCGCCCTTGCTGATGCAGTTCCAGATGTCGGTGATGCCGAACATGTCCAGCAGGAAGGAGACGCCGGCCTCGATGATGATGTCCTTGATGGACTTCGTCTTGACCTGCTGCGCCTCGGTCTTCTCCTTCTGTGCCTGTTCGCGTTGCGCGTAGGCGATATTGAGGTCGACGCAGGCGCTGTCGCAGCCGCGGAACGCCCGGTCCTCGTCGTAGACCATGAGCCCGGTGGCGTCGGACATGCTGGTCGGGTTGTTGCTGGCGTAGGCGTAGCCCTGCATCTGTTGCGGGTTGGAGAAGTCGACCAACGGGTCGGCAGAGATGAATCGGCCGATGGTCGGGTCGTATTCTCGGGCGCCGAGATGTGTCAGGCCGGTGGAGTCTTTGGTGCCGCCGACGAAGCCTTTGTCCATGTTGGCAGGCCAGGTGCCGACGGTGTCGCGGGCCAGGCCGTAGGGGGTTTCGCGCCGGACGGACGTGGTTTGGGTGCCGCTCTTGTTGATTGTGACGTTGGTCGTGCCGTGCTGGTCGGACGATAGCCAGTTGAGGGTGCCGGCGGCGCGGGTGGCGACGGTGACGCCGGCGTGGGTGTAGTAGCGGGTGTTGAGTTTCGACCCGGTTCCGGTGAGGCGGACTTCCTGACCGGGCAGGTAGAGGGTGGTGCCGGTGGCGTCCTTGCGGAGCAGCCGATTTCCGTCGGCGTCGTAGAGGAAGCTTGTCGTCGCCGCACCCTCGGTGACGGACGACAGTTGGCCTTCGGCGTTCCAGTTGAGGATCTGGTTGGTCGCCGGCGAGGCGCCGGGGCGGCTAACGGTATTGCCGGTGACGTCGTAGCCGTAGTTCGCGGTCTTCGTCCCGGACGAGTCGACGGTGGTCGTTTGCATCAGCTGGTGTGAGTTGGCGCCGGCATAGATGTAGTCGGTCGTGCGATCACCCAGTGGGGTGGCATGGTCGATCTGCTTGGTCCGGTTGCCGGTGATGTCGATGTCCCACGCGGTCCAGTACTTCGACGGTCCGCCCAGCGTCGCCGCGCTCGGTGCGGCCTGGCAGTTGTCGGTGGCTGGGGTCCAGGCCTCGGTGAGGCGGCGCAGGTTGTCGTAGGTGAAGCATTGGACGTCGTTGGGGGCCGCCGCAGCGTCTTTGATTTTGGTGGTGTTGCCGGCGTCGTCGTAGACGTATTGGATGTCGCTGACGACCTTGGGGAGGACATCGCGGCTGGTGGTGATCTGCTTGAGGCGGCGGGTGTCGTCTTCGTATCCGTATTGGATGTAGGCCTGTGGGCTGGTGCCGTTCTTCAGCGTGATCTTGTCGATCTCGCCGTAGCCGGTGTAGACGGTACCGGTGACGTACGTGTTGAGCTGGGTGCCCATTTCATAGTTGGTTTGCAGGGTGGTCGCGGCGCCGTAGTCGTTGTAGCCGGTGGTCAACTGTTCCGCGGGCAAGCCGCTGGATCCGTCGACGTCAGGCATCGTCATCGTCTTGGGGGCGCCGTTGGAGGCGTAGGTGAACTGGTATGTGTAGCTGCCGGCGAGACCCGGGAAGGCGGTGCTGGTGGGGATGTTGTAGGCGACGCGGCTGGGCATGTAGTCGGCGTTGAAGTCGATGACTTCGGTGCTGAACTCCTCAGACCCGTTCCAGCGAATGCTCTTGGTCAGCATGCCCCGCGAGTCGGGGATGCCTTCGTAGACCCATTCGGAGCGCTTCGCGCCGGTGGTGGAATCATCGCGCAGAGTCTGTTTGCGGCCCAGTGCGTCGTACGTGAGGACGAGAACCTCACCGCGTTCGTCGGTGACTTTGACCAAATCACCGTAGTCGTTGTATTCCGACGTGGTGGTGCCCTTGTCCGGGTCCACGCCGCTGACCGGTCGACCCAATAGGTCGTAGCTGGTATCCCAATGCTTGTTCTGCGCGTCAATGACCCGGGTTTGTTGACCCTTGCGGTTGTACGTGTACGTCGTGGTGTCGTAGGCCCCGCTGGGCGTGGCACCGCGGTAGGTACGCAGTTCGGTGGTTTTGCCGCTGGCGTCCGTGACGGTGGAATACGCGGTCCCGCCCTGCGGTGGGCGGGTGTCGGTGCGGTCACCGCCGTACGTGGTCAGGGTCCGCCACTTCTCCACCCCCAGGCTGAGGGTGATCGCGGCGGTGGCTCGGCCAACACCGTCAAACAGCGTCTTCGTCTGCAACGGAATGTCGTCCGCGTCAGCCACGCTGGGTTCGAACAGCGTTGTTCCAGCGGCGTCCGGCGCCCAGTAGGGACTGTTGGCCAGGTACGGTCGACCGGCCGAATCGTAGAACGTGTCCGACACGATCCGGCCCGGTTCGAAGGCGTTGTCGGCCTGAGTCTGACGTGGCCGCAGCAGTGCGTCGAAGATCTGGAACGTGCTGCGGTAGCCACCGTTGGGCAGCAACGCCTGTGTGGTCACCGATGATGGGGCGTCGTTGCGCAGGTTGTAGGTATAGATGGTGTTCGCCGACTGGTCCATGCCGCGGCTCGGCTGCCACACCTGCGTCAACCGGCCCAGACCGTCATAGGTCCGCTTCACCGAACGGGCGTTCGCGTCGGTGGTGATCAACGCTGCGCCCCACGCCGGCTCGAACGTCGTCGAGGACTGCCAACCCAGATGGTTGGTCATCGTCACTCCGGTGACCGGACCACCCGTCGACGGCGTGTACGCCGTGGTCGACGAGTTCCCGCGGATGTCGAACGCCTGCGTGATCCGACCGTAGGCGTCGAACGTGCCACTCGACGTCGTCTGATACGTCGGCGTTTGCGTCGCCGGATTCCACGTCTTCAACGACCTGGTCTGCGTGACATCGCCCTTCGTCGGCGGCACCCCCAACGCCTGGCCGTCGTACAACGTCACGTTGTCGGCGATGATGTCGGCCTCGGTGAGTCCGCCCGCGGCGGCGGTCGCACAGCTGACCGCAAAGTCACGGACCCGTTTCGGGAACGCCATCAACCACTTCGACGAATCCGCGGATGTGATCGCCGACGCGTCCCGCACAAACTCGATCGTCCGACACGTCTGATCATCGGCCACCGCGTCGTCGCCACGGTCCTCCGCCGCGACCGCCATGCCGAAGTCGTCGTACGTCGTCGTTGACGACGTCGTGCGCCACCCCGCGGAACGACGCCCGGAATCGGTGTCCAGGGCGGTGCGGCCATAGGAGGCGGCGGTGGCGACATGGCGCGACGACACGGTGACGCCGTTGATGGTCCGAGACGCGATCGGCGCGGACTGCCACGGCACTGATGCGCTCGAGGACACCTCGACGCCGCCAACACCGGACAGCGTCACCGAACGGCGCACCATGCCGGCGAAGACATCCTCGTCGTTCGTGGCTGGTACGTCGGCCACGTCTACCGTGTCACCGTCACCGTTCATGTCGATGGCCGGCATCACCTTCGTCAACGTCCCCGACGGACGCTTGTCACCATGCATGCCCTGGAAGAACGTTGACTCACTCGCCGTCCGGACCACATGCACATCACCCGGATCACCGACGATCGTGCGGACCGTCGGGTAGCCCCGCCACACCGACCACGTCTTGTCATCCGGCTGGATCAGACCATCGTCGTCGGTGTAGTGCCACGCCGGATCACCAACATACTCGTACGACGTCACCACCTGCGGCGAACCGGAACCGGTCGGGTCCGCGTTGACCACAGTGGACACCACATACTTATGGAAGAACTCGTTCGTCGTCGCTCCGGTGTCAGGATTGGTCCACTTCACCGGAAAACACCGAAGATTGTTGTCCTGCAACGCCGACATGTTCGGCAAGGACGTCGACGTACAGTTCGGCGTCTCGTAGTTGACCGAGATCTTCCCACCGGCCTCGGTGATGATTGACTTGATCCGTTGCCAGTTCATCGCCGGCTTACCATCACCCGCGTTCGGCAGCACCCGGTTCGGCATCGCCTGTGCCTCGAACAAAACGTCCGGCACCGACGTCGTAGTACCGACCTTGCCCACGTGCGAGATCCGCTCCAGGAACAATCCCGGCCGGGTACCGTCACCCGGCAGCGGATACCCGTGATGCAGTGTCCACTCCTCCACCGGCGTCGGCTGCGGCGCACCACCTGCCTGCAACCATGTCGTCACCTTCGACAACCGCTTCGAGGTGTAGAACGCGGGAGAGAAGTCGTCACACGGGGTCGCGACACACCGCTGGTCCCACGGCGTATCCGACCAATTCGCGGTCACCGGGTTGCTACCCGACCAACAGTTCGTCACACAGCGGTCGGCGACCTCGAATGTCACCTGCATCGGCGCCGGTCCTGCGCTTCCCACCCGCGTGCCGTAACCGATCGACGCGAGGTAGCCACCCCGCACGTAGCTCTTCAACACATTGGGGTTCGCGGCCGCAGCGTACGAGTTCGCTTCCGTGACATACGTGTACGTCATCGTGTTGCCATGCGGGTCAATAACATAGTCGAGATTCCACCGGTAGATCTGGTCACAACCCGACGTCGCGAACGTCGCCGCGCGACATGGTTCACCGACGTGGTTGCCATACACCGGAACGGTGAACGCACCATTGGAACCCGACCGGCCACCGAACCAGTACTGCGTCCCATCCGTGGTCGTCACAACCCAGAAATCGCCGTACGGGCCACCGGTACGCCGCTGCACTAACGAACCATCATTCGCCCGCGGATACCAACGATTCGGATTCGACGGATCGCGGATCAGCTCACCGCCGCGGCCACCCAACGACATCGTCAGGTTCTCCGCCACGGCACCATCACGGGTCTGCCAACACAGATCCCCTACCTGCGCGGTGTTGTTCGCCCCAGCACTCAGGTCCTTGGCGCACGGCACGAATTTCCGCTCGATGAAACCGCCCGGCCCGAACTCGAACCCCTCACCGATCCACGACGGCTGCGCGTTCTGCGCAGGCGTACGCCCGTCCACCGAACCCGACGAATACGCCAAACTCAACGCTGGCGACGGACCGCCCAACGACGGCGGAGTCTGCATGGGATACGACCAGTTGAACTCACCGGTGTTCGCACCCGCGGACCACGCCGCCGACGCCTGCAAGCTCGTCGCCGCCGTCGACCCCGAACCACCCGACGAACCAGCGTCCAACGCCAACAGCAGACCCGCCGACCCCACCGGCAACGACACCTTCGCCGTGATCGTCGACGCACCCACGTTGTTAGCAGCCACCACCGGCGCACCCACCCGGCACTCCGCCTCGGTCGGGTCAGTCAGTGCACACGCAGGCATCGCCACCAGTCGCAGCCGGTCGGCCCAACCTCCACCATATGCGCCCGCGAACGCCGAGTAGTCCACGCTCACTACCGCCGGACCGGCCTCGGCGACACCGTCGCTACGACTCACTCGGACGAGTGTGGCGTCAACGCCGGCACGGGTCGCGGTGTCATGGTCAAACACCTGAACCCGGACCTTGCCCGGCACCCGACCCGCCGCGACTTCGGCACCCAACGTCTTCGGCGTCGTGTCAATCCATACCGGGCTGTTGGCCACCCGGACCGGAATCGGCACACCGGCGTTCGCCGCGCCACCCGCGATGTCACTACCATCCGCCCGAACACCCAACCGGGCATCGGTCGCTACCTCACCGCTACTCGCCTCCGGCCACACTGGAGCCCGCGGAACAAACTGGGGAGCCCGATCGGGCGCCACCGGCTTCCGAGTCGCCACGTCGCCACCCTCTACCCGCTTGTCGTGGTTCAGGCTGGGAGGATCCGCAGGCTTCGGCGGAAACGCCACCGCCGGCAACGGCGACAACAATGTGGACACCAAGACCAGCGGGATCACCGCGGCCAGGGCAATCACCCCTCGCCGACGATGGCGGCGCGCGGGCGGCGGCTGGATCACAACAGATTCGGACACGACGACTACCCCGTTCCGGTCGAAGCGGTGCGGTTCAAATCAAGCCACGCGCTACTCAGGGCTGGGCACGCGATCAGGCACCCAGCAAGATCTCATTCGACATAGTCGATCTGCGGAACCCAGAAGGTCGAATCGAAGCCCTGGTTGGCGTTCGCATTCACCTGGAAATACAGGAGATCACCCACGCCCACAGACACAATGAGCGGCGTGAAATCGATCGTCTGACCGGCTGGAATAGTCTGGGGTGTTCCCGAAGCGGGCCAGACAGGCGTCGTAACGTTGGGGTTCTCGACCCGGCTCTTGACAATCTTGATTCTCGTGCCGTCAGCGCCACCGCCGTTGCCCACGCCGATGCGGCCCCGTTGGGTGGTGACGGCGACAACCCCGGGCTTGGTTGCTCGCCACACGATGACCGCGTCCTTGCCATCCACGGGATGGACGCCATCCGGCCTTATCTGCAGGAACTCCGCCGAGCCGTTCCAATAGCCACCGGCATTGTTGTACGTCATGTTCACGTAGGCACCACCGGTGTATTCCTGGTAGTACCACTGCGAATCCCCCTGCGTGCTACTGAAGTTAGCCTGCAGGTCGTGGTCATATGGCACATAGTTGATAACCGGCACCCAGTTGGTCGAGTCGTATCCATTGTCGCCATTGGCATTCACGACGAAGCGGATCACATCGCCGGCGACGATCGTCTGGTTCAAGACCACATCGGTCCCTACCCAGGAACTGTTGGCGGCTATGAGGTACTCGCCCCAGATAGCCTTCGTGTTCTTCAGCACCTTGACCTTGGTTCCGTTGCCTCCAGCGCCGACGGTGATCGCATTCCAGCTGACATTGATCATTCCCGCCCTCGGCGCGGTCCAGGTCCGGACCGAGTTGAGCACCGGGCCCGGGTGCTGATATACGTCACCGACCAGCGAGAACTGCGTGGATCCCTGCCAGGACAAGCGGGAAGCGTCGAAAGTCATCGGCCAGTACGTGGTGCCGTCGGTCTCCTGGTAGGTCCAGTTGTTGGCGCCCTGCACATTCGCGAAATCCGTCAGGGCGTCCGCGCGGATCTTGCAGGTAGGCGCGCATCCATTGTAGACATTGACCTCATCGATACTGCCGATGAAGCTGCCACCGGAACCGACGGCGCCGAGCCGGAACGAACCGTTGGCGTGCCAGTTGGTCACGGTATTGGCCACCGTACCAGGAACACCGTCGACGAAGATGCGAAGCTGCTTGGCACCGGCGTCGTAGGTGCCTACGACATTCGTCCAATTCCCGAGAACGGCCGGCCAGGCCGACGTCGCGGAGTACGTGGTGACTGCGCCTGCGGAGTCGGCCGACACAGTCCGCATCACCCAGCGGTTGGCAGCCTGCGAGTACTCGAGCGAGAAGCCCGGTTGGTTCACACCATCCTGTGAGGCGATCACCCTGGTCCCAGTCAGGTTGTCCGGCCGCACCCACGCCGAGACTGTGAACGAGTTGTTGGTTCGCAGCACCGGATAGTCCGAGTATGCGTTCGCGGTGCCGTTGAGCTGCATCGCGGTGCCGTTGATCGCCTGGCCACCCGCGGGAACGGTGATGCCAGGCCCGCTGAAGTTCAGGTCGTTGCCTCTGCCGGAGTCGTCAATCTCTGGTGGGCGGGTCTCACCAAAACTCCACTTCCCGACCAGGGGCGGCGCGGCCAGGTCGGCGACCTCGGTCGAGGTGAGGGAACGTTGCCATACGCGCACATCAGCTATCCGGCCGGTCCACCGATCCCGGATCACGTCGTTCAACCAACTGGCACCGACCGCCAACGGTCCCGTCTGTGAGGACGGTGCGACATGCGCGACGTCGGCGACCTTTTCACCATCGACGTAGACCCGGAACCGGCTCGTCACGTTGTCGTACGTCGCCGCGACGTGAGTCCACACGTCGATCTTCACCGTGCCACCGCAGAGCGCGTTGGACGACCCGCCACTGCCGATGTCTCTGGCGTTGAGGCACCATCCCGACGGCTGCGCCTGCAACTCGATCACAGACGTCGCCGACCCGCGTTGCGACACAATGGTCCGGAAGTCCGAGCTGGTGGGTGAAATCGACAACCTGGCGAACGCGGACAAGGTGAAGCTCATCGTCGGGTCCAAGACCGCGGACGTGGTCGCGTACTGACCTTCCGCCCCCGTGTTGGTCAGCGTCAACGCGGCTTCGCCGATGGTTCGGCCAGTTCCGTCACGGCTCCCCGCAGCCAACGTCAGATTGTGCGTGACAGACGCGTCTGCCGTGTCGTCCAGATTCGCCATCTGCTCCCAGTCCGTCTGGAGCCAGCGGCCGACGTTGTCCGCGGGTGGTGTCACGTCGAAGGTGTACGTCTGGATCGGGCTCTGGTTGCCAGCCCAGTCAATGGCCCGTACGTGGATCGCGGTCGGGCCGCCGCGATCCGGAGTAAAGGACACCGTTACGGGCGCCCCGGGGGCCGTCGCTGTGGCTGTGTTGGTCGGCGGATCCAACGGACCCCACAGGTAAGCGACAACGTCACTGACGCCAGAGAATGTCAGCTGGCCCGGAGTGCCCACATTTCCACACGGCGCGCAGCCACTCGGGAAGTCTGTGCTGGTGACGGTGGGCAGGCCAGGGTTCACCGTGTCCACCTGGAACTGGCACCACGCTGACCATGCGGTGGTGTCCTCACCGCTGGTGCCTCCAACCGACCATGGATCCGCGACCCGGACACGCCACCGGTACGTGCCGTCCGGCAACGTCGAGGGAGTCACCTGCCCAGCCGTGTCGCGGGCCACGTTGTTCTGCGACAACGACGACACGGCGCCCCAAGTCGAACTCGCCACGACCCACGGCTGCCACTCGAAGATGGTCTTCAGATCGGTCTCACCAGGGTCGTCGTCCAACGCGACGGCGCTGAGGGTCGGCGTTCTCGACACCCCGGGGCGGTTCGCTGCCGGCGTATCGCCTGACACACACGTCGTGGCCGGGCTGGTCGACGTCGCACCTAGGACCGGCAACGAGTTGTAGACGACCACGAGCTTAAAGTTCGCGACGTTGAAACGCATCCACCGCGCCGTCGTCGACTCACCGCCGTTGACGGGGTTCGCGGCCTCCGACGAGGCGCTCAGCAGCACGCACATCCGTACGTCGCCACCCAGTCCGTAACGGATGTCGCGGATGCGAGGATCGGCGGCGGCCTTGGCCGTGCGCACCACCAGGACGTGGCGGAAGCCCTCATCAGTCGCAGTGACAACCAAATCGACGCCGTCCATCACCGACGGGTAGGTGGCCGAACTGCCTGCCAGGACGGGCGCGGGGAGCGCGGTCGGCCACGACATGGTGAACAGATGGCCATTTCGCCGCCACTGCACGAACGGACCACTACCACCACCGGAGAACTGGACGTCAACGACACTCGCCGCCGGAACCACGGCGCCATCGGCTCGACGCTGCAGGGTGCGGTCGATCCCAGTCCAGGAGCCGTCGGCCTTGCGAACCCGCTGTGGCGTCAGCGTCGCCTCATACGTGAAGGACCCACCGGACTCAGCGAACACCTGACTTCGCTCCGACCGCAACGACAGGGCCTCCACCCGCTTGGCACAGGCCGCCGCCATCTGGCGGGCCGCAGTCTCCGACGCGGCCGTCTCTGTGCAGACCGGAGACGGATCCGCCGCGGTCGCGCGCCGAGCGGGGGCAAGCAGAACAGTCGCGGAAGCCACCAAGGCACAAACCACGGCGATCGACAGACGCATGGAAGTGCTCAAAGATCCAGATTTAGCGTTGACGTGACCTGAACTGCTGCCGACATGCGTCATGCGTCCCCCGCTCAATGTGTATCTGCGGGAGGAAGCTTAAGGAGTCCTGCAAGTCCGAGGGAAGGCCTACCAGCAAGTTCTCAACACTACGCTAACGGTATTGACCAAAACCATCTGACGCGCTATAGCTGCGACGAGCGTTGATTCCTCAATGGCCGATCTGCGAAGACGGTTGACAACAGCGCCTTACATCCCTCTATGTCCGATCGCAGGACCGATCGATCATGCAGTAGGCTCGGCGGTCATGAGCGGACTCAACAAGATCGCGGACTGGCGCCTGCGGTTCTTCCTCTGGATCGGGCTACCCCTGATCGCCGTCATGGGAATCGTGTTCGGGGGCCAGGACGTGGTTCCAGCCTGGCAGGCCAAGGCGGGCAACGGAACGATCGGCACCTTCACCGCCGATCGCGAGGACTGCGGACGGCGTTCCTGCTCCTTCTACGGGACTTTCACCACGCCCGACGGCAAGACCCGGGCTGACGTAATCCTGTACGACGAACCAGCTTCACTGAAGGTAGGCAGTACGACCGAGGCCATCGACGCGGGCGCGCGCAAGGGTGTCTTCGCCGGCGCTGGCGGCTCCACCTACCTTCTGGTCACCGCCTTCGCATTGGCTGGCGCAGCCGCCGCCATCGCCTGGATCATCTTCCTCCTCCGGACCTTCCGCCGGCGCGGGGCAGCCGAAGCCACCGCAGCACCAGCCGAAACCCCTGCGGCCTGACGGCGTAGACGTCAGGCCCTGATTCGTGTCGATTGTGGACTCTTGAGCGTCCACAATCGACGTGGATCATGCGGAGCTTTGGCTCAGGGCGGCGGCGAGCGTGGCCAGGCCGAGAACCTCCAGGCTGGCGAACACCGCGGTGAAGCCGCCGGTCGCGTCGCGCAGCGCACCGGCCGCCGCCGGGCCGACCGCGGCCAGCAGATAGCCGACGAAGAACGCCGTCCCGCTGTACGCCGGTGCGGCGGCGGGCGTTGGCGCGATCCGGGTGTTACCGGTGCGACGCGCCATCGCCGGCATCGCCAAAGCCGTCACGATCCGGGCCGCGCTGAACAGAGCCAGCAGGAGCCCGGCGTGCGGTGCGTTCATGCCGAGACCGATGTGCACCGGCGCCGATGAGACCCACCGCGAAACGCCAGCACCCGGGTCTCGCCGAACCACCGGGCAGCCACCGCCGCGGTCGGGGCCAGCAGGCCCATGCGCACCACGGGCAGGGTGTTCAGTGCGCCGGCCGCCACCGAGGACAGGCCGAACAGCGCGCTGAGGTGGTCCACGAGGGGTGGTACGGAAGCGATCACCGGCCGTAAGTTTGCCGCGACCAGCACGATCGACACCAGCCACACAATGCCGGCCGCCGAACCGATCGCGGCGGCGCCGTTGCAAGCTCCAAGCGCGTCAGCCCCAGGCCTCGGGCGCGGTCTCGGCAATCAGGCGCAACCCGGCCACCTCCTGCTCGTAGGTCAGCACGTTACCTTCCACAGTGGAGGAGAAGCCACACTGGGGTTACAGGCGAAGCTGCTCGAGCGGGATGTACTGGGTGGCTTCGTCGATGCACCGCTTGAGGGTGTCCTTGGACTCCAGGTCACCCTTCTTGGTGGTGACGAGGCCGAGCACCACCATCTTGCCGGGCGGCACGAAACGGAGGGGGCGAAGCCGCCGGACCGCTCATCGTCGAACTCCAGGAAGCCGCCGTCCACGTCCAGTTCCGAGAACGGCGCTTCGGCCACGAAGTCGTACGATCCCTCGGCCGCCCACGAGGACCGGAATTTGCCGCGGCACATGTGGGTGGTGACCGCGAAACCTGCCGGCCGGCCGGGGCCGCGTTGATCTGCTTGATATAGCGCAGGTGCTGGTGCTCCGGCGTCGTCGCCGCGGTCGGTGAGTTGCGCCCGCTGGGCCGGGTCGTCGAGGTAGGCCACACTGGTGTCGTCGAGTTGCAGGTGGGAGCAGCCAAGGTTGGCGATTCCCCGGACCTGCTCGGCGTAGCCGCGGACAGGTCGGCCCAGAACTCGTCCTCGTCGGAGCACACGGACGGATCGATGGCCGCCGGGCCACCGCGGTAGAGCACCATTGAAGGGCGACGGGATGGTCATCTTCGCGGTGACCAGGAGGGACGGCAGAACTCACCGTCGGTGGCCGAGCGCAACCCGACGTCGGCCTGCATCCACACCACGGCGCGGATCGCATCGTCCTCAAAGGACCGCAGTTCGCCCTCGGTGATCTTGCCACCAACATGATCGGCCTGAAACGGTAGGCTGGTGCGCAATGTCATGACAGGATCTCCTTCTTCGCCTGCTGAATCCGGGAGTACACCTGGCCGCGCAACCGGCGACAGCGCGCCGGTCCTGCCCGATGGTGCTTTCGACGCCGCGAGCGAGGGTGCAGCTGGCGATGTGTCGGCAGGCGACGTCACGGGAGCAAGGCTCCCAGGTCCGGCTTGGCCGTCAGGAGTCCGTAGGTCAGGGCCAGGTCGCCGAGCTTGGCCACCGCGTCCTTGTTGATGGTCGGCGGCCACTTCGGCAGGGTCAGCGACTTGCGCTGCTCCTCGTTGAGCTGGGTGTAGCCGCTCAGAATCGCCCGTACCTCATCAGGGTGCGAGTCGGCGTAGGCCAACGATTCGGCCATCGCGTCGCTGAACCGCTTGACCAGATCCGGGTCCTTGCCGACCAACTCCTTGGAGGTGAAGTACAGCGCCACGCACAGGTTCGGGGTCACGTCCGAGTACGAGCCGATGACCTTCCAACCTTTGGCCTTGGCCGCGGACAGGAACGGCTCCACCACGAAGATGCCATGGACGTTGCCCGCGTCCATCGCGGCGGCCATGTCCGGAAAGGCAAGCTCGACGAAGGAGACCTTGCTCGGGTCGCCGCCGTCTTGCTGCACGATGTCCTTGACCGTGGTGTCCACAATGTTCCTGAGCGCGTTGGTGGCTACCTTCTTGCCAACCAGATCCTTGGCGCTGGTGATGGCCGGGTCCTTGACGACCAGTGCACCGAAGTCGTTGGCCGAGTCGCCGGTGGCGTTGTTGCCGTTGCTGACCACCTTGATCGGCACGTTGCGGGACTGGGCCAGCAGCAGCGAGACCACGTTACTGAAGCCGAACTGGTACTGCCCGTACACCACGGCGGGCACAATCGCGGCCCCGCTCTGTGCCGTCTCCAGGGTCAGGTCGATGTTGCGCTTGCTGAAGAACCCCTGCTGCTTGCCAAGGTAGATCGGTGCCACGTCGACGATCGCGATGACGCCGGCCTTCACCTTCGTCGGTGCTGCGGAGGAACCTGACGGCACCGGTGTGGTCGGCGATTCGCTCCCACATGCCGTGATCCCCACGATGATGGTGGCGGCGATAGCCAAAGCGCTGATTCTTCGCGTCACGGGATCTCCATCACCTTCGAGCGGGGGAACGGTCTTGTGCCACAGCACCGCCCGGTGGCGACGCGTCAGCGCAGCACACAATCAGCGGTGCACGGCTGCGGCGATCGCCGCGGCGAACGCGGGCGCGGCGGTGGCCGCGGTGTGCAGGAACAACGACGGTTCGGTGAGCTCCAGCTCCATCACCGCAGGCTCGCCGTCGCGGCCCTCGACCAGGTCCACCCGGGCGTACAACAGCCGCTCGACTCCGCCGGGTACCGCGGCCAGTGCGCGGATGCCCACCGCCAGCTCCGCGTCGGACGGTTGCCGGGGGGTGATGTCCTCGACCTTGTACAGGCCTTTCACGGCCTCGTCCGGCCCGGTGAGCATCGGCCCCTTGCGGATGGCATGCGAGTACTGGCCGGCGAAGAACAACAGCGCGGTCTCGCCCTGGGTGTCCACCGAGGGCAGGTACGGCTGCACCATGGCCAGCCTGCCCGCCTGCCGCAGCCGGCCCAGGTGCGCGAGGGCCAGGTCGCGATGCGCCGGGTCGCTCATGTCGTAGCGCCCGGTGTCGAGGCTGCCGGCGCTCACGGCCGGCTTGATGACCCATTCGCCGCGGACCGGCAGCGCCCAGGCGTCCGCGGGAGCGATCCACTCGGTCGGCACCACCGGCACACCGGCGGACGCGAGCTCGCTGAGGTAGCGCTTGTCGGTGTTCCAGGACACCACGTTGGCCGGGTTCGCCAGACGCGGCACGGTGCGGGCCCAGGCCACGAACTCGTCGCGCCGCCGCGGGTAGTCCCAGGTCGACCGGAGCACAACCAGGTCGTACGCACCCCAGTTGACGCCGGCGTCGTCCCAGACCACCGGGTCCGCGCCCACCCGCAACGTTTCCAGCGGGTCGAGCAGCAGGCGGTCGTCCGGGTCCAGCTCCGCAATCTCGGCGCAGGTCACCAGGGCCACCCGGGCAGCCCGGAGGGTGGGGGCGTCATTCACGCCGTCGACCCTAGGTGAAGGTGATCCGGTCGCCAACTGGCTGTGCGGGTGGACCTGGACCACGAAAGAGTCTTGAGAAGGGCCGCTAGCGGCTGAGGGTGCGCCGCCCCATCGAACGCCACAGATCGTTGCTGGGCCTCATCTGCTCGACGAGCTCCCGCTCCCACTCGTTCTCGATGCCGACCCCGGCCTTCTCACAGGCGGCGCGGGCCATGTCGGTGCTGGCCGCGAAGTGGTCGCCCCAGGTGCCATCCTGGCCGACAAGCACGATGCGCGCACCGCGCCGGCCGACGTACTCGATGACCGCGGTCGCGCCACCGTGACCGGCGGCGAACGACTTCAGGCCGTCCACCAGAGAACCTGTGGCTGGCGTGGCGGTTACGGAGCGCTGGGGCGTGTTGGAACCATCTGCCATGACGCTGAGCCTAGGCGGCTTTCCCGCGACCAGACACGAACACGACAAGTAAGCTTAGTCACGCCTTGAGTTTCGCCCCATTTGACGTGGGCAAATCAGACTGAATGTGCGTTATCACATTGATAGAAATGATGGATCAGGCGATTCGGGCGATTCAGGTGCCAACGAGGGCGTCCACGGCTATCACCACGAAGACCACCGTCAGGTAGGTGATCGACCAGTGGAACAGTCGCATCGGCTTGACCGCTTCGCCCCGGCGGATCCGACCGTCCATGCGGTGCGCCTCCAGGATGAATAACGCGCTGGCCAGCACCGTCGGTATGCCGTACACCCAGGACATGGCCACCGGCCACAGCGCGATTGCGGTGAGTCCGGTCAGCCAGGCGAAAACCACCGACTCGAGGCCTACCCGGCGCAGCGTCGCCACCACCGGCAGCATCGGAATGCCGGCCCGGGCGTAGTCGTCCTTGAACTTGATCGCCAGCGGGTAGAAATGCGGCAGTTGCCAGAACAGCACGATGGCGAACATCAGCCAGGCTGGCCAGGCCAGTGAGCCGGTGACCGCGGCCCAGCCGATCAGCACCGGCATCGCCCCGCACACGCCGCCCCAGAACGTGTTCTGCGAGGTGGTGCGCTTCAGCCACATCGTGTAGATGACGTCGTAGTAGACGATCGCCGCGACCGTCAGCAGGGTGGCCAGCCAGTTCGTGAACACGGCCATCAGCACGGTGGACACGACACCCAGGGTCAACCCGAAGACCAACGCCGAGCGGGGCGCCACCACGTGCGTCGGTAGTGGGCGACGCGAGGTGCGCCGCATCACCTCGTCGATGCCGCGGTCGATGTAGCAGTTGATGACGTTCGCCGCGCCGGCGGCCAGTGAGCCGCCCACCAGCACGATGGCGATCAGGCCCAACGATGGCGACACCGGGTCGGCCAGCAGCATCGCCGGCACGGTCGTCACCAGCAACAACTCGACGATCTGCGGTTTGGTCAGTTTCAGGTACGCCCGCAGCCGGTCGACCGGCGACACCGGGCCCCGGGCGGCGGCCCGGCTGGCGCCCGCCACCACGTCGAGGACCGCGGTCGGCGCGGATATCGCCGATGCGGCGCCCGCCGATCCGGGCTCGTCCGTGGGGACCGCGGCTCGGTCAGCCACCGTGCTCACCGGCTGGACCTCACATCCGCGTCAGGGCGCCAGTCTCGGGCACGCACCGGGGATATCACAGTGGCGCTCACCTTCCGGCGTGGGCGGCGGTTGAGGAGTCGGTCCGGGCGGACGATCGAGGCAGTGCAACGCCACGCCCTCCGGCTCCGCACAGAGGGACAGCGTACGCCCAGCTCCACGGGCCGCCGAGGCAGGCCGGCCCGCGTGCCGGCGGTCACACTTCCTGGCCACGCCCACACGGTCAGGCGGGCGTCAGGCGAGGTCAGCGGGGGGTCGGTGGCGGCGAGGACAGCGGCGGAGCGTGCAGGTAGAGGAACTGCAACACGGCCGTACGCACCTTGAACGTCGCCTGCACCTCGCTGTCCATCAGACGGATGCCGTGCTGAGGAGCGGAGACCACCACCAGCTGGCGCAGCTCGGCCGGGGTCGCGTCGTAGACGTCCTTGGCGTAGCTGGCGTAGTCGCCGTCGGTGTCGCCGGCCACGTAGAGCACCGGCGACTTGAGGGAGGGTGCGGCCCGTTGCGCGTTGACCCCGTCGAAGGCCACCGGGGTGGACAGCGCGACCACGCCGTCGACCGGCGGCGCGATGGCCGCACCGGCCACGATGCTCATGGTGGCGCCCATCGACGCACCGATGATCACGACCTTGCCGACACCCTGCTCGCGCAGGTAGGTGACCGCGGTGCGGACATCCTCGACGTACGTCTTCTGCTTCGGCATGGACGACGAGCCCGAGCCCACGAAGTCGAACGCGAGCACCCGGTAGCCCTGCGCGGCGAGCTGCTCGCCGTAGGGCAGCCACTCACACAGGCTGCCGTCGCTCTGGTGGGCGAGAACCACGCCGGAAAAACCGGTGCCCAGGTCCACCGCGGCCACGCTGTGGCCAGCGCCGTTGATCAACCGCAGCGTCCGACCCTTGGTGGCTTCCGGCCGGCACTCGGCACCCACCGCGGGCAAGGTGGGCCCGCTCGACGGCGTCGAGGTCACCGTCGCCGACGGAGCCGGCGGGGTGGGTTGCTGCTCGGTGCACCCCACGGTCCCTGCCAGCAGGCCGGTCACGACCAGCAGCATCACCGTTCGGATCAGGCGCGACATGCAACAGCTCCCGCTCAGCGCTCGTAGGGGTCCTTGCGAGTGCACACTATCGGTTGGACGACAGACGGTTTGTCCGAGCGGGCCCGGTGAGCCGGATCCGTGGGGCGCCTGACATCGGTTGCGCCCCGTTCATCCGCGAGTCACGCGTGCATCAGGTGTGTCCAGCGGCACCAGACTGTTTGAGCCTCCGTCGCGTGCACCGTCAGGTCAGTGGGTAGTGTCCTGAGTGACGGCCGACACCGGCCGCTCGCGGTCGCACTGTGGCGGTCGGCGGGCGGCCGAGCATGCGCGAGGAGTAGCAGGTCTGTGAGCACTCTCGATTGGTCCGATGTCGACCGCCGGGCGGTCGACACGGTCCGCGTCCTGGCCATGGACGCGGTGGAGAAGGCGGGCAACGGGCACCCGGGCACAGCGATGAGCCTGGCACCGGCCGCCTACCTGCTGTTCCAGAAGGTCATGCGGCACGACCCGACCGACCCGCACTGGCCCGGCCGGGACCGGTTCGTGCTCTCCGCCGGACACTCGAGCCTCACCCTCTACATCCAGCTCTACCTCGCCGGCTACGGCCTCGAACTGGACGACCTCCAGCCGCTGCGCAGTGGGGCTCGCTCACGCCGGGCCACCCCGAGCACGGCCACACGCCAGGCGTGGAGACCACCACCGGCCCGCTCGGCCAGGGCGCTCGGCAACGCGGTCGGCATGGCCATGGCCGCCCGCCGCGAGCGCGGCCTGTTCGACCCGGACAGCCGCCGCCGGAGCCAGCCCGTTCGACCACTTCATCTACGTCATCGCCTCCGACGGCGACATCGAAGAGGGCATCAGCCACGAGGTCAGCGCACTCGCCGGCCACCAGCAGCTCGGCAACCTGGTGCTGATCTACGACGACAACCAGATCTCCATCGAGGACGACACCACCATCGCCAAGTCCGAGGACGTCGGCGGCCCGCTACGAGGCGTACGGCTGGCACGTGCAGCACGTCGACTGGCGGGGTCCGACGGCTACCACGAGGACGTCGAGGCGCTCTACCAGGCGCTCGAGGCCGCCAAGGCGGAGACCGGCCGGCCGTCGTTCATCGCGTTGCGCACCATCATCGGCTGGCCCGCGCCGAACAAGCAGAACACCGGCAAGGTGCACGGCTCGGCGCTCGGCGCCGACGAGGTCGCGGCGACGAAGAGATCCTCGGCTTCGACCCGCAGCGCGACTTCCAGGTCGACGACGAGGTGCTCGCCCAGCCCGCGCGGTGCGGTAGCGCTGGGCCGAGTCCGCGCATGCCGCTGGAACCAGCAGTTCGACGCGCTGGGCGCGGCCAACCCGGAGCGCAGCGCGACTGTCCGGCGAGCGGATGGCCACCGTGCCCTGCCAGACGGGCTGGACCGACGCGCTGCCGCAGCTTCCCGGCCGACGCCAAGGCATCGCCACCCGCAAGGCCTCCGGCAAGGTGCTCCAGGCGCTCGCCGCCGGTGCTGCCGGAGCTGTGGGGCGGCTCGGCCGACCTGGCCGAGAGCAACAACACGACGATCGACGGGCGAGCCGTCGTTCGTGCCGGCCGAGCACGCCACCAAGGACTTCCCGGGCGACGAGTACGGCCGCACCCTGCACTTCGGCATCCGCGAGCACGCCATGGGCGTCGATCCTCAACGGCATCGTGCTGCACGGCGGCACCCGCGCCGTACGGCGGCACGTTCCTGGTGTTCAGCGACTACATGCGCCCCTCGGTGCGGCTGGCGGCGCTGATGAAGCTGCCGGTGATCTACGTCTGGACGCACGACTCGATCGGCCTCGGCGAGGACGGCCCGACCCACCAGCCGATCGAGCACCTGGCCGCGCTGCGGGCGATCCCCGGCCTGGACGTGGTCCGCCCGGCCGACGCCAACGAGACCGCCTGGGCGTGGCGGCACGCCCTGGAGCACCACGGACCGGCCGACCGCGCTGCGCGCTGACCCGGCAGAACCTCCGCGATCGACCGGCACGTCCGGCCGACGCGTCGACACCGCCAAGGGCGGCTACGTGCTGGCCGAGGCGGCGACGGCAAGCCCCAGGTGATCATCATCGGCACCGGCTCCGAGGTGCAGCTCTGCGTCGACGCCCGCGAGCGCGCTGGAGGCCGACGGCAGTCCCCACCCGGGTCGTCTCGATGCCCTGCCAGGAGTGGTTCGAGCGCGCAGGACGAGCCGCCTACCGCGAGTCGGTGCTGCCGCGCGGCGGTCAAGGCGCGGGTCAGCGTCGAGGCCGGGCTGGCCATGTCCTGGCGCGGCCATCGTCGGCGACCGTCGGCGAGACGCGTCAGCATCGAGCACTTCGGGGCGAGCGCGCCCTACAGCGTCTGTTCGAGCAGTTCGGCTTCACCGCCGACCGGGTCGTCGCCGCGGCCACGCGTCGCTGACCCGAGGTGCGGCGACGATCAGCGGTTTCGACCACCGGCAACTGAGGCCGGAGCGATCGACGGCACCTGACCCGACGAAGGCACTGAGCGCAGCTGGCCGAACTCTCCGCCGCGGGCGTCGCGATCTGGCTCGACGACCTTTCCCGGGAACGACTGTCATCCGGCGGCCTGGAGACCTGCGTACCGACGAAGCACGTCGTCGGCGTCACCACCAACCCGTCGATCTTCGCGAAGGCGCTCTGACGACGCCGACGCCGTACGCCGAGCAGCTCGGCATCGACCTCGCGACCCGCGGGACGCTGCGCCGTCGGTCGACGAAGCGGTCCGCATGATCACCACGTACGACGTCCGCTGGGCCTGCGACGTCTTCCGCCCGGTCTACGACGCAGCGCCGGTGTGGACGGCCGGGTCTCCATCGAGGTCGACCCGCGCTGGCCCACGACCGGCGCAGACCGTCGCCGAGGCCAAGCAGCTGTGGTGGATGGTCGACCGGCCGAATCTGTTCATCAAGATCCCGGCGACGGCCGAGGGCATCCCGGCGATCACCCAGACGCTGGCCGAGGGCATCAGCGTCAACGTCACGCTGATCTTCGGCCTGGACCGCTACCGCCCAGGTCATGGACGCCTTCCTCGCCGGGCTGGAGCAGGCCAAGGCCAACGGGCACGACCTGTCGACGATCGGCTCGGTCGCCTCGTTCTTCGTCTCCCGGGTGGACACCGAGGTCGACACGCGGCTGGAGAAGATCGGCACCGACGAGGCCCTGGCGCTGCGCGGCAAGGCCGCGGTCGCCAACGCGCAGCTGGCCTACCAGCACTACGACGAGGTCTTCGACACCGAGCGCTGGCAGGCGCTCGAGCGCGGCCGGCGCCAAGCCGCAGCGGCCGCTGTGGGCCTCCACCGGCGACAAGAACCCGGACTACCGCGACGCCATGTACGTCGAGGAGCTGGTCGCGCCGGGCACGGTCAACACGATGCCGGAGGCCACCATGCACGCCTTCGCCGACCACGGGGAGCTCACAGCGGACGCGGTGACAGGCTCGTACGGCGCAGGCGCAGGGCGTCTCGCCGCGCTGGCAGCGCTCGGCATCGACCTCGACGACGTCATGCCACGCTCGAGCGGGAAGGCGTGCAGAAGTTCGACGCCTCCTGGCTGGAGCTGCTCGACCGTCAGCAGGTGAAAAGCAGCTCGGAGCGGGTTCATGAGCGAGATCGACGCCGCGGCCGGGCTGGTGGTGCGCGACACCGACCACCGTCGCCCGCCGCCCGCGGACCCGGGAACGCTGGTCCAGACCGGGTGCCGGGACTGCTCGCCAAGAAGGACCCCACACTGTGGGGGCCGGACGCCGAGGCCGAGGCGTCCATGCGGCTGGGCTGGGTGGACACTCACGCGGCGTAGCCGGGACCTCGTCCCGGTCCTGGCCGAGCGTTGCGCGAGGACTGGCCGACCTGGACCACGTCGTGCTCGCCGGCATGGGCGGCTCCTCGCTCGCCCCCGAGGTCGATCGCCCGCGACCGCTGGGCGTGCGGCTGACCGTGCTCGACACCACCGACCCCGGCCAGGTCCGCTCGGCGCCTGGCCGACCGGCTCGCGCACCGTGTCGTGGTGGTCTCCAGCAAGTCCGGCTCCACTGTGGAGACCGACAGCCAGCGGCGCGCGTTCTGGCAGGCGTTCTCCGACGCCGGGATCGCCGACAGCGGCCGGCATTCGTGATCGTCACCGATCCCGGCTCGCCGCTGGAGGCGACCGCGCGGCGAGAGGGCGCACCACGTCGTACTGGCCGACCCGAACGTGGGCGGCCGCTACTGCGGCGCTGACCGCGTTCGGCCTGGTCCCCTCGGCGCTCGCCGGCGTCGACGTCGCCGAACTGCTCGACGAGGCCGACGCGCTCGCCCGCAGCCTCGGCCGACGACCGGGACAACCCGGCGCTGGCCCTCGGCGCCGCCCTCGGCGCGGCCGCGCAGGCCGGTCGGGACAAGGTCGCGCTCATCGACGACGGCACCGGCATCATCGGGCTGCGGCGACTGGGCCGAGCAGCTCATCGCCGAGTCCACCGGCAAGCAGGGCATGGGCATCCTGCCGGTCGTCGTGGAGTCGCCGACGCGCCCGGCTCGAGCGGCGACCACGGCTGACCGTCGACCATGGGTGGCTCGCTCGGCGCCGGGACAGGTGCCCGGCAGCGGGCGAGCCCGCACGTCGCGGTCAACGGGCCCCTCGGGGCCAGTTCCTGGTCTGGGAGTCCGCCGTCGCGATCGCCGGCCGGGTGCTCGGGATCAACCCGTTCGACCAGCCCGACGTCACCGAAAGCAAGCCGAACACGCGACCTGCTCGATGCCGCCGCGACGGCCGAGCAGGCGCCGCTCGTTTGTCGAGGGCGCGGTCGAGGTGTACGCCGACGACCTGGACGGTGCCACCGACAGCTGGACGGCGCGCTCGCGCTGGCTGATCGGCCAGCTCCCGACGACGACGGCTACCTGGCCGTGCAGGCCTACCTCGACCGGCTCGCCGACGCCGCGGCGACCGGGCTGCGTCCCGGCTGCTGGCCCGGGTCAGGGCCGCGCGGTCACCTTCGGGTGGGGCCCGCGGTTCCTGCACTCGACCGGGCAGTACCACAAGGGCGGCCCGCAGGTCGGCGCGTTCCTGCAGATCACCGGCTCCGGTCGCCGATGACCTGGCCATCCCCGGCCAGCCCGTACACCTTCGGTGAGCTCCAGGCAGCCCAGGCCGCCGGCGACCGGCAGGCCCTGGCCGGCCACGGTCGGCCGGTGCTGCGGCTGCACCTGACCGAACCGGCGGCGGCGTGCGCGCAGCTGCTGCGCCGCCGGTCGACCGGCGTGACGAGGGACGACTGACCTCAGCGGACCGAGCAGCCGGCATGAACCCCCTGCGCGACCCGCAGGACCGGCGGCTCCCCCGGATCCCGGAGCCGTGCGCGCTGGTCATCTTCGGCGTGACCGGGGACCTGTCCCGCAAGAAGCTGCTGCCGGCGATCTACGACCTGGCCAACCGGGGGCTGCTGCCGCCCGGCTTCGTCGTGGTCGGGCTTCGCCCGGCGTGACTGGGGTGACGGCGACTTCGAGGAGGTGGCCCACGACGCGGCGCAGCGAGCACGCCCGCACCCCGTGGCGGGAGGAGGTCTGGGCCCGGCTGGCCGGCAACATCAAGTTCGTGCCGGGCTCGTTCGACGACGACGCCGCGTTCGACCACCTCGCACCGCACGTCTCGACGAGCTGCGCCGACTCGCACGGCATCGACGGCAACGCCGCGTTCTACCTCTCCATCCCCCCGGCCGCGTTCCCGGTCGGTGCTCAAGCAGCTCGCCCGCACCGGACATGGCGCGAGCAACGAGAAGTCCGGCGGCTGGC
Organism: uncultured Actinomycetota bacterium; assembly: GCA_963742855.1. Lineage (GTDB taxonomy): Bacteria > Actinomycetota > Actinomycetes > Mycobacteriales > Micromonosporaceae > CAVUNP01. The sequence continues at coordinate 311,819 of CAVUNP010000007.1, read as the reverse complement.
GCCGGGTCGTGGTCGAGAAGCCGTTCGGGCACGACCTCCCCTCGGCCCGGGAGCTCAACGACCTCGTCGACGACGTCTTCACCGCGCAGGACGTCTTCCGCATCGACCACTACCTCGGCAAGGAGACGGTGCAGAACATCCTGGCGCTGCGCTTCGCCAACGACCTGTTCGAGCCGATGTGGAACGCCGACTACGTCGACTCGGTGCAGATCACGATGGCCGAGGACGTCGGCATCGGCAGCCGGGCCGGCTTCTACGACGCGCATCGGCGCCGCCCGGGACGTGCTGCAGAACCACCTGCTGCAACTGCTCGCGCTGGTCGCGATGGAGGAGCCGACGAGCTTCGACGCCGACGAGATCCGCGCCGAGAAGCTGAAGGTGCTCAGGGCCATCGCGTTGCCCGCGGACATCGCCACCGGAACCGTACGCGGGCCAGTACCTGCGCGGCTGGGTGGCCGGCGAGCGCGTGGTCGGCTACCTGGAGGAGGAGGGCATGCCCGCCGACTCCACCACCGAGACCTACGTGGCGGTCACGCTGGGCATCCAGAACCGCCGCTGGGCCGGCGTGCCGTTCTTCATCCGGGCCGGCAAGCGGCTGCCCCGGCGGGTCACCGAGATCGCCGATCATGTTCAAGAGGGCACCGCACCTGCCGTTCGACCCGGCCGATGTGGAGCTGCTCGGACACAACCAGCTGGTCATCCGGGTACAGCCGGACGAGGGCGTCACGCTCAAGTTCGGCTCGAAGGTCCCGGGCACCACCATGGAGGTCCGCGACATCACGATGGACTTCCAGTACGGCGAGGCGTTCACCGAGTCCAGCCCCGAGGCGTACGAGCGGCTGGTGCTCGACGTGCTGATCGGCGACCGCACGCTGTTCCCGCACGCCGACGAGGTCGAGGCAGGCTGGAAGTGGTGGACCCGTTGGAGCACGCCTGGGCCGGCACGACGCCGTTCCCTACCGGGCCGGCGAATGGGGTCCACGGGCCGCCGACGAGATGCTGGCCCGCGACGGCCGCAACTGGCGACGCGCATGACCCTCACTGCCGACTGCATCTGCGGAGGACTCTGTGATAGCGCTCTGGGACACCACTGGCAACGAGGTCGTCAAGGCGCTCGCGGCCGAGCGGCGCAATGCTGGCGGCGTGGCCAGCGGATCGCTCTGACCCTGATGGCGGTCGTGGACGAGAAGCGGGTCCGGGAGGCGGAGACCGCGGCCGCGACCGCCGCGGCGGCGCACCCCTGCCGCCTGTTGATCGTGGTGCGTCAGCAAGCTGCCGGCCAACAGCGAGAACAATCCAGAATCGCGGCTGGACGCGGAGATCGTCGTCGGCGGCCGGCTCGGCCCGGCCGAGGCGGTCGTACCCGCATGCACGGCCGGCTGCCCGCACGCCGAGTCGGTGGTGATGCCGCTGCTGGCGCCGGACGTGCCGGTGGTGACCTGGTGGCACGGCGATTGCCGGACCGGATCGCAACGACTCGCTCGGCGTGGTCGCGGAACGCCGGATCACCGACGTCGGCGCAGAGGCCGATCCGATGGCCGCGCTGCGGCAGCGGGCCGAGGACTACGCGCCCGGGGACACCGACCTGGCCTGGACCCGCACCACCGCCTGGCGCAGCCTGCTTGCCGGTGCGATGGACACGGCCAACGCGCCCGTGGTGTCGGTCAGCGTCACCGCCGCCGAAGGCGACCCGGTGGCCGAGCTCCTGCGCGGCTGGCTGCGCAACCGGCTGGGCGTCGACCCGCCCAGACCATCGGCGGCCGGCTGGTTCGGGCGGTCACCCTCCGCATGGCCAACGGCGATGAGATCACCATTGAACGCGGCGACGAGGTCGCCCTACTCAATCGCACCGGCCTGCCGCAGCGGGTGGTTCCGCTGGTCCCCGCGCGCTGGGTGACCAACTGGCCGAGGAACTGCGCCGGCTCGACGCCGACCAGCCCTACGCCACCGCGCTGGAAGCGGCCACCGGGGTGGTCGGACTGAGCAAGCGCCCGGGCAGCCGGGTGCACATCTGGCACGACCCGGTCACCACCGGTACCCCGTCATGAGCGAGGTCACGGTGGCGGTGCACGCCGACCTCGAGGAGCTCGCGCAGGCGGTGGCCGCCCGCTCGTGGTCCGGCTCGTCGACGCCCAAGCCGCCCGCGGGGGTACGCCGCTGTCGACTCACTGGCGGCCGTATCGGCGCAGCGGTCTCACCGGCCCTGCGCGACTCGGCGGCTCGCGACGCGGTCGACTGGGGCCGGGTCGACGTCTGGTGGGGTGACGAACGCTTCTTACCCGCCGGGCGACCCGGACCGCAACGAGACGCAGGCCCGGGCCGCGCTCCTTCACGCGTTGCCGCTCGACCCGGCTCGCGTACATCCGATGCCCGCCTCCGACGGTCCCGACGGCGACGATCCCGAAGCCGCCGCCGCACGGTACGCCGCCGAACTGGCCTCGGCCTCGGCGCCGGCACGCGGCTACCCCACTTCGACCTGCTGATGCTGGGTGTCGGCGAGGACGGCCACGTCGCCTCGATCTTTCCGCAGCACCCGGTGGCCACGAGACCCGTCCGGTCTCCGCCGTTCGGGGCAGCCCGAAACCGCCGCCGGTGCGCATCACGCTGACCCTGCCGACTATCAACAGGGCGGCCGAGGAGCTGTGGCTGATGGCCACCGGAACGGGCAAGGCCCAGGCGGTCGGCATGGCGTTTTCCGGTCCCGACCCGGTCCAACTCCCCGCCGCCGGGGTAGCGGGCATGGACCGCACCCTCTGGATGCTCGACCGAGCCGCCGCCGCCCAAGTCCCCCCCGTCGGTTCGCAGCCTCCGCTGACCACCTCGCCGCCGCCCTCGCGGTGCACTCGGCCGTGCACCCCGGCCAACCGTGGTCGGTGGGGTACCGAATACGGTCGTTGGGCGACCAAGATCGCTGCGCGGCGGGGGCTAGCGCTCGCCGCGGCGTTGGCGGAGGCGGGCCATGGCTTCGGCGAGGATGGCCTCACCGTCGGCCTGGCTGCGGCGCTCCTTCACGTAGGCGAGGTGCGTCTTGTAGGGCTCGATCTGGGGGCGGGCCGGGGGGTTGGCCTCGTCCTGGCCTGCGGGTAGGCCGCATCGGGGGCAGTCCCACTGGGCTGGCACGGGCACGTCCGCGGCAAACGAGTGTTCCGTATGGTGCCCGTTGGCACACCAGAATCCGACCGCACGCCGGGGGACTGCCTCGGTCCGCTCCGCGGTGCCGTCCACCCAACGCACTGGGCTGGAGCCAACTCTGGTGCCACGAATGGCGTTACCACTTGCCACGGCTTGTCGCTCCTGGTGTCCGGGGGTGAGATACGCAGGCGAAGCTCGGTGCATGGCCGCATGAAAGATGTCCCGCAATCTGCATCTGCAGGACCAAACGACCCAGCGAGTCTAGTACTGGACAGTGTCGACTCGCGAGCCGGACAGAAAATCAAAAAGATTCAGGCGCCGGATGAAAGCTTGATCCAGAGTCCAAAGCCGACAATACACGCGAACCAGATGATTCCCACCACGAGGGTGTAGCGGTCCAGGTTCTTCTCCGCCACGGAGGAGCCGGCCAGGCTGGACCTCACACCACCGCCGAACATGCTCGACAAGCCGCCGCCCTTGCCCCGGTGGAGGAGGATCAGCAGCGTCAGCAGCACGCTCGTAATGATGAGCAGTACAACCAACGTGTACGCGAACGCCATCATGGCGGTGGTGTCCTCTCGGCTTCGATCAGAGACTCGCAAAGTCTAGCGGGCTGGTCTGACTAGATCTGCGCCAGTCCCAGGCTACAGAGATCGGGCTGGCCGAACGCTGGGTGGATATACCCCCCGAGGACGTTCGAACCGGTCAGCCGGAGGGCCTTCTCGTACAGCAGCGGGATGTCGACGGCCTGCTCCTGGATCTTCTGGTCCAGATCGCCCCACAAGGTGTACTGCCGCTCGGGGTTGGTCTCCCCCAGGGCGGTGTTGATCAGTTCGTTGATCTTGGGGTCGTCGAGCAGCGGCCAGTTGACGTTGCCGGACGCCCTCTTCGTCACCGGGTCCAGCACCGGGATGCTACTGCCGGCAAACAGCGGAGGCAGGATGGCTGAGCCGTTGGCCCAGTCGGGCACCCAGCCGCCGAGCATGAGCGTGTAGTCGTTGGTCGGGTCACCGATGCCGCTGTTGTAGTACGTCGCCGAGGGCAGCGGCGCCAGTTGCACCTGGATGCCCGCCAGCTGGTACGCCTCGACCACGGTGCCCATCAGGCGGCGCCGCAACGGCGTGTCCGGGAAGGCCACCTTGATCACGGTCGGGCACGGCTTGCCCGCGGCGGACTGCGCAGCCATGAGCTCCATCGCCTTGGCCGGGTCGCCCTCCGGGTTGGCCAGGCTGTCGTACAGGTCGAAGGACTTGTGGGCCGCCATGCCGTCCGGGATGATCGTCGTCGCGTAGTCACCGGTGACGGAGCCACCGTTGACGGCCCGGTACTTGCGCTTGTTGAAGGCGTAGATGAGAGCCTGCCGGCAGGCGAGCTCCGGCACCATCTTCGTGTTGATGGCCATTACCCGGACCGCGCCGGTCGGGCCGCTGATCGCCCGGTTCAGCAGGTCCGAATCGTTGACCACCTGCTGCAGGAAGTTCGGCGCCACATTGGCGTCCAGCATGATCGTGTTCCGGGCGTCGCCCTGGTCCTCAATCATCTCGTTGGTGATGACACCCGACTCGTCCTGCCGGAAGTTGAACACGATCCGGTCCGGGTACGCCTTGCGTACCTGGTCGTTGGTCTCTGTCCAGAACTTGTTGCGGACAAGGGTCATGCCCTCTTCGGTCAGCTTGCCCTCGAGCTTGTACGGACCGTTGGAGTACGGCGCCTTGTCGTATTCCTCTTTGGTGTCCTTGTCCGGCAGCACCGGCGCGAACGTTGACATGGCCACGGTGTAGCCGAAGTCCCCGACCGGACGTTTCAAGTGGAACACGATGTTGCGTTCGTCGGTGCACTGGATGGACTCCAGGCCCTTGCCGTTGTTGTCACCGTTGACCCATGGGCCCTCGTACGGCGTGGCGTTGTCCGCAAGGTATTCACGCGGATACGGAGCGCCCTGGTTCATCAGGCTGGAGAACCGTCGCTCGATGCCGTACTTCACCTGCGAGCACACGACCGGCTCGCCGTTCTCCCACTTCACGCCCGGCTTGAGGGTGAAGGTCCAGACCGTGTTGCCGTCGCTCGGCCGGCCCGTGTCGGTGGCCAGGTCCGGCACGATCTCGCTGGCCTTCTGCCCGGCGCCGGACTTGTAGGTGGTCAGCGTCCGGGTCGTCAGTCGCAGCACGTTCATCTCCACCGCGGCGTAGGTCCGCTGCGGGTCCAGGATGTCGAGTCCATTCTGGATGTTGACGAACAGCGTGCCGCCCTTCTTCGGCTGCGGTGCGACACTCGCCGCATCGGCGAGGTCACAGGCCGCGACGGTCCCCAGGCTCGCCAGGGCCAGACCACCGGCGAGCCACCGACGTAGAGCCGGGATGCGGGCCTGCGTTGTTCCCCGCGCAGCCGCGCGGAATCCCTTGATGCGCATACTCATCCTCGCGGCCTCACCCGGCCCACGTCGCGCGCATTGTGTGCCGCGACGGCTGTCCGGTCGATGCCAGGTCAAGAGTGATCGGGGGGTGACTGACGGTGTGGACGTGGGTCTGCCGGCGGACCGACCTGCTCACTCTAGGACTCCGGTCGCTCCGAAGCGAACCCGCCCCCGTGTATGCAAAGGCACCTCGCCGGGCAGAACCTACCCGGCGAGGTGGCGCCGTCAGACGGTTTCCCCCAGTCGGCAGATCTGCACGAACTCGTCGGCGTCCAGGCTCGCGCCGCCGACGAGTGCACCGTCGATGTCGGGCTGAGCCATGATGCGCGGCGATGTTGCTCGCCTTCACCGAACCGCCGTAGAGAATCCGCACGACCGTCGGCGGTCCTTGCCCACGGTTTCGGCCAGCCGCTGGACCGGACCATCGCCGCATGACCTCCTGCGCATCCTCAGGGGTCGCCGTCTTACCGGTGCCGATCGCCCAGACCGGCTCGTAGGCGATGACGAGCTTCTCGACCTGCTCCGCGGTGAAGCCCGCCAGGCTGCCGTCGAGCTGACCGAGCAGTGCGGCACGTGCTCGCCAGCGCTCGCGCACCTCCAGGCCCTCGCCGATGCACACGATCGGGGTGAGCCCGTTGGCCAACGCCGCCTTCACCTTGGCGTTGCACGAGCTCGTCGTCCTCGTGGTGGTAGGCGCGCCGCTCGGAGTGCCCGACCACCACGTAGGTGCAGCCCAGCTTGGCCAGCATCGGCCCGGAGATCTCACCGGTGTACGCACCGACTGGGTGCGGCGACAGGTCCTGCGCGCCGTAGCTGATCAGCAGCTTGTCGCCGTCCACCGCGGTCTGCACGCGTGCGCAGATCGGTGAAGGGCGGCAGGACCACACACCTCGACGTCGGTGCAGTTCCTTCTCGGTCAGGCTCGCGGCCAGCTTCTGCACCAGCATGTTGGCCTCGAAGTGGTTCAGGTTCATCTTCCAGTTGCCGGCCATCAACGGCCGGCGCGGTCCACGGTGGCTCGCCACTTCAGTTCTCCAGAGCCTCGATGCCGGGGAGGGTCTTGCCCTCCAGATACTCCAGGGAGGCGCCGCCACCGGTGGAGATGTGGCCGAACGCGGCCTCGTCCAATGCCCAGCGCCCGCACCGCCGCCGCCGAGTCGCCGCCACCGACGACGCTGAAGCGTCGACCTTGGTGATCGCCTCCGCGACCCCGCGGGTGCCCGTCGGCGAACGCCGCCATCTCGAACACGCCCATCGGGCCGTTCCAGAACACGGTCGGGCGCCTCGACAGCGCGGCGGCGAACGCCGGCCACCGTCTCCGGACCGATGTCCAGACCCAACCGGTCGCTCGGGATGCCGTCGGCCGCGACCGATGTCATGCTCGGCGTCCGGGGCGAACGCGTCGCGGCCACCACGTCGATCGGAGCATGATCTTGCCCCGGCCCGCGGTCCAGCAGGTTGCGGCAGGTGTCGACCATCTCCGCCTCCAGCAGCGAGGTGCCCACCTCGTAGGCCCTGGGCCTTGAGGAAGGTGAAGCACATCCCGCCGCCGATGAGCAGCCGGTCGACCGTGGGCAGCAGCGCCTCGATCACGGCCAGCTTGTCGGAGACCTTGGCCCCGCCGAGCACCACGACGTACGGCCGTTGCGGGTCGCCGGTCAGCCTGCCGCAGCACCTCCACCTCGCGCGCACCAGCCGCCGGCGAAGTGCGGCAGCCGCGCCGGCACGTCGTACACGCTGGCGTGCTTGCGGTGCACCGCGCCGAAGGCGTCGTCCACGTACGCCTCCGCCGAAGGCCGGCGAGCTGCATCGGCGAAGGCGCCCCGCTCGGCGTCGTCCTTGCTGGTCTCGCCCGGGTTGAACCGGAGGTTCTCCAGCAGCGCCACCTGGCCGTCGGCCAGGTCGACACCGCGGCCTGAGCCTGCTCGCCGACGGTGTCACCGGCGAACGTGACCGGGGCGCCGAGCAGTTCGGCCGAGCCGCCCGGCCACCGGCGCGAGGCTGAATACTGCGGGTCCGGCGCGCCCTTCGGGCGGCCCAGGTGGGAGCATCACCACAACCCGGGCGCCGCCGTCACGCAGCGCGCTGAGCGTCGGCAGCACCGCCCGGATGCGCCCGTCGTCGGTGATCTCACCAGTTGCGGCGAGTCACCCTTGTCGAGCGGGACGTTCAGGTCGGCGCGCACCAGCACGCGCCGACCCGACACGCCCTCAGCGAGCAAATCGTCCAGCGGCCGGATGCTCACAGCGACCGAACCCACCAGCTTCACCAGGTCGACCAGGCGGTTGGAGTATCCCCACTCGTTGTCGTACCAGCCGACGACCTTGACCTGGTTGCCGATCACCTTGGTCAGCCGCGCGTCGAAGATGCACGACGCCGGGTCGGTGACGATGTCGGTCGGAGACGATCGGGTCCTCGGTGTAGACCAGGATGCCCTTGAGCGCACCTTCGGCGGCGGCCTTGAACGCGGCGTTGACCTCGTCCACGGTGACGTCGCGGCCCACGGTCGACGGTCAGGTCGGTGGCGGAGCCGGTCGGGACCGGCACCCGCAGCGCGTAGCCGTCCAGCTTGCCCTTCAGTTCCGGCAGCACCAGGCCGATCGCCTTCGCCGCACCGGTCGAGGTCGGCACGATGTTGAGCGCGGCGGCCCGGGCCCGGCGCAGGTCCTTGTGCGGGGCGTCCTGCAGGTTCTGGTCCTGGGTGTAGGCGTGGATCGTGGTCATCAGGCCACGCTCGATGCCGAACGTGTCGTTGATCACCTTGGCCAGCGGGGCGAGGCAGTTCGTGGTGCACGACGCGTTCGAGATGATCGGTGCGCTGGCCGGGTCGTACTTGTCGTGGTTGACGCCCATGACCACGGTGACGTCCTCGCCCTTCGCCGGCGCGGAGATGATGACCTTCTTGGCACCGGCTTCGATGTGCGCCCGGGCCTTGTCCGCGTCGGTGAAGAAGCCGGTCGACTCGATCACCACGTCCGCGCCCAGGTCGGCCCACGGGAGTTTGCCCGGGTCCCGCTCGGCGAATGCCTTGATGGTCTTGCCGGCCACGGTGATCTCATCCGCGGTCGCCTTCACCTCGAACGGGAGGCGGCCCAGGATCGAGTCGTACTTGACCAGGTGCGCCAGGGTCGCGTTGTCGGTCAGGTCGTTCACGCCCACCAACTCGATGTCGACGCCCGAAGCGAGCGCCGCCCGGAAGAAGTTCCGGCCGATACGGCCGAATCCGTTGATACCAACCCGGACAGTCACGGGGTACTCCTCGTGTGTGCGCCGGCTGGTCGGCCGGCGGCCGATGAGGTCCATGGGGCCACCCGTCCCTGCGCCCCACACCGTGTGGACGAGGGCAGCACTGCGCGACGGTGGCCGATTGTCGGCCTCATCGCCGCACAAAACGACTCTATCGAAACAGCCATCCCAATACCCCGCCGCCCCCGTCCATCACCCCTGTGTCGGTCGTCACCGTGCTTCTGGCGCTCGCTGCGCTCGCGTGGGGAAGGGGACGGTGTGCCGGGCTAGCTGGCTAGCATTTCGGCGGTTACCACGGATTCAGTGTCGGGGATGCCGAGATCACGGGCGCGCTTGTCGGCGAGGGCGAGCAGGCGGCGGATGCGCCCGGCGATGGCGTCCTTGGTCAGCGGCGGGTCGGCCAAGGTGCCGAGTTCCTCCAGGGATGCCTGCTTGTGCTCGAGTCGCAGCACGCCCGCGCTGGTCAGGTGCCAGGGGGCATCGGTGCCGAGGATCTCCAGCGCGCGGGTGACCCGGGCCGACGCGGCCACGGCGGCCCGGGCGGACCGACGCAGGTTGGCGTCGTCGAAGTTGGCCAGCCGGTTCGCCGTGGCCCGCACTTCGCGCCGTACCCGCCGCTCTTCCCAGGACAGCACACTGGCATGTGCGCCGATCCGGGTGAGCAGGGCCGCGATCGCGTCGCCGTCCTTGACCACGACCCGGTCGACTCCGCGTACCTCGCGGGCCTTGGCGGCCACGCCGATGCGCCGGGCGGCGCCGACCAGGGCCAGCGCCGACTCAGGCCCGGGACAGGTGATCTCCAGCGCGCATGAACGGCCGGGCTCGGTCAACGAACCGTGGGCCAGGAACGCACCGCGCCAGGCGGCCACCGCGCAGCAGGCGTTGGCCGAGACGACGTGTGGCGGGAGCCCCCGCACCGGGCGGCCCCGGACGTCCAGCAGTCCGGTCTGGCGGGCCAGCGCCTCGCCGTCCTTGACCACCCGGACGATGTAGTGGCTGCCCTTGCGCAGGCCACCGGAAGCCAGCACGTGGAACTCGCTGGGGTAGCCGTACACCTCGGCGATTTCGCGCCGGAGCCGGCGCGCGGTGGCGCCTGTGTCGAGCTCCGCCTCCACCACCACCCGGCCGGAGACGATGTGCAGACCACCCGCGAACCGCAACAACGCGGCCATTTCCGCCCGGCGGCAGCATGGCTTCGACACATCGACACGGCTCAACTCATCCTTGACCGACGCGGTCATGGCCATCGTGCTAACACCTCGCGTTGCTATCCTGACCTCTCGGTCCGTCTTCTGGTACCGACATGGCGTCAACCTGTTCAGTACTCGGCCGATCCGGGGATCTGCCTGCGTCGGCGCATCCAGCCGCGGAGCGCTCCCGCGACCTCAGCACTTCATACAACGCGTTTGCGAGCGCCGCTGGATCGTGTCTCGGACCACCGTCCGGGACGGCGACCGGGGCATATACCACCCGCGCCCGCAGCGATTCTGCCGCAGATTGCAAACCGATGGGGTCGCCCACCGCTTTCCCGTCGGCTAGCACTACATCGACTTGCAGGCCCGGGCAGGTAACGGGCCAGCGCCCGAAGATGGTCCGGCAACGACAACCCGGCGGTCTCCAACTCGGCGGCGAGATTGAGCGTAACCAGTCGACGGGCCTTGCTGGCAGCTATGGCGGCGGCGAGATCCGGCACCAGCAGGTGAGGGATCACGCTGGTGAACCACGATCCTGGGCCAAACACCAGCCAGTCCGCGGACTCGACCGCGGCCAGCGCCTGCGCGCACGCCACCGGTGCGGCCGGGGTGAGTCGCACATCTTCCACTTCGCCCCGGCTGACCGCCATGGCGTGCTGGCCCCGCACCACGGTGTGCTCGTCGGGCCGGGCCGGATCGTGTCCGCGTACCGTGGCTTCGATGCCCAACGGCTGCGGTGACATCGGCAGCACGCGGCCCACCGCACGGACCAACGACCGGGCATGGTCGAGCGCCACGACCGGATCGCCGGTGAGTTCCATCAGCCCGGTCAGCAGCAGGTTGCCAACCGCGTGCCCGCCCAGCCCGTCATCACCGGAGAACCGGTACTGCAACAGTTCCACCGACCGCCTGGCCACCGGATCCGCCGCGTCCGCCAACGCCGACAAGGCTTGGCGGAGGTCACCCGGCGGCAGGCCACCACGTTCCGCCCGCAACCGCCCGCTGGATCCGCCATCGTCACCGACGGTGACCACCGCAGTGATGTCCAGGTCCAGTCCGGTACGCAATGACCGCAGCGCCCGAAGGGATGCCGAGAGCCCATGTCCACCGCCGAACGCGACGACCCTCACTCGCGCCCCAGGTCCCGGTGCTGCGCGTTCGCGGCCAGCCGGATCTCACGCAACCGGCGGGCGAGTTCCTCGGCGATGGCGACACTGCGGTGCTTGCCTCCGGTGCAGCCGACCGCGACAGTCAGATAACGCTTGCCTTCCCGCTCGAACCCCGGCGCGGTCGCGTTCACCAGTCGCGTACGAAGGTCTCCACCACGGTGACGGCACCCCGCTGGCCGAGTACGTACCGGCTCACCGGCTCCTCCCGGCCATTGTGGTCACGCAACTCCGGCACCCAGTACGGGTTGGGCAGGAAACGCGCGTCCACCACGAAGTCCGCGTCCGGCGGCAGTCCGTACTTGAAGCCGAACGACACCACGGTGACCCGCAGCCTACGGGTGTCCTCGCCGCCGAAGAGCTCCTCGACCCGGGCCCGCAGCTGGTTCACGTTCAGGTGACTGGTGTCGATCACCACGTCGGCGGTCTCGCGGGCCTCGGCCAGCAGTTCCCGCTCGGCCAGGATGCCATCGGAGAGCCGCCCGTCGGCCTGCAGCGGATGCGGTCGCCGGACGTTCTCGAACCGCCGGATCAGTACCTCGTCATCCGCGTCGACGAAACAGCACCCGCGGCGAGAAACCCTGGTTACGCAGGGCCTTGACAGCGCCGGCCAGATCCGTGGAAAAGGCTCGGCTGCGCACGTCGAGGACCATGGCGGTATGCCGGGCCGCGCCGCCGGCCTGGAAGGCCAGCTCGGCCATCTCCAGCATCAGCGCCTGCGGCAGGTTGTCCACCACGTAGAAGCCGACGTTCTCCAGCGCGCGGGCCACCGTGCTGCGACCGCCGCCGGACACGCCGGTAACGATGACGAGGTCGGTGTCCGCCCGAACCGGCGTCGGAACTATCCCAGCATTCTCATCCACGGACTCACCCACACTGCCCGTAAGCACGTCGTGACCGCCGTTCACCGACCCCCCTCGAACCGCTGACGACGTCGGTAACTCTACGTCGCCGGGCCGGCCGCTCCGGCTCCGGGCTGCTCGACCCCACCCTCCGAGACACCTGCCTGCCCGACACCTGCCTCCTCGACGCCGGCCTCCTCGACGCCCGCCTCCTCGACGCTGGCCTCCTCGACGCCGAGGGCGGCAAGAATAGCTTCGGCGGTACGCCGACCCACGCCGGGAACCTCCGAGATCTCCTCCACCGAGGCGGCCCGGATCCGTTTCAGCGATCCGAAATGGCGCATCAGCGCCTTCCGCCGGACCTCGCCGAGCCCTGGCACGCTCTCCAGCGCGGACACCGTCATCCGCTTCGAACGCCGCTCCCGGTGGAACGCGATGGCGAACCGGTGCGCCTCGTCCCGCAACCGCTGGAGTAGGTACAGCCCCTCCGCCGTACGCGAGAAGATCACCGGGAACGGCTCATCCGGCTGCCACACCTCCTCGAGTCGCTTGGCCAGGCCGCACACACCGATGTCCGTAATGCCCATCTCGCGCAGCACCGCCCCGGCCGCGTTGACCTGGGGGGCGCCGCCGTCGACCACGACCAACTGGGGCGCGTAGGCGAACTTGCGCGGGCGTCCGGTAACCGGGTCCACCGCGGGCCGGCCGTCATCGGTCAGCTCCCCCGCCTCGCGGGCAGCCAGGTAGCGGGCGAACCGCCGGCGCAGCACCTCAGAGATGGCAGACACGTCGTCAGTAGCGCCGTTGATGATGAACCGCCGGTACTCGCTCTTGCGGGCCAGCCCGTCTTCGAACACCACCATGCTCGCCACCACGTCCGTACCCTGAATCTGGGACACGTCGTAGCACTCGATGCGCAGCGGCCCGGACGGCAGCCCCAGCCCGTCGGCGATCTCCTCCAGGGCCTGGCTGCGTGCGGTCAGGTCTCCCGCCCGCCGGAGCTTGTGCTGGGTCAGCGCCTGCTCAGCGTTTCGTGCCACGGTCTCCATCAACGCGCGCTTGTCGCCGCGTTGCGGCACGCGCAGACTCACCCTGGCTCCCCGAAGCTGGCTCAGCCAATCCGCCAGCGCGTCGACGTCGCCGGGCAGCTCTGGCACCAGGATCTCGCGGGGCAGGTCAGCCGCCCGTCCTTCGATCTCGACCTCTCCGCCGTACACCTGGGTGCAGAACTGGTGCACCAGATCGCCGGTGGTGAGATCCTCGTTCTTCTCGACGACCCAGCCGCGCTGGCCGCGCACCCGGCCAGCCCGGACGTGGAAGACCTGGACCGCGGCTTCCATCTGGTCCTCGGCGAAAGCCACCACGTCGGCGTCGGTGCCGTCGGAGAAGACCACGGTCTGGCGCTCCATGGCCCGCCGCAACGCGGCCAGGTCGTCGCGCAGCCGCGCCGCCCGCTCGAACTCCAACTCGTCCGAGGCGGCCCGCATCTCATGCTCGAGATACCGTTCCATCCGGTCGGTCCGGCCAACCATGAAGTCGCAGAAATCGTCCACGATGCGCCGATGCTCGGCCGCATCGACCCGCAACACACACGGCGCCGAGCATTTCTCGATGTCACCGAGCAGGCAGGGCCGCCCGATCTGCCGGTGTCGTTTGAACACCCCGGCACTACAGGTACGGGCCGGGAAAATTCGCAGCAGCAGGTCCAGCGTCTCGCGGATCGCCCAAGCGTGCGAGTACGGCCCGAAGTAGCGCACCCCCTTGCGCTTTGCGCCGCGCATGACCATCAGCCGCGGATACTCCTCGTCCAGCGTGACCGCCAGAAACGGGTACGACTTGTCATCGCGATAACGCACATTGAACCGGGGGTCGTACTCCTTGATCCAGGCGTACTCCAGCTGCAGTGCCTCGACCTCGGTGCTCACCGTCACCCAGTCGACGTCAGCGGCTGTGGACACCATCTGCGCCGTACGCGGGTGCAGAGACCACGGGTCGGCGAAGTAGGAATTCAACCGTTGACGGAGGCTCTTCGCCTTGCCGACGTAGATCACCCGTCCGGTGCCATCACGGAACCGGTACACGCCCGGCGCCTCGGGGATTGTCCCCGAGGCAGGGCGAAAACTCGTCGACGGCCGCACCATCAAAGCCTATCCCCCAGGTACGACACCCTCCTCAGCCTTCACCCCGCCGCTTGGCACGTCGCCCGGCCGCACGGTGAGGGTTGATTCATGTCGTTGCCTCGTTTGAGTGCCTGGCTCTGCGCGGTCTGGTCCTGCGCGACGCATGGAAGGTGGCGCCGCCGCGGTTTGTCCTGCGATGGCTGTCCCCCCGAGCGGGATCTGATCAGGCGATCGTGAGGTCGTCGCCGGAGACGGTGATCCTCTTGGCCGGCAGCGGCTGCACTGCCGGGCCGGTCGCCACGGTTCCGTCCAAATTGAACTGGCTCATGTGGCAGGGGCACTCGATCTTCCCGTTCGTCACCGCAGTGACGAAACACCCCTGATGAGTACAGATCGCACTGAAAGCCTTGTAGGTCCCAGCAGTGGGTTGAGTCACCACAATCTGCTCGGTGGGGAAGATCTTCCCTCCGCCAACCGGGATCTCCGACGCCTTGACCGACTGGTGGCCCCGCCACCGGAACTGCCACTGCCGGGCGGGACACCGCCTGCTTTCGCCGGCGAGTCGCTGCCGGTACCACACGCTGCGAGCAAGCCCACCGCACTCACGGCGCCGGCACCCATCAACACCGCCCGCCGGGTCGTTGCCGGTGGTGCCCCGTTGTCGTCCTGACCCGCCATATCGCTGCCCTTCGTCAAAAGCCCGTGCCCGGGCCATGCCAGGTGGTGCGGCGCACACGAGCGACCGGTTCACCCGGAACGCCCACATTCCCGCGTGCCCAAATGCTAGAGCCCTCAACTACCGGTCTCTTCATCGGACCGATGCCTCTCATCGACGACCATGAAACCATGCGAGTAGCGCGACCGCTTGCCTTTCCCCGTCCCAGTCAAACGCAAGATCACTGAGCATCGAACACCAAGTCACCACGAAGCGCGCCGGTTGCACGGTTTCGGGTGCGATCTTCTGTCGCCGGCGACCCACAACCGCACCAGGGCACGCCACGCCACACAAGAAGCGCCCGCCGGCGCGGCTCAACACCGGGCCCGCGAACCCCGCATCGCGCACGGCCCCCGAGACCGTGATCCGGACCGATCATGTGTCACCGGCAACACACAACCGCACCGGGAGTAGGTAAGGCCGACGGCTCGAACATGGTCGCGGATGGCGGTGCAAATCCGGACACGGGCGCGATTGTGCGTCACCCGCGACGCACAACCACACCGGAGCACGCAAGAACCGCCGCTCCCCCGGCCACGACACGAACGCGATCCCGGACGCCAGCCCAGACCCGGGCACGGGTGCCAATGTCCACACCCAGCCGGCCACGACACGAGCGCCTGTCCGGGATACCAGCCCCGACACAGGCACGGGAGCGATTGTGCGTCGCCCGTTACACACAACCACACCGGATCACGCCATCCAAGAGGCGCAGAGAACAAGCACCGCAACCGGCGCTGGGCATGACACCCCACCACCGGTGCGCACAGGCCCCCGGTGGTGGGGTGGTTCAGCGGGTCGTGGCTCGGGTACGGCGGGGCGGACGGGGGGTTTCGTCGAGTTCGATGTCGGCGGGAGCGGGTGACGCGGACCGGGCGCCGTTGGAGGCCGTGCCCTTGGAGGCCGTGCCGTTGGAGGCCGTGCGGTTGGAGGCCGTGCGGTTGGAGGCGGTGGTCTTGGAGGCGGTGCTGTTGGCGCGTACGCCGTTGGCCTTGGCTGCCCGGGCGCGGGCCTTCACCGCACCCGGTCCGCCGGTCGCCTTGCCCTTGAGGCCGAGCACGTGTCGCAGCCACTCACCGGTGTAGCTCTCCGGCATGTCGGCCAACTCCTCGGGCGTACCGATGGCCACCACGGTGCCGCCCCGGTGTCCGCCGTCGGGTCCCATGTCGATGACCCAGTCCGAAGTCTTGATGACGTCGAGGTTGTGCTCGATGACGATGACCGTGTTGCCCTTGTCCACCAGGCCTTCCAGCACCAGCAGCAGCTTGCGGATGTCCTCGAAATGCAGTCCGGTGGTCGGCTCGTCCAGCACGTACACGGTCCGGCCGGTGGATCGTTTCTGCAGCTCACTGGCCAGTTTGACGCGCTGCGCCTCGCCGCCGGACAGGGTCGGTGCCGGCTGCCCCAATCGGACGTACCCGAGCCCCACGTCGACGAGGGTCTTCAGGTGCCGATGGATGGCCGGGATCGCCTCGAAGAAGTCCGACGCCTCTTCGATCGGCATGTCCAGCACCTCGGCGATGGTGCGGCCCTTGTAGTGGACCTCGAGCGTGTCCCGGTTGTACCGGGCGCCCTTGCACACTTCGCACGGGACATACACGTCCGGCAGGAAGTTCATCTCGATCTTGATGGTGCCGTCGCCGGCGCAGTTCTCGCAGCGGCCGCCCTTGACGTTGAAGGAGAACCGGCCCGGGCCGTAGCCGCGCACCTTCGCCTCCGTCGTCTCGGCGAACAACTTGCGGACGTTGTCGAAGACCCCGGTGTAGGTGGCCGGATTGGAACGCGGGGTCCGCCCGATGGGTGACTGGTCGACTCCGACGACCTTGTCCACCTGGTCCAGCCCACCCACCCGGGTGTGCCGTCCGGGCACCAGCCTGGCCCCGTTGATCTGGTTCGCCAGCACCGCATAAAGAATGTCATTGACCAAAGTGGACTTGCCCGAACCGGACACCCCGGTGACCGAGATGAACTGGCCCAGCGGGAAGCCCACGGTGAGGTTGCGCAGGTTGTGCTCGCGTGCGCCATGCACGGTCAGTTCCCGGCCAGCCTGCTGCGGGCGCCGCTGCTCCGGTAGCGGGATGAACTTCCGCCCCGACAGGTAGGCGCCGGTCACCGACTCGGGGTTCTTGAGCATGTCCTTCAGCGCGCCACTGTGGACGATATGGCCGCCGTGCTCGCCAGCACCGGGTCCGATATCGACCACCCAGTCCGCGGTCCGGATGGTGTCCTCGTCGTGCTCCACCACGATCAACGTGTTGCCAAGGTTCTTCAACCGCACCAGCGTTTCGATCAGCCGGTGGTTGTCGCGCTGGTGCAGGCCGATGCTCGGCTCGTCCAGTACGTACAGCACACCGACCAGACCGGAACCGATCTGGGTGGCGAGCCTGATCCGCTGCGCCTCGCCACCGGACAAGGTGGCCGACGGGCGGTCCAGCGACAGGTAGTCCAACCCCACGTCCAGCAGGAAGCGGAGCCTGGCGTTGATCTCCTTCAGGACCCGCTCGGCGATCAACCGTTGCCGGTCGGTGAGCACGAGCCCGTCGATGAAGTCGTGCGCACTCGCCGATCGACATGGCGCAGACCTCGGCGATGTTGCGCTCCGCGATGGTGACCGCGAGCACTTCCGGCTTGAGCCGGGCACCGTGACACACCGGACATGGCACATCACGCATGTAACCCTCGTACCGGTCACGAGACCAGTCCGAATCAGTGTCCGAGTGGCGCCTCTCGATCCACTGGGTCACGCCCTCGAACCCGGTGTAGTAGGAGCGTTCCCGGCCGTACTTGTTGCGGTACCGGACGTGCACCTGGTCCTGGGTGCCGTGCAGGATCTCTTTCTGAGCCCGTGCGGCAGCTTGCGCCAGGGGTGTCCAGGTTGAAGCCGATCTTGCTCGCCGAGCGCCTCGAGCAGCCGCAGGAAGTACTCGAGGGTCTGCCCGCCAGACCACGGCTGGATCGCGCCCTCACGCAGGGTGAGCTCGGGATCCGGCACGATGAGCTCGGCGTCGACTTCCTTCTTGGTGCCCAGACCAGCGCACTCCGGGCACGCGCCGTACGGCGCGTTGAAGGAGAACGACCGGGGTTCCAGGTCCTCGATGGCCAACGGGTGGTCGTTGGGGCAGGCCAGATGCTCGGAGAACTTGCGTTCCCGGTTCGCGTCGTCCTCGTCCAGGTCGACGAATTCCAGCACCACGATGCCGGCGGCCAGCCTGAGTGCGGTCTCCACCGAGTCGGTCATCCGCTGCCTGGCGTTGGCCTTCACGGACAGCCGGTCCACCACCACCTCGATGGTGTGCTTCTCCTGCTTCTTCAACTTCGGCGGCTCGGCCAACGGGTGCACGACACCGTCGACCCGGGCCCGGGCGAAACCCTTGGACTGCAGATCGGCGAACAGGTCGACGTACTCGCCCTTTCGGCCACGCACCACCGGAGCCAGCACCTGGAAGCGGGTGCCCTCGTCCAATTCCATGACCCGGTCGACGATCTGCTGCGGCGTCTGGCGGGAGATCGGCGAGCCACACACCGGGCAATGCGGTTCGCCAGCTCGCGCGTACAGCAGCCGGAGGTAGTCGTACACCTCGGTGATGGTGCCCACGGTGGAGCGCGGGTTGCGGGAGGTGGACTTCTGGTCGATCGAAACCGCCGGGCTGAGGCCTTCGATGAAGTCGACGTCGGGCTTGTCCATCTGGCCGAGGAACTGACGTGCGTACGAGGAAAGCGACTCCACGTACCGTCGCTGCCCTTCGGCGAAGATCGTGTCGAAAGCCAGGCTCGACTTGCCGGACCCCGAGAGTCCGGTGAAGACGACCATCGCGTCCCTGGGCAGGTCCAGGCTCACGTCGCGCAGGTTGTGCTCCCGCGCGCCGCGGATGATCAACCGCTCGTGCACTCCCCCACCAGCCCCATTTGGTATGCCACTTTTGTCCGCAAAAGTACGTCCACGGGAGTCCATCGGCTCGTGCCTGGACCCGGCGCGTCAGCGAACCTGGCCGCGCCGCCGCAACTGTAGCGGCGCCCTCCGACAAAACTATCCGGTGGTGTCGCGGGATGCGGCTTCAGGCCCTGGTGATCTCGATCCGGTCGATCGTGGGACCGTGGTCGTTCTGGTTCTGGAACACGATCTCGTTCGAGCCGGACTTGAGGTTCACCTGGATAACCCGGGTCGCGCACACATTCGGAAAGTCCGGTGACGTCTGCGACGCGTTGTTCACCAGAATCTCGGCTCGCTTGCCGCTGCTCGGCGCCGTGTAGATGGTCACCTTGTACGCCCCGGCGGCAGCCACGGACACGCTGAACACAACCTTGCCCCGGTGCGAACTACTCCAACGGCCGGTCTGGATAGCGGTCGCGTTTGCGCAGACGCCGGTCTCCCGCTGCCACGCCGAGAGCCCGGACGTGTTTTCGGCCTGCAAAGTCATCATCGCGAAGGTCGTGGGTGACGATGATGGTGCCGCCGAGGTCGCCGGGGCAGACGGTCCGCCCGAGGGGCTCGCCGCGGTCGACGAGGAACTGCCAGGCTCGGCCGCCGTCGTCGGGGATGAGCTACGCCGGGCCCCCGGCGAGGAGGCGGCCGACACCAGTTCGCCGGTGTCCTCGATGGTCGGCGCACCGCCGCCGAGGGCTGAATCGCCAGCCACGATCGACCCGGGCGGCGCCTCACTGCGCGGCGTGTTGGAACCGCTCAACAACATCGGTACGCCGAAGACGGCGCCGACGCCGACCAGCAGCGCAACGATGATCAACACCCGACGCCCACGCAGGGTAGCCCGACGGCGCCCCTGATAGAGATTGTTTTCGCTGCCCTGATCGGGCAGCTCATCCCACGAGTCCTCGCGCAGCACCGGCGGCCCTGGCCGAGCGGGCACGGATGCTGCCACGTCACTCGGGGCAGGGCCGGGCACCTGCGGCTCGTCTTCGACGCGGTCCATCACGGCCGTCTCCGCGGGCCCGCCGCTGGCGACCTCCGCCGCCGAGCGATGTTCGACATGCCCGACTTTGTCCGGTATAGCGCCGGGCACAGGCGAGGCTCCCGGAACCGGAGTGACGGCGGTTGCCGGATCAGCGGACACGGGCTTGGCGGCAACGGCGGCCGCGGGATCGGGCGCACTCACTCGCGCCGGCGCGTCCACGCTGGCCCCGGCCTGACGCACGGGCGCAGGGGCGACCGGAGCTGGGCGGCGCACCGCCGGCGGCTCGGGTACCGGTGGGAAAGGTGGGATCGCCGACGGCCGTGCAGCAGCTGGCCCGTCCATCGTCGCCGCGTGGCGGGCACCTGGGGCGTCTGGTCGGCCGATCGCCGTGATTGTGGGGAATTCGGGTTCGTCGGCGGACCTCAATCCGCCACGATCCTGGCCGGTCTCGCCAGGCGAGACGGGTGACGCGGGTGACGCGGGCGTCGTGCTGTCCGGCGACAGGTCGCCCAGTTCAGCAGACTCGTCGTCGGGGGTCGGCAGGCCTTGCGCCCGGCGGCGGCGTTCCACGGTCGTCTTGGCCGAGGCGGGCACTTCGCGTGGGCCGACGCTGCCGAGCGCGGGCAGCGCGGCCGGAGCCCGGCGAGCCACCGCACGTACCTTGCCCTGTTCGCGCTTGTCCGCCGGCGGACCAACCCGCTCAATCCCGGGCAAACCCCCGCCGGACGAACTCCGGGCGGGAGGATTCTCGCCACCGGACTCCGTGCGAGCAGGAGGAGTCGCCCGAGTCGCGCTGACGGTCGGGTAGGGCGCGGTGGGCGCGGAGGTGTCAGCACCGACGCCAGACGCAAACTCAGCAGCGCCCGGCTCCGCAGTACGCGACTCCACACCGCTGGGCCCCGAACCGCTGGACTGCACGGGTGCGCAGCTCACCGTCGGAAGGAGTTGGGTCTCGGCATTCACGGCT
Organism: uncultured Actinomycetota bacterium; assembly: GCA_963742855.1. Lineage (GTDB taxonomy): Bacteria > Actinomycetota > Actinomycetes > Mycobacteriales > Micromonosporaceae > CAVUNP01. Next base: position 291,115 of record CAVUNP010000007.1, on the reverse strand, counting down.
GCCGGGTCCAGCGGCTCGGCACGATAGGGGCCTGCGCGCAGCCGGCTGGACTCCGCCTCGTCAGCGCCTGACATCGAACCCCTCTGAACCCATGACAAACCGCGAGCCGCCCATGGCGCGAACCCGGCCATCCCCCAACACCCGGGCCCCCAAAACCCGGGCCGCCGTCTCCATGCGGCTCCACCAGCCGCTGACGCGGCGCAAACCGTACCGCCTCGCGGTCTGGTTGCGGGACCGTCCGTACGGCCGAGCGTCCTGACCGGTCGGCGGGCAAGCCCGCAAACCGACGGATTGAGCCCTGGTACGAGGCCCGGCCGGACCGGAAGGCGATTTCCTCACAGTACACAGATATTCATAACTCACGATGCTTGCTGTTACTCATCCACTACTGATCGTGATCTTGTCGATGGACGGGGCCCGGCCGGTGGAGTTCGCGATGGTGATCGTGCGGATACCGGCGGGGATCGCCAGGCTGACCTTCTTGACGTCGCAGCAGCGTGCGCTACCGGTGAAGGTGACCGTCACCGGGGCCAACCCGGACACTGTCACCTGCGCCGAGCGGCGCGACTCGCCGTCCGGGTGTACGTACGCGATGGTCAACACGTATGTGCCGGCGGCCGGGAAGGTAATGCCGTTGAAGCGCACCGATCCCGGTCCGTCCCGCATGCTCCAGTCGCCGACGTTGCGGACTATCCGGCCGCTGGACGCTGCGTCGTACGGCGCGATCCAGGCGGATCCGCCGAGGGTGACCGCGGGTGCGGCCGCCTCTGCCTCGACCGTGACCGGCGTGAATGGCGGTGCCCCCGCCGGCGAGCTTCCCGGCGTGGACGACGGCGTGGCGACGGGTGACTGGACCGACCTGGTGGGCGTCACCCCGTTCGAGGTGCCCCCGGCCGAGCGCGTCGGCGAAGCGGACGGGCTGACACTGGCGCGATCGCTGCCCGCGGACAACGAGCCTGGTGGCACTCCTTGCCCCAGAGCCGGATCGAACGCGACCAGCGGCGGGGTTGGCTTCGAGGCCACGCTGAACGCGAACGGCACCGCGACCACGGTGGCGACCACCACCACGCCGGCGCCGATGACGAGCCGTCGCCGTGACGCGGACGGTACGTGGTGGCGACCCGAGTAGTCACCGCTGGAAACGGTCGCCACTTCGGAATCGCCCCAGTTGTCGGCTTCATCCGGTTCCGGCCCAGGCCGGGGTGTCTCCATCGGCGCGGCGTGGCCGTTCTCCTCGTTGCCCGCGACCGCCACGCAGACCCCTCCTGCTCGCAAGACATGCCAGGAACGCGCGCCGGACTATCGCGACGGCGTACGGACCGGGAACCTACCGGTTGCGGGCGCGCCAGCGCGACTCAAGGTCAAATATCGGCCACCGCGGCGGTCACGGCCGGGGCCCACCACGCCGGACGGCGGCCAGCCGTTTCCAGCGCAGCCGCTCGAGGTCGGCCGACCGGGCGGCGCTCCGACGAACCTCGTACGCGACCTCGGTTCGCAGCTTGCGCCAACTGTGCAGCCGGCGCGCGAGTAGTTCCCCGGTGGCCACCGCGGCGACCACGGTGCACCCCGGCTCGGCGTTGTGCGAACAGTCGCGAAAGCGGCAGGTGCGCGCGAGCGCATCGATGTCAGCGAACGTCCGTTCGAGTCCGGCCACGCCGTCAAACATGCCGACACCGCGGATGCCCGGGGTGTCCAACACCGCCCCGCCGCCCGGGAGCGGAATCAGGGCGCGATAGGTGGTGGTGTGCCGGCCCCGCCCGTCAGCCTGCCGGATCGCCTGTGTGCCCATGACGACAGCTCCGGCCAGAGCATTGACCAAAGTGGACTTGCCACATCCGGAAACGCCGAGCAATCCGAGCGTACGACCGCTCGTGCACAGGGCCCGTACCGGTTCCAGGCCGGTACCGTTGGCCGCGCTGATCGGATGCACCGGCACCCGCGAGGTCACCTCGCTGACCTGCTCGGCGATGGCTACCGGGTTCCGCGCGAGATCCGTCTTGGCCAGAATCACCACCGGCTCGGCACCTGAATCCCATGCCAACGCGAGCAACCGCTCGATCCTGGCAAGATCCGGCTCGGGGTCCACCGAGGCCACCACGGCCGCGGTGTCCACATTGGCGGCCAGCACCTGAGCGACCGACTCGGCACCCGCGGAGGCCCGGACCACCGCCGTGCGACGGGGCAGCACGGCCTCGATCGTGGTGCGCTCGTCCGGCCAGGTCCGCACGACGACCCAGTCTCCGGCGCATGGCAGCCGGACCGGATCGTTGGCAGCGACGGCGAGCAGCCCGCCGCCGATGCTGGCGCGGGTCGCGCCGTCACGGCCTATCACCGAACACACACCACGATCCACCCGGTCACCCGCGCGGGCTGCTGGTCGGATCGATCGAACGGACCATAGGAGGAACGGAAGCCGTCGTCCCAACCGAGGGACGCATGATCGAATATCATCTATTTCCTTGTCGCATGGAGGGGGGTGGCGCGGTGGCGGGACAATGCCGCGTCAGGTGGGACTGCCTGTCCGCACACCAGCGGCGGGAACCTCAACGTGGCTCGGCACAGTTCCCACCTCCTCCGCCCGGCAACGAATGCATTCGACTCCATGACGGTAGGCCGCCGGCCGTACCGGGGAAACCGAATATCGAGCCCGCTCGGCGACAGGTGTACGTTCGATCACGTGACAAGGGACCCATTGGGACTTTCCGACGACATCGAGCAGGCCACCGGACGACTCCTGGACACCGTGCGACAGATCAGCGATGTTTCGGCTCCGTCCTTGTTGCCTGATTGGACCGTGGGCCACGTGATCACCCACGTGGCCCGAAACGCGAACGGTGCGATCAACCTGCTCACCTGGGCCCGGACCGGTGTCGTGACACCGCAGTACGAAAACCAGGAGAAGCGGGCAGCCGACGTCGAGGCGGGTGCCGCCCGGCCGGCGGCGGTCCAGCAGGAGGACCTGACCACGGCGTGCGCCCAGTTCGCCGACACCGTACGCGCCATGCCCGCCGAGGCCTGGTCGCAGCTGGTCCGTACCACCAGCGGCACCGAGCTCACCGCGGCCGAGGTGATGTGGTCCCGGCTGCGCGAGGTCGAGATCCACCATGTGGACCTGGGCCTGGGCTACACCCCGGCTGACTGGCCGGAGGCGTTCTCCCTGCGGATGGCGCACACCCTGGTGGGCGGCTACACCCGGCGCGCGGACGGTCCCCGACTGGTGATCCGTTCCCCGGAAGTGGGACGTGATCTGGTCATCGGCACGGGGGTCACCTCCCCGGTTGTGTCCGGCCCGGTGCACACCGTGGTGGCGTGGCTCATCGGCCGCCGCGCCGGCGACGGACTCACCGTGCAACCGCCCGGATCGCTGCCGGTCGTACCGGTGTGGAGTTAGGGTTCAGTTCGTGACCTACACCGGAGATGTGACCACCGGCGGAGCGCCGGACGTCCGCGAACTGGCCGACCTGACCATCACCAAGCTGTCCGTCGGCCCCATGGACAACAACGTCTACCTGCTGCGCTGCCGGACGACCGGCGAGCAGTTACTCATCGACGCGGCCAATGAGTCCGATCGGTTGCTGGACCTGATCGGCGACGCGGGAATCTCCACTGTGGTCACCACGCACCAACACCACGACCACTGGTACGGGCTCAAGGATGTGGTGTCGTCCACGCACGCCCGGTCGATCGCTCACGCCGCTGACGCCCCCGCGCTGCCGGTGCCCAGCGACACTGTCGAGGATGGACAGATCATCCAGCTCGGCGAGGTGCCACTCGAGGTCATCCACCTCGTCGGCCACACCCCTGGCTCGATCGCGCTGCTGTACCGCGACCCGGCCGGTTTTCCGCACCTGTTCACCGGCGACAGCCTGTTCCCCGGTGGGCCGGGGAACACCAGCAACCCGACCAACTTCACCAGCCTGATGGATGACCTGGAACGCAAGGTCTTCGAGCCACTGCCCGACGAGACCTGGTTCTACCCCGGCCACGGCAAGGATTCCACCCTCGGCGTGCAGCGCCCGGCGCTGGCCGAATGGCGTGCCCGCGGCTGGTGACGCTCAGGAGGCCAGCACCGGCTACCCCGTAAGGGCCATCCCGTACTGGGCAAACACCCAAACTGTCCGAAGTGGATGGTACGAGCTCCGGGGGATGCCCCAGGTGACCGCGTGTGTCACGATCGAGGTCGTGCAAGCAGTTGTCGGCATTCGAAGGAGGACGCGATGACCGATACCAACGCGACAGGCGGGTCGCAGGAGGCCTGGTCGAAACTCGCCGACCAGTTCACCGAGTTGGCGGACCAGTTCCGGTCGCACTACCACCGGGTGACCGAGGCGAACCCGCCCGCCGCCGACCCCGCCGGCAAGGGCACCGTGGAACGGGCGGTGACCAAGGTCGGCAAGGCGATCGAAGACACCGCCCGCACCATCGACCAGTCCGTCCGCGATCCCAAGGTACGCGAGGACACCAGCCAGGCCGGTTCGGCGCTGCTGCGCGCCGTGGGCGCAACCCTCGCCGACCTCGGTGCCGCGCTACAACGCGAAGGCGATGACAAGAAGCCCGCGGACCCGCCAGCCGAGCCGGCATCCGCACAACCCGAACCAGGCGCGCCCGCCGCCATACCGGCCGAACCGACCCCAGCCGAACCCGCCGCGGCCGAGCCCGCCGCGTCCGCCGAGTCGGCGCCCGCTGATTCCGCACCCGTTGAGGCCGCACCAGTCGACACAGCGACAGACGACGCGGCACCGGACGCCGATGAGCCGGAGACTGCGGCTACGGAGAGTCGGGCTACTGAGACTCCGGCAGCAGGAACCACGCCGCGGGCCGTGGACTCCTGACGCTTCATGCCATTCCGCCGATCTAGGGACCGGCGACATCGACAGAGGATCCACCGATGTCGCCGCGACCTAGATCGGCGTCGGGCAGATCCGCCCGCCGTCTACTGGCCGACGCGCCCGTCGATGCGTTCGCGCAGCAGGTCGGCGTGGCCGTTGTGCCGGGCGTACTCCTCCACCATGTGCACGAGGACCTCGCGCAGGAGAACGTTCCCATGGCGGGATCGTGACCGGTAATGCCCAGACCGGACGGCGCCACCTGTCCGGCCATCCTGACCCGGAACCACCGCCGTTTCCACCTCGGCCATGTGACGTACCAGTCCGAGCAGTGACATCGTGGACGGCTCCACCGACCGCCGAGCCAGGTCGGCGGCGTCGAGTCCGGAACACTTCAGCTCCAGGGTGAGTCGTTGACATCGCAGGTACTCGACGAGCGTGGCGCGCTCATCGCCGAGGGTGGGGCCATTCTCCGGGGATCGTCCTGCATCTCGATGAACATGTCGGCTCGTCTTGTCATAGCGGCCATCTTCACCGCGCCTCTGGCCCCGCGCAAACCTTGGTCATCCAGCGAGCGCGGTCAGGGACCGGCGGCGTACTTTCAGCTGCCCCCCAGGAAACTCTCAGGTGATCTATGGTGTCAGGCCTGATGTTTCCTCACCCTCTGGGAGCAATCGTGAACCTGGCAGCACTCGACATGAACGACTCGCAGTTCCTCGGCTACACCGCGCTCCTGGGTATCAGCGGCCTGCTGATGCTCGGCCTCGCCATCGCCGGCCTTGGTGCCACCACCGGATCCCGCGCCATCAGTGGTCTGTTCGGGCTGGGCTTCCTCGGCTATGCCATCTATCTGGCGTTCTTCTTCGAGGGCGGCACTGTCCGGATCTTCTTCTACGCCTTCGTCGTCCCCATCCTCGTGATCGTCAACATCTTCAAGTCGCGTAAGGCGGCCAGGCAGGCGGCCGCGGCACCCACCCAGGAGAACGCCTAACCATCGCCGTGCGGCCCGGCGGCAGCACCGCCGGGCCGACGACAGTTCCGCGGCAGCGGTCTCGCCCCTAACATGAGCGGAACTCGTCTTGGGAGGCCGCTCGTGGGTTCGCCGCCGGTTCGCACCCGCTTCGATGTGGCTCCCGACGAACGGGTGGGCGGCCGCTGGATCGCGCTGCTCGCGCTGGCGAACCTCGGACTGTGGATGGGCTACTTCGGCCCGCTGCAGGTGTTGCTGCCCAACCAGATCCAGGACATTGCCGGGGCCGGCAAGACCACCGCGCTCGGCGTGGTCACCGGTGTCGGCGCACTGGTAGCGGTGCTGGTGGGCCCGATCGCGGGTGCCTTGTCGGATGCCACCACTGCGCGTACCGGCCGGCGCCACACCTGGATCGCGGCGGGGCCCTGCTGGGCTGCGCCGGCCTCGCCCTGCTCTCGGGGCAACACACGGTGGTCGGGCTGACGCTGGCCTGGTGTGTGGCACAAGCGGGATTGAACACGCTTCAGGCCGGACTGACCGCGATCGTGCCGGACCGTACGCCGGTGCGGCAGCGCGGTGCGGTCTCCGGTTGGGTGGGCCTGACCCAGTCGGTCGGGGTGGTGTTGGGAGTTGTCGCGGTGACCGCCGTGGTCACCGGCACCGTCTCGGGCTACCTGCTCATCGCGGTCGTGGTCGTGCTCACCGCGGCCCCGTTCGCCCTGGCGACACCCGATCCGGCGGTGTCCGACGCGCCGAGGTTGCATTGGACCACGCTGCTCACCGCGTTCCGGTTTCGCCCCAAGGAGAATCCCGACTTCGCCTGGGCCTGGGTCACCCGATTCCTGGTGCAGTTGGGCAACGCCATGGCAACCCTCTATCTGTTGTACTTCCTGCGCGACCAGGTCGGTTTGGAAAAGGGCGCGGACGTGGGCCTGCTCATCGTCATCGGTGTCTACACCGTCGCGACCGTACTCACGGTGGTGGTCGGCGGGGTGATCTCGGACCGCACCGGCCGGCGCAAACCATCGGTGATCCTGTCCGGGCTGGTCATGGCAGGCGCCGCCGGCCTGCTCGCGTTCTGGCCGACCGAGCGGGACCGGGCCAAGGACCTCGGTGTCATCAACATCGCCAACCCCGCGCCCCAGGTGCTCGGGCCCGCGCTGGCCACCCCCATCGTGACCAAGCTGGGCGGATATCCAGCCCTGTACCTGGCCGTCGCCGTGGTCACCGTGCTCGGCTCGATCCTGGTCACCCGCATCCGTTCCGTCGCCTGAACAGCACGGTCCCCGGTACCCGTCGATAGATAGGTACTCTTCGGTAGTCACCCGCCCCTCCGATCAGGGGGTAAACCCATGGTGCATCCGACCGACCCGGCTGTCGACAGCGGCCTTCCGCCACCGACGGTCGGTATCGTCGCGGCGCTGTGGATCGAGGGCCTGGCGATGAGATCCCTCATCGACGACATAGCGCCATTGCCATCGATACAGGGCGATCCAAACCACTACTACCAGGGCACGGTGCCGAGCACGGATGCGGATCATCCGCATCAGATCGTGGTCACCACCTTGCCGCGCGACAACACCCGCAACGCGGCCGCCATCTCGACCGACCTGATTCGCAGCTTCCCCAGCGTGCACTGCGTGCTGATGACCGGCATCGCCGGCGGTATCCCGAGTCCGGACAATCCGTCCCGGCATGTCCGGCTGGGTGATGTCGTGGTCGCCACCAAAGGCGTTGTCGACATCGGCCACGTTATCCAGCGCGACGGCGCCGCCTATCCCCGCCGCCAGGTCGACGGAATGTCGCAGGAGCTGTCCCGGGCCGCCAACGAACTGGCCGCCAAGGACTTCGAGGGGGTGCGGCCCTGGGACGAATGGCTGACCGTGCGAGGCAAGCCGAAGATGCGCAACTTCGCCCGGCCGCCCGACAACACCGACATCCTCTACCTGCACGGCCAACAGGTGGAGCATCCCAGCCGACGCGCGTCCGGCCATCCGGCCCGCAAGCCGAAGATTCACTATGCCGCCATCGGCAGCTCCGACATGTTGTTGCGCGACGAGCGGTTGCGCGACCAGATCGCCCAGGACTTCGGCGTGGTGGCGGTCGAGATGGAAGGCTCCGGGATCGCCGTCGGGTCGGCCAATCACGGCAAGCAGTGGTTCATGGTCCGCGGCATTTCTGACTACTGCGACAACGTGGGCAAGGGTGACGCGTGGCAGCCGTATGCCTCACTGGTCGCCGCAGCCTATGCCCGGGCGGTTCTCGGCGCCTGCCATCCGTTCGACCGGTCCCGGTCCACCGCGCGCCGGCAACCCCCGCGCCCGGCCGTCCGGTCCGACTGGGCCCAACGCGTGGCGGACACGCTGGTCCGGGTTCCCTTCTGGCACGAGGTCGCCAACCGCCGCAATCTGGTCACCCTGCTGCGCACCCGGCTGCGCCAGCTACCGGACCTGTCGGACCAGGACCCCGCTGTCCATCTTGGACAGATAGTGCAGCTCTGCGTCAACCAGGAGTATGGCTTAACCGCGCTGCGGGCGTCGCTGTCCGCGATGCCGGGCGCGGGCAAGGTCGGCCCAGCCCTGGCGCTGATCGACGCGGTTACCGTGACGGATCTCTTCCCACCCCGGCGCATCGCCCAACTCGTCCGGCTGCTGGCCTCGGCCGCGGTCAAGGTCGATGTGGCGGCGGTGTGGGAACGCACGGCGGGACCGCTGACCGAGGACCAACCACTCTTCGACGACACGCCCTCCACGGTGCGGGATTTTGCCGGCAAGCCGGCCTCGGTGAACAACGTCCGGGCCCTGCTCGCGTTCATCGCGGAAATCGCCCGGCTCGCGGACGATGCCGGCTCACCAGAGCTGACACGGTGGCTGGACACCACCATCGGCCAGCTCACCTGGCTGCCGGATCCGGCTGAGCCGCAACCGTTGGCACCGTCGTCCTATCCCACCGGCGACAACACCACCAAAGCCACCAGAAGCACGTCGGCGATGGAAAAGTCGGTGGCCTCCCTGTCTGCCATCGCCTCGCTGGATCCGGCCCGGTCCCGGTTCTCTCAGTTGGAGGCGGCCGCGGCGCAGTCCGCCATCCCGCCCCGGCAGGTGGAAAGCGGCGCCGAACACGATCCGCCCGCGGTGTGGAACGTACCGCCCCGCAACCTCAACTTCACCGGCCGGGAAGAGCTGCTGGCCAGCCTGCACAGCCAGCTGAGCGAAGGTGAACTGGTCGCGGTGCTACCGCAGGCACTGCACGGTCTCGGCGGTGTCGGCAAGACCCAACTGGCCATCGAGTACGTGTACCGCCACCAGTCCGACTACGACGTGATCTGGTGGATCCCGGCGGAGCAGCCACAACAGATCCTGCAGGCACTCGGTGAACTGGCCCAACGCCTCGGCCTCAACGTCGGACCCGAGGCGAACACGGTGGTGGCCGCGGTGAAGGAGGCACTGCGCAAGGGCGAACCGTACGCGAAGTGGCTGCTGGTCTTCGACAACGCGGAGGAAGCCGAACACGTCGAGCAGAGCATCCCCACCGGTGGCGGCGGCAAGGTGCTGGTCACCTCCCGCAATGGCGAATGGCTGGTCAAGGCCCGCTCGCTCGAGGTGGACGTGTTCGACCGCAGCGAGAGCATCAACCTGTTGCGCCGCCGGGACTCCGACATCAGCGACGAGCACGCGGGCCGGCTGGCCGAGGCGCTGGGCGACCTGCCGCTGGCCGTCGAGCAGGCCGCGGCCTGGCGGGCGGCCACCGGGATGGCGGTGGACGAGTACCTCAGCCTGCTCCACCAGAAGCAGCCGGAACTGTTGCGCAGCACCGCGACCGCGGGGTACGAGCGGTCGGTCGCGGCGGTCTGGACGGTGTCACTGGACCGCCTTGAGGAGATCAACCCGGCCGCCCTGCAGTTGCTGGAGGTGTGTGCGTACTTCGCCCCGGAACCGATCTCACGCAGCCTGTTCACCAGTTCCCGGCCCACCATCAGCCCGCCGTTGGACGAGACGCTGCGCGATCCGATCAAACTGGGCCGGGCGCTGCGCGACATTCAACGTTTCTCGCTTGCCCGGGTCGACCATCGCAACGACACCGTGCAACTGCACCGACTGGTGCAGGCGGTGCTGACGGCCCGGATTCCGGCCGAGCGGCAGGAGCGGTTCCGTCACGGCGCGCATGAACTGCTCGCCGCGGCCAACCCGCGCCAGCCCGAGGACACCCGGCTCTGGGACCGCTATGCGGCGCTGGTCGCGCACGTCAAGGTCTCCGACGCGGTGCGCTGCCAGGACCCGTGGGTGCAGGCGCTGGTGTTCGACGTCGTGCGCTACCTGTACCTGTGGGGTGATCACCAGGGCTGCCAGGAACTGGCCCAGGACGTGTTCGAGACCTGGCGCGAGATGCTCGGCCCGGATCACCCCGAGTCGCTGCGGATCGCCCGGTACTTCGGGTACATCCTGATGTTCAACGGCCAGTACGCCCGGGCCCGGGAGATCCATGAGGACGCGCTGCGCCGGTACGCCCAGGCGCAGAGCTCGGACGAGGATGTCCTGGAGGCGAAACTCATGGTCGCGTTGGACCTGCGCGCGGCCGGCCGGTTCGAGGAGTCGCTGCAACTCGACCGCAGCGTGCTCGCCGACTGCGAACGGCTCATCGGCGAGGATGAACCACTGACCCTGCAGGCCGCGGCGGCACTCGGCAGCAGCCTGCGCCTGGCCGGCCGCTACCGGGAGGCGCTCGAGTTGGACACCCGCACGATCATGCTGCGGGCTCAATTGCTGGGCGACAACCACATCGACACCCTCGACAGCGTGAACGGCCTCAATATCGACAGACGTGAGTGTGGAGACTATCAGGGCGCCCGGGCTGAGCAGGAGACGCTCTACCAGCGCTACGTCGCACTGCTGGGCGCGGCCAACCCGGCCACGCTGCGGGCCGGGCGCAACCTCGCGGTGTCGCGGCGTCGCGCGGGTGACCACGAGGGCGCACTCGAACTGAGCCTCGCGGTGGAGGAACACCTGCGTAACCGGTACGGCTCCGGCTCGTCGGACACCATGGCGGCCGCCCTGAACCTGGCCACAGACCTGCGGCAGAACAACGACCTGCACGGCTCCAGCGACCGTGCCACCAGGGTGCTGGCGGAGTACGGCCGGACGATGGGCGAGACGCATCCGTTCACCCTCGCCGCACGGACAAACCTCGCGGTCACCCTGCGCCTGCTGGGGAAGGTCGAGGACGCCCTCGATCACGACCTGGCGGCTCACGGCGGCCTGCGCGACTCGGTCGGTCCACAACACGTCTGGACCCTCGTCGCGGCGATCAACCTGGCCAGTGACCGGTACGCGCTGGGCGAGTACCAGCGTGCGTTCGAGCTGAACACGGAGACCCTGGAGAATGCCCGCCGGATCCTCGGCCCGGATCACCCGACGACGTTGGCCTGCAACGCCAACCTGGCCCTGGACCTACGCGCGCTGGGTCGGCTCGGCGAGGCCAACGCGGTGCACGCCGATGTGGTATCCCGGTGCCAGCAGGTGCTCGGCGAACAGCACCCCGGCACTCTCGCGGTCATCCGGTTCGCCCGGGCGGACTGCGACATCGACCCGCTCCAGCTCTAGCTTCAGCCCGAGCATCCGGCTAGGTTGCTGCGGTGATCGGGACTCTGGACAGGGAGCGCGGACATGGCTGAGGTCAATTGGACAGTGATCGCCGAGCTGGTCACCGCGGCGGCCACTCTCGCCGTACCCGTGGTGGTCGCGGTGATGGCACACCGTTTCAACAACCAGGTGAAACGGTGGGAGGCGAACCAGTGGCGCAACCAGGAACTCATCAAGGCCCGGCTGGAGTACTACCGGGAGCTGGTGCCGCAACTGAACGATCTCATGTGCTACCTGACCTTCATCGGCCGCTGGAAGGAGATGACCCCGGTCGAGGTGATCGCCATCAAGCGCGCCCTGGACCGCTCCTTCCACTGCGCCGCGCCCCTGTTCACCGACGACGTCCTGAAGCGCTACGACGTGTTCATGAAAGCGTGCTTCGAGATCTTCGGAGGCATGGGGACGAGCGCGCGACTGCGCACCACGTTCAGTCCGCGGCAGCAGGTAGCGGGCGTGGAGTGGAATCCGGACTGGGCCGAGCATTTCACCCATCCCGCCGACGCCCCACACCCGGTCGACGAAATCGCGGCGATCCGCCGCGGCTACGACGCGTTGATCGCCGCGTTCGCCAGCGACATCGAACTCAACGCACCGCGCGACCGGTACGTCGCCGCGTGACGGTCAGGCCGGAGCAGCGGTGCTCGACCGTACGATCAGCGGGGTGGCCAGTTCCACCCGGGTCGTCTCCAGTTCCTCGCCCGAGACAAGATTGAACAGCATCCGGGTGGCCATGCCGGCCATCTCGGTCAGCGGCTGCCGCACCGTGGTCAGCGGCGGGATCGCCCAGCGGGCCTCATCCAGGTCGTCGAATCCGACGATGCTCACGTCGTCCGGTACCCGCATGCCCTTCTCGTACAGCGCCTCGTACGCGCCGAGCGCCATCTGGTCCGCGCACACGAAAATGGCCGTCGGCGGCTGCGGGAGCTCCAGCAACGCCATGGTCTCCCGATATCCGGTGGCACTGAGGAAGTCGCCGTACCGTACAAAACCGTTCGGAATGGGCAGCCCGGCCGCACCCATCGCGGCCCGGTAGCCGTCCACCCGGGCCCGGCTGCACAGCACGTCGGTCGGTCCGCCGATGACCGCGATCCGCTCGTGTCCCAGCTCCACCAGATGTTCCGCGGCGGCCAGCCCGCCGGCCCAGTTGGTCGCGCCGACCGACGGGATGTCGGGCGCCGGGGTACCGGCCGGGTCCACGATGACCACCGGCACGCCGAGCGCGTCGAGGCGGGTCTGCTGGCCTTTCGACAGTTCAGAAAGGATCAGCAGGACACCGTCGGACCTGCGGGCGGCCAGATTCTCCAGCCACCGGTCGTCCGGCCGGGTGCGGTGTCTACCGTGCACAGCGGAGACCACCACACCGGAACCGGCCCGGTACGCGATCTCCTCCACGCCGGCCAGGATGGCCATGGCCCACGGGCTGCCGAGGTCGACGAAGACCAGGTCGATGAGACCGACCCGCTCCTTGGGCCGGCTCCGACGGGAACTGTAGCCGCGTTCGCGCAGCAGTTCCTCGATGGTGCTGCGGGTGCCCGGCGCGACATCCGGCCGTCCATTGACCACTTTAGACACCGTGGGTACGGAGACACCGGCCGCGGCCGCGATCTCCGACATCGTCGCCTTGCTGCGCCGTACCATGCCACCCCCACGCTCCCGTACTGCCCGGGGCATTCTATCCCGAAACTTTCGGACTGCCGGCACCGGACCCTCGAACTCCCATTCCCGCGATCACGGACGATCCGGTGCGCGATAGCACTCCTTATCGTCCGCAGTCACGAAAGCCACCGGAGTACCGGATCCGCCAACGAGTTGTCGCAGGACAGCATTGAGCGTTGATGTACGGGGGACAGTCGCGGTTCGCCAGCCGACGGACCTGGGGTGGGGCTCCGGTGTGGTGCGCCTCGATGGCGTCGATGAGACGTACATGACTTTCGGTACAACTCGCTTCGGCGGCGGGTCGCCGTTCCGGCTCGTACGTGTCGAGCAGGGCCGGGGTAGCCCAACCGTGATCCGTTCGCTCCGGTCAGTGCGACATGCTCGCCTGCTGCGACGTGCAGATTCGCCATCTCGACCGCGGTCCGACGGCCGTAGCGGCACTCCACATCGGAGAAACGGATGGCGGCGGCCGTCATCTCCATCCGCCGTCTATTCGGTAGTCGACACGACAGCACCGCGACCGCCGGATGATTCGAGTCGATGTCCCCCGCCTCCACGCGGGTGCACCGCTCGATGCTGTGGTTCGCACGCAAGCCTTAGTCGTCTGCCGGGACGGACAGGTTCCCCGAGCCCGGCGGATTGTTCAACGGAATCTGTTGCGATCCGTGCGAATGGGTGGCGAGCCTGCTGAGAAGGCCGCCGCCCATCCCTACCTACCTACGCGCCGGTGGCCGCTTTGCGGTAGGCGAGCAACCCGGCGACGAGGCCGGCAAGTCCCAGCACGATTCCCGCGACTCCGAGCCCCAGACCCGCGCCACCGCCGTCGCTGGTCGAGTCATCCGCGGCATTCGTCGCAGCTTCCCCGGCTGCGCCACCGTGCGCGTTGCCGCCACCGGTGCCCTTGGCGAGTTTGAGAACCGGAGCCGGGTGTACCGGCTCGGGGCCGCCTGCCTTCGGTTCCTCAATCCAGGCGACGACGTCGCCATCGGAGTACGTCTGCAGGGCCTTAAAGACGACCTGATCGACCTCGGGCAGTGGGCCAAGGGACACCTCGAACTCCTGGAACTGCCCAGCCTGGATCGCGCTATCCGCTGCAGCAGTCCAGGTGATCTTCGTGACCCCTTCCGTGATCTCATCGCCGTCATCGGTCTTGACCGGTGTTGGCAGCTTGGTCTTCTCGGCGACACTCGTCCAGCCTGCGAGTGGCTTGAGCGATACCGAGGCGATCGGCGTATCGGTCGGCAGGTTGATCTCGACCTTGACCGTCTGCGCGTTCGCCTTCTCGTTGGGAACGCGGAACGCCACCTTGGTGTACCCACCCTGAGTGGCGCTGGAGGGGTTGACGGTGACGTGTGCCGCGGCGGAGCTGGCCATGACGACCACACCGGCGGCCGCGACGGCGGCCAACGTCAGGCCACGCAGGAGATGACGACGCATGAAACGTGCTCCATTCACATCAAAGGCAGGGGACCGGCGTCGAGGGACGGCACCCCTAGTTGGTCGTTGGGCAGCCGCCTCGAGTTCCCGCGGCTCGGCGTCGTGTTGAGGACCGTCCGATCGTACGAGCCCGAGCACAACGACACCTTGCGTCCCAGCCAGCATCGGTTACCTCCGCCATGGCCGAACCTTGGCGGAAGAAATGTCACATAATGCGCCTTTCCGGGTCAAGCTTGACCGAGCCCCAAGGGCATACCGGCCGAGCTGTCATATAGCAGCGCGCGTGCTTCGCACGCGGTGTGAAGTCTTTACGGAACGTGTTCAACCCATCTACCGTGGATGGATGTGCGATCTCACCGCAGATGAGAAGGACGCCATCGTCCAGCAACTCGACGCGTTGCAGGCCATCGTCGACCAGATCAAGGCAAGTGCCCGCACCATCGAGGACCGAAACTGGCTCGAACACGACGAAGTCAGTCAATTGCTGGTCGCGCTGGCGGACAAGGCCAACGAGGCGAACCACTGGGTTCATGAGAAGGCTCATTCCACCCACGGATAGGCCCATATTCCACAGTAGACCTCAATGCGGAGACCACTACCCGACACCGCGGAACTAGCGTCCGGGTTGGCGCGACCAATCAGCGGGAGCCTCTCGCTGGCGACCCGCCAACCCCTCCGCTCGTGACGCCCATCCCGGGAGTGCCATGCGCATCGCAGCCTGCCCACGCTGTGCCACCGTAGATCCACCTGACTCTCTGCCCGGCCACCTGCGGTCCGGCCACCTGCGGCCCGGGACCATCACGCGATGACGCCCTGGCAGTATGTGGCCCTCGCGGGTTTTGGTGCGTTCCATGGCCTCAGTCCAGGCATGGGATGGCTCGTCGCGCTGGCCGCCGGCATCAGGGAACGCAGCCGGGCCGTCCTGGTGAGGACCCTGCTCCCTATCGCGGCCGGCCACGCGCTGTCGATCTTCGCGGCCGCGTTCCTCGTCGCTATGCTCAGGTCCGTCGTCACTACCCAAGCCGTCGCGATCGTGGGCGGGACGCTTCTCGTGGCCGTGGGAGTCTGGCGTGCCGTGTCGCACCGCCACGATGAGGCGACGGGCTTCCGGTTGTCGGGCGGACAGGTGGTGTCCTGGTCTTTTCTCATGTCGTCCCTGCACGGAGCCGGTCTGGCCCTGTTGCCGATCCTGGTCGCCACACCGATCGATCCGGCCACGCTCGGGGGACACGTCCACGTCGCGGTGAGTCAGGCTGGCGTCTCGCTGTGGCTGGGAGTGTCGGCGATGGCGGTGCACACGTCGTCCATGGTCGCGGTGACCGGGGCGGTCGCACTCGTCGCGTTCGAACTCACCAGCCTCCGGATACTCGGGATGCAGCGCTGGTTTCACCTCGATCTGGTGTGGGCTCTCGCCCTGGTCGCCTCTGGCCTGCTGTCCGTGACCCTGGCGCTGATCGGTTGATGAATAGCAGGCGACGCGGGCCACCGAGGGGTGAATCGGAACAGCCGCAGACTGTTGGCGACGACCAGGACACTGGACGCGGCCATGGCGCCGCCGGCGAGTACCGGCGTCAGGAGTCCCATACCAGCGAGCGGGATCATCAACGCGTTGTATCCGAAGGCCCAGAACAGGTTGACCTTGATGGTGCGTAACGTGGATCGGCCGAGGGCCACGGCGTCCGCCGCCGCCCGGAGATCTACCTGGTCCGCCCGAGTCCGAACGATGGTGACATCGCTGGCCTCGATCGCCACGTCCAGTCCCGACCAGCAGGGCCGTAGGAGTCGCCAAACCCATGGCGCAGGGGCAGGCCACGATCAGCACCGCCACAGCCGCGGCGACCGCCCGCGAGGTGTCGGCGACGGCGAGCCACCCCGCGAAGGTCGCGATCGCCACCACAACGACGACCGGTACGAAGATCTCGGCGACCGAGTCGGCCAACCGCTGGATTTTCGCCTTGCCGGCCTGGGCCTGCGTCACCAATCGCACGATCTGGGCAAGCTGCGTGTCCCGACCGACCCGGGTTGCCCGTACGACGAGACGGCCACCGACATTAACCGTGGCGCCGACCACCGCATCGCCCGGCCCGGTCTCCACCGGAACGCTCTCTCCGGTCAACATGCTCACATCGACGGCGCCGGATCCCCGTTCGACGACACCGTCGGTGGCGATCTTCTCACCGGCGCGCACCACGAACAGATCGCCGCTCCGCAAAACCGAAGCGGGTATCTGTTCCTCGCCGCCGGCCGGTGTCAGCCGGATCGCCTCCTTCGCTCCCAACTCGGCCAGACCCCGCAGCGCCGAACTCGCCCGGCTCTTGGCCGCGTTCTCGCACCAACGGCCCGCGAGCATGAACGCGACTACAGCCGCGCCGACCTCGAAGAAGAAATGTGCCGGCGCCGCTGCCGTGTTCTTGTGCATGCCCATGTCCATCGTCATGGACATCTGTACGTCGGCTCGGCCTCCGCCGCCGAAGAACAGGACATAGGTGCTCCATAGGAAGGAGGACGCCACGCCGAGGGATACCAGACTGTCCATTGTGGCTGTGCGGTGACGTGCCGCTGCCCATGCTGCCCAGTGAAAGGGCAAACCGCACCAGGTGACGACCGGCAACGCCAACGCGAAGACCACCCATTGCCAGTATGGGAACTGGATCGCGGGCACCATGGACAGACCGATCACCGGTATGGTCGCGGCGAAGGCCATGGCTAAGCGGGCCGAGCGGCGTGAGTCACCGTCGGTTGTGGTCGACGTGTCCGCGATCGCGGCGGTGTAGCCGAGGCTGGTGATGGTGGCGATGACCTCGTCGACCGGCACTCCTCCGGCGTGCCGTACGTGGGCGGTCTCGGTCGCGAGGTTTACTGCCGCCGTCACACCGTCGAGGCGATTCAACCTCCGCTCGATGCGGCCAGCGCAGCTCGCACAGGTCATGCCACCGACTCGGACCTCGACGGCGGGGCGACGCTCACCGCGTCACCGCCTCGGCGCCCAGGTCGCATATTGAGACCGTCTCGTCCGTACGAAAACTCGGCGTCATCAAGAGATCCTACTCTTGGAAAGGCAATGCATGCGGTACGACAACGCGCGCTGTGCCTGCGGGTGACATCACGATTGTGGTCGCGGCCGGGGGAAAGAGGATCCCCGCCCGGCCGCGGCCAACGGTCCCGTGGTCAGCAGCCGCCGGTCGGCGCCGGTGATACAGGCACTGACTCGGTGATGCGTGCGCGGCGCCGCAGTGCCCCGACGAGAAGGTCGACGACGAGGAAGGCCACCAGGCTGATGCCGAGCAACGGCAAGGCCCAACCGATGGCGAAGACCACAGGTACGCCGATCACGATCGCGGTCGCGGGCAACTTCATCCATCCGCTCCGCGCTGGTGGTGCGCCCACGAGTCGGCGGCGATCGGCCCGCGTGGGACGGCGCTGCCACCACATCCGGTAGCCCCAGAAGATGACACACAGCAACCCAATGGCGAGCGCCGCGAGCAGGATCTGGTTGACCACACCGAACAGGTAACCCATATGAGCCTGGATACCGAGTTTGCTCAGCTGAGCCAGCAGAGGCCAGTCGGCGAAGTCGGACCGATTCGTGACTTCCTGGCCGGTCGGGTCGACCGCCACCCGGTCGAGGTGCACCGGCCACATGTTGTCCGTCTGGGTGACTGTCCACGCCTTGCCGGCCTCGGGGACGCCTACCTCGATCGGTCCTGACAAGCCGGCCTTTCGGGCCGTGGCGACGACCTGGTCCACCGCGGTCACGTCAACATCGCCCGGCCCACCGCCGCCATCGCTGTGGTGTCCGCCGGACGTGGTGCCGGCGTCGTCCACTGTGGTGACCAGTTCCGGAGTGTGGCCGTGGAAGGTGTCCAGGGCCGCGGTGAAGTTCGCCCCGGCATAGCGCGACCAGGTGAGTCCGGTCGCGGACAGGATCAGCAGACCAGCGGCGAGCCAGAGCCCGGTCGCAGCATGCCAGCCACGGGTGCGGCGTACGCCCTTGCGGGCCGACAGGTCCGGCAGCACAGCGGCCCGAAACTTTTGGCGACGCCCCTGCAGCCGACGCAACCAGAGCACCACTCCACCCAACACGACGACCCAGAGCCAACTCGCGGACAGTTCGGAGTAATGCCGACCCACGTCTCCGAGCAGCAGGTTGCGGTGCAGATCGTCGAACCAGGTCATCAGCGGTGTTTCACCCCACCAGGTCACCAGGGTGCCGCGGACCTGGTTGGTGTAGGGATCGACGTAGACGGTGTGCTGCTTTTCGCCGAGTTCTTCGACGAAGAAGACCACCTTCGTGGTCGCGTCCTCGCTCGCGGGCGGTACGACCGACCCGACAGCGCCGTCCGGATGGGCTGCGATCGCGGCGGAAACCTGTTCCGCCAGGGGGCGAGCAGTGCCCGCCACCTTGTCCACCGTCAACTCGTCGGCATAGACGATCTGGTCCAGTTGAGGGGTCAGTACGAACGCAAGCCCGGTCAGGGCCGACACGACGAGAAACGGGGCAATCAGCACCCCCGCGTAGAAATGCAGACGCAGCAGCAGCGGCGCTATTGACCATGATCGCCGCGGTGCCGGCGCCCCATCTCCCAACGCGATGTCGGACTTGGGCTCGACGTCGACCGGTGGAGACAGATCGGCGGTGGTGGACATGGCAACTCCTCGAACAGCACAGGGCAACGTGTGGCGGAGGCCAGCCGCCGTACCGGCCCCCGACCGGACTCGGCCGGGAGAGCCGCCCACACGGACACCCGACCGGGTGTCGCTTCCATAGTCGGACGTCGGTCCTGTCTAGTTCCCGCCGAGATGCGAGAAGTCTGGAGTCGGCTCCCCCCGAGGGGGCCCGGCGCTAGATTCAGCCTCCGCGTTGGCGCGACGGAGAAACTCGTTGTAGCGGGACAGGTCATCCTCGGTTCCGTCGGCCTCGGCCCGATCGGCCGCGCGGTCGATGCGCCGTTGTTCCCTTTCGTCGGCTTTGATCCACTGCATGACCAAGATGATCATGACGATGGCGGCCGGTATCTCACCGAACGACCACGCAATCGACGCACCCAGGGTCTGGTCGGCCGTCAATGATGCGGCCCACAAAGGGTGCACGATGGTGTACCACTGCGCGGCTACCACCTCTCCCGACTGCATGAGCGCGACGCCGAAGAAGGCATGCAATGCCATCGCGGTGAACAGGATCAGGATCAGCAGCGGAGGCGGCACCCGTCGGCGACCCGGATCCACTCCAATCAGGACGGAGAACAGCAGGTAGCCGGCGGCCACGAAGTGTGTCGACATGGCCAGGTGTCCAAGGTGCGATCGCATCAGGACGGGGAGGAGATTGCTGAAGTACAGACCGTACAGGGACGCGACGTAGATACCCAATGCCACTAACGGATTACTGAGAGTGCGCATAGTCCGACTGTGCAGGATCAGCAGAAGCCACTCGCGCGGCCCGCGGACCGCCCGGTCCGTGCTCGGTCGAAACGTACGCAGGGCCAGTGTCGCCGGGGCGCCGACGACGAGAAGGATCGGCACCACCATCGACATGATCATGTGCTGTGCCATATGGACGCTGAACAGAAGGTAGGCATAGCGGGCGAAGCCCAGGTTGGTCGCCGCGGCCAGGATGACCATGCCCACGATCCACGACACGGTTCGCGTCCAATGCCAATGGTGACCGGCCCGGCGCAGCCGTTCTACGCCAGCGACGTACAACGCGATTCCGGCCACGGCGATGGTGAGGAAGAACAGATCAGGCAGCGGCTGACCCAGCACGCGGGCGGCCGTGATCGGCGGCGGCATCGGGAATCCGACGAGATCGATGAATGGGTCGAATTCGACCGGGTTCGTGGGGACCGGGGTCGGACTTCGGGACAACGCCACGGCCAGACCGAAGGTGGCGGCCAGCAGAAGGAGTTCGGCGGCGGCCAACTGGGTGAACGCCAGCGGCGCGCCGTCGCGCAGGCGTCGTAGCGACCACCGGCGGTGTGCGAGACCGAATCCGCCCAACGCGATCAGCGCGACAACCTTGCCCAGGATGAGGAGGCCATAGTGGGACTGCCAGAGCTGTTGCCAATCACCCAGCCGGATCCCGGCGCTGATGACCCCGCTGAAGACGACCGCAGCCCAACAGGCCAATGCGATACGGCTGAAGCGGGCCGCCACCGCAGGTACGAGTCGCCGTGGCCGCACCAGCAGCACGGCCAGCAGGCCGCCGGCCCACATCGCCGCGGCCAGGACGTGGATGGCGAGTGACGTCACGGCCAGCTGGTGGTTGCCGGCCCCGGCCGCGTGGCCGGTGAACGCGGGCGGTAACACGGCGGCCAACGCCAGCGCCGCGGCCGCCGCCGCGCCGCTGCGGAAGAGAGTGAAGCGAGCGAACACGGCCACGGTGAGGGCCAGCAACGCCTGTATCGCGAGCGCCTGCCCCTGCGACACCGACCACGCGAAACTCGCCATCACGGTCGGCGAGACCGACGACAACGGCCGACCCAGCAGGTCCGACACCGTCAACATCATCAGCGCCAGGGTGGCGACCCCCCAGACGGCCGCCACCGGTGACGCCCGGCGCAGCAAGCGGTACGCCGACGGACCTATCCCCGAACCGCTTCCCGGTAGGAGAAAGCCCGCGGTGACGCACAACCCGACCGTGACCGCCCCGGCCACGTCGACCACCACTCTGGCCAGCGGCAATCCCCAGGCAGTGACAGGGCCCGGATCGGGCAGCCCGGTTACCCGGCTCAGGCCGATCGCGCCGCCGAATCTGGCGGCCAACGCGAGAACCCCGACGCACGCGCCGACGGCTGCCACCGGCCACCAAGCAAAATGGTTCTCCTTCGGTGCCGGCGTGGTGGGGCGCGCGTTCGGGTCGGCCTTCGCTTGGGTCATGGGCGACGGCCCTTTCCTCTGCTTCTGAGAAGCATCTTCACGGCGATGGCGCTCAAGACCAAGGCGGCGACGACGGCCAGCCAAGCCCACCACGGCGACGGCCCGCCGGAAGCGGGCACGTCGCCGGCGGCGAGCGGTCCACCCGTGGGCGGTCCGTCTGTAGGCTCGAGCTCGGGAGGCAGATTCACCGTGAACCCGAATTCGCCAGTTATCGGGTGTCCATCCGCGGATACGATCCGCCAGGCCACGGTGTACGACCCCGATCGAAGGGGCAGGACCGGCTCGTGTGCGGTGCTGTCGACCACACGTACGTCGCCGTTGCTGTAGGAGACTCCGCCCGGGCCGTTCACCACGATGGTGCTGAAGCGGCCTTGCACCGGCTCGTTGAAGGTGAGTGAAATCTCCGACGTTGGTTGTGTCACGGTGGCTTGGGCGACCGGATTCGTACTGATCAGTTGCGAATGGGCGAACGCCGGTGTCGCAACGCCAACCACGACACTGACAAGCACCAGCACCCCGAAAATGGGCGCCGTGCGATTCAGGATGCGCATCTGGTCGTTGTCCTACGCGGCCCGGTCGTGCCCTGCGGATGCCTGCGGCGTCTGCCGTGTGACCAGGCGCAACGGGGTCGGCGTGCCGAACGCGTCATCTTCGTCGAACCGCGCCCGCCAACGGTCAGTACTTTTCAGCCGACCCGGCGGTGGATCACCGAATTCGAGCGCCGGTCGAGTGAGCGCGAGCACGATCAGATAGCCGATGATGAGCAGCCCGTGACTGAGGATTCGCGTGCTGTCGACCTGGCCACGCCAGAGATCGTTGGCACTCAACAACACCAACAGACCCACAAACGCGGTCAACAACGGCACCAGCCCAGCCGGCCGGGTGCGACGAGCGGCGATCCACGCGAACCCAGCTCCCAGCGCCACATTCCAGGCCGCCGATTCATGCCACAAATGGGCTGAACTAGTTCCGGCAGCGGAGTGGTCGTGACCGGCCGACGAGAACACGTTGATTTGTGCCATCCCCAGCGTGAACTGAGCAAACCCCAGCACCCCGAGAGCGATGCGAAGGGTGCTCGCCCATCGGCGGCGATGAGGGCCGGGGGCCGCGGCAAGGACCGTCTCGATGGCAGCGAGGCCAGCCGACGGTGTGACGGCGCTGATGCGCGCCCGACGGGTCACCGCTGCCGCGTTGTGCGACCACTCCCGGCATTCGACACAGGCCGCGACATGTGCGTCGACAGCAGGACCAATCGCGAGATCTTCTTCACCATCCAGTCGGGCCGACAACTCATCACGACACTGCTCACATTCCACAGATTTCATAGTCGTCGACGCACGACGAAAGGTTCCCGGCCGAGGCACTCTTGTTCGCCGGCCGGCCAGTGCAATCAGGCCCGTTCCCGATGCCTGGCGTCATCAGCGTCTTGCGACCCGATTGCATGGCCGGCATGCTGGCTGCTGGCACCCGACTCCTGGAAGGGACCCCACCACTCCTTCACCGAAGGCCTTGTCGATGTTCAGATCTTCGTCGTCGATACCGCCGGCGGCTCCTACCCGCTGGCTCACACGCAGTCAAGCCTGGGCCAACGACCCGCATTCCAATCCGGTCCTGGCATCACCGGCCGCAGCACTCCCCTCCCGGGCCGACCGCCTACAGATGATCGTCCTGAGTGGACCTTTGGGGTAACGGTGGCCAGTGTGGGCTTGCGGGCTCAACAGACCGAAGCGGTGGCGGGCCAGACGAGGGAGGCGACTCGTGGAAGAGCAGGCGGGAAACGGCGTCTTGGCGATCATGGGATCGGGCGAGACGAGCCCGACGATGGTCAACGTCCATCGTGGCCTGATCGCCCGGTTCGGGTCCACGCCGCCGGCCGGGGTGCTACTTGAGACACCGTACGCCTTTCAGGAGAATGTCGAGGACATCTCGCGACGGGCCGTGACCTATTTCGCAGACAGCGTCGGGTTGACCGTCACGGTGGCACCAGGGCTGCGGGGCTCGGAGCACAGCGGACCGGAGCACGACAGGCCGGCGCGCGGGCTGGCGATGGTGCGGTCGACGCGATGGCTCTTCTCCGGTCCGGGCAGCCCAACCTATGCGTTGCGGTGTTGGCGCAACGGGCCGGTTGAGCAGGCACTGCGTGACCGGATTCGGCATCGCCGGGGCATGACGGTCTTCGCGTCCGCCGCCGCGGCCACGCTGGGCCTGCATACTGCGCCGGTTTACGAGATCTACAAGGTCGGTTCGCCCCCGCACTGGCTGCCAGGATTGGATCTCCTGGCCGCCGTGGGCTTGCGGGTCGCGTTGGTACCGCACTACGACAACAAGGAGGGCGGCAATCACGACACCCGCTTCTGCTACCTGGGGGAGACCAGGCTACGGGTGATGGAGCGCGAACTGCCCGCAGACGCCGCGGTCCTGGGCGTCGACGAGCACACCGCGCTGATCATGGACCTGGTCGCCGGCTCGGCCGAGGTGATCGGACGCGGCGCAGTCACCGTACGGCGGACTGGCATCGATACCGTGCTGCCAGCGGGCACCACGCTGCCGTTGGCGCAACTGCGGGCGTTGACGCGCGGGGAGGCGGGGGTGGTGTCGCGATGGACACCAGAGTCACCACCCGCTGGTCTGGCGGCCGCATTGACGGCCTCGACGTTAACCGAGACGGCGGTCGGATGCGAGCAGCGCTTCGACCACGCCGAGCACGAATGCGACGCCGAGACGATGGTGGCGGCGGTGCTCGATCTGGAGTCAGCCATACGTGAATGGGCCGCCGACACTGACGAGGACGAAGGCACCGATCAGGCTCGGGCGGTGCTGCGTAGCCTGATCGTGCGACTCGGCCACACCGCGGCCGGCGGCCTGGCCGAGCCCCGCGTCCGGCTCGTGCCGTGGGTGCAGCCCTTGGTCGATCTGCGGCAGCGGCTGCGCTCCCGACTCGCCTACGACGAGGCTGACACGGTCCGGGCCGCCCTCCTCTCCGCTGGCATTGACCTACGCGACTCGGCGAGGGGCACGGAATGGTCGGCACGCAAGTCATCGGATAGATAGCGCTCCGCGGCCTCGGGCTGCGGCGGCCGGGCCGCTATAAAAAGCCGACGAGGCGGAGCATCCGGGGCGGGCGATGGGTCGATCGGATGATGAACTTTTTCCGGCGAGTCGTGTAGAAAATGAAACCCGATGTCGTTTTCGTTGGTAACCTGGTGGTGTTGGGAGGCGCGATGCGAAGTCGGAGCGTGCTCGGTGTGGTGGCGGCGACAACGCGGTTGGGCGACGTCGCGCGCCACGGTGCTGTTCACCACCTCCCGCAGACCACCCGATCGCACATCCGCCGACGCACGACAACTTCGCCGGCACCAGCAGAAGGAACACCGTGAAAATCGCATTCGTCGGAAAAGGAGGCAGCGGCAAGACCACGCTCGCCAGCCTCTTCGCCCGCCATTTGTCCCACCTCGAGCGTCCAATCCTCGCCATCGACGCCGACATCAACCAGAACCTCGCCGAGGCATTGGGCGCCACACCCGAACAGGCTGCCACCTGGCCCGTACTCGGCGACCACCTCGACGAACTCAAGGACTACCTACGCGGGACCAATCCCCGCATCGGCTCCGTCGCCGAGATGGTGAAGACGACACCACCCGGCCGAGGTTCCCGCCTTCTGCGCCTGCGCGACGACAACCCGGTCTTCGACCGATGCGTGAACACAGTCGGCGGAGTACGGCTCGCCGTCACTGGGGCGTTCGCCGAAGCTGACCTCGGCGTGTCGTGCTACCACAGCAAAGTCGGTGCCGTGGAACTAATCCTCAACCACCTCGTCGACGGTCTGGACGAATATGTGGTCGTCGACATGACGGCCGGCGCGGACGCGTTCGCGTCGGGACTGTTCACCCGCTTCGACCGTACCGTCGTGGTCTGCGAACCGACCCTACGCAGCGTCGGTGTCTACCGGCAATACCTCGGCTACGCCGAGGAGTTCGACGTGCAGGTGTCCGCGGTCGGCAACAAAGTCACCGGACCAGGCGACGAGGCATTCCTACGCGAACACCTCGGCGACGCGCTGGTCGGCTCGTTCACCCTGTCCGGACACGTGAAAGCCGCAGAGCAGAGCCGGATCCAGCCCATCGAATCCCTCGAACCGGGCAACCGGGCCATCCTCGACAGCATCAAGGCCATAGTGGACGACACGCGACGGGACTGGCCGCGATACACCCGTCACGCCATCATGTTCCACCTCCGCAACGCCGCGGCGTGGGCCAACGCTCGCACCGGCGTGGACCTTGCGAAGCAGATCGATCCTGACTTCGTGCTTGGCACCAACACCCTGACGCCGGATCTGCCGCGGTCAACCATGTTCGCGACATCCGGATGAGTCCCCCTCCCCACCACGCTCCCGGTAATCCGCCGGGTGCCTACGCACGATGAGAGGAGAGGGCATGTCCCTCAACGTACCCACAGCGTTGCTGGAACGGGCCGAAGCCGGACCGATCGACGATGCCGAATTCGTCGATTGTGTTCGTGAGTCACTGCCGTATGCCTGGCAGGTCGTCAGCCAGGTGGCCGGGAAACTCCACGCCGGTGACGACCAGTTCGCTGACGACGCCACACCGCCGCCGAGCGAAACCGAGCGAGGCCAACTGCTGCGGGCGATGGCCAGTGACTCCATCCGTGGCGCCCTGCAACGCCACTTCGGCGTAGTCCTGGCCTTTCAGAACTGCCACCGCGTCGCGGCCTTCCGCCCAGACGTCCTCGATGAACAGTACGCGCAGTTCATCTCCCCCCGCGAACAGGTACGCAACCAGTCACCGGAGCTCCGTGACTGCTGATCTGAAGGTCGAGGACCGGAGGACCCCGGTCCTCGACCACATCGACGTTTTCCTGCTGGCCGGCCAGTTCCCCGCACAGAGCGCGGCCCAGGCCCTGCGAAACACCATCACATACGCCCAAGCTGCCGAACAGGCCGGATTCGACACCGCCTGGATCGCCGAACATCACTTCCTCAGCTACGGCGTCTGCCCTTCCGCGACGATTCTTGCCGGCAATATCCTCGGCGCCACCACCGTTGTTCCGCGACCTACCCAACCGCTTTCGGTCCACGTCGCAGCCACGCGCGCTGGACACGACCAACCGCGGTTCGATCACGGCATCGCGCGGCTCGCATATGCCGGCCAGACGGCCGCGGCCGCACGTGACGCCGTCGCCCGGTCGTTGCCGTCATGGCTGGGTCGCACCCGCGAATATGTACGCATCCTTCCACTATGGACAGACTTCCCGGTCGCCTCGACCTCCTTCTGTCGCGTCGACGACCCGCACGCTATCTGGGAACGGTTTTCAATATCATAGCGGGTGCGCCGACGCAAGTAAACCATGTGACGTAGTCACGGTTCGGGTTGGCGCTTCGGGCCGGATCGCTCGGTCCGGGCGTACTTGGCGCGGAACCGTTCGACCGGCCGGTGTGGTGAGACACCCCACGCCTGCGGCCGTACCCGCAACGGCTCGCCGTTCGGGTCAGAAACCACCGGCGTTATCACGGCGCGGCTCCGCGTCAACCGGTCCGCAAACGCGACGGGTGCCCGGCCGGACCGACGTGGAGGTCACCCCGGTCCACCGGGGCCGGGAAACCGTGTTACCGTGCCTGTCGGTAATGAACATCATTGCCAGTAGCGAGAGGCAAGAGGAGCAGACGTCGTGAAATCACGTCAGGGCGCTGGATTCCTGAGTGTCGCAGCAGCGTCGCTGTCGATGCTCCTATCCGCATGTGGCTCTACTTCATCAGCAGGAATCCTGATCCCTCTGCCGGAACGACGCTGTCGGTCGTGGCATCGACCAACGTCTACGGCGACATCGTCAAGCAGATAGGCGGCGACGCGGTCGACAGTCACCTCGATCATCTCCGATCCGGAGCGCGGATCCCCACTCCTACGAGGCGAACACACAGAACCAGTTCGCGCTGTCGAAGGCGAAGGTGGTCGTCGAGAACGGCGGCGGCTACGACGACTTCATCGACACCATGCTCAAGTCAGCCAACAACTCCAAGGCCAGGTGCTGAAGGTCGTGGACCATCTCCGGCAAGACGGCCGCGGCCGGAGAAGAGTTGAACGAGCACGTGTGGTACGACTTCCCGACGGTGCGGAAATTGGCCGACGAGTTGGCCAGCGCGCTGGCCGCCGCGGACCCCGCCCAGGCGTCCACGTTCACCGCGAACGCTTCCGCCTTCAAGGAGAAGGTGCAGCAGATGGAGACCACGGCCGCCTCGATCAAGGCGAGCGCACAGCGGCGCCGGAGTGGCCATCACCGAGCCTGTACCGCTGTACCTGCTGGAGGCGTGCGGGCTTGCGAACAAGACGCCGGAAGAGTTCAGCGAGGCCGATCGAGGAAGGCTCCGACGTGCCCGCCAGCGTGCTGCAGGACACGCTCGACCTGTTCAACGAGCAAAGAGGTCAAGCTGCTGGCCTACAACGAGCAGACCGCCGGCCCCGAGACCGAGAAGGTGTTGAGACGCGGCCGAAAGACGAACACGCATCGCCGTGGTGCCGGTCACCGAGACGCTGCCCGTCCGGCAAGGACTACCTCGGCTGGATGACCGCGAACCTCGTCGCGCCATCAGTGCCGCGCTGAGCCGATGGCGAACCGGTGTCGCTACTCCGGCGCGCAACGTCCAAGGTGACCACCCGGTCATGAGCCTTGCCGACGCGTCGCTGCGCCTTCGGCCGACGGCAGTCTGTGGTCGGGCCTGAACCTGCACGTCGAGCCGGGCGAGTTCCTGGCCGTGCTCGGCGCCAACGGGTCGGGCAAGACCAGCCTCCTGCGGGTGATCCTCGGGCTGCAGTCGCTGACCGCGGGCACGCTGCTGATCGACGGGCGGCCCCCGCGCCGGGGCAGCGACGCCATCGGGTACGTCCCGCAGCAGCGACGCGTCGACC
The DNA here is from genome assembly GCA_963742855.1 of uncultured Actinomycetota bacterium. Taxonomy (GTDB): domain Bacteria; phylum Actinomycetota; class Actinomycetes; order Mycobacteriales; family Micromonosporaceae; genus CAVUNP01. The sequence goes on along the minus strand of CAVUNP010000007.1, from coordinate 262,794 downwards.
CGCTCAGGCCCCGCTGCGGGCCCGCGACGTGGTCGGCCAGGGCCTCGACGGACACCGCTGGGGCATCGGCGTCGGCACGGCCGACCAAGCCGACGCGCGGATCGACGACCGTGCTCGACGCCGTGGGCGCGACCCCGTTCGCAGACATGCCCATGGGGCTGTTGTCCGGCGGGGAGCAGCAACGGGTCCGGATCGCCCAGGCGCTGGCCGCCGATCCACGGCTACTGCTCTGTGACGAGCCGCTGCTGTCGCTGGACCTGCACCAGCCAGCGGACCGTCGCGGCGCTCGTCGACCGGCGCCGCCGCACCCGCAACACCGCCGTGGTGTTCGTGACCCACGAGATCAACCCTGTGCTGCCGTATGTCGACCGGGTGATCTACCTGGCCGGCGGCCGGTTCCGGATCGGCTCCGTCGACGAGGTGCTGACCTCGCAGACCCTCAGCGACCTGTACGGACAGCCCATCGACGTGATCCGGTCCCGTGGACGGATCCTCGTGGCGGGCATCCCAGAGTCGACGGACCTGGCGCACCACGGCCCGACGAGGCGGGGCGACGATGAGCGCTGTGCTGGCCGATGGGTCCGCCCCGACATCTGGCACCAGATCTTCAACTTCGCCGACTACGGCGAGCTGCTGGCGCTGGTCCACAACTCGATCATCGCCGGCGCCGATTCTCGGCGTCGTCGGCGGACTGATCAGCACCTTCGTCATGATGCGCGACCTGCCTTTCGCGGTGCACGGGATCAGCGAACTGTCCTTCGCCGGCGCGGCCGGGGCGCTGTTGCTGGGCGCCAACGTAGTAGTCGGATCGCTGGCCGGATCGCATCGTGGCGGCCGCTGCTCATCGGCTCGCTCGGTAGCCGGGCCCGCGATCGCAACTCGATCATCGGCGTGCTGATGCCGTTCGGGCTCGGCCTCGGCGTGCTGTTCCTCGCCCTCTACAAAGGACGGGCCGCCAACAAGTTCGGGCTGCTGACCGGGCAGATCGTCGCGGTCGACAACGTACAGCTGTCCTGGCTGGTCGGCACCTCCATCGTGGTTCTGGTCGGCCTGATCGTGTGTGGCGACCACTCGCCTTCGCCAGCAGCGATCCCGAGGTCGCCGCCGCCCGAGGTGTGCCCATCAGCGGGCTCTCGACGGTGTTCATGCTTCTGCTTGGGCCTGACTGTCGCAATGTCCGTACAGGTCGTCGGCGCGTTGCTGGTCCTCAGCATCGCCTGCACCCCGGCCGCGGCGGCCATGCGGGTCACCGCCTCACCACGGCTGGTCACCGTGCTCAGCGTTGTCTTCGCCGTCGTCTCGATGGTGGGCGGAATCCTGCTCGCTCTTGGCAGCAGCATCCCCATCAGTCCGTACGTGACGACCATCTCCTTCACCATCTATGTCGTCTGTCGCATCATCGGCGCCCAACGTGGCAGACGTGGCTGGCAACATCACCCGCGACGCGGATCTCGTAGCTTGGGGCCGTTGACCTGGTCGGATTCAACGGCCAACTCCATATCCCGATCTATGACGACCAAGATCTTCGCGACGCGCGCTCGCGATGGGGTCAGGTGTTGCGTAGGGCGTGGGTGATCTTGACGCGGGTACCGGTGCGGACGACCGCGTTGCGGTAGATCCGGCCAGCTAGCCAGACCATGAACACGATCAGCAGCATGGTCAGCACGACCGCGACCGCCACCTGCCACACCGGCGCCACGCCCAACGCAATCCGCATGGGCATGAGCATCGGGGCGAAGAACGGGATGATCGAGGCGATGGCCAGGGCCTGATTCTCCGGATCGGCCGGCAGGATCGAGATGCCCGCGACGTACGGCACGATGATCAGCATCAGGATCGGTGCGGTCACCCCGCCAACGTCTTCCTGCCGGGACACCAGCGCACCCAGGGCGGCGAACATGAGGGCGTAGAGCAGGAAGCCGAGCAGGAACCAGGTTACGGCCCAGCCGGCCGCCCCGGCCGCGAGCGACGCCGGGAAGTCGACCGTACCGGCGGTCAGACCGGCGCCCACGCCGGCGATGGCCACCAGGGCCAACTGGGCGAGGCCGATCACTCCGATTCCAGCGACCTTGCCCAGCATCAGCTGCCATGGCCGGATCGTGGTCAGCAGCATCTCGACGATGCGGCTGGACTTCTCCTCCACCACACCCTGCGCCACCATCTGGCCGTACAGCATGACCGCGACGTACACGATCACGCTCACGATGATGCCGATCACGAGGCGCTCCGTCTGGAACTGCGTGCTCGGTTCCAGCGCCTGGACGTCGACGGTGGCCGCGTTGACTGCGGCGGTCACCGCGGCCGGATCGCCGCCGACCCGGGTGATCTCACCGTTGAGCGCCATCTGCCGGGCCAGTACGGTGAAGGCGCTGCGCAGGTTGCCGCCGAGATCCTTCTTCACCACCACCTGGAAGTTCTCCGGCGTACCGACCACCAGCGCGTCGAGGCTGCCGTCACGGATCTGCGCCTCGCCCGCGGTCTGCTCGATCGTGCTGGTCGTTACCTTCTGGTCAACCGCGCCGGAGACCGCCTTCAACGGCTCGGCCAGCGCCGCCACCGACGGCGTGAACCCCACCGCACTGGCCGCACTCGCGCCACCGATCAGCTTCAGCGCGACGATGAGACCAACCACGGCGAGCAACATGACCACAGTCGTGATCTTGTACGCCTTCGACCGCACCCTGGTGCTGATCTCCCGCCCGGTCACCAACCGGACCGCCGCGAACGGACTCAGGTCATGAGTCGACGATGACTGCGTCATGCCACCTTCTCCAACTCCACCGCGTCGCGTGCGGCAACATTGACCGTTTCCACGCTGACCACGTGCCGGAACATCTCGGTCAAGCTGGGCCGCCGCTCGCCGAACTCACGCACCGGGCCGGTCGCCAGCGCCGCCTGCAACACCGTCTGGTCGTCCACATCGTCGTCGAACTCCAGCAGCGCGCGCCCGCCGTCGAAGGACAGCACCCGCACCCCGGCCAGTCCTCCGGCCCAGTTGTCCGGCGCCGGGGGCACATCGACCAGGTAGCGTCGCTGCCCACCAGAACGCAGGTCGTCCACCGATCCAACGGCCACCATCTGTCCATTGCGGACGATGCCAACCCGGTCGCACAGCCGCTCCACCAGGTCGAGCTGGTGACTCGAGAAGACCACCGGAATACCGCGTTGGGCCTTCTCTCGCAGGACGGCGCTCATGACGTCCACAGCCACCGGGTCGAGTCCGGAGAACGGCTCGTCGAGGACGAGGATGTCCGGGTCGTGTATCAGCGAGGCGGCCAGTTGGACCCGCTGCTGGTTGCCCAGGCTCAGCTTCTGGACCTCATCGCCGCGCCGGGCGGCCACACCGAGCCGTTCGGTCCAGGTGTCCATCGCGGCCTTGGCCGCGGCCGCGGTCAGCCCGTGCAGGCGGGCCAGATAGATCAGTTGCTCGCCCACCTTCATCTTCGGGTAGAGCCCGCGTTCCTCGGGCATGTAACCGATGCGCCGGCGAGTTTCCAGAGTCAGCGCCCGGCCGGCCCAGCGCACCTCGCCCGCGTCGGCGGCCAGCACGCCCAGCACGACCCGCATCGCGGTCGTCTTGCCCGCGCCGTTGCTGCCGACGAAGCCGAACAACTCGCCGGCCCGCACATCGAAGGTCATCTCGCGCAGGGCGACCACGTCACCGTACTTCTTCGAGATCTTGTCGATCTCCAACCGCTCGCCGGTCAAGCCTGCCTCCCCGGTCGCTGCCACATTGAGCAGAAGCTACCAGGGCCATCTGACAGAACTCATTTCGGAGGCCAGCGCCGAGAACCCGCCGCGGCCGGTAATGCGGTAGCACCCGATGTCGCGCGTGGCTAGCGTGGCGACCATGTCAAGAACTGTCTCGCTGGCCCTCGTCGACGACCGGGGAAACCCGCTCGGCAGGCTGCCGCCCTTCGAGGTCGAACTGCCGTGGTGGCAGGAGTCCGCCAGCATCGTCGCCGGTGCCAGGGACCGGTACGCGGTGGAGGTGACCATCCTGCGTCTGATCAGCACCACCCCGGCGACCCAGTCCGGCGGCGCCGTGACCTACCTGGCCGAGGCGACCGGCATCCCACCCACGTACGCGGGATCCATCGATGTTGATCTATCGCCGCATCCGTTACGGGCGCCCTACGCCGAACCCGGCGGTCCCCGGGCCAGCCTCGACTGGGCCGCTGCGGTGCTGCGCGAGGCTGGCTATCCATTCGTCACCGGGGCCGCACAGCACCGCACCTGGAACCTGTCCACGATCTGGCGGTTGGAGACCGCGGCGGGGCCGGCCTGGCTCAAGCAGGTGCCCACCTTCTTCCAGCACGAGCCGGCCGTACTGCGCTGGCTCGCCGGCGTCGACGCCCCAGCCGTACCGGTCCTGTTGGCCAGCGACGGCGGGCGGATGCTGCTGGAGCACCTCCCGGGCGAGGACCTGTACGGGGCCACGATGGCCCAGCGGGCCGAGGTCGGCGCGCGGTTTCACCGGTTGCAGGCGCCTTCGGTGGCCGCCGTGGATCAGCTCCTGGCCGCTGGCGTGCCGGACCTGCGTGCCGCGGCACTGGTAGAGCGCATCGCGGAGGTGGTGCGACGCTACGGCGGCGGCGACCCGGTGCTGGGCCACCTGGTGGAGGAACTGCCGGACCGGCTGGCCACCATCGCCTCGTACGGCCTGCCAGACGCCCTCGTGCACGGTGACCTGCATCCGGGCAACGCCCGCTCGGACGGCGGGCAGCCGGTCATCCTCGACTGGGGCGACACGTTCATCGGCAACCCGGGCTTCGACATCATCCGGCTGACCGAAACCCTGGGTGCGGCGGATGCGAAGCTGATCGTGCAGGCCTGGGACGCGCGGTGGCGGGCCGAGGTGCCCGACAGCGAACCGACCCGGGCCATGGAGTTGCTCCGCCCGGTGGCCGCGCTGCGCAGCGCCGTGGTGTACGCATCTTTTGTGGACAACATCGAGCCGACCGAGCACCCGTACCACGCGGCCGACGTCCCGCAATGCCTGGACACGGCCAAGCGGCTGGCAACCACGGCCGCCACCGCTGACGTGCTGCCAACCGCTGACTGACTGCCAACCGCTGACGTGGCTACGACTTCGGTGTGACCGACGACCGCAGCGCGCCGACCACCGCGGCCAGTTCAGCCAGCAGGCCGGTGACGGTCGACGAGTCGTTGCCACCGATGGTGACCGACCGGAGCTCGGCGGGCTTGGGCAACTGTGCCGCGATCTGCGGCAGCGAGTCGATCAACTTTGCCTGGATGCTCTCTGGAGACTGATCGTTGTCAATGGTCGACTTGATACGTTCCCGTTCGAGTTGCAACAGCGCATTGTCGTGAGCCGAGTCGGTGCGGGACTTGGCCAGCGCCAGCTCACCGTCGAGGGCGAGCCGCTTGATGGCGTAGTCGCGTTCCAGCCGCAGCCGGCCCACCTCCAGCTCCTCGGCGTCGCGGGCCCGTTCCAGGGCCAGTTCGTGCAAGGTGCTCTCGTTGCGCAGCTCGGCCAGCCGCCGGGCGTCCTCCTGCTCCCGTTCGGCCCGGCGCGCGCTCTCGGTCGCATTCCGGTCGAACGCCAATGCCTCGTTGCGGGCACGCAGGTCGGCCAGGTCCCGTTCGTTGTCCAGTTGCTGGGTACGCTGCACCCGGTCCGCGGCCAGCTCCCGCCCGGAGATCGCCTCCTGGGAGCCCAGTTCGGCCAGCCGGGCGATACGTTCCTGCTCGGTTCGGAAGGGCTTCTGCAGGTTCTCCCACAACCGCGACGAGCTGACGATCGCCTCCTTGATCTGCACCGTGACGATGCGCAGGCCCAGCCCGCGGTCACTGCCTCCCTCGCCCTCGGCCACGCCGCGCAGCCGGTCGATGAGATCCTCCATGATCGGCTGCTTGTCGCTGAGCACCTCGTGCACGCTCATGGTGGCGACCTTGTCCTTGATCGCTGCCTCCGCCTGCTCCTTGAGCTGCAGGTTGACCAGCCGCATCGGATCGTCGACGTCGCTGAAGTCGAGCTTGCGATATGCGGTGGAGAAGTCCTGGATGATCCATTGCACGTACGCCTGGACCACCACGCCCTGCAGTTCGCTGCAGATGCAGTATGCGCTGATCAGGATGGTCTGCATCGCGCCCGGCACGACCAGGTACGAATCGCTGCTGGGGTTGAACCGGAACGACGTGCCGAGCCCCACGTGCAACGGCTCGGCATGCCCGCGACGGGTGTGCACCACGAACGTGTTCGGCGGAACCAACACCGTCTTCCATCGCCACACCCCGGTGATCCGTACGTCCACCGCGGCCGGCGCCGGCGGCGCGACCGCGTGGCGAGCCGCCGCCTGTTCCCGGTTGGCCACCGCGCCCGGCGCCGGGGCCGCCGGGGCCGAACGTTTGGCCCGCAGGTTCTGCTCCAACTCCCCCTGCTGCGCCATCATCTGATCGAGATATTCGTTACGATTGCCGCTGACCATGTCCGCCTCCTTCCTTCCCCCCGGAATGTTGGCCTATCCGGTCAACCCCCGCCGGGCCGTTCCACAGTGGACGCCACCGCCCAGGAAGATGGGCGGAAAAGTCTGATTCACGCTAAATGTCCTAGCGGTGTCACGACACACAGGAGCGCGGCCCGCGAGGCGACGCGACAACGGCGGTCCCGCAGCGGCACAATGCACGCCGAAGCCCCCGGGGAAGGCGGAAACGGAACGTGACCACGGCAATACATCAGCGCATCGCCGACGAGCTCGGCGTCGCCGAGCGGCAGGTGGCGGCGGCGGTGGAGCTGCTCGACGGCGGGGCGACGGTGCCCTTCATCGCCCGCTACCGCAAGGAAGCCACCGAGATGCTCGACGACGCGCAGTTGCGCACGCTGGAGGAGCGGCTGCGCTACCTGCGCGAGATGGAGGAACGCCGCAGCGCCATCCTCGAGTCGATCCGATCCCAGGGCAAGCTCGACGAGGCCCTCGAGGCGCAGATCATGGCGGCCGACTCCAAGGCGCGGCTGGAGGACATCTACCTGCCGTACAAGCCGAAGCGGCGGACGAAGGCGCAGATCGCCCGCGAGGCCGGGCTGGAGCCGCTGGCGGACCTGCTGCTGGGCGACCCGTCCCACGACCCGCAGACCGCGGCCGCCGGCTTCGTCGACGCCGACAAGGGCGTCGCCGACGGGCCGCCGCGCTGGACGGGGCCAGGGCGATCCTGGTCGAGCGCTTCGCCGAGGACGCCGACCTGATCGGCTCGTTGCGTGAGCAGATGTGGAACCGTGGCCGGCTGGTCTCCCGAGGTACGCGAAGGCAAGGAGGACGGCCGGCGCGAAGTTCGCCGACTACTTCGACTTCGCCGGAGCCTACACCAGCCTCCCCTCGCACCGGATCCTGGCCATGTTCCGGGGCGAGAAGGAAGAGCGTGCTCGACCTGACCATGGAGCCCGAGGAGGCCGCCCCGAGGACGCACCGGCGCCGGTCGGGCCGACCGACTACGAGCGGGAGATCGCTGTGCCGGTTCGGCGTCGCCGACCAGGCACGCCCCGCGGACCGTTGGCTGCGCGACACCGTGCGCTGGGCCTGGCGTACCCGGATCCTCATCCACCTCGGCGCTGGACGTGCGGATGCGGCTGTTGCAGGCGGCCGAGGACGAGGCGGTACGGGTATTCGCCACCAACCTGCGCGACCTGCTGCTGGCCGCGCCGGCGGGCACCCGCGCCACCATGGGCCTCGACCCGGGTTTCCGCACCGGCGTGAAGGTGGCTGTCGTGGACGCCACCGGCAAGGTCGTGGCCACCGACACGATCTATCCGCACGTACCCGCGCAGCGTTGGAATGAGTCGCTGGCCACCCTGGCGAAGCTGGCCAAGGCGCACGCGGTCGAACTGATCGCGATCGGCAACGGCACCGCGTCGCCGGGAGACCGACAAGCTCGCCGCCGACCTGATCAAGCTGCACCCGGAGCTGAAGCTCACCAAGGTTGTGGTGTCCGAGGCCGGCGCCTCGGTGTACTCCGCCTCGGCGTATGCCTCATCGGAGTTGCCCGGCCTGGACGTGTCGCTGCGCGGCGCGGTGTCCATCGCCCGCCGCCTGCAGGACCCCCTCGCGGAACTCGTGAAGATCGATCCCGAGTCCATCGGCGTCGGGTCAGTACCAGCACGACCTGCCGAGTTCAAGCTGTCGCGCTCGCTCGACGCGGTTGTCGAAGACTGCGTGAACGCGGTCGGTGTGGACGTCAACACCGCATCGGCCCCGCTGCTGACCCGGGTCTCCGGCATCGGCGAGGGGCTGGCCTCGAACATCGTGGCTGCACCGCGACGCGAACGGGCCGTTTCGGTCCCGGACCGCGCTCAAGGACGTGCCTCGACTCGGGCCGAAGGCGTTCGAGCAGTGCGCCGGCTTCCTGCGCATCCGCGGCGGCGACGACCCGCTGGACACCTCCAGCGTGCACCCCGAGGCGTACCCGGTGGTGCGGCGGATCCTGGCCGCGACCAGCAGGAACTGCCGACGCTCATCGGCAACATCGACCATCCTACGTGGACTGAAGCCGGCCCAGTTCGTGGACGACACCTTCGGCCTGCCCACGGTCACCGACATCTTCAAGGAACTGGAGAAGCCCGGACGTGACCCCCGTCCGGCGTTCAAGACCGCCACGTTCGCCGAGGGTGTCGAGAAGTCTGGCCGACCTCCAGCCGGGCATGCTGCTCGAGGGCCATGGTCACCAACGTGGCCGCGTTCGGCGCGTTCATCGACATCGGCGTGCACCAGGACGGACTGGTGCACGTCTCCGCGATGTCCAACACGTTCGTCAAGGACCCGCGGGACGTGGTCAAGTCCGGCGACATCGTACGGGTGAAGGTGCTCGACGTGGACATCCCGCGCAAGCGCATCTCGTTGACCCTCCGGCTCGACGACGAGGCGACCCCGGCGGCCGCTTCCGGCGAGCCCCGGGGCGAGCGGCGTGGCGGTCCTTCCGGGCAGCCCCGCGGCGGCCAGCCGGGACAGGCTCGTGGCGGCCAGCCCGGACAAGGCCGCGGGGGCCAGCCGGGACAAGGCCGCGGGGGCCAGCCTGGACAAGGCCGGGGCGGCCAGAGCGGGCAGGGTCGCGGTGGTTCGTCCGGCACCCCGCGTTCTGGCCAGCGCCCCGATCGCGGGGCGAACGTCGACACCGCGCTGGCCGACGCGCTACGCCGCGCCGGTTACACCCCCAAGTAACAACTGCCCTGATCGATGGGGATTGAGCGCCGTGCCTGGTGCTCGATCCCCGTCGATCACCCGTTAGGCATGCGGCCAGGTTTCCGGATGTCCGGCCTCCCGGATGGCCACTTCGTAGGACCGACGTTGTCGCACCACCGCCTGCCACGCTTCGGCACAGGCGACCATCACCTCCTGCTGTCGCGGCGACCACGGCGCTATCCGCCCACTGGGCAACGGTTCCAACGGCACACCCACCCGCTCGAAGTCGGTCATCGCGCGGGCCAACTGCGTCAACGCGCCCACGTACGCGGCCCGGGCCCGCCGGGCTTCTTTCTCCTGCGTCCCCATCCATGTATCGTACGCTCGTTCGAGCGTCAAGTACAGGGGACGGCGGCCACGGTCCGGTAGATTCGCGCCATGGTTGCGATGCCGCCGCGCCTGGCCTGGGCCATGGCGACAATGCAGATCAAGCCCAACGATCACGTACTGGAAATTGGCTGTGGCAGCGGCACGGCCGCCACGTTGGTCTGTCGACGACTCGCCGAGGGCAGGGGTCACCTGACCGCGCTGGACCGCTCGGCGAGCATGCTGGGCATGGCGGAGTTGCGCAACCTCGACAGCGTGCGGGCCGGCCGGGCCAGCTTTCTGGCCACTGCCCTCGACGGGACCGACCTGCCGGCCAGAAGCTTCGACCGGGTGTTCGCGATCAACGTGAACCTGTTCTGGGTCCGTAGCGCGATCATCGAACTCGACCTGGTGCGCCGGGCGCTCAAGCCAAGGGGCGCGCTGTTCCTCTTCCACGAACCACCGGATCCGCGGCGGGCCGCGGCCATCGCAGACCGGGTCGCGCAGTTCGTCACCGAGCAGGGCATGGTCGCCACCACCTCCAGTACGCGGACCAGGCCGGATCGGAAAATGGTGTGCGTGATGGCGCGGGAACCCGCCCGGGTCAGCCGGGCTCGTTGAAGCGGTACAGGTCGTAGGTACGCATGATGCCGATCAGGTCCCGCGCGTAGGTCGGGCTTGTCGCGTAGCCGGCAGCCGCGACGGCACGGGCGAACCTGTCCGCGTCGCCGGCTTGGTCGAACGCGGCCCGGTATCGGGGCGATGAGGACAGCACACGGGAATGGTCCTCAAAGGACGCCAGTTCGGTGTCGTAGACGCGGAAGGCGGCTCGGGTCGAATAGCAGGTGGTGCGGTCGCACTCGCTCGTGGCATAGGACCGGCAGCCGGTGGCGAGCGGACCTGGTCCGTCGAAACACTTCATCCCGAAGAAGTTCTTGCCCTGCATGGTCAACTGGCTGCGCCCCCACCCCGACTCGAGGATGGCCTGGGCGATCGTCACCGCCGCCGGGATTCCGTTCGCCGCCTGCAGGGGTTTGGCGAAGGTGGCCACCCAGGCGACGAACTGCTCCTGTGGCGTGGCCGGTCCGGTGTTCGCCTGAGCGGATGCGGATGCGGAGGCGGATGCGGACGCCGGGCAGGACGGGACCGCGGGCCGGCCGTCCTGCCATTGAACGTACACATCGGACACATACTGGCCCGTGATCAACCGGTCCCAGGTCGTGGAACTCCCGGCGGAGGAGTCCGTGATCCGCTGGCCCTGCACCTGGCAGGCGACGCCGATCGGCTGCCCGGGTCGGAGCATTCCCACCGCAGCGACCTTTGTGGACGGTGTCGGGCGGAGGAAGAGCCTGGTCGACGGCACCGGCCGGCCAGCTACCGCGACCTGTTCAGCGACCTGTTCCGCGTCCTCGGCCCAGGCCGGCATGCCGGCGATGTCCACGAGACCACCAGCGGTGAGCACCACCAATGCCGATCTGGTCCACCATCGCGCTGCGCGCATGCCTGTGTCCTCTTCCGTACGCCGGCATCTGCGGCGTCGCCGCCAGAGTTCGGTCTACGGCTCAGCCGAACGAAATGCTACGCACCGTGAAGAACCGTTCATGCCGCACTTTCGGCACACAAAACCCGATCGAGTGAGATAAAGATAGACGCCTCCGGGGCGTAACTTTGCCGACTCCCGGTCCACAAAAGCGTTGGACGTGTCAGCGAATCAACCGGACCATTACTGACATGACCATGACGCCGCACCGTACCCGTGGCGCAGCGGCAGCCAGCTCGTCCCGCGCGGCCTCGACCGTCGGGGCGTCGTCGGGCCTGTCGATGGTGATGCAGTTCGACGACACCAATTCCCACGCGGACGCGCTGGACAGTCTGATCCTGGCCCGACCCGGGCAGGCGCTGTCGCGGCTACTCAACCTGACCAGCACGCGCTCCAGCGACGCTCGCCGGGCCGTGGTCAGTAGCTCAGACAGGGGCAGTTGGAGCGAAGCGCCTTGACGGTGTTCGCGTACTGGCGGCCTTTGGCGCCAACCGACAGTGTGCGATCGTTCCAGCTCGCTATGACGTTGCCCCACCCGACGTTGTAGGCGGCCAGCACCACGTCCAACAGCGCCAGCTCATTGCCGTTCACGTCGAGGACCTTGTCGGTGAACCGGAAGTGTTGGTCATAGAAGTGGATGCCGAAGAACACCGTCAGCCACTCCAGGTAGGCGGCACCGATGTCGACGTTGCCGGCCAGTGTGTTGGGGTCGAAGTTCTCGCCGAACCGGTTGTTGATGAAATCCGCGGTGCCGGCCGCTTCGGTGATCTGCATGATCCCGACTCCGGTATCGCAGGACCGGATGGCGGACTGCCAGCCGCTCTCCTGCCAGGCGATCGCCTTCATGAGGTCGGCCGGGATGGTGACGACGGGCCGGGGTTTCACGGTCAGGGCCGGGTCGGGCACCACGCCGTCCCAGTAGTCCCGACTCGCCGCCCGGACGAGCTCCCGCTTGACGTCAGCCATCGGGGCGTTGGCGCCGACGTAGGTTGGAGGACAGTTGGCCGGTTTCTCCGGCGGCGTCACGGGGGGCGGAAGTTCGCTCTTCTCGGGCCTCTTGGTCTCAGTCGACCGGGGCACGACGTTGTTCTTGGTCGGCGTCGGCGTGGGTGGCGGTGGCGTGGTCGGCGGCGGCTCGGAGGTCACGGTTGTCGACGGCGTGTCGGGGACCTGCCCAGCCGCGTCCTGCCAGGAAGCCGTGGCATCCGAGCTAGGCTGGGGGCGTAGCATCGCCCAGCCCAGCGTGCCTACGGCGAGTACCAGCAAAAACGCGCCCGCAACCGCTACCGCAGGCTTGACCTTGTCGTTGCTCATCCGGCGCATCCTCCCCATGGACCGCAACTGACCCTACCGTCTCGCCAGCCGCAATGGCGTCCCAGGTCACTGCCGCCGGGGGGTGACGTCCGACCGTGATCAAGCCAACAGGAGAATGACGTTCATGCCCGACACCTCACCCCAGTCGCGTCGCACCGACCTCCGCAACGTCGCCATCATCGCCCACGTCGACCACGGCAAGACGACCCTGGTCGACGCCATGTTGCGGCAGGCCGGCGCCTACGGCGCCCGCGGGCGAGAACGACCGAGCGGGTCATGGACTCGATGGACCTCGAGCGGGAAAAGGGCATCACCATCCTCGCCAAGAACACCGGCGTGCGGTACCTGCCGGCGGACGGGTCCGACCCGGTCACCATCAACATCATCGACACCCCCGGCCACGCCGACTTCGGCGGCGAGGTCGAGCGCGGCCTGACCATGGTCGACGGTGTGCTGCTGCTGGTCGACGCCAGCGAGGGCCCGCTGCCGCAGACCCGGTTCGTGCTCCGCAAGGCGCTCAAGGCCCGGATGCCGATCATCCTGGTGATCAACAAGGTGGACCGCCCGGACGCCCGGATCAAGGAGGTCGTGGACGACAGCCTACGAGCTCTTCCTCGACCTGGACGCCGACGAGGAGCAGATCGACTTCCCGATCGTCTACGCCTGCGCCCGCGACGGCATCGCCACCCTCACCCAGCCGGCCGACGGCACCGTGCCCGACCGACAGTCGACCTCGCCTCGAGCCGCTGTTCCGCACCCTGCTCGACACCATCCCGGCCCCCGCCTACGAAGAGGGCGCGCCGCTGCAGGCGCACGTCACCAACCTCGACGCCTCGCCGTTCCTCGGCCGGCTGGCGCTGTGCCGGGTCCGCCAGGGCACCATCCGCAAGGGCCAGACGGTGGCCTGGTGCCGCACCGACGGCAGCACCCAGCGGGTCCGCATCTCCGAGCTGCTGATGACCGAGGGGCTGGAGCGCAAGCCGGCCGAGTCCGCCGGCCCGGGCGACATCATCGCCGTCGCCGGCATCCCGGAAATCATGATCGGCGAGACCCTCGCCGACGTGGACAACCCGGTCCCGCTGCCGCTGATCACCGTCGACGAGCCGGCCATCTCGATGACGATCGGCACCAACACCTCGCCGCTGGTCGGCCGGGTCAAGGGCGCCAAGGTCACCGCCCGGATGGTCAAGGACCGGCTCGACAAGGAACTGATCGGCAACGTGTCGCTGCGGGTGCTGCCCACCGAGCGCCCGGACGCCTGGGAGGTGCAGGGCCGCGGCGAGCTGGCGCTGGCCATCCTGGTCGAGCAGATGCGCCGCGAGAGGCTACGAGCTGACCGTCGGCAAGCCGCAGGTCGTCACCCGGGAGATCGACGGCAAGACCTGCGAGCCGGTCGAGCGGCTGACCATCGACGCGCCGGAGGAGTACCTCGGCGCGATCACCCAGCTGCTGGCCACCCGCAAGGGCCGGATGGAGCAGTTGGTCAACCACGGCACCGGCTGGATCCGGATGGAGTGGCTGGTCCCGGCCCGCGGCCTGATCGGCTTCCGCACCGAGTTCCTCACCGACACCCGGGGCACCGGCATCCTGCACCACGTCTTCGAGTCGTACGAGCCGTGGTTCGGCGAGCTGCGTACCCGCAGCAACGGTTCGCTGGTCGCCGACCGGGCCGGCGTGGTCACCCCGTTCGCGATGATCAACCTGCAGGAGCGTGGCCAGCTCTTCGTCGAGCCGACCACCGAGGTGTACGAGGGCATGATCGTCGGCGAGAACTCCCGCTCCGACGACATGGACGTCAACATCACCAAGGAGAAGAAGCTCACCAACATGCGCGCGTCGACCAGCGACGAGACGGAGAAGCTGATCCCGCCGCGCAAGCTGTCGCTGGAGCAGGCGCTGGAGTTCTGCCGCGAGGACGAGTGCGTCGAGGTCACCCCGGCGGCCGTACGCATCCGCAAGGTGGTCCTGGACCAGACCCAACGCGGCCGGGAGGCCGCCCGCCGCAAGCACGCCAACCAGAACTGAGCCGAGTCGGGCGGTGGTCGACCACCACCGCCGGGTAGCGGTGTGCTAGATCGGGGCCAGTGGTGCGTGCGGCCCGGCCGGCAGTTCGACTGTGATCGGATCGCCCGGCCGGACCGTACCGGTGGCGGTGACGACACCCATCACGCCGGCCTTGCGGATCAGGCTGCCATCGGCGTCCCGGTCCAGCACCGCCGCCATCAGTCCTTTGTGGATGCCTTCCAACTGCACGCACGGGTTACGCAGGCCGGTTATCTCGATGACGCACGCGTCGCCGAGGCGTAGCCGGGTGCCGGTGGGCAGTGCGAGCAGGTCGACGCCCCGGGTGGTGATGTTCTCGCCCATCTGCCCAGCGGCAACGGGGAATCCGCCCGCGGCCAACTCGTCGTGCAGTTCGGCGTGGATCAGATGGACCTGCCGCAGGTTGGGCTGGCTGGGGTCACGGGCCACCCGGGAGCGGTGCTTGACCGTCTCACCCTGGTGCGCGTCGCCGTCCACCCCCAATCCAGCGACGACATGGATGGAGTCCACATGGGACTTGGCCATGGTGTGGGTCGCGCTGCGACTCACCGTGGTCACCACGCCCTGCGGCGACGTCGCTGGCCTGTCGGATTCGATCACGACTTCCTCCCCCGTGCGTGCCGTCCCCGGCCAACCTATCGGGCCGGGCCGGCCGAGGGCAGGGTGAGCCCGGTTACAGGGGCTGGGACCAGTCCGTTGTGCGGCCAGGCAGACAGCGACACGCAGGGTACGCGGGGTAACGTCTGGCACCATGCCACGCCACGCCGCCTGGACGGCCCTCGACGCGCAACTGGCTGACGTGCCGGGCACCGTGTCGGTCTACTGCGCGGGTCTGGGAGATCCCCCCGCGTACCGCCGGGTCGAGACGGCGACGCACTACGCGGCCAGCACCATGAAGGTCGCGGTGCTCGCCGCGCTGCACCGCAGCGGGGTCGACCTCGTCACGCCGGTCGAGGTACGCGACGAGTTCGAATCCGCCCTACCCGGCGCACCGCCGTTTCGGTGCTCGTCCGACTACGACAACGACGACGCGGTGTGGCAACGACTCGGGCAGCAGGCCTCGTTGGGCTGGCTGGCCGAGCGCATGATCGTGCGGTCGTCCAACCTGGCCACCAACCTGCTGCTCGACCGGCTGGGCCGCCCGGCGGTGGCGGCGGCCTGGACCGCGGGCGGAGCCACACAGAGCGTGGTCGGCCGCTGCATCCAGGACACCGCCGCGATCGAGGCGGGCATCACCAATCTGGTCACCGCCGCGGATCTGGCCAGCATGCTGGGCGCGATCGCACTCGGTGCGACCGGCTTTTGCGCAGGCGGGGCCGGCTCGCTCGCGCCCCCGGCCGCCTGCCGGGCCATGCTGGACACGCTGCTCGCCCAGGAGATGGTCGACGACCTGGCCGCCGGCCTACCCCCGGGTACCCGGATAGCGCACAAGAACGGCTGGATAACCGGCGTGCGCCACGGCGCCGGCGTGGTCTTCCCCGACGACGCGCCACCGTTCGTCCTGGCGGTGTGCACGTCCACGCCCTGGGCGGTGAACCGACCGGGTGACCGCGCCTGCCAGCTCGTCTCGGCGATCGCGGCCACCGCATGGTCGCAGCGCCACTGGCTCAGCGCAGCGCCGGGGTGAGCAATGCCTCGCGCATGGCGTGACGGGCCTCGTCCGACAGGCGCAGGCCGTCACGCAGATAGTGGTCCATGCCCCCGAAACGCTGGTCCACCTCGTCGAAGGCCGCGTCGAGGTACTCCGTACGGGCTTCGAGCAGGGGTATCACGCCGGACGTGTCCGGCATCCGCTCGGCCAGCACCGACAACAGGTAGCTGTTCGCGGTCGCGTTCAGCTGGTTCGTGCGCAGGTAGTCGGCCTCGATGGTGGCCCGGTCCACGCCCAGTGCGGCCAGCACGATCGCGGACAGCCAGCCGGTGCGGTCCTTGCCGGCCGAACAGTGGTAGAGCAGCGGCAGGGCGTCGGAGGTGGCGACCAGCCGCAACGCCGCGCCGAAGCTCTCCTGGCCCGGTGTCGAGGACACGAACCAGCGGTAGAGCTGGCGCATGGCCTGCGCCGATGCGTCGCTGGCGTGGTCGTTGAGTTGCTCGGCGAGTCCTGGCTCGCGATGCCCACCCATCGCCGTGCTGACCGCGAGAAACACCTCATGTTCGGCCTCGAAGAGTGGCAACGCGATCAGTCGGCCGGGCGGGGGCTCGGGCAGCCGGTCCGGCCCGACCCGGTCTTTCTCCACCGGATGCCGGAAGTCGATCACACAGCCGAGGTTGAGCCGGGCCAGCACCGCCACGTCCTCCTCGGACAGCCGGTGCAGCGTGTTGGATCGGAAGAGCAGGCCACGACGCACCTGCCGACCCTCGCTCGTCGGGTAGCCGCCCAGGTCACGGGCGTTTTCCGCCTTCACCAGGCCGAGCGATGCCCCGGCGTACGCAAGCCCATCCCCGTGCGGGGACCGCGAGACAACCTCAGTCACTCCGAAACGGTAGCCCACCATCGCCCCCGCTCCCGCGAACGTCGGGGTAGGCGCCTGTGCCCCGACCGGCCCGACCGCATAGGCTCGTCGTTCGTGCCGATTGTCGACGTGCGCACGCACCGGGTCAGTGCTGCGCTGCATACACCGTTTGTCACCTCGCTACGCACCGCGACCACGGTGGAGAGCCTCATCGTCGAGATCATCGACGACGATGGCCATCGCGGCTTCGGTGAGGCACCGCAGGTGTGGCAGGTGACCGGGGCGAGCGTGGTCGGCGCACAGGAGTGTGTGACCCGCATGTTGGCGCCCGCCGTCAACGGCCGCGATCCTGACGATCTCGTCGCGAACTGTCAAGCCGTCAACCGGGCTGTGGTGGGCAACGAGTCGGCCAAGGCTGCCCTCGACGTCGCCCTGCACGACCTGGCCGCACAACGCCTCGGAGTACCGCTGGTGCGTCTGCTGGGCGGCACCACGATGCGGGTGCCGACGGACGTCACGTTGTCGGCGGCCGAGGCGCGGTCGTTGTCGGTCGCCGCCGCGGACCGGGTGTCCGACGGCTTCGCCGTGCTCAAGGTGAAGGTGGGCACGGACGCGGCCACAGACGTGGCCCGGGTGCGGGCGATCCGGGCAACGGTGGGACCGCACGTCAGCCTGCGACTGGACGCCAACCAGGGTTGGACGCCCCGACAGGCGGTGCGGGTCATCTCCGAACTGGAAGGCGAGGACATCGAACTCGTCGAGCAACCCGTCGCGGCCTGGGACCTGGATGGCCTGACCTGGGTCAGCGATCGGGTACACACGCCGATCCTGGCCGACGAGTCGGTATTCTCGGCCCGCGATCTGGTCGAGGTGATCCGCCGTCGCGCGGCCGATATGGTCAACATCAAGCTGGCCAAGTGCGGCGGCCTGGGTCCCGCGCGTACGCTGCTCTCACTCGCACGCGAGCACGGCATCGGCACTATCGTCGGATCGATGATGGAGAGTTCCGTCGGCGTCGCAGCGGCGGCCAGCCTGGTCGCGGCATACGGCACGACGGCTGTATCGGACCTCGACGCCGCGTGGTGGCTGGCCAGTTCCCCGGTCCGGGGCGGCATCCGCTACGACGGCGCCATGGTGGAGTTGGCCGACGCCGCAGGACTGGGCGTCTCCGGGGTAATCGAAAGGAACGACACGTGAGCCTGGGGTCCCTGCTCGCCGGTGGTGAGCCGGCCCTGTCCGCCGGCGCCGAGGCGGTGGTCAGCGTTGCTGTCGCGACGCTGTGGACATCGCCGCAGGCGGTACGCGAGGTGGACGATCCGGCCGTTTGTGTGCCAGCCCGCCCGCGGGACTGGGTCGAGCAGATGAACGCCGAACAGCGCGCCGACCTCAACGGGCGGACGTTGACCCAACTGCTGCTCGGCGAGCATGTGCTGGTGCTGGAGGTCCGCGGCTACTGGGCCCTGGTCATCGCGTTGGGCCAGCCGAGTTCGCTCGACCCGCGCGGCTACCCGGGCTGGGTCGCGGCCGACCAACTGTCCACTCTGGAGGGCATACACGCCGCTGGGGTGCGGGTCGCGGCCCGCCACCGGGACCGCGGTTCGGTGCAGGACCGTAGCGGTGTCTGGCATGTCGTGGTGGCCACCGCGACCGCGTTGCGGGACGACCCGGATTCGGCGCTGGCCGTGCCAGGGGTCACCTTCGGCACCCGGTTGATGGCCTTGGGCGCCCCGCATGACGGCTGGCTGCCGGTGGCCGTACCCGGTCGGTTCGAGCCGGCATGGGCCATCGAGGACGACGTGGCCGCTGTGCCACCGACCCCGCCGGACGACCCGGCCGAGGTGCTCCAGTGGGCCGACCGGTTGCGCGAGGTGCCCTATATCTGGGGTGGCGTGTCCGCCTACGGCGTGGATTGCTCGGGCCTGGTGCATCTGGCCTGGCGCCGCTTCGGGGTGACCGTGCCCCGTGACGCCCACGACCAGGCCACGGCCACCACGCCGGTGGCGGTGGGCCAGGAGCGGCCGGGCGATCTGTACTTCTTCGCCCGACCGGGCCAGCCGATCCACCATGTCGGTTTCGTGGCCGGTCATCCCAACGGCAACACGCGGTACATGCTGCACGCGGACGGTACCGCGGGCATGGTCGTGCTGGAGGAGATGTCGGCTACCCACACGCAGATGCTGGTGACCGCGAACCGGGTCCAGCGCTAGCGAAGGCACAGGTGGGTACTCAGGTTCGCGAGGACGATTCCTGGCGTAGCCGGTCCTGGCGCGAGCTGAGCAGGCTCCACACAGTGGTGACCGTCGAGGGTGCCCAGGATCACGATGAGCGACAGCCAGATCGGGATGGTCGGCGCCGCCTTGATGCCCTCGCCACCGTTGATAAACGGGATGTTGTTCTCGTGTAGTGCCTCGAGGATCAGCTTCACGCCGATGAAGCCGAGCACGACGGACAGGCCGATGGACAGGTACTTCAACCGGTGCAGCAGGCCGCCGAGCAGGAAGTACAGCTGGCGCAGGCCCATCAGCGCGAACACGTTGGCGGTGAACACGATGTAGGGCTCCTTGGTGAGCCCGAAGATCGCCGGGATGGAGTCCAGCGCGAACACCAGGTCGGTCGTGCCCAGCGCGATCATGACCACGATGAGCGGGGTGAACATCCGGCGGCCGTTGGGTGCGACGGTGGTCAGGTGCCCGTGATTGATGCCCTGCGACAGCGGTAGCACCTTGCGGGCGAAGCGGATGGCCGCGTTCTCGTGGTATTCGGAGGCATTCAGCTGCACCCTGTCTGGCGAACTTGATCGCGGTGTAGATGAGGAACGCACCGAAGAGGTAGAAGACCCAGACGAACTGGCTGATGATCGCGGCACCGGCGGCGATGAACGCACCCCGCATCACCAATGCGAGCAGGACGCCGATCAACAGCACCTTCTGCTGGTACTTCCGGGGCACCGCGAACCGGCCCATGATGATGACAAAGACGAACAGGTTGTCCACGGACAGGCTGTACTCGGTGATCCAGCCGCCGTAGAACTGGGCGGCAAAGCTGCCTCCGGCGACGATCCAGATGGCGAGGCCGAAGATCAGCGCCATGGCCACATAGACGGCCACCCAGATGCCGGACTCGCGCACCGACGGTTCGTGAGGTCGGCGGGCCACCAGGGCCAGGTCCACCACGACGATGCCGACCAGAACAATCAGCGTTACTGCCCACACGAGACCGGACACAGCCACCCATCAACCTCCGCAGACACGCACCACCCGCGCCGGCCGCAGCTAGAAGGCGAGTCGACCGTGCGCGGGCATGCCTAAGTGTTCGCGGAGGTCTCTTCCGCCATCGGATGTGTCCGACGACCGACGGCGCCGGGCTTCGCAGCGAACAAGACGCTGGTCAACCGTGCTGACGACACCGCCGCAAGGGAATACTCCCCTCCTTGCCTGGCACCATTCTCCACTACTGCGACCCACCTGGCTATCACAGTTTGTCCGGTCGTGATCTACGTCGCTGGCTTGGCCCCACGCCGGGCGTATTTCCGCCTGTCGGAGAACCGCACGTAACCATGCAACCGTACCCACGCAACCAGCCGAGGACGCCGCGTGCCGCGGGGATCCCACCTTTGTCGCATCCCTAAGGCATCCTAGGAAGCTAGGTTGGGACGGGATATGGCAGGCTGCTCGGATGGTTCTCGAGGTTGCCATCATCGACGTCACTCCCGGCCAGGAAGACGAGTTCGCCGCCGCGTATGCGAAGGGCCGTCCGATCCTGACCAGCACGCCTGGGCTCCGCAGCGCCCGGATGACCCGAGGGATCGAGTCCGCGTCCCGCTTCATCCTGCTGGTGGAGTGGGACTCGGTGGCCGCACATGAAGACAACTTCCGCGGCACCGAACGGTTCGGCCAATGGCGCGAACTGATCGGCCCGTACTTCGCCGGGCCACCACGGGTGGAGCATTTCACCGACGTACCGGCCTGACTCCAGCCGTGACGCTTGCCCCTGCCCCGGTCACCAGCACCCTGCGTACCAGCGACGGGGTGAGCATCGACGCCTGCCACGATCTCTCGGCCGACCGCGATCTGGTGTTCGTGGTCGGGCACGGCTTCACCGGCTCGTGGCGGCGACCCGCGGTCCGCCGCGTGGCCGGTGTGCTGTCCGAACACGGTGGCGTGGTCAGCTTCGACTTCCGCGGGCATGGCCGGTCGGGCGGCCACAGCACGGTCGGCGATCGCGAGCCGCTCGACCTGTCGGCGGCCGTCGGCTGGGCCCGGGACCTGGGCTACCGGCGCATCGCGACGCTCGGGTTCTCAATGGGCGCCGCGGTGGCCATCAGGCACGCCGGGCTGCACGGTCGCGCCGATGGCATCCATGCGGTCGCCGCGGTCAGCGGACCGAGTCGCTGGTATTACCGCGACACCGTCCCGATGCGGCGCGCCCACTGGATGATCGAACGTCGTCTCGGACGCCTGGTCGGCCGGGTCGTCCTGCGTACCCGGGTCTCCGCCACGGGATGGAACCCGATACCCGAACCCCCGCACGAGGCGGTGGCGCTGATCGCCCCGATCCCGCTGCTCATCGTGCACGGCGACGCCGACCACTACTTCCCGGTCGACCACGGGCAGACCCTGTACGACCGGGCCGCCGAGCCCCGGGAATTCTGGGTCGAGCCCGGCTTCGGGCATGCCGAGAACGCCGCCAGCGATGACCTGATCTGGCGCATCGGGGTCTGGCTCGCCGACGCCAGCCGGACGTTCTAGCGGCCGATTGTCAGCACGTCACGGCTCACGTTGTGTCGGAGGTGTTCGATACGGTGCCTCCGACAGCCAAGAGGGAGGGCCGCGATGTACCGGCAAGGCGACGTTCTGGTCATGCCCATCGACGAGTCGGAGATGCCGACCAACCTGATACCGGCGCCACGGGACCGATCCGGCCGGATGGTGCTCGCGTACGGCGAAGCCACCGGACACGCCCACGTGGCCACCGGTGACGGGCTGCGCCTGCTCTGCCTGCCCGACGACCTCGAATCGATGTTCCTGCACGTCGAGCGATACGGCCGGCTCAGCCACGAGGAGCACGGCGCGATCCCGTTGCCGTCCGGCTACTACCGGGTCGTACGCCAACGCGAGTACGTGCCGGGCGCCATCCGGCCGGTCGCGGACTGACCGCCGTGAGCCACCACACCGTGCCGGAGGCAAGCAACGCCAGCTCAGTGCCGGAGGCGAGCAACGCTGGAAGCCTGCTGGAGGCAATCGAGGCTGAATCTGTTGACGACGCGGCGCTGGCCGCGGCGGCCGACAGGTGGCTGGCGTTCGGCCTCAGCACCGCGCCGGCCGACCGGGCGGCCGCCGAGGCCGGGGTCAGGACGGCCTACGCCGCAGCCGGACTGACAGAACCCGAACGGTTTGTCTGGCGCGGCTCGCCGCTGGCGGGGGCAGTCGCCGCAGCCCAGTTGGTCGCCGCCGGAGACGCCGGCCGATGCGTACGCGGGCAGGTCCGCACCCGGCCATGGGCGGCGCGACGGGCCGCGTTGACCTCGGGGTTGGGCGCGGCCGGCTGGGCCCGGCACTGGGCCGCCGCCGGTGCCCGGACCTGGCAGCTGATCACCGACCGCCTGGTCACGCCGCTTCGCACCCGGATCGAGGCCGAGTCGCCGGCCGACGCGCTGGTACTGCTGGACGCGGTGCACGGCCAGCACGACGCCGCCTGGTTGGCCGCCTTCGACGGCCGGCCTGAGCTGTCCGGGGTCGCCGCGGTGGCCCGCGCCGCCGGCTGGTGGTGGCCGTACGAGAAGGTGGTCGTGCTCACCGACCGCCCGACCGCGCTGCACCGTGACAACCTCGGCCGGCTGCACCATGGCGAAGGTCCCGCGCTGTCCTACCCGGACGGTTGGGGCCTACACGCCTGGCGGGGCATGCCGATCCCGGGTGACCTGGCCGCAAGGCTGGCCGAGTTGACCGTGGCAGAGATCCAGTGCGAACCGAATGCCGAAATACGGCGGGTGATGCTGGAGCACTTCGGCTTCGACCGCTACCTGCGGGAGTGCAACGCGGTACGGGTGCACGAGGACGAGTGCGGCGTGCTGTGGAGCGTGGCCATGCCCCGTGACGAACCGTTGGTCATGGTCGAGGTGATCAACGCCACGCCGGAACCGGACGGCACCCGCCGCACCTACTTCCTGCGCGTGCCGCCGGACACCCGCACCGCACGCGGTGGCGTGGCGTGGACGTTCGACCTGGATGAGCAGGAGTACGCGCCGATGGTGCAGACCTGAGCCCGCCAGGCACGTGATCTAGGATCACGAGTATGACTCTGAGTAAGCCCGTTGTGGATTTCCCCGAAGGCGAAGCGCCGACCGAACTTGAGATCACCGACATCACCGTCGGGGATGGCGACGAGGCCCGGCCGGGCCAGCAGGTCGTGGTGCACTACGTGGGCGTGGCCTTCTCCACCGGCGAAGAGTTCGACGCGTCGTGGAACCGCAACGCGCCGTTCGAGTTCCCGCTCGGCGCTGGCCGGGTCATCGCCGGCTGGGATCAGGGCGTCGCCGGCATGCGCGTCGGCGGGCGTCGCCGGCTGACCATCCCGGCCAAACTGGGCTACGGCGACCGCGGCGCCGGTGCCGCCATCCGCCCGGGCGAAACCCTTATCTTCGTAGTGGACCTGCTCTCGATCCGGTAGGCCGGTCCTCCGCATACTCGTGGGGATTGGCGCCTCTGCCGGCCTGTTGCAGATTGGCGACTGCGAGCCGGGGCGCGTCCGGAGAACCCTGCCATTCTCGTCATGATCGCGGACGAAACGGTGCGTTCCAGCATTCCTTATCGTCCACGAACGCCGAAACGTCCGCGATCATGGGGCATCGGCATGCTCGGCTCGCGCGGCGATCGCTGTCTGGATGCGGCGTAGGGTTCGTAGCGCCTTCTTAGCGGCGACGTTCACGTAGCCGTCGAAGACCGTCACACCCCGGTCATTGCCCATGAGCCGCTGCAGCGTCGGCACCGCGCGGTCATCACCCGTCGAACCGAGCGCGACTGCCGCCCAGTATCGGATATTGGGGTCGTCGTTGGCGGCGGCCTCGAACAGCCGCGGCAGGATGGCGGGTGCGAACCGCGGCAATGCGCTGGCGATGTAGCCGATCCGTGCGAACCGTCGATGCTCGAGCCCGTCCCACAACACCGCGAGCGCCGCATCGCCGCCGATCTCCGACAAGGCATCGGCGGCGCGTTGACGCATCCACTCCGCCGGATCGACCAGCAGCGGGGCGAGGGCCGGCACCACCGATGCATCCCCGAGCGCGCCAAGCCCGATCACAGCCTGCTCCCGCGCAATCCATTGTGGACTGTCCAGCAGTGCGAGCAACCCGGGGACCGCGGCGCGAAATCCGAGCGCGGTGCACCCCATCGCGGCCCATGCCTGACAGTTGTAGCGGGCGTCGGCCAACGCTCGCAGCAACGGCTCCTCGAGCGTGGCATCCCCGAATGCGCTGGCCTGGTTCATCGCCCGGGTGAACAGCGAGCGGTGGTAATCCGGATAGTCCCGCACAAGCGTGCGCAACGCTTCCGCCGCCGCCTCCTCGGCTTCGTACCTGGCGCGATGGAGAAGCTCATACACGTGCTCTTCCCGCGCGTCCAGGTCGCCATCCCGGAGACGGCGCAGATCGGCGGAGTCCACCCCGCAACCCTAGTCCGCCGACCGGGTCCCCCGATCATGCGGTGGACCGCTCCCGCCGCCGGTCGCGAGGACGCGGCAACCGCGCGCACCCGACACTCGTGGACCTTGCGCTACCGGATCCGGCGGTCAGGAGAGCACGGTTGCTGCGCAACCACCGCCGTCGGCGAGGGCGGGTGAGGTGGCGGCGGGCGGGACGCCCCAGGCCGGGATGCGTTCGAGGACGCCGCCGGCGAACACGTCGTACAGGGGTAGGCGCTTGAGATGCACGTACCCGATGTGGCAGTCGCAGAGCGCGTTGGTGCACGGGCGGGGCGCAACGCGGCCAGGTACGAGCCGTCGTAGAGGTTGCCGAGCGGTTGCGGGATGAAGTGGCAGCGGCGCACGGTGCCGTCGCCCTGCACGGAGATGACCGACTCGCCAGCGCGACATTCGTGGCCGGCGGAGGCGTGCGGGCGCGCGCTGTACGCCGAACAGCGGATCGATCGCGCTCCACGCGGCTTCGGCCGGGGCGTCGTAGGAGTGGCCATCGGCGGCGTTGACCCACAGGTACACATGCTCGGGCAGTTCGCTTCGCAGTGCGCGGGTCTCGGCGAGGTGCTCGGGCAGGCCGACGGTGCCGACCGAGTAACGGATGCCGAGGCGTTGCAGTTCGGCGCACTTCGCCAGGAACGCGGCCCGGGAGACTTCGCCAGGGTGGTAGGTGGCCCACAGCGCCACTGTGGACGGATCGGCCCCGGCCAGCCAGTCGAGCCGGCAGGACAGGTTGGTCTGGATGGCCACCCGGTCCACATGCGACAGGTGGGACAAGGTGACCATCGCATCGCGGTACCAGCGCCGGGTGAGGCCCTCGCCCCACGGTGTGAACAGCACCGACAGCTGATGCCCGTCCGGGTTTTCCGTCGCCCAGTCCACGAACCGCCCCAGCGCGGACCGGTCCGCACGCAGTTGTTCGGGGCTGTCCCGGCGCTTCGCGAACGGACAGTAGGGACAGTCGTAGTTGCAACTGGCCAGCGGTCCACGATAGAGAATCATCATCGCGGTGCGTACTCCGCCATCGCGGTGCGCACCTCTCCGGACACCAGCCACGGACCGATCAGGTCGCCGTGGGCCAGCCCTTCGTCGGTGAGCCGTACCATCGTTGCGCTGTCCACCAACCAGTCACGGTCCGCCAAAGTGGCCAGTTGCGGGAAGTCGTCCAGTACGTCGGAGCCGAACCGGTCGCGCCATACCTTTCGGTCCACGCCGTCGGCCCGGAGCAGGGTTTTCACCAGCCACCGCCGTCGCTGCTCGGTCGGATCCAGCGCGAAGCCCACTTCGGCGTACCCGAAGTCGCCGGGCGGCCGGGACAGGTAGTCCTCGATGATCGCGCGCACGCCGCGCACGCTGACCGCGTAGTCGAACGAATAGTGCAGGCTCTCGGTGTAGGAGCGGGCACCGCAGCCGAGTCCGACCATCCCGTCGTCCTGGCAGCAGTAGTCGGTCACGGGCATTGGCACGTCGGCGCGACGGAACTGGCGCATGGACAGCTGGCGGTAGCCGGCCGCCCGCAGTGTGTCGCGTCCCTGCCGGTAGAGCGACATGCGCTGCTCGTCCCACTCACGTTCCACAGTAGACGCGCTTCGCCGGCCGAGCCCGGTCAACGGCCGCACATAGAGAGGGTAGAGGTAAACCTCCTCCGGGCGCCAACGCAGCGTCTCCCGCAGGGAGTAGTCCCATGTGGACGCGGTCTGCCCGTCAATGCCATAGATCAGGTCCAGGTTCAGCACGGGTACGGCCGAGTCGCGGATAGCGGTCAGCGCCCGGTGCACCTCATTCGCCTTCTGCGGCCGGCCGGCGGCGTGCGCCTCGGCATCGAGGAAGCTCTGCACGCCCATACTGATCCGATGGGTGGCGTGCTCGCGAAGCACGGCAAGGCGTTCCGGCGTGGCGGTGGCCGGCGATGTCTCCACGGACAGGCCCAGGCCCGCGGCGGATCCGGCGGTCGAGGCGACGATCTCGAACAGTTCCGCGAGCTCGTCCGCGGTCAGATAGGTGGGGGTTCCGCCACCGATCGCGGCACCGGCGAAGGTGGCCGACCCGAGCGCCTCCCGCACCGCCTGCGCCTCGGTACGCAGTTGGCGCAGATACCGGCGCACTTGCTCGGCCGGCGGGTTGGCCCGGGTGAACAGGTTGCAGAAACCGCACCGCATCTCACAGAACGGCACGTGCAGGTAAAGGAACAGCGCGTCGCGGCGCTCACCGGCCCACACCTCCCGCAGCGCCGGCCGTGGCAGCAACGGCCGGTACGCGGTCTTGTGCGGGTACGCGTACAGGTAGCCCTGGTAGGGGGAGCCGTCAAGCATCGGCTCGCTCCGGTGGCAGCACGAATTCGGCGTATGGAACGGTCCACACGGCTTCCTGCGCGACCCGGTGACCGACGTGCCCGTCCTCGCCATACGCCGTACCGTGGTCGGAGCAGATGATCGTGTACCACGGCCGGCCCCGGCGGGCGGCGAGGTCGAACAGCCGGCCTAGCTCACCGTCCACATAGGTCAGCGCGGCGGCGTGGCTTTCCTTGCTGTCCTCGGCGTGGTCGGTCAGGTAGTGCCGGTTGGGCTGGTGGATCGCGGACACGTTGAGGAACAGCAGCAGTGCTCGCCCGGCCGGCTGTTGCCGCAGCACCTCGGCGGCCCGGTCGACCTGCGCCCGGGTCGAGTCAGGCGCGCTCACCCCGAACGCCGGCTCCCAATGGCTTTCCGCGAACAGTCCTGGTAGGACGCTGCCCAGCGGGGATAGCCGGTTGAAGAAGCCGACGCCCCCGATGCACACCGTGTGGTATCCGGTTGCGGCCAGGGCGCTGACCACATCCGGCGCGTCGAAGACCCAGGTGTCCGCGGCGGTGGACACGCTGCCGGGGAATCGGGCCGCGAATGGCCGGGGGTGCGGGCCGGGGCTGGCTGGTGTGGGCAGGAAACCGGCGAAGAAGGCGTGATGTGCGGCGTAGGTGAAGCTCGCCGGCGTGTGGCGTCGCTGCCACATCCCGCCGGGCAGGTGGCGGAGCAGGTTCGGCGTCCGCCCGGCCGCGGCCAACTCGGCAGCCACGTCGTAGCGCAGCGTGTCCAGGGTGATCAGCAGCAGGTCGTGGCTGCCGACGAGACCGTCCAGTCCCGTCATACCGGCTGCCTCAACGCCGCGATCTGTGCGGCGTAGGTGTCGCGACCGTCGACCAGCAGGCCGGGCAGCAGGTCGCCGAACGCGTTGACCTCGGCGACCGCGTGGTGGCGCCAGTCCGGCGAGAACATCAGGTCCACGCCGACCTGCAGGCTGCCGGGGAAGCAGGCCGCCACCTGGGCACAGGTGTCCATCGCGGCGGCGTACTGCGGGCCGGCCACCGCGCGCAGGGCGGCCAGGTCACCGCGCCGATTGCCCAGGTGCAGGTTGGTCATCGGGCCAGGTCCACTTCGGACGACTACGTGGCTGGGCCGGCCGGCGATGACCACCACCCGAAGATCGACCACCTCGCCGGCCAGGCCCGCCTTGGCGAACCAACGTTCCACGTGCAGCCCGTCGCCGGCGAGCGCGTCGACAAGGTAGGCCACGTCGGCCACCCCGGTGTAGTCGCGCACCCGAAGAGAGTTGAACAGCCTCGGTCGTACCAGTTCGACGGATGTGGTGGCACGGATCCGGTCGCCGGCGACGCGCAGCGCGATCACTCCGGACGCGCAGGAGCCGTGCGCCGGTTTCACGAACACCCTTGTCCAGCCGGCTGCCCGCATGCTCTGCCTCAGTTCGGCATAGCCGGCCGGACTGGGCAGCGCCGGCGGCACCGGCACTCCGGCCGCGAGCAGCCTGGCGTGGCAGGCCCGCTTGTCGAACATGGTGAGGATGTCGTCGGGATCGTTGAGCAGCCGCGCGCCGACCGCGTCAGCCTGCCCGGCCACCCTGGCCAGGGCGGCGGCGAAGCCCCGGTACCAGTGCGAGGCGCCGATGATCTCCCCCGGTTCGGCCGGTGCGCCGGCTGCGCGCAGCAGCCGGTCCACCTCGGCGTCCTCGCCGGGTGACTCGATGCGTACCGATGAGTCGGGCTGGATGTGGATGGGCCGCCCCACCGCGACATCGCGCCAGGCCACGATCGCCGGTGGCGGAAGTTCCGCCGCCCGGGCCGCGGCCAGGAACAATCCAACCCGGCGGTTGTCCGGGTTGGCGACGACGGTCAGCTGCATCCCTACTCCAAATCCTTGCTCCGAGTCCTCACTCCGAAACCGCGATGTAGCGGTTCTCGCGGCGTTCGGTCTGCGCGTCGGACAGGTCCACCCTCACTCCTGCCGGCTCGAGTTCCTCGCGCAACCGGGTCGCCATCTCCGCAGTGACGAAGTGGTGATGGAGGTCGAGCCGCTTCAGATGGGTCAACGGCTGACCGGACAGCAACGCGGCCGCTCCGGTGTCGGACAACATTCCCACGACAGGTCGAGGGTCTGCAGCCGGCCCACGATCGGCGCGCCGGCCAGCGCGGCGGCCACGTCGTCCACAATCTCCGCATCCCGCAGCCCCAGGTAGGTCAGGGCCGGCAGGCGGGCACCGGACAGGATCGGCGCGAGGGTCTGCACGGTCGCGTCGCCGCCGTAGTTTTCGGTGCCCAGCCACAGCTCGAGATGGGTGAGGTCAGGAAAATCCGACTCTGCCACGCCGGTGACCGTGGTGGCGGACAGGCCACCGGCCTCGAAGGCCAACTCGCGCAGCCCCGCATACCTGCCCGGCTGGAGCATGAGGCCCTGGCCGCCGCGGGCCCGCAGCGTGGTCAGCCCCGGGTACGCCGTGAGCAGGGGCGTCAGGTCGGCGGACTGGATCCAGGAGATCTCGCTCTCCTCGAAGGTGAGCTCCCCGACGAAGATCGCGGTCAGGCCGGTCAGCGTCGAGGCCGCGGCCACGAACTCGTCGACCGGGAAGGCTGTGTCGTAGCTCTGGCCCCACTCGCCCACGACGAGGGCCCGGATCTGGCCGGCCCACGGTTGCTCCAGCAGAGCGCCCAGGAGTTGCGTGAACAGGTCGCGTCCGCCGTCGTAGTCCGACGCCAGCCGCCACGCCACGCTGGCCGGATCAGACACAGCCGCCGTCTCGGCCAGCTTCTCGGGCTCGAACTCGACGACCGGAAGTCCGGCGAACTCGGTCACATGCTCGTTGATGGTCATCTCTGCCTCCACCGTGGGCTGCCAGCAGCCGGTGACGCTAGCAGGCGGCCGGCCGTCATGACCAGGTCACCCGGGCCTTCGCCCGCCACCACTCGACCAACGCGGTGTCACCGGTGAACACCACGGAGTCGTTGTCGCTCACACGGTCACCCAAGGGTCCCCGGTTCCACAGCCCGAGGTACAACGACGCCGCGGGGCCGGCCACCGTAACGTCGACGTCCAGTGACGGGACGTCGCCGCGGCGCGCCCGCGCACCGTCCGGGCCCACCTGGACCAGCCAGTACGCCGGCTCGTCGGTGGACTCGACAGCCAGGGTCTTCGGTTCGTCCAGCCGCAGCCGGTTCCCCGTACGACTGTAGAAACCCAACAGCAACTCGTCGATGCCGTCGACGGCGAACCGCGCATCAATCGACGATTCGCGCCCGACCGCAATGCCCCGCCGGAACGTGGACTGCGTGTCCACCCGATGCACCGCGGTCTCGTGCGCCTGGCGCCGGGCCCAGAACGCCAGCGGAGACGGTGCCGGCAGGAAACTCCAACACGCCACGTCCGGCGGCGCGGCGCGCAGCGCGTCGACCAGCCCGGCGTGCCCCTCGACAAACCAGTCCACCAGTGCCCCGTCGTCGGGCATCGGGCCCCAGGCCTGTTCCTGCTCGTCAGCGTCCATCGGCCGGGCGAGCCGCTCGCGCGGGTAGCACGCCGCCCACCGATGCACCCGGCCGGTATGTCTGGCCAACTCCCCCAAAGTCCACTCAGGACAGTGAGGAACCACAGCGGTCAGGTCGGCGCCACGCAGCGCCGCGGCGAACCACTCGCCCTCGGTCCGTAGAGCCGCGACATGACCCTCGATGAGCATGCGAGGATTCTCGCACCGGGGTACGACATGATTACGCCGGACGCGAACGGTACTTGCCCCGGTGCCGGATACCTGTTCGGGTTGGACCATGCGTGTACTAGTCATCGGTGGCACCAAGTTCATCGGCCGGCGGATCGTGGAGGATCTGGTGGCCCGCGGCGACGAGGTACTGGTCGTCCATCGCGGCGAAACCGAACCGGCCGACCTTGTCGCCTGCCGACACCTACACCTGGCCCGGGCCGACTTCGCCTCCACGGCCGGCGAGATCCGGGCATTCGCGCCGGACGCGATCATCGACACCCTCGCCATGGCCCGTACCGACGCGGACGCCGTGCTGCCACACCTGCCCGACGCGCAACTGGTTCTTCTGTCCAGCGTGGATGTCTATGAGGCGTTCTGGCTGGTCCTCAACGAACGCGAAGGCGAACCGGTACCACTCAACGAAACCTCCCGGCTACGCGACGTGCGCTACCCATACACCATTCTCGGCAAGCGGAACGACGGGTACGACAAGCTGGACGTCGAACCGTCCTATCTGGACCGTGGTGCCACGGTACTGCGGCTCGCCATGATCTACGGCGAGCACGACCCGGCCCGGCGGGAGGAGTTCATCCTGCGCCGGGTGCGCGCCGGGCGCACCCGCATCCCGCGTCGGCGCCGGCACCTGGCTGTGGACCCGCGGGTACGTCGGTGATGTGTCCAGGGCGGTGCTCGCCACACTGGGCAACCCGAACGCCGCCGGCGAGGTACTGAACATCGGCGAGCCGACCGTACGCTCGATCCGCGGCTGGGCGCAGGAAATCCTGGCGGCGGCAGGGCACCAGGCAGAGCTCGTCGAGGTTCCCGACGCGCAGGTGCCCGAGGATCTGTGGATCACCAAGGGATACGGGCAGCACATCATCTTCGACAGCCACAAGGCCAGCGACATTCTCGGTTGGCGGGCCACCGACCCGACCGAGACGGTGGCGAGATCGGTGCGCTGGCACCTGGCCAATCCACCGACCGACAGCGACTGCGACTTCAGCCCCGACGACAAGGCGCTCGCGGCATCGTCCTGACCGTCGTCGTCCTGACTGGCATCGTCCTGACCGGCATCTCCTTGACCATGGAAGTGGATCAGCGGGAGCCGGCGAGCGTCCATCGCCGCGCAGCTCCTTCTTCAGCTCGGCGACCTCGTCGCGGATCCGGGCGGCCAGCTCGAACTGGAGCTCGCGGGCGGCGGCGAGCATCTGGTCGTTGAGCTCCTGGATGAGGTTGGCCAGGTCGGCCCGGGCCATCCCCTCCGGGACGGGGTGGCGGTGGCGCGCGCGAGCCCGGCTGCGGGTCTCCTTGACCGGCGCCTTGCCCCGGGACAGCTGCCGGCGCGCGCCGCCGATCGCGCCACCGCGAGGTGCTCTCGGTGTCCTCCGCCTCGCGGTAGATGTCGTCGAGGATGTCGTGGATCTTCTTGCGCAGCGGCTCGGGTCTGATCCCGTGCGCCTCGTTGTGCGCGATCTGCTTGGCCCGGCGCCGGTTGGTCTCGTCGATCGCGTTCGCCATCGACGGGGTGATCTTGTCGGCGTACATGTGCACCTGGCCGGAGACGTTACGGGCGGCCCGGCCGATGGTCTGGATCAGCGACCGTGCCGCTGCGCAGGAAGCCCTCCTTGTCGGCGTCGAGGATCGCCACCAGCGAGACCTCGGGCAGGTCGAGGCCCTCGCGGAGCAGGTTGATGCCGACCAGCACGTCGTAGTCGCCCTTGCGCAGCTCGCGCAGCAGCTCCACCCGGCGCAGCGTGTCGACCTCGGAGTGCAGGTAGCGCACCCGGATGCCGTTCTCCAGGAGGTAGTCGGACAGGTCCTCGGCCATCTTCTTGGTCAGCGTGGTGACCAGCACCCGCTCGTCCCGCTCGGTGCGCAGCCTGATCTCGTGCATCAGGTCGTCGATCTGCCCCTTCGTCGGCTTGACCACGACCTCGGGGTCGATCAGGCCGGTCGGCCGGATGACCTGCTCGACATACTCGCCCTGGGCCTGCTCCATCTCCCACGAGCCCGGGCGTGGCGGAGAGGTACACCAGTCTGGCCGACCCGCTCCAGGAACTCGTCGAACCGCAGCGGCCGGTTGTCGGCGGCGCTAGGGCAGCCGGAAGCCGTGGTCGATCAGCATCCGCTTGCGGGACGCGTCGCCCTCGTACATGCCGCCGATCTGCGGGACGGTCTTGTGCGACTCGTCGATCACGGTGAGGAAGTCGTCGGGGAAGTAGTCGAGCAGGCAGTGCGGGTGGACTGCCCCGGCTGCGCGCCCGTCGATGTGCATGGAGTAGTTCTCGATGCCGGAGCAGAAGCCGACCTGCCGCATCATCTCGATGTCGTAGCGTGGTGCGCATCCGCAGCCGCTGCGCCTCCAGCAGCTTGCCCTGCCGCTCCAGCTCGGCCAGCCGCTCGCCCAGCTCCGCCTCGATGTCGCGGATCGCCCGCTCCATCCGCTCCGGGCCGGCCGCGTAGTGGGTCGCCGGGAAGATCAACAGCTGGTCGACCTCGCGGACCACGTCGCCGGTGAGCGGGTTGCAGGTAGTAGAGCTTCTCCACCTCGTCGCCGAACAGCTCGACCCGGATGGCGAGCTCCTCGTACGCCGGGAATGATCTCCAGCGTGTCGCCGCGGACCCGGAAGGTGCCGCGCTGGAAGGCGATGTCGTTGCGGGTGTACTGGATGTCGACCAACCGGCGCAGCAGCTGGTCACGGTCGAACTCCTGCGCCGACCTGCGACCCGGACCGCGCGGTCCAGGTACTCCTCCGGCGTGCCCAGGCCGTAGATCGCCGAGACGGTGGCCACCACGATCACGTCGCGGCGGGTGAGCAGCGACATGGTGGCCGAGTGCCGCAGCCGCTCGACCTCCTCGTTGATCGAGGAGTCCTTCTCGATGTAGGTGTCGGTCTGCGGGATGTAGGCCTCGGGCTGGTAGTAGTCGTAGTAGGAGACGAAGTACTCCACCGCGTTGTGCGGGCAGCAGCTCGCGGAACTCCTTGGCCAGCTGCGCGGCCAGAGCGTCTTGTTCGGCGCCAGCACCAGGGTCGGGCGCTGCAGCCGCTCGACCAGCCAGGCCGTGGTGGCGCTCTTGCCGGTGCCGGTCGCGCCGAGCAGCACGACGTGACGGTCACCACGCCGACCCGACGCTAAGCTCGTCGATGGCGGCCGGCTGGTCGCCCGACGGCACGTATTCGCTCACCACCTTGAACTCGCCGTCGAGGCGTGGGATGTCCAGACTCATGCACCAAACCTACGCCCGGGGTACGACAACTGCGCCAAGGGCGTGAGCCAGGCGACAGGAGGCCCATGCCTACTGAGAGTTGTCGATGCTTACGGAAGATTACGATTGTGTGTTCCCCATGAGCGCGATACCTTCGAAGACGTAGGCCGCCCGCGGCAGGTCGCCCGGTACCGATCAAGCCTCCACACCGGCGAGATCGACCCCGGCGCTGGGTTTGCAGCCACGGAGACGCGAAAGCGTCCCGTACGGCTCCCCGGCGGATGAGCGAGAGCTCACCGATCCACCGCGGGCGGCCCCTCACGCCGCAAAGCTCCTGATACTGCTAACCGTTGGCCGCGGGCAGCACCCGATCCCGCCAGGCCGCGTCCACCGCGTCGCGCAGTTGCGCCGTCGTGCCGTTGTTGTCGATGACGATGTCCGCGACCGCCCGCCGCTGCTCATCCGTGGCCTGGGCGGCGATCCGGGCCCGCACCTCGGCCTCGGGCCATGCCCCGGTCCCGCACGAGTCGGGCCAGCCGGGTCTCCTCGGTGGCGAGCACCACCAGTACCAGGTCATAGGAGTCGGCCAGGCCCACCTCGACCAGCAGCGGCACGTCGTTGACCACGATCGCGTCCGGTGCGGCGGCGGCCACCAGTTCGGCAACCTGTTCGCGCACCCGTGGGTGGATGATGCCCTCCAGCTTTCGACGTTTGTCCGGATCAGCGAAGACCAGCCGGGCCACCGCAGCCCGGTCGAGTTCGCCGGCGGCGGTGAGCACCTCGGGCCCGAACACTTCCACCACCTGGCCAGGCCATCGGTCCCGGCGGCGACGACCTTGCGGGCGATCCGGTCCGAGTCGATGACCACGGCGCCCAGTTCGGCCAGCCGTCCGGCGACCGCACTCTTGCCCGAACCGATCCCGCCGGTGAGGCCGATCATCAGCATGTGCCCAGTCTGCCGGACGATCGCCGTGGGCGCGCCGGTAGGCCGGCCACAGCCGCAAGAGGCCCGGCCGCTCGAGCGGCCGGGCCTGCGGGTCTTGCGGTCCTGCGTCAGGTCAGCTCTTGCCGCCGGCCAGCTTCTCCCTCAGCGCGGCGAGCGCCTCGTCGGTGGCCAGGGTGCCCGGCCGGCTCCTCGGCCGGCTTGGCCGCGGCGGCCGTGGAGGTCGAGCGTCGCGCCCGCGGCCGGAGCGGCCGGAGCGGCCTCGGCGTCCGCCGCGCGGGCGGTCTGCACCTGCTTGGTGTGGGCCTCCCAGCGCGGCGCGAGCCTCGGCGTACTGGTGCTCCCAGTCTTCCCGCTGCTTGTCGTAGCCCTCGAGCCACTCGCCGGTCTCCGGGTCGAACCCTCCGGGTAGATGTAGTTGCCCTCGGCGTCGTAGGTCGCGGCCATGCCGTAGAGGGTCGGGTCGAAGTGCTCCTCGCCCTCGACGAAGCCCTCGTTGGCCTGCTTGAGCGACAGCGAGATCCGGCGGCGCTCCAGGTCGATGTCGATGACCTTGACCATGACCTCGGAGCCGACCTGCACGACCTGCTCCGGGATCTCCACGTGGCGCTCGGCCAGCTCGGAGATGTGGACCAGGCCCTCGATGCCGTCGTCCACCCGGACGAACGCACCGAACGGAACCAGCTTGGTGACCTTACCCGGCACGATCTGCTGGATCGCGTGGGTACGGGCGAACTGGCGCCACGGGTCCTCCTGGGTCGCCTTCAGCGACAGCGAGACGCGCTCGCGGTCCAGGTCGACGTCCAGGACCTCGACCTCGACCTCCTGGCCGACCTCGACGACCTCGGACGGGTGGTCGATGTGCTTCCAGGACAGCTCGGAGACGTGCACCAGGCCGTCGACGCCGCCGAGGTCGACGAACGCGCCGAAGTTGACGATCTAGGACACGACGCCCTTGCGGACCTGACCCTTCTGCAGCTTGTTGAGGAACTCGGTGCGCACCTCGGACTGCGTCTGCTCCAGCCAGGCCCGGCGGGACAGGACCACGTTGTTGCGGTTCTTGTCCAGCTCGATGATCTTGGCCTCGAGCTCCCGGCCGACGTACGGCTGCAGGTCACGCACCCGGCGCATCTCCACCAGCGACGCGGGCAGGAAGCCGCGCAGGCCGATGTCGAGGATGAGGCCACCCTTGACCACCTCGATGACCGAGCCGCGGACGACGCCGTCCTCGTCCTTGATCTTCTCGATCGTGCCCCAGGCCCGCTCGTACTGCGCCCGCTTCTTCGAGAGGATCAGACGACCCTCCTTGTCCTCCTTCTGGAGAACCAGGGCCTCGATGTGGTCGCCGACCGACACGACCTCGGCAGGGTCGACGTCGTGCTTGATCGACAACTCACGAGAGGGGATGACCCCTCGGTCTTGTAGCCGATGTCGAGCAGGACCTCGTCCCGATCGACCTTGACGACGGTGCCTTCGACAATGTCGCCGTCGTTGAAGTACTTGATGGTCTCGTCGATCGCGGCGAGGAATGCTTCCTCGGATCCGATGTCGTCGTCGTGACCTTGGTGGTGCGCTCGAGGTGGCCTCGATGCTGCTCGTCATGTGGGCAGTTGCTCCGGTCGGATGGGTGTCGTGACGACTGTGTGGCTCTCGCTGGCTCGTCGCCACGCTCAAATCCGGAGGCGGGCCGGCACCGGGACGAACATCCCGGCGGTCAGATCAACGAAGGATGTGATTGGCGACCGCACACCTGCTCCCTACCGAGGTTGCAGTCCGCGAGTGCATCGTCTATCCTACTCTGTCCGCTGCCGGCCGGTCCAACCCTCCCGACATCCTTCCGCCCCCAAGGACGCGGAATCCGACACTCGGCCTGTTATGCACCGAATGTCTCGCCGTCAATCCGCGTCCAACCGGGCAGTACTGTCGTGATCGTGACCCAGGAGGCCGATTTGCCACGTCCAGCGACGTCGCTGGACTCGCGATTGGCCACGTCCAGCGACGTCGCTGGACTCCGATTCCGCCGCGGCCGTCACGGCGCCACATCAGCACCGGCGACAACAGGCGGCTTCCCGGCATTGGTGGGACATCGACGCGGATGACTATCAGGCGGAGCACGGCGAGTTTCTCGGCGACGTCGATTTCGTCTGGTGCCCGGAAGGCCTGCGCGAGGCCGACGCCCGCCTGCTCGGGCCGGTGGCCGGACGGCGGGTGCTCGAGGTGGGCTGCGGCGCCGCCGCGGCCGGCCCGCTGGCTCGCCACCCAGGGTGCGTGGCTGGTCGCCCTCGACCTGTCCGCCGGCATGTTGCGCCACGCCACCGCGGCCGCCGACGCGCACCGGCGTCGCGATCACCGCTGCTGCAGGCCGACGCGCTGGCCCTGCCGTTCGGCGACGGCACCTTCGACATCGCTGCACCGCGTTCGGCGCGATCCCGTTCGTGGACGACTCGCGGTCAGGTGATGCGCGAGGTCTTCCGGGTGCTCCGCCCGGGCGGGAGGTGGGTCTTCTCGGTCACCCATCCGATGCGCTGGATCTTCCTCGACGATCCGGGCGAGGGCGGTCTGATCGCGGTCAACTCGTACTTCGACCGCTCCCCCTACGTGGAGTACGACGCCAGCGGCCGGGCCGCGTACGTGGAACAGCACCGCACCCTCGGCGACCGGGTACGGGAACTCGTCGGCGCCGGTTTCCGGTCGAGGACCTGGTCGAGCCTGAATGGCCGGCGGGCCACGAGGCGATCTGGGGGCAGTGGAGCCCGCTGCGGGGCCGCCTCTTCCCCGGCACCGCCATCTACGTGGCCAGCAAGCCCTCGACCTCGGCCTGAGTACGGGCGCCGTCGCAGACGAAAATCTCGTGGCGCCGGCCGGCCGTGCACCAGCAACTGCGCGACCTCGTCCACCCATCCCCACCGACCACCCAACACAGGAAAGCGCTTGCCCGCATACGGTGTGGGAATGTGGCGGGCGGGTACTAGCGTGCCGGGCCATGGACCTGTCGCAGCCGACCGGGCGCTGGACGCTTGCCGCCACCAAACTGATCGCCTGGTGTGCCGTCGCCCAGATGGCGCTCCTGACTTCCGTACCCGTCGCGGTCGGCTACGGATTCACCAGGCCGGACACCATCTGGATCGCGGTGCCGCTCATCGTCGGGCTGGCCGATATCGTGCTGATTCCGAGCGTGGGATCGACGGTGCGACCGCTGCCCTTCGGAGCCGGCGACGACGACGTACGACGCATCTCGACCGGGGCACTACGCACTGTGCTGGTGCTGCGACTCGCGCTGGCGGAGGCGGCCGTGCTGTTCGGGCTGGTGTCCGCGGTACTGGGTCATAGCCTGGTGCCGTACCTGATCGGCTGTGTTTTCGCGCTGCCGCTCCTGCTCGGGTACGCGTACCCCAGTACCCGGGTGGTCGAGGCGGTACGGCAGCGGCTGGAGTCAGGTGGTGTGATCGCCCGTTTCGACACTTCCCCGGCCGGCCACAAACCGCGCGCCGGCGAGCGCCGCTGAGCCACCCGCACCAGGCATCTCTCGCCCGGCCGCCACCGTCCGGGGTGCGAGAATGGAGGCCATGCAACTGCGGCTGTCGAGCGCGGCAGGGCGGTGGGCGCTGGCGGCCACCGTACTCGGAACCAGCCTGGCGTTCCTGGATAGCACGATCATCAATATCGCCCTGCCCCGCATCGGTCGCGACCTGGACGCCCAACTCGCCGGTCTACAATGGGTAATCAATGGGTATACCCTGTCCCTGGCCGGACTGATCCTGCTGGGCGGAGCGCTGGGCGACCGGTACGGCCGGCGGAAGGTGTTCCTGATCGGCGTGGTCTGGTTCGCGGCGGCTTCGTTGCTGTGCGCGGTGGCGCCGAACATCGGCTTCCTGATCGTGGCCCGGATCCTGCAGGGCGCGGGCGGCGCTCTGCTCACGCCCGGCTCGCTGGCCCTGATCCAGGCCTCGTTCCATCCGGATGACCGGGCCCGGGCGATCGGCGCCTGGTCCGGGCTCGGGGGTGTCGCCTCTGCGATCGGGCCATTTCTCGGCGGCTGGTTGATCCAGGGTCCCGGCTGGCGTTGGGCCTTCCTCATCAACATTCCGCTCGGCGCGATCGTGTTCCTGCTCAGCGCGCGTCACGTCCCGGAGAGCCGCGACGAGGAGGCCACCGGGGGCTTCGACATCGTCGGCGCGGTGCTCGGCGCGCTCGCGTTGTCCGGGGTGACCTACGGACTTATCGCGGCGGCCACTGCTTCGCAGCGGATCCAGGCGGTGGTGCTGGGCCTCGCCGGCCTGGCGCTCGGGGTGGCCTTTGTGCTGGTCGAGCGGCGCCGGGCGAATCCCATGCTACCGATGTCGCTGTTCTCGTCCCACCAGTTCAGCGCGGTCAACGCGGTCACCCTGGTGGTGTACGCGGCACTCGGTGGGGTGTTCTTCTTCCTCAGCGTGCAACTGCAGACCGTGTCCGGGTTCTCGCCCATCGCGGCCGGCGCGGCGCTGTTGCCGGTCACCATCCTGCTGCTGCTGCTGTCGTCGCGGATGGGGGCGCTGGCGCACCGGATCGGTCCCCGTTGGCCGATGGTCGTCGGAACCGCTGTCGCCGCGGTCGGGGTACTGCTGATGTCCCGCATCGGCGCCGGGTCCTCGTACGTGGTGGACGTGCTGCCCGCCGCGGCGGTGTTCGGACTGGGGCTGTCCCTGGTGGTCGCCCCGTTGACGGCGACGGTGCTGGCTTCGGCCGAGCAACGCCGGGCCGGCACCGCGAGTGGTGTCAACAACGCGGTGGCCCGGGCCGGCCAACTGCTCGCGGTGGCGGGCCTGCCTTTGCTGGTCGGCCTGTCCGGCAACGACTACGCGATTCCCGCCCTGTTCTCGACCGGATTTCAGCGATCAATGTATATATGTGCCGCCGGGCTGGTGGCTGGCTCCCTGCTGACGCTGGTGACGGTCCGCAGCAACGTGCTCAGGCCCACTCCGCAACATCCGGTGACCCGGCCGCAGCGCCGGGTCACCTGTGCGGTCGACGCGACTCCGCTGGAGTCGCAGGACGGGTGATGCCGATCAGTGGTCGGCGGTGGCCCAGTCCGGGCCGCCGCCGACGGAGACCTCGAGCGGCACGTCGAGCGGGTAGGCACCGCCCATCTCCTGGCGTACCAGGGCTTCGAGTTGGTCCCGCTCGCCGGGGGCGACTTCGAACACCAGCTCGTCGTGGACCTGCAGCAGCATCCGCGAGCGCAGGCCGGCCTCCCGGATGGCCTGGTCCACCCGGAGCATCGCCACCTTGATGATGTCCGCCG
This sequence comes from uncultured Actinomycetota bacterium, assembly GCA_963742855.1. Classification (GTDB taxonomy): domain Bacteria; phylum Actinomycetota; class Actinomycetes; order Mycobacteriales; family Micromonosporaceae; genus CAVUNP01. The sequence goes on along the minus strand of CAVUNP010000007.1, from coordinate 222,808 downwards.
CGGATCCCTGGATCGGCGCGTTGAGGGCCATCCGTTCGGCCATCTCGCGCCGCTGGCGGTTGTCGCTGGTGAGGTCGGGCAGGTAGCGCCGTCGGCCCAGCACGGTTTCGGTGTAGCCGTCCAGCCGGGCGTGCGAGACCAGCGAGCGCAGGTATTCACGCACGCCGCCGAACCGTTCGAAATAGCCTTCCATCAGCACCTTCGCCTCGTCCGGCTTGATGCCCAGCTGCTGCGACAGACCGAAGGCGGACAGCCCGTACGCCAGGCCGTAGTTCATCGCCTTGACCCGGCGCCGATGTTCGGGACCGATCTCTTCGAGCGGTATGGCGAAGACGACCGATGCGGTCGCGGCATGGAAGTCGGCACCGGAGACGAAGGCGTCGATCAGTGCCTGATCTTTGGACATGTGCGCCATGATGCGCATTTCGATCTGGCTGTAGTCCGCGGTCAGCAGACTCTCGTACCCCTCGCCCACCACGAAGGCCCGGCGGATGCGCCGGCCTTCCTCGGTGCGAATCGGCACGTTCTGCAGGTTGGGGTCGGTGCTCGACAGCCGCCCGGTGGCCGCAACCGTCTGGTAGAAGGTGGTGTGGATACGCCCGTCATCGCTGACCGACTTGAGCAGTCCGTCCACCGTGGACTTCAGCCGGGCCACGTCGCGGTGACGCAGCAGGTGTTCCAGCACCGGATGCTGGGTCTGCACGTACAGGCCCTGCAGGGCGTCCGCATCGGTGGTGTAGCCGGTCTTGATCTTCTTGGTTTTGGGCAGGTCCAGTTCGGTGAACAGGATCTCCTGGAGCTGTTTCGGTGAGCCGAGGTTGAACTCGCGCCCCACCACCCCGTACGCGGCCTGGGCGGCGGCTTTCACCTCGGCTGCGAAATGTGCCTCCAGATCGGACAGATAATGGGTGTCCGCACCGATGCCGGTCCGCTCCATCCCGGCCAGCACGTAGGCCAGCGGCTGTTCCACCTCGGCCAGGAGCCCCGGCGTGGCATCCCGGTCGCGACGAAGCTCGGTGTCGATGGCTGCCTTCAGGTCGAGGGTGGCCCGGGCCCGCAACATCAGGTTCTGCTCGGCCTGGTTCTCGTCGGTGAGCTCCAGCCCGAGCCCGACCAGGGTCGGCTGGCTCACCGGCACTTCTTCGATACGCAGTTCCCGCTGCAGGTAGCGCAGGGCCAGGTCGGTCAGGTCGTAGGTCCGGTTGTCCGGCCGGGCCAGGTAGGCGGCCAGCACGGTGTCGGTGTCCAGGCCCTGCAACTGCCAGCCATGTGCGCCGAAGGCGAGCATGGCCGGCTTCGAATCGTGGATCACCTTCAGCCGGTCCGGGTCGGCCAACCATTGCGCGACGGCGTTCTCGTCGTCCGCGTCGAGCGAGGTCGGGTCCAGCCAGGCGGCCGGCGAGTCAGCGGTGGCCACGGCCAGGCCGGTGAGACTGCCCGTGCCCCGACCGAAGGTACCGGCCACGGCCACGCCGACCTTCGCCCCGGCCGGCGCGTGCTCGGCCAGCCAGGTCCGCACAGTGCCCGTACCCAGGATCGTTCCGGTCAGGTCGAAGCCACCTTCGGCCTCGGGTTCCACTGTTTCGAGGTACTCGTAGAGGCGGTCGCGCAGCACCTTGAACTGCAGCGAGTCGAACACGGTGTGCACCGCCTCGCGATCCCAGCCGCGCCAACCTGTGTCCCGCGGGTGCATCGACAACTCGAGATCGTCCACGAGCCGGTTCAGCTCGTAGTTGCGCAGCACGCCGCCGAGATGGTCACGCAGCGAGTCGCCCACCTTGCCCTTGATCTTGTCGACATTCTCGACCACCGCATCGAAGCTGCCGTACTGGTTGATCCACTTGGCCGCGGTCTTCTCCCCCACCCCCGGCACGCCGGGCAGGTTGTCGCTGGTCTCACCGACCATCGCGGCGATGCCCCGGTAGTGCTCGGGGCCGACGCCGTAGCGGGCAAGCACCGCAGCCGGATCCATCCGGGCCAGTTCGGACACACCGCGCTTCGGATAGAGCACCGTGACCTGGTCGTTGACCAGTTGGAAGGAGTCACGGTCACCGGAGCAGATGAGCACCTGCATGCCGGCCTCCGTACCCTCGCGGGCGAGGGTGGCCAGGACGTCGTCCGCCTCGTAGCCCTCCTTGACCACGACCGGCACCTTCAACGCGGCCAGTACCTCCTGGACCAGGCTGACCTGGCCCTTGAAGTCGGTCGGGGTCTCCGAGCGGTTGGCCTTGTACTCCGAGTACTGCTCGGTGCGAAACGACCGACGCGACACGTCGAAGGCGACCACGATGTGGGTCGGCCGCTCGTCCCGCAGGACGTTGATCAACATGGACGTGAAGCCATAGACCGCATTGGTGGGCTGGCCCGTGGTGGTGGAGAAGTTCTCCACCGGTAGGGCGAAGAAAGCCCGGTATGCGAGCGAATGTCCGTCAAGAAGGAGAAGTCGGGGCGCTTCGGTCACGCTCTGAACTCTAGTCCGGGGGTACGACGCTTCTAACTCGGCGCGCTCGCCCCCGCGGCCCCCTCGGCGCCCGGCAGGTTCTCCTCGATGATCTTGTTGGCGACCTCTTTCATGGTCATCCGATTGTCCATAGCGGCCCGCTGGATCCACTTGAACGCCTCGGGCTCGGTCATCCCGAACGCCGCCATCAGCGTCCCCTTGGCCCGCTCGACAAGTTTCCTGGTTTCCAGGCGCTCGGTACAGGCCCTCGACCTCGATCTCGAGCGCGTGCAACTCGGCATACCGGGACAACGCGATCTCGATGGCCGGGACCAGGTCCGACTTCTGGAACGGTTTCACCAGGTATGCCATGGCGCCGGCCGTCCGCGCCCGCTCGACCAGGTCGCGCTGAGAGAACGCCGTCAAGATCACCACCGGCGCGATCCGCTGGTTGGCGATCTTCTCGGCTGCGGCCAGGCCATCCATGATCGGCATCTTGATATCGAAGATGCACAGATCCGGCCGCAGTTCCTCGGCCAGCTTCACGGCCGCCTCGCCGTCACCCGCCTCGCCGCAGACGTCGTACCCCTCTTCGACCAGCATCTCCCGGCAGGTCGAGCCGGATCAGCGCCTCATCTTCGGCTATGAGTACCCGGCGCTTGTGCCCCTCGGTCACGGTCCCTACCCTCACCCACATGATCAAGCCGTCTGGCCATGGCGCTTGCTCGCGGGCCTAGCCTAACGGGTACGCTGTCGGCGGCAACGGTCCCCGTATTCCAACCGGTAGAGAAGCGGAGCTCAAACCTCCGACAGTGTGGGTTCGAATCCCACCGGGGGCACCGTCTAGAAGGGAAACAACGTCCCGACCTGTGAAAACCTCTCGTGCATGGGGTTGGCGGCCGCGGATGGCGTCGGGCTGAACACTCAAGCTGCGTCATCGCGGCCGCAGTGGCCGCGGTCAGTGTCGGAATCGCATCACCATCGACCGTGACTCGTAGCGTGATTCGACCGGGCGGGGTGGTGGTAGCGGATCTGGAGGCGGAAGCTCTCGTACAGTTGCCGCTCCAGTTCCTCGGGCAACCCGGAGAGGTCTGCCTCGAAGAGGGGTAGCCGCTCCAAGATTCCCTCGTCAGCCGTACCGGACGTCTCTTCCTCGACGAGGCTTTCGAGTTGCGCCACCAACGCGGCTCGTTCGGCGGCGAGATCGGCGAAACTTCGCCGGAGCTGATCACGCCACTGCCGGTCGATTTCCTCTTGACCACTCGGTCGGTACTCTCGAAACTCAGTCACGACGTTGGACTGCTGCCGCTCGATCTCCCTGATCCGGACCCGCACCGCTTGCCGTCGTCCGCCAGTCGGATCGACGTCGGTCTGCTGGCGTTCGGCCTCGAAGAACGCCGCACGGTGCGGTCCGAACACCCTCCGGGCGAAGAAGTTCCGCACCAGCCGGAGCACCTTGTCTTCCCGCAACCACAGACTCTTCGGGTGGCTGGCGAACCAGGCCCTCTGGGCGTGATAAGCAGGTCGTGGCTCGCAGGTGTAGTACAGGTGCACATCGCGCACCCGACGGGTCTTGCCTTGAAGGCGGCGACCACACAGTTCGCAGATGACGTACGAGCGCAACCGGTACGTCCGCTTGGTCGCTGGGTGGCTATTGAGGTCGTGGCCGCCTCGGGAATGCTGCCTGCTGCGTCCGAGCGCTACCCCGGCCTCGAACGACGTCCGGGTGGTCAGCGGTTCGTGCCGCGGACGACTCGACCAGATCCACTCACTTGGGGCATTGACCCTGCCAGCGACACCGCGGTCGCGACGTGGGTTCTTCCGCCGGTTGTAGACCATGAAGCCGGTGTACTTCGGGTTACGCAGCACATCCCGCACAAGAGCCCTTCGTCCACGCGCCGACAGCCCGTCGCCCACGGCCAAGAATCGGCTCCGGCGGCGGATAGCGGTCCAGCTCTAGATTCAGGCGCCCGGCGATCTGATCGAGCGAGAGACCCTCGCCGTGGCGCCACACGTAGATCTGCGAAACCACCGGGCCGCGGACCGGGTCAGGAATGAGTCTCCGCTTCACCCTGCCCAGCGCGGCCTTCGCCGGGACCGGGTGCTTCTCTACCACCATCCGATAGCCGTAGGGAGGCTTGCCGATGTTGAAGCCCTGTTCCGTGTGCTCGACCAACCCACCCCAGGACTTCTCCAGCATGTCGAGGACGTACCACTCCGCGATGGCCTGCTTTACCCGTCGGGTCAGGATCGGTGTAGCCCGCTTCCGAGCCATCACACCGGTCGCACTCGGCAACGCTTCGGCGGTGATGCCTTCGTCTGCGGCGAGCAACGCCACCCCGGACTGCTCCAGTTCATACTCAATCTTCGTACCGAAGTACGTCACCCGGGCCAGCCGATCAACCGACTCACACACCACTGCAACGAACCGGCGGTTCGGTTCGCCCGCTTCCGCCAACAGGTCAGCGAGGCCCCCGTCGCGCGGGACAGGGACGTTGAACATCTCGTGGGCGTCGCTATGCCCACGCAGGTCGAGACTCGTACGGCCAGACTCAACGTCCCAAAAGAACGCCACGATCACGCAGTACGGTGGCAACGCCTCCCGGCAACGGGCCAACTGCCGCGGGATGGATAGTGTCGGGTCCTGGTTGTCCTTGTCCGATACTCGCGCCGCGAACGCGACCGGGACCATAACCGGCCCGGGATCGGCATCCTCAGACTGGTTGGCGAGTGCGGCACCTTGCAGGTAGGACAACACCTCCGCAGTGCCGGCGATGTCCGCGTTGAGCTCGCCGTCTACCGACGGTCTGGGTCGGGATGGTCTGTTATCCATTGCAGGACCTTCCGCATAGTTTGGGCTTGGCGACGGCGTAGCGCATGCCCTGCTGGGCCGTCCAGCCGAACGAACTCGATTCGCTTGACCCGGGCTCGGCGGGGTCGTGGCCGGTCCGCTGGTGTTGGCGCCGTGGTCCGCTTCGCCGCCGCCGGGCTGTGCAGCTCGATCAGGTCTCACGGCGTGTCCAGCCGATACGGGCGCGTATACGGACCAGGGCGCGAAAACCCTATCTGTTACGCCACAATGATCGCGGACCTTGCCGAATGATGCACGAAACGCAACATCGCTCACTTATGCCACGGTGGCTGCGCCGTGCCGTAGGTCGTGCAGCCGGACGGGCGGTAGGTCGGTTGCTTCGACTAGTGCATTGAAGTATTTGGTCACGTCTGCGGGGTGGAGTTCTCCGCCGTCTTCGCGGGTGAAGATGCGGCCTGACTGGATCCATCCGCCGCCGCAGGCGAGGCGTTCGGCGATCTGGTGCTTGCGCCATGCTTCGAGGACGGCGAGGGTCACCTTGTCGAGGGCGATGATTCGGCCGCCAGCATCGCTTTTCGGCTCACCGGCTTCGACGACCCATCCGAGTTGCACGAGTTGCTCGGAGATGGTCAGTTACTGGGCTGCTTTGCTCAGGTCGACCCAGTGCACCCCGCAGGCTTCTCCTCTTCGTAGTCCTCGATAGGCGATCAGTTGAAACAGCGGATAGAGGCGGTCCTGCTGGATGCGGTCGAGGAAGAGGCCCGTCTGCTCCGACGTCCACACCATCACTGGCGACGGTCGTTCGGTTTCGTCAAGGCGGTCAAGGTCTGCTTCCAGGCGTGCAATCGATGACCCGTCTCGCCGCTGGCGTGCCTCATCGAGTTCCAGCTCCATGACCTGTCGCCGGGCCCGATTCTCTCGCCACGCTGCCACGTGCTCGTCGGTCCACATCAGAGCCTTGGGGCGTTTGCCGGAGTCCCGGCCCAGAGTGCGCGGACGCCGATCCGGGTTGGCGACGAGGCGTACCGCCAATGCATGATCAGGCTGCCACAGCACGGGTTCAGGTCGGCCAGGGGCCGCCGCGCAGGGCTGACCCATCCCGACCGCCTGATCATTGTTTTCCTATATGTATTAGGTTAAACTTTTGGTGTGAGGGATGATCGTCGGGCGCGACGGCGTCAGGACACGGTGCGGGAGATCCTCGACCTGGCCGTGGAGTTGATGACGCGGGAGGGCGTCGCGGCGCTCAGTCTGGCCGAAGTGGCCCGACAGCTGGGCATCCGGCCGCCGTCGCTGTACGAGTACTTCCCGTCCAAAGTGGCCATCTACGACGCGCTGTTCGAGCGTGGCACGCGTGAGATGTATGAGGTGCTCAACCAGTACCGGGATATGCTCGCCGCCGATCCGCTGGCCGCGCTGGTGGCCGGTCAGCAGGCCCAGATCGCGTGGGTGCAAGCCAACCCTGTGCTGGCCCAGCTGATGTACTGGCGTCCGGTCCCGGGCTTCGAGCCGTCCGCGCGCGCGTACCAACCCGCGTTGGATCAGGTCGAGCTGCTGCATACCGCGTTGCGGGCTGCGGTGGACGCAGGGGGGCTGCGACCGGACGCGGCGTCGGAGGAAGGCATCGGCCTCTACCTGGCGCTCTTCTCGGGCGTGATCAGCCAACTGTTGGCCAACGAGCCGGGCGTCCCCGTGGACACCTCACAGTACGTCCGGCTGGTCCCGACGGCGCTGGAGATGTTCTTCCGCTATTACGAGTCTGGAAAGGACGCATCGCGATGAGCGAGCCCATGGCCAACGATCTGCACGGGATCGGTCGCGACGAGGCCGCCACAGTGGGGTTGGCCGAGGGTCTGGCCATGCTGGCGGTGCTCCGACAGTTCGACGGCGAGGATTGGAACCAACAGACCGACTGTCCTGAGTGGGACGTGCGGACGATGGTGTCGCACCTGGTCGCGCAATGCGAGGACGGGCTGCGGATGACCACGCTGCTACGCCGCGAGGTGCGCGGGCGCATTCGGCACCGCGACAAGGCCGGCGTGGACGCCCACATGGCCGTCCAGGTCGCCGAGCACCGCGCCGAGTCCGGCCCGGAACTGGTCGAGCGGTTCGCCCAGCTATGGCCGCGTGCGGTGCGGGCACGCACACACCGGCCGAGACCGGTGCGCCGGTTCCGCATCGACCTCGGTATTCCCGGTGTGGCCCGAGTGCCCTTCGCATACCTGCTCGATGTCATCTACGACCGCGACGTGTGGATGCACCGCGTCGACCTGACCCGCGCCACCGGCTATCCGTTCGTGATCGGCAACCACGACCGCAGTATCGTCGCCCTGGCAGTGCGCGACCTGGCCCTCAGCTGGACCCACCCCGCCATCGTGCTCGAGCTCACCGGCCCAGCCGGCGGCCACTGGCGGATCGGGACCGGCGAGCCAGCGGCGACGGTTCGCGCGGAACCGGTCGCGTTCATGCGCTCACTCGCGGGTCGCGACCCGGACGTCGCACTCGACCTTGTCACCGGTGACCGGGCCGCCCTCGCTTGCGTTGCCCAAGCCCGGGTGCCCTTCTAACGCCGGGCGAGGGCTCACTCGATCGCCACTTCTGGCTGGTGCCGCGCCGCCCCGTTTCCGCGCCGCGCGTGTGCCGCCCGGTTTCTGCGCTGCCCCTCTGTCGGTCCCCGCGGGATCTTGGAATCGCTGCCACCGTTGGCGTGATCGTGGATGGGTTGCCGCCGGATCCGGTCGCTGGGCGCCCAAGGCCTACTTCGGAGCGTCGACGGTGGTCGGTTGGATACCGGATCCGGTGGTTGGGCGACCAAGATCGACGGCGGGGTTACGCGAGCCGTCGACACCCTTGCCCGCGCCGTACAAGTCGTCGTTCCCCGGCGTGCCCACGCATGAGGACATCGGATTTGTCCCGCTCTTCGACAGTTGAATCATCGCGCGATCGAAAGAAGGGTCATAGTTCCCGATCGCACTGATACCACCACCGCCCGACGGCCCACTCAGCCCACCACTGCGCAGGCAACGTTCGACGCAGACGAGGGATCGCCAGCGCCCCGGCCGGGATTCCCGCCGCACTGGCGCGGAAAGTTCGTTGAATCATGTGACGGACGATCGCCACGGCGTAACACCCCGCGAGGCGCTGTCAGCATTACATCAGCGCATTCAGGGGCCTGGGGAATCCACCGGGGCCAGCCATAGAATCTGTCGTGCTCAGCAAACCTGCCCCTGGACATGCTTGCTCCCCTGGCCCAACTGCTCCGCGTCGCCCGACTCACACCCACCGCCACGCCTGACCTTTCGCCCCACGCTGGGACGCTGCCCACGCCGCCGCCGGCCGACCGGAACGACCCCACCCTCGACCGCGACATCACCGCATGGCGGACCAACGACCCCACCCGCCCACGGATCAGCATCCTCGGACCAATCACCGCCCACCTACCCGGCGAACTCACGGACAGCAAACGCCGCCTCTACATCGAGATACTCCTGTACCTCCTCACCCGTCGAACCCGCACCGCAGACAGAGAAGAGATCGAAAACTCGCTCTGGTACGGACACCCCGCCGGCGACGGCTCCGTCCGCGCAGCCATCTCCCGGATCCGCAAATGGCTCGGACCCCGCCACGACCACACCGAATGGATCACCGAAGGCACCAACCGCGGCTACCACCTCGCCGACGGCGTCCTCCTCGACTGGCACCTCATCACCCGCCTCCGCGAACGCGGCGGACACCATGGCATCACCGACTACCGGGCCGCGCTCCAACTCGTCCGCGGTACCCCGCTACGTATTCAGCCGTACCGGGCCAACTACCGACGCCCATACACATGGATCGACAACTCCGACATCGCCCCCACCCGCATCATCGCCACCATCACCGACATCGCCCACCGCGCCGCCACCCACTACCTCACCATCGGCAACACCGAACTCGCCCGATGGGCCATCGACCAAGCCTGGCTCGCCGATCCCGACCGCGGAAACGACGACCTATGGCACGACCGCATGAAAGCCGAACACCTCGACGGCCGAACAGCCGCCCTCCAACAACTCGTCACCGAACTCCTCGAAACCCGCGGCGCCGAAATCCTCGAAGACCTCCAAAGCCACACCTACAACCTCATCCGGACACTCCTACCGACCGCGGCGTTATCACCCCATCGGGATCGCGCCGAGTCCCTGGCCGCATCCACGGTCATGGCAAGGTCCACAACCATCCAGAACACCGAGTAGATCGTATTGCCGACCCGGTATTCAAGGCATCCCGACCAAAACGGACCAGCTAACTGCGCGGCGGCTACTCAGCGGAGAAACTTTGGCAGATCATCCGTCGAGAACCCCTGCGGAACAGACGCTGAATGTTGCTTCCAGTCGATATGTGGATACCTAGCAATTGCATCTTCGACAGCGGCTAGCGAAGTCGCCGCCAAGGACACATCGAACATGGCGCGACCTGGTTCCCTAAGGTCACTCATGCTCCGAGAGAGCATAAGCAATGTTTCTGATCCCACATAAATGTCGGCAGACATCGAGAGACAGTCGAGCGCCGGAAAGGGGAAAGAAGTGTGACTGGAAGCCATGTCAGCCAGCTCCTGCAAAGGAACACCGTGCACGTAGCACTGATATTGAGCTCCCACAAGCCCCGCGTCTAGCACAGTAACGTGTAGAAGAAACTGCGAAAGGGTCTCTCGAGTCGCAGTCCAAACTGAGTCATCGCCCCTCTGATAGACCAGAGGATCATCACTTCCGACGGCGAATGCCCACTCACAAACGCCCTGGTCCGCGCGCCAAAATATGAGCTTTTCACCTTCCGCGTCGATCTCCATAGTATCGAGTGGGCCACTCAGCGAAAGGACGTCGCGAGACCATTGTCCAACGACACTAAGCCAATCCCTCAAATACTGAGGAGCTCAGTAGACGCCGGCGAGACAGCGCTAGCGGGGCGATCCGGCTCGCCGTACCACCTCGCCAAAAATCTTATGAGACTTCGATCGGATATCGAAAGCAACTCCTCCATCCCACCACTATTGCACGGAGCTCTCAGCGCAGATGATTCGCCTACACCACATCCGGCCAACGGCTTCTACCAAAGGATACGGCCCTGCCCACACGTTCGCGGGCAGAGCCATCTCCAACGAGTCTAGCGGGCGTTACCGGTGAGACAGAGGGCTACCAGCGCCATCCGAGCGGTGCGACGTCAAAACCGCCGGGCATCGCTTGCAGCGAAGGCTGGATGTTCACGTCCCGGTCGGGTGTTTGCCGGTCCTTCCCGTGGACCGGCACCGGCCTCCGTCAATTTCTCGCGGAAATTGTTGACGGGGCGGAAGGCGGTCTGTTCATCGAACCGACATTTGCCGGCCTGAATCCGCGCGGGTGGTGAATCTTAACGTCGCCCGGCACGAGTCTGTTTCGGAGTGGGTGTACCTCACAGCCACGTTCTCCGAGCAGATTCTGGCTCACGAGCCCTCGGCGGCGGCGGTCCTCCGGTTCCTCAGATGGTTTGCTGAGTCCGCGAATCCGAGTTACGGTCAGCTGGCTCCCAAGCTGTCGATCCGTCGTACGGCGCTCGAATCGTTGCTTCTGCGCGTGCCCGACAGACATCTGCTCGACTCTCGGAACACACTGCGAGGCTATTCGTGGCTGACGATCTGTTCGCAGGAAATTGGCGACCGGCTGGGCGGCGAGGACGGTCTGCGGGCTACGGGCGCATTCGTCGAAGTCGCACATTTGGCGGCTGGAGGTTACTGGCTTCTGGCCTGCCGTCATTACGCGGACTACGACCTTTCCGCTGCGGAGAAGGTCTTTCGAGCATTGGCGTGCGCGTTGCCAGCTGGGATGCCCGTGGATTCATCTCAGTGGCGTGATCGGCAGAGGTACCTTGTTGTGCGAGCCGACGCGGCAGCAACGTGTCGTCCATGGGCTCACCCGATATCCTGAAGGCCCGCCGTGTGTTCATTCCGCGATGAGTTTCGTTTGGCGGGATTGGGCAGCGTTTTCGCGCCCCGGGAGAGGTGGCGCCAACTGTGGAACGGTGACTGGCTGTCGATCGCCGAATCGTAGCCCCAGACTCTTGAGAAATTCAGTTATACCCTCGCTGAACGGTCCGGGACGCATACTGATCGCCGTCGTGACGCGTGCGGGATCGGCGACGAGTCCTCCCTCCGTCGCCCAGGCGACGGCGCGAGCGGTGACCTCTTCGATAGGCCCGGCGTCCGGGACGTCGTAGTTGCGACCGCCGACCGGATTCAAGATCGCAAACCAGGGCGCGGCCAAGGGACTCGCCGCTCGGACATCGGCCACCGCGCTCTCAAGCGTGAAAATCGCGAGTGCGGGTGCCTGTGTATCGACCACCAGGTCCGCTACCCGGGGATGGTCTGCGTAGCACTGCAGCACCTGCCAGTCACCATCGCACCGATAACCGAGGACATTGTCGAGCAAGGGGGCGCCGTTGCTGCCTTGTCGCAACGACCGAAGGACTGACGGCAGTTCGAACATGGGACGCTCTGACCGAGCGACAAGGAAGAATCCGTTGAACGACATCCGACGAGGTTAACGGATCATGCAGAGCACGCTGCGAGGCTCGTGATGACGCAGCGGCGGAACGCGAAGCCGAGCTCGTGGCCCAGCCCGACCGCACCGTCCTTGAAGGGATGCAACGCCGGGCCCTAGCGAAACGACATTTGGGAGCGCCACCGTTTGGCGCGTCGCCCTCGCCGGTTCATGGCCTGTGCTGCTGGGGCGCTCACTTCAACTGTCACGGGCCGACCACACGCAGGCGCGGCCAGGCTGGTCGAAACGTACGGCTATCCAGCTTGGACGTACCGCGGAGCCCTCGATCTCCTTAGCGCAGTGGTGAGCAGCGCGGCCCGGGCCGGCGGGTCTCGTTCGAGATTCCCGCGACATCCGCGACCGTGACTCCCTCTTGTTTGCGGGAGCGCTCCCATGGCAGGATGGCTGGCATCACACGTAGGGAGCCAACCTCGCGATATAGGGACCCGCCAGGGCAGCGCCGGTCAACCGGCGGTTCGGGTCCATGTGAATGTCTCCGTGTGTCGTTGAATCGCGGAGACCCGGCTCCCCGAGTGGCTCCGGCATCGGCGGCCACCGTTTTGTGAGGAGTGTCTATGACCCCGTTGCCGTTCTTCGCTCGCAGACGAGCGGAGTCGCGACCTCGACGATGGCAGTCAGGAACCCGTCGTCGGATCGCTCTAGTGGTTGCTGGCGTTCTGGCGGCTGCCGGCCTCAGCACCGTGTCGGCGTCGCCTGCGTTCGCTGCCGTCTCTTGTCAGGTCGACTACACATTGCGTACGGCATGGTCGACCGGCTTCACCGCCGACCTGACCCTGCGCAATCTGGGCGATGCTCTCAATGGTTGGACGCTGACGTTCGACTTTCCCGGCAACCAGCAGATTTCGTCCCCGCCGTGGAACGCCGGCACCTGGTCGCAGACCGGAACCCGTGTCAGCATGAGCAACGCCAGTTGGAATGGCAGTGTCGCCAGCGGCGGCATCGTGTCCGGCGTCGGCTTCAACGCCACCTTCAGTGGGACCAATGCCAACCCGACCAACTTTGCGATCAACGGCGTGACCTGCACCGGACAGCCACCCACGTCGCCGCAACTCGTGGTCACACCCACGACAGTCGCCCTGAACGCAGGCGGCACTGCGACCTACGGCGTGCACCTGTCCTCGGCGCCGACCGCGAACGTGACAGTTGCCTCCGCCCGCACTGCCGGTGCAACATGTATCACCGTCTCCGGGGGCGCATCGTTGACGTTCACCCCGACCAACTGGAATACAGACCAGACGGTCACCCTCGCGGCGGCGACGGGCTGCAGCGGCTCGGCCACAGTGGGCGTCAGCGGAACGGGTCTAACCACCGTCAACGTCACCGCGAACTCCACCGTGCCGTCCACCCAGAGCCTGGTGGTCACGCCAACCAATGTGAGCCTCACGGCCGGTTCCAACGCTACATATTCCGTACGGCTGGGCATCCAGCCGACCGGTAATGTAACCGTCGCCTCGGCCCGGACCACTGGCCAGACCTGCATCACCGTCGCCTCGGGCGGGTCACTGACGTTCACCACCGCCAACTGGAACACCCCACAGACCGTGACCCTTTCGGCGGCGGCCGCTTGTTCGGGTACCGCGAACATCGCAGTGACCTCGACCGGCCTGACCACGGTGAACGTGACAGCGACGTCGACGGTTCCGGCGACGCAGAGCCTCGTGGTCACGCCGACCAGCCTGTCGGTGAGTGCCGGCAGCACGGCCAGCTACGCGGTGCGCCTCAACGTCGCGCCGACCGCGAACGTCACGGTCGCCTCAGCGCGTACGACTGGTCCCACCTGCGTAACCGTGTCCTCCGGCGCCTCGCTGACATTCACGCCGGCCAACTGGAACGTCACCCAGACGGTCGTCCTGGCAGCGGCGGCCGGCTGCACCGGTGCCGCCAACATCGCGGTCAGTTCCACCGGTCTCACCACGGTGAACGTCACCGCCACGGCCGTCACCCAGTCGACGTACGTGTCAGAGTTCCTTACCCAGTACAACAAGATCAAGGCGCCCGGCAGTGGCTACTTCTCGCCCGAGGGCGTGCCGTACCACTCGGTCGAGACGTTCATGATCGAGGCGCCGGACCACGGCCACGAGACCACGTCGGAGGCATACAGCTTCTACGTCTGGCTCGAGGCCATGTACGGCCGGGTGACCGGGGACTGGTCGCGGTTCAACGCCGCGTGGCAGAACCTGGAAACTTACATCATCCCGACCCAGCAAACGCTCAACTACAACCCCGCCAAGCCGGCCACGTACGCGCCGGAGTTCGGTCAGCCGAGCCAGTACCCGTCGCCGCTCGACACGGGGGTCACGGCCGGCTCGGATCCGCTCTACGCCGAACTGCAAAGCACCTACGGCAACGCTTCCATTTACGGCATGCACTGGCTGCTGGATGTGGACAACGTCTACGGTTACGGGGCAAAGGTCGCAGCGAACTCGGCGTGCAACGACAGCACCGTCCGGGTCGTGGCCATCAACACCTACCAGCGTGGCCCGCAGGAGTCGGTCTGGGAGACCGTGGCCCACCCGTCCTGCGAAACCTTCGGCTGGGGCAGCGCCAACGGTTTCCTGCCCCTGTTCATCCAGGACTCGGCGTACGCCCAGCAGTGGCGCTACACCGACGCCCCGGACGCCGACGCGCGTGCAGTCGAAGCGGCGTACTGGGCGCTGACCTGGGCCACCGCGGCCGGACAGCAGTCGCAGGTCACGGCCACCGTGGCCAAGGCGGCCAAGATGGGTGACTACCTGCGCTACTCGTTCTACGACAAGTACTTCAAGCAGCCGGGCTGCACCTCGCCGTCCTGCCCCGCGGGCACCGGCAAGAACAGCTCGAACTACCTGCTCTCGTGGTACTACGCGTGGGGCGGCGGCATCGGAGCCAGTTGGTCGTGGCGGATCGGTTCCAGCCACAACCACGGCGGTTACCAGAACCCGCTCGCGGCATGGGCGTTGTCGTCGGCCGGGCCGACCGCGATCCGTCCGACGTCGCCGACCGCCGCGGCTGACTGGAGCACCAGCCTGACCCGCCAGCTCGACTTCATGACCTGGCTGCAGTCGGCCGAAGGCGGCATCGCCGGCGGCGCGACGAACAGCTGGGACGGCGCGTACGCGAACCCACCGTCGAACCTGCCGAAGTTCTACGGCATGGCGTATGACTTCCAGCCCGTGTACCACGACCCGCCGTCGAACCAGTGGTTCGGCTTCCAGGCGTGGGGCATGAGCCGGGTGGCCGAGTACTACGCGGTGACCGGCGACGCGAAAGCCAAGGCGATCCTCGACAAGTGGGTCAACTGGGCGGTCACCAACACCACGCTGGGCAGCAACGGGGCGTACCAGATCCCGTCCACGCTGTCCTGGACCGGCACGCCAGCAGCCAGCTACAGCGGCACCGGCACCATCGCCGCCAACACCGGCCTGCACGTGTCGATCGTGGACTACACCAACGACGTCGGCGTCACGGCAGCTCTGGCCCGTACCCTGACCAGCTATGCCTCGCGGGCCGGTGCCACGTCCGGACTGGGACTACAGGCCAAGAACACGGCCAAGGGACTGCTCGACCGGCTCCTGCTGCGCAAGGACTCCATCGGAATCTCGCAGCCGGAGACCCGGACCGACTACAACCGGCTCGACGACATCTGGAGCTCGTCCAACCAGCAGGGGCTGTACATCCCGTCGACCTTCACCGGCACCATGCCCAACGGTGACGTGATCGCCGCGGGCAAGTCCTTCCTGGACACCCGGTCGTTCCTCAAGAACGACCCGGCGTGGCCGCAGGTCCAGTCCTACCTCAACGGTGGCGCCGCACCGGTGTTCACCTACCACCGGTTCTGGGCTCAGAGCGACTTCGCCCTCGCCCTGGCCGACTTCGGGTACATGTTCCCGAACGGATGACCGCCACCGTTAGGGCTGTCACAACGACAGTGACCTAGCGACCTGCAAGCCGCCAGCGGGGCGGCCCGGCATGATCGGGCCGCCCCGCTCCGCGCCCGCCGTCATTGGTTGGCGTACTCGTCGTGGCGGCGCCACCACAAGCCGTTCTCGTTGCGTCCGAGGGGCGCGCGGTCGAGCCATTGGTACATGCCCCAAAGGCCGTCAACTCCGCGCTCGTATGCCGAGTAGGTGTGGTAAACGAAGCCATCGTCGAGCACGAATGCACTCACGCCGGGCCCCTGTTTCCGGTAGGTCGGCCAATCCGTTCCGACGTTCGATGCGATCTGGGTGAGGAAGGGAATCTCCACACCGGACGGAGGTCGCAGGTCCATCGTCCGGAAGTTGTACTCGACGGCTCCCGCCTGCCACTGCTCGTCGGTGTGCGTGACGTGGAAGTCGTAGTTGAAGTCACTACCGGCCGACGACGCCCAAGGGAAGGTCCAGCCCATGCGTTCCTTGTACGCCAGCAGGTTCTCGAGCGGAGCCTGCGATACCGCGTGCAGTGTGACATCGTGGTTGGCGAGATGGACGACGGAACCGTTGAACCCGTCCGCGATCGCCGAGCAGGACGGACATCCTGCCTTGTAGTCCGGCCCGAACATGAAGTGATAGACGAGCAGCTGCGACCGTCCTCGGAAGAGGTCGACCAGGGACACGATGCCTTCGTCGGTCTCGAAGCGGTACTCCTTGTCGATCCGTACCCAGGGCAGTTCCTGGCGTTGCCGCGCCACTTCGTCACTTTGCCGCGTCAACGCCTTCTCGGCCTTGAGCAACTCCAGCCGGGCGGCAAGCCACTCTTCATGGGTGCCGGTCTTGTGATCGGGCATTGTCTGTCTCCTTTGGACGCGCTAGTGCCTGGGTGACCCAGGCCACCCAGGTGAGATGGTGCAAGTCCGGGGCCTAGTCCCCCTCCGCCGCCTCGGCGATGCGCTTGATGTTCGCCAACCGGCGATCCCAGTCGGCCGCAAGCTCGGCCATCCACCGGGCCGTCGAGCTCAGCGCCTCAGGCCGTACCACGTAACGGACCTCTCGTCCGACCCGACCGCCGGAAACCAACCCGGCCGCGTCCAGGACACCGAGGTGCTTGACCACCGCCTGCCGGGACACCGGAAGTTGATCGGCGAGAGTCGTAGCGGTTGCCTCGCCCTGCGCGGCGAGCAGATCAAGTAGCTGACGCCGCATCGGGTCGGCCAGCGCGGCGAGGACGCTATCGGCGACGTCGCGACGTCCCTCGGTCACGACTATTCAGCGCGCTTCTTGAGCGCCTCGAGCACCTGGGGCCAGCCGCCCGTGTTGTCCTTGAACGCTCGGGCGCGCAACTCCTCGGACCCGGCCAACGTCGCGAACCCGCTCTCGACGACCCGGACCCGAGTCTTGTCGCCCTCCGGCGTCAGGGTGAACTCAACCAGGGTGCTGTTGTCGTCACGTAGTTCTTGTCCGGGGAACGCATGGTTCCAGCGGTACGCCAGGTACGTCGGCGGCTCGACCTTCTCCACACGTATCGGGAAGGTGCCGTGCGCGGTATTGTCGGCCACCAGGGACTCGCCTTCTACGGCCACGGTGCCAGCCGCTCGCTCCTCGTCGAGCACCCAGAATCCTGGTTGTGCAACCAACGACCAGACGCGGTCCAGCGATGAGGCGATCAGGATTTCGCGTTCAATTCGGTCTTCGCTCATGATGTGGCTCCTTTGGCTGCTGTCGTTGAATGCAACTCCAGGGTTGCACATCACGGCGGCTAGGCGCAACCGAAGGGTTGCGCTCGAGCCCAAATGACTCCGCTAGCAACTACTCCACACCCATGGCGGGCACCGGAACTCGCGCTCCGGCGCCCGCCCCCCGTCACTGGAAGATCAGAGTGAAGGGTCCGGTGGGGGTGGTGTAGAAGCACTGCCCCCACTGGTTGCAGTTCTGCTCGACGGACACCCCGTCGACCGCGACCCAGTAGGTGTTGCCGCTGGTCGGGGTGAAGGTGAAGTCGATCGGCGGATAGTAGTCGTCGGCCGCCGCGATGACCGCGCTCAGCTGCGAGAACGCCGGCACCGGCAGGTTCGACGGCGCGCTGTATACAACGACGCACAGCATTCTGGCGCCGCTGGCCTGCACCCGTACCGGCACGCCAGCGGCGGGGCTCAGCTGGTACCACACCGAGGCGTTGGAGTACTGGTCGGCGCAGTGGTGCTGCTCGTTGGTCTCCTTGGTGGCGCCCACATTGGACCCGTTCACGACGGTACCGGCACCGCCGATGGCCACCGGTATCGCCTGGGCGATCTGGTCGTTCGGCAGGTTCCAGGTGAAGGTCAGGCGACCGCTGGCGGGGAACATCGAACCGCTCGGCCGCTTGCCGTCCACCGCGATGAGCACGGTGTCACCGGCGGTCAGCGACACGGTCACGGTACTTGTCCGCTGGCCGTTGTCGTCATTGGAACCGAGCGGTAGCAACGTTCCCCCGGAGTCCCGGTACACCGCGAGCAACGTGTCGAAGTCGCTGCCGTCGGTGGTGAACACGGCCGGACCGGTCTGGCCCGCGGTCCACTGGAACCACACCGAGGAACCACCGACGTTGCCGGCGTGGTTGGGCTCGCCCGACTCCTTGGTGGCCGTCCACGTCGTCTGCGTGGTACGCCCGCCCAGGCTGGTCATTACCTTCGGAGTTGCTCGGTTGTCGTTGGGTACCGGCACCGCCGCCCGTACCGCATCGGTGAGGTCGAGCCGCGGATGGGTACGGCCGGTGCGGGTGTCCGTGACGGTGGTGCTGGACGTGGTCAGGAAGGACCGCAGCTCGTCCGATGTGGAGTTTGGCCGGACCTGGGCCAGTACCGCGGCCGCGCCGGCGACGTGCGGGGCGGCCTGCGACGTGCCGCTGAAACTCAGCCCGCCGCCGGTGACGGAGGAGCCCGGGGCGAGGAGGTCCAGCAGGCTCGAGTCCTGCGAGAAGCAGGTCACGGTGTCCACTGTGGTGGGTGCGTTCATCGTGCACGAGGAGAACACCTGGGTCCCGCCGCCGGCCATCAACGTGGCGCCGACAGTGACCGCTCCGACCGTACAGGCGGGGTAGGCGAGGCCGTCGCTGAATCTGCCGCCGGGTAACGCGTCGTTGCCGGCCGCGACAACCGGGAGCGCGCCCGCCGAACGCAGCATCTGGAACGGCCAGTTGTACGGGTTGCGGTAGAACCAGCCGCCGTCGCAGCGCGCGTTGTGGTGCTCGTTCGAACCGAAGGACATGCTGACCGAACGGATGTTGCGGCTGACCCGGTTGAGCAGCACCCAGTCCAGCCCGGCGATGGCGTCGTGGTCGGCGACGTTGCTGCCGTTGGCACTCACGTCCAGCGGGATGACAGACGCACCGGGCGCGACCCCGGACGCGATCGCGCTCACGTTGGTGCCGTGCCCGTTGTCGTCGAGCTGACCGTCGTTCGGGGCGATCTCCGGGGCCACCGGTACCCGGCAGGTCGCTGGCGTACCGGGGGCGGTGCAACTGCCGAAGTCGGCGTGCGTGAAGTTGGCGCCGGTGTCGAGTACCGCCACGCTGACGCCGCGCCCGTCCACCCCGTTCGCACCGAGTACCGGTTGACGGATCACCGGCAGGCTGTTCACCGCCCACAGCTGGTTGTTGTAGTCGGCGGCGATCGAGCGGATGGCGAGGTCGTTGAGCAGCCGCAGGGCCAGGACTTCGCTGGTCAGCGTCACCAGCGCTTCGGGCACCAAGGTGTACGCCTTCAGCGCCGGTACGTCGTATCGGGCCAGCGTCTTATCCCGCAGTTCCTTGACCATCGCCGAGGCCCGTTCGACGCCGGCCTTCTCGCCGGTGCCGTACGCCTCCGCGATGGCGTCACCTTCCAACACTACGAAGGCGTTTATCTTCTTGCCGGCACGCAGGGTCAGCACGGTCGTACGGTCGATGGCGCCGGCCTCGGCCGCCTCGTCCAGGCTCTTGAAGGTACGGTCTGCGGGTGACGGAGCGGCCGCAGCCGGTGGGGTGACCGCGAGCAGCATCCCGGTGAGCAGAAGCCCAGCGCCGGCGGCGGATGCCAGCCGACGGTGCAACCGGATGTCCATTATGTCGCCCTTCGTGTCGAGGAGTGACCATCACTATCGCTTGTGGACGACGAACCCCAAGGTTACTGGCGTCAATGCGACAGACATCGAAAGCCGTCACAACGCGAGGTCCGCTGGTGGGCACGAGTCGACGTTCCGGCAAGCCTCACCCGACTTCAGTCGTGAGGCTTGCTACCGCCTTCCGCAAGGATGAAGTTGAGCGGTCCTACGACAGCCGTCAATACTGGTGAGGGCCAGACCGGTGAACGTATGTCGACGCACCGCTACGTGTGACCAAGACGGAGGCAGGTATGCGTCGTCCCCGAGTTCTTGTCGTCGGCGCCGGGCTGGCTGGCACGGCAACGGCGATCCGGCTCTTACGGTTCGCCCGCAAGCCCCTCGAAATTGTCCTGCTCGAGCGCCGCCGCGACGGCCGCATGTCGGCGTTCCGCGAGGACGTCAACGACTTCGTCCGCTGGGCCAATCACGAGGCCGACCGGCGGACCTGGCCCGCGCCGTGGACCGACTTCGCGTTCGTCGAACACGGGCCGGCCCCCGCCGGATCTACCACGACTACCTGACCGACCGCATCGCGGAGGCGCGCGTGGAGGCGTACCCCGACGTCGACCTGGTCGAGGCCGAGGGCGAGGCGGTGGACCTCGACGTCCGCGCCGACCACGTCGAGGCGGCGATTCGGCAGCCGTCCGGCGACGGTAGCCCGCACACGCGGACACTGACGGCCGACCACGTCATCCTCGCAACCGGCATGGAGCTCAAGCAGCCGGCCTTCGCCACCGACGTGCTCGGGCACGAGTCCTTCATCCGGCACCCGTACTCGACCGACGGCGTCCGCAGGCTCCTGGCGGCACCGCCGGACGCGAGCGTCGTGATCGTCGGCACGGTGCTCAGCGCGTACGACTCTGCGGCCCTGCTGCTGCGTCAGGGCCATACCGGCACTATCCACCTGGTCTCCAAGTCGGGCGCCACGCCCCGGGCGTACCCGGAGGACCACCAGCATGGCGTGGTCCAGCTCTCCGTCCCCGAGCTCCTGCTCAAACCCTTTCGGAACCGGGCGGAGTTCCTGGCGCGGGTCCAGACCGAGTGGGAGGCGGCCTGCGCCGCATTCGAACAGGCCGTCTCGCTGGAGGTCGGGCGGCTCGCGGCGCGGTCCCGGGCCGAGCGCGAACGCCTCGACGAACTGCTGGGAAACCACCTGCGGTCCCATCACCGCTTCAACGCCGTCCCCACCGACGGGCGCTGCCAGCTCATGCGCGCGGCGGTCAATCAGGCGGCGGTCGAGCGGCTCACGGACGTCTCGGTGACGCCGCGCCAGCTACGCCGGCAACTGGGCATCGCGAACGACGACGATGCGGAGAGCTCGTGACCGAACGGCACATCAACGGC
Organism: uncultured Actinomycetota bacterium; assembly: GCA_963742855.1. Classification (GTDB taxonomy): domain Bacteria; phylum Actinomycetota; class Actinomycetes; order Mycobacteriales; family Micromonosporaceae; genus CAVUNP01. The sequence goes on along the minus strand of CAVUNP010000007.1, from coordinate 201,628 downwards.
GTCCTACTCACCCGCGGAACCGAATCGGTGGTAGCCGGGCCGTGCAATCGCACCGGACTACTGGTGGAGGGTTCCATCCTCGTCACCCCCTCACTCAATCCGAAGCTGTACGACGCACTCATGATCGCCCGCGCGGTCGTCTGCAGCTCTGGCGGACCGACCGGGCACATGCAGTCCATCTGCCGTGCCAAGGGCATCCCTGTGCTGCGGGTCGAGCCGACCGACCTCGACAAGATCGTCGGCGAGGTTACGCTCGACCTGGAACGCCAGTCGGTCATCATCGGTGCCGGGGACAACACCGCGACGACGCCCACGAACACCACCGCCGCGTCGCCGGACGGTCTCGGCTCGGCCTGCGCGGTGATCGCCGATCTTGGGGACATCCGCGGCCTCAACGCGAGCGGTCCGCACGCGGCGCGCGTCGAGTCCTTCTTTCTCCGCGAGGAGTTCCTGTGCCTCTCCGCGGCCCTCAGCCCCATTGACGCCCTCCGCGGCGGGGCGGCCGTCAACGCCTACGGGCGCGCCATCGCCGAACAACTGCAGTCGTGTGTCGAGGCGCTCCTGCCGGGCCAGCGACTGATCCTGCGCATGCTCGACCTGCGCTCGGACGACGCCGCCCACATCACGCAGGAGGCCACGGTAGCGCGTGAGCCCAACCCCGACATGGGCCTGCACGGCACCCGATGGTTGCTCCGATCGGCCACCTATCCCCAGGCGCTGCACGTCATGCTGGAGACCCTGCACGAACGACTTGGCGCCGAGGCCGGCCGGATCCGCCTGTCGGCGCCGTTCCTCACCGACGCCGAAGAGTTCGCAAAGCTGCGGCCGCACCTCGGGCTGCCGACCGAGACGCGCCTTCCGCGTTCATCGAAACACCGGCGGCGGTCCACGCCACGTCGGCCCTCTGCGCCGCCGGCGCCGACGAATTGTTCATCGGCACCAAGGACCTGGTGCAGTTCTACCTGGCCGCCGACCGCAGCAACCACCTCGTCGCCGAGTCCTACCGTACCCGGCATCCGGCCGTTCTCGACGGCCTGCGGCGGGTCATCGAGGACGCGCGCGCGACCGACACTCCGACCCGCGTGTTCGCACTTGGTGCCGACCTCGACTACTACATCGAACGACTGCCCACCCCGACCGGGTACATGATGTGCGTCTCCGAACTCCGGCACGTCCTGCAGACACTCGGCGTGCACTGAGTTCGCGCAAAAGCGATCAGGGCCCCGGCATCGCGTGATCCATGGGCATCGTGGCCGCTGGGACGTCCAGAATCACCATGGATCACGACGGGCCTGAGGTGTCAGCCGGCGGCCAGCACGTCTCGTAGCTTCGCGGCGAACTCTTCGGGCTTGCCGGCGTAGCCATGCTCACCACCGAGGAAGCCGCCATGGTGGCTCGGGAACACCGTGGCTTCCTGGCCGAGCAGGGTCGCGGTGCCGACAGCCGTACGCGAGCTGTACGTGCCCGCCGACTCCTCGCCGACCGCGATCACGATCCGGGTCGGTGCCGCGGTGAGCGCCTCGGCGTCGGGGCGGTAGTCGGTGATCGCCCACGAATTCTTCGACAGCAGCGCATCGTCGCGCTTGCCGTCGTCGTCGGTCGGCAGGCCGAACATCACCGGGTCGGGATCGGGCTGGGCGAAGTAGGCGTCGGTGAACTCGCCCTGCCAGGATGTCATCGCGATGAAGGCGGCCATGCCCGCGCCGGAGCCCCTCGCCTGGTACGCCTCGTAGAAGCCGGCCGCGGCGCGTTCGGCCGCCGCGGCGTCAGGTAGTACGGCATTGATCGGCGGCTCGTGCGCCACCAGTGTGACAACGTCGCCAGGGTGGGTCGCGACCAGTTCGAGCGCCGTCACCGCACCGCCACTGCTGGCGAACATGTCGACCGGACCGGCGCCGAGTGCCTCGATCAGAAGGTGCAGGTCGGCGGCCTGACGCTGCGGCGTGTGATCGTGCCTGCCGTCCGTGCGGATGCTACGGCCCAGGCCGCGCGGGTCGTAGGTGACGACCGTGCGGTCCGTGAAGTTGGCGGCCAGCGAGTCGAAACCCACCGCTGTCATCGGCTGGCCGATCATGACCAACACGGGACGCCCACCGGCTGGTGGGAGTGGGCCGCGAACGTCGTAGACGAGCTCAGCGTCCGGCACGGCGAGGGTATGTGTCTGTGTCTGCGTCATGGCGCTGACACTACGGCCCGGGTACGACACACACGGTGCGTTGGCCTGGCGTCCGGCGAATGCGGCAAGGCGGTCGTACAGCGGCGCATCGTCGGGAATGGACAGCGAAGATCGCGCACCACGTGATCGCCGAGCTGCGCCACCGTCCAGGAGCGGCAGGGGTACGACCACTAATTCGGCCCGGCACACCCAGCGGGATCAGCTCGGTGGCGTGTTGGCGCGGTTCCCCTGTGCGCTGACTTTACGATAGCGTGGGTAGGGAATCACCATTCTCAATCAACCTTGGACGTGCGATAAAGGCATTGCGGTCGGTCATGTTCCTGAGCGTGCTCATGGCGCTGATCCTCGGTACGGCGACGCCAGCGGCCGCGGCGACGATTGCCTTCACCTCCGGCCCGCCGGCCTCTCCGGTGACCGCCTGGACGCCGTATCCGGCTCACACCTTCACCGCGACCGGCGACACGACGATCAGTTTCACCCTCGCGTCAGGCACGCTGCCGGTGGGCATGGCGCTGGTGACGACGGGTTCCTTCTCCGGTACGCCGACCACTCCGGGTAGCTACACGTTCGCCGTCCGGGCGACTGGTACGCCGAGCGGCGCATTCGTCGACCCGACGGTCACCGTGGTGGTGGTCGCCCCAGTCATCACCATCACCTCCGATACCGTACCCGACACACACATTCACCGCCTCAGGCGGGACCGAGCCCTATTCCCTGTCGCTGCGCTCGGGCTCCATTTCGACAGGTATGGCCCTGTCAACCTCCCGGGTCTTCTCCGGCACGCCGACCACACCGGGCACTTACACATTCGGCATCCGCCTGACCGACAAATACGGTTTCTTCGTCGACCAGGACGTGACCGTCGTCATTGTCGCGCCAGCCACCACCATCGCGTCGACCGCGCCGCCGCGAGGGGTCGTGGGCACGGCGTACTCGTTCGCGTTCACCGCCACGGGAGATTCGAACATCCAGTTCAGCCTGGCCGGCGGTCAGGTGCCCTCAGGCCTCAGCCTGGCCCCGAACGGTGTGCTGAGCGGAACCCCATCGGCCGCGGGCAGCTTCACCTTTACCGTCAAAGCGGCGGGTACGGGGTCGAGCGCCACGCGCGCGGTGACGGTGCTCATCGACCCGGACCCATCCTCGCCGCCTCATACACCGGCGCCAACGCGGCCCGTCACGGGTCAGCCAGTACTTCCGGTCACCGGTTCGAACGTACTCCCCATGGCTTTGATGGGCATCGCGTCCATCGCGATCGGCTCGCTCATCCTGATCGTGCTCCAGATTCGCCAACGGCGGTCGCTTCAGGCCGAGTGAAGCGTGGTGCGGTGCGCGTACGCTTCCGTGGGGAGGAAGAATGGAAGTCGTCGCATCGCTTGCTGGCGTTCTCATCGGTGGCATTCTGGCTCTGATGAGCCAGGTGCTCCTGCGGTTTCTGATGACAAGAGGCAACGCAGTACAGAACGTCGTCATCTCCGGACCGTCGCGCGCCTGCAGACCGACGCGTTCTGGTCGTTCGAGAACGCGGCCGCTCGCGCTCTTCGCGACCGCAGGTGGTCACCCACCGAACTCCTCGATCGGTACGTGGCAGGCAAAGACGACGTCTACCTGATGGCCGGCGCTCTGGACCTCGACACCTGGATTCTGTACTCAGGGGCAGTGCGCGCCCAGACCGAATGTCTCGCGATTGCCGAAACGAATGAACCAAGTTTTGACGACCTTCGACGCCTACTCGTCGCGTACGTCCGGACCGATGAGGCTCGGGTCGGCCTCGCGTCCTACTTCGACGGTAGGCAACCCACCCCGCACGGCATCGGCAACATAGTGTTGACGCGGCAACAGATTTGTGAGGTGCTGTTGGCCAAGCACAATCTCCGGTCACGTGCCGAATCCTGGGCAGATCGCCTGATGGCGGGTGCCGGAAGTGATTCCAAGGAACTGGCCACATAGAAAGTGGCCGCTGCCGACGGGCAGCGGCCACCTGGCTGGTACTAGGCGCGGTATGCGTTCCAGGAACTCAACATCCTGCTGGCCTGGCCGCGGTGAACTCGAACATGCAGCTGTCATCGGTGTAGTCCATGAAGTTGCGGATCGGGTCTGCTCCCGCCTTGCTGGCGCAGGTATCCCGACCGACCGGACAGCCGAAGGCCGGCGATGCCTCGGCGGGCGTGTCGGAAACCTGGTCGCCCTGACCGTTACAGCGACCCTGGAAGGTATGGCAAGGCCGACCTCGTGTGTCGCCATGTCACCGAGGTTGTACGGCGTGGCCGTGCCGCCGGGCAGCGATATATAAATGATTGAGTCTCTTCGGAGGCAGAGACGAGGGATACTCTTGTCGGTACGCACGCGCCAAGGTATGGCCGTTCGGACTAGGCGGGCTGCCGGTTCGTGGTCCTATCGTCGGACCTCGTGCGTACCCAACCCTTGGCCATTGATGGCCTCGCCGGACCTGTCGTCCTGGCTGCCGGCGCTCTGAGCAGCAGATACTCCGTCACCGTTGGAGGAGTCGAGGCCAAACGTACCGGCCGGTTCAGGTACGCATTGCCCACCGCCGCCGGCGGAACAGTTGAGGCAACGGTTCGCAACCGCTTCGCCGACACCTATCCGACCGTGGAGATCAACGGAGTCAAGCATCTGACCGGCCCGCCGCTCCCGCTGGCGCTGCGGATATTGGCGCTGATCCCGTTCGCGCTCATCGGGTTCGGCGGGGCACTGGGAGGGCTTGTCGGTGGACTGGGTGTTGTGGCGAACTTGGCTATCGCCCGGCAGTCGATAGCCACTGGCGTCAAGGCCCTGTCGATGGTCGGTGTGCTGCTTGTCACAGCGGTGGTCTGGTTACTCGCCGCTACGGCGGTCACCCTCGCCATCACCTGAACCCGGGTAGCCGGCACAGTATTCATCTCGCCACTCGGGCGATGGCTGTTCTCCTGACGCCGCGGCGTTGCTTCCACAGCGGCAGCGCCAGCACGGCAATGATCAGAATCAGACGCAGCCCTCATCGCCACGCTCGGCCCACAATTCTCACACCGGCTCCAATGTCCCCTTGGGACACATTAGTCGCCCTTGACGTTCACGATCTGGTGCAGCGTGTGTCTGACCCGGACCAGGTCGGCGGAGTCGTGGATGATCTGGTCGATTTCCTTGTACGCGGCGGGAATCTCGTCCAGAAAGGCGACCGTGTCGCGGTACTCGATGCCGCGCATCGCGTCGCGCAGCTGCGCACGGCTGAACTTCTTCCGGGCGGCGTGGCGGGAATACACCCGACCGGCACCATGCGGGGCCGAACAGAACGACTGCGGATTGCCCAGCCCTTCCACGACATAGCTGGCGGTGCCCATCGAGCCGGGAATAAGTCCCAGTTGGCCGGTCCTCGCGGACATGGCGCCCTTGCGGCTGAGCCAGACGTCACGGCCCAGATGACGCTCCCGCTGGGTGAAGTTGTGGTGGCAGTTGATGCGTTCGCGCTGGCGTACCGGCTCCCCCACGAACCGGCTGAAGTCGGCCATCACGCGGTCCATCATCTCTTCCCGGTTCAGCAATGCGAACTGCTGGGCCCACATGAGGTCGGTGAGGTAGGCGTCGAACTCCGGCGTCCCCTCGGTGAGATGGGCCAGGTCGGGATCCTCCAGCCGGACCGCCAACCGTCCACATGAGTCCTTGGCCAGCTTGATGTGGTGCTGTGCGATCTTGTTGCCGATACCGCGGCTGCCCGAGTGCAGGAACAGCCAGACCATATCGGACTCGTCCACGGTGACCTCGATGAAGTGGTTGCCGGAACCCAGCGATCCGAGTTGCAGGCGCCAGTTGCCGGCTACCGTGTCGTACGTGGTGGGTCGCTCGGCCAGATCTTCCAGCTCGCTTACCCGGGCCTCGGCCGTGTCGGTCAGTTTCTTGTTGTAGGACCCGGCGCTCGCCGGCACGCTACGCTCGATGGCGCGGCGCAGTTGGCTCAGATCGCCGGTGACGTCGGAACGCGCGAACTGCGTCCTGACCGCGATCATGCCGCATCCGATGTCGACACCGACTGCGGCGGGGATGACGGCGCCCACGGTCGGGATGACCGAACCGACCGTCGCACCGGCACCCAGGTGGGCGTCCGGCATCAGGGCCAGATGCGGCTGCACGAACTCCAGTCTGGCGGTGCGTTGCGCCTGCGCCAATGCGTTCGCATCGATGACGGATGCCCAGCTCAGGAGCTTGCCGTTGACTTCGTGCATAGATGTTCCCCTGCACCGTCGGATGCGCCAGGACCGACACGGATGCGCCAGCACCGACACTACGGCAGCGGAACTGGGGGCGCGGCGTCTCGACTCCGGACGCTCGCTCGAACCCCCTGTTCCGTTATGCTCGGGCACGCCCGACGAAAAGTTCTTGAGATTTCTGCTGCGGGATGTCGAGAACGCGGTGCGTGTCTCTACCTGATGGTGAGAGCGCCGCGAGGCGCACAACCGTGAGGAGCACGACGTGAAGTACATGTTGCTGATGCAGTTCAGTGAGCAGGGGACCGACTTTCCGCCGATCACCGCCTGGACGACTGAGGAACTGCAGGCGCACATCGAGTTCATGGGCGACGTGAACGACAAGCTTGCCGCGGCGGGAGAGTTGGTCGACGCACAGGGGCTGGCTATGCCGGAACAGGCCAAGATCGTACGGGCCGGTGCTGGCGGCGCGGCTGTGGTCACCGAAGGCCCCTTCGCCGAGACGAAGGAGTTCCTCGCCGGCTACTGGATCGTCGACTGCGACACCCCCGAGCGGGCCGTCGAGATCGCCGCACAGGTGTCAGCCGCGCCCGGCCCCGGCGGGCGGCCGATCAACATGCCGATCGAGGTGCGCCCCGTCATGTCGGCTCCGCCGGAGGAGATGTGACGGCTGAAGGTCGATGACCGACGCTTCGAGGACCTGCTGCGCGCGTTGGCGCCGCAGGTCCTCGGTGTGCTCACCCGCCGCTTCGGCGACTTCGCCGCCGCCGAGGACGCGGTGCAGGAGTCGCTGCTGGCTGCGGCGAGACAGTGGCCGCAGGAGGGTGTGCCGGACAACCCGCGGGGGTGGCTGATCCAGGTCGCGTACCGCCGGATGATTGAACAGGTGCGCAGTGAACAGGCGCGGCGCAGTCGGGAGGACCTCGCGGCCCGGCGGGAGCCACCCGACCGGCAGTCAGCCCCGGCGGCGGACCTCGACAGTACGGCCGATCGTGATGACACGCTTATCCTGCTGTTCCTGTGCTGCCACCCCGCGTTGTCGCCGGCCTCGGCGATCTCGCTGACGCTGCGGGCCGTCGGCGGCCTGACCACAGCCGAGATCGCCCGCGCCTTCATCGTGCCGGAGGCGACCATGGCGCAGCGGATCTCCCGGGCCAAGCAGCGCATCAGGGCCTCCGGCATCCCGTTCCGCATGCCGGACATGACGGACCGGGCACCTCGACTCGATGCGGTGCTGCACGTCCTCTACCTGATCTTCAACGAGGGTCACACCAGCAGCGCCGGCCCCGACCTGCGGCGGGTCGAACTGTCGACGGAAGCCATCCGGTTGGCCCGGGCGACCCACGCCCTGCTGCCCGACGACAGCGAGGTCACGGGACTGCTCGCGCTGATGCTGCTCACCGACGCCCGCAGCGCCGCGCGTACGACCCCGGGCGGTGAACTGATCTCGCTGGCAGACCAGGACCGCAGCCGCTGGGACGCCGCGGCCATCGCCGAGGGCATCGCGTTGATCACCCATGCGCTCGCCCGCGGTCCCGTCGGCCCGTACCAGCTCCAGGCCGCCATCGCCGCGTTGCACGACGAGGCAGCGAGCGCCAAGCAGACCGACTGGCCGCAGATCCTAGCCCTGTACGAGCTACTGGAACGTCACTCCGCCAACCCGGTGGTGTCGCTCAACCGGGCCGTAGCTCTCGCCATGGTGCACGGCCCAGCCGCCGGCCTCGACGCCCTCGCGGCCCTGGACGCCGACCCGCGCATGGCCGGACATCACCGCCTGTACGCAGCCAGAGCTCATCTGTGCGAGATGGCTGGCGACTGGCAGGCCGCGGCCGTTCACTACCGGGCTGCGGCCAGCCGGACCACGAGCCTTCCGGAGCGCCATTACCTCACCCTGCGGGCCGCCCGGCTCGCCACCCCGGACGGCTCCGACACCGAGCTTTGGTGACACTGCCGGTTCGGTAATACTCGTTCGGCAAACACTGGTTGGGTAACACTCGCGGGTTCAGCGCACTGGACTGGCGGTCCACGTCGATGCGTCACCAGGGTTGGCCACCACCTGGATACCCTGGACCATGGCCACGGCGGCGGCCTCATTCACGTACGTCATGGTGATCGGGTCGTGGACATACACATCCACCCAGGTCCCCTTGACGCCCAAGAGCATCGCATGCCCGAATTGTCGTCGAACTCCACCACGGCCGGATGGCCACGTAGGCGCGCATCTCCCGCTGATCTCGCCGACCAGCGCCACCCGGCCGCGCCACCAGTGGTCGACGTGCACCTGGCAGATCGTGTCGAAGTAGAAGTCGGGTACGTCCCACATCGCGTCGAGCAGCGCCGGCGAACGCGTCGGCCAGAATCCGTTGCTGCGCATGGACATCAGCTCGGTCGTACGGCAATGGCGGGGAGGCGAAGATGGATGGCCAGGAGGCCGCGATCCAGGCGGGTCGCCAGCTCGGGCGCGCGAACTTCCTGCCCGCCGCCATCGCGGACCTCGACCTGGATTCACTGTTTGAGTTCGGCCTGGTGCGCCTGCTCGACGGGCTCGCCGTCTTTCTGGAGAACCGGTAGCGACGCTGGCGCGGTCTACGTTCGTGGCGGTGCGGTCAGTTGGCGGCCCCTAACTCGACCACGTCGACGGGTTGACTTAAAGCTCACTTGAGTATTTACGGTGCTTGCCATGGATTACTTGCTCGAGGCCATCGATCGCCTGCGCGACACTGGGGTGGAACGCGACGGCTTCCTCGCCAACCACGGCCCGATGGGTGCCGAAGCGCTGGTGACACTTGGTTTCGCCAAGGAGGCGACCGGCTGGGCTCAGCACTACCGCGAACGTAAGCAACTCGAGCAGGCGCCGCCCCCCGGGGTGGATCTGGGCGACGACTGGCGCTTCGCCACCGGAGTAATGGACAGGTTGCCCGACTGGGTGTCCACGTTTGAGAAGGCGCTGTCCGGACGGCCGTGGCCCGACGTGCTCGCCCTGTGGTGGCCACGGCTCATTCCTGGCTGGGCCGCCAGCGCCACACACGGCGTCATCCGCACCGCACACGCAGTCCGGGCGCTGAGCCGATATCCGGACAACGGGCCCGCGCTGCTGCTGGGTGAGCTCGCGCAGGGCTTGGCCCTGTGGGCTGCTCGATACCAGCCGCTACCCGGCAATCCGCTCTTGGGCGGGGATCTGAGCGCCCGCGAGGCACTGCGCAGGCTCCCCCGCGTGCCTGCGGACGAGCCGGTGGCAGGAAGCGGTATCTCGGGTGCACTCGCCCGGCTCGTCCGCGTTCGCGGGTTCGACGCAGCACTGGAGGAATATGGCGGGACGCACGACGCCAACGCAGCACTCGACGAACTGATCGGCGTCGCCGCAGGCGTGCTCGCCAGCCACGACGATGCGCCCATCAGCTTCTGCCATGCCGTGACCGGGCCCGCCGCGATGCGCCTGGTGCTGCCACACCTACCCGCGCGCCTGCACCGGCCGACCGTCGCCGCGGCCTGGCACACAATCGGCTCGATCGTGGCCGCCACCTCGCCGTCCTCTCGTGCCGACGGGCTCGATCGCGAAGAATGGAACACCGCAGAGGACCGCACCGCCCTGGCCGAGCGCGCAGCCGAACACGGCGACGAACACGTGATCAAGCTGGTCGAAGCGTCGCTGCGCGAACACGCGCGCACAGGCAATCCCGTCCTTCTGCACGCGGCGGACAAGTTCATCGGGCGACTCCGCCCAGTGCGGTAGCCCCTGGGCACCGCGGCGTGTGCTCGTCGTCGCGCATATGCGGGAGCCCGGCTCCTCGCTCGGCGGTTTCGGGATGAGGTCGCACCACAATGGACTATCTCCATGACGCGGCCGGTCGAGCTGTCGTTTCTCATGCGAGAGACGTTACGCCAGGGGTCTGACACTTTCATCACACCTCTGCCGACCTGCTCAAATCGCAGCGCCCGGGCCGGACCGGCCCCCGACTCACCTTGCCCACCCTTTCTTCATCCACAGTGGATGATCAACCAAACTTCCCTCCCAAGGCGTCTTGCCTGTGAGCATCGACACGCATAGAATGGACACGTGTTCGGAGTTTCGGTTGACGCGCTGGACGACTCGGCAGCCTCCGGCGAGGCCGCGGAGCGGGTGCCGGTGGTGCTGCCGGACGGGTTGGCCGACATGTCGCCGGGCCCGGGGCTGGCGGCAGTGTTGGAGTCGATCGACACTGCGGAGTGTTCGTCGGCGGATGTGTTCACCGCGTTGCGGGCACAGGCCCGGCAGGTGGCGCATGATCAGGCCCGCTTGTTGGTGATGATGTTGGAGGCCGCCTACGCCGAACGGGCCGACGCGGTGCGGGTGGTGCGTCGGGGTGGTGTGCCGGACGGGCCGTTGGACGCGGCCGGTCTGGCCCGGGTGCGGGAGTTGGACGACTTCTGTGCTGATCAGATCGCGTTCACGTTGCACCGGTCGCAGTTCTCCACCGCCGAGGACGTGTTCCTGGCCAAAGACCTGTGTGAACGCCTCCCGCTGGTGTTCGAGCGGCTCTCAGCCGGGCGGATCGACCTGCCCCGAGCGAAAGTGTTCAGCAGTTGTCTGACCGATGTCGACGACGGTATGGCCCGCAGGCTGGCCGCCGAACTGATCGACAAAGCCGAACGGTGGGACCCGGCACTACTACGGGAACGGTTGAGCTACCGGGTCCGCCGCGACGACCCGGACCGGGCCCGCCGCCGCCAGGCCGCGGCAGTGACCGACCGGCGGGTCTACGTGCAGCCCCACACCGACGGCACCGCCGAACTGGCCGGCACCAACCTGCCCCCCGACCGGGCGTTGGCGGCCTACAACCGCATCGACCGCATCGCCCGCGCCGCGAAAAGTGTCGGCGACACCCGCACCCTCGGCCAACTCCGCGCCGACACGATGCTCGACCTGCTGTCCGGACGGCCGTTTCACACCATCCCCAGCCTGGACGACTTCACCGCCGAAGCCGACCAAGCCGCCCGCAACCTCGGCCTGACCCCCAACCACCCCGACCACCCGAACGACCCGCCGACACCCCGCCACCGCAAAGGTCGCCTCCAACCCCGCACCCGCAAACCCCCCGGCAACCCCCGCGGCCGCGGCGTCATCACCCCCACCCCCACCGGACCCCGACCCACCCACCGCAAACACCACAACCACGACGACCACGAGAACGGACACACCCAGCCGGGCAACACAAATCCGACCCACCAACCGCAGCAACAGCAACCCTGTCCCGCAGAGCAACGCCAGCCCCGACCCCACCTCAATGCCGGCCCCAACACGGACAACCGTTGGCACCACCACACCGGCCCGAACGGCAACAACGACAGCAACGGCGCTGGCGATGGGGTAAGACCGAACCCGGACGGTGAAGAACTGTCCGACCACGACCACCTCGGCCGCTACCTCCCCGCCGACCACGACCCCATCGGCACCGCCACCCTCCACCCCCACAACGACCCCGACGCCGACCCGGACACCGATGACGACCACGACTGGGCTCCCGACGCCGACCGGGACGCCGGTGCAGACTGACGCCGACGCCGACGCCGACCGGGACGCCGGTGACGACCGGGACACCGGCGCCGGTGCAGACTGGGACCACAACCCGGACCGAGACACGGCCACCCCACCAACCGGCAAACAGCCATCCGAAGCAATACGAACCGAGCCAACACCAGTCCAGTCGAAACCAGCCCAGTCGAAACGAGCCCAGCCGCAACGAGTCCAGCCGCAACGAGCCCAGCCGGAACGAGCCGACGGCCACCGACCGGAACCCCCGCCCGGCACGAACAACGAACAACCACCACCGACGCAACCACCAACACCAGCGGAGCCATCCTCGCCGTTCATCGGTCACGGCGACCCCGACACCATCCCCGTCGCCAGCGACGACCCGCGCATGTGCATATGCGGCGGTATCCAACCCGCACCCCGACGCGGCGTCGTCGACATCCAAATCCAACTCTCCACACTCATGGCCCTCAACGACAACCCCGGCTTCGTCCCCGGCTGGGGACCCATCCTCGCCGACATCGCCCGTCAAGTAGCCCACGATCGCGACACCAACCCCCAATGGAAATACTCCATCACCGACGAAAACGGACTCCTCCTCCACCACGGCCACATCAAACGCCGACCCACCACCACCGAAGAGAACTTCGTCAAAGCCCGCGACAAAACCTGCCGCGCCCCCGGCTGCCGACACCCCGCCACCACCTGCGACACCGACCACCGCCAAACCTGGGCCGACCACGGCCCCTCCCACCGCGCCAACCTCGAATCCGCCTGCCGACACCACCACCGACTCCGACACGAACACGGCTACCACATCACCCACCTCCCCGACGGAACCTTCCTCTGGCAAGCCCCCAACGGACACACCTACCGAGTACCCCCCGACGCCACCCTCCACCTCACCACCGAAGACAACGAAACCGCACTCACCGAAGCCCTCATCCAATACCTCATCCACCACCCCCACCCCGCAAACAACACCACCGACTGCATATGAACAGGAGCGGTTCCCAACAGCCGAAACAAACAACAACGATGACCAAGAACCGTTTCGGTAGCCGTCTGGGCGGAACCACACCAGCCGAACACTCCCACGATCACCGATCCGTAGTTGCGGTCGAAGGCGCCCCACGCGAGGTGCCGCCCGAGGTCGTCCGTCACGCGGCTGGACTCCGAGACCAGGTCCACGCCGTACCGGTCAGCAAGAACGAGCACCGACCACAGACAGTTCCGCGAGTTCGTGGCCCGCTTGACCTTGACACAGTGACAAGGTCTTCACTGGTAGCCAAGGAGGTGATCGCCACCATGCCGAACGAGGACACGAACACGATGCGAGCTCTCCAGGGGCTGGAGCACAGCAGCTCGTCGGTGCGGCTGCAGGCGGCGCTGGCGGTCGGCACGACGCCGGACCCGCGGTTCATCGACACGCTCATCGAGCGATGCGCGATCGAGCCCGAGTTTTCTGTGCGCGAAACGCTGACGTGGGCACTCATCCGCCACTCATCATCAGTAACCGTCCCAAAGCTCATCGATGAACTCCGCTCCGAGCGTGCGCAGGCACGAAGCCAGGCGTTGCACACACTGTCCAAGATCGGGGATCGGCAAGCGTGGCCGGCGATCACACGGGCGCTGCTGACCGACGCCGACGACGAGGTGGCGCGCAGCGCCTGGCGAGCAGCGGTCGTACTCGTGCCCGAAGGTGAAGAACCCGCGTTGGTCGCAGTCTTGGCGACGCAGCTCGGGCGCGGCGGGCGTGAGACGCAGTTGAGCCTCAGCCGCGCGCTGATCGCATTCGGTGAGATGATCATGCCGACCCTACGCGCCGCGATGGCGGATCTCGACCCTCGCGTACGTCAGCACGCCGGGGCCACGCAACGGCTACTGCGCAATCCGGATGCGGGATTCGAGTTCGCGATCGACGAGGCGAAGCGCATCGTAGCCATCGGTACGACCAGCCAGGAGGAGTAACAGGCAGTGTTGATCGGTGATGTGGCACGACGGTCCGGGGTCAGCGCCCGCATGCTCAGGCATTACGAGTCGCTCGGCCTGGTGCGGCCAACGGGTCGTACCGACGTTGGCTATCGAGCGTATTCGAGCGAGGACATCCGGCGAATCTTCCATATCGAGAGCCTGCGGTCATTGGGGCTGTCGTTGCGTGACGTCAGGCGTGCCCTCGATGATCCCGACTTCACGCCCTCGGAACTCGTCGACGACCTCATCCACCAGACGCGAGAACGCATTGCGAGTGAGACGGAGCTGCTCACTCGGCTCCGTCGCATCGGTGCCGCGGAACCCGCCGACTGGGAGGACGTCCTCCAGGTCGTCGCACTCCTTCAGGCCTTGGTGTCCGAGAGCGCTGGGAAGCGCCAGCGCGCGGCCTTGTCCTCGGTCGAAGAGAATCCGGTGCCCGTGGAAGCTCTGGTCGAGGCAGCGTTGAGCGAGACGGACCCCAATGTCGCCGGAGCCCTTCGATGGGCTTTGGCGCGGTCGGGCGATGCCGGCTTGGCGCTGCTGGCCGACGGCCTCGGCTCACCAGTAGCCGAGGTGCGCAAACGTGCCATTGAGTCCATCGCCGAGATTCCTGACGATGCGGCGACCGCGCTGCTGCAGGACGCCCTCGCGAACGACGACATCGTGGTCCGCAGGTACGCGGCTCTGGTACTCGGCGCGCGAGGCGTGGCCGACGCGGTCCCGACGCTCATCGACATGATCGTCGAGGGCGCGAATGACGTCGACGCGGCCGATGCGCTGAGCGCGCTGGCGAGTGATCCCGCGTTGGCGGATCGGATCGGTACCAGGCTGGTTGACTGCCTCGCCGGCACCACGCTAATCGCCCGCCCGTGGACGGCTGACACAGGCGATCGCGGATATCCCGGGGACCACGACGTCACGTGCCCTCGCGGATCTGTCACAGGACGAAGACCGTGCAGTTGCGCTCACTGCGACCTATGTTCTCCGGCTACGCAATGCGCGATAACGGACGGGGGCGCCCGATCGCGACCGGGCGCCCCTGCGTTACGTGTGGTGCGGCGTTACGTGTGGTGCGGCGTTACGTGTGGTGCGGCGTTACGTGTGGTGCTGTGTCACGGCGTGCGAGCGCAGCTCACCGTGGGCGCGTTGTTGGTGCCGTTCCAGTTGGCGAGGAAACCGAACGTGGCGGACGCGTTCGTGGCCAGTGCCCCGTTGTAGGCCTCATTCGTGATCGTGTACGGGCTCGCCGTGCTGGTCGTCTTCGCGCCCCAGATCTGGCTGATCGACTGACCGTTGGCGAATGTGAGAGTCGCGGTCCACGCGGTGGTGGCACTGGTGCCGGTGTTGGTCACCACGACCTGGCCCTGGAAGCCACCCGGCCACGGGTTTCCGACCGGGCTGTAGACCGCGGAACACCCACCGGTCCCGCCACCTCCGCCGGGGGTCGTTACCGTCGCTACGGCGGAGAACGGCGACGTATTGCCCGCCGCGTCGCGGGCTCGCACCTGGTAACGGTACGTGGTCGAGCCGGCCAGGCCGGTGTTGGTGAACGACGTGGTGGTGGAGGTGCCGACGCTGGCGAAGGTGCCGCCACTCGCGCCGGGAGCACGGTAGATGTCGTACCCGGCCACGCCCACGTTGTCCGTGGACGCCGACCAGGACAAGGTCGCCTGCGACGCCGTCACTCCCGATGCCGTCGGCGTGCCCGGCGTTGTCGGTGCCTGCGTGTCTGTCGGCGGTGGGCATGGTGGCGGCACGGCGCTGATGGGAGCGGTGAACGCGGACGTGTTGCCTGCGGCGTCGCGGGCACGGACCTCGTACTGCACGACACCGCTGAATGCCTGCGTGAACGTCGTTGTCGTGGTGGTCCCGGCCGACGAGAAGGTGCTGCCGTTGGACGCGCGATAGATGTCATATCCGGTGACGCCGACGTTGTCGGTAGAGGCGGTCCACGTCAACGTCACCTGCAGGGAACAGTTGACCTGCACGGCCAGGTTGGTCGGCGTCGTCGGCGCCTGCGTGTCCGACGGCGGCGGTGTCGTACCGCCGATCGCCGCGGCCAGCGGGGCGTACCACTTGTCGGCCATCTTGACGATGCCCGCGTCGTTGGGATGTACGCCGTCGCCGGTGTCGGTGGTGGCATTCCAGCCGGTCCACTGGTCGACCACGGTGATCGGCGACTGGCTGGTGGTCTTCGATGCGGCCCACCCCGGGATCGTGTTGTTGAGCGCCACAGTCCGGGCCGGGCACTCGGGGCAGCTGGACGGCGCTACCGGGATGATCTTCGCGACCAGGATCTTCATCGCGGCGTTGCTGGCCCGCATCTGATCGACGAGCTTGCTGTACGCGGCGAGGATCTGGTCCGTGGTGCGATTGCTCCACACGTCGTTGGTGCCGAAGTGCATCATCACGATGTCGGGACGAGTCGAGGAGAGCCAGCCGACGAGCTGGTTCTGGTCGGCGACCGCGGTCACGAGGGCACCGCCGTGACCTTCGTTGTCGCCGTCGTACGGCACCGAACAGCCCTGGGGACCGAGCGTGCCGACCATGTCGATATTCGTGTAACCGGTCTGCTGCAGATGCTGCCAGAGCAGCGCGCGCCAGCAGCCGGGCGAGCCGGTGATGGAATCGCCGAGCGGCATGATCCGGATTCGGGGTGGCGGCCTGTGCGCTGGGCACAGTCGCGATCGCGAAGGCGAACACGGTGGCCAGGGCAGCGAACACGGCCAGGATGGCAGGCCTTTTGAGCATCGAAACTCCTCGTACTGCGTACGGATGCGGTGAAGGCCAGCTCACCTCGCGGGGTTTCCAGCATTCAAACAGGTGAGATCCTCGAACTCAAGACGCCGGGGATACATGAGCCCGTTATCCCTTAAGCCGCGGTGAAGCCGGCATGAAACTTCCGGCGTGCAGGGTTGGCACGGTCGCACAGCCAGTGATCGGCCGGTCGCGGTAGGACACCCGCGGGAGCAGGGTCAGTTCGATGGCCCCAGGAGTAGCTTAGCCAGCCCGCAGCCCAACGATCGGACCCTTGATAGGCTGCGGCGCTGGTGTTCGTCGTGGCGTGACGGTGTAAAGGAAACGTGAGGTCTCGTGACTGACAAGGCTGCTTTCTCTACCGCGGAATGGGACCAGCTGCGGCGGCTGCCGTGGTGGGTGGTCGACGCTGCCAGCGCGGTCCAGCCCGACGGTGCGCTCGGCACCGCGGCCGAGAAGGAGGTCGGCCTTCTCGCCATCTCATGGGGACGTGAGTCGGGCAATGCGTTCGTCGCCGGTATCGCCGAGCAGCTGACCTACGCCGAGATCCCCCAGCCGGACGAGGAGGGCGCGCCCACCTTCACGGATCTCCCGGCCGGCATCGCCGACGTCCTCGCTCGTTGTCGGCAGGTGTCACGGCTGTTGACGGACAAGGCCGACCAGCCTGACGCCGTCGCGTATCGGGCCTGGCTGGTCAGCATCGCCGAAAAGGTGACCGCCGCAGCGCGATCCGGTGGCGTGTTCGGCATCAGAACCAGCGTCACCGAGGTGGAACGTCAGTTCGTCGTCGACCTCTCAAACGCCCTGGCGACCTGAACCGCGGTAGCCCAGACCCGCGCGGAGGGATCAGCGCCGCGAGCGCCGACCCCGCCCAGCCAGACGGGTGCGCACCGCGCCATAGATAAGGGCGAGTGCCAGGACGATTGCGCCAATGATCAGAAGGTAGAACACGCCCTTGAGGAGGGCGCCGAGGATGACCAGGACAATCCCGGCAGCTATCAGAAGCAGGACCAACAGCACAGCTATCCTCCTTCGTTGTCAGCGCCGGGCGAGGCGTCGTTCGCCTGCCGTGCCCTGTGCGTAGTTGAGGTCGTAGTGCGCGAAGACCGCTGGCTCGTCCGCCGCCAGAAGCTCACCGTCGGTATCGATGGAGGGAGCACCGCGGACCTGGTCCTTCGAATGGGCGACTTTCACATATCCGGGGCCGACACTCGCGCCGTAGAGGGGCACGAACGCCAGCCGGCGTCGCGTGGGCATGCCGATGGTGACGGTGGCGAACGATGGCTGGTCGCTGGCGGTGTCCACATAGATTGATTCGAGCGAGCCAATCTTGCGGCCGTCCCCATCGACCACGTCGTGGCCACGCCACTCGCGGATGTCAGCCGCTTCGAACACTGGTGACCTCCCTCTATCGTGGACAATCATGTCACCGCAGCCGTTGTTCGAAGCCTGAGATCGGCCCGATACCACCCGTCGGTGAGCGCTGCGACGCTGGCAGGCTGTGGCTGGTCACCGAACGGCGGACCCGGCCCGGCAGCCAGGTTCGGGACCCGGTCGGCCAGCACCGGCCGGGCAGATGTACCAGCCCTGGGCGAGGTTACAGCCGAGCTCGGTTAGCCGGACCAGGGTCGGCTCGTCTTCCACACCTTTGGCGACCGCCCGCAGGTCCGAGGAATGCGCGAGGTTGATGGTGGAGGCCACGATGGCCGCGTCACGTGGTCAGTGTGCCAGTCCGAACGCGACCGCGGACACGCCCGAAACCGCGAGCGCGAACGCCCATACCCGGTCCAGGTGGAACCAGGAGTGGACTCGCAGCACAGACACGCCGGTGAGCTGGAACGCGACCAACGCGACCGCACCGGCCGCCGCCACCATGGCCAGGGTGTGCACCGCGGTCGCCGTCGCCCCGACCCACAGCGACGCATCCGCACCTGCCGGGAGTCCAGTGTGGACATGATGGGTCGCGTCCACCGGTGTCGTCACCAACAGCGGCAGGAGGGCCAGACCCGCTCCGTGCATGCACGACATGAGAAACGACCAGGCGGCCAACTGGCCATGGGAGGGTTGAAAACCTGATGGATGATGGCGTCGGGTGACCGAGTGCCACAGTCCAAACGCGACAAGCGCTGCCCCACCGATGACGCCGACAGCCTGCGTCGCTACCACGGAGCGCAGCAGACAGACCAGGAAGGCTGCCGCGAACACCGACAGTCCGTGCCCGGCCGCGATAGGGAGCAACGTACGTAGCAGCGCACTGCGCGTCCGCTCGCGGATGCCGGCCGCCAGGGCGATCGGCCAGCCCATGGCCGGATTGACGCCGTGTAACGCACCCAGCCCGCCCAGCACCAGATAATGCCAACCCGTCAGCACCGATGGCCTCCTTTCAGGACCGGGCGCCGGACGGCAACATCGCCCGGCGCCCGATATGGATGGTCGGGACTACTCAGCGAAGGTGGGAATGTTCCCGTGCACCACGTAGGCCCGGCCCTTGGGCTCCTCCCACTCCTCCTGCCGCCCCAGCGCGGTTATGTCCAAAATGGAGTAGGTATCGCCCAGGCCCTCGGCGCCGCGGTTGAAGGTGGAATAGGTGTGGAAGACGGCTTCGCCGTCGCTCAGGAAGCAGCTCACGCCGGGCTGTTCGCCTGGGCCGTCGGCGAGCCAACTCAGCCCTGCCTGCGTCAACTCCTCCGCGTTGCGGTAGTTGTACTCGACCGCAGCGACGGCCGGGTCCAGCGTGACGTGGAAGTCGTAGTTGAAGTCGCTGCCGTACGACGAGTACCACGGGATCTGCCAGCCCCGGCTGGCCGCGACCGCCGCTATCTTCGCGTACGGCGCACGGGAAACCAGCACGAAGGTGGTGTCGCGGGCGCGCAGGTTGCGCAACAGGCCCGGTGACATCGCATCCACGCTGGCGGTGCAACTCGAGCAACCGGCGTCCCAGGCCGGGTCGAACATGAAATGCTGGATCACCAGTTGGCGCCGACCGTCGAACAGGTCGGCCAGGCTGATCTGACCCTGCGGGCCTTGGAACAGGTACTCCTTGTCGATGCGCACCATCGGCAGTCGCCGACGGTCAGCGTTGAGCGCGTCATGCTCGCGGGTCAGTTCCTTCTCCCGGGCGAGCAGCTCCTTGCGCGCAACGAGCCACTGCTCGCGCGAGACGACGTTGGGCAGGTTCATGGTGCTTTCTCCTCTGGGCGTTGTCCTGGCAGTTGCTGATCGACTCCCGATCGACGTCGTCGGTCAAACACGGAGTCGTCAGCACGACGAACGGCACGGCCTCAGATGGACATCCGGCCCGCAAGAATCTTCTATCGGCGAGTAACCGCCATGGCCAGGCGTTCCAGATGCCGGCGTTCGGCATCCGTGCCGGCCAGGTCACGGGCCTGTCGGTAGCTGCTCGCGGCGTCGTCGCGTCGGCCCAGGCGTTCCAGCAGATCCGCTCGGGTCGCGTGCAGCAGGTAGTAGCCGGCCAGATCCCCGGCGGCCTCCAGTCGGGCCACCAGAGCCAGCCCGGCCTCGGGCCCGTCCGCCATGGCCACGGCGACGGCGCGGTTCAGCTCGACCACCGCAGACGGCGTGAACCGCACAAGGTAGCCATACAAGTTCGCGATGGTGGCCCATGAGGTCTCCTCCGCCGTCGCCGCTACGCAATGGCATGCCGCAATCGCTGCCTGCAACTGGTAGGGCCCGGTCCGCTCCTGGCGCAGGGCCGAGCTGAGGATGTCCAGGCCTTCGGCGATCGTCGGCGCCGACCAGGTCGTGCGGTCCTGCTCCGGCAGTCGGACCAGATCACCGTGATCGTCCGTACGGCTGGCTCGTCTGGCGTCGTGGAACAGCATGAGTGCGAGCAGCCCACCGGCCTCCGGTTCGTCCGGACGCAGGCGCACCAGCAGCCGGGCCAGCCGGATGGCTTCGGCACACAGGCTATGCCGGACCAGGTCGCTGCCGGCGGTGGCCGCATACCCCTCGTTGAACAGCAGATACAGCGCCGCCAGCACGCCCGCGGTCCGCTCGGCCAGCAGATGGGTCGGCGGCACCCGAAACGGAATGCCCGCATTGCGGATCTTTGTCTTGGCTCTAACCAGTCGCTTGGCCATCGTCGCTTCGGTGACCAAGAACGCCTTGGCAATCTCGGCGGTGGTCAGGCCGGCGAGCGTCCGCAGAGTCAGCCCGACCTGTGCCTCCAGCGTCAGCGACGGATGGCAACAGGTGAACATCAGCCGCAGCCGGTCATCCTCGATCCCCCGGTCGCTAGCCGCATCCCCGGCAAAGGCGGATTCCGACACGGCGAGCAGCCCGAGCTTGCTGGTTTCGATGGCGGTGCGCGCGGATCCGGTCTACGGCCCGGTTACGGGCGACCGTGGTCAGCCAGGCACCGGGCCGCTCGGGCACGCCATCGACCGGCCAGCGCTCGAGCGCCTGGGTGAACGCGTCCTGCGCGCAGTCCTCGGCCAGTTCCCAGTCACCGGTCACCCGGATGAGGGTGGCGACGACGCGGCCCCACTCATCCCGGAACGCCGCCGCCACCTGGGCATCGACCGGCCTCACAGCGGCCAGAACGGCCTCACTTCGACCGTGCCGAACCGGGCCACCGGATGCTTGGACGCCACCTCGATCGCCTCATCCAGATCAGCGCACTCGATCACGTCGTACCCGGCGATCTGTTCCTTGGTCTCCGCGAACGGTCCGTCTGAGACAACCAGCGCGTTGTCGCGTATCCGCACCGTGGTCGCGTCCGCGACCGGGCGCAGCCGGTCACCATGCAGGCGGATGCCGCGCACCGCCATCTCCTCGAGCCACGCCTCGATCGAGGCGGCAGCCGCCGGGTCCTCCTCTTGCGGAGACTCGCCCACGGCCTCGTCAGCGTAGTGAATCAGCATGTACATCATGCGCCGACCATAACCGCGTGGTACGACAGCTCCCCCGGCGCCCGGCATCGGACCTTCATTTCCGCGATGGCCTGCGTCGCCCTCCGGCGTCGTGCTAACAGTGTTATGTGGGGGATCCCTGGTCGGTCTGGCGTGATCGATCCCTTAACGACCTCAAGGAACGGCTGCACGGTATCCGGCCGGATCTGATACCGGCGATACAGGCGGGGACGGCGACCGGTTTCGCCTGGTTCGTGGCGGCGAACCTGGTGCATCACGTGGACCCGCTCTTCGCTCCCATCTCGGCGTTGATCGTGCTTTCCGCGGCCGCGGGCAAGCGCTGGCGGCGGGCAGTCGGAGATGATCATCGGCGTCGCCACGGGCATCGGCGTGGCCGACCTGATCGTCCTGGGCATTGGCGTCGGCCCGATCCAGATCGGGATCGTGGTGATCCTGGCCATCCTGGTATCGATCTTTCTCGGCGGTGGGCTGCTCTTCGTCGGACAGGCCGCGTCGTCCGCCATCATCGTGGCCACCATCGCCCGCCCCGGCGGCAGCGACATCTACGTCAACCGTGTGGTGGACTCCCTGATCGGCGGCACCATCGGGCTGTTGGTCACCGCGGTGATTCCGTTCAACGCGTTGACCAGGGTGCAGCAGGACGCCGGCCGGGCGTTGGACCTGCTGGCCGAGGCGCTCAGAGCCGGAGCAGAGGCGTTGGAGAGATCCAATCCGCGTCAGGCAAGGCAATCGCTGGACGCTTTGTTCGGCGCCGAGGCGGAGTACGAGCGGCTGCGGGATTCGCTCGCGATGGGTGAGGAAACGGCGGCACTGGCGCCGTTGCGGTGGTCGTCGCGTTCGCACGTCCAACGCTACGTGGACGTGGCCGTGCACATCGAGCGGGCCAACCGCAACGCGCGCGTCATGCAGGTCTGGATCATGACAGTGCTCCGCGACAAGGAACCCGTCGGCGAAGCCATGCCACAGTCGTTGCGCGTGCTCGCGAAGGCGGTCGCCACCCTGCGCCAGGAGCTCTTCCATGACGCCGAACCACGCCAGACCCGCGAGATGATCTGCCGGGCGGTCCGCGAGATCTCGGCCGCCTATCGCGACGAGGTCGGCTTCGCCGGCAGCGTGGTGCTGGCACAGGTCCGGGGCGTGGCGGTGGATCTGTTCATCGCGGCCGGGTTCACTCCGGACGAGGCGGAAGCCGCCGCACGCCAGCAAAAGGGCTTCTGCGGCGAATAGTTTGCAGAGCTGTTCAGCGGCGGCGCAACCCGCGGGGGGCGATGTAGTCGGTCTCGTCGTCGAAGTCGCCGATGATCTCCTCCACCAGGTCCTCGAAGGAGATGAAACCCACGACGGCCTGCTCATCGTCCACAATGGCAATCTGCGCCCGCTGGTCCCGCATGCTCGCGACGGCATCGAGGAGTGGCGAGTCCGCCGGCAGGTGAAACGGCGGGCTCATCAGATCACCCGCGCGCAGCCCGGCGGCCCTGGCCGTGGCCCGCACCACGTCACGGATGTGCACGATCCCGATGGGACGGCCGGTGCTGTTCCCGACGGCCAGCCGCGACCGGCCCGTACGCAGGCAGGTCCGCTCCATGTCCTCAAGGGACGACGCCGGCGTCACCGTGACGAGTTCATCGATGGGCTGCATCACCTGCCTGATCGTCTTCTGGCGCAGCCTGAGCATCCGGGCGAGCAGTTCATGTTGAGCCGGTTCGATCGTGCCACGAGCGCGGGACTGTTCGAGCAGGATGGCGAGTTCCTCAGGTCCGTGGGCCTGGGCGAGTCGCTGCTGCGGCTGTACCCGGGCCAGCCGGAGCAGCCCGTTGGACATGGCGTTGAGTGCCACGATGATCGGCCGGACCAGCCAGGTGAAGGCCCGAAACGGCGGCGCCAGCATGACCGCCGAACTTTCGGGATGACTGATGGCCCACGACTTCGGCGCCATCTCGCCGACGACCATGTGCAGGAACACCACGACGACCAGGCCGATGACGAACGCGATGAGATAGCCCCAGCGCACCGGCACCCCGACGCCGTGCAGCACCGGCTCGATGAGGTGGGCGATCGCGGGTTCGGCGAGCGCGCCGAGCCCGAGCGTGCAGATGGTGATGCCGAGTTGGGCACCGGCGAGCATGAGGGACAACTCCCGGGTGCCCGCGAGCGCCGACCGGGCGGCCCGGCTGCCGTCGGCGACCAACTGTTGCAGGCGGTAACTCTTGCTCGCCACCAGCGAGAACTCGGCGGCGACGAAGAATCCGTTGCCGGCAAGCAGGACGACGGACAGGAAGAGCGCCAAGCCGGCACTCATGACGGCGCCTGCGTCCGGGCGACCAGCCGCACGGTGTCCGCGACGTGCCGGTGCACGGTGACCACCCGGGCGACAACCCGCTGGCGGGCCGTGCCGGCCCCCACCGACAGTTCGACCTCGTCACCGACCACCGGCATCCGTCCGAGCCGTGCCAGCAACAGGCCGGAGAGGGTGTCGTAGCCGTCCGGCTCCGGCAGCCGGAACCCGGTCGCGTCCTCTATCTCGTCGACGCGCCAGCGGGCTGGCACGAGCCAACTGCCGTCCGGTAGGCGGCGCGGTGTCGGCTCCGCAACGTCGTCCTCGTCGCGGATAGGTCCGACCAGTTCCTCGGCCACGTCCTCGAGCGTCACCACGCCGGCGAATCCCCCGTACTCGTCGACGACACAGGCGATCTGACGGTGCTGCCGGCGTAGCTGCTCGAGTACGGCGCGCACGGCCATGCCCACGGGTAGGAAGAGTGCCTCGACGGCCACGCCGGATACCGGCGTGGTGGCCCGGTTCGCCGGAGGCACTCGGAGCAGATCGCTGACGGCCACGATCCCGACGATGTCGTCGACACCACCGCTGCCATGCACCGGGAAGCGACTGTGGCCGGTATCCAACAGGTCGACCACCCGCGCGCAGGGTTCGCGAGCCGAGACGGTGATGACGTCCACTCGGGCAGTCATGACCTCTTCCGCCGTGCGGCGCCGGAAATCCAGGCCGCGATCGAGCAACATGGACAGTCGGCGGTCGAGCAACCCGCCGGCCTGCGAGTTGGCGACGATCTGTTCGAGGTCTTCGGCCGTGGCGCCCGACTCGAGTTCCTCGGCGGGTTGCACACCGACGCGGCGGAGAATGCGGTTCGCCGCCGCGTCGAACACCCGGATGATTGGGCCCGCGACGGTCAGATACACCGACGTGGAGCCAGCCAGGGCCAAGGCCAGGCCCTGCGAACGGGCCAGCGCGAGGTTCTTCGGCGCCAGCTCACCCAGAACCATCTGCAACGCGGTCGAGACAATCAATGCCACGGCCACCGCGAGGCCCGCGCCGGCGCCGCCGCCACCGAGGACGCCGGCCAGCCCCCGCCCCAGGTACGGCTCGGCCAGGTATCCGACCAGCAGTCCTGTGACGGTGATGCCGAGCTGCGCCCCGGACAGCACGAACGACAGCCGTCCGGTCACCCGCATGGCTTTCGCCGCCCGGCGATCGCCCCGCCCGGCGGCCTGGCCGAGCCTGCCGCGGTCCACCGCGACGTAGCTGAACTCCTGGGCGACGAAGTAGCCGGTAGCCAGGGTCGGTAGCACGATCAGGAGCAGGCCAAGGGCGATCAGCACAGGAAGCTACGGTCCCCCTCGCGACCGGTGAAGGTCACATTTCCTCCCCAAGCCACCAACAGAACGGGCTATATTGCCCCATATGGTACTTCCCACGGCGGGCCGGCATCGGGTCATCCTGATCGTTGCCCTCGGACTGGCGATCATCACCGCCACGGCCGCGATCGGCACCTGGGGATACCTGAACTCCGTCAGCGGTGAGATGCACAGAACCGACACCTTCGGGCCGACGCCGGACACCAGCCGACCGCCGGCGGTCGCCCTCGATGCGCTCAACGTCCTTCTCATGGGCGCCGACACCGACGTCGAAGCAGACGACGTTTCCGCCCGAGCAGACTCGATCATCCTGGTACACCTGGCGGCCGACCGGCGATCCGCACAGTTCATCTCGATCCCCCGCGACACCTGGCTCCTGGTGCCGCCCACGGCCGACGGCAACGGCGGGATCAATGCGAAGATCAACGCCGCGTACGCCTGGGGCCAGGCGCCCCTGTTGGTCCGGACCGTCGAGTCGTTCACCGGAGTGCGTATCGACCACACCGTGACGGTGAACTTCACCGGTTTCGCGCAGATCATCGACGCCCTGGGTGGTATCGACATCACGGTGGACAAGACCATCACGTCCATCCACAAGCCGCACCGGACCTTCATCGCCGGCCCAGCCCACATGGACGGCGCGACGGCTCTGGACTATGCCCGCCAGCGCAAGCAGTTCGCGGACGGGGACTTCGGCCGGATGCGCCACCAACGCGACATCCTGGGCGCCGTACTCGACAAGGCCTCGCGACTGTCCATCACCGACAGTCCGACCAGGCTCGACAGTGTCATCCGGTCCACGGCCTCTGCGGTGACCGTGGACCAGGCGTTGTCCATCGTGGACATGGCGCACCTGCTGCGGGACATGAGCCGGGCCAACATCACCATGCTGACCAGCCCATCCGCGGGCACCGGCATGGTGGGTGACGAGAGTGTCGTGTTCGCCGATCGGGTGGCGGCCAGCGAGCTCTACACCGCGGTGCGCACCGACACGATGAACCGCTGGCTGGCCAACCACGAAGCGGGTGTGACGTACGCCTACGCATTCCGAACGCCCAGCCTGCCTAGGATGCACGCACCAGTTGGTTGGCGCTGCGCAGCACGGCCGGCGCGAGCAGGTCGTCCGGGTCGATGGCCAGCGCGCTTTTCACCCGCCAGGTAACCGTCTCACCGGGCAGCAAGGTGACCAGCATGTCGTCGACCACGGCGTCGGGGTCGACCTTGTCCACCAGGAGGGCAAGGTCACGGACAAACGCGTGGGCGGTGACGGTGACCTGGTAGCCGCCGTCGACGGCCACCGCGACAGCGCGCAGGTCCGGTTCGGGCAGGGCGCAGTCGCGATCCTCGGCGAACGACCACGCCGCGCGGAGGTCGGTCAACTGAGCGACCAGCACCTCACTGCCGGGATCGTCCGGTGTGGATAGTTCGGCCGGCAGGTCGATCGGGCTGGTCGACCACGCCGGCACGGACACGGGGAATTCACCCGCCGCGGCGACCTTGCCATCGAAGTGAACCCGGGAGACCTCCAGCCGGCCGGTCCACGCCTGCGGTGTGTCGTTGACCAGGACGACGCGAAGGCCGATCTCGTGCGGCTGCACGGTGACCAGGCGATCGGCGTGCGCCTGCCGTAGCGCGTAGAACAGCGGCTTGCGGCGCCCGTCACCATCCACAGCGGACCACGACACCACCGGCCAGCAGTCGTTGAGCTGCCACATGACGCTACCGGTGCAGTACGGGCTCAGGGACCGGAAGTACTCGATGCCGGTGCGCACCGCCCGGGCCTGGTTGAGCGACATGGCCCAGTGCCAGTCCTCCATGTCATCCGGTACGGGCAGGTGTGTCACCAGACCGCCGGTCAGCTTGGCGTGCCCCTCGGCCGCCTTCTGGTGCACCAACATTCCCGGTGACTCCGGTGTCAACGGATCGTCGTGGATCGCCCGTCGCAAGGTCGACCAGGTGGGTGGCCCCTGCCAGCCGAACTCCGCCACGAACCGCGGCCGGTGGCAGCGGTACGCGGGATAGTCGCGCTCGTTCCAGACGTCCCAGATATGCATGGTGCCATGGGCCGCATCGTTGGGGTGCCGATCGTCGGTGAAGGACCACGGGCTGCTCGCAATATATGGCCGGCCGGGATCCAGCTCGGCCAGGACGGCGGGCAGGATGTCGGTGTAGTAGCCCAACCCCCAGCTGCGACCGTCCAACCTGGACTTCCAGCCCCAGTCGGTGTACCCCCAGATGTTCTCGTTCCCGCCGTTCCACACGTGAGGCTCGGGTGCGGCATCAGCCGGGTCACGTTGTCGCGGGCCTCCGCGATGACCTCACCACGCAGCGGCTCCTCCTCGCTGTAGGCGGCACACGCGAACGGGAAGTCCTGCCACACCATCAGGCCCCGCTCGTCACACTCCTGGTAGAAGTCGTCAGCCTCGTAGAATCCACCGCCCCAGATCCGCAGCAGGTTGATTCCTGCCTCCTCGGCCTGGCCCAACCGGGCCGCATAGCGCTGCCGGGTCACCCGGTGCGGGAACACGTCATCGGGAATCCAGTTGGCGCCCTTGATGAACACCGGCCGGTCGTTGACGACGAACGTGACCCCGGTGCCGTGCTCGTCCTCGCGGCTCAGGAGCCGCACCGTACGGAAGCCGATGCGCCCCTGCCACCGGTCGAGCACGTCGATGCTGTCGGCTGGGTGCACGGTGACCTCGGCGTCGTAGCAGATCCTGCGATCCATGCCCGCGTGGCCACCAGCGCCGGACGCGGTCCACCACCAACGACACCACCGCCGATGTCTGCGCGGATGTCTGCTCCGGGTCGAGCGGCCGCGTCACGGTCACCTCGCCGACGCGGGCGGTGACCATGAGACCCACGTCCTGTCCCCCTCGAGCAAGGTCGATGTGAACATCAACGGTGCCCTGGTCGCCGATCACGTCGACGACCGGGCGCACCGAGGCGAGGCGGGCCCGGCTCCACGACTGGAGTGTCACCGGCCGCCAGATGCCTGCGGTGACCAGGTCCGGACCCCAGTCCCAGCCGAAGTTACAGGCCATCTTACGGATCGCGTTGTACGGATGATGATTGACGTGCGGGCGGGCGCCCAGCTCCAGGCTGGCCCGGTCGGCGTAGGCGATCGCCGAGGAGAACGTGACCAACAGGGTGTTGTCACCGCCGCGCAGCGCGTCCCGCACGTCGAACCGGTAGGTGCGGTGCATGTTGAACGTGGCGCCGAGCGGTTGCCCGTTCAGTTCGATCCGGGCGATCGTGTCCAGCCCTTCGAACACCAGCTCGGTGTGCTCATGCCCGTCGGGTGTCCAGCGGAAAGTCGTTTCGTAGCACCAGTCCGTACGGCCGATCCAGGCCAGTTGCCGTTCGTGGTCGTCCAGGTACGGGTCCGCGATGAGACCGGCCGCGAGCAGGTCGGTGTGCACCGCACCTGGGATGGTGGCCGGGATCGGACCGGCGGCGAGAACCCGGTGCGGTGCCGGGCCGGCGAGGGGTCGCAGCGTCCAATGGTCGTGGAGTGTGCGGAGCATGAAGCTGGTCTCTCTCTCGGTCGGTCACTTTGTCGCGCCGGCGGTGAAGCCGTTGTAGATGAACCGTTGCAGGGCCAGGAATGCGATCAGTGTTGGCACGATGACCAGGATGACGCCGGCCGAGATGACCTCCCACTCGGCGCTGTAGGGCCCCTTGAACCGAAACAGCGCGGTGGAGATGACATTGAGATCGCGCTTGGGCATGTACAGGAACGGGATGTAGAACTCGTTGTAGATCGCAATACCCTTGATGATGACCACAGTGGCGATGGCCGGCTTCAGCAACGGCAGGATGACCTTCCAGTAGATGGTGACCGTATTGGCGCCCTCCAACGCGGCGGACTCGTCGAGTTCGCGGGGGATGCCGCGCAGGAACTGCCGGAAGATGTAGATGGCCACGATGTCGGTGCCCAGGAAGAGGGCGATGGCCGACCACCGCGTGTTGAACAGGCCGAGGTAGTTCACCACCTGGAAGGTGGCCACCTGCGTGGTCACCCCGGGCACCAGTGTGGCCAACAGGAACAGGCCGACCACCAGCTTCTTCAACCGGAACTCGAACCGGTCGATGGCATAAGCCGCCATCGAACCGATGAGCACCGTGCCGACCACGGACACGGACAGGATGATGAAGGTGTTCACGTACGCCGAGAGCATCCGTCCGCCGGTGAACGCCTCGGCATAGTTGTGCAGGTTCAACCAGTTCGCCGGTGGGTCGAACGGCCGGGTGTGGGCGAACTCGTCACTGGTCTTGAACGACGCCATCAGGATGACCAGCAGTACGTTGGGTCAGTACGGTGATCTCGCCCGAAATGGCGTTGCCGCCACCGTCATCGCTGCCGCTACCGCACCCGGTGAGCGCGAGGGCGACGGCGAGCACGCCGGCGATGCCCAGCTTCCTCATGAGCAGATCCCACCTTTCCATAGCCTTCGATGGCTCGGCGCGGACAGCCGCCGCTGGCGCCGTTGGTGAAAGTTCCATGCCCAGATCCAGCAGCACGACCGGGCCGCATGCGCGCGCCACCGTCCCGCACTCCTGCTCCTGAACCGTGTAAGTGGCAACACCCTAGGGCGGCGTCTCGGCGTCTGTCAATGTCAGGTTAAATGCTGACTACGGGCCGACCCACCCATGATCGGTACATGGCAACGGCATGCGACGGTGAGGCCGTCGGTCATCGGACCACAATGGTCAGCTTGGTCGACACGATTGGCCAGGCTGCGTCCGACTGCGCGGACCGGACCACTTACGCGGTTCAGCGTGGTAAGCCCCGGAGGGTCAGGTCAAGGTGCCGATCAGCGGGGGCCACGGCCTGTCCATACTGGACATGGTCGGCGCGCTGGCGATCGGTGTTCTCAGTCCGTCCACTGTGGTAGGTCCAAGGCCAGCACCTGGAACGGCAGCCGCGGCGCAGCTCCGCTGGCCCTGGCCCGGAGTTGGGCGTCCGCCACGAGCAGGCGGCCGCCGACCAACGCGATCGTGGTCGGCGTGTCCCAACGCGGATCGGTCAGCTCGCCGAGCAGGGTGCCGATCCGGCGGTCCGCAGACAGGCGGAAGGCACTGATCATGAAGGTCGCGTCCGCCATCGTTTCGCCCCGGTTGGTGACTCCATAGAGCACATCACCGTCGAGTAGTAGTCCGTCCGCGTCGAACTCGTATCCGCCCAGATCCACCGGTTCGGCAACCGACCTGGCCGGATCGACCAGCCACAGCACGCTGGAAGCCTGACCCACCACGAGCAACCGGCCAGGGTCGGGCTCGGCCACGATGCCGTTGAGGTACGAGTCGTGAGGTGCCCCGTACTCGCTCAGGTCCATCGCGACGGTCGGCTCGCCGTTGGGCAACGGCAACTGCCACACCACCGGGCGGGAACTGTCGGTGACATAGGCGACGTCAGCCATGATGGCCACATCGTTCGGCATGGCCGTGTCCGCCGGCAGTTGGCGTCGCGCCGTCAGCGTACGGCTGGTCAGGTCGTGCACAAACAGTTGGCCGCCGTTGATGTCACACGACACCAGCCGTCCATGACGGTCGAGGGCGAGGCCCGCCGTGCTCACCCGCCCGTCCCCGTCCGGCGGGAACAGTACTTCCACCGCACCGGTTTCGGCGTCGCCACGGATCAGCGTGCCGTCTCCCAGGCTACCGACGAAGAAGGTGGACCCCGGACCCTCGGTGATCCCTTCCGGGAAGAGCGCGGAACCAGGCAGCTCGTATGCGTCAGCCAACACGTCGACACCATACACAACTCGGTCATGGTGCACGGTCGGCGACAAGTTCCCCCGGTCAGAGCAGGTACGGAATGAGGGCCCGGCGTTGCGGTGGATAGTCGGCGAACTGGTCGTGGTACCAGCGGTGGTTGTCCCACGCGCGCGGGGCCAGGTTCGCCACGGTGTAGAGGGCGAACGACAGCCCGCCCAGGGACCAGGTGGCGATCGCCCAGCCGGTCCATTCCACGATCTCGCCCAGGTAGTTGGGTGCGGACACCCATCGGTAGGCGCCGCCACGCGGGATCCGGTATCCGGTCTCGCCCGGCGCGCGTAGCCGGCGCAGGATCCGGTCGGAGTGGAGGTTCACCGCGAGACCACCCACGAACAGGACGAGGCCGGTGACAAACCGTGGATCGGTGAGCCAGTCGTTCGGGTAATCACCGAGCTGGGACACCCAGGTCGCGTTCACGTAGGCGTTGAGGGTGTTGAACCCGATCGCCATCAGCATCAGTACAACAGGCATCCGGCGGCCCGCTCGCATCAGGAACGGGTACCCGAAGGCGCGATAGAGGTAATGCGCCTGCCACATGGCGAGCAGCACCGCGGGCACCAACTCGGCCCGGTGTTCGCCGTGCGCGTACAGGATCGCGAACAGCACCGGAGCCGGGCTCTCCATCACCAGCCAGCCGACCCGCGCCGGCACCGTGGGTCCCCAGCCGCCTCGACCATGCCGGCCGTACGGCGCGGTGATGAACCGCAACGCGATGAACGTCACCACCGCGAGTGCGAGCTCCAGCGCGACCAGATATTGATAAAGCTGCACATCGGGAGTCTAGTGCTTCTACCGTAAGAGTGAAGCGAACCATGCGGCAAGAGCGCGAGGACGCAAAGCGATGGGCGCCGGCCCCCCGGTCGGGCAGGATGTGCGGGTGAGGTTCCTCTTCAGTTTCGCCGGCGACAGCGGCCACTTCTTTCCCCTGGTACCGGTGGCACGGTCGGCCCAGGCCGCCGGCCACACGGTCGCGTTCGCCTGCCGGCCGAGGATGGTTTCCACGGTGGAGCGGGCGGGCTTCGCCGCGTTCTCCACAGGCGTCGACGAGGGTGCCGAACAGAAGCGGATCCCACTGCGGGAGCTTGATCCGCAACGGGAGGACCGGGCGCTGCGGGACGGGTTCGCCGGTTGGATGGCCCAGCAACGGGCGGCCGGGATGCTGAGCCGTTGCACCGACTGGCAACCGGACCTGTGCGTCTGCGACGAGACCGACTTCGGCGCGATGGTCGCGGCGCAGCGGCTGGAGCTGCCCTACGCATCCGTGTTGGTGTCTGTGTCGGGGTCGTTCGTACGCCCGCAACTGCTGGCCGAGCCACTGACGCAGCTACGGCTGGCCAACGGACTGCCGGCCGACCCCGATCTCGACATGTTGAGCCGCTATCTGGTGCTCTGTCCGGCACCGGCGAGCCTGCGCGATCCGGCCTGGCCGTTGCCGGCGACGGCGCATCATTTCCGGCCGGACGAGCCGCAGGCCACCACCGCCACCCCACCGCTGCCCTGGCTGGCCGACCTGGCGGACCGACCGACCGTCTACGTCACCCTGGGCACGGTGTTCAATCTGGAGTCCGGCGACCTGTTCAGCCGCATCCTGGCCGGATTGCGAACGCTGCCGGTCAACGTGGTGGCGACCGTGGGCCGCCAGCTCGATCCGGCCGAACTGGGACCGCAACCGGGCAACGTCCACATTGAACGGTTCATTCCGCAGTCGGCGATCCTGCCGCGATGCCAGGCGGTGGTGTCACACGGCGGCTCCGGCAGCGTTGTCGGCGCGCTGTCGCACGGGCTGCCGATGGTGCTGATCCCGATGGGCGCGGACCAGCCGAACAACGCGGCCCGCTGCGCCAGTCTCGGTGTGGCCACGGTGCTGGACGCCGTGTCGGCGACGCCCGCGCAGATCACGGCGGCGGTGTCCGCGGTGCTGTCGCACCGGGAGTACCGGCAGGCGGCGTTGCGGTTGCGTGAGCAGTTCGCCGCCCTGCCGGATCCGGCGCATACGGTCGACCTACTCGAACGGCTGGTCCGCCACCGGGCCCCGCTGCCGGGCGACGGCTAGCTGCGCCACGACTGGCCACGCCGTGCCCCCCGGTCACACCCCGTCCCCGGGTCACCACGCCGACGCCACGTCACCATATTACCAGATTGTCCGTTTGCAATATGAGCGCGCGCTGCGCACCTTTTGGGAGTGCCGTTGCCGGGAGGGCACATGGTCGAGTTCGACGCCGGGCCACCCCGGTCCGTCGCCGCCCATTTCGCTGCCCTTCCCTCCTACGAAGCGCATCGCGACCTGTTCTGGTACGACTGGGGTCCGGTGTTCTACCGCGGCCGGCTCGACCGGTCCGCGCGGCTGCTCGCACTCGCCTGCGACCCCGGGCCCACCGAACGCATCGCCTGCCGCACCCTGGTCGGCGACGCCGGCCAGCGGGTACAGGGCTTCCTGGCCAAACTTGGGCTCACCCACAGCTACCTGCTCATCAATGCCTTCGCCTATGCGCTGCTGCCCTCTCGCGCCCAGCACGCGACCCCGATCCTGGCCGAGCCGGCCCATCGCGAATGGCGTGAAACCCTGTTCGAGAAGACCATCGGACCCGACCTACAGGCGGTGGTCGCCTTCGGGGCGCAGGCCCGGGAAGCGGTCGACCTGTGGGACGGCCGCCCGGAGATCCCGGTGATCGAGGTCCCGCATCCGTCCAGTCGCGATCCCAAGCGACTGCTGGACGAATGGCGGGACGCGATCGTCACGCTTCGCGGCGTCGTGGTGCCCGACGAGGACGGCAGCGCCGAAGGCCCCAACTACGGCACGACGTTCGCGGAATCCGACTACGCCGCCATCCCCCGCCGCGACCTGCCGTTCGGCCTACCGTTGTGGCTCGGCGACGACGCCTGGGGCCGCGCCGCCCGTCCACCGCACAGCAACTCCGTAGAGCGCCCCAAAAACGACCTGATGCACACCCTCGTGTGGCACGCCCCCGCCTCCCGCCAACCCCCGTAACCCGCCCGCCGCCCGCCGCGGAGGAACTTCCCTCCGTGCTCAGGCGGGCAGTCCGTTGCGGCGCACGACGTCGCCGAACCAGGTGGCACTGTCCTTGGGCAGCCGCTCCTGGGTTTCGTAGTCGACGTAGACGAGTCCGAAGCGCTTGTCGTATCCGTACGCCCACTCGAAGTTGTCCAAAAAGGACCATGCCAGGTAGCCGCGGACGTCGACACCGGCGGAGAGGGCGGCGTGCACCGCGCGCAGGTGGCTGTCGAAGTAGCTGATCCGCTCCACGTCATGGATCCGCCCGGCGACCGGAGTGTCCACATATGCCGAACCGTTCTCGGTCACCATGATCGGCGTGCCCGGGTAGTCGGTGCCGATCCGGATCAGCACGTCCTGCAGCCCGGTGGGGTCGACCGGCCAGCCCATGGCGGTGACCGGCATGTGCTGGGGCAGGAAGACGACACCCTCACTGCCCGGGTGAACCGGGTCGGCCGGCTGCCCGACCTCGGCGCCGACCAGGCACGGCTGGTAGTAGTTGACGCCGAGCAGGTCGATCGGCGCGCCGATGACTTCGAGGTCACCTGGCCTGATCGCGCCGCCGGCGCCGAAGCGATCGAAGAGCCGCAGCAGGTCGTGCGGATAGTGTCCCCGCAGTACCGGATCGAGCCACAGCCGGTTCTGCAACCCGTCGATGAGGGTGGCCGCGGCGACATCCGCGCGGTCCTGGGGGTCGCGGGCGCGCACCCGGGTCGGGTTGATGGTCAGCGAGGTCTCGCGCGCGCCGGCCGAGCGCAACCGCTGCAGAGCCAGTCCGTGGCCGAGCAACAGGTGGTGGGCGGCCAGGAGGGCCGCGGCCGGGTCCTGCCGGCCAGGTGCGTGGTCGCCACTGGCGTAGCCGAGGAAGGCCGAGCACCACGGCTCGTTCAACGTCGTCCAGGTGTGCACCCGATCGCCCAGGCGGGCCGCCACCACGCCGGCATAGTCGGCGAAGCGGTATGCGGTGTCCCGGCTGGCCCAGCCGCCGGCGTCCTGCAGGGTCTGCGGCAGATCCCAGTGGTACAGAGTCACCATCGGATCGATGTCATGGGCCAGCAGTTCGTCCAGGATCCGGTCGTAGAAGTCGAGGCCACGCGGGTTGGTCGGCCCTGCACCATCGGGCTTGATCCGGGGCCAGGCGACTGACAGCCGGTACGTACTCATGCCCAGTTCGGCCATCAACGCGATGTCGCGCGGATAGCGGTGGTAGTGATCGCAGGCCACGTCACCGGTGTGGCCCTGGGCGACCTTGCCGGGAGTCCGGGCAAAGGTGTCCCAGATGGACGGACGTCGCCCGTCGATGTCGACCGCGCCCTCGATCTGGTATGCCGCGGTCGCGGTTCCCCAGCGGAAGCCGTCCGGGAATGCCAGTAACCGCGGCTCGACCCTCTGCTGCACGCTTGTCATCTGCTCGCCGCTCCTCCCGCGTGGAGTCCCGCCGCCGGCTGGGCAGGGGCTCGGCGCGCACTCCAAGACGTGACGTCCACGGGGCCGGACGCCGCAATGTCGCTGAACCTACCCCGGCGTGGATGTGGCCGCGGCGCGACCCCGGCGCTGGGCCAAGCCGCGACCACACCGGACCGGCGGAACGCGCTGAGAGAGCGCTCTCCGACATGCCCAGAATTCTGCATCCGACCGCAGCTTGTCAAGACCCGGGCGGCATCGATCAAATTCTCTACCTTTGTCAACAGAACCTTCCCAAGAGATCGACGCTCACCCATTGACATCCCGAGGGAGGCGGGCGATCCTGTCTCAGAGAGCGCTCTCCGACCTGGCCACGCACCTTGCGCTTGCCATCAGGTTCACCGGGAGGAGGTTGCCACGCCGCAGCGGCCGATGCGGGAGCGTGGTTCGTCGCTACCCATCCGGAGTTGTCATGAATACCGTCCCCTTTGCCGCGCTCGCCCGCGGTCCGGCCTCCCGTCGACGGCTCGCCGCCGCCGCGGGTGCCGTCCTCATCATGCTGATCGGCTACCTGGCCATCGTCACGGCCACCTCCGCGAACGCGGCGGTGACCCTGCTGTCGCAGGGCAGGCCCGTCACCGCCTCGTCGAGTGAGAACGCCGGCACGGTCGCGGCCAACGCGGTCGACGGCAACCTCGGCACCCGATGGTCGAGTGCCTTTTCGAATCCACAGTGGATCCAGATTGACCTGGGCAGCACTGCTCAGATCAGCCAGGTGATCCTGCGTTGGGAAGCCGCCTACGCGACGGCCTTCCAGATCCAGACCTCGGCCGACGCCACCAACTGGGCCAGCATCTATTCGACTACCTCGGGCACCGGCGGCACCCAGACCCTCAACGTCACCGGCGCCGGCCGCTACGTGCGCATGTACGGCACCGTGCGGGCGACCGGCTACGGGTACTCCCTGTGGGAGTTCGAGGTGTACGGGGACAGCGGCTCGAGCGGCGGCTGCAACACTACGACGAACGCCGCCCTGAACCGTCCGGTCGCGGTGTCCTCCACCCAGAGCGCCACCTTCCCCGGCTCGGCCGCGGTGGATGGCAACGCGGGCACCCGGTGGTCGAGCGCGGCCAGCGATCCACAGTGGATCCAGGTGGACCTGGGTTCGACCCAGTCCGTCTGCCAGGTCAGCCTGTCCTGGGAAGCCGCGTACGCGCGGTCGTACCAGATCCAGACCTCGAACGACGGCAGCGCCTGGACCACGATCTACGCCACCACCACCTCGACCGGCGGCAACCAGACCATCACCGTCACCGGCTCCGGGCGCTACCTGCGGGTCTATGGCACGGAGCGGGCCACGGCGTACGGGTACTCGCTGTGGGAACTGGTAATCCGCACTGGACAGTCCACGACACCGCCGACCACCCCGCCCACCACCGCACCGCCGACCACCACGCCGCCGACCACGTCACCACCCGACCCCGGCGGTGACGTCCTGTTGTCGTACAACAAGCCGGGCGTCGCCTCGACGTCGCAGAACGATGGTGCCTGCTCCAACTGCGTGCCGGCGAAGGCACTGGACCTCAACCCGGCCACCCGATGGGCCACCGCCGCGTGGTCGGACCCCGGTTGGATCTACGTCGACCTCGGCGCGGTCGCGACCGTACACCGGGTTGTCCTGCAATGGGATCCGGCCTTCGCGGTGGCGTACCAGATCCAGGTTTCCAACGATGCCACCAACTGGACCAGTATCTACACCACTACCACAGGCCACGGCTTCAAGGAGACATTGACTGTCAACGGCACCGGCCGCTATGTGCGGATGTACGGCACCGCCCGGTCCAACGGTTACGGCTACTCGCTGTGGGAGTTCCAGGTGTACGGCACCGGCGGCAGCCCGACCACACCGCCGGCGTCACCGCCCGACGTCACCTTCCCGGCCGGCCGGCTCGTGTTTGCCGACGAGTTCAACGGCGCGGCAGGCACCAAGCCGGATGCGAAGTGGCAGGTGGAGACCGGCCCCGGCGTGAACAACGAGTTGCAGTACTACACCAACAACCTCAACGCCTCCACCGACGGTGCCGGCAACCTGGTGATGGAAGCCCGCCGTGAGGTGACCCCCGGCTCGGCCTGCCCCGGCGGACCATGCCAGTACACCTCGTCCCGGCTGAACACATCAACTTCGTTCAATTTCACCTACGGACACGTCGAGGCGCGCATCAAGGTGTCCGGTACGAACGGGCTGTGGCCCGCGTTCTGGTTGCTGGGCGCCAACTTCTCGTCGGTCAACTGGCCGTCGTGCGGCGAGATCGACATCATGGAACACATCGGCCGGGTCCCCAACTCGCGTGTATTCCACCCTGCACGCCCCGGCATACTTCGGTGGCGGCGGCTTCGGCTCGCCGTACACCCTGGCGGCTGACTTCGCGGCCGCCTTCCACACCTACGCGGTCGACTGGAACTCCACGCACATGACGTTCTACGTCGACGGCAACGCCTTCTTCACGGTGGACAAGGCGAATCTCGAAGCGACCCGCGGACCGTGGGTCTTCGACCACTCGTTCTTCATCATCCTCAACAACGCGGTCGGCGGGGACTGGCCCGGTCCGCCCGACGGCACGACAGTGCTGCCGCAGCGGATGCTCGTCGACTACGTGCGGGTCTACCAGTAGCGCACACAGGTACGGCCGGCGGGAGATGCCCGCCGGCCGCACCGCCGTCGCTACGAGCGTGGAGAGCGCTCTCTACCGCAGTGATATAACTAACATCATGACCACCAGGCGGCCGCCCGTCCCGCGATCTCCCACGCTCGAACAGGTGGCTGAGTTCGCCGGCGTGTCCCGGGCCACGGTGTCGCGGGTCATCAACGCCGTTCCCACCGTGGATCCGGAACTTCGGGAGATCGTCGAGCGGGCCATCGCCGCCACCGGTTACGTACCCAACCACGCGGCCCGTTCCCTGGTGACCCGGCGGACCGGGTCGGTGGCGCTGGTCATCTCCGAACCCGACGACCGGCACTTCGACGATCCGTTCCTCAACCGGATCTTCACCGATCCGTTCCTCGGTCGGGTCACCGCCGGTGCGCTCGAGGTGCTGCGCCCCGAGGGTATCCATCTCGTCCTCATGCCCGCGGACGTGCCCAGCCATCACCAGGTCGTGCGGTACCTGCGGCAGGGCCACGTCGACGGGGTGCTCCTGATATCCAGCCACGTGGCCGATCCCCTGCCCGCACGGCTGTGGGAGTTGGGCGTCGCGGCGGTCCTGTCGGCCCGGCCCGGACAGCCGGTGCCACTGAGCTATGTGGACGTCGAACAGCAGGCCGGCGCCAAGCTGGCCGCCGACCACCTGGTCGCCCGAGGTTGCGTACGGCCGGCCACCATCTCCGGGCCACTCGACATGCCGGCGAGCCACGACCGACTGGCCGGCTTCCGGTCGGCCCTCGCCGTGCACGGTCACGCCTTCGTACCGTCGGTGGAGGGCAACTTCACCCGGATCAGCGGCGAGCACGCCACCCGCGCCCTGCTCGCCGAACATCCCGACATCGACGGCCTGTTCGCGGCCAACGACCTGATGGCCGAAGGAGCACTACAGGCACTGCGCGACGTGGGCCGGCGGGTGCCCGACGACGTCGCCGTGGTCGGCTTCGACGACAGCAGCGCCGCGCTAGCCTGCCACCCGCAGCTCACCACCGTCCGCCAGCCGGTCGAGGAGATGGCCGCCGAAATGGCCCGGCTCCTGCTCGCGCACATAGCCGACCCCGACCGCCGGGCCAAGTCGGTCATCTTCCAGCCCATCCTCGTCACCCGCGACTCCACCTGATGATGCGGGAGCCGGTGCGGCACCGTGCGGCGCAGTGGTCACACTGGGACACGGCGTGGCGGACACAGCCGGCGGGCGGGCCAGCGATCCTGGGCGGCGACTACGACCCCGACGTACTCGAGGCCGCCTATCGCCACGGCTATTTTCCGATGGTGCAACCCGCGTCCTGGCGCCTGCGGTTTCGCCTGCAGGTGCCACGCCCCCGGGTGCCCGTACTACCCGGGTCGGCCGATCCGTACGAGCTCACCTGGTGGGCGCCTCCGATCCGTCCCGTGATCATCAGATCGACCGTCCGGGCCGGTCGCCGCATCCGCCAGGCGTTGCGCCACAGTGGATGGACCTCGACGATGAACCAGGACTTCGCCGGCGTCCTGCGGCGGTGCGGACCCGGGCGCGGCGAAGCAACCTGGCTGAGTGAGAAGCTGGTCGGCGCCTATCTCGGCCTGCACCAGCGGGGCATCAGTCACAGCGTTGAGCTCTGGGAGGGCGACGAGCTCATCGCCGGCGCGTTCGGTTCCATCGTCGGCGGGGTGTTCTGTGGCGACTCGGCCTTCCGTACGCGCGACCACGCGGCGAAGGTGGCCATCCTCGACCTGTGCCAGCGGCTCATGGACGCCGGTGTCGTGATGGTCGACTGCCAGGACCATCGCAACGGCCTGGACAGCATCGGATCGGTGCTCGTCGGTTTCGATGACTACCGCGAGGTGTTGCGCCAGACGGCAACCTGGCAGCCGGTGCCCGGCGTCGACCGGCGACCGGTTCAGCGGCTCGTCGATTGGGTGCAGGCGACACCCGGGGGACATCGCCGACATTGACAGGCAGGCGACGTGCAGAAGACCTTACGGGCGATCACCGCAAGTTCGTCCGGGTAGACCAGGATCGCGGTCAGCCACCACTGCGGCGATAAGGTGTCCAGCAGGCGGCCCACAAGGCACGGCGCGACAGCTGCTGAACGGGTCCGGCGGGCCAGCCGGGCGGTGTTCTCGCACGCTATGGCCGCGCCGACTCCGGCGAGGGCGGAAGAGCCAGGCACAGCCGGACCGACCGCCGCATCCGCAGTGCGGCGGTCGCCCCTGCTCCACAGTAGATTTCTCTACAGTGGACGACTACTTGATCAGGAACGTCAGCAACGCGTTGTTGACGTCGTCGGCGTGCGTCCAGGCCATGCCGTGGGGCGCGCCGTCAATCTCGACATATTCCGCTTCCGGCAGCATTGTATGCAATACCCGGCCACAGGAGTCGATCGGCAGGATCCGGTCGTGGGTACCCTGAACGATCAGCGCGGGCACGGTCACCGCCGGCAGGTCCGGCCGGAAGTCGGTCAGCCAGGTCGGCACGCAGTTCAGCGTGGCATGCGCGGACCCCACCACCGCGACGTTGAACGAAGCATGCAACGCGTCTTCGCTCAGCCGGGTGCCCATGTTCTCGTCCGCCGCGTAGAAGTCCTTGTAGAACGAGGTGAGATAGGCGTACCGGTCCTTGCGGATCGCGTCCATGATCCCGTCGAACACGCTCTGTGGCACGCCCGTCGGGTTGTCTTCCGTCTTCAACAGGAACGGCGGGATCGGCGCCAGGAAGGCCACCTTGTTGATCCGATCCGACCCGTAGCGGCGCAGGTACCTGGCCACCTCGCCGGTGCCCATCGAGAACCCCACGAGAACGGCGTCCTTGAGGTCCAACTGGGTCATGATCACGTTGAGGTCGGCCGCAAACGTGTCGTAGTCG
Organism: uncultured Actinomycetota bacterium; assembly: GCA_963742855.1. Lineage (GTDB taxonomy): Bacteria > Actinomycetota > Actinomycetes > Mycobacteriales > Micromonosporaceae > CAVUNP01. Next base: position 160,728 of record CAVUNP010000007.1, on the reverse strand, counting down.
TAGCCGAACGTCGGCTGGCTGGACTGCCCCCAACCGCGCCGGTCATAGGTGATGACACGGTGGCCGGTGTCCAACAACGCCGGAAGCTGCTTTTCCCAGGAGTGTCCGTCCAGCGGGTAGCCGTGGATCAGCACGACGGGCTGTCCCGAGCCATGATCCTCGTAGTACAGGTCGATGTTGGTGGAGTTCTCCTGACCAACGGTGATGTACGCCATCGGATGCTCCCTCGCTCTCGCGCTCGAGCCCCGAAGGTTGCGCGGGGCTGCCGCATCCCTACCGACCAAGCCTGCATGCCGGCACGCCGTCCCCGCACCCGAACGGGGAAACCCAGGCCGCTGGCGATGAAGGGACCCGGTCAGTCCGGGGCGGCGACATCACGACGCGACGCGTCTACCTGAAATGAGGCATAGCGCACAGCACGGCAAATCCGTACCCTCTGCCTCAGGGGCGCCGACGGGGCGCACGGTCGGCAGGTGAGTGTTGTCATGGTTACTGGCAGAATCGTCCAATTCAACCAGGCCCGAGGGTATGGGTTTATCGCCCCAGACGGCGGTGGAGACGACGTTTTCCTGCATTCCGAGGAGCTCAAGGCGTACGGTCACGCAGTGCGAATCGGCACCCGGGTCCAGTTCGAGGTCCTCGACGGGCAACGGGGATTGAAGGCGTTCGACGTGACCGTCCTCGATCCGCCGAGCCGAGAACTCCTACCGGCGCAGCCGCCGACCGGCGAGGACGACCTCTCCGAGGTCATCAGCGCGGTCGAGTACGCCCGCGAGATCACCGACGCGCTGATCGCGTTCTGTCCGGACGTCACCGCGGCGCAGATTGTGGAGATCCGGCAACGGTTGACGGTGTCCGCCCGTCGCCGCGGCTGGATCGAGGGCTAGGGTCCGTCGTGCGCCCGCCCTCTGCCCTCGCCGCGGCAGTGCTGGCGGTGGCGCTGGCATCCGGCTGCACCTCCGGCGCGCACCAGGACCTCAAGCCGGTCGACGCGGGCTTCCACCCCGGCCCACCGGACGGGTTGGTGCAGCCCGGTGCCTCGCTGCCGCCGCTGGCCGAACTGCCCGCACCCAGCCGACCGTTCGCGGTGGGAAGCCGCCAACTCGACCTGGTCCGGGGCCACGACCGGCCCCTGCGTACGGTGGTCTGGTACCCGGCGGCCGGCGGCGCCGGTGGCCCGGTGCGGACCAACGCGAAGATGGCGGACGGCCGGTTTCCCCTGGTGCTGTTCAGTCACGGATTGACCAGCTCGCCCGAGGCGATGCGTGGGGTGACCACCCGGCTGGCCGCGGCCGGATTCGTGGTGGCGGCACCGGCGTATCCGTTCACCAGCAGCGGCGCGGCCGCGTTCCGGCCCGGTGATGTGGCCAACCAGCCAGGCGACGCGTCCAGTGTGATCACCGCCGTGCTGAAGCGGGACGCGATGACCGGCGACCTGCTGGCAGGACACCTGGACCCGGGCCGGGTCGGCGCGGCCGGACACTCCGCGGGCGGATTCACCACGGCCGGGTTGCTGTCCGGCGGCACCCACGACGGCCGGGTCCGCAGCGGTGTCATCATCTCCGGTGGCCTGTTGAATGGACCCCTGTCCGGCCCGGCGACGCCCGTGCTGTTCGTCCACGGCGACAACGATCACGTGGTCAGGTACGCAAAAGGCCGCGCCGCCTACGACAAGCTGGACTGGCCGAAGGGCTTCGTCACCGTAGTCGGCGGCGACCACACCCGGCCGGTATCCGACCCGGCCGTAGTGGCAACGATGATCGACTTCTTCCGGTGGAGCCTGTACGGGGACGCGACCGCGCGGTCACGACTGGCGGCCGACGCCACCGTCGCGGCGAAGACCCGGTACGAGTCGGCCTGGTGAGCCGCCGACGTCGCCCGGCTAGTCGATGGACAGGGCCAGAGTGTCCACGACGCGCGAACCCGGCCGGCCCGACTGGGACGACTCGGGCGGCAAGAACGTCAGGTACGCCGTGTGGCTGTCGATGGTGAGTCGTTCCGGCACGCTGCCCGCCATGGCCGGTGGTAGCGGGGTCTGCCACAACACGGTGCCGTTGGGGGCGAGCGCCATCATGCGCTCATCGTTCGCGAGGACGATCAGCCGGCCGTCCGGTACTGCCGCGATCACCGCCCCGCGCAGGTCGTGCCGCCACCTGAACGCTCCGGAATCCAGCGCGTAGGCGTTGACCCGGTCGCTGCCCACCAGGAGCAGATCCCCGATCACCTCGAAGCTGGCCACCGGCTTCTCGGCCAGCCCCTGCCACACGGTCCGGCCGTCACCGAGGTCCAGCACCCGGTAGGCCTGCGAGTCGCGCAGGGCGAGAAATGCGCCGCCGAAACGGCCCTCGGCGGCTGACCATGAGCCCTGCTGCGGTGGTGGTCCCCCGTCCGGTGGTCCGCCCGGCCTGTCCCCGCCGGGGCCGGGCGGCGGTCCCTGCACATTGGACGATGGGCCGGGATTGTAGGAGCGAAACCACATCCGGGCACCGTCGGCGGCCCGGCGTAGCGTGATCTCCACCAACTGGTTGTCCACAGTGTGCACAACCACGTAAAAGTCATTGGCCCCCCGGGGCATACTCGACCCGCGGCGGCCGTACGGGCGAGGCTGGCGCCAGATCCGCTCCAGCCGGCGGTTGAGGGCGATCACCGCAGTGCCCAGGCCGATGAAAGCCCGGTCCCCGGACAGTGCGATCGCACCGATCTCCATGGCGAGGTTGTCCGGGTTCTCGTACCGGGCGTCGCTCTCCTCCTGGTCAGCCGCCTTGTACGTGAACGTCGGGATCCCGCTCGTGGCGTCGAGCAACCAGATCGTACGGGCGTCGGTGGCCAGCAGGTCGTCGCCCCACGGGCGCAGATTGACCCCAGGCGTCGGGAGGGTCCGCTTCCACAACTGGCGACCCTCGGGACTGACCGCGATCACGTCCGAGCCGTCGGCGGCGATGATCTGCTTACGGTGGTCGGCGATGACCCGGACACCGGGCTGTTGGGCACCAGACACCGTGGTGGAACGGGCACCGGAGGAACCGTCCCACAACACTGAGCCGCGTCCGCTGGCCGGAGGTGGCGTTGCGGTGGGAGGCGGCGGGGCAGGCGGCTGCCCGGCCCGCCACGCCGCGTCACCCCAGGCATCGGGGCGACCGAGCCAACCCGCGGCGAGGCCGACGGCCGAGCCGAGCGCGGCCGCGCCAAGCAGGCCACCCGCCGCCAGAAGCCGGCGGCGCGACAGCGGCACCAACGTGGTGGCAACCCGCGGCGGCGCCATCACGACCACCGGCGCCGTGCCCTGGCTGCGGTACCAGTCCGGAGTCGGCGGTGTCACCCCGGCGGCGACCAGGATGTGGGCCAGCTCGTCCGCAGTCGGCCGGTCCTTGGGCTCGGGACTGATACACCGCACGATGACCGGCCGCAGTTGCCTGGGCACCGTCTCCAGGTCGAACCGGCCGGTGGTGATCTGCAGGATCTGCGCGTAGACCGTGCCGTCGGCGACCAGATGTTTGCCCGTGGCCGCGAACACCAGCGTCGCGCCGAGGGAGAACACGTCGCCGGCGGTGGTTGGCTCGCCACCCAGGATGATCTCCGGGGCGATGTATGACGGCGTACCCACCACCCGGCTGGTGGTGAGTCGGCCGGTTGACTCGACCGTGAGGGCGATGCCGAAATCGATGATGTGCGGGCCGGTGTCGTTGATGATCACGTTGCTCGGCTTGAGATCACGGTGCACCAGGCCGACCCGATGGATCGAGGCCAACGCTTCGGAAAGGCCCGCGGCGAGGGTGAGCACCGCATGTGCCGACAGCGGGCCGCCTGCCAGCACCAACTCGGTCAGGGTGGGCCCGTCGATGAAGGTCGTCGCCAACCACGGCGCCTCGGCGTCGGGATCGGCGTCCACAACCGCTGCCGTGTAGAGCGGGCTGACCACCTTGGCCGCGGCCACCTCGCGGGCGAAGCGCCGCCGGAACACCGGGTCCTCGGCCAGTTCGTCGCGCACCACCTTGATCGCTACCCGCCGCCCGGTCCGGGACTCGCCGAGGTAGACGCGACCCATGCCGCCACCGCCGAGCACCCCGATCAGTCGGTAGGATGCCACCGCGGAGGGATCGTTCGAACCCAGCGGTTTCAACGGCGACCCCAACTTCACCCGAGGCGCTCAAGCACCAACGTATGCACGAGGTTGCAGCATATACATATGGGGTTGAATGAAGAATCCGAGTCATACATGTGACCCGTGCTCTGAACCATTCGGTGGAAGAGCACCTCGTATTCTTCTCGCCTTTGTGCCCCTACGGTTGACCTGCCCGCGACTATGCGGTCGGGATAGGCGCCAGCGGGGCCATATTCTCCGGCTCGACGGCGATGACCGTGGCCTGGCCGTCCCGCAACCGGTAGGTCATGCCGACCACAGCGCACCGTCGCGCGGCCATCGCCGCCGCGGTTGGGCCGCTGTCGCGGCTGATCACATCGATGGTGTTCCGGACATGGATACCGGCCACGGCGTCGGACGCGGTGACCTGCCGGTCCCGCGCATTCACCACGCTCGGGGTGACCCGATCGATGATCGGGCGCAGGTGTGGGCCAGGCGTGGCCGACCCCTCCAAGGCGTCCTGGGTGGCCTGGATCGCGCCGCAGGAATCGTGGCCCAGAACCACCACCAGCGGCGCACGCAGCACAGTCACGCCGTACTCGATGCTGGCCAGCACCTCCGCACCGAGAACGTGGCCAGCGGTACGGACGACAAAAAGGTCGCCCAAGCCGCAGTCGAAGATCATTTCCGCGGCGAGCCGGGAGTCGGAACAGCCGAAGAGCACCGCGTACGGCCGTTGTTCCGCGGCCAGCGAGGCCCGGTAACCGGCGTCCTGGTTCGGATGGATCCGGGTACCGGCGACAAACCGCTGATTGCCGGCGAGCATCTCGGCGAACGCCTCAGCCGGGCTCTCCGGTCGAGAGTCCAGGTCTGCCATCTGGGGTCCTCCGAGGTGTCGCGGTCGGCCGGGCGAGGAACTGTAGGCCCCGGTGCTGCGCGCCCCGGCGTCTCCAGGATCATGGGCAGCACCAATCACGTCAAGTGATACATGAAACACACTTCTTCCGTTGTCGTTTATCGGCGATCTCACGCGCGCGCTTTGCTTTGCCTACCCGGCGAGGGTCTGGAAACATGCGGCGGAACGCACGGAAGGGCGGATTCCTATGATGGACGGCATGAGCCGACCTGCCCCCGGCGCGGCCGGCGTGACGAAGGCTTGGACATTTCTGACCAACCACGGCCACGTCCTGGTGGCCATCGCCCGCGATCCCACTGCCCGGCTGCGCGACGTGGCCGACACCGTCGGTGTGACCGAGCGGGCCGCCCACGCGATCGTGGCTGACCTGGAAGCCGGCGGCTACCTGCGCCGCACCCGGGTGGGCCGGCGCAACCACTACACCGTCAACCCCGCCGGTCACTTCCGTCACCCGGCCGAGTCGGACCGGCCCATCGGGGACCTGCTGGCCCTGTTCGACGCGTTGCTGGAAACGCCACTGCTGGACACGACGGCTGACGCCGTGGCGAGCTGACGACCGGCGATGGCTACCGAGACCTGGGACACCACCTTTCGCGTGCTGGCCTCACCCGCCACCGTCTACCAGCACCTGGCTGACCCGTACAACTACGTGGGCCTGTCGCCGCTACTGGTGGAGGTCCGCGACGTCGTCCCGGATACCGATGATCAGGGCCGGCCGCGCGTGGCGTACGTGGCAGTGGAGCGGTTCCGGTTCGCCCGGGTGCTGCACCACGACAACCTGATCAAGGTCACGCTCACCCAGACCCACACGAACCAGGAGCTGGTCAGCGATGTCCGCAGCCCGGGTGGGGTGCGGCTCACGGCCCGGGTCACGGTGACCGGCGACGCCGGCGGAACCGGGGCCGACGCAACCGTGGTCACGGAGACCGTTCGGGTCACGTTTCCTGCCCTCTTGCGCGGCTTCGTCACCAGCCAGGCCCGCGCCGTCGCGGCATTCCGGGCCGTCGAACTCGCCCGCCGGATGTCGCCACCAACCTGACCCGCCCCATTCAAGGAGCGGCGATATGTGAAACATCCGCCGCATTCGTTCCCGCCCTCCTGCTGGTTGTGGAACCTCCCCCATGCTGATCACCATCGTGGCCGGCGGGTGTGCTAGTCCGGCGGGAGCTCGCCGAACCGGGCCAGGCTCACCGCACCGGCCACGGCCAGCACAAAGCCGAACGCGGCCACCGGTGCCTGCCCGTGCCGGGCGCTGTCGCCGAGCAGCAGCAGGCCCACCCCGGCCGGCCCGGCCGTCTCACCCACCACCATCGCGGCCGTGGCAGTGGCCACCGAACCCCGTTGCAGGGCCGTGGCCAGCAGCAGGTAGCCTCCTATGCCGCTCGCAATCAACAGGTACACGGCGGGCTCGCGCATGAGCCGTACCGCGTCCAGGCTGGGCAACGTACGGGCCGCCAGCGCGACCACACCGAACAGCAGCCCCGAACAGAGCCCTAGGCCAATAGATCGCCATGGATTCGCAATGCGGGCCAGGCCGACCCCGGCCAACCCGAGCACGACCACGGCGATGGCCAGCCCGGCGTCGAACCCGCGACCTGGATGTGTTGAGCCCTCATGTCCGGCCGACACACTGAGCAGGGCCAGCCCGGCGCACACGCCGGCCACCCCGACCCATTCCCGGCCGCCCAGCCGCTCGCCCAACATCCAGGAGGCGAGCAGGGCGGTCACCGCGAGGCTGGAGGCCACTGCCGCCTGCACCACGAAGAGAGGCAACAGTCGCAGCGCCGCGAACTCGAACAGGAAGCCGAGCACGTCCAGCCCTACACCGACGATGAACCGCCAGTTCTGCACCATCCGTAACAGCAGCCTGGGATCTACGCCCTTGGCCCGGGCACTGGCCCGCGCGGCCTGTGCCTCGAAAACCGTGGCGGCACCGAAGCAGATCGCAGCCAGAAATGCCCCGAGCAGACTCGCCCGTGCTTCCCTGACCGCCATGACCATCCAATCTAGCGATCAACGCGCCAATTGTCCGGGATTAGCCGTTCCCGCCCGGTTGCCCGTCGCCGCACGTGGCCACTAATGTGCCTGCTGTCCAGTGCACTCATCGGGGGAAGCCATGGGCGAGAGCCTGACCAAACATCGCCTCGCCGAGGCCGAACTCGTGGCCCTCGTCCACGCCGCGTTCGGTCCACACACCACTGTGGACAAATGGACCGAGCTGACCGACGGCAGTTACAACGCCGCCTTCGCGGTCAGCCTCAATGATGGTCAGAATCTCGTGTTGAAGGTGGCTCCCCCGCCGGGCCTGGCACTGCTCACGCACGAAGTCGACCTGATGCGTACCGAAGTCGACGTCTACCGGCGAGCGGCGCAGGTGGGTGTCGCGCTGCCCCGCACCGTCTTCGCCGGCTTCGATCGTACGGTCATCGGCTCTGACTACGCATTTCTCTCCAAAGTGGAGGGTGTCGCCTTCGAGTCGGTACGGGACACCATGACCGCCGAAGAAATTTCCCGGGTACGGCTACAAGTGGCCAGCGCCGCGACGCGGCTGCACCAGGTCACGGGCAACGCCTACGGCTATCCCCTGCGCGGAAGCCGAACATGGCAGCCCAGCTGGCGCGCCTCCTTCGGCGCCATGGTCGATGACATCCTCGACGACGCGGTGCGCCTGGACAGCACGCTGCCGATGCCACCCGAGCGCATCAATGACCTGCTGCGCCGCCACGCCGACCTGCTCGACGACGTGGACCGTCCGGCGCTGGTCCACTTCGACCTGTGGGACGGCAACGTCTTCGTTGCGCCGGACCCGGACGAGGGCTGGCGGGTCACCGGACTCATCGACGGGGAACGCGCCCTCTACGGCGATCCAGTCGCCGAACTGGTGAGCCTGTCGCTCTTCCGGGAACTCGACGATGTCACCGTCGCCCCGTTCGGGGAACTCACCGAGCGCGACCTGCTGCGCCTGCGCCTCTACACCACATACCTTTACGTCATCATGGCCATCGAAGGGGCCACCCGAGGCTGGCACGACGAGGAACGCGAGCGGCACGAAGCCTGGCTCCGCGACCGCCTGTCCGACCTCCTCGCCACCTTGTAGCCCCCGACAACGTGCAGGATTCCGGATCGCCGGCAACCCCAAACCCCGCACAATCATCGTCGCCCCGAGCGCAGCGGGCACCATGCTGGCGTGCGGGAGGACGATGCAGACCTCAAGGTGCAAGAGCTCGCCGCGGAGCAGGCGGGAGTGATCAGCCGCCAGCAGGCGCTCAACTGTGGACTGTCAGCCACGCGTATCCGTCGTCATCTCTCCACTGGCCGCTGGCAACGGATCCACCGCGGTGTGTACGCCACGTTCAGCGGTGCCCTTGTGCGTCCCAGCGTCCTGTGGGCAGCCGTACTGGCCGCTGGACCAGGCGCGATGCTCAGCCACGAATCGGCCGCGGAGCTGTGGAACCTTCCAGTCAGGCCTGGTCGGCCAACCCACGTCACGGTGCCGGCAAGCCGCTGCCCGCCACCGATCCCCGGACTGATCATCCACCGGTCGCGGCAGGCGGCGCGCATTCGGCATCCCAGCCGGCTGCCGCCGCTGACCCGCATAGACGACACGATCATCGACCTCACCCAGTCCGCGGACAACCTGGAGGAAGCCATCTCCTGGCTCACCCGGGCGGTCGGCGGTCGCGTCACCACCCCCGCTCGGTTGCGGGACTGCCTCGACGGACGGGCCAGGCTCAGATGGCGGGAACTGCTGTCCGCCGCGCTGGTTGACGTCGAGGCGGGCTGCCACTCGCCGCTGGAGTTGGCGTACCTGCGCAAGGTCGAGCGCGCCCACCGGCTACCGCGGTCACATCGACAGGCGCGCCGCAACCCCACGCGCCACGACTCCGGGCGCTACGACGATGTGCGGTACGTGGACTACGCGACACGAGTCGAACTGGACGGGCGCGCCGCCCATCCGGAACACAAGCGCTGGCGGGACATGCGACGGGACAACGCGGCGGCGGAGGAGGGAGATCACGTGCTTCGCTACGGATCAGCCGACGTCAACGAGCATCCGTGCCGGGTAGCGGCCCAGGTAGCAACAGTGCTTCGCGCCGGTGGCTGGACCGGCTCCCCGCACCGGTGCGGAAAACCGGGATGCCAGCAATGACCGTGCACGATTGAGGGTCGCCCGCGACCCCGAATCCAACACAATCACGCGCCGCGGGCCCCAGGCGCACTACGCCTGCCGGACCGCCACCGCGTCATCGGCCGGCACAGCGGGGAAGAAGATCGCGGGGATGGTCGCGTTGCCCAGCACCACGGGCAGGCCGCGCTCGGCGAGGCGACAGTGCTCGTGGTCGGCGTCCGCCGGGGCGCACGGTGCCGGGGGAGGAGCCGCTCTCTCCTCCCCCGGTGTCAACCCCGCTTGCGGTCAGGTCAGGAGGCGTAGACCTCGAACTCGGAGACCTGGCCGGCCGGCCAGCCCGTGTTACCGGTGATGTTCAGCCGCACGTAGCGCTGGCTCGATGCGGTGAACGTGATGGTCACCGTGTTACCGGTGGCCGGGTTGAAGGTATAGCCCGCCGACCCCACGAGGGTGGTGAAGGTCGAGCCGTTGGTGCTGCCCGCAACGGTCAGTGTTTCGGTGCGGGTGCCCCACGACGACGACGGAGGCAGTTTCAGCACGATCCGGCCGAACGTGGTGTTCGCACCCAGGTCGACCTGCACCCACTGCGGGAAGGCGTTGTTGGCGCTCTCCCAGTACGAGTTGGCGTTGCCATCGGTCACGTTGGCGCTGCCGTACACGTCGGCCTGGCTGCTCTGCGCGGTCGGCTTACCCGCGGCCAGGTTGCTGTTGGCGGTCGTCCCCGTGCCGGTCAGGCTCGCCGTGTGCGGGCTGAGCGGAGCGTTGGAAGACAGCGACAGTGTTCCGGTGCGGACACCGGTAGCGGTGGGCGTGAAGGTGACCGCCACCGAGCACGACGTGCCGGCGGCCAGGGTCGCGCCGCAGGTGGTGGTACGGGCGAAGTCTCCGCTGACCGTGACCGCACCGAGGGTGGCCGCGGCGGTGCCGGTGTTGGTCACCGTCACGGTCTGGCCGGCACTGGTGCTACCCACGTTCTGGTTGCCGAAGGTGACCGCCGTGGTCGACAGCGACACCGCGGGTGCCGGCGAGCCCGCCTGACCGTACACCTCGAACTCGGACACCTGGCCAGCCGGCCAGCCGGTGTTGGCGGTGAAGGTCAACCGCAGGTACCGCCGGGAGGTGGGGGTGAAGTTGATCGTGACGGTATTGCCTGACGCGGGGTCGAACAGATAGCCCGCCGAACCCACCACTGTGGAGTAGCTCGCCCCATCGGTGGAGCCGAGCACGGACAGCGTCTGGGTCCGGGCGCCCCACGTGGGCGGCAACTTCAGCACCACCCGGCCGACCGACGCGGCCGTACCGAGGTCGACGGTCAACGACTGCGGGAACGCACCGTTGGCACTCTCCCAATATGTGCTGGCGTTGCCGTCGACCGCGTTGGCCGAGGCGTACACCTGCGAGTGGCTGGTCTCGCTGGTTACCTTGCCCTGGGCCAGGTTGCCGTTCGGGTCGGCGCCGACACCGGCCAGGCTCACCGTGTGCGGGCTGCCCGGAGCGTTACTGGACACCGACAGTGTGCCGTTGCGGCTGCCCGCCGCGGTCGGCGTGAAGGTGACGCTCGCGGTGCAGGAGGTCCCGGCCGCGAGCGACGAGCCACACGTGGTCGTACGGGCGAAGTCACCACTCGCGGTCACCCCGGACAGCGTGGCCGCCGCGTTGCCGGTGTTGGTGACGGTGACAGCCTGTGCGGCACTGGTCTGGCCGATGGACTGGGTGCCGAAACTGAGACTGGCCGGGCTCAGGCTGATCGCCGGTCCGGTCACCGGCGGTGTCGTCGTCGGCGGGTTGGTCACGGTGGAGCCCCAGTTCGGTGCCGGCCACGGCCCGCAGAACGGAGTCGCGGTGTACCAGCCGGAGTTGCCGGCGCCCTGGGTGATCTGGAAGCCGCTACCGACACAGTTGTGGATCGGCGTCGACTGGGCGATCCGGGTGGCGGTCACGTTGGTGAAGGTGGCCGCGCCAGGCGCCTGAATCTGCAGCGCATAGGTGCCGGCACCGTCGATGCGGACATTGTTGAAGTTGACACCCGACGTGTTGCCTTCGATGAAATGGATGGCCGCGTACGAGCTGTCCAGGATGTCGGTGTCGGTCACGTTGATGGTGGCCCCGCTGATCGGGCCGTTGAGTGCGTCGAACCAGATGGCGCCGACTCCGAACTGCCAGTTGAAGTCGGAGTTGCCGGCCCGGATCAACGTGTTGCGGGCGACCGAGACGGTTCCGGCCACCGCGGTGGGTCCCTGCACGCCGGGATAGCGATTGGCTATGTGGATTCCGCCGCCGTTGGTGATGGTGTCTGCCACGACGTTGTCGTTGATCTGGGTGTTGCGCCCGCCGTACGCGACGATGTTGTTGGCCAGGATCGGCAGCACCACCGTGTTGTGGTCGAACGAGTTGGCCTCGCTGACGACGTTCTGGGCCCAGATGGCCAGACCGTCGTCGCCGGAGTTGCGTACGAACGTGTTGGTCACGCGAGAGTTCGACACTCCATAGTGGAAGTTGACGGCGTCCGCGGTCTGGTCCAGGATGCGGCTGTTGCGGATGACGAAGTTGTTCATCGGGCCGTCCATCCAGGCACCGACCTTGGTGTGTTGCATCCACACGTTGTCGACTACCGAGTTGGTGAACGCGCCACCGATGGCGTTGACCTGGTCCTCATCCACCCGCTCGCGGATGTCTCCGATGATCGCGAAGTCCTTGAGGGTGACGTTCTGGCTGGGGCCACCGGCCTCGTGCGAGCGGATCTCACCGGTGTAGCCGCCGCCGTTGACGTACTTTCCGTATATGCCAGCAGCCCGCTTGCGGTTGACCGGGTCGCGACCACCGAGCACGCTGTACCACGGACCGGCGCCCTGCAGCGTGACGCCGTCGACCACCACGTGGTCGTACAGGGTGAAGTTGCCCTGCGGGATGTATACAGCCCGACCCTGTGCCTTGCCGGCGTCCACAGCGGACTGGAACTTGGCCGTGCTGTCGGTGGCCCCGCTGGGGTCGGCACCGAAGTCGGCCACCACGTCGATCGCGTTGGTGGGCTTGCCGATCGGCCCCGCGACCAGTTCGAAATCGGCCAGGTCGATGGTGAAAGTGGGCGACTGCGCGGTCGAGTTCACCTGCACCCGCACCTTGGTGCCCTGCGCCAATGTGGACCCGAACATGGTGCGGGTCTCGTCGTAGAAGTGGTGCGGGTTGGTGTCGCCGGGGTTGTTGTTGAACGGGTAACCGCCGTAGTACCAGCTGTACTTCGAGGTCACCGGGATGGTCTTGAGCAAGGATCCGTTGACCCGTACGTCCATGGTCGCGTCACGGCCGGCTCCATTGGCGCTGTCGGGCAGGCTGTAACGCATGGTCATGGCGTTGGCCGCGATCGGGAGGGTGAACTCGACGTACTCGCCGACCGCGTCCAGCGTGATCGCCTGACGGCCGGAGGCCTCCGAGGCGAGCTGACCGTAGAAGCGGGTCGGCCCGACCAGAGAACCGTTCGTGTCGGCGTATTCGGCTTCGACTTCCTTGAACGGCACGGTGGCACCGCGCCCTGGCACGTTGAGGGGTGACAGCACGGGCACACCTGGGCCGGCCATGGCCGCCGGAGCGTTGATCAGGGCGACCGCGCCGGTGACCACGGCCATCAGCGTGGCGGCGCCGATGATGGTGGCCCGGCGGCGAGACGGGGTGCGCGCAGTCGTGGGGCTGTGCGGGAGACGGAGAAAAGGCAGGGACTGGGACGGGCCGGAGTTGGGCTCTCCGGGTGTATGAACGCGCATGACGTTCGAACCCCTTCTGTGGTCGACATGGACCGGAGCGGATACGGGACCCGCGCCCCTGGGCGGTGCGCGGTCCGGTAACGGCCGAGGGTGCTCTCTTTCGTCATTCCTTCCTGGATCGGGACCGTTCCCCGGTAGGAACGGCGGGGCGCGACCGCGGTCAGCCCGTACGGAGCCAGACAGCGGAATCGGTGGGCAGCAGTCCAGCCACCAGCGGGCCACTGCGCAACAGGATCTCTTGGTGTTCGGGTAGGGCGACCGGAATACCGGACAGGTTGACGAAGCAGACGAACCCACCCGGCCGGCGAAACGACAGCACCCCGTCCGGCGCTTCCAACCAGGACATCGGCCCGTCGCCCAGGCCAGCTTCCGCGTGCCGGATGGCCAGCGCCGTGCGGTAGAGCTCGAGCATCGAGGTGGGATCCCCCGCCTGCACCTCGGCAGTGAAGTCACGCCAGGCGGCCGGCTGTGGCAGCCACGGCTCACCCACGGCTGCCTGCGGGCTGAAACCGAACGGCGACGCGTCACCGGACCAGGGCAACGGCACCCGGCAACCGTCGCGGCCCGGGTTCGCGCCGCCAGAGCGGTAGAACATCGGATCCTGACGGGCCGTGTCCGGGATGTCCTCGACCTCCCAGAGGCCGAGTTCCTCACCCTGGTAGATGTAGATGGACCCGGGCAGGGCCCAGCTGAGCAGTACGGCCGCGCGCGCCCGCCGGGTGCCGAGGTCGACGTCGCTGAAGCTGTCGTGCTGGCTTCGACGGTGCGCCGGGTCGTGGCTGAACGTGGTGTCCGCACGGCCGTAGCGGGTCACATGCCGGCTCACGTCATGGTTGGACAGCACCCAGGTCGCCGGCGCGTTCACCGGGGCGTGCGCGGCCATGGTCGCGTCGATGGTCCGGCGCAACTCGTCCGCGTCCCAGGCAGCGCCAAGGAAGTCGAAGTTGAACGCGGTGTGCATCTCGTTGGGGCGCAGATAGAGCACAAACCGTTCGGTGTCCGGCAGCCAGATCTCGCCGATCAACGCGCGCCGCTCGTCGTAGCTGTCGGCCACCCTGCGCCACCCCTGGTAGATCGGGTGTACCTCGTCGCGGTCTTCGTACGGGTGCGGCGAGGGCGGGTTGGCCCGGTCGTAGTCGGCCAGCGTGGCGTCCTTCATGACCACGGCGACGGAGTCGATCCGGACGCCGTCCACGCCCCGGTCGAACCAGAACCGCAGAATGTCCTCGAACTCCTCGCGGACTTTCGGGTGCTCCCAGTTGAAGTCGGGCTGCTCGGGCGCGAACAGGTGCAGGTACCACTCACCGGGCGTGCCGTCCGGATTCTTGGTCCGGGTCCAGGCCGGCCCGCCGAAAATGGACTCCCAGTTGTTGGGTGCCAGTTCACCATTGTCGCCGCGACCGGGTCGGAACCAGAACAGGTCCCGGGAAGGGGAACCCGGCCCCTCGGCCAGGGCTTCGACGAACCAGGGGTGCGCGTCGGAGCAGTGGTTGGGCACGATGTCGACAATGGAGCGGATGCCCAGCTCGCGCGCCTCGGCGATCAGCTGCTCGGCCTCGGCCAGGGTGCCGAAGGCCGGGTCGATGTCGCGGTAGTCGGACACGTCGTAGCCGGCGTCGGCCATCGGGGACGGGAACCACGGGCTGAACCAGATGGCGTCCACGCCCAGATCGCGCAGATAACCAAGGCGGGCCCGGATGCCGGCCAGGTCGCCGATGCCGTCACCGTTGTCGTCGGCGAAGCTACGGACGTAGACCTGGTAGATGGCCGCGCTGCGCCACCACCCCGGCGTTTCGGCTGTTTCGGACACCGGTTACCTGCTTTCTCGGTCGTACGAGGCATGGACAAGCCTGGCGATCGGACGGATCGCCCGTCGTGCTGTATGGACTGTGCTCAGCGGACTGTGCTCAGTGGACGGCCGGACGCCTCAGCCTTTGAGGCCGCCCGTGGTCAGGCCAGACATGATATTTCGCTGGAAGATCAGGAAGAACACCACGGTGGGAATGGCGGCGATGACCGAGGCCGCGATCACGATGTTCATTCCGGTGCCGCCGGCGAAGGCGTAGATGCCGACGCTGACCGTACGGGTCTGCGGTGACGGCATCACCAGCTTCGGCCACAGGAAGTCTTTCCACACCGCGGTCAGCGCAAAAATCGATACCACGCCAAGGATGGGTCGGGAGATCGGGAGGATGATCGACCACAGCGTGCGCGTCGGTGAGGCGCCGTCGATGCGCGCGGCCGACATCAGATCCTCGGGGATCGAGTCGAAGAACCGCTTCAACAGGAAGATGTTGAACGCGTTCGCCACCGAGGGCAGAATGATCGCAAACGGTGAGTCCAGCAGGTTGATGTGCAGGATCGGCAGGTCGATCACGGTCACGTACTGCGGGATGATCAAAACCATGGCCGGGATCATCAGGGTCACCAGCATCAGACCCAGGATCGCGTTGCCGAACTTCGGCCGCAGTTTCGACAGGGCGTACGCCGCCGCGGTGTCAAACACCAACTGGAACAGCAGCGCGCCGACCGCGTAGTAGAACGTGTTGAACAGCAGCTTGCCCAGGTTCAACCGGGTCCAGGCGTCGATGTAGTTCTGCAGGTTGGGATTCTTCGGCAACAGCGTCGGCGGCGTCTGCGCGATCTCCTGCCCGGTCTTCAGCGCGCCGGTGACCATCCAGTAGAGCGGCCCGATGAATACCAGCGTGAAGATGATCACCACGGCGACCAGGAGGGTCCAGTAGATCGCCTTGGCGGGGCCACGCCGCATTTGTGAGCGCGAGATCAGGGTCCTCGTGCCCGAGTACTGCCCTGCCATGGTCACGCCTCCTGTTTCGAGGTCAGCCGTACGTAGACGGCGGAGAAGCCGGCCAGGACCACGAGCATGATCACACCGAGCGCGGCCGCGCCGTTGAGATCGTTCTGGAAGAACCCGTGCTGGTAGATCAGATACGCCACCGAGGTGGCCGAGTCCTGCGACCCCGCGCCGTTGGCCAGGATCAGCGGCTCGATGAACAACTGCATCGTGGCGACGATCTGCAGCATGGCCATGAGCGAGAGAATCAACCTGGTCTGCGGGATCGTGACGTGGAAGATCCGCCGCCAGATACCGGCGCCGTCCACCTCGGCCGCCTCGTACAGCTCGCCGGGAATGTTCTGCAGCGCCGCCAGGTAGATCAGCACGGCACCGCCCATGTTCATCCAGGTCGATGCGATCACCATCGCGGGCATGGTCATCGAGGGCGACTGCATCCACTCGGAGGTGGGCAGGTGGAAGAACTTCAGAATCGCGTTGAACAGGCCGGCATCGCTGGGGTTGTACGCGTAGTACTTGAACAGGAACAGCGCCGACGCCGGCGGGAGGATCACCGGCAGGTAGACCAACACCCGCAGGTAACCCTTGGCGTGGCGGAACTCGTTGAGCAGGATGGCCACGAGAAACGGCACCGCGTAGCCGAGGATCAACGCCAGCGCGGTGAAGTAGAACGTGTTCTTCCACGCGGTCCAGAAGCTGGGGTCGTTGACGATGCGCTCGTAGTTGTCCCAACCGACCCAGGTGGTCACGCCCCGCCGGGTGCGCTGGAAGCTCATGATGACCCCGCGGACCATGGGATACCACGAGAAGAAGGCGAAGCACAGCACCGCGCCGATCAGGAACGCATACCCGGTGAGGTTGTCCTTCACCTTGCGGTCGCGGCTGGTCCGCGGCCTCCGAGCAGGTTGCGGCACCCGCGACAGCAAGCCCGGCGACGACTCTGGCTGCTGACTGGTGCCCGGGCCGGCGATGATCGCCATTGAAGCTCCTGGAAACGTCGGGGCAGGCTACCGGACGGTGATGCAGGGGCCGGCGGACCGGCCCCTGCATCCGTCCTACTTGGCCGCGCTGAGGATTTGGTTGACCTTGTCCTCGGCCGTCTTGAGCAGCGTGTCGATATTGGCGTTCGGGTCGGTCAGCACACCCGACATCGCGCTGTCGAGAACCGCGTAGATCGCCTGCGCGTTCGCCGGCTCACCCACGATCTTCACCGGGTTGTTCTCGAACACCGCGAAGTCATCCACGTTGACATTCGCGTTCGCCTTACGCAGCGCGATCTCTTCCTTCTGCGTGGCGCTGCCGACCGTGAACAGCTGCGGCTGCGGCAGACCCACCGGGTTGTTCTGCGGTTTCGCCCGCGGGTAGTCGAACTGGCCCTTACCCGGGGTCAGCTTCTCGAACGCCAGCCACTTCAGACCGGCCTTCACCTGCGCATCGGTCAGGCCCTTCTTGAAGAAGTAGCCTTCGCCGCCGCCCAGAGTTCCCTTGGCCGCGCCGCCCTCACCGGGCAGTGGGCCCATCGCCCAGTCCTCGTACTTGCCATCGAACCGGGTCACGATCGCGGTGGTCGCGTCCGGGGCGCCGATGAACATGCCGACCTTGCCAGCACCGGCGTTGGTCAGCAGGTCCGCCCAACCCAGCAGCTGGGTTTCACCCACGCTGTTGTCGGTGTAGCGCATGTCCTTGAGGTTCTGCAGAACCTTCTTGCCCATCGCGTTGTTGAAGTCGGCCTTCTTGCCGTCGGCGGACAGGATCTGGCCACCCTGGGAGTACAGCTCGGCGGTGAAGTGCCAGCCACCGGTATTTCCGGAGCTGTACTCGCAGTAGCCAGCGATGCCGTTGCCGAGCGCCGCGATCTTCTTGGCCGCAGTCTGGACATCGGCCCACGTCTTCGGCGGGTTCTTCGGGTCGAGGCCCGCCTGCGTGAAGAGCTTCTTGTTGTAGACCAAGCCCATCGAGTAGTTCTTAGTCGGTACGCCGTACAGCTTGCCACCGTCGGTGAACACGGCCTTCGCCCCGGCGTCGACGTCATCCCAGGACGGGATCGTGTCCTTGTTGACGAACGAGGTGATGTCCATAGCCTGGCCGGAGTCCAGCACCTGCTGGAGGTCGGTCATGTAGCCGTAGAAGAGGTCCGTCCCGGTGCCACCGGCCAGCCGCGCGGTGAAGTCCGGCGGGTTGTTGCACTGCTCGCCCACCGAGATGCTCTTGATGCTGATGTCCGGGTTGGCCTTCTCGAACGCGGCGACGTCGTCGTTCCAGTTCTTGACCAGATCTTTCTCACCCCCGGTCGGCATGCAGTCGACAGTGATGATGGTCTTGCCACCGGCGTTGGTTGAATCGTCGCCCTTGGTGGAGCAGGCCGCGAGGCCTAACGCCAGGCCGGTCGCGAGCGCTATTGCCGCGACCTTCCGGTACTGCGGTGAGGACATTTTTATCCCTTCGACAACGGGAGTTGGATGGTCGGCCCGCGATGCGGTGGGTAGCTCGGATTGATGACGTCTTCGTTTCGGGTACGTCGCGCCGGAGTTACCGGTCCGGCGTTGGAAAGACAGTAGGACTGCGGGCCGCAAGAAGTCCATAGCCTGTTGCAAAATCTTGATGTAGTCCGGGGCGTGCGACGACAAAGGGGCGCAAGACACACGTCAGCGGTCCGGGGTCGCGCCGGAACGCATCAACGCTGGTCAGGCCAACCAGGGCTGCGTCGGAAGTCGATGACGACCACGGCGGTACGCCGGTGGGAGCGCATACATGCGCAAGGTCAACAGGAGTCGGCGATCAGGCCGCCGATCCGACCGGTCAGACGGCGGTGCGGGGGGCGCGCCTCGAGTTGGCGCCAGCGCGGGCCGCCGGCGCAGGGTTGCCCGTGGGCGCGGCGCCGGTGGAACCACGGACCACGAGTTCGGGTTCGAACAGCAACTCGTCGGTGGGCACCGCGTTGCCCGCGATCTCGCTGACCAGCAGGGCCACCACGGCCTGTCCCATCGCCTCTATGGGCTGGCGGATCGTGGTCATCGGCGGATCGGTGCAGGGCATGAAGATGGAGTCGTCGTAGCCGACCACGGAGACGTCGTCGGGCACCCGCATGCCGAGTCGCCGTACCGCACGCACCGCGCCCAGAGCCTGCACGTCAGATGCGCAGATGATCCCGGTGACGCCCCGTTTGATCAGGCGGGAGGCAGCGGCATGACCGCCTTCCATGGAGAACATCGTGCGCTCCACCAGCCGACCCGGGCGGGCCGTCTCGGGGTCCGCGCCGGCTTGCGCGTGGCTGGCCTGGAACGCGGTCAACTTCCGCGACGAGGGAACGTGGTCACTCGGGCCGAGGATGAGGCCGATGCTGTCATGGCCCAGCGAGCTCAGATGCCCGTACGCCTGCTCGACCGCGTGCGCGTCGTCGGTGGCCACGGTGGGAAAGCCGAGATCGGCGATGGCCGCGTTCACCAGCACCACCGGCAGGCCGCGGTCAAGTAGCCGGCGGTAGTGGTCATGGTCGAGCCGCGCCCTGGGCGTAGTTGCCGCCCGCGAAGATCACGCCGGACACGTGCTGGTCCAACAACATGTCGACGTAGTCGGCCTCCGAGACGCCCTCGGCGGTACGGGTACACAACACCGGCGTGAGCCCACGCTTGGCCAGTGCACCGGCGACCACCTCGGCGAACGCGGGGAAGATCGGGTTCTGCAACTCAGGCAGTACCAGCCCGACCAGGCGGGCCCGCTCACCCCGTAGCTTGGTCGGTCGCTCGTAGCCCAGCACGTCCAGCGCGGTGAGCACGGCGGCCCGAGTCGCCTCGGAGATGCCGCGGCTTACCGTTGAGCACACGACTGACCGTCGCCTCGCTCACCCCTACGTACTTCGCCACCTCGGCCAGCCTGCGCGTCACGTGCGCAAGTGTAATGCATAACCGTGCAAGTCATTTGCACGGGTGGCCGACACTGGCCGATCGTCCACTCACCTGTGTGCGCACAGCGTAGCGTCTCCATATGGCCCTTATCGACATGTACCGCGACAGCGTCAGTGCGTTCGCCGGTAAGGTCGCCCGGGTGCGGCCGGACCAGTGGCAGTCGCCGACCCCGTGCCAGGACTGGGACCTGCGGGCGTTGGTCAATCATGTCGTTTCCGAACAGCGGTGGTCGGTGCCGTTGTTCGCCGGCGCCACCGTGGCCGAGATGGGTCGACCGGTTCGACGGCGACCTGCTCGGCGACGACCCGGTACACCATGCCGCCGAGGCGGCCGAGGACGCCAAAGCCGCCGTGAGCGAGACCGGCGTGCTGGACCGGACCGTCCACCTGTCCTTCGGGGACACACCCGGGGTCGAGTACGTGTACCAACTCTTCGCCGACAATCTCATCCACGGTTGGGACCTGGCCGTCGCCACGGGAACCGACACCACCCTCGACCCGGCGGCGGTGCGCACCTGCCTTGCCTGGTTCCGCGATCGGGAGGACCTCTACCGCGCCGGCGGCGCCATCGGACCCCGCCTCGAACTGGCTTCCGACGCCAGCGAATCCGATCAGCTCCTGGCCGCCTTCGGCCGCGATCCCCGGCTGCAGATCTGACGCCCACATCTTCGTCCACACTGGACCAGGACACTCCCGCGTACGACCTTGGAGTTCATGGACGGGCGCTACCGGACTATTTGTCTGCCTTCGCGATCCCGTACCACCGGTGTTACGGTCATGCGGCGAGAAGGCTTGGACAGTTGGGGGAGACGTCGTGGCGAGGCACCAGAAGGCGGACGAGACCTATCTCAGGGTTCTGCATTCATCCGCCGGGCTGTTCGCCGAGCGCGGCTACCTGGGTACCAGCGTCACCGACCTGGTGGAGCGGGCCGGGCTGACCAAGAACGCGTTCTACTCGTACTTTCCCAACAAGGAGGCCCTCGCGCTCGCCATCGCCGAACAGACCGCGGCGCAATGGCCGCCGCTGATCGCCACGTTCGAAGCGATGCGCGCACCGGCGGTGGACACGGTGATCGCCCTGTCGTTCGAGGTCGCCGACAAGCTGTCGCACGACGTCGTGGTGCGGGCCGGGGTACGGCTGTCGCTGGAACGCGACTCCATCAAGACCCCGTTGCCGCCGCCGTTCGAAGGTTGGGTGGAGGAGATCGAGCGGCTGCTGTCACCGGCCGGTGAATGGGAACTGATGGGGCTGGCCGCTCCGGCCGATGTGGCGGCCCGGGTCATCGTGACCTGCCTCGTCGGTGCGCAGTACCTGAACCAGGACGGCGACATGTCCAAGCGCCTGGTCGAGGCATGGACGGTCATCCTGCCGGGCCTGCGGCCGACGCCTGACCCGGCGGCCCGGATCGCCACCGGCCAGGCGTTGCGGGACCGGGCCCGGGCGGCTGCCGTGAACAGCGCGCCGACCACCATGGTGCGCGTGCTACCCACCTGAGCCGCGTTGTCGAGCGGAACCGCGTTGTCGAACGGAACCGCGTTGTCAAACGGCCTGCGTCACCGGGTGCGGAAGCTGCGCAGCCAGAGCAGTCCCAGCACCGGTAGGACCAGCGGGACGAAGCCATAGCCGCGCCCGTAGGCCGACCACACGGTGGCGTCGGGGAAAGCCGCCCGGTCAACCAGACTGGCCGTACCGACCGCCAGTACTCCGACCAGTTCCACCGCGCAGCAGGCGATGGCCAGCCGCCGCCCGCCGCCCGTGCCCCGGATAAAACCCACCGTGGCCAGCAGGTAGATAACGGCTGCTACGGCCGAGAGTACGAAGGCCAGCGGCGCCTCATCGAACTTGGTGGCGATCTGCACGCCGGCCCGGGCTCCCGCGGCCAGCGCGAACAGGGCATACAAGCCGACCAGCACCCGGCCCGGACCGGTGTTGATCGCCCGGGACTCCTCGCCCACCGTTACGTCGGAAGCGGTGTCGCAAGCGCCGTCCAGAGCGGTGTCGGAAGCGGTGTCGGGAGTGTTCATCGCAGCGGGAGCCAGACCTGTTGCAGCCGCAGCACCAAGACCACGACCACCACCGCGCCGGCGCCGGCGATCACCGCTCCCCAGCGCGTACGTTCCATGAACGACAGGCCCACCGTCAGTGGCAGCATGATCACGGAGGTGACCAGGTAGCCCAGGAAGGTGGCCAACGCTTGCGGGCGCTCGCCTTCGGCGATGCGTATGCCGGCGATGATGGCCTGGACCAGCACCGCCGCCTCCACCACGATCAGGCCGATCAGGTGGCTCCAGTCGATCCAGCGGTCGCGCTTGGCCGCCACGAAGCACCACGCCGCCACCAGCAGCGACATGATCATGATGGCTATGGCCAGTGCCTGATACACGCCGGGAAGCCTAGTTGTCCCGCCCGTGCCCGCGAAACGGGAGGGCGGCAGCCGAGGTGGTGCCGGCCAGCTTTTGGCGTCTGGGTTCAGGATCAACCGGTTCAGGGATCAGCCGCGAGCGGCGCTGGTGACCCGCCAGGTCACCCATGGTGGGCGGACCGACGCGGCGAGCGGGCGGCCCCGCGTGTCTGTGAGCTCGAGTACGGCCTGAATCCTCTTGGCGCTCAGCAGTGTGTCCGCGGCCGACTGCTCCACCAGCGGCGCCAAATGCAGCTTCAGCCGCCGGAACATCGCGAAAGTTCCCGCGTCGTCGACCTCGCCCCAGCTGAGGTATACAAAGCGCTCGCCACGACGTCCATGCACATACGGTCCCCGGAAGTCCGGTCGGCCGTCCGCTCCCACCACCACATCCAGGTCGATGTTGAATACGGCGTCCGCGGCGTCGCCGATGACCAGGCCCACCACGTCGCTGCCGCGCTGGATACCGACGTGGATGCCATGCCGGCCAGACCAACTCGCTCCGGGCAGGCGGCGACCAACGATCCGCAATTGGGCCGTCGTCATCGTCACCCCCCAGGCCTCCACCTCGGCCGGTTCCTCCCCAGACGTGTCACGGCCGGCCTCGAGTTGAGGCTTCGGTACCGGCGGGTTGATGTCAAGCAACTCGACGGTACGCCACGACGTGGTGCGCGTGTGGTGGAGCGGGGCTCGGCTAGGCACACCCCACCGTACGATCTGGGCCCTCTGGCCGCGACCGCAGGGTCGCGTGTCGATGCCTGCCTTGCCAAGGGTATGACCGAACGTGTGATCAGGCTCACCGCCCGGGGGACATCCGCGTGTCATAACACGGCTTTCGCCCGGGGACGCGCTATAGGCAGCGCCCCATCGCTCCACTTTGGATTCTGAACCGGTTCGCTGATCAGTCCGTCCGGGGCTGTGCCTCCGGGCAGCGCAGACGTAGTTGCCGGGTGCCGAACGGTGCGCCGACCAGGTGGCAATGGTGCGGCAGCGCCTGCCCGGCGTGAACGTACGGGTCGAAGAACCGGCAGGAGACGCACATGCGGCTGATGGGAATTTGACCCATCCGTTGCATTGACAGGATGCGATCCAGCACCAGCCGCAGCAGCTCGGCCTGGCTGTCCCGGTCCATCCGCTCGGTTTCCGCGAGCAGGTCGGCCGCCCAGTTGAGCACCTCGCGCGGTTGCTCCCGACCGAACTCGGTCAGCTCCACCCGGACATCCGCGGGGGCGTAGGACGGTGACGGGATCATCCTGACCAGACCCTCCTCACCCAACGTGCCGACAGCGCTCAACGTGTCCTCGACGCTCATCGCCAGCTCATCCGCGAGTTCGGCGATCACCGAGGCGCGGTGCCGGACCGCGCCCAGGTGAAGTAGCACCAACTGCTGTGCCACCGTGCGCTCCAGCGATCTCCCATTGCCGGCGAGTTCGATGGCGACCGCTGCCCGCGACAGGCCGTGCGCCAGCCGTACGGCCGTCGGATCCTCCCTCATGAACGTGACCCCCCGGGATGTGCAGGATAGATGACAGACATCATGTGGCTGGCCTACCTTCCGCGATAGCTATCCCCGCACAGAACCCAACGAACGGAACTGCCGCACCGGGCGCCTGCGTCGGGTTCTGGCATGAAGGCGCGCGTCGCTCCTGTCGGACAGAGCGCATCTTGTCCATCCCGGCATGATGGCTGGTTGGCCATCGCGGCGACCTGGCCGACGAGTTCCGCGAGGTCGGCGGTGTCGGCGGTCGGGGTCGGCGGGGTCGGCATCCACGCGGCCGAGCTGGCCTACGTAACCGCGACCGAAGCATTCCTGGAGCGCTCCGGGATGAGGGCAGCCTGGATTGACCGGCGTGTCGCCGGTTGGGGTCCCGCGTTGATGTCATCCGCCTTTGTGGACGGACGGCGCTATTGTCGTTGTCGTGGGGTGACGGTGTCGATGGGGAATGCTTCGCCGCGGTTGACGAATTCTTGGAGCATTTTTCGTTGTTGGTCGGTGAGTTCGTGGCCGAAGCTGACCGGATGCGCCTGCCCGTGTGGGGTGATCCAGACGAGTCCGAAGTCGGTGCGATACAGCCGGTATCCGTTGTGTTTGATCGTATGATGTCGTCTGCACAGCGGACACAGGTTGTCCTCGTGGGTGACGCCGCCGTCGTCCCAGGCGAGGACGTGGTCGATGTCGCATTGGCGTGCTGGTCGTCGGCATCCTGGTGCGCGGCAGTATTTGTCCCGCGCCCGGACGTATGATTTCTGGGCTGCGGTGGGTCGGTAGCGTAGGCGGCCTTCGTGGATGACGCGGCCTTGGTCGGTGAGGACGAACCGCCAGTTCGGTACGTCCTGGAGACCGTCGGCGACCTGTCGGGCGATGTCGGCCACGACAGGTCCGAAACCGTCCAACTCACCGGGGTGGTCGTTCAAACACAGCAGCGTCTCGAGGTCGATGGTGAGGTGGACGCTGCCTTTACGCGGTCCGGGGTTGACCGCACCCGCACCGCCCTGGTTGGCGGGGACAGTGGGGTCGGCCCCGGCGAGCAGGTCCAGGAACACGTCGGCCCGGATCTGCGCGGCGGTGCGCCGGTCACACTGGTCGAACGGTGTTCCGCCCGGGTCTCCGGCCCGGATGGTGGCGGTGGCGGTCGCGTTGAGGAAGTCCATCGCGGCGGCGACCTTGTCGGTGGGCAGGTAGCGGCCGACGATCGTCGAGGTGCCGTTACGGTAGTCGGTGACGGACACGTTGCGGCGGGTCAGATCCTGCCGATACCGTTTGCGGACCAGTTCGGGGTCGATGGTCAACACCAGCTTCCGGACCCGTTGCCGCAGTTGGGGCAGGGTGAGCCGTTCCGCTTCCGGCAGGATTTTCGCGATCACCGCGGCGGCCTGGTCGCTGTCCATCAGGTCGACCTCGATGAGGACCATTTTCAACTTCGCCATATCCAGGATCCCCTCGGCCAGGGCCGCGTAGAGGGGTGGGTGGCAGTCGATCGCAGCCCACGCCATGCTCACCTGATCCAACGCCGCCGACGTCGTCCACGCCAACGTGAACGACACCTCATCCGCGATCGCCGACCCCGGAGCCTCGACCCGCCGCGGGGCACTGTCATGACGACCCGGCGCACAATGCGCCAACTCGTGCACATCGGCCAACAGTTGCGCCTGTTCCCAGCACACCTGACGAGCCCGCGCCGCCATGACCACCGTCATCTGATAGCCGTTGAACGACCTGCGGTCCAACGACCCCAACATCGCACCCAACTCGCGACCAGGTGCCATATCCGCCAACCCCGGCGGCAACGCAACATACCCCGCGACCGACGCACCAACATCGTCCATGGGTACAAGCGTACGGACACCCCCCGACAAAAACCGGGCTCCACGAGGCGATCGGGAAAAGAAAGTTGTCGATCTTGCGTATGGACCGGCGCTCGGCAAGAGCAGCCAGGTCCGCCACGGAGCCCCCGTTCGGCGGCCCACGCGGCCACTCGGTCCAGTATCTATAGTGGACGGTGAACCGATGGAGGGCCAGTCTGCCCTGATCTGGCGAACTCGATCGGGCTCGCCTTGAACGGACGGCTGTGCTCCCGACGATTCGTGACGGGAAACGGACCGCCACCAGCTGTTCGGCGCTGCGGTGGAAGAGGCGGGACGAGTGGTGGCGTGGCAGGGATCGTACTGCGACACCGTCGGGAAGCTCATCGCCCGTTGCCGTCAGGAGGGCGCCCCTGGCGGCGGCCGGTCGCCGTGGGCCAGGTCACGCAGCAGGTGCTCACGCCCGGCGTGCGGCGCGGCGTAGAGCCGGAAAGGCCCAGCAAACTGCGTTGCTGGTGAACGGTTTCTCACACAGCACGTGCTTGCCGGCCCTGATCGCGGCGAGAGCCACTGTGCATGCAATCCGTTCGGCAACGGCAGATAGATCGCATCCACCTCAGGATCGGAGAGTACGGCGGCGTAGTCCGCGTGCACCCGCGGCACACCCCACTTGGCCACCATCGCGGCGGCCCGAGCCGGATCGCGCGCCGCGATCGCCCTCACCCACGCGCCGCCGACCACCGGGCCGGCTTGAACAGGGCCGCCGGAGTGATACGGGCCGCGCCGAGAACACCGATGCGAATATCGCCCATGCGGTCAACCTACCGGGTCAGCGAGGCGTCCGGTGCGGCAAAGACCTGGCGCAGTGTGAAGACCTCTGCGGTCGGACCGTGCTGGCGCAGCCAGGTCAACCGGTTCTCGGCCTCGGCCACCGTGGGTTCGTGGCCGGCCGGCACCCACCACAACGCGGTCTCCGCCTCGGCCAGTTGGCTGAACCACTCCCGCCGCCGCCTCAGCACCGCGCGGTGCACGTCGCCGTACACGAAGTCGAGCAGGTGCTGCGGCGACTGCCACACCGACATGTTCACGATGAGCCATGGGTCGTCGAAAATCTGGATGCTGGTGGCATCCGCGCCGTCGCGCAACCGCCACACGTAACCGTCGGCCCGCTCGGCCATACCGTTGACCGGCTCCAGATTGGCCACGAAATCGGCCAGCATCGGATCGTCCAACGGGGCCCGCAGGCGGGCGACATTGACCTGCGCGAGCTGATATCCACCTGACTCCGTCACGCGGGAAGCCTATCCAACCAGGCGCTGCACCCGGGACCACAACGTGTCGAGGTAGTCGTCCATCTCCGGCTTCATCATCACACTGCGTAGCAGGTTGACCTGCGCCGCATCGGCGGTGAGCTGATGTCCCCGCGCGGCCAGCTCGGCCGCGGAAACGGTGTAGGCGGCCAGGAACACGGGATCGGCGGGATCCTGCATACCGCGGCGGAGCAGGTCATCGGTGCGCTGGCTGACCTGGCGCAACGTCGGTGGGTCGCACACCGGGAAGTAGGCCACGATGTCCAGCTCCGGCCGCTGGTACAACTCGAACGCGTCCGACCCGGCCAGCAGCCGCGACCATCGCAACGCGGCCCGCCGACCCGGCCGCAACGCCGCGCCCAGCCCGTCCGGTGTGAGAGGCAGTAACCGCAACGTCAGCCACAACGCGGCCGCGGCGGCGCCGGCCCGGCTGCACTCGAGCGAGATCTCGCCCAGGTGCAGCTCATCCGAGGTGAAATAGGTGTACGGCGAATCATGCCGGTAGAAGCGCCCCACCTCCGGGTCGGCGAAAACGACGGCACCGCACCCGTACGGCTGCAGCCCGTGCTTGTGCGGGTCGACCACTACCGAGTCGCACTGGCTGATCGCCTGCCACGGCGCGGCCGCGACACCATCCTCGCTGTCATCGGCGATCAGCGTGAAGAACCCGCCGTACGCGGCGTCCACATGCAGCCGTACGCCATAGCGCTGCTTCAATGCCAGTGTCTCATGGATCTGGTCGACCGCACCGAGACCAGTGGTGCCCGCGGTGAGGATGACCGTACCGATGCGGCCGGTGGCACACAGCTCGTCCAAGGCGGCGAGATCCATCCGTCCCTGCTCGTCGGTGTCCACCACATGTCCGGTCATGCCCAGCAGGCGGCACATCCGCGCATGGGTGTAGTGGCTGTCGGCGCTATACGCCACGCCCAGGTCGGGATGGCTCTGCCTCGCCACGAACAGGGCCTCCAGGTTAGCTATCGTGCCGCTGCTGGTCAGATGCCCGAGCGCGGCGTCCCAGCCGTACATGCCGGCGATCTGCGCCACCACCTCGTTTTCCATCTGCGAGGTGGCCGGGCCGCCGTCGAGGGCGTGATTGTTCGGGTTGATCTGCATGGCGGCCAGGTAGCCGGCGATCGCCGCGGGATGGGGCGGCTTGAGCATCTGGCCCGCATAGCGGGGATGGAAGAACGGATAGCTGCCGCCCAGTCGCTCGGCGAACTCCTCGAACGCCGCGGTGAACCGCTCCTCGCTCACCACCAACGCGGGATGCGGCGGCACCGGACCGAACCCGTCGGCCCATTTCTCGTACGAGTCGAGCGCCATCCCGACCCAGCGGCGCAGATCCATCGGCCCACCGTACGCGGCCGGCAATCAGCGGGCGAGCCTAGCGGCCGCCGGAGACGTCGAGGAAGGTACCGGTGACGTAGGAGGCGGCCGGAGACAGCAGCCACATGATCGCGGCGGCAACTTCGTCGGCGCGTCCGCCACGCTGCATCGGCACGGTGCTGGCCAGTCGCTGTACCCGCGCGGGATCACCCGCGCTGGCGTGGATCTCGGTTTCGATCAGGCCGGGGCGGACCGCGTTGACCCGGATTCCTTCGGCGGCCACCTCTTTGGCCAGCCCGATGGTCAGCGTGTCGACGGCCGCCTTGGCCGCGGCGTAGTCGACGTACTCGCCAGGACTACCGAGCACCGAGGCACGGGAGGACACGTTCACGATGCAGCCACCGCGGCCGCCACGGGCGGTGCTCATGCGCCGGACCGCCTCACGGGCGCACAGGAACGCACTGACCACGTTCGCCCGCAGCATCCGGTCCACCCGGTCCGGGTCGATATCCACGAAGCGGGACAGCCGATCCACCCTGCCCGCGTTGTTGACCAGCGCGGTCACCGGGCCGAGCCGTTCATCCACGGTGGCGAACAGCCGGGCGACGTCGGCGGCCACCGAGACGTCACCCGCCACTGCGATCGACCGTACGCCGGCATCGAGGCAACGGGCCACGACGAGGTCGGCGTCCGCCTTGCGTTGGAGGTAGCCGACGCACACGTCGTAGCCCTGCCGAGCCGCGGCCAGCGCGGTTTCCGCGCCGATGCCCCGGCTGCCGCCCGTCACGATCACGACCTCGGTCACGTCGGCCAGCGTAGAAGGGACCAAAGGCCGGGCGGACGTGAGCCCGCTCACGCTCGCGGTATTTCCTATCCACTTGATGGGAAATCTTGAGGATCACTGTTGACCCTCGCGACCGTCGGATGCTTACATCTGAGCTGTGCACGCCTTCTCCGCTCTGACTCGGCGACGCCATGTGGACTTCGCCGAAGGCGATCAACGAAACAACTTCGGTCGCGTGGCCGACGAGGGCTGTCGACGCTCGTCCTGAGCCCATCACCGGGCATCTGACGCACGCTCGATATTCCTACTGCAGTCGGTAGAAAATCTGCCCGGCGACTTCGCCCTCGCCGTGGCCGTACGCGGAGCACTCATGATCACCATTCCTGACCTTGACCACCTTTCGCTGGCCCGTCGCTATGCCAGCGACCCCGATGACTGGCCGCTCGCACCGAGGTTCGATCCGGTCACCCGTTGGTACCACCGGCTCGCCGCCACGGCCGACCACGAGGTGTGGCTGCTGACCTGGCTGCCCGGCCAGGGCACCGATCTGCACGACCACGGCGGCTCGGCCGGCGCGTTCGTGGCGGTATCCGGCCAACTCACCGAACGGACGGTCTCCGGGGGCCGGCGGCTCGTCGAGGCCGTACACCCGACCGGCGCCGGCCGCTCGTTCGGCATCCACCACATTCACCAGGTCGTCAACAACGGCGATCGGCCGGCCGTGAGCGTGCACGTCTACGGGCCGGCGCTGACCACGATGACCCGCTACGAGCTCACCGGTGGCCAACTGCGGGTCACCTCGATCGACCGGACCGGGGTGGCCTGGTGAACGCCCCGACCACCGCGGCACCGACCACTGTGGCCCCGACCATTGCGGCACCGCCCGGGTCGCGCGGCATCGACGAGATTCTGGCCGCGTCGCGGGCCCGGCTACGCCGCCTATCTCCGTACGAGGCGCTTCGGGCCCAACGCGACGGCGCGGTCCTGGTCGACATCAGACCGGTGGCGCAACGCCAGTACGGCGAGATCGCCGGCGCCATGGTGGTCGAACGCAACGTACTCGAATGGCGTTTCGACCCCCGCAGCGATGCCCGCCTGCCGATCGCCGGCAGCTTCGATCTCCCCATCATCGTGTACTGCCAGGAGGGCTACACATCGTCGCTGGCCGCGGCGGCGTTGCAGGATCTGGGCCTGCACCGGGCCACCGACCTGGAAGGCGGGATCGCCGCCTGGCAGGCCGCCGGCCTTCCCACCACTCTCGCCGGATTGCCGCCACTAGAGACCGGCCAGGTCGCAGATGACCGGTACATCCGTATTCTGCCGGACTCCCGGAGCGTGATCGTCGCCGGCGACGAGATCCCCCTCACCCGGGTCGAGTTCGACCTGCTGACGTTCCTCGCCGAACATCCCCGGCGGGTCTTCGGCCGCCCACAGTTGCTCAGGAGCGTATGGGGTTATGAGCACACCGGGCCACGGACCGTGGACGTCCACATCAGACGGATCCGGGCGAAGTTGGGCGATCGTCTGGTGACCACCGTGCGCAGCGTGGGCTACCGGTTGGCTGACGACGCCCGGATCAGCGTCGACGCGAGTATCGCCAGTTGAGAGCCTTACACACCCTGGCGGTCTATGACTGCCAGTGAGTTAGTCTCTCCCTTCTACCTCTCGTTTTGGAGTTCCATATGCGTGGACATGTTGCCAGGATCGGTGCTATCGGGACGGCGCTGCTCCTGGCCGGCGCGGCGGCGGCCTGCGCGCCGCAGGAGACCAACGGGCCCGCGTCCGCCTCGAACGGCTGCACACCGGCTGATCTGAAGACCCTCAAGCCCGGCAACCTGACCATTGGTACGGACGATCCGGGATACCCACCGTGGTTTGTGGACAACAAGCCTGAGAACGGACAGGGCTTCGAAGGCGCGGTGGCCGCCGCGGTGGCGACCGAACTGGGCTACGACAAGGCGAAGGTGACCTGGACCCGGGTGACGTTCAACAACGCCATCGCGCCCGGCCCGAAAACCTATGACTTCGACATCAACGAGTTCTCCATCACCGAGGAGCGCAAGCAGGCGGTCGACTTCTCGTCGCCGTACTACGACGTGACCCAGACGGTCGTGGCGCTGAAGAGTTCGAAGATCGCCGGGGCCAAGACCGTGGCCGACCTCAAGGACGCCAAACTGGGCGCCCAGGTCGGGACCACCAGTTACCAGGTCATTACCGACGTGGTGAAGCCGACCCAGCAGCCGTTGGTGTTCAACAACAACGACGACGCGAAGAAGAAGCTCGAGGACGGTTCGATCGACGGGTTGGTGCTGGACCTGCCGACCGCGTTCTACGTCACCTCCGCCGAGATCGACGACTCGGTCATCATCGGCCAGCTTCCGCAGGCCGCCGGCACGCCGGAACAGTTCGGTCTGGTGCTGGACAAGGGTTCCCCGTTGACCGCGTGTGTCAGCCAGGCGGTCGACAGCCTGCGCGCCGACGGCACGCTGGCCAAGCTGGAAGCGCAGTGGCTGGCCCAGGCCGGCGCGGCCAAGCTGACCTGACCGTGACCCCTGTTTCACCCCCGGTCGGTTCGGGGCGCCCGTACACCACGGGCTCCCCGGCCGACGACTACCGACCCAGTGAGTTGCGCCGGGAGCGGGAAGCCTACCGGCGCAGGCAAACCGTCCAATCGGTACTGATCGCGGCGGTGTCCACCGCCGTCGTCGGCATCGTGCTGTCGGTCGTGATCACCGGTTCGCCGGGGTGGCCGCGGCTGCAGCAGAGCTTCTTCAACCCGACCGTCGCCCGGGAGTCGTTGTCCGCGGTCGCCGCCGGACTGTGGCTCAATGTGCGGCTGCTGTTCTTCTGCAGCCTCGGCGCGCTCGTCGTGGGCCTGCTCCTGGCGATCGGCCGGACCGCACGAACCCCGGTGCTGTTCCCGGTACGGGCATTGGCCACCACCTACACATACGTGTTCCGCGGTGTCCCGCTGATCATCGTGCTGTACCTGTTCACGTTCGGTGTGCCGGGGCTGCGCTTGGCCGGCACACCGTCGATCCTGGTACTGGGTGCGCTCGCGATGATCGTCACCTATGGCGCGTACATGGCCGAAGTGTTCCGGGCCGGCATCGAGTCGGTACACCCGTCGCAGCGGGCGGCGGCCCGCTCGCTCGGCCTGACCCACGGACAGACCATGCGCCGGGTGGTACTGCCGCAGGCGGTGCGACGGGTCGCGCCGCCACTGCTCAACGACCTGGTGTCATTGCAGAAGGACGTCGGGCTGATTTCCCTCGCCGGCCCGATCGACGCCATCCGGGCGGCCCAGATCGAGACCGCGGGCAGCTACAACTTCACCCCGTACATTGTCGCGGGCGTGCTGTTCGTCCTGCTGGCGACGCCGCTGATCGCGGTCACCGACTGGGTCACCCTGCGGGCCGCCCGACGCCAGTCCGCGGCGGGCACGGCATGACCGCGCCGGTTCTGTCCTGCGTGGACGTACGCAAGACGTTCGGCGACCATGTTGTCCTTCGTGGACTGACCCTGGATGTGGCCGAACATGACGTGGTGGTCCTCATCGGGGCCTCCGGATCAGGCAAGTCCACATTGCTGCGATGTGTCAACCTGCTGGAGACCATCGACGACGGGACCATCCACCTCGACGGCGAACACATCACCGATCCGCACACCAACGCGGACCTGGTGCGCCGCCGCATCGGCATGGTGTTCCAGTCGTACAACCTGTTTCCGCACATGACCGTGCTCGACAACATCACCCTGGCGCCGCGCCACGTGCACAAGGTGGCCCGGGGCGAGGCCGAAGACCGGGCGATGGGCCTGTTGCGCCGGGTGGGCCTGGCCGCACGCGCCAAGGAGTACCCGGACCGGCTTTCTGGCGGGCAGCAGCAACGGGTGGCCATCGTACGGGCACTGGTGAACTCGCCACGCCTGCTGCTGCTGGACGAGGTCACCTCGGCGCTGGATCCGCAACTGGTCGGCGAGGTGCTTGCGCTGATCGGTGATCTGAAGGCCGACGGCATGACCATGGTGATCGCCACGCACGAGATGGGCTTCGCCCGCCGGGTGGCCGACCGGGTGTGTTTCCTCGAGGAAGGGGCCATCCTGGAACAGGGTCCGCCGGACGCCGTCCTGGTCTCGCCCACGCAACCACGTACCCGGGAGTTCCTCAACCTCATGCACGAATCGGGTCGCGGATAGCAGGCTTGCCGGTAATGTGAAGACGCTGGCGAGGGGAACACCCACCGTGACCGTCCGACACACCCGGCTGATCACCCAATGACGGAACCGATCCCGTCGTTGCTGTTCTGGCCCGGCAGGCTGGCCGCACGTGGCTTCCCTGCGTTGCTCGAAGGCGCCGCCGCGGGCGACTTCGCCCGGATGGCGGTCAGCCCACTGATGGTCCGCCAACTCCGCACGGCCGGCCTGACCGACCCGGACATCATCGACGTCGCCGCCGACAGCGGAGTACGACTGACCCAGTTGGACGGTGTGTCCAGTTGGGCGCCGGTGCGGTACGGCTCGGGGCTCGACCTGGCCGTCCGGCAATGCCTCGACTTCTCCGCGCAGGTGTGCCTCGACATGGCCGCCGAGCTGCAACTCGACAGCATCCTGGCCGTCGGCGCGTTCGACCACGCCACCGTACCCACGGATGTACTGGTCGAGTCGTTCGGCGAGTTCTGCGACGCGGCCCGGGTGCGCGACCTACGGGTCGAACTGCAATTCGGGTCCTACGCCGCAATCCCCGACCTGCCGACGGCCTGGAACATCGTCCATGCCGCCGACCGTCCCAACAGCGGCCTGATCATCAACACCTGGCATCTGTTCAAGGGCTCCACCGATCTCCAGCGGGACCTCGGCCTGCTGGCCACCATCGCGCCGCAACGCTTGGCGACCATCCAACTCGCCCTCCCCGCCCAGGCCGGCGACATCGGCCAGGTCGAGGTCGTCCGCCTTGTCGAGGCCCGCGGCGGTCTGACCACCATCGGTGCGGAGATCGGTACGGAGATCTTCGACGACACCATCGACGCCATGTCCACTGTGGAGGCCGGTCGCCATATCCGCGCCGCCACCGAAGGTGTGCTACGTCAGGCGCTGGGCCGCTGACGCGGCGCGCGCGGGGAGGTCAGCAGACCTGGGGGACGATGAACCCGGTGACCAGGTTGGTCCAGGTTCCCGGCTGGCGGAGCATGGCGTGCCCGTCGTCCACTTCCACGTACCTGATGTCCGAGGTGTAGTGGCGAGCCTGATCGGCGAGGCGGCGGGACGCGGCCGGGCTGGTGATCCGGTCCCGGCCACCGTGCGCTATCAGGACCGACCGGCCGGCGAGTTGCCCGACCGGGTCGCCGGGTTGGACCCACGGCGCCAGCGCGCACACCGCTGACACGGCCGGATCGCCGGCGCCCCACAGGGCCACCCGCCCGCCCATGGAATGGCCGAGCAGCACGGCGCCGGCCCCGGGATGCCGTCCGCGCAACTGGTCCAACGCCCAGTCCAGGTCGGCGAGCGGGTCGCGGTCCGGATCGTTCCATCCCCGGTAGCGGTATCGCAGCCGCCAGATCACCACTCCCCTGCCCCTGGTCGCGCGACTCAGCGCCTGGCCGAACGGAATCATCCGGTAGGCGGCCACCCGGGGGGACGGCACCTCGCTGCGGTCCCGCGCCCGCCCGCCGGGAAGGATGATCACGCCAAACCTGACCCGGCCCGGCGTATCATGCGCCGCGACCGTGGTGAGGCTGGGCTGCGGCTTGCGGTGCGGCATGTCAACTCCTTCCTGCTCAGCCCCGCGCGTCACGACCGGCCTGGAGGATGGTCCCCCCAGAGAGTTCATCTCGCACCCATCCAAGCCGGGCCGGCCGCCGAACACCGGGAAAGACCTGAGAATGAGGTCGACTGACCCGGAGGTGGAGCAGTCCATGGCGCGCAGACGTATCGCGGTGGTGGGTTCGGGCGTGTCCGGTCTGACCGCGGCCCACATCCTGCACCGGGCCGCGGAGGTGACCCTGTACGAGGCGGCCGACCGCCTCGGCGGCCACGCGCACACCCACGAGGTCACCGAATCCGGGCAGATGCTGGCCATCGACTCAGGATTCATTGTGTACAACGACCGCACCTACCCGAATCTGATGCGGTTGTTCACCGAACTGGGTGTGCTGACCCAGGAGACAGAGATGAGCATGTCGGTCCGGTGTGAAGGGTGTGGCCTGGAGTACGCGGGCGCACGAGGCCTGGCCGGGCTGCTGGCCCGGCCGTCAACCGCGATCCGGCCCGCCTACCTGGCCATGCTGGCCCGGATTCCGGGCTTCCACCGGCACGCCCGGTCGGTGCTGGACACGCACGACAGCGACCCGACGCTGGGCGAGGTGCTCGCGCAGGGCGCCTATCCGCCGTACTTCGTCCGGCATTTCGTCGTGCCGCTGGTCTCCGCCGTCTGGTCGTGCGGCCCGCAACTGGCGCTGGACTACCCGGCCCGGTACCTGTTCACCTTTCTGGCCAACCACGGCATGCTGTCGGTGAAGGGTTCGCCCCGTTGGCGTACGGTCGTCGGCGGTTCGGCCAGCTATGTGCGGTCGGCGGCGAAGAACCTGACCGCGGTGCGCACGGCCACGCCGGTGCGGTCGGTGCATCGCAGCGCGGGCGGGGTGTTGATCCACGATGACGCGGACACGGTCACCCGCTACGACGGCGTCGTGCTGGCCACCCACGCCGACGAGGCCCTGGCACTCCTCGCCGATCCGACCCCGGCCGAACGGTCCACCCTGCTGGAATT
Organism: uncultured Actinomycetota bacterium; assembly: GCA_963742855.1. Classification (GTDB taxonomy): domain Bacteria; phylum Actinomycetota; class Actinomycetes; order Mycobacteriales; family Micromonosporaceae; genus CAVUNP01. The sequence continues at coordinate 125,231 of CAVUNP010000007.1, read as the reverse complement.
CGAGTACTCCCGCAACGAGGCGGTCCTGCACACCGACGCGTCGGTGTTACCCCGCCGCGGTGCCGCGCGGGCGAGTTGGAACTACCTGCTGCCGACCTGTGCGCCGCCACCCGGTGCGGTGCGGGTGAGCTACCACATGAACCGGCTGCAGCGACTCGACGCGTCGGAGCAGTACCTCGTCACCCTCAACGGGTCGGACCGGATCCAGCCCGATCAGGTGCTGGCCCGGATGGTGTACGAGCACCCGGTGTACACACCGCGGGCGCTGGCCGCACAACGCGCGTTGCCCGCACTCAACACCGGGGTGACCGCCTTCGCCGGTGCCTACCACGGTTGGGGATTCCACGAGGACGGCTGCCGCGCCGGGGTGGCGGCCGCGCACAGTCTGGGCGTGCACTGGTGACGGCGGCGCTGTACGAGTGCCGGCTGCGCCATATCCGGACCACACCGATCCGTCACAGCTTCGCCTACCGCACCTACCTGCACCTGGTCGACCTGGATGACCTGCCCCGGTTGCCCTGGTGGTTACGACCACTGGCCGGCTTGCGCGCCCGCGACCACCTCGGCGATCCCACCGCCACCATACGATCCAATGTGGACTCCTATCTGGCCGGCCGGGGGATCGACCTGGCCGGCGGGCGGATCGTCATGCTGGCCAACGCCCGGGTATTCGGCTACGTGTTCAACCCGATCACCGTGTTCTGGTGTCACGACGCCGATGGTGCCCCGGTGTGCGTGCTGGTCGAAGTACACAACACCTACGGCGACCGGCACTGCTACCTGTTACGACCGGATGCCGACGACCGGGCCGGTACGCCCAAGGAGTTCTACGTGTCGCCGTTCTTCCCGGTGGACGGCGACTACCGCATGCGGCTGCCCGAACCGGGACCACGGCTGGCCTTGTCCGTGCGGCTGCGCCGGGATGGGGCGACCGCGTTCGTGGCCACCCTGCGGGGCTCGCGCCGGCCCTTGACGGCGGCAAACCTGGTCCGCGCGGCGATCCGTCATCCGCTGTCCACCCTGCTGGTGTCCGCCCGCATCCGCCGCCAGGGTCTGCACCTCTATCTGCGTGGCCTGAAGGTGCAGCAGCGTCCTCTTGGAGGAGTCAGATGAGTACGACCGCAGGTGAGCGCATCGCGGTGGACCCGGTCCGCTGGCCGGACGTGGCCCGGGTGCCTCGCGCACCGGCCCGCGCGGCCGTAGCCGCCGCCCTGTTGCGCCACGCCGCGGCCAGGTTGCCGCTGCGCGTCGTCCTGCCCGACGGGACCTGGCTCGGTAGCCGTGAGCCGGACGCGGCGGTCATGCGCGTGCATCACCTGGACGCATTCCTCCGCCGGGTGGGGGCGACCGGACTGATCGGTTTCGGTGAGTCCTATCAGGCCGGTGAGTGGGACGCGGATGACCTGCCCGGGCTACTGCGGGTCTTCGCCGAGCACGTCGAAACCATCGTGCCGCCGCGGCTGCAATGGCTGCGACGGTTCCACGGCTCACGCCAGCCCCGGGCCCAACGCAACACAGTGGACGGTTCGCGCCGCAACATCCAGCAGCACTACGACCTGTCCAACGACCTGTTCAGCCTGTTCCTGGACGAAACCATGACCTACTCGGCAGCACTGTTCGAAGTGGACAGTGTCGGGCGGCCGATCGCGAACCCGGACGTGCTGGCCGCCGCCCAACACCGCAAGGTGGACCGGCTGCTGGACCTGTGCCGCGCCGGGCCCGGCACCAACCTGCTGGAGATCGGCACTGGTTGGGGAGAACTGGCCATCCGGGCGGCCAGACGCGGCGCGCGGGTGCACACCGTCACCATCTCGGCCCAGCAGTTCGCGCTCGCCACCGAACGGATTCGGGCTGCCGGGGTGGCCGACCGGGTCTCGGTCGACCTGCGCGACTACCGCGACGTGCCCTTGCGCGGCGGATACGACGCCATCATCAGCGTCGAGATGATCGAGGCGGTGGGGCAACAGTACTGGGGTACCTACGTCAACCGCCTGGACGAGTTGCTCGCACCGGGCGGACGGGTCGGCCTGCAGGCCATCACGATGCGCCACGAACGCATGCTGGCCACCCGCGACACGTACACCTGGATGCAGAAGTACGTCTTCCCGGGTGGGCTCATCCCGTCTGTGCGGGCCATCGAGGAACTGTGCCGCAACCAGACCAGCCTGCGCCTGCTCCACCGGCACGGATTCGGCCCGCACTACGCGGCGACGCTGCGGCTGTGGCGGGAAGGGTTCACCCAGCGGACCACGCAGGTCGACGCGCTCGGCTTCGACCGGCTGTTCCGGCGCACCTGGGACCTCTACCTCGCCTACTGCGAGGCCGGATTCGCCTCCGGATACCTGGACGTGCACCAACTCGTCCTGGGACGGACGTCATGACGGACAGTTGGCGTTAGCGATGCCAGCGACGGGCCCACTGCTGGTGAATCTCGGCGCCTGCGCCGGCGCGGCGCTGGTGGCCATGCTGGTCGCCTTTGCCATCGGCGCGTCCGCCCGACGACACCGGGTGGTGGACGTGTTCTGGGGCCTCGCCTTCGCCGCCGTCGCACTGACCACACTGGGACTGTCCGCCGGCCACGGCAACCACGTGCGGCGCTACCTCATCACCGCCCTCACCGTGGCTTGGGGTGTCCGGCTCGCCGCACACATCGCCCGGCGCTCGCGTGGTAAAGGCGAGGACCCGCGCTACCAGGACAGGCTGTCCCGCGGTCACGGCCACCCCGACCTGTACGCCCTGCGCGTGGTGTACCTGACGCAGGCTGCGACAGCCTGGTTCATCTCCTGGCCGATCCAGGTCGGCCAATACGATCCGGACCCGTTGGGCGCGGTTGGGTACCTGGGTGTCGCGCTGTTCGCGGTCGGCCTGTTCTTCGAGGCGGTCGGCGACGCGCAACTGGCCAGATTCAAACGTGAAGCTGCCAAGCGTGAGACGGCCAACAAGGGTCACGTGATGGACCGTGGTCTGTGGCGATACACCCGCCACCCCAACTACTTCGGCGACGCCTGCGTGTGGTGGGGACTGTGGCTCGTGGCCGGCATCAGCTGGGCCTGGCTGATCAGCGTGGTCTCCCCACTGCTGATGACCTACCTGCTGACCCGCACGACCGGCAAGCCTTTGCTGGAAGCACGGATGCGCGAAACCCGGCCGGGTTACGCGGAGTACATCCGTCGTACCAGTGGCTTCATCCCGCTCCCGCCGAAACGGTAGCGACCAAGCCCACCGACCATGCCCCAGCACGCACCGTACGCTCGGCGGTCGTGGCCGACGTCCTGCGTTCTCCGTCATCTGGGCGGTCTCTCCGGGTCGTCCACATCCTTGCGTTCGTCCACTTCCTTGCGTTCGTCCATTTCCTTGGGTTCGTCCATTTCCGCGGGGTCGTCGACTTCCCCGGTGTCGTCCACTGAGGACTCGCCGGTGGGTTCCATCGTGGTGACGCTGGTGGCGCTCAACGTGGGTGGCCAGCCACTGGTCGCGTACCTGATCCCGCCCCCACCGCATGATCCACGCGCATCGTGGACCCTGGACAGTCCACAATCACCATCGATCACGACACCGGCGCCAGCCGGCAACCCCACACCCGCCCCCACCACATGATCCACGCGCATCGTGGACCCTGGACAGTCCACAATCACCATCGATCACGACACCGGCGCCAGCCGGCAACCCCACACCCGCACCCACCACATGATCCACGCGCATCGTGGACCCTGGACAGTCCACAATCACCATGGATCACGGGATGTCGACCCGAGCCTGGCGGGATCAGGGGCGTTCCACGACCACCGTGGTGGACTTGATGACGGCCACCGCGACGGAGCCCACTTCGAGGTCGAGCTCGTCGACCGCCTCCCGGCTCATCAGCGACACCAACCGGTACGGGCCTGCCTGGATGTCCACCTGCGCCATGACGCCGTCCTTGGTGACCGCGGTAACGATGCCGCTGAGCCGGTTGCGGGCCGACGACCGGCTCCGGCCCTCCTCCGCGTCCTCGCCCAGGGACCGGGCGAACGCGGCCAGGTCGACCCCGGCGATCACCCGGTGCCCATGGTCGTCCCGGATCGCGGCCAGCCGCCCGGCGTCGACCCAGCGGCGGACCGTATCCGTGCTGACGCCGAGCAGGTCGGCCGCCTCACCGATACGAAAAACCGTCACGGCGACACTGTAGTTCACCCGGATCCGGTAGCCGCTGCGCCGCTGGGCGGGGTCAGTGCGACCGCGGTCATCACCATCCCCGCCCGCCGCCGTACGGACATGTTCCTCATGAGGAGACGGCCGGGTGAGAGGGGACGGCGTCAACGGTGCGCCCATCCCGTGCGACACGTTGCGTCCACATCGTGACGGCGTTGGAACGGACGGATCAGACCCAGTTGTCCGGGTCGGCGGCGAGTGCCCGCACCCGCTTGGGCAGCTTGCCCCGGGCGACATCGGCGATGCTGACGAGGTCCAGGATCTCCCGCTCGCTGGCCCGCAGCGCGATCCACACCGTCTGCAAGGACTCGGCCGCGCCGTGGTAGCCGAGATCCTCCGGCCGTTGCCCGCGGACGTTGGCCAGTGGGCCGTCGATGGTCCGGATCACCTCGGCGAGCGAAATCTCCGCAGCCGGCCTGGCCAGCCAGTAGCCACCCTCGGGACCCCGCTGGGAGCAGACCACGCCACCTCGGCGCAACTGCAACAGGATGCTCTCGAGGAATTTGGGCGGGATCGCCTGCGCGGTGGCCAGGCGTTCGGCAGTCACCGGGTGGTCCGCGGTACCGCCGGCCGAGGCCAACTCGGCAACGGCACGCAGGGCGTAGTCGACGCGGGCGTTGAGTCGCACTCCGCGATTATCTGCCCTGCCGCGATCCGGTCAGCCACCGACCCGGCGAAGCAGACCTTCCTGTACCGCGGTGGCGATGTGCCGGCCGTCTTCGGTGAACATGTGACCGGTGGCCAGGCCGCGGGCCCCGGACGCGGACGGGCTGGTGCAGTCGTAGAGGAACCATTCATCGGCGCGGAACGGCCGGTGCAACCACAGGGCGTGATCGAGGCTGGCGCCGACCATGCCACCCGGGCCCCACACCTCGCCATGCACCGACAGGATGGCGTCGAGCAGCGTCATGTCCGATGCGAAGGTCAGCGCGCAGGCGTGCAGCAGCGGGTCGTCCGGCAGCGTCCCGTCGAAACGCATCCAGACCCGCTGCCGGTCGCTCGCGGGCCGGTCGCCCGGCCGCAGAAAGCCCGGCTCCGTCACATAGCGGACGTCCAGCGGATGCGGGTTGGCCTCCCACACAGCCAGCCGGTCCGGGTAGGGCGCGAGCCGCTCCGCCAGGGTGGGCGTCTCGTGCGGCCCGGGCACGTCCGGCGGCGCCGTGGTCTGATGGTCCAGCCCGGCCTCGATCCGCTGGAACGACGAGGACATCGTGAAGATCGGCTTGCCGTGCTGGTACGCCACGCACCGGCGGACCGAGAAGGACCGGCCGTCGCGGATATTCTCCACGCCGTACTCGATCGGCTCGGACGGGTCGCCGCCGCGGACGAAGTAGCCGTGCAGCGAGTGCACCGGCCGGCTCGGGTCGACCGTGCGGCCGGCCGCGACGAGGGCCTGCGCCGCCACCTGGCCGCCGAACACCCGCTGCGGGCCGACCGGAGGGCTGACCCCCTCGAACCGGTCGTCAGCCAGTGGCCTCAGGTCCAGCAGGGCCACCAGCGCGTCGACCACCGCCTGTCCACCAAGGACAGCGTCGGTCACGACAGGGAGCCCAACTGGTGGATTCGCAGGGTGTTGGTGGAGCCGGGGGTGTTCGCCGGAGTTCCCGCGACGACCACGACCAGGTCGCCGGGCAGTCCCCGGCCGAGACCCAGCAGCGCGTGGTCGACCTGGCGGAACATGGCGTCGGTGTTCTCCACGTAGTCCACCACGAACGTCTCCACGCCCCAGGACAGGGTGAGCTGGTTACGCACGGTGTCTTCCGGCGTGAACGCGAGCAGCGGCAGTTCACAGTGCAGCCGGGCCAGCCTGCGCACCGTGTCACCGGTCTGGCTGAACGCGACCAGCGACCGGGCGTTGACCGCGCGGGCGATGTTCGACGCGGCCTGGGTGATCGCACCGCCACGGGTCTTCGGGTCGTGCTGCAGTCGCGGCACGGCGATGTCGCCAGCCTCCGTGGTGTGCGCGATGCGGGCCATGGTCTGCACCGTGAGGACCGGATACTTGCCGACGCTGGTTTCGCCGGACAGCATCACCGCGTCGGCACCGTCCAGCACCGCATTGGCCACGTCGGACGCCTCGGCCCTGGTCGGCCGGGCGTTCTCGATCATCGAGTCCAGCATCTGGGTGGCCACGATCACCGGCTTGGCCTGCTCACGGCAGAGCTGGATGGCCCGCTTCTGCACCAACGGCACCTGCTCCAGCGGCAACTCGACACCGAGGTCGCCGCGGGCGACCATGATGCCGTCGAAGGCGTTCACGATCGGCTCGAGCCGGGCCACCGCCTCCGGCTTCTCGATCTTCGCGATGACCGGGACCCGGCGACCTTCCTCGTCCATGATCTCGTGCACCAGCTTGATGTCGTCCGGCGAGCGCACGAACGACAACGCGACGAAGTCGACCCCCAGCCCCAGCGCGAAGCGCAGGTCGGCAGCGTCCTTATCGGACATCGCCGGCACGCTGACCGCGACGTTCGGCAGCGATACGCCCTTGTTGTTCGACACCGGGCCACCCTCAGTGACCAGGCACCGGATGTCGTTGCCGGTCACCCCGACGACCTCGACCGCCACCTTGCCATCGTCGATGAGCAGCCGGTCGCCCGGGCGGACCTCGGCGGGAAGCTTGTCGTAGGTACAGGACACCCGGTCGTGATCGCCCTCGATCACGTCGCTCGTGATGGTCACGGTTTCGCCGTTGGCCCAGTACACCGGTCCGTCGGCGAAGCGACCGAGGCGGATCTTCGGGCCCTGCAGGTCAGCCAGGATGCCGATGGGACGCTCGGCCGCGGCGGCCGCGGCGCGTACCTTGTGGAACCGTTCCGCGTGCTCAGTGTGCTCACCGTGACTGAAGTTCAGCCGGGCCACATCCATGCCGGCGGCGACAAGTTCACGAAGCCGCTCGGGGCTGTCCACCGCAGGGCCGAGGGTACAGACAATCTTCACGCGACGATTCACATAACCAGAGTAGACGCTGCCCGGAACAATCCTGTTACCCCTCCCCCGGCGCCGGGTGAACTCCACTCCAACAGCGCACGATGGTCCGGATTCCCTCTGGTTACAGGAATCTCTTAACGTCCGTTAGGTTTTCACAACAGATTCTCTGGCGTCCCGTGGATGCCCTTCTGACGTGTTTCACCCCACCGATCCGCACCAGGATGAAGCGATGACCTACCGAGGCACAGTGAGCGGCGTCGCACCGGGAGAAACCGGTGCGGGCAGGGCGCCCGAGGATCCGAGGAAGTTGTGGATCGCCGCCGCCGCGGCCCGTCCCTCGGCTATCGCCCACACGATCAGTGACGCACCGCGATGCATATCGCCGGCCACGAAAACGCCTGGTACGTCGGTCTGCCAGTCCGGTCCGCATCTGAGCACACCACGCTCGCGTCGCAGGCCGAACTGGTCCAGCAGCGGACCTTCCTCAGTGCCCTCGAAACCGATGGCCAGCAACACGATGTCGGCCGGCAGATCCTGTTCCGTATTGGGCCGCACGCGGACCTCACGACGCCCGTCGACGCGCTCGACATCGACCTCGGCCACCCGCACCGCCCGTACGTTGCCGGCGCCGTCGGAGACGAACTCCTGCACGGCGACGGCGAAGCGCCGCTCGCCGCCCTCCTCGTGCGCCGGGTACTCACGCAGGATCCACGGCCACGTCGGCCACGGGTCCCGACCATCGTCGCGAGTGGACGGTGGCTGCGGGTAGATGTCGAGCTGGATGACACCGGCCGCGTTCTGCCGGTGGGACACGCCGAGGCAGTCGGCCGCGGTGTCACCGCCACCGATGATGACCACGTGCTTGCCGGCAGCGTCGATCGGTGCGGTGTCGACCTGTCCGGCCACCTGCCGGTTGGCACCGACCAGGTGCTGCATGGCCATGTGTACGCCACGCAACTCTCGGCCGGGCGTCTGCGGCGTGTCCCGTCCCGCCAGGGCTCCGGCGGCCAGCAGCACCGCGTCGTGCGACGCCCGCAACTCGGCCACCGTGACATCGACGCCGACAGCGCAGTTGGTGACCATCCGCACGCCTTCGGCGACAAGCTGGTCGACCCGGCGGTCAATGTGGTGCTTCTCGAGCTTGAAGTCCGGAATGCCGTAGCGCATCAGGCCGCCGACAGCGTCGTCGCGCTCGTACACGGTCACATCGTGACCGGCCCGGGCGAGTTGCTGGGCCGCGGCCAGGCCGGCCGGTCCGGAGCCGACCACGGCGACCCGTCGGCCGGACCGCTCGGGTGCCGGCTGCGGTGTGAGTGTGCCGGTCCGGTTGGCGATTTCCACCTCGACCAGCTTGATGGCGACCGGATCGGTACCCCCGATCCCCAGGACACAGGCCGCCTCACACGGTGCCGGGCACAGCCGGCCGGTGAACTCGGGGAAGTTGTTGGTGGCGTGCAACGCCTCGCTGGCCAACTCCCAGGCGCCGGTGCGGACCAGGTCGTTCCAGTCCGGGATCCGGTTGCCGAGTGGACAACCGTTGTGGCAGAACGGGATACCGCAGTCCATGCACCGGGTGGCCTGCCGCTCGACCAGCTCCTCGCCGGCCTGCGGGTAGACCTCGCGCCAGTCCAGCAGCCGCAACGGCACCGGCCGGCGCGCCGGCAACTGGCGGTCGTAACGCAGGAAACCATTCGGGTCAGGCACGGGCCACCTCCGGGAGGGTCGCCTCCACCGCGGGCGGTGCGGCGGGCGGCCGCGCAGCGGCAGATGCGCAGCGGGCAGATGCGCGGCGGGCGGCGTTGCCAGCTCGGCCATGACAGTCTCGTCAATCTCACGTCCGGCGGCCTGGGCCGCCCGGATCACCTGTACGGCACGCTGGTAGTCACGCGGGATGACCGCGGTGAACTCCGCCACCGACTGCGCCCAGTTGTCCAACATCCGCCCGGCGACTCGGGATCCGGTTTCGGCGAAGTGACGGGCCACCAGTGTCCGCAGCGTTTCCTCGTGCTCCCCCGAGACCGGGATGAGGTCCACCAGCTCCCGGTTCACCTTCGCGTGGTCGAGCTGCCAGACGAACGCGAACCCGCCCGACATACCGGCGGCGAAGTTGAGTCCGGTCGGGCCGAGTACCACGACCACCCCGCCGGTCATGTACTCGCAGCCGTGGTTGCCCACACCTTCGACCACAGTGGACGCACCGGAGTTGCGGACGGCGAAGCGCTCGCCCACCCGGCCCCGCAGGAACACCTCACCGGCCGTCGCGCCGTAGAGAATCGTGTTGCCGGCGATGATCTGCTCCTCGGCCGCACCCGTCTCGGCGGCGTCGTCCAGCACGAACGGCGCCGTCTGGTCCGGCCGCACGACAATCCGGCCGCCGGACAGCCCCTTGCCGACGTAGTCGTTCGCGTCACCGAACAGCCGCAGTGTGATGCCCCTTGGCACGAAGGCGCCGAACGACTGGCCGGCCGTACCGTGCAGGGTCACCTGGATCGTGTTGTCCGGCAGCCCGGCGCCGCCGTAGCGGCGGGCCACCTCGCCGCCGAGCATGGCGCCGACGCTGCGGTTCTCGTTACGCACCTCGGTGCTGATCTCGACCGCCACACCATCCTCGATGGCCGGTGCGGCCCGGGCGATGAGGACGTTGTCCAGCGCCCGTTCCAGCCGATGGTCCTGGTCGCGCGTCCGCGACCGGCTCGCGCCGGCCGGTGTCGGCTGATACAGCACCGGCGAAAGGTCCAGCCCGGCCGCCTTCCAGTGCGCCACGGCGGGACGTACGTCGAGCAGCTCGGACTGCCCGACCGCCTCGTCCAGGCTGCGCAGGCCCAACTCGGCCAGGTAGCCGCGCACCTCCTCGGCCAGGAACTCGAAGAAGTTCTCGACAAACTCCGGCCTGCCGTTGAACCGCTTGCGCAGCAACGGATTCTGGGTAGCCACGCCGACCGGACAAGTATCCAGGTGACACACCCGCATCATGACGCAGCCCGACACGATCAGTGGCGCGGTGGCGAAGCCGAACTCCTGCGCACCGAGCAACGCGGCCACCACCACGTCCCGACCGGTCTTCAACTGGCCGTCCACCTGCACCGTCACCCGATCCCGCAGGCCCTGCAGCAACAACGTCTGCTGGGTCTCGGCCAGGCCGAGCTCCCACGGCGTACCGGCATGCTTGAGCGAGTTCAACGGCGAGGCACCGGTGCCGCCGTCGTGACCGGAGATGAGGATGACGTCGGCCTTCGTCTTGGCCACGCCCGCGGCGACGGTGCCCACGCCCACCTCGGAGACGAGCTTCACATGTACGCGGGCGGCGGGATTGACGTTCTTCAGGTCGTAGACCAGCTGCGCCAGGTCCTCGATGGAGTAGATGTCGTGGTGCGGTGGCGGCGAGATCAGGCCCACGCCCGGCGTGGCATGGCGGGTCTTCGCGATCCACGGCCACACCTTGTTGCCCGGCAACTGGCCACCCTCGCCGGGCTTGGCGCCCTGGGCCATCTTGATCTGCAGATCGTCCGCCTGGACCAGGTACTCGGTGGTCACCCCGAACCGTCCACTCGCGACCTGCTTGACCGCCGAGCGGCGCATCGGGTCGTAGAGCCGCTCAACGTCCTCGCCACCCTCGCCGGTGTTGGACTTGCCACCGAGCCGGTTCATCGCGATGGCCAGGGTTTCATGCGCCTCGGCGGAGATGGACCCGTAGGACATCGCACCGGTGGCGAACCGCTTCACGATCTCCGACACCGGCTCCACCTCGTCGAGGCTCACCGGCGGCCTGACCCCGGTGCGCAACCCGAACAGGCCACGCAGCGAACCGGACTCGGCGCTCAGCTTGTCCACAGTGGAGGTGTATTCCTGGAACACGCTGTACTGGCGACTACGAGTGGCGTGCTGTAGCAGGAACACCGTCTCCGGGTTGAACAGGTGCACCTCGCCTTCGCGCCGCCACTGGTACTCCCCGCCCACGTCCAGCCGCCGGTGTGCGCGCTCAGCCGGGTTGACCGGGTAGGCGTCCGCGTGCCGGGCCGCGACCTCGGCCGTGATGTGGTCGAGGCCGATGCCGCCGATGGTGCTGGGCGTACCGGTGAAGTAACGGTCCACAAGGGACTTGTTCAGACCCACCGCCTCGAAGACCTGCGCGCCGGTGTAGGAGGCCACAGTGGAGATGCCCATCTTGGACATGATCTTCTGGACGCCCTTGCCGAGAGCCTTCACGTAATTGCGTACAGCCTTGCGCGGAGCCAGACCCGGCAGCGCACCCGTGGAGATCAGGTCCTCCACCGACTCGAAGGCCAGGTAGGGGTTGACCGCGGCCGCCCCGAAACCGAGCAGGGTGGCCACGTGGTGCACCTCACGGCAGTCACCGGACTCGACGATCAGGGCTACCTGCGTGCGGGTCTGCTCCCGGACCAGGTGCTGGTGCACCACCGCGGTCAGCAACAGCGACGGGATGGGCGCAAGGTCCACAGTGGAGTCGCGGTCGGACAGGACGAGGATGCGTACACCGTCCTCGATCGCCTCGGACACGCCGCGGCAGATCTCGACCAGCCGGTTACGCAGTCCCTCAACGCCGTCGGCGACCCGGTACAGGCCGCTGACCTGCACCGCGCGGAAGCCGGGCAGGTCACCGTCGGCGTCGATCGAAACCAGCTTGGCCAGTTCCTCATTGTCGATGACCGGGTAGGGCAGCAACACCTGGCGGCAACTGGCCGGTCCCGGATCCAGCAGGTTCGCCTCCGGGCCGATGGAGGCCTGCACGCTGGTCACCATCTCCTCGCGGATCGCGTCCAGCGGCGGGTTGGTGACCTGGGCGAAGAGTTGGGTGAAGTAGTCGTACAACAGCCGGGGGCGCTTGCTGAGCACCGCGATCGGGGTGTCCGTACCCATGGAACCGAGCGGCTCGGCGCCGGTACGGGCCATGGGCGCCACCAGGATCTTCAGCTCTTCCTCGGTGTAGCCGAACGTCTGCTGCCGCCGCTGCACCGAGTCATGCGTGTATACAATGTGTTCGCGATCCGGCAGTGTATCCAGATGCATCAGGCCTGCATGCAACCAGTCGCCGTAGGCGGCCGCACCGGCCAGTTCTTTCTTGATCTCGTCGTCCTCGATGATCCGGCCCGCCTCGGTGTCCACCAGGAACATCCGACCCGGCTGTAGCCGACCCTTGGCGACCACTTCGGACGGATCCACATCCAGCACGCCGGCTTCGCTGGCCAGCGCGACCAGGCCGTCGCGGGTGCGCCACCATCGCCCCGGACGCAGCCCGTTGCGGTCCAGCACGGCACCCACCACGGCGCCGTCAGTGAAGGCGACGCTGGCCGGTCCGTCCCAGGGTTCCATCAGACAGGAGTGGAAACGGTAGAAGTCGCGCCGCTGCCCCTCCATCGTCTCGTCGTTCTCCCAGGCCTCCGGGATCATCATGAGTACGGCGTGGGGCAGGCTGCGGCCGCCGAGGTGCAGCAGCTCGAGTACCTCGTCCAGGTTGGCCGAGTCCGAGTAGCTCGGCGTGCAGATCGGGAACACCCGGCGCAGGTCGCCCGGAATTAGGTCGCTGCGCAGCATCGCCTCGCGGGCGGCCATCCAATTCCGGTTGCCCCGGATGGTGTTGATCTCGCCATTGTGGGCGATGTAGCGGTACGGGTGAGCCAGTGGCCAGGACGGAAAAGTGTTGGTGGAAAAGCGCGAGTGCACCAACGCAATGGCACTGACCACCCGCTCGTCGGACAGGTCCGGGAAAAACGTGGTGACCTGATCCGGTGTCAACATTCCCTTGTAGACAATGGTGCGACCGGACAGCGAGGGGAAGTTCATCTCCACGCCGCGATCCCGGGTCTCCCGCTCAGTCTGCTTGCGGACGCAGAACATGACCCGTTCCAGGGCAAGCCCACTCAACGGGTCCCCGGCCCGGCCCTCGCCGTTATCCACCAGGCGCTTGGCGGACAGGAACACCTGCCGGATCACGGGCAGTGCGGCCAGGGCGGTGTGCCCGATGTCGTGGGTGTTGATCGGCACGTCGCGCCAGCCGAGCACCGTGGCCCCCTCGACCAGGGCGTACTTCTCCAGCACCGCTACGGCCCGCTCGGCGCCCGCCGCATCGGTGGGCAGGAACACCAGCCCGGTCGCGTAGCTGCCCGCCGGTGGCAACTCGAAATCGACCACCGCGCGCAGGAACTCGTCCGGCACCTGGATCATCACGCCGGCGCCGTCACCGGTGTTCTGCTCGGCACCGCGGGCACCGCGATGGTCCAACCGGGAAAGCGCGGCACGGCCCCGCGCCACCACGTCATGCGAACGGCGCCCGGCGACGTCCACCACGAACGCCACCCCACACGAGTCATGCTCATGACGCGGGTCGTAAAGGCCCTGGGGTCGGGGAACCGTCATGACGCCTCCAGCATCGTCCGAAAGTGGCTGGGACGACGTCGGCCCGGTTCATTACCCAGTCGCGGATCCCCCGCGAAGAGTCCCTAGAGTCTACGCGACCGGCACGGAATGTCCGATCCACAAACGAGTTTCGTTCTCATCTGGTGGGCGCCATTCGAACCGTTGTCCGCGAACGGCCTGGTTCGTAGTTCACAGCGTTGACAGTTTCCAGGACGCCGCCTTGGCGCCGAGCCGCTAACCGTCAACGATGTTCAAACCGTACGTGCTTGGCACCGCGAACGGGGAATCGGAGAAGCGTCCGGACAGGTGGAAGATCTCACACCCGCCGCTACACCCCGACCTACCCCGGACACCGTGATCATCCCGAAGAACGCCAAAGGCGCCGAATCAGACACAAAACGGGTGGGCGGGAGAACGGGGTGGTGGCCGAGAGCTTAAGCAACGAAGCCCGGTCTGGCCAGCCGACACGCTCGTACACCTGGTCGACATGAGTAGACGAAATCACGCGCCGCCGTTGGGTAGCCAATCGGTTATCGGCTGTCACGATAAACAGATCGACACTCTCGCCCCATGTGCCACACGCGATCGGGCGAGACGATGATCCGAGCGCAGGTGACCCATCGGATGGGTGGAGGGACAGCCATGACCGGGCAGCGCAGCCTGGACACGTACATCTGCTTCGGCGCCGTGGACACCGGGTGGGTACGCGTGCTTGCCGGTCACCTCTTCGACGCGGACATCACCACGTTCCTTGACCCCTGGCACGCCGGCACCGTGGACCTGCGTGCGATGCGGGTAATGCAGGGCGGCCAGCAGTCACGATGTGTGGTGCTGGTCGCCGGGCCGGACACCGACCTGAACTCCGTGCCCGCGATGGTCGATCCAGCCGGCGGCCCCCCGCACGTCATCGCCTGCCACGGCGACGCCCGGTCAGACGCGATTGCGGACCGGATGCCGTCCGGTTGGGCACTGGTCGACTTCCGTGGCGCCGACGCTACCTCGTACCGGCAGCGGGTCGCAGATCTCGTGCGCATCATCGGCCCGCCACCGGATGCCCAACGCCGACCGGGGTCCAGCTGCGGGTCAGCCCTACTGCGGGTCGGCGGGGAGCGGGTCGAATGCACCGTCGACCACAACCCGACCGACCACGACCCGACCGACGACGACCCGACCGACGACGACCCGGCAGACCCCGCCGCCGACATCACAGTCGACTGGCACCGGTTCAACGCTCTCCTGTCGAGCCGGCAGCGGCGCGAGCCCGAGGCGTTGCGGGCCATCGGCACCGCGCTCGGGGCGACGTTCACGCCGGACCCGGTCGGCCGCACCATCGAGGATGCGGCGAGTGCGGCGTACGCGGCCGGCGGCACCCTCGCCATCGCAGTCGCGGCCGACGGGGAACTGGGCGAACTGCCGTGGGAGACGCTCATCCTGCCGGGCCACGACCAGCCCTTGGCACTGCACCCGGCCACCCGCGTCTACCGTACCCAGGGTTACGCCGACGCCGACGCCACGCCGACGCCCGGCCCGCTGCGAATCGTCGCGGCGTTGGCCTGCCCGGACTCCCTTGTGGACTACGAACGCGTGCTGGCCGGGCTGCTGGACTCGGTCGAACCGGCGCGCAAGTACCACGGTGCCCGGGTACGGGTACTCACCGAGGGCACCGCGGCGGTCATCCAGGAGGCGTTGACCGAGCCATGCCATGTCCTGCACCTGTCCTGCCACGCCCGACCTGGCGCCCTTCTGCTGGCCGACGGTGCTGAAGTGACTCCGGAATTCGCCGCCGCCGTCGGATCGCGGGTCGGCATGGTGGTGCTGTCCGGTGTCTGGACGGCACACACCGCGCCCGGCATCGAAGCATTGTCCGCGATCGCCCGGGCCCTGCTGGCGGCCGGCGTGGCTCAGGTACTGGTGATGAGCGCACCGGCGACCGACCGGTACGCCACCGCGCTGTTCGCGAGCGTCTACCGGGACCTGGCACTGGCCAGTGTGCCGGAGGCGCTGGCCGCGCTGGCGCATGCCCGCCGCGACGGCGAACGCCGGCGTCTGGATGAAGTCGCGAGGACCGGCCGGGCGGTACCGGCGCAATGGGCCACGCCGACTCTCTACCATCGCGGCCGCCCAGGCCCGCTTTACGATCCGGGGACCGTGGCACCGGATCCGCCACCGGCCGCGCCAGGGCTGGTCGGACGTCGCAACGACCTGCGGCGGTTGCTGGCCGTGCTCGGGCAACCGGATCGCCCGGCGGTGCTGCTGCATGGCATGGCCGGCGTCGGCAAGTCGGTGCTCGCGGCCGAGGCGGTACGCCGGAGGGGGCCCGACGCCGGCACGGTGGTATCCCTGTCAGGCGCACTCAACGCCGACCGCGTCCTCACCGCCATCGGCCGGGCGACCGGCTCCGCCGCGCTGGCCGATTCCTCGAAGGACCTCGCCGACCGCCTCGACGCGCTGGCCGGCGCGCCCGTGGTACTGCTGCTGGACGGCATCGATGCCAACCTCGTCCGCGTCGGCAAGGGTTCGGCCTACGCGCCAGCAGCCGCCACTGCGGACCGAACCCAAGCCGTCGGCAAGGGATCGGCCTACGCGCCGGGAGCCGCCACTGCGGACCGAACCCAAGCCGTCGGCGACGACCAGTGGACGTTGGCCGACCCCCGGCTGGCCGAGGTGCTGACCCGGCTCGCCGACCTGGCCGCGCGGGGTACCGGCGGGCTGGTGATGACCGGACGGCACAGCTTCGACCTGCCCGACGGCGCGTACGTGTGGTCCCAGCACGTCGGCCCACTCTCATGGCCGGAAGCCCGGCTCCTGATGTGGCGCCTGCCCGCACTGGACAGGCTGTCCTTGGCCGACCAGAACACGTGCTATGTGGACTCGGGCGGGCATCCGGGCACGCTCGAACTGCTCGACACTCTGCTTCGCCGGCCCGGCGCGTCGTTCGCCGACCTGCGTACCCGGATGGAGCGCCTGCTGCTCGACCGCAAGATCGACCGGCCGGATCTGTGGATGGCCCAGGTTGGCCGCCACGGCGTGGACGCCTCCCTCGCCGAAGCCGTGACCTCCGCTGTCTACCCCGGTCTCCAGGCCGACGCCGCCCAACCAGCGCACTAGACCAACCGCATCCGCCTTCAGCGGAGTCCTTGCCACCGCATCCGGTAGCAACGCTTCCACGATCAAGGGAGGGTTCGGCGGAGGCCTGCCTGGGGGGCTAGGTCTGGGTGGTGGGTGGGGTCCAGTGCAGGGAGGACGCGGCCGCGCGGTCGAGTAGGCGCGGCGGAAGCCGGTTCAATGCGACGTCGCGGGCCCGGATGGTGAGGCGCCCCTGCGCCTGCAGGACGAAACCGAGCCGCCGGGACGTCTTCGCCACCCGGGCCACCCGGGCCCGGCGGGCCATGGTGTAACCGTCGAGCGCGGCATGCAGGAGGTGTCCGGGCTCGGCCGAGCGGACCAGGGCCCGCAAGGTGGCGGCATCCTCGAAGGCGAGGCAGGCGCCCTGGGTCAGCACCGGCGTGGACACGTGGGCGGCGTCGCCGAGCAGGACAAAGCCACCGGACCCGACCGGAAAACCGAACCGGCGGGGCAACGGGCGAAGTTCCTCGCCGGGTTGCTGGACCAGATCCTCCGGTTCGGTGGCGTCGAGCAGTTCGGCCACAGGGGATTTCCAGTCAGCGAACCAGCGGCGTAACAGGGCGAGCTGGGTCGCCGGGGACTCGGGACGCAGCGCCCCGGGTGCGGTCGCCGCCCAGTAGATGCCGCCACGGGACGAGGCCCCGGCGGCACCCCGTTCGCCCAGGCACGCGTGCAGGAACCGCTGGCCGGCCCCGAGCATCTCTCCGGCCGGGGGCACCGTATCGGGCAGTCGGGGCGCCCGGTACCACGGAATCACCGCGCGCCAGGCCGTATATCCGGCGGAGGCCAGGTTCGACTGCGCGGAAAGCCGGCGCCGGATCACGCTGCGGCTGCCGTCGGCGGCGACGATCAGGTCGGCTTCGAAGGTGTGCTTGCCGTTGCCCACGGCGGGCCGGCCAGCGCTGCCGGCCCGTACCGCGGTGATTTCCGTACCGGTGCGGATCTCGATGTTCTCGCCCAGGCCAGCCATCAGCGAGTCGTGCAGGTCGTCCGCGTGCACCACGACCGGATCCGCGTCGGACGTTTCGCCCCCGCTCGAATCGACCAGCCACCGTCCGTCCGGCCGGCGGATGCCGCCGGCCAGCATGGGGAACGCGATGTCGCCCAAGCTCAGACCCATCGCCTGCAACGCGGCCACACCGTTCGGCCAGATGAGCAGGGCCGCACCGGAGCCGCGCAGCCGATCGGAGCGCTCCAGCAGCGTCACCCGCCACCCGGTACGGGCGAGCGCGCCGGCGGCGGCAAGGCCACCGACGCCGGCCCCGACCACTATCGCTGTGCGCACGAGCTACTTCTTGTCCGCCGCCGCCGCGTCTGCCGCCGCCGCGTCTGCCGGCTCCGATTCGGCCGACTGCGACCCGGCCGGCTCATCGTTGGCTGGCTCGTCGTTGGCCTTCTCCACAGCGGACGGTGCCTCGCCGCCAGCCTTTTCGGTTGCGCTCGACGCGGCCACAGCCGGGACGCCGATCGGGGCACCTTCGGCGGTCACCACGTGCAGCGTGCCGTCCTCGTCGGCCCGCAGGCGCTCCTGCGGACCCTTCACCCGGAGGAAGTACGCCAGCGCGCCGAGGAAGACCACGATCGCTACCCAGTTGTTCACTCGCATGCCCAGGAAGTGGTGGGCCTCGTCGGTACGCATGAGCTCGATCCAGAACCGGCCCACCGTGTACGTGATCGCGTACAACGCGAACGCCCGACCCTTGCCGAGCTTCAGGCGGCGGTCGACCAGGTACACCACCACTGCCGCGGCCAGGTTCCACACCAGCTCGTACAGGAAGGTGGGATGGAACGGCCCGCCGGCCAAAAGGATCGGGTTGTTGGCGCCATCTGTCTCAGCCCGACCGGTGCTGAGGTCGTACTGGTAGACCTTCAGCCCCCAGGGCAGACTGGTGGGTCCGCCGTAGAGCTCGTTGTTGAACCAGTTGCCGACCCGGCCCACGGCCTGGGCCACCAACAAGCCCGGTGCGAGCACGTCGGCGAAGAAGGTCAGCGGGATACCCATCCGGCGGCAGCCGATCCAGGCGCCCACCCCGCCCAGCGCGATGGCGCCCCAGATGCCCAGGCCACCCTCCCAGATGGCGAAGGCCTTCCACGGGTCGCCGCCCGTGCCGAAGTAGGCGTCCGGCGATGTGATCACGTGATAGATCCGGCCACCGACGATGCCGAACGGCACCGCCCACACAGCGATGTCGAGCACCAGCCATTTCGGGGCGCCGCGCTGGCGCATGCGGTATTCGGCGATGGCGGCGGCGGCAACGATCCCGAGCAGGATGCACAACGCGTAGGCGCGCAACGGGATCGGCCCGATGTGCCACACACCCTGGGTGGGGCTCGGGATCGCGGCGAGGTAGCTCACGGCTTGGGTCACGGCCCACAACCTACCGCGTCGCCTAGGCAACGCACGAGAGCACCTTTCCGGACAGTCGCCAAATGTCACGTCCGGGACGTTGTCGGACTCGGCGCGGGGCCAGACGCCACGCTCAGGTCAGGGAATGTGAAATCGGTCATACAGCCGGGCGGCGAACCCCGGCGGCCAGGTCGGCGGTGAGCGCGCGCAGCGAGGCCAGGCCCGCGCCGGTGGAAGGCGCATCGAGCAGGCATTTCACCAGCGCGCTGCCGACGATCACCCCGTCCGCGAACGCTCCGACCTCGGCGGCCTGGGCACCGTCGCTTACGCCGAGACCGACCGCCACCGGCAGGGTGGTTCCGGCCGCGGCGATGGCCTCGCGGGTGCGGGCGACCAGGGTGGGAGCGGCGCTGGAGGTGACGCCGCGAGCCCCGGTCACGCCCATCACGCTGGTCGCGTAGACGAACCCGCGGCAGGCCGCCACAGTCGAGGCCAGCCGGGCGTCGGTGGACGACGGGGCGACCAGGAAGATCCGGTCCAGGTTGTGCTCGTCCGACACGGCCAACCACTGCTGGGCCTCATCCGGGATGAGGTCCGGCGTGATCAGTCCGGAGCCACCGGCGTTCGCCAGGTCCCGGGCGAAGACGGCCACCCCGCGATCGGTGCCGGTGCCGCGGAAATGCTCGACGAGGTTCCAGTAGGTCATCACAACCACCGGTACGCCGGCCTGCGCCACCGCCTCGACCGTACGCAGAACATCGGTGCCGCGGACCCCGCCGGCCAGGGCGATCTCGGCGGCCCGCTGGATGACCGGACCGTCCATCATCGGATCGGAGTACGGGTAGCCAACCTCGATCAGGTCGACTCCCGACTCTGCCATCGCTCGGACCGCATCGATGCCGCCCTCGATGGTGGGAAAACCGGCCGGCAGGTATCCCACCAGCGCCGCCCGCCCATCGGCGCGAGCCTTGTCGAACGCCACGCTCACGTTGCTCATGCCACCGCCTCGCTGCGCTCACCGGCGTCACGAGGCACGGGCCGACTGAGCCTCCTGATTCGCTCGCTCCGCTCGCTCATCGATCCAGCACCCCGAACCACTTGCCGGCGGTCTCGACGTCCTTGTCGCCGCGGCCCGACAAGCACACCAGGATGGTGGCGTCGCTGCCCAGCTTCGCGGCCAGGCGGGCCGCGCCAGCCAGTGCGTGGGCGCTCTCGATAGCCGGGATGATGCCCTCGGTGCGGCACAGCAACTCGAACGCGGCCATCGCCTCGGCGTCGTCGACCGGCTCGTACTGGGCCCGGCCGGTGTCGTTGAGCCACGAATGTTCCGGTCCGACACCGGGATAGTCCAGACCGGCGGAGATCGAGTGGGATTCGATCGTCTGGCCGTCATCGTCCTGCAACACGTAGGTGCGCGTGCCGTGCAGCACGCCGACCGAGCCGCCGGTGATGCTGGCCGCGTGCCGGCCCGTGGCGATGCCGTCGCCGCCTGCCTCGAAGCCGTACAGCGCCACCGACTCGTCCGGGATGAAGGCGTGGAAGATCCCCATCGCGTTGGAGCCGCCACCGACACAGGCGCAGACCGCGTCCGGCAGCCGACCGGTCAACGCCAGACACTGCGAGCGGGCCTCCACCCCGATGCCACGGGCGAACTCCCGCACCATCGCCGGGAACGGATGCGGGCCGGCCACGGTGCCGATCAGATAGTGCGTGGTGTCCACATTGGTCACCCAATCGCGCATGGCCTCGTTCATGGCGTCCTTGAGCGTGCGCGAGCCGGTGCGCACGGGCACGACGGTCGCGCCCAGCATCCGCATCCGGGCCACGTTCAGCGCCTGGCGGCGGGTGTCCTCCTCGCCCATGTACACCACGCACTCGAGCCCGAACAGGGCGGCCGCGGTGGCACTGGCGACACCATGCTGGCCGGCCCCGGTTTCGGCGATCACCCGTGGCTTGCCCATGCGCCTGGTCAGCAGCGCCTGGCCCAACACGTTGCGGACCTTGTGCGCACCGGTGTGGTTGAGATCCTCGCGTTTGAGCAGGATCCGCGCGCCCAGTCGCTCAGACAGCCGGGTGGCGTCGTACAACATGCTCGGCGTGCCGGCGTAGTCGCGCAGCAGCCGGCTGAACTCGGCCTGGAACGCCTCGTCAGCTGTCGCGTGCCGGAAGGTGCGGTCCAACTCGTCCAGCGCGGCCACCAGCGCCTCGGGCACAAAGCGGCCGCCGAACCTGCCGAAGTGACCCGACTGGTCAGGCAGCAGGCCGGCCGCGGACAGCAGACCCGATCCTTGCGTCATGGCGAACTCCCTATCGGACCGGTCGCGGCGTGGCCGGGTGACTGCCCGCCGTCACCAGTTCGGCCACCGCGTCGCGTGGACTCTTCTGGGTGACCAGGCCCTCACCGACCAGTACCGCATCAGCGCCCGCTGCCGCGTAGCGGATCAGGTCAAGTGGACCGCGTACGCCCGACTCGGCGACCTTCACGATGGTGTTGGGCAGTCCCGGCGCGATCCGTTCGAAGACGGCCTGGTCGATCTCCAGGGTCTTCAGGTCGCGGGCGTTGACTCCGATGACCCGCGCGCCGGCCTCCATCGCCCGGTCCGCCTCGTCCTCGGTGTGCACTTCGACCAGCGCGGTCATGCCCAGCGACTCGACCCGGTCCAACAGGCCCATCAGTGTGTTCTGGTCCAGCGCGGCCACGATCAGCAGGACGATGTCCGCACCGTGTACCCGGGCCTCGTGCACCTGGTAGGTCGACACCACAAAGTCCTTGCGCAGCACCGGGCAGGTGACTGCGGCCCGGACCGCGTCCAGGTCGCCCAGCGAACCGCCGAACCACCGGCCCTCGGTCAGGACGCTGACACAGCGGGCACCGCCGGCCGCGTACTCCTTGGCGAGTTCGGCCGGGTCCGGAATCTCCGCGAGCTGTCCCTTGGACGGCGAAGCTCGCTTGACCTCCGCGATCACGCCCACACCCGGCGCCCGCAGCACTGCGAAGGCGTCGACGGGCAGTGGGACGCTCGCGGCAGCTTCCCGGAGCGCCTCCAACGGCACCTGTTCCTGGCGGCTGGCCACGTCCTCCCGTACGCCGGCGAGGATCTCGTCGAGAACACTCACCGCATCGCCCTCCGTTCGGGCGATTGTGCTTGGCGGGCCGCCACCCCTACAGGTGTCATGCGGCCGATGGTAGGGCGTGGGCCGAACCGCCAGTAGTCCGGGGTATGGCCCTGGTCACCCTGCGGACTCGGGCATAATCCCGGCGTTAGTGTCAAGCGCGTCAGCCACCGAGGTAGGCGCGCACGATTTCGGGGTCCTGCGCCAGCTGGGCCGCCGGTCCGGCGAGTTTCAGCGCGCCGGATTCGAGCACGTAGGCGTAGTCCGCCACCCGTAGCGCGGCGAGGGCGTTCTGCTCCACCAGTAGTACGGTGGTCCCCTGTTCCCGGATCTGCGCGATGGTGTCGAAGATCAGGTCGACCAGTACCGGCGCCAGGCCCATCGACGGCTCATCCAGCAGGAGCAGCTTGGGCCTGCCCATCATGGCCCGGGCCACCGCGAGCATCTGCTGCTCGCCGCCGGACATGGTGCCCGCCTTCTGAGTGATCCGCTCGCGCAGGCGGGGAAACAGTTCGAGCATCCGTTCCCGGTCTGCTGCGATGCCTTCCTTGTCCCGCCGCAGGTACGCGCCGAGGTCGAGGTTCTCGCTGACGCTGAGCCGGGGGAAGATCCGCCGACCCTCTGGCGAATGCGTGATGCCCCGCGCGACCACCTCGTGCGCCGCCACGCCGTCCAGCCGCGTTCCCTCGAAGCCCACGGCCCCCTGGCGCGGCCTCAGCAGGCCTGAGATGGTCCGCAGCGTGGTGGACTTGCCGGCACCGTTGGAGCCGAGAAGCGTGACGATCTCACCCTGGTTGACGGTCAGCGTCAACCCGTGCACCGCGGCGATGTTGCCGTAGTACACGTGGATGTCCTGGATCTCGAGCAGCGGCGTACCGGGCCGGGAAGCCGGCGCCGGCAGCCTGTCTGTCGCGCTAGTGACGGTCATTGCGACGCCTCCGTGCCGGACTTGCCGAGGTAGGCCTCGATGACCCGCTCGTTGGACTTGATATCGGCCGGACCTCCTTCGGCGATCTTCTCGCCGCGGTCGAGCACGGTGATCCGCTCCGATACCCGCATGACCACACTCATGTCGTGCTCGATGAGCATGATCGAGACGTTCTTCTCGTCCCGGACCCGGTGCACGAACTCGGTGAAGACGGCGGACTCGCGGGGTTCATGCCCGCGGTCGGCTCGTCCAGCAGCAGGACCGACGGCTGCAACGCCAGTGCCCGGGCCACCTCGAGCCGCCGCTGGTCACCGTAGGAGAGGCTGCGGGCATACTCGCCCGCCGTCTTGCCGATGCCCACGAAGTCGAGCAGCTCAAGCGCGACCTCGTGGGCGTGCTTCTCCTCGCGCCGCTGCCGGGGTAACCGCAGGATGGTGCCGGCGACGCCCGACTTGAGGTGCTTGTGCATCGCGACCTTGACGTTCTCCTCGGCTGTCATCAGCCCGAAGAGCCGGATGTTCTGGAACGTCCGGGCCACGCCGAGTCCAGCGATCTTGTGCGGGGCCAGGCCGGTGATGTCCCGGTCACCGAGCAACACCTGCCCCTCGGCCAGCTTGTACAGGCCGGTCAGCGCGTTGAAGAACGTGGTCTTGCCGGCGCCGTTGGGCCCGATCAGGCTGACGATGGAGCCCTTCGGGACGGTGAAGCTGGTCCGGTTGACCGCGACCAGCCCGCCGAACCGTACGGTCAGCGAGTTGGCGAACAGCGCTGCCGGTTCCTGCCCGTACGGCACCTCGGTGGCCTCGGTGGTGGTGAGAGTCGTCATGATGTCCGCCCGTCCGCATCGCCCTTGCCCGCCGGCCGTACCCCGTCCGGGTGAACCCCGCTGTCCGGGTGGACCTCGAGGTCCAGCGGATCCTCCATGTCGGCGCCCACCGACTCCGCCTCGGTGCGGCCAGGTTCTCGCAGCACCAGGCGGGTTCGGGCTTCGGGTATCAGACCCTCCCGCCGGAACAGCATCATCAGCACCAGGATCAGGCCGAACACCAGGAACTGGAAGCTGATGCTCTTTCCGGTCAGGCTCTCGTACCCTTTGTTGACCTCTTGCAGGCCGACCAGGTTGAGCCAGGACAGCAGCATGGCGCCGATCGTGACGCCCCAGACGTTGCCCATGCCGCCGAGCACCACCATGGCCAGCAGACTGATCGAGATGCTGAAATTGAACCGGTCCGGCAGCACACCGTTGACCTGCACCACGAACGCCGCGCCGCCGATGCCACCGGCGATCGCGCCGACCGCGTAGGCGGAAAGCTTCGTGCGCATGAGTGGCACGCCCATGGCGCTCGCGGCCAGCTCGTCCTCGCGGATAGCCAGCCAGGCCCGGCCGAGCCTGCCGTCACGGATGCGAAGGGACGCGAACATGACCACCGCGGCGAGCAGGCAGAACAGCACGAACCGCATGAGCTGGTCGAACGCCCCGAGGTCACCCCAGGTGATGGCACCGGTGTCGTCGAAGGTGAAGAACCGGATCGCGTCCGTCGGCGTGATGCCCTGGGTGCCGTTGGTGATGTTCAGGCCGAACACGTTGTCGCCGTTGTAGAAGACCTCCGGGATGATCTCGCCGAAACCGAGCGTGACCAGGGCCAGATAGTCGCTGCGAAGCCGCAACGTCGGCGCGCCGATGATGATGCCCATGAGTCCGCACAACAACGCGGCCGCGATCAGCACGAACCAGAAGTTGATGTGGATGCCGGCCAGGTGGCGATCAGCGCTGAACTGGGACCCGAAGAACCGGAAGCTCGTCTGGTAGAAGTGGTCCGACATCAGCCAGCCGGCGGCGTAACCGCCGATGGCCCAGAAGGCGACGAAACCCAGGTCAAGCAGGCCGGCATAGCCGACGACGACATTCAGGCCGAGCGCCATGATGACGTAGACGATCGACACGTTGATCGACTGGATCGGCAGCCCGTTCGTCATGAGGTCGTGCAAGACGTCCGGGACGGAACCACGGAAGTACGTGTCGACGTAGTAGAAGACGAAGTACGCGATCGCGGCCGCGGTCAGAGCGACGGACCACGTGAGGTTCGTGGCCAACGAGGCCCGTAGTCCGGGCGGTGCGACCTTGACCGGCCGAGTAGGCCTGGTGGGAGTTGCGATGTCGGCCACGGTCCTACACCTTCTCGCCGAGAGATTGCCCCATCAGGCCGGTGGGCCGGAACACCATCACCAGGATCAGGATGGTGAACACCACGGTCTGGCTCCACTGCTGCCCGAGCCCGACCCCGTCGTTCAAGCCCTTGATGAGGCCGATGAGCACACCACCAAGCACCGCACCGGTGAGGTTGCCGATTCCGCCGAGCACCGCCGCGACGAAGGCGATCAGACCGAACTGGAAGCCGAGGTCGTAGCGGGTGGTGCCGATCGCCTGCTGGTAGACCAGCCCGGCCGCGCCGGCCAGCGAACCACCCAGGAGGAAGGTGAAGGAGATGATGCGGTTGACGTTGATGCCCATGAGCCGCGACGCGTCCTGGTCCTGGGCCACCGCGCGCATCGCCTTGCCGACCCGGGTACGGGTCACGATCCAGCTCAATGCCAGCAAGATCGGGATGACCACGGCCCAGATGATGAAGAACTTGTGCTCGATCCGGACGCCGTTGACCTCGAACGCGCCCTGGGGCAGCACGCTCTTCCAGTTGCTCTTGGCCTGGGACCCGTTCCACTGCAGCGCGACGAACAGCAGGATGAAGCTCATGCCGACCGCCGTGATCAGCGGAGCCAACCTCGGCGCCTTGCGCAATCGCCGGTAGGCCACGAACTCGATCGCCACGTTGACGCTGCCGCAGAAAGCCATACAGATCACGAGTGTGACCATGAACATCAGCCAGCCGCCGAGACTCGCCCCGGAGGACGTCAGCCCGAAGATGGAGGTCGTCACAGTCGCCGCCATCAGCGCGCCCAGCGTGAACAGGTCACCGTGCGCGAAATTGATCAGTTCGATGATGCCGTACACCAGGGTGTAGCCGAGCGCGATCAACGCGAACAGGGCCCCGTTCTGCAGGCCTGCGATGGCCGAACTGAGGAACAGCGCGGGCTTGTCGATCAGCGCGCTGATAAGCCACGTCGCGGTACCGGCCAGGATGAGGGCGGCGGCCGTGTTGACAAAGTACTTACGGGCGACGATCGCCCGTCGGGTCGACAGGACCGGCGAGGCGGTCGCGGTGGTCTGACTCAATGAGGCTCCACAGGTTCAGGTACGCAGTGCGTGCTCGCGGCGGGGCGCCGCGCGCACCCAGCGAAGGGGGTGGTGCGGTGCGGCGAAGGTCCGCCGCACCGCACCGTCGTGCGATTAGAGAGCGACGGTCTGAGCCTTGAAGAAGGTCTCCTTGCCGTCCTTGACCAACTCGATCGTGATGTCCTTGGCGTCCGTGTCGCCTGTGGCCGGGTCGATCGCGATTGCCTTGCCCACCATCGACTTGTCCGCCGCGATGGAGATGCCGGAACCACTGAAGACCTGGTCGAGAACACCCTTGCGGGTACCGTCGGACTTCTCGATGGCGGCCAGGATCACCTGCAGGGCCTGCACGCCGTACAGCGCGTACGGGGTGCGCGGGTCGCTGCCGTACTTGGCCTTGTACTTGTCCAGGAACTGGCCCGGGGCGCCACCGAGTGCACGCAGCGGGTCGGTCGACAGGCCAGCGAAGCTCAGGTACGCACCATCGGCCTCCGGCAGCGCCAGGAACTCCGGGTAACCGGTGAAGCCATCCGGCGCGAGCAGCTTGACGCCGGAGTTCGGGCCGAGCACGGAGACCTTGTCCTTGGTCAGCTGACCACCGTTGTTGTCGAAGATGCCGCCGAAGAAGACAGCCTCGGCGCCGGCCGCCTTGGCCTGCCCGAACAGCGCGGTGTAGTTGGCGTCGCCCTTCTTCCACGAGGCCTCGCCGACAACCTCCATGCCCTGCTTCTTGGCCTCGGCCGTGAAGGCCTTCGCCACGCCCTGGCCGTAGGTCTCGGTGTCGTTGAGGACAAAGACCTTCTTGATCTTGAGCTCCTTGAACGCGAACTGCGCGTCCGCCGGGCCCTGGATGTCGTCGGTGGTGACCACGCGGGCGTAGGTGCGCTTGTTGGTCGGGTAGTACTTGTCCGGCTCACCTGGTTCCCAGGTCTTGGTCAGGCCGGTGTTGGTGTTGGCGTGCGAGACCATCAGCATGCCGCCGCCCGGCGCCTGGTTCAGAACCGGCACCTCGAGCTTGGCGCACCCCGAGTTGAAGGTACCCATGACGGCTACCTCAGCGGTGTTGGCCACGTGGTCGCTGGCGTTCTTGGTGCACTGGGCGTCGTCCCAGGCGCCCTTGGCCGCGGTCGAGTTGTCGTACTTCTTCAGCTTGACCTTGTACGAGCCGACCTGTCCGCCGATCTGCTCGAGGTAGAGCGCCATGGCGTTGTACGTGTCGTTCGACGAGTCCTGCGATGAACCCTGGAACGGCAGGTCGACGCCGATCTCCAGCGTCTTGACGTCGCCGCCGGTGCCGCCGGTCTTGCCACCGCCACACCCGGTCGCCGCCAATGCGACAACACCGAGGACGGCGATCGCCTTCATCCGCCTTCTCATTCTGTTCCTCTCGTTGGTGACCTTGTTACGGTCGGCAACCAGGCGCGGAGCGGAACAGGTCCGTCGGCCGCCCGGTGGGGCGGCAGGCGAACCAGCCCACCCATGGCGGACTGGTCGGACTACCGGGTTCGTCGAGTGACCGACTGCCCAGGGTTGTTCAGCAAAATCGGGTGATCTCTTGGCGACACGTCGATGGGACAGCTGCACGGCCGAGCCGATCCACTCCCTGACATGCCTGTCCAGCCGACAACACAGGGAGTGATCGCCGCGTCGTGGGGCTGAACGTAAGTTGCACATCTGGAGGTGTCAAGCACTGGACAGCCCCGCTTACCAACCCGTAACCCGGCCGTTGCTTCGCTGCGCAGGTGTCACGCCAAGAGATCAGCCCGCCGGGATTGTACCGCCAATCGGCTGTATCCGATATTTCATTCTTTCGTGGGGTCTTCGCCGCGCTCCAACGCGGCCCACAGATCGACGTCGGCCCTCGCCGATGCGGACGCCTCCGTGAGCCCACGCGCGGTGACGTCGCCGGACTCCGCTGCCGACCGCTCGTACTGGGCGCCCATGGACGGCCAGAAGCGGCTGCGCCGCACGGCGAGGACACCGGCCGCGGCGACCGCCAACCCGGCCAGCACCGACGCCACGATCCAGACCATCGCGACGCCGGACCGGCCGACCTCGTCGAACGGCGTGGCCGCGACACCCAGCCCGGCCAGCGTGATCAGGATGGCCACCGCCTGCCGGGCCATGCCGCGGGTCGCCAGCAGTCCACCGGCGCCGGCCAGCGCGACCAGAGCCAACGCCGGCAACAACGGCAGCAGCGAGCCGCCGGTACGGGCGAGGGTGGTAGCCGGCAGCGGATCCGGTTGCGGGGTGACCTCGACGAGCCAGGTCTGCGACGCCGCGAACAGCGCGAGCCCCGCGCCGGCCACGCAAGCCAGCACCGCGACCGCGAACTGCCGGGTCTTGTTCCCCGGTGCCCGTACCGGCGTGGTCGTGGCAGCCGGGGTGGTCACCGGGCCGGCTTCAGGGTTTCGGCCGCGGCGATGGCGGCGAGCACGGCCGCCGCCTTGTTGCGGGTCTCCTGTTCCTCGGCGCCGGCATCCGAGTCTGCGACGATGCCGCCGCCCGCCTGGACGTAGGCGACGCCGTCGCGAAGCAGCGCGGTGCGGATCGTGATGGCGGTGTCCATGTCACCGCCGAAACCGAAGTAGCCGACGATGCCGCCGTAGATGCCACGACGGGTCGACTCAAGCTCGTCGATGATCTCCATCGCCCGTACCTTCGGGGCGCCGCTGAGCGTGCCGGCGGGGAACGTGGCGACGAGGGCGTCGAAGGCGCTGCGGTCATCGCGCAGCTCGCCCACGACGGTCGACACGATGTGCATGACGTGGCTGTACCGCTCGATCGTGGCGAACTCGGGCACCTCCACGGTGCCGGGCTTGCACACCCGACCGAGATCATTACGACCGAGGTCGACCAGCATGACATGCTCGGCCCGTTCCTTCGGGTCAGCCAGCAGCTCGCCGGCCAGCCGGGCGTCCTCCTCGGGCGTAGCGCCGCGCCAGCGGGTGCCGGCGATCGGATGCAACAGCGCCCGCCTTCCGTGCTCCGCCGTGGCCTGCACCTTGAGGTGCGCCTCCGGTGACGAACCGACGATGTCGAAGCCATCGAAACGGAGCAGATACATGTATGGACTGGGGTTGGTGGAGCGCAGCACCCGGTAGATGTCGAGCGGGTCCGCCTCGGTCGGCCGCTCGAACCGCTGGGCAACCACGATCTGGAAGCATTCGCCCGCCTGGATCGCTTCCTTGGCCGCCTCGACCGCCTTGGGGTGCAGGCCATCCGGGGTACGCGAGAGGAACCGGCCGACGCCGGGCTTCTCCACTGTGGAGACCATCGGAGGAGTGGGCCGCGACAGCGCGGTGGTCATCGCGTCAAGCCGGCCGATGGCCTGGTGGTAGGCGGCCGACGTGGCGGCCTTGGTCGGCTTCGGCGGCAACACCGCGTTGGCCACCAGCACCGCGGTGCCCTCGAAGTGGTCGAGCACCACCAGGTCGGTGGCCAGCACCATACCTAGTTCGGGCACCCGCAGGTCGTCGGCCGACAGCTCAGGCAGCCGCTCGAAGCGGCGCACCACGTCGTAGGACAGGTAGCCCACCAGGCCACCGGTCAGCGGCGGCAACGGGGCACCGATGATCGGCTGGCTGGTGCCGGACAGCATGGCCACGGTCTCCCGCAGCGCGCTGACCGGGTCACCGGTGGTGGGCACGCCGACCGGTGGCTGACCGAGCCAGACCGCCTGGCCATCCTTCTCCGTCAGGGTGGCGATGCTGCGCACGCCGATGAATGAGTACCGCGACCAGCTCGCTCCGCCGGCCCCGTGCTCGGCCGACTCCAACAGGAACGTGCCGGGTCCGCCGGCGAGCTTGCGGTACACGCCGATCGGGGTCTCCCCGTCGGCGAGCAGCCGGCGCGTCACCGGGATGACCCGGTGTTCCCGGGCCAGTCCGAGGAACGTCTTCTCGTCCGGTGCGACAACGCCGGTGGTCATTGCCTGTCCCCTAGATTGTTCTCGTCCGTGGCGGCTGGGTTGCTCTCGTCCGTGGCCGCTTGGAGGTCGGTGTGGAAGCAGGTGCGTTCGCCGGTGTGACAGGCGACGCCCACCTGGTCGACGAGGAGCAGCAGGGTGTCGCCGTCGCAGTCGAGCGCGACCGACTTCACGTACTGATGATGCCCCGAGGTCTCGCCCTTCACCCACAGCGTCCCGCGACTGCGGGAAAAGTAGGTCGCCCGCCCCGTGCCGAGGGTGAGTCGTAGTGCCTCGTCGTTCATCCAGGCCAGCATGAGCACCTCGCCCGAGTCGTACTGCTGGACGATCGCAGGCACCAGACCGGCCGCGTCGCGCTTGAGACGGGCGGCGATGGCGGGGGGCAGAACGGGGTTCGCGTGCTCCACAACCCGAGATTCTCCCCCAAACCCAGGTGCGAACCAAGTCGTCATAGACGCTCCCGATTTGGGGTCTAGAGAACTGAGTGGGTACAGAAGTATTTTGAGAGCGCGCCGCTCGGACTCTCCGTGGCGGACGCTTCCGTTATCTCTCTCCTGTTCAACCCCGACCTGACCCCTCGTCCCGGTAGGGCTGGCCCATGGTCCCTGCATGTCGGCGATACGTCGGGTTTGACCCGGATTCCCCAGAAAAGCGGTCGCCCTGACCGACCGCAGGACGGACGGAGGAGGAACATGTTCGAACCAGAGGGCGTGGCCGCACCCCCACCCCGCGAAGACGCCGGCACGCCGGTGCACCACCCGGCCGACAACGTGCCGACCCCCACGGCTACCGCCGGGACCACACTCGCCGGTCCCCCCACCCCCACCTCGCCCTTCGGAGCGGTACCCGAGGCACCGACACCGTTGGATGCGGAACAACCCGTAGCGCCGGCCCAGTTCGTCGAGCCCGTCGTCGTCGCACCTTCAGCCCCCGAAGGCGTTGCGACACAAGAGAATCCATCCAGTACGCCCGACCCGGCGGTTGACCCGTCAACCGAAGCCGAGACATCGACCGACGGGGTCGCCGAAGGTGGGCCAACCATCGACGTCGAGGCAGACCCAGCCGTACTCGAGACGTCGGCCGACCCAGCGCCGAATGATGAGGTGTCCACCGACCCGGCACCGGTCGACGGCATCGCCACCGAAGCGGCATCGGTCGACGAACCGTCAGCTGGCGCGCAAGCGGAGGCGGCCGACCCGGCATCGGCTGACGAGGTGACAGCCGACCCAGACACAACTCCGGTCGCGGCGGCCGGCCCGGAATCCGACGTGGTCACCGACGGTCCGGAAGCCAACGCGACCGAGGTCGCCGCGGAGGGGACTGACGTAGCTCAAGATGCGACTGGGGTCGCCGCGGATGGGGCTGACGTGGCTGAGGGTGCGACTGAGGTCGCCGCCGAGGCGACTGACGTGGCCGCGGATGCCACTGATGCTGATGAGACTGACGCGGCTGATGGTGCCGCCGGGGTTGCTGCTGATGCGGGTGACCTCGCTGCGGATTCAACCGGCGTGGCCGTCGAGGTTGACGAGGCCGGTGATGCCGAGGCGTCCGCTGTGGACGACGGCGAGGCAGTCGCGGAAGCCAGTGCCGAGGCCAACGACGCAGGCGCGGAAGCCAGTACCGAGGCCAGCGCGGAAGCCGGTGAGGCAGGCGCGGAAGCCAGTACCGAGGCCAACGATGCAGGCGCGGACGCCGGTACCGAGGCCGACGAGACAGGCGCGGAAGCGGGTGAGGCAGGCGCGGAGGCCAGCGATCTGGCGCCGGCGGAGGAATCAACGGCCGCGCCGGAGGCGTCCGGCGCGGACGAGACCGGCGAGGCGTTAGCCGACGAGACCGACGACGCCGTCGGGTCGGCCGAAGTCGCAGACGCGGTCGCTCCGGACGCGGACGCGACGAATGGCGCTGAGGCAGCACCCGCCGAAGCTGGTGACTCGGAGGGTGTCTCCGCTGTCGAAGGCGAGGCGGTGTCTGACGCTCAGGCTGAGCCTGAGGAAGTTGCCGCCGACTCCGGCAATGGCGAGCCTGCCGCAGAGCCCGAGGCCGAATCGTCTGAGGGGTCGGGCGCCCCGCACGCTGACGCCGACTCGGCACCCGAGACGGTGGACGACCTGTTCAGCGGCCTGGAGGCCGAAGTCGACGCGGTGCTCAGCGCCGCCCAGTCGGGCCACGGCGTCGCTGAGGATGAGCCGGAGTCCGAGCCGGACACGGCCGACGCGGCATCAGACAGTTCCGCCGAATCAGCTGACACTGACGCCGGCACTGACGCTGACATCACCGAGCCCGTAGCAGATGCGGCCGAACCGGAGCCGGTGGCGAATACAGCGGAAGCCGAGCCGGAGCCGGACACAGCGGAACCCGATGCGGACCCGGCGCAAGCCGAACCCGAGCCGAGTACAGCCGACGCGGAGGCCGTAGCGGATGCGGGCGAAACAGAGCCCGAGGCAGATAGAGCCGTGCCGGACGCCGATGCGGCTGCGGCGGTAGCCGTTGACGAGGTGCCCGCCGCCGGCGAGCCGGCCGAAGTTGAGGCCGTCGACCAGGACGTGGTCGCGCCAGCGGCCGAGGCAGAAGGTGACGCCGAGACCGCCGGAACGCCAACTGACGCCGACCCCGCACCAGAAGCAGCCGTCGCTGTCGAAGGGGAACCCGAGGCCGACGTCGAACCCGAGGCTCAACTCGAAACAGCAGCGGACGCCGAACCGGCAGCCGACGCGGAACCTGCCAACCACCCCGAACCCGTCGCCGAAACGGAACCCGCCGCTGACGCCGAACCCGCGGTGGATGCGGAACCCGCGGCTGACGCCGAACCAGTTTCACACGCCGAACAGGTCGCAGACGCCGAACCCGGAGCAGACGCCGACGCCGACGCCGAACAGGTTGCGGACGAATCCGTAGCAGATCCCGAACCCGTGGCTGATGCCGAACCCGTAGCCCACGCGGAGGTAGCTGCTCAGGCCGACGCCAACGCTGATGGGGAAACTGGGATCAACGCCGAACCGGTGGCCGACGCCGAACCGGCATCTGACGAACCACCCGCGGATGCTGGGGAGCCAGCGTCGCCTGACGCGCCGCCGGTGCCGGCCGATCCCTCCGCAGAAGGCGAGTCTCCGGTTGAGGTAGAGGTCGAGCCCACGGGCGATGCCGGAACGGGTGCCGCGCCGGCTGAGGACGATGCGGCTGGAAGCGAGGTAGAAGCCGGGGCCTCCGCGCCGGAAGAACTGGAGGCGGAGGTCTCACTGGCCACCGCCGACGCACCAGAATCCGACGCACCAGAATCCGAGGCCGAAGAACCCGACGCGGCAGAGTCCAACGAGGCAGAGTCCAACGAGGCAGAGTCCAACGAGGTAGGGCCGGCCGAGGCCGAACCGGCGCCGGCGGCCGGCGCCGTACACGAAGCCGACCCGGATGTGGCCGCCACGGTGACCGAAGAAGCCCTGGCTGACGCTGACGCCACCCTTGACGGCGAGCCGGTGCCGGCTTGGATCGAGGTCGCGGACGGCGCAGGGGCCGAGGCTGAGCCAGCCGAAGCCGGTGAAGCTGAGGTCGCACCTGTCGATCAGTCCACTTCGGAGGCACCCGAGGTCACCGTGGTCGGGGCGTTGACCGTCCTGCCGGGCGAGACCGCACTGGCGTTGCGGGAACGGATCGTCGCCACACACGTCCAGTTCGGGCAGACACCGGCGGAAGCGCTGGCCAACGCGGAAGTAGTCGTGCTGGATGCGGTGGCCGCGGTCAACAAGGCGCTGCTGGATGGGGTGTCGAGGCTCGGTAGCTGGCGACAGGCGCCGGTGCAGGACGCCGAACTGCTTGATCGCGCGTTGTGGGAGTACCAGGCATACCTGGACCGTCTGCTCTCCCTGTAACTGTCTCTCCTTGTAACCGCGCACCAACGGGGCCCGCTGTCACCACAGGCAGCGGGCCCTCGTGCACCGTGGTCCGATCGAGTGCCTCGCCGACGCACAACCACACCGATCGCCAGAGGCTCGCCCGCGCACCGTGCTCCGGTCCGATCGCTTGTCGCCCGTGACGAACAACCACACCGGATCACGCGAGCGACGCCGGTACGCCCGCGATCAGGTCCGCACAACCACGTCCCACCCCCAGGAGCGTGTGGACTTTGGGTTCGCGGGCGAACGTCAATGTCGTGATCCATGGTGATAGTGGACTGTCCAGGGTCCACGATGCGCGTGGATCATGCGGTATGGGCTGGTGACGAGCTTGCCGGCTGGCCCCGGTCACTCACGTTGACGGAAGCGGTGTTGCCGGGTCCAGAAATTTCATCTAGCGTTGAGTTCAACGGTTGTTGAGTTCTACCGGGAGGTAGGCAAATGGATACCGCGATCGAGGTGCGGGATCTCGTCATCCAGCGTGGGCGCAATCGCGTGCTGCGCGGACTGACGTGCATCATTCCCAGCGGCAGCGTGACCGGACTGCTGGGGCCGAGCGGCAGCGGGAAGACCACGCTGATGCGGGCCATTGTCGGCGTGCAGCAGGTGAAGTCGGGCACGGTGACCGTGCTCGGGCAACCAGCGGGTTCGGCGCAGTTGCGCAGCCAGGTGGGATACCTGACCCAGGCGCCCAGTGTGTACCCGGACCTGACGATACGGGAGAACGCGCGGTACTTCGCCTCGCTGTACCCGGACATCAGCCGCGCGGACGCGGATCGCGCGGTGGCCGGCGTGGGGCTGGCCGACGCAGCGGGACAACTGGTCGGCACGTTGTCCGGCAGGCCAACGGGCCCGCGCGTCGCTGGCCTGTGCCTTGGTCGGCAAGCCGAAGGTGCTGGTGCTCGACGAGCCGACGGTCGGGCAGGATCCGGTGCTGCGCGACGACCTGTGGCAGCAGTTCCGCGCCATGGCGGCTGCCGGTACGACGATCCTCGTGTCGAGTCACGTGATGGACGAGGCAGGCCGGCTGCGACCGGCTGCTGCTCATCCGCGACGGCGACCTGATCGCGGACGACACGCCGGACCAGATCCGCGCGGCCACCGGTACGGACGATCTGGAAGCGGCATTCCTGCACCTGATCCGGGCCAGGCAAAGGGCGGCGGCATGAACCCGCCCAGTACGACGGAGATGGGCTGCGAGCCCGGTACGAGGGAGAAGGCGGCATGAACCTGCGCATCCTGGGCAGCACGACCGGGCGGATCATGAGCCAACTGCGCCACGACCGGCGCACCATCGCGATGCTGATTCTCGTACCGGTGCTGCTCGCTGACCCTGCTGTCCTACATGTCCTCCGAGGCACCGATGGTGTTCGACCGGATCGGCCTGATCATGCTCGGTGTCTTCCCGTTCGTGATCATGTTTCTGGTCACCAGCATCGCGATGCTGCGCGAGCGCACCACCGGCACACTCGAGCGGCTGCTCACCACACCGATGGGCAAGCTCGACCTGCTGTTCGCGTACGGCATCGCGTTCGGCCTGGCCGCCGCGGTCCAGGCCTCGATCGGCTCCGGTGTGGCATACTGGCTGTTCGATCTGGAACCGCCGGAACCCCGGCTGGTGATCCTATCGCGGTCGCGAACGCGGTGCTCGGGGTCGCGCTCGGGCTGTTCTGCAGCGCCTTTGCCCGCACCGAGTTCCAGGCGGTGCAGTTCATGCCGGTCGTGGTGTATCCACAACTGCTGCTCTGCGGACTGTTTGTGGCCCGCGACCAGATGGCCGGCTGGCTACAGGCGATCAGCGACGTGCTGCCCGCTGTCCTACGCGGTGAGGCGCTGCAGGAGGTCGGCGCGCACGCCGAGCCCACCGCCACGCTCTGGCGGGACCTGGGCATCGTGGCCGGGGCGTGGTGCTCGCCCTCGTCCTGGCCGCGGCGACCCTGCGGAGGCGGACCGCATAGAACGTGATCTTGGTGGCCCGAGGGCGAGCCCGCGGCGATCCAGACGGGATGGGAAGAGCGAACGTGGTACGTACCGGCCGGCGCCCCGGCAACCAGGACACCCGCGAAGCGATCCTCGCCGCGGCCCGGAGTCGTTCGCCGAGCGTGGCTTACGACGCCGCCTCGATCCGGACCATCGCCGCTGCCGCCGAGGTCGACCCGGCACTGGTACATCACTACTTCGGCACCAAGGATCAGCTGTTCCTGGCCGCGATGCAGGCTCCGATCGATCCGGCCAAGATGCATTCCCGCCGTGCTCGCCGGTGGCGGGACGGCTTCGGCGAGCGGCTCGTCCGCGCCTTGCTCACGCATCTGGGACTCGCCTGCCGGAGGTGCCGCGGCCGCGTTCGTGCGCTCCGCGGTGAGCAACGAGTCGATCGCCCGGACTGCTGCGCGAGTTCGTCGTCAACCGGTCATGCGCCGGGTGGTGACCGGCCTCGGGTCGACCCGGCGGAGCGGCCGGATCGCGGGCGAACCTGGTGGCCAGCCAGATAGCCGGCCTGATCATGATCGCGGTACATCGTCAGCATCGAGCCGCTCGCCAGCAGCCGCCGGAGTCCCTGGTCGCCGCGATCGGCCCGACCATCCAGCGCTACCTGACCGGACCGCCTGACCGCAAAGAGCTAGCACGGCCCGGTGTCACGCCCAGCAGTTCGGCGCAGGGTGAGGAGGCTCCGGGCGACGCTCGGCTCCCACCGCGACGCCGGGTCCCCCACGGCAGTGGAGCCTCAGCCGGTACCGGGTCTGCTCCAGCCAGGAGGCGTGCAGCAGGCCGTAGACCGAGTCCGGCATCGCCGACCAACTCGTCGTGCGGACCCCGCTGGACCACCCGACCCCGGTCCACCACGATCACCTCGTCGGCGGCCTGCGGCGGTGGAGAGCCGGTGCGCGATGGCCAGCGTGGTACGACCCCGGGTGACCGCGTCCAGGGTGCGTTGCAGCCGCACCTCGGTGGCCGGGTCGACCGCGCTGGTCGCCTCGTCCAGCACCAGCAGGTCGGGATCGGCCACGTACGCCCGGGCCAGCGCGACGAGCTGCCGTTCGCCGACGCTGAGCGCCTCGCCGCGCTCGCCCACGGGCGTGTCCAGGCCGCTGGGCAGCCCGTCCAGCCAGTCGCGCCAGGCCCAGATCGGTGAAGGCCGCGGCTCAGCTGCGCGTCGGTCAGGCCGGGCGGGCGAACCGGACGTTCTCCCCGACCGTCGCGTCGAACAGGAAGCCGTCCTGCGGCACCATCACCACCCGGGGCGCAGCGAGTCGAACCGGACCTCGCGCAGCGGCACCCCGGACAGCAGCACCGTCACCGGCGCGTCGGGTCCATCAGCCGGGTGACCAGCTTGGCGAAGGTGGTCTTGCCGCTGCCGGTCTCGCCCACCACGGCCACCCGGCTCTTCGCCGGAACCGTCCAGATCCACCTCGTGCAGCACCGGCGGGCCGCCCGGATAGGCGAACCGCACGCCGCGCGAACCGGACGTCCAGCGGCCCGGCCGGCAGCTCCCGACCCTGCTCGCCCGGGTCGGCCACATCCGGGGCGACGTCCAGCACGTCCAGCACGCGGCGCCAGCCGGCGATCGCGTTCTGCGCCTCGTTGAGCACCTCGGTGGCGATCTGCACCGGCTGGATGAACAGCGTCACCAGGAACAGGAACGCGGTCAGCTGGCCGATCGACAGCGTGCCGTCCACGCCGAGCGTCACCCCGACGCACCACCACGCCGGCCAGCGCCAGCCCGGCCGCCAGCTCCCCGACCGAGCTGCCCATGATGCTGATCCGGATCGCCCGCTGCTGGGCCACGCCGCTGCCCCTCGATCGCCTCGTCCAGCCGCCGCGCGGTGCGCCCGGCGATCCCGTACGCCCGGATCACCGGCGCGCCCACCACGCTCTCGCTGATCGCGCCGAGCAGCGTGCCGGTCCGCTGGCGCACCGTGCCGTACGCCGCCGCCGAGGCGGCGCTGCAGCAGCCGGACCACGAGCACCGCCGGCAGGAACGCCGCCGAACACCACCAGGGTCAGCTGCCAGGAGTACGCCGAGCATCACGGCGGTGGTGACCAGCGAGCTGGCCCAGGTTGACGATGCAGGATCACGCCGCCCCACTGGAGGAACTGGGTGATCTGGTCGACGTCGCTGGTCACCCGGGAGACCAGCGAGCCGCGCCGCTCCGACTGCTGGTGCAGCATGGACAGGTCGTGCACGTGCCGGAACGCCCGGGTCCGCACGTGGCCAGCGCGGTCTCGCTGACCGTGAACAGCCGGCGCATCATCAGGTAGCCGCAGGCGGTGGTGACCGCCAGCACGGCCGGGGTGGTCGCACGGTAATCGCGAGACGACGTCCAGATCGAGCCCGCCCGACGATGCCCTGGTCGATGCCCTGCTGCACGGCGACCGGCACGGCGACCCGGCCGACCATGTAGACCACCGCCAGCGCCGAGCGTGCCGGCCAGGCCCGGTCCTCAGCTCCGGCGAGAGCGCCAGGCCCCGCCGCAGCGTCGCCAGGTCGACTCGGTCGCCGCTGACGGCGCGCCGGCCCGGGCGCTCCGCCGCGTCGTGCTCGCGCTCACCGGTCCACCTCGACTTCCAGGCCGGAGGTCAGCGCAGCGACCTGACCTCGTCGTACGGGCGTTCCTGGTCCGCGTTCGCTCCGCTCGGCCTGCTCGTACGCGGTGACCAGGTCGACGTAGCCGGGCACGGTGGCCAGCAGCTCCGCGTGGGTGCCCCGGGCGACCACCCGGCCCTGCTCCACGTAGATCACCTCGTCGGCGAGCGCGATGGTGGCCCGCCGGTAGGCCACCACCAGGATCGACGCGGGCGCGGCCGCCGCGGCGCGCAGCCCGGCCAGGATGGCCGCCTCCACCCGCGGGTCGACCGCGCTGGTGGCGTCGTCCAGCACCAGCAGCCGCGGCCGGCCGGCCAGCGCCCGGGCCAGGGTCAGCCGCTGCCGCTGCCCACCGGAGAGCGACGTGCCCCGCTCGCCGACCATGGTGTCCAGCCCGTCCGGCAGCGCGGTCGACGAAACCGTCCGCCTCGGCCAGCCGCAGCGCCGCCCACACCTCGCTCGTCGTCCGATGCCGGCCCGGTCCAGGGCTGATGTTGCCGACCGACCGTGTCGTCGAAGACGAACGGCACCTGCGCCACCAGCGCCACCGTGGCGGCGAGCGCGGCGGCGGTCAGCTCGCGGACGTCGACGCCGTCCAGGGTGCACCGTGCCGGAGTGCCGGGTCGACCAGGCGGACGGCCAGCGACGCGATCGTGGACTTGCCCGAGCCGGTCGGCCCGACCAGGGCCACGGTCTTCCCGGCCGGCACGTCGAAGCGTGACCGTCGCCGAGCACCTCGGCGCCGGGCAGGTGCGCCTCGGCCGGCTCGTAGCCGAAGTGCACGTCGCGGAACGCGAGGGTGGCCGGGGCGCCGTTGCGGCCGGGTCGAGCGCCGTCGTCGCCGTACGGCATGTCGCCTGTCGGCGTCGAGTACCGCGCGCACCCGGTCCCAGCCGGCGACGCTGCGCGGCAGTTCGGCCAGCACCCAGCCGATGGCCCGCACCGGGAAGGCGAGCACCGTGAACAGGAACGCGACGCTGACCAGCTCGTCGATCGTGATCGCGCCCTGGCGCAGCCGGATCGCGCCGACCACCAGCACGGCGAGCGTGCCGAGGCTGGGCAGCGGCTCCAGCA
Source organism: uncultured Actinomycetota bacterium (assembly GCA_963742855.1). Taxonomy (GTDB): domain Bacteria; phylum Actinomycetota; class Actinomycetes; order Mycobacteriales; family Micromonosporaceae; genus CAVUNP01. The sequence goes on along the minus strand of CAVUNP010000007.1, from coordinate 85,513 downwards.
TCGGGTCGAACACGCCGCGCAGCCGGCCGACCGAGATCAGCGCGTCGCGCAGGTCGCCGGCGCGGGCGGCGAACCGGTCGGTCTCCTGCGTCTCGCGGCCCATGGTCTTGACCACCAGCGCGCCGTCGAAGCTCTCGTGGGCGATGCCGCTGACCTCCGCCCGCATCCGCTGGGCCCGGGCCTGACGCGGGGCGCCATCCGACGGGAGTAGACCACGTTGAGGGCGAACAGCGCCGGGAAGACGGCCAGGCCGACCAGGGCGAGGGCCCAGTCGGTGAGCGAACAGCGAGACCACGCCGCCGACCAGCATCACCAGGGTGCCGACGGCGAACGGCATCGGCGCGATCGGGTACCAGGCGGCCTCCACGTCGGAGTTGGCGTTGGACAGCAGCGTGCCGGTGGCGTTGCGGTGATGCCAGCTCAGCGGCAGTTCCAGGTACCGGCGGGTGACCCGGCGGCGGAAGGCGGCCTGCAGCCGGTACTGCATGTACCCGGCGCCGAGCCGGCGGCCGAAAATCGCGCACACCTTCAGCAGGGACAGGCCTAGTAGCACGCTCGCGCCGAGGGCCAACACCGCCGGGGCCGCTTCGCGCTTGTCAAAGGCCGGCACCACGACCTGGCCCACGATCTTCCCGGTAACGAGTGCGCTGGCCACCGTGAACAGCCCGAACATCGTGCTGCCCGTGAGCGCGACAGCGAAGATCCGCGGCTCGGCCCGGATTCCCGGCCCAACACCAGCAGACCCTCACGCAACACCCGCGCCGCGACCCGCTCGCCCGTTGCCACCGTCTCCCCCGCCCACTCAACATCCGTCACCACCCTATGCGATGTCGCTCCTTACCGATCCGACGGTGCGGTTCGCGCTGGAGCACGGTGCGGTTCGAACTGGCGCAGGATGCGGTGCAGGGCACGACGTGTGATGCTGCTGTGACGCCCTGGCGTGGGTAGCATCCCTTGGGTGACGCATTTCGCGCCGATCGAGCGGTCTGCCTTGGCGGACCTGATGCTCTCCGTCGGCCCCGACGCCGCGACCCTGTGCGAGGGATGGACCACCCGCGATCTCGCCGCGCACCTCGTCGTCCGGTTGACCAGGTTGGACGCCGCCCCGGGCATCGCGATCCGGCAACTGGCGCCGCACCTGCGCCGGGTCCAGGACCAGGTGGTGCGGCGGGACTGGCCGGACCTCGTCGCGCAGGTGCGTCGGCGCCCATGGTGGTTGGGGCCGGCCGATGAGGCGATCAACCGGATCGAATACTTCGTGCATCACGAGGACGTCCGGCGAGCCCAGCCACAGTGGCAGCCACGAGAACTCGCACCCGAATTCGCTGACGCGTTGTGGTCGCGGATTCGCCGGCAGGCCCGGCTGGCCCTTCGCCGCACGCCGGCGACGGTGACCGTCACCGCGCCGGGCCTCGGATCGGTCACCGCCGGTCGGGGTGGCCCGCGGGTCGACCTCGTCGGTACGCCCGGCGAACTGATGCTGTTCCTGCTGGGCCGGCAGGACCACACGGTGCTCGAACTCGCCGGGCCGGACGAGATCACCGGCCGTATGCGCACCGCCCGCTTCGGCATCTAGCGACAGCCACCCATTTCAGGCGACCTTTTGGTCAACCTAGGTCGCACTCGGATCGCACGTGAACGTCCGATTATACCCGACAAAGCCGCATGAAACGGCTGCCCGGACGAGATCAACGTGAATCACATGAATATTTAGCTCACTCACACTCGGTAATTGCCCGCTAACCGAGATAGGATGAGCTCGATGGTTAGGTCCCTGCGCTCGGGGGTAGTCAGGGTCCAACCAGCATCTGGGATGCCGGGACATCGACGTGCTCGTGACCCAGATGAGGGGTTGCAGGTTGCGATGGATCTGAGCGAATCTAAGGATTCACTTAGCAGCTTCGTAACGGGCATTTAACTTTTGGTGGGTATGAATGGACCTAACTGGTCATTCCGCCCAGCGTTCAACGATCCACCCGTACCTCGCGGGTGCTGAGGGGGAACGGGAGCGAATCGCAATGTCGCGAAGATCCTTACTTGTCGTGGCGAACCGGCTTCCGGTCGACGAAACGGTTCTTCCAGATGGCACGGTGGGGTGGTCTCGCAGCCCCGGCGGCCTGGTCAGTGCACTGCACCCGGTCCTGCGCCGGCACACGCACGGCACCTGGGTCGGCTGGGCCGGCTGGCACCGGACTCCGCCCCGGACGCTGCCCGACATCGACGGCATCCGGATGCGGCCGGTACCGCTGTCCGACCAACGACTACGAGAACTACTACGAAGGCTATTCCAACGCCACCCTCTGGCCGCTCTACCACGACGCGGTCGAGACAGCCGGCGTTCCACCGCCGCTGGTGGCGAGGCCTACCGGCGGGTGAACCGCCGCTTCGCCGCGGCCGACCGGCGGCTAGCGCCGAACGGCTCGGCTGGTGTGGGTGCAGGACTACCACCTCCAGCTGGTGCCGGCGATGCTCCGGGAGCTGCGCCCCGACCTGCGCATCGGCTTCTTCCTGCACATCCCGTTCCCACCGATCCGAGCTGTTCATGCAGCTGCCGCGCCGTTCCGAGACTGCTACGCGGGATGCTCGGCGCCGACCTGGTCGGCTTCCAGACCGCCGCGGGGCGCAGCAACTTCCTCCGCCTCGCCGCGCGCCTGCTCGGCCTGCGGCGATCATCGACCAGCACCATCGACATCGACGGGCGCACGGTGGTCACCGGTCCGTTCCCCATCTCGATCGACTTCGACGAGATGCAGGGCCTGGCCGTACGCGCCCGGATGTCGATCGACCGGGCCCGCCGCGCTCCGCGCAGATCTCGGCCATCCGGCGCAAGGTGATTCTCGGCGTCGACCGCCTGGACTACACCAAGGGCATCGAGCACCGGCTCAAGGCGCTACCGGGAGCTGCTCACCGACGGGCGGCTGACAAGGTCCAGGACACCGTGATGGTGCAGGTGGCGGCGCCCAGCCGGGAACGGGTCGAGCACTACAGCTCGCTCCGGGACAAGGTGGAGCGCGAGGTCGGCCGGATCAACGGCGAGTTCGGACGGGTCGGCCTGACCGCGGTGCACTACCTCACCAGTCGTTCGACCGGCCCGAGCTCGCCGCGCTCTACCTGGCCGCCGACGTGATGGCGGTGACCCCGTTGCGCGACGGCATGAATCTGGTGGCCAAGGAGTACGTGGCCGCCCGGGCGGACAACGGCGGCGCGCTGATGCTGAGCGAGTTCACCGGGGCCGCGACGGAACTGCCCGAGTCGTACCTGATCAATCCGCATGACGTGGACAGCCTCAAGGACACACTGGTGAAGGCACTGGACACCCCGCCGGCGGAGAATCGGGCCCGGATGCGGGCGATGCGGCGTCGGGTGCGGGGGCACGACGTGAAAGCCTGGGCCAAGGCTTACCTGAAGGCTTTGGAGCACCCTACCCGTTAGTACCTCGGGGGCAGCGCTCTCGGTCTGGCATACGCAGGACGGTTGCCCGTACCCTTCGGTAACCAGTCTGTGCGTGACGGCCGTCACGCTCCCGACCACGGAGGCTCCGCGTCCCATGTCCGAACACCTGCAAGTCCCATACAGGTCCATCCCCGATATGTTCCTGCAGCGAGTGGCGGCCAGCCCAACCGCGAAAGCCATTGCCGGTCCGTCCGACGCCGGTCCGGTCTGGCTGACCTGGCAACAGGTCAGTGACCGGGCCTGCGCCATAGCCGCGGGCCTGCACCATCTCGGTGTCCAGCCCGAAGACCGGGTGGCCATCGCGGCCGCCACCCGAGTCGAGTGGTTGTTGGTCGACCTCGGCATCCTGTGTGCCGGCGCCGCAACCACCACGATCTATCCGACCACCGAGCCCAAGGACGCGGCGTTCATCCTGCGTGACTCAGGTTCCAGGGTATTCATCGCCGAGGACGCCACCCAGGCCAGCAAGGTGGTGGGCACGCAACTGCCCGACCTGACCCATGTGGTGATCATCGACGGCGCGGCGGTCGAAGGCGTCGCAGTGCCGGTACTGACCCTGGCCGACCTCGAAGCACTGGGCGCGGCCACGCTGGCCGAGGACCCGGAACTGGTCAACCGCATCGCCGCCGCGGTCCGCCCGGACCAGCTCGCCACGCTGATGTACACGTCCGGGACCACGGGTACGCCCAAGGGCGTGGAGTTGCTGCATGGTGGCTGGTGCTGGGAAGGCGTGGCCCAGGCCAAGCTCGGCATCCTGCGCACCAGCGACCTGCAGTACCTGTGGCTGCCGCTGTCGCACTCGTTCGGCAAGACCCTGCTCTGCGGCATCATCCACGTGGGCCTGCCCACCTACCTGGACGGCCGGATCGACAAGATCATCGAAGGGCTGGCAATCGTCAAGCCCACACTCATGTGTGGTGCGCCGCGGATCTTCGAGAAGGTCTACAACCGGATCATCACCAGCACCAGGGAAGCCGGCGGCGCCAAGTGGAAGATCTTCCAGTGGGCGTTCAAGGTCGGTCGCAAGGTCTCCGCCTTGCAGCAGCAAGGCAAGCAGCCCACCGGCATGCTCAAGACCCAACACGGTGTCGCGGACAAGCTGGTCTTCGGCAAGATCCGCGAGCGGCTCGGTGGCAATATCCGGATCATGGTATCCGGATCCGCTCCACTCAACAAGGACATCGCCGAGTTCTTCCACGCCGCCGGACTGACCATTTTGGAGGGTTACGGCCTGACCGAGACGTCCGCCGGTGCCTTCGTCAACCTTCCGGACAACTTCAAGTTCGGCACGGTCGGGCGGCCCATGGGCGATCTGGAAGTGCGCATCGCCTCCGACGGCGAGGTGGAATTGCGTGGTGTTCCGGTCATGCGCGGCTACCACAACCTGCCGGCCGAGAGCGACGCGACGTTCACCTCGGACGGTTTCTTCAAGACCGGTGACATCGGGGAACTGGACGCCGACGGCTTCCTGACCATCACCGACCGCAAGAAGGACCTGATCAAAACTTCCGGTGGCAAGTACATCGCGCCGACGCACATCGAAGGCGAGTTCAAGGCCCTGTGCCCGTACGTGTCGCAGGTGGTCGTGATCGGTCAGGCCCGCAACTTCGTCACCATGGTGCTCACCCTCGACCCCGACGCGATCGCGCAGTGGGCGGCCGGCGGCCCGTTGGCCGGAAAGCCCTACGGGGTCATCGCCGCGTCACCGGAGGCGCAGGCACTGATCACCGAACATGTCAACGAGCTCAACGCCAAGCTCAACCGCTGGGAGACAGTGAAGCGCTTCGCCATCTTGCCGCGCGACCTCGCGGTGGAGACCGGCGAGCTCACGCCATCGTTGAAGGTCAAGCGCAAGGCCGTCGAGATCTCGTTCTCCACCACCATCGAGCAGATGTACGAGGGTTCGCTGGCGTCCTGACCAACCACTTCCCGTCCTGGCCGCGGGGTCAAGCGACCGTTATTCAAGCGACCGTTATTCAAGCGACCAGGGCGGGGGTGGCCCACTCGGGCAGATGCGCCTCATGCAGGGTGCCCGCGGCGGTGGCCAGCCTGCGCACCGCCTCGCGCAGCTCACTGGTGGGCAGCGTGAACGGCAGCCGGACGAACCGTTCCAGGGTGCCGTCCACGCCGAAGCGCGGACCGGGCGCGACCCGGACACCATGTGCCAGGGCGGCATTGGCCAGGGCTGTGGACACCGGGGCGTCGAGTTCGGCCCACAGGCTCACCCCACCGGCCGGCCGGGCGAACGTCCACCGCGGTAGGTGCTCGGCCAGCGCGTCGATGAGCGCGTCGCGGCGGGCGGCAAGCTGGACCCGCCGTTCGCCGATCACCTCGTCCGAGCGAGCCAGCAGGCGCAGCGCCACCAACTGGTCGAGCACCGGCCCGGCCATGTCCACCGCCACCCGCAGCGCGGCCAGCCTGGCCACGATCGGTGCCGCGGCCCGGATCCAGCCGACCCGCAACCCGCCCCAGTACGGCTTGGTCATCCCCCCCACGGTCAGTACCCGGGCATGCCGGTCGAACGCGGCCACCGGTGCGGGTACCACGGTCCCGTCCATGGGAAGGTCCACAAAGGACTCATCTACCACCAGATCGGTGCCGCACCGGTGCGCCACCGCGGCCAACTGCTCGCGCAGAGCGACCGGCATCAGGTGGCCCGTGGGATTCTGGAACTCCGGGATCAGGTACGCCAGGGTGGGCCGACCGGACCGCAGCGCACCGAGCAGCAGATCGGGGTCCCAGCCCAGGCTCGGATCCAGGTTGTCCGTACTGACCCGCAGGCGGTGGGCCCGCAACGCGGCCAGCACGTTGGGATACGTCGGCGACTCCACCAGGACCGACTGGCCGGGCGCGGCCAGCAACCGCAACACCAGATCCAGCGCATGCTGCACACCATTGGTGATGAGGATCTGGTCGGCGTGCGTGGGCAGCCCGCGCGCGGCGAACTTGTCGGCCACCGCCTGGCGCAGTTCGGTCAGGCCAGCCGGATGGTAGCCGGCCGTCCCGGCGTAACGCTGCAGGTCCGCCACCGCCTCGCCGGCGGCCGCGGTCAACGCCTGCGGCGCGGCGAAGGCGGCGCAACTCAGGTCGATGATGCCCCGCTCCTCGGTGGGCAACCACGCCCCCGATGTCGCGATGCGTTGCCCGCTCGGCAGCGCGGTCCAACTGCCCGCGCCGCGCCGGCTGGACAGGTGACCCGACGAACGCAGCTCCCGGTACGCCGCGGTCACGGTGGTCCGGCTCACCGCGAGGGCCCCGGCGAGTTCACGCTCAGCCGGCAGCCGTACGCCGAGTGCCAGCCGGCCGTCGCGGACCAGTCCCCGGATAGACCCGGCCAGCGCCGCGTAGTCGGGCAATCTGGCACCTTGCGGCGCTCGGGTGGTCTGCCACCGATCGAGCAACCGGGCCAGATGACCGCCACGCAGCACACCAGACAAGGCCACTCCCCCATAATTGGCTATTTAGGTCCCCGCGATTGGCCCTCATATTGGCATGCATGGCAACAACGAGCAAGGCCACCTCACCGCTCCCGTTTCGGGTCCGGACATTGCGACGACTCATCCAGCTCTATGCCGGACTGACTGGCTATGGCATCAGCATGGCGCTGATGGTGACCGCCGGACTCGGTAACCAGCCCTGGGATGTGTTCCACCAGGGTCTCGGCGGCCGGTTGGGACTGTCCTTCGGCACCGTCTCGGTGATCGTCGGCGCGGTGGTCCTGCTGTTGTGGATCCCCCTGCGGCAGCGACCGGGCCTCGGCACAGTCAGCAACGTCCTTGTGATTGGCCTGGTCGCGAACCTGGCCATGGACGTACTGCCGATGCCCACTGTGCTGCCCGTCAAGATCGGTTACCTGGTCGGCGGCGTACTGCTCTGCGCGATCGCCTCCGGGCTGTACATCGGAGCCCGCTTCGGGGCCGGGCCCCGCGACGGGTTGATGACCGGGCTGGCCGCGCGCGGCGTGTCCATCCGGCTCGCCCGTACCGGTATCGAGGTCACGGTGGTGGCCGCCGGCTGGCTCCTCGGCGGCACGCTGGGCGTGGGCACCGTCGTCTACGCACTCGCCATCGGGCCGCTCGTACAGGTCTTCCTGCCGCGCTTCACCGTGACCGTGCCCTCATCGCCGGCGCCGGCAGGCGACGTGGCAGCCGACGCCGAGGTGTCGACTACCGCGGCCGGAGCTACCGCCTAGAACGTGGGTCGGACCTGATCACCCGGCCGAGCGGGTGATACCCAACCGCCTCTCACAGGTCTAGCTTTATGTGCCTCATGCGACCTGACGAAGCCCGTGTCCTGATCGCGTTCCTCCCCGAGGAGCTGCGCGATCGGGCCGATTCGGTGCGCAGGAGCGCCTACCGGCACAGCAGCTGTGAGCCCTGCCGGTCGGCCGGCGAACTGCTCGCGCTTTCCCTCACCGCGGCCCAGTACGACGACCTCCCGGTCGCGTCGAACCTGCTCAGCGATGCAGAGGAACTCTTCGCCGGGCACACCCATGGCGACAGCCCGGCCCGCCACGACCGTAGCCTGCTCGCCGGCCTGCACGGTCTGGTCCCCGGCTATCGCGAGACCGACGGCTTGTTGATCGCCGCGACGGACGCGAGCTGGAAAGGCGCCGCCGGCGGCTACGCCTACGTGACCAGCGATGGCCGGTGGGGCCTGCGCAGCCACCCCCGCCACCACCTCGATCCGACGGGACCGTCCCGCGCGCTGGTCAACGAACTGCGCGCGGTCGAGTTTCTGCTGGCCGCGGTGCAGGCACCCGGATTGCGCATCACCGTGCTGGTGGACAGCGAGCCCGCGCTGGGGTTCCTGGCCCAGTGGCGTACCGGCGAGACGGCCCGGATGCCGCGCGGCTACAGCCTGCGCCCCCGGACCACCGGCACCCCGACTCTGGTCCGGCTGGCCGACCGGGTGCGCCGTACCCATGTGGTCTTCCAGCACGTCAAAGGGCACCATGGCCATCCGCTGAACGAAGCCGCCGACTCGCTGTCCGCGATGGCCCGCCGCTGGGTGGGCCAACACTTCGATGTCAGCGAACGCGCGGCTGGTTTGGTCAAAGCGTTCCTCCGCGATTGGCACGCCCAACCCGCACCCGCCCTCACCACCCCCGCCACCCACCTCCCCCGCTAACCGCCGTCCGCTGCCCGCTAACCGCCGCTCGCAGGCGGCGGTCAGCGGATGGGGTGGCCGGCCCCGCGGAGGCCGTTTTTCACGGCGGCGATGGACAACTCGCCGAAATGGAACACCGAGGCGGCGAGTACGGCGTCCGCTCCGGCTTCGACGGCCGGCGGGAAGTCAGCCACGGCGCCGGCGCCGCCGGAGGCGATCACCGGGATCGCGACCTCGTCGCGGACCGCCCTGATCAGGACGAGGTCGAAGCCGTCCTTCGTGCCGTCGCGGTCCATCGAGTTGAGCAGGATCTCGCCGGCACCGAGTTGGCTGGCGCGCCCCGCCCAGGCCACCGCGTCGATTCCGGTGCCGCGCCGGCCGCCGTGTGTGGTCACCTCGAATCCGCTGGGGGTTTCGGTCGACCGGCGCACGTCCAGTGACAGGGTCAGCACCTGGTTGCCGAACCGGTCCGCGATCTCGGCGATCAGTTCGGGCCGGGCGATCGCCGCCGTGTTGACCCCCACCTTGTCCGCGCCCGCCCGTAGCAACGTATCCACATCGGACACCGACCGGACGCCGCCACCGACGGTCAGCGGGATGAACACCGTCTCCGCGGTACGCCGTACCACGTCCATCATGGTGGCGCGGTCGTCGGACGAGGCGGTCACGTCAAGGAACACCAACTCGTCCGCGCCGGCCGCGTCGTAGGCCGCACCGAGTTCCACCGGGTCGCCGGCATCGCGCAGGTCGACGAAATTGACCCCTTTGACCACCCGGCCGTCGTGCACGTCCAGGCATGGGATGACTCGCACGGCGACACTCATGACGCCAAGGGTACGGCCAACGCCGGGCTCTTCTCCTCCTCGGTCCGCGCCCTGCTCGCGCGCCGCGTCGCGCCCAGCAGCACCCCGCCGACGACCAGCGCGCCGCCGGCCAGGTCGGTCAGATGCACCGTTTCGTGCAGGAAAACGTCGGCCGCACAACGCCCCGCCATCCACGCCGCGGTCGCCGCGCTGTGGGCCTCCTGGAATCTTCTACCCGGATCCGCTAGTACGCGGCGAGCAGGTCTGCCGGGGTGAGTACCCGGACACCCGGAAGGTTCGCGCCGGTACGGGAGACGGCCACCAGCGGAACATCCGCGGTAGCCCCTGGAAGGCGAGCGCGGTGGTTGAGCAGGCGGGCCAGGTCGTGCGCGTCGAAGGGGCGGTTCTCCAGCCATTTGATGGAGCCCACCGCCGTGATCGAGCGCGCCACCGGGCCCCGGTCAGCGCCGACGATGTCGATTTCAGGATCGTTCGTACGGGTCCAGTAGCCCCCGATCATTCCAGTCTCCGCCGGCAGATAGCCGGCCGGCAGACGGCGTAACGCCTCGCGGACCACGGGCTCGATCGCCCGGCCACGCCAGGCACTCCACGACCCGGTCAGCCGGTTGAGGACCAGGTCGCCGCGCCCCCGCTCGATCTCGGCCATGTGCGGACCGAGAAACGCCAGCCAGAAGCGCAGATGCGGGTCGGCCACGGTGTACCGGGTCTCCCGCGACGGTTGGGTCGACAGAGGGGTGGCCACGTCCACAATGCGCTTGTTGCGCAATTGAGCGAGCGCTCTGGTCAAGGACGCCTGCGGCAGGCCACCGCTGGTCCGGGCCACCGACGCGAACGTGCGCTCGCCGGAGCCGATGGCGCTCAGTACCAGGCGGGGTTGGGACTCACCGGGAAACTCGGCCGCGAGGGCTCGCTCGCCGCTGACCAGCAGCGCCGAGGTGGGATCCCGGACCGCCCCGGCCAGGTACTGCATCGTGGTCGCCCCGTGCGGCCAGTCGTCGAGGATCAGGGGCAGGCCACCCGACACCAGGTAGGCGTCGAACGCCTCGGCCGCCGGCAGGCCCAGCATGCTGGCCACGTCGGCCGGGCTCAGCGGCGGCACCACCATTTCCGTCGCGCGCTGGTGAAACGGCCGGCCGTACTCGTTGAGCGCCTCCATCATGGCCAGGTCCGAGCCGATGCCGAGCAGCAGTACGGGTCGGCGGGACAGTTCGCGGTCGAAGAGCTTCTGCAGCGTGCCCTCGAAACCGGGATCGGCCGCCATCAGGTACGGCAACTCGTCCAGCACGACCACACTCGGCGTGTGCGTGGGCAACGCGGCAGCCAGCAGTCGCAGGGCGGCATCCCAGGAGTCCGGGGCCTGCCCCTGCAACATCAGCGCACCGGGCAGGTTGGACTCGGCGCCCGCTTCGACGAACAGGCGCAGTTCGGCCGCCACCGGCTGGGCCGAGGCGGTGAAGAACAGGTACGGCACGCCAGCGCGCTCGACGAACTCCTCGGCCAGCCGCGACTTGCCCACCCGGCGGCGACCGCGCATCAGCGTGGCCCGCCCCGGCCGCCCGGCCCGCCCGCCAGCGGCGACCTTGGCCAGCATCGAGTCCAGCGTGGCCAGCTCTGCGCCGCGGCCGACAAAGCCGCCAGGCGCAGACATTCGGGGCGGATCAACAACACTCACGATGGGAACCCTCACGATTGGAACACTCAAACTTGAGTGTATCCCGGTTCCCTGAGCGTCAGGCGGTTTCGCGCAGGACGGCGAGGGCTTCCGCGACCGTGAACGCGCCCGCGTAGAGCGACTTGCCGGCGATCACACCCTCCACACCGGCGGATTCCAGTGCGGACAGCGCACGCAGGTCATCCAATGTGGATACTCCGCCGGAGGCGATAATGGGCGCTGCGGTGTGTGCGCAGACATCGCGCAGCAGGTCCAGGTTCGGACCGCGCATCATGCCGTCCTTCATGATGTCGGTCACCACGTAACGAGCGCAGCCTGCCTTGTCCAGCCGGGCCAACACCTCGAAGAGGTCACCGCCGTCACGGGTCCAACCGCGCGCGGACAGGGTCCGTCCCCGTACGTCGAGGCCGATAGCCACCCGGTCGCCATATTCGGCCACCACCCGATCACACCATTCGGGGTCCTCCAGCGCCGCGGTGCCGATGTTGACCCGGGCCGCGCCGGTGGCCAGTGCCGCGGTCAGCGAGGCGTCGTCGCGGATGCCCCCAGACAACTCGACCTTCACATCCAACGCGCCCACCACCTCGGCCAGCAGGGCGGCGTTCGATCCCCGACCGAACGCCGCGTCGAGGTCGACCAGATGCACCCACTCGGCCCCGTCAGCCTGCCAGGCGAGTGCCGCCTCACGCGGATCGCCGTACGCGGTCTCGGAGCCGGCGGCGCCCTGGACCAGGCGCACGGCCTGACCGTCAGCCACGTCGACGGCGGGTAGCAGGGTCAGTGTCATGGCTTCACACTCTCCGGTTGAAGGTCACCACTACCAGCACCGGCAGCAGCGCGAGGGCGACGATCCAGAACGCGATGCGTAGCGGCCACGGCTCCACGAAATACCAGACCGCCCACAGCAACGCGATCGCCACGCCGATGATGACCGAACGCTGGCCCGGACTGCGCCGGCCGAGCAGCCAGGCGCGCCGGCGGCGTTGGGCGGTCAACGCGCGTGGAGTCATCCGCCGTACCAGAGCCTTGCGACGGGTCCGCCGCTGCTGCCCGCGTTCCCGCTTGGCCGTGGCAACCGCCTGGGCCGCCTCACGCTCCGCGCGGCGCCTCGCCCGCTCCCGACTCACCCGACGCCCGTCGAGATGCGCGTGGTCGCCGCTATCGGCAGCGTGCGGACCCAGTTGCGCAACAGGGTGAGCCCGGCGTCGCCGGACTTCTCCGGGTGGAACTGCGTCACCGCCAGGTGCCCGTGCTCGACCGCGGCTACGAAGTCTCCACCGTGGACAGACGTGGTCACGACGCCACCGACCGACTCGAGCAGGTCGCCGGGGCGGGCAGCGTACGAGTGGACAAAATAGAACCGGGTGCCGGGGGCGATTGTGGCGAACAACCAGGACTCGACCGGCGGCGCCACCGTGTTCCAACCCATCAGCGGTACGCGGTCGGCGTCCAGGCGCGTCACCCCGCCCGGCAACAGGCCCAGCCCACGGGTGACGACACCATGCTCATCGCCGTACTCGAACATGATCTGCATGCCGACGCAGATGCCCAGCACCGGACGGCCCGCGGCCACCCGCTCGGCGATCACCGGTCCGGCTCCGAGCCCCTCGATCCCGGCCATGCACGCCGCATAGGCGCCGACGCCGGGAACGACCAGACCATCCGCGACCGCGGCCGCCCGCAGATCGGCGGTCACGGTGACCTGCGCACCAGCCCGGGCCAGGGCACGCTCGGCGGAACGGATGTTGCCGAAACCGTAGTCCAACACCACCACGGCAGGTCCGGTTGTCTGGTCAGGTCGGCTCATTACGACTCCGGCAGCAACCAGACGACTCCGCCGGCGCCGGCGACGACGGCCAGCACACCCAGCAGGGTCACGGCGACCTTGCTTCCACCCTGCTTGTACACCGAGTACGCGCCACCGGTGAGGATGCCGGCCAGGGCGAGCATCAGTACCGGCCAGATCCCGCCCATCAGCCCACGCCCATAGCAGCGATGCCCCGACAAGTCATGTCATTACCCGCCATGCGGCAGCGCGCCCATCGCGGTCAGGAACGCGTTGGTTTCCTCGGTGCTGCCGGCGGTGACCCGAAGCCAACCGTCGAGCCCGACGTCGCGCACCGCGACGCCCCGCTCCAACAATGCCTGCCAGACCGCGCGGGCGTCCCTGAACTGTCCAAACAGGACGAAATTGGCGTCGCTGTCGATCGCGGTGAGTCCCAGTTCGCGCAGGCCGGTGATGATCCGCTCGCGCTCCACCTTGATCGCGTCGACCCGGGCCAGCAGGGTCGACGTATGAGCCAGCGCGGCCCGGGCCGCTGCCTGCGTCAGCGACGACAGGTGGTACGGCAGTCGCACCAGCCGGACCGCTTCGACGGTGCGGGGATTGCCGACCAGGTAGCCCACCCGGACCCCGGCCAGGCCGAACGCGTTGCTCAGCGTGCGCACCACAACCATGCGGGGGAAACGGGACAGCAGCGTCACGGCGCTCTGGGTGCCAGGCCGGGCGAACTCGAAGTACGCCTCATCGACGATCACCATGCCGGGAGCCTCGGACGCGATGCCCTCGATCACCTCGAGGTCCAACGCCCCACCGGTCGGGTTGTTTGGCGAGCAGACGAAAACCACGTCCGGCTGGAAGACCCGCACCTGTGCCTTGGCATGCGACAGGGTGAGATCGAAGTTGGTGCGCCGGGCATCCGTCCAGCTGGTGCCGGTGATCGCGGCGATGACCGGGTGCAGCGGATAGGACGGCTCGAAGCCCATCGCGTTACGGCCCGGTCCCGCGAACGCCTGCAGCAACTGCTGGTGGATCTCGCTGGATCCGTTGGCCGCCCAGACACTCGCCGCGCTCAGCCCGTTGCCGATGTACGAGGCGAGTTCCTCGCGCAACGCGAGGGCCTCCGGGTCCGGGTAGCGATTAAGGTCGCGCAACACCGCGTGCAACGACTTCTCCACCGCATCCGTCACCGCCTCTGGCAGGACGAACGGGCTTTCGTTCGTATCCAACCTGACGGGGACGTCCAGCTCCGGGGCACCGTAGGGCCGCCGGGTACGCAGTTCGTCACGGAGGGGAAGCTCTTCGAACGGGTTCATGCCTGGGCCTCCTCGCTCGTCAGCACGACGGAAGTCTAGTCGGACCGACATCCACCGGACGAGCCAGTCCTCGCCTCGAGATCACCTTGGTCGGTGTGGCGGCGGTGTGGCCCATTCGTGACGTGCGGGTCTGCGAGATGCTGGCCCGGCGAGGCGGCGCACACATACGCTCGGTGGGTGACTTCGGCGCACCCGGCTCCAGCGACCCTGCCGCTGTTCCCGCTCGGCACCGTACTGTTTCCCGGTCTGGTGATGCCGCTGCACGTCTTCGAGGAGCGCTACCGCGCACTGGTACGACACATCATGGACCTACCGGACGGAACGCCTCGGCTATTCGGCGTCGTCGCGATCCAGCGCGGCTGGGAGGTCGACGCGTCCACCCAATCGGTCACCCTTTACGACGTCGGCTGCACCGCCGAGGTACGCCAGATCACCGAGCACCCGGACGGCCGGTTCGACCTGGTCACCGTGGGACGCCGCCGGTTCGAGATCGCACAGATGGTCGAGGCACCCACGCCGTACCTGCAGGCATCGGTGCGCTACCTGCCCGAACCGGCCGGCGGTGACGGCGACGCCGACATGCTCGGCCCGCGGGTCCTCGCCGCCTTCCGGGTCTACCTGAGCCTGGTCCGCACCGACGCCGCCGACCTGTCCGAACAACTGCCGGACGATCCCCAGGTGCTCTCGCATCTGGTCGCCGCCACCGCCTCGCTGACCGTGGCCGACCGCCAGCAACTGCTGGCCACCCCCGACACCGCGAGCCGGCTGCGCGCCGAACTGACCCTCCTACACCGCGAGATCGGCTTGCTGCGTCAGGTCCGGGCGGTGCCGGTGGTGCTGTCCGAGTTGCCGGTAAAGCCCGGTCCAAACTGACCCGGTTGGTCGGTCGTGGGGCGCGCTGCGGCGCCGGCCGGGATCGTCTGCGGTTCGAAGGTCAACGGCTGGTACAGGTTGGTGAGCTGCAACGCCTCAGCGCCGGGCACCGGATCGCCGCGCAGGTCCATGAACTTCGAGAAGCCGGCCAGCACCGTGTACACGCCGACGGCCACCAGCGCCTGGATAGCGGCGACACCATTGGGTACGGAGAGAAGGGCCCGGTCCGGATCGAGATCGGTGATCCGCAGGCCGAGCGGTGCGTTCACCCTCGCACCCATGGCGGCCGTGTCCCGCACTGCGGCGAACTGGGCCATACCGATCTTGTAGCCAACCCACCAGGCGATCATCGCGCCGGCCAGCGACCCCACCGCCAACCCAGCCATGATCGCTGGACCCCGGTATCGGCGTAGGACGTGCCAGGCGGCCACGGCGAGGAGGATGCCGGCAATCGCGCCCAGAATGACGAACCAGCCGTCGGCCGCCACCGCTTGTTCGGGCTCGGGGTCGGCGTAGTAGAAGCCGCCGTCGCCCTTGACCACCGCGATCCGTGGGGCCACCTCGGCCCAGAGCCAGCCGACGCCCGCGCCGAGGACCGCCGTCACGACCGCCACCGAAACCCCCGCCATGATCGCGCCAGCCAGGCGCCGGGGCGGTTGCTCCACCGCGGCCTCGAGTGTCTGGTATGGATACCCGGGTGCCAGCGGCTCGTGCGATGCGTCGGTCACTCGCACGATCCTAGCGGGGGCCGGCCGACCACCGAATCATGATCACCACGGGACGACCCCGGCCTCGTTGAAGAACCCGCCGCTGGGGCCGTCATCGGCCAGAGTGGCCAGCCGGATCACGACCATCGCCGCCTGCTGCGCGGTCCGTGGGCTGCCGTGCGCGTTCAGGTCCGTGGCGATGTGGCCAGGCGTGACAGAGTTGATCTTGATGTGGGAGTAACGCGGATCGCGCTGGAACGCCCGCGCGTACTGGACCGTCAACATGTTCACCGCTGCCTTCGACGGCGCGTACGCCATGATCCTGTCACTGTCACCGACCATCGCGGCCGGCTCGGTGGACAGCGTCATCGAAGCGGCGGTGCTGGCGATGTTGACGATCCGAGGCGTGGTTGACGCCTGGAGCAACGGCAGCATCGTGTTCGTCACGGTAACCACGCCGAACACGTTGGTCTCGAAGGTGCTCCGCATGTCGTCAACCGTGGTGGCCAGGGCCGGCGCGTCGACCAGGATGCCCGCGTTGTTGACCAGAATGTCCAGCCGGCCGTACTCGCCCGTCACCGTATCCGCCGCCCGCTGCACGCTCGCGCCGTCCGTCACATCCAACTGCACCACCGTGGCCGGCAGTCCGTCAGCCCGCAACGTGCCAGCCGCCGTCTCGCCGCGGTCCAGATCCCGGCTGCCGACCAGAACCGTGGCACCGCGCTCAGCCAATTGCCGTGCCGTGGCCAGGCCGAGGCCTTTGTTGGCTCCGGTCACCAGCGCCACCGGGTTATCGATCATTGATCCCTCCGGCTGTGCCAGGCGCGCCCCGTTCCCTCAGGCTACGACCCCCGCCGCCCCCCACGCGGAGATACCGACCGCCATGGATAAGCCCCCGTACGCCCCCCACAAGATCCGGTGCGCCTTTGCGTCACCGGCGACGCACAACCACACCCGATCACGAACACGCAGCCACTCCGGTAACCCGCAACCGCCGTGAACACACGTCTTCAGGTTGATCACGGGCTTCTGGTGTAGTCCTGACTACACCAAATCACCACGGCCACTCGGAACACCGCGACGGCAGCGCAGAAGTCGCCCGATCCGCACGACGCCCCTCGCACTCCCGTACCTGGCGCGTCCGTATCGCGGGGTTCCCACCGAGATCTTGGCCACATTGCTACCGGATCCGGTAGTCGGCTGACCAAGGTCTCGTGGCCACGGTGGATCTTGGGCGAGTTGCTACCGGATCCGGTAGCTGATCGACCACGGTTTCCGGGCGGGCGCCGAGTGGTAACCGGAGTCCACAGAAGTCGGCGACGTGGTCGGCGTCGGTGGACACCGGGCACGGTACCTGTTGGGGGAAACCGGAAACCCGCGGCGGGACGTGACCGAGGGACGGGCTAGCCAGCGAGGATGCCGGGGCCGAGGAGAGCTTTCAGGTCAGCCATGAGAGCGGTGGTCGGCGCCACCCGGACCGGGCCGAGGCGCAGCAGGGTGGATCGGCCGCCGCTGTTGAGCAGCTTGAGGTGTACCTCCGCGCTACCGGGGTGACTGGTGAGCACCTCTTTGAGGCGCGCGACCAGGGGAGGGGTGCACCGGGACGGCGGTAGCGAGAGGACCACCGGCTTGGTCGCGTCGGGCGCGGTGATGTCCGGCAGCGACATGTCCATGGCCATGATGCGGGGCGTGTCGTCACGGCGGTCGACCCGCCCGCGTACGACGACGATGGCGTCCTCGGCGATGTACTGGCCGACCACCTCGTAGGTGTTCGGGAAGAACAGCACCTCCACCGCACCGCCGAGGTCCTCGATCGTGGCCGAGGCCCAGGCCTTGCCCTGCTTGGTGATCCGGCGTTGCACTCCGGACAGGATGCCGGCGACGTTGACGACCTTGCCGTCCTCAACGCTGCCTTCCTCGTTGAGGCTGGCCAGCGACAGGTCGGCAGCGGCCGCCAGCACGTGTTCGACGCCGAACAGTGGATGGTCGGACACGTAGAGCCCGAGCATCTCCCGTTCGAAGGTCAGCAGGTCCGCCTTGGCCCACTCCTGCGTGGGGATGGTGGGTGTGACGGCCAGTCCGCCGCCGTCGCTGGCCGGGTCGTCGCCAAACAGGTCCGCGAATAGGTCGAACTGGCCGATCGCTTCGTTGCGCTTGACGTCCAGGAAGGAATCGATGGCGTCCGCATGCACGGCCAGCAGCCCGCGCCGGGGATGTCCCATCGAGTCGAAGGCGCCGGCCTTGATCAGAGATTCGATGGTCTTCTTGTTGCACACCACCGATTCCACCTTGCGGAGGAAGTCGTAGAAGTCGGTGTACGCGCCTTTCTCCTTGCGCGTACGGATGATCGATTCCACCACGTTGGTGCCGACGTTGCGCACCGCGGCCAGACCGAACCGGATGTCCTCACCGACCGACGCGAACCGGGCGAACGATTCGTTGACGTCCGGCGGCAGCACCTTGATGCCCATCCGCCGGCATTCGGCCAGGTAGACCGCTGACTTGTCCTTGTCGTCGCCGACGCTGGTCAGCAGCGCGGCCATGTACTCGGCCGGGTAATTCGCCTTGAGGAACGCGGTCCAGTACGACACCAGGCCGTACGCGGCACTGTGGGCCTTGTTGAAGGCGTAGTCGGAGAAGGGGACCAGAATGTCCCACAAGGTCTTGATCGCGTTGTCGGAGTACCCGCGCTCGCGCATACCGGCGGAGAACGGCACGTACTCCTTGTCGAGGATCTCCTTCTTCTTTTTGCCCATGGCCCGCCGCAGCAGGTCCGCGGCGCCGAGGGAGTAGCCGGCCAGTTTCTGCGCGATCGCCAT
The DNA here is from genome assembly GCA_963742855.1 of uncultured Actinomycetota bacterium. GTDB lineage: Bacteria > Actinomycetota > Actinomycetes > Mycobacteriales > Micromonosporaceae > CAVUNP01. The sequence continues at coordinate 66,960 of CAVUNP010000007.1, read as the reverse complement.
GACCTGCTCCTGGTAGACGATCAACCCGTAGGTCTCGCCCAGGATGTCCTGGAGTGGTTCGGCCAACTCGGGGTGGATCGGCACCACCGGCTTGCGGTTGTTCTTACGGTCGGCGTAGTCGTTGTGCGCGTTGGCGCCCATCGGGCCGGGGCGGTAGAGCGCGCCGACCGCTGAGATGTCCTCGAACGTGTCCGGCGCCATCGAGCGCAGCAGCGAACGCATCGGGCCGCCGTCGAACTGGAACACACCGAGGGTGTCGCCCCGCCCGAGCAGCTCGTACGTGCGCTTGTCATCGAGTTCGAGTTCTTCCAGCACCAGGTCGTGATTGCGGTTGGACTTGATGTTCCACAGGCAGTCGTCCATCACGGTCAGGTTGCGAAGCCCCAGGAAGTCCATCTTGAGCAGGCCGATGTTCTCGCACGCGCTCATGTCCCACTGGGTGATGACCGCGCCGTCCTGCTCCCGCTTGTGGATCGGCAGAACGTCGACCAGGGGATCGCGGGACAGGATGACGCCGGCCGCGTGCACCCCCCACTGCCGCTTGAGACCCTCGAGCCCCTTGGCGGTGTCGACGACCTTCTGGACGTCCGGCTCAGCCTGGTACAGGGTGCGGAACTCGACCGCCTCGGAGTACCGCGGGTGGGTGGAGTCGAAGATGCCGGACAGCGGGATGTCCTTGCCCATCACCGCCGGCGGCATCGCCTTGGTGATCCGGTCTCCCAGCGCGAACGGGTATCCCAGCACCCGCGCCGCGTCCTTCACCGCGGCCTTGGCCTTGATGGTGCCGTAGGTGATGATCTGCGCGACCCGCTCATCGCCGTACTTCTCGGTGGCGTAGCGGATCATGTCGCCGCGCCGGCGCTCGTCGAAGTCCATGTCGATATCCGGCATGGACACGCGGTCAGGGTTGAGGAAGCGCTCGAACAGCAGCTTGTGCACGATCGGGTCGAGCTGGGTGATGCTCAGCGCGTACGCGATCAACGCACCGGCGGCGGAGCCACGGCCCGGCCCGACCCGGATGCCCTCCTGTTTCGCGTACTCGCACAGGTCGGCGACGACGAGGAAGTAGCCGGGGAAGCCCATCTTGCAGATGACGTCCAGCTCGTACTCGGCCTGCTGCAGGTAACCTTCCGGCACACCGTCGGGGAAGCGCCAGTCGAGCCCGCGCCTGACCTCCTTACGCAGCCAGGACTCCTCGGTTTCGCCGGCCGGCACGGGGAACTGCGGCATCAGGTTGCGGGAGGCGAACAGTTCGGAGTAGTCGCCGATGCGCTCGGCGATGTCGAGGGTGGCGTCACACGCGCCGGGCACCTCGTCGTCCCACAGCGCCCGCATCTCCTCGGCGGTCTTGAGGTAGAAGTCGCGGGCGTCGAGCTTGAACCGCTTGGGGTCGGCCAAGGTGGAACCCGACTGCACGCACAGCAACACCTCGTGCGCATCCGCGTCCTGCGGGTGCGTGTAGTGCAGGTCGTTGGTGGCGACCGCGGGCAGGTCCAGCCGCTTGCCCAGGCGCAGCAGGTCTTCCCGGATCCGCCGCTCGATGTCGAGCCCGTGGTCCATCAGCTCGAGGTAGAAGTTCCCCCGGCCGAAGATGTCCTGGAACTCGGCCGCCGAGGCGCATGCCTTCTCGAAGTCGCCGATGCGCAGCCAGGTCTGGATCTCGCCGGACGGGCATCCGGTGGTGGCGATGATCCCCTTGCCGTATTCGTTCAGCAGCTCGCGGTCGGCCCGCGGCTTGTAGAAGAACCCCTCGAGGCTGGCCCGGGAGCCGAGCTTGAACAGGTTGCGCAGGCCGTCCGCGTCCTGCGCCAGCATGGTCATGTGCGTGTACGCGCCACTACCGGAACATCGTTCTCGCCGCCATCCGCCCAACGGACGCGGGTCCGTTCATGCCGGGGCGTATTGGGCGTCAGGTACATCTCCGAGCCGATGATCGGCTTGATGCCGGCCGCGGTGGCCTGCTTGAAGAAGTCGTACGCGCCATAGAGGTTGCCGTGGTCGGTCATCGCCAGTGCTGGCATGCCCAACCGCCCGGCCTCGGCGAACAGGGGCTTCAGCCGCGCGGCCCCGTCCAGCATCGAGTACTCCGTGTGCACGTGCAGGTGGACAAACGGATCCCCCACCAGGACACTCCCCTCGCCCGCTGCCGGCCAACCCAAGCGCGTTGCGAGCCTAGTCCTCGGGTGAGACAAGTCCGCCGCCACGACACGGCGACACAGGTCACGGGCGTGTCAACCTCAGCGTAGGAACGGCGAGAGCATGAAGCCGGCCGCGTCGAGCCAGGCGTGTCGGGTGGCCGGATGCAACACGCCGTACTCGATGGACGCGCCCGCCTCCAGGGCCGGGTCATAGGGCACCACCGCGACCGCCCGGGTACGGGTGGCGAAGTGCCGGGCGATGTCCTCCATCATCGGCGACGCGCGGGGGGTCGGCATCGAGATCAGGGTGACCGCCTTGGCCACCAGCTCGCTCATGCCCGCCTCCTCCAGCAGGTCCAGCATCCAGTCCGCGCTGAACGCCGAATCCTCCCGTGGCACCGTGGTGATGACCAGCTGATCGGCCGTCTGCATCACGGTCTGCCAGTTGGCGCTCTCCACGTTGTTGCCGGTGTCGACGCAGATCACGTCATGGGTGCGGCGCAGCAGCTCGAGCACCCGGCGTACCGTCTGCGGGTCGAGTCGCCGGGCGAAGCGCGGATCCTCCTCACCGGCCAGCACGTCATACGACCCGTCCGAGGCGTGCCGGAGAAAGTCGTCGAGCCGCTCGGCCAGCGCCATGCCGTTGTGCGACTCCACCTCGATCAGCTCGGCGACCAGGTGCCTGATGGTCCGGGCATGCCGGGCGCTGCCGGCGCGCAGGCCGAGCGTGCCGCGCAACTCGTTGTTATCCCAGGCGACCACGCCACGGCCGCGCACGCTGCCGATGGTGGCCGCGCCGAGCACGGTGCTCGTGGTCTTGTGCACGCCGCCCTTGGGATTGGCGAAAGCCAGCACGCGCGGCCCGCCGAGATCGCGGCGCATGGCGTTGATGAGTTGCTCGCTGCCGCTCGAGGCCGACGCCGTGCGCCACTCGAGACCGCTCACACCGGCATGTGACGGCGCGGCCTGCGGTGGTGGCTGTGGGGGCGGTGTTGACACTGGTCTAGCCTCCACGCGCGCGTCTTGTGCTGGATGGGCCTCTGCTGGATGGGCCGGCACCGCGGCACGGCCGGATGCTCTGGCCAGGATGGTGCGCCACCGTCCGGATGACTCGCCGGCAGCCCGGCCCCAGCCGGTGTCGGTCCCCACGCACGCCTCCCAGAATGTCCCGCCCTTAGGTTACGGACAACCCAGCCGTTTGCCACCCCCGCATCGGTTCAACCTTCGCACCGCGCGCGGTTGATGGCAGGTCGAAGCGGTACGAGCTAGGGCGTGAACCCTCCGGGCAGGGGCTCGACCCGGTCCACCTGCTCGGGCAGCGGAGCCACAAAAACACCCCGTGCGACATCCTCAACTTCCGGTGCGGGGTCGACGACACGTACACCGGCGCGGCCGGCCAGCGCGGTCAGCTGGGCCGGCGTGGCCCACACCACGAGGGCGTACACACATCCCGTTCCGGACCGCAACGTGTCGGCTTCCCGGCTGGCGATATCCGCGGAGTACGTCAACCGGTCCTGGTCGGCTGCGGCTGTTGTGGCTTGGGCCCGATAGGCGGCGGCCTCGGTGGTCTTGCGCTCGGCCGCCTCGTTGATGCCGAAGGTCAGATCCTCGGGCACCCGGCTGGCCGGCAGCCGGATCAGTTCGGTCTGCTGGCCGGGCAGCGGTGCCCGGGCGTACCCGGCGATGGTGGTGACCCCGGTGCCCGCGGCGGCAACCTCTGCCGGGGTGAGGTAGGCAGCAAACGAAACCAGGGCATATATGGCGGTGTCCGGCTTCGTGGCGACCAGCCGGGCCAGTTCGGCCTGTTGCACGGCCAGGTAGGCAGGCACCGAGTCACCATCGCTGACCCCGACCCGGCCGGTCGGGGTACCGGCCAGATCGGATCTCACCGGCTCGCTCGTACCCCACGTGGCCACGACCGCGACGGTCGCGGCCAGGACCACAGCCGCCACCACCCAGCCCGGCCAGGTACGGACCAGCCGGAACAAGGCACGACCGATCCGGCGGGCGCCCCGGCCCAACCGGCGGAGCGCCGCGATCATGAACCAGCGCGCAGCACGTCCAGCGCATGCGCCAGGTCGGCGGGATACGGGCTGTCGAAACGGACCAGCACCCCGGTGGAGGGATGGGTGAAGGCCAGTGATGTGGCGTGCAGCCACTGCCGGGTCACGCCGAGCCGCGACGCCATGGTCGGATCAGCGCCGTACGTGAGATCGCCCACGCAGGGGTGGTGCAAGGTGGAGAAATGCACCCGGATCTGGTGGGTCCGGCCGGTCTCCAGATGGATCTCCAGCAGGCTTGCCGCCGGGAAGGCCTCCACCGTGTCGTAGTGGGTGATGCTGGGCCGGCCCCCGGAAACGACGGCCCACTTCCAGTCCGCCGTCGGATGCCGGTCGATCGGCGCGTCCACGGTGCCCCGCAGCGGATCCAGATGCCCCTGCACCAGCGCGTGGTAGACCTTGTCCACCTCGCGTTCCTTGAAGGCCCGCTTGAGGAAGCTGTACGCCCGCTCGCTCTTGGCCACCACCATCAGTCCGGTGGTGCCGACGTCCAGGCGGTGTACCACGCCCTCGCGCTCGGCCGCACCGCCGGTGGCGACCCGTTGACCCATCGCGGCCAGGCCCGCGGTGACGGTGGGACCGGTCCAGCCCGGGCTCGGGTGGGCGGCCACGCCGACGGGCTTGTCCACCACCACGATGTCGTCGTCGCTGTACACCACGGCCAGTCCGGGCACCACTTCGGCGGACTCCGCGCGCCGGGCCGGCGGGGCAGGCAGGGTCACCTCGAGCCACGACCCGGCGCCGACCTTCTCCGACTTGACCTGGGCCGCGCCGTCGACGAGCACGTCTCCGCTGTCCACCAGGCTCGCGGCCACCGTGCGGGACACCCCGAACAGGCGCGACACCGCCTGATCCAGCCGCATGCCGTCAAGGCCGTCCGGCAGTGGTAGTTCACGCCGCTCGCCGCGGATCGCTTCAGGCATCGGCTTGGGTTCGATCCGCAGTGCCGTCTCGCGGCGCGGAGGTCGAAGCCTTGCCGTCGGCTTGGGTTCGATCCGCAGTGCCGTCTCGCGGCGCGGAGGTCGAAGCCTTGCCGTCGGCTTCATTGGATTGGGCCTCGCGCCTGCTGGCTGCCCGCAGACCATCCCGCCGCCGCCCGGTGAACTCCAGCAGGATGGCCAGCACCACGCCACAGAACAGCGACGAGTCGGCCGCGTTGAAGATGGCGAAGCGCTCACCGGCCGGCGCGAACACACTGATGAAGTCGACCACGTGACCCTGCAACGGGCCGGGTGCCCGAAACAGGCGATCGGTCAGGTTTCCCAGAGCCCCGCCGACGATCAGGCCCATCGACACCGCCCATGGCAGCGACCGCAGGTGCCGGGACAGCCACACCACGCCGCCGAGCACCACCACGGTGATGATCGGGAACACAAAAGTATAGTTCGACCCGATGCTGAACGCCGCTCCGCTGTTGCGGGTGAGGTCGAAGTACACCAAGCCACCCAGGATCCGGGTCACCGAGCCGTCACTGAGGTTGGTCAACGCGAGTTGCTTGGTCCACTGGTCGATGCCGACCGACAGGACCGCGGTGAGGCCGAGCAGCACGATCGCGAGCGTGCGGGCGCGGGCCACCACCGGCGCGGCCGGTTTCTCCGATGCCACCGGTGTTGGGCCACCAGGCACTGCGTCGCCTCCCGACAGCGACGTGGTCATCGCCGCTCCTCCAACTGCTTGCAGGTCACGCAGAGGGTAGCCGACGGAAACGCGGCCAACCGCTCGACCGGGATGGCATTGCCGCATCGCTCACACCAGCCATACTGGCCGTCATCGAGCCGCCCCAATGCCCGTTCGACCTGGCTGATCCGTTCGCGCACATTGTTGGCCAGGGAGATCTCCTGCTCGCGCTCGAACGTCTTGGTGCCGGTGTCGGCCTGGTCGTCGCCGGCGGAGTCGGTCAACCGGTCCCGCTGTGCCTCGGCGATCTCGGCCATGGTCTGCTCGTACTCGCCCTTGAGCTCATCCCGGCGTTCAGACAGCGCGGCCCGGATCTTCTCCGTCTCCGCCGACGATCGAGCCGCCCGGACCGGTGCCGCCTTGGTTGCGGCCTTGGTCGCCTTGGCGGACCGGCCAGCGGCCTTCTCACCGGCGCGCGCCGCGGGCACCGGCGCAGCGGCTGCGGCGGCAGTCGGTTCGGCAGGGGGCGGTTCGGCAAGAGCTGGTTCGGCCTCAGTCGAGTACGGCCTCAGTGAGTACGGCCTCAGCGGGTACGGCCTCAGCGGGCTCGGCTGCGGCCAGGGGCGGCGGTGGGGGCCCGCTTGCGACGGCGGCCTCGGACCCGACCGCGGTCGCGACCTCGACCGTGCTCGGGGTGCCATCCGGTGACGTGGCCTGCGCGGGCGCGGTCTTCTTGACAGCGGCCTTGCGGGGGGCGGCCTTAGTCGCCTTGCCCGTGGTGGCCTTGGTCGTGGTGGCCTTGGTCGTGGTGGCCTTGCTCGCGGCGGACTTGCTCGCGGTGGCTTTGCCCGCGGCTGGCCTTGCTCGCGGTGGCCTTGCCCGCGGTGGCGTTGGTCGTGGTGGCGTTGGTCGCGGTGGTCTTGATCGTTGCCTTGGTCGCGGTCTTGCTGGCGGTCTTCGCCGGCGCCTTCCTGGCCGCCTTGGCTGCCGGTTTGGTCCCATTTGTCGTGGTAGCCGCAGTGTCGCCGGTGGCAGGTTGCCCCATCATCACTCCCTCAGCCGCGTTCGACGCGGTCGTCGTCTCCGTCAAGGCTTGCGCCTCGACGCTCTGGCTCAGGGTGGACGGCACCGGCACACCGACCGGCGAGGCGCCGTCGGACGCAGCCTGCGTAGCCGCAGTCGTCGTGGCCTTCTTTTTAGGCGCCTTAGTGGCCGGCGAAGCGCCGTCGGCGGCAGCCTGCGTAGCCGCAGTCGTCGCGGCCTTCCTAGCTGGCGCCTTCGTGGCCGGCGAAGCGCCATCGGAGGCAGCCTGCGTAGTCGCCGTCGCCGTGATTTTCCTAGCTGGCGCCTTCTTCGCTGGCGCCTTCTTCGCTGGCGCCTTCTTCGCTGGTGCCTTCTTCGCTGGCGCCTTCTTCGCTGGTGCCTTCTGCGCGACGGCGTCTCCTGTGCCTTCTTCGCAGGGGCCTTCTTTGCCGGTGCCGCCTCCGCGGTCGCTGCCGGTGCCTGCTCCGCGGTCGCCTCCGGTGCCCGCACCGCACCTGCTGGCGCGGCGGCGGCTGCCTTGCCCGCCCGCTTTACCGCGGTCGCGGCACTGCTGCCTGTGCCATTACCGTCGCCGGGCGTTTCAGCTGGTCCGTCGGCCTGTTCGTGGCCTGCGGTCGCGGCACCGTTGCTGCTGGTCTTCGACAGCGCCGCGGTGGCTCGGGTACGCGCTGCGGCGGAGGTAGCGGCGCGGGCGCGTCCACCCTTCTCCGCAGCGACATCATCACGTTCTGTGGTGATTTGTGCTGGAACGACAGTCTTGCTGGCCTTTCGCACGGCTCCTGCCTGCTCGGCCATGGCGATCCCCCACATGCAAAACGGGCGCACGGCGGAGCGCCGCGCACTTCGAAGACGGCAAGAATACGAAACCTATGGGCTGCCGACAAACATGCCACACCTCGATCTAGCCACTCACCGGTGATATTTTGACCAAAACGGCTAATTCACCACGAGAAGGTGATCATGTCCGCTCAGTCAGCCAGCGGGCCAATCGCCCGTGCCGGCTGACCGCACGCAACCGGCGCTCGGCCTGACCTCGTACCGCGGCGGTGGCCACGATCAGCATGCTGTCACCGGCCCGCAACCGTGTCCGCGGCTCGGGTACGAATCCGACTCCGTCACGGGTCACCAGCGTCACCACCGCTCCGGCCGGCAAGCGGAGTTCTTCGATGTGCACGCCGGCCAGGTGGGACTCCGGCGGGATGTCGAGCTGCAGCAGGTCAGCGTGCATCCCCTCGAGCGGCGCGGTGTCCACCATCAGTTCGGTGGGTTCGGCCGGTGCGCTGACCCGCAGCCGGCGGGCGGCCGGCGCGATCGTGCCGCCCTGCAGGATCGTGTAGACCACCACGAGCACGAACACCACGTCGAACAACTTGGGCGCGCCCGGCACGTGCAGCGACAGCGGAATCGTGGCCAGCACGATCGGCACCGCTCCGCGCAACCCGGCCCAGGACAGGAATGCCTGGTCCCGCCAGGGCACCCGAAACCAGGTGATGCTGAGGGCGACCGAGATCGGCCGGCCGATAAAGACCAGTACCACGCCGACCACCAGCGCCGGAATCACACGCGCTCGGCAACCGGCCGGGCGTGGCGAGCAGGCCGAGCATGACGAACAGTCCGATCTGCCCCAACCAGGCCACGCCGTCAGCAAATCCGAGCACCGCCTGTCGGTGCGGAATGTTGGAGTTACCCAGAACCACGCCCGCGACGTATACGGCGAGGAATCCGGAGGCGCTCGAGACCGTACCGACGCCATAGGCGAACACGGTCAGGCCGACTGCGGCCAGAGGGTAGAGGCCAGACGCCGGCAGGGCGATGCGACGTAGCCCGAACGCGCCGGCCGCCCCGACCGCCAGACCGATCACCGCACCAGCCACCAGCTCGTACGCGATGAGCAGCGCCTCGTGCCACCAGACCGTCCCGTGCGGCCCGGTGACCATGGACAGGGCCACCACGAGCAGTACCGCAGGGGCGTCGTTGATGCCGGATTCGGCCTCGAGCATGGCCGCGAGTCGGGGCTTGATGCGCAGGCGGCGCAGGGTGGAGAACACCGCCGCCGCATCGGTCGAGGACAGCACCGCACCATAGAGCAGCGCCAGGCGCCAGTCCAGTCCCAGGATGACGTGCACCAGCAGTCCGACCACGGCGACGCAGACGAGGACGCCGACCGTGGCCAGGGTCGCGGCAGCGCCTGCGACAGGCTTGACCACCGACCACCGGGTGGTCAGCCCACCCTCCGCGATGATCACTACCAGGGCGGCGAAGCCCAGGTTGCGGGCCAGTTCGGCGTTGTCGAAATGGATGCCGAGGCCGGACTCGCCGATGGCGATACCGAGAAAGAGGTAGACGAGCAGACTCGGCAGGCCGGCCCGTACCGAAAGCCGGACCGCGAGGACGGAGATCAACAGCACCGCGGAGCCAGCCAGCAGCACCAGGTCGATGGGGTTGGTCACTCGCCGGCCCGAAGAGAGCGCCTAGCCTCAACCATGCACCATTCAAGCACTGCCATCAGGCAGTACCTGGATCCGACCTGCCCCGATCCCAAGGCCCGGACAGCCGGCCGCACCGGCTCGAGCCCGGTGAGGGTCAAGTCCGGTGCGGGTCTGATCGCGTCGGGGTCGCGCGGGCTAGCGCGCGTCTCCGGTGCGCTGCGCGCCGGTGACGGCGCCGGCAGGCGCGAGGCTTGGGCCCTTGACCTCGCCGTTGGCCGCGGCCTGGCGGGTGAGCTCGGCCTCGATGCCCTGACCACGACCGTCCAGATCACGCAACTGGCTCTCCAGGTATGCCTTGAGCCGGGTCCGGTACTCGCGCTCGAACTGCTTGAGCTCCTCGATGTGCTTCTGCAGTGCGGTGCGCTTCGCGTCCAGGCCGCCCATGACCTCCTGGTGACGCTGGCGGGCGTCCCGCTCGAGTGCCTCGGCCTTGGCCCGGGCCTCGCGGGTCACCTCCTCGGACTTGGTCCGGGCGTCGGAGAGCAGCTTGTCGGCCTCCCGGCGGGCGTCGGAGACATGCTCGTCCGCGGTCCGCTGGGCCATCATGAGCACCCGCAGCGCCTGCTGCTCGCCGTCACCGGAACTGACCGGGCCGCCCTGGACCGGGCCTGCTCCAGTTCCACCTGCATCTGCCCGGGCCGCCTGCTCGGCGGCCGCCTTGTCGCGCTGCATGCGGTCCAGCTGGGTCTTGAGGTCGGCCATCTCACCGGCGTGCCGGGCGTCTGCCGCCCCGGGCCGGCGGACCGCCGGCGCGGCCCCGCGCTCCGACTGGGCGCGCAGCTCGTTGTTCTCCTCGATCAGGCGCGCGAGTTCGCGCTCGACCTCGTCGAGGAAGGCGTCGACTTCCTCCTCGTCATACCCCCGCTTCCCGATGGGGGGTTTTTTGAACGCGACGTTGTGGACGTCGGCCGGGGTCAGCGGCATCGAGACTCCTCAGGTCAATTTCGGCCGCGGGCTGAGCGCGGTCAGACGGTTGCGATGAGGCTTGGGAGTACCAACTTGCATCAGCACCCACACAATAACCAGCAGAACAAGTGACGCCAGATCAAAGCTCACCGTACCAATTCGCACTGGTGGGATCACTCGCCTCAACGCGCTTGAGGGGGGATCAGTGACGCTGAAAACCATCTCTAAAGCCCGCGGCGGCGCCCCTACCAGGTCGCCACCGCCGGCCGTAGGTCATCACGATGCCCATGACAAAGCGGGCGAAAACGACGTAGAGGAACACCATCAGCAGCAGGTACACGATCTGTAGCACGACCGACACCGAACGTGTCCTCCACCCTACGTCTAACCTCGTCGCCCAGGTCCCGACGCCACCGTTGCACCCGCCGTCGAGACTAGTCCCGTCAGGCGGGGTCGAAAAAGCCGCCCTCGGCGATGCTTGGCCTTGTCCTCCGCGCTGACCTGGATGTTGGCGGCGACAGCAAGAACACCCGGTTGGTCACCCGCTCCATGCTACCGCGCACACCGAAGGCCAGGCCGGCCGCGAAATCGACCAGCCGGCTTGGCGTCAGCCTCGTCCATCTCGGTCAGGTTCATGATCACGGCAGCCGTCGCGGAAATGCTCGCCGATCGCCCGCGCCTCGCTGTAGGTGGTCGGGTGCAGCGTGGTGATCTGGTACCGGCTGCTCTTCTCGTCGTTGACCACGGCCCGCTCGCGCAACTGGACCTGCGGAGCGAGCGCCAGGTTGTCCTGCGTGGGGTAGCTCACCGGCGTACTCGGCGTGGCCAGCGGTCGAGCCAACTGACGGACGCTCGCGCGGCTACTCTCCGTCGTCCGACTGTCGGCAATCCGCAGATCACGATCGTCCGAATCGGTCATCCGGAGCCCTCGATCGGGATCGGTACGGGTGCCGCGATCGGCCATTCGCTGGTCGGCTATCCTTTGCTCGCGATCCACGATTCGAGGGTCGCGATCACGGCCCAGTTCGCGATCACGACGATCGCGGTCACGGTCAGTGATCCTGGGAGCGGGACGAGTGAGCGAACGGGGGCGTGCCGGCGGGGCGAAATCCTCATCATCATCACCGAACTCGTCATCGAACACGCCGTCGTCGCGCCGGTCGTCGTCTTCTTCGACCAATCCGAGCCAGACGCCCGCCTTTCGTAGTGCACTCATCGCCGCGCCCCTCCGTTCACAGTCAGCACGCCCCCCCGGCGCACCTCAACGCGGATGCCTCGAATGACAACCATGTCATTTCCAGCGTCTCGATCAGGCTACAGGAGCGGTGCACGGTTCCCTAGCAAAGCGGTACCGACGCGTACATGTGTCGACCCGTAATCAATCGCTTGCTCTACGTCACTACTCATCCCCGCCGACAGCCAGGTCGCTGCCGGATATTGAGCCCGGCACGCCGCGGCGATGTTCGCCAGTACGGCATATGCGCGCTCCGGTACCCATCCCAGCGGGGCCACTGCCATCAGTCCCCGCAGCCGTAACGACTCGGACCCCGCCACGGTTGCGAGCACCCGCCCAAGATCGATGTCACCATCGACCGGCTGACCGATAGCGGACACCGCCCCACCACGGGACGGATCACTGTCGATGCTCACCTGAACCAGTACGTCCAGCGGCTGCTCCCGACCCCGCCGGGCCGCCTCGGCCAGAGCCCCGGCCAGCCGTACTGAATCAACAGAGTGCACCACGTCCGCGTAGCGAACAACCGATTTGCATTTGTTCCGCTGCAGCTGACCGATGAAGTGCCACCGCACCCGCGCCCCCGCCGCGGCCACCTGCGCGGCCTTCGGCGACGCCTCCTGATCGCGGTTCTCGCCGACCTCCGTCGCACCCAGTTCCGCCAGCCGGACCACGTCCTCGGCCGGGTACGTTTTGGTCACCGCGATCAGCGTCACCTCGTCCGCACCACGCCCAGCCTTCCGGCAAGCCGCCGCGATCCGCTCCCGCACCAGCCGCAGGTTCTCCGCCAACTCTTCCCGCCGCACCTCACTCATCCCACCAACCTATCCGCCGCCCACCACCCCAAGATCACCACTCCGCCGCACGGACCGCGGTAACGGGAAGCGTACGACCGGCGGCCCACGTGATCCGGAGCGATCCTCAGTCACCCGCGACACACAACCGCCCCGGAGCACACAGGGCCCCGAACCCAGCCGACGACCGGTGCCATTACACGTCGCCCGCGACACACAAGCGCACCACACCACTCAGGCCACAGCAGCCACACGCCCCAAGGGCCGCGCAAACCGGCACAAAAGCCGCGCGCCACAGTGATCCGGAGCGATCCTCCGTCACCCGCGACACACAACCACACCGGAGCATCCAGCCACAGCAGCCACACGACCAACCAACGCCGCAAACCAGCATCAAAGCCGCGCGTCACAGTGATCCGGAGCGATTCTCCGTCACCCGCGACACACAACCACACCGGAGCACACAGGACGACGAACCCTAGCCGACAACCGGTGCCATTACACGTCGCCCGCGACACACAAGCCCACCACACCACTCAGGCACAGCAGCCACACGCCCCAATGGCCGCGCAAACCGGCACAAAAGCCGCGCGACGCCGTGATCCGGAGCGATCCTCCGTCACCCGCGACACGCAACCACACCGGAGCGCACAGGGCCCCCGAACCCCAGCCGACGACTGGTGCCGCGCGCCACAGTGATCCGGAGCGATCCTCCGTCACCCGCGACACACAACCACACCGGAGCACACAGGACGACGAACCCCAGCCGACAACCGGTGCCATTACATGCCGCCCGCAACACACAAGCCCACCACACCACCCAGGCCACAGCAGCCACACGCCCCAACGGCCACGCAAACCGGCACAAAAGCCGCGCGCCACAGTGATCCGGAGCGATCCTCCGTCACCCGCGACACACAACCACACCGGAGCACCCAGGACGACGAACCCCAGCCGACGACCGGTGCCATTACATGCCGCCCGCGACACACAAGCCCACCACACCACTCAGGCCACAGCAGCCACACGCCCCAATGGCCACGCAAACCGGCGCAAAAGCCGCGGGCCACAGTGATCCGGAGCGATCCTCCGTCACCCGCGACACACAAGCACACCGGAGCACACGGGATGCCGACGGAGCGTCGTCACACGCAGGGGACGCCGTCGATCGTGGAACCGCAGCCACTGCTCCCGGTGGGTAGGACCCCAAGATCATCGGCCCCGCGAAGAGCGCGCTGATCGTGGAACCGCGGCTACCGCCGCCGGTGGCGAGGGTTCCAAGATCGCGCGCCCCGCCGCAACTGCGGGGGCGCGGGTCAGGAGCCGTTCTTGAGGAAGTCGGGGACGTCGACGTCGTCGAAGAGTACGCGGCGCGGTGGCTGCACCGGGGCTTGGCGGGTGACGACCGGCGCGTCGGCGGAGCTGGAGAACTGGGAACGACGCTGGGCTTCGGCTGGCCGGTAGGCAGGGGCGCCACCGTCGAATCCGGCGGCGATCACGGTGACGCGGACCTCGTCGCCGAGGGCGTCGTCGATGACCGCACCGAAGATGATGTTGGCGTCGGGTGGGCCGCGTCGGTGACCAGTTGGGCCGCGTCGTTGATCTCGAAGAGACCGAGATCGGAGCCACCGGCGATGGACAGCAGTACGCCGCGGGCGCCGTCCATGCTCTGCTCCAGCAGCGGGCTGGAGATGGCTCGTCTCGGCCGCCTCCACCGCGCGGTTGTCGCCGCGGGCGCTGCCGATGCCCATGAGTGCGCTGCCCGCGCCGCTCATCACGCTCTTCACGTCGGCGAAGTCCAGGTTGATCAGGCCGGGTGTGGTGATCAGGTCGGTGATGCCCTGGACACCGGAGAGCAGGACCTGGTCGGCCTGTGCGGAACGCGTCCATCATGCTGATGCCACGGTCGCCGAGGGCGAGCAGGCGGTCGTTGGGGATGACGATGAGGGTGTCGCACTGCTGGCGGAGTTCCTCGATGCCGCTCTCGGCCTGGACCTGGCGGCGCTTGCCCTCGAAGGAGAACGGGCGGGTCACGACGCCGATGGTCAGCGCACCGATCTTGCGGGCGATGCTGGCCACGACGGGTGCGCCGCCGGTGCCGGTACCGCCGCCTTCGCCGCAGGTCACGAAGACCATGTCGGCACCACTTGCAGCACCTCTTCGATCTCGTCGCGGTGGTCCTCGGCGGCGTTGCTTGCCGACGTCCGGGTTCGCGCCGGCGCCGAGGCCGCGGGTCAGTTCCCGGCCCACGTCGAGCTTCACGTCGGCGTCGCTCATCAACAACGCCTGGGCGTCCGTGTTGATGGCGATAAACTCGACGCCCTTCAGACCCAACCTCGATCATGCGGTTGACGGCATTCACGCCGCCGCCGCCAATGCCGACGACCTTGATGACCGCCAGGTAGTTGTGCGGAGGTGTCATCAAACTTCCCTTCAAACCTGCGGTGGCCGATTCACCAATGATCAGCACCTATTCCACATTGGACACTGTCACTGATGGCCGGTGGGCTGAACGCAACCCTAACGCTTTACTAGAGACTCACAGTTGTGTCAACCAGCTGATCTCGATTCGGGACCGTATGCGCACGCACGCGTGTGAGCCAAGGACCCCGGCGGCGTGTCGTCAAAAGGCCCGACAGGCCGACACCAGGAGAGCGACGCCAGAGATCCAACAACACCACATACCTCTAACTTGTCGTGACCACCTCAGGCGAGCTGACGTCGATCGGTCGTGCTGGTCCGATTCAACAACGCCGTGGCCACCTGGGCCTTCAACCCGTTGTTCTCGGCATCGCCCCATACGATGGTGCGCCCGCCATCCAGCCCTAGTCGGATCCGAGTCAGCGTGTCCGCCACCAACTGCGCCAGTTTCTGCCGCAACGCCGGTGTCAGCGCGACGGCCACCCGCAACGCCGCCCGGGTGGTCGGGTCATCCGGGCGCAACAGCGCGACCTTCAACAGCACCGCGCCATCCGGGCGGACCGGCCGGTTGTCGAAGATGATTCCCTCGACATCCACGATGGCGAAACCGCCGGCCATCGCGACCGCGGCCACCGGTGCCCGCTCGGTCACCTCGATGCGCAGTGTGCTCGGCCAGTACCGGTGCACCGAAGCCGCCGCCACAGACGGCAGGGTACGCACCTTCGCGCCGTCACCGCCAGGTCCACGCGGGCCAGCGGCGTGCCGTCGGCTACGCCCGCGACGTCCCGCACCTGTACAGGCTTGGCGATCTGCGACCCGGCCACCTCGATGGTTCGGTACACCGAACAGGCCGGGTGCCCAGCACCACCCAGGTCGACACCGCGAGCACGATCAGGATGACCACACCGGCCACCCACCCCGCCGAGGCGGCCGGGCGCCAGCCGTGCCCGGCGGCGTGGCGCAGCCCGGCCGACAAGGTGTCCGAACGCGTCCGGACCAGCCGCCAGCGGCGAGCCCTGGATCGGGCCACGAACGGCCCTAACCATCCAGCGCGACGCCGGCGGCGGGAGAAGCCGGCCCGCCGAGGCCGTCCACCACCGCGGGCGAGGAGACGGTGGAAGACGACGACGCGACCCGCTCCCGGGCCCGCTGCGCCAGTGGCGGCCAGCAACTCGTCTCCCATCAGCGAGATCGGCGGCGCACCCATGGTCACCACCACGTCGCCTGCCCAGGCCCGGCGAGCCACCTCGGCCGGCGACGTCCTCCCACGCGTCGACGAAGACCTTCCGCTCGGCTGGCAGCGGCACCGCCTCGATCAACGCGAGCCGACCCCTCGCCGGGCTCGCGCGGCTCGCCGGGACCGAACACCTCCATCAGCACCGCCTCATCGGCGATGCCGAGGCCGCGGCGATCTCCGCGCTGCAGGTCGCGGGTGCGGTAGAGCCGGTAGGGCTGGAAGACCACGAGCAGCCGGCCGTCACCCGCCACCTCGCGCAGCGTCTGCAGCGCCAGCGTCATCGCGGTCGGGTGGTAGGCGTACTCGTCGTAGACCAGCACCCCGTCCGCGACGCCCTTGCGCTCGAACCGCCGCCGCACCCCGGGGAACGCGGCCAACGCGGCCTCCGCCGACCTGGCCGATCGGCAGCCCAGCAGGCAGGGCGGCGAGCACCGCGGCGGCGCTGTTGAGCCCCATGTGCCGGCCCGGTATCGGCAGCTCGGATCTCGCCCAGCGATCCGGCCGTCCAGCTCGGCCAAGTAGCGCACGCCCGGCGGCCGACGAGGCGGATGTCGCTCATGCCGCAGGTCGGCGTCGTCGGCCTCGCCGTACGTCTCAGACCCGACGCCCCGCGGCCCGCAGCCCGTCTCGGCCAGCCGCCGGCCGCGCGGGTCGTCGGCGCAGGTGACGAGGAATCCGTCCGGGTCGGTGAGCGGGCGAACTCCAGCGAACGCCGCCTCCAGGCTGGCCAGGTCGCCGTACGTGTTGAGGTGGTCCGCCTCGATGTTGGTGATGATCGACACGTACGGGCGGTAGATGCAGGAACGAGCGGTCGCTCTCGTCCGCCTCGACCACGAAATGTTCGCCGGTGCCGTGGTGCGCGCCGGAGCCCACCTCGGAGATCTCGCCGCCGATGACGAAGGACGGATCAGGCCGGCCTGCTGGAGCACCATGGTGACCATCGAGGTGGTGGTGGTCTTGCCGTGCGTGCCGGCCACCGCCACCGTGCGCCGGCCGGTCATCGCCGCGGCGAGCGCCTCGGAGCGGTGCAGCACCCGCAGGCCGCGCGCCGGCGGGCCTCGACCAGTCTCCAGGTGGTCCTGCGGGATGGCGGTGGAGTAGACGACGGTGTCCACACCGTCCAGGTTGGACGCCTCGTGGCTCATGTGGATGGTCCCGCCCAGCGCCCGCAGGCCGGCCAGGGACGGCCACTCCCGCAGCTCGCTGCCGGAGACCGGCAGGCCCCGGGTGAGGAAGAGCCGGGCCAGCCCGCTCATGCCGACCCCGCCCACCCCGATCAGGTGGATCCGGCCCAGGTCCTCCGCGGTCATCGTGCCGGCGGGCGTGAACTGCGCGGTGTTCATGAGGTACCTTCCCGTCGCGGCGCGCCATCACCGGGCCACCGCCTCGTAGACGAAGTTCAGCAGCGCCTCGTCGCCGTCGCGGCGGCCGTAGCCGGCCGCGGCGATCGGCTCATCGCGGAGAGCCGCGCGGGTCCCGGACCAGCGGGATCACCGTCCGCTCCATCCAGGCCGGGGTCAGCTCGGCGTCGTCGACGAGCAGCCCGCCGCCGGCCTCCACCACGGGCAGCGCGTTGCGCTTCTGCTCCTGGTTGCTGTGCGGGTAGCGGCACGTAGATGGCGGGCAGGCCGATCGCGGCCACCTCGGCGCAGGTCATCGCGCCGCCCCGGCCCAGCATCAGGTCGGCGGCGGCGTAGCCCAGCTCCATCTCGGACAGGTACGGCACGCGTCACGTACGGCACCGGCAGGTCGGTGGGGATAGAGACCGGCTCGTTGCGGGCGCCGATGACGTGCAGCACCTGCACGCCGGCCGCGGGCCAGCTCCTTGGCCGCCCCGGAGACGGCCAGGTTGATCGAGCGGGCGCCCTGCGAGCCGCCGGCCACGAACAGCACCGGCAGGTCGGGGCGGAGCCCGAAGTGCGCCCGGGCGGCGTCGCGCAGGGCCGGCCCGGTCCAGCCCGGCGATGCCGCGGCGCAGCGGCACCCCGACCACCCGGGCGTCGCGCAGCGCCTCGGCCTGCGTCGGCTGGTGCGGGAAGCCCACCGCGACGTTCCTGGTGAACCTCATGCCCGAGCCGGTTGGCCACCCCCGGCGGCACGTTCACCTCGTGGATCACCATGGCAGGTCCGCGCCGCCACGCGGCCAGATAGCCGGGCACCGAGACGTACCCGCCGAAGCCGACCACGGCGTCGGCCTGCGACCTCGTCGATCACCTTGCCCGCCGCGCGGGCCGCCTCCCACATCCGGTCCGGGGTCGGACCAGGTCCATGTTGACCGAACGGGGCAGCTGGTACGCCGGGATCTGCCGCAGCTCGTAGCCAGCCGGCGGGATCAGCTCGTTCTCCAGCCCCTTGGGCGTGCCCAGGCAGGTGATCCGGACGCTCGGGTCGTGTCGGCGCAGGCAGTCGGCGAAGGCGAGCAACGGGTACATGTGCCCACCCGTAGCCCCTCCAGCGAGCACCACCGAACGCAGCGGACCCATCATCGTCTCCTCTCGCTCGCCGTGCCGGCGCGCGTCCGGTCGGCCGGACGCCGCGGGCCGCGGCCTGGTCGTCCGCCGCCGCGCCGGGACCGGGGCACGGACCCCGGTCCGCCGGCGGCGTCGCCGTCGGCGGCGCCGGCCGGGAAGCGGCGGCAACGGAGCCCAGCTAGTCGGACCCACCGGGCCGGCGGACGGGCGTGCAGGGCCCGGGCCGCGTCCGGCTCGGCGCGGGCGAACGACGCCAGCATGCCGATCACGGCCATGGTCACCACCAGGGCGCTGCCGCCGTCGGAGATGAACGGCAGCGGCAACGCCGGTCAGCGGCAGCAGCCCGACCACCCCACCGATGTTGATGACGGCCTGGCCGACCAGCAAACGGTCACCCCGGCGGCGGCGAGCCGGCGGAACGGGTCATCCACCCGGCGGGCGATCCGCAGCCCGGTGTAGGCCAGCACCGCGAACAGGCACCAGCACCACCGGCAGCCCATCACGCCCAAGCTCCTCGGCGATGATCGGCGAAGATGAAGTCGTTGTGCGCCTCGGGCAGCCAGCCCCACTTGAGCTGCCCTCGCCCAGGCCGACGCCGAACCAGCCGCCGTTGGCGATGGCGTAACGGGCCTGGCCGGACCTGGTAGCCAGTCGCTCGAGCATGTTTCGGCTCGGCGGGTGCAGGAAATGGTCAGCCGGCCATGCCGGTAGTTCCGCGTCCCGGGAGCCGGAGCCAGCGCCGAAAGCCAAGCGACCAGCACCGATGCCGACCATGGCCACCGCGAACAGCGCGACGAAGACCCGCAGCCGGACCCCGGCCGCCCAGAGCATGCCTACCAACAGCACGACCAGGCACATCATGGTGCCCAGGTCGTTGTAACCCACCAGCACGAACAGCACGCCGACCACCGGGAACAACGGGCGTAGCCAGTTCCCCCCAGTCAGCCGGCCCGCCGACCCTTGCGGACCAGCACGTCGCGCCCCCACACGCCAGTGCCATCTTGGCCAGCTCGGACGGTTGCACCTGCATCGGGCCGACGTACAGCCACAGCTGTCGGCCCGGATCGGGCCGATGCTGGGCTTGTCCGAACAGCCGACCCCCTCCAGCAGGACCAGCACGTTGAGAAGCAGCATCAGGCCAAGGCGACGCTGTAATCCGGGCCGGGCCAGGGCCCGGATATGTGCGCACCGGTAGCCGCTGGCACATCCAGAACGCGACCAGCCGCCACCAGCGCCAGGTGCCCTGCTTCTGGATCATCGATGGAACGCGTTGCCGCTGGTGGCGTACTCCTCGCACGCGGTGGCGGAGAACACCATGGCGAGGCCGATGAGAGCAGCAGCCCGGCGCTGGACACCAGCAGGTAGTACGAGGCCAGTGGCCGGGCCAGCAGCCCCCGCAGCGCGGCGGGCCCAGCCGACCAGTTCCTGCACCGCGGTGGACCGGCGGGGCAGCCCGGTGGGTGCCGCGCCGCCCGTGCTCTCGTTCACCAGCCCAACGCCCCCGCTCCGGGCCGTGGGTTTGCCGCGCCCGCAGCACGCCTGGGTCTACTGTCGCTGAGGCGAGGCACCATGCCGACATCATGCGGCCTCGCCACGGCCGGGCCCGGCAAGCGCCGGGCGTGTCGGCCGTGGCGACCCACGTGTCAGCCCATGACCCGCAGGAACTCGGCGTAGAACAGGCCCAGCGCGGCGGCCACGCCCATCCCGGCGATGATCCAGAACCGGACCACGATGTTGACCTCACTCCAGCCGGCCAGCTCGAAGTGGTGATGTAACGGCGACCATCCGGAACACGCGGCGGCCCCAGTGTCCGGTACGAGATGATCTGGATCAACCACGGTGATCGTGATGATCATGAATAGGACGCCCATCATCGGCAGCAGCAGCACCGTCCGGGTGGACGATCGCGAGCCCGCCGATCAGGCCACCCAGGCCCAGCGCACCGGTGTCGCCCATGAAGATCCGGGCCGGCGAGGTGTTCCACCACAGGAAGCCGACACAGGCCGCCGCCGCCGACGCCGGCCATCAATCGCGATCTCCAGCGGGTCGCGCACCGTGATAGCTGTAGTACCCAGGTAGCTCGGGTCGTCGCACCAATGCCGGTACTGCCAGAACGCCATCAGCGCGTACGCGCCGAGCACCATCACCGAGGCACCGGTGGCCAGGCCGTCCAGGCCGTCGGTGAGGTTGACCCCGTTGGACATCGCCATCACCACGAAGACGAACGAGCACCAGCACGCCGACCCGGGTGAGGTCCAGCGCACGGGATGTCCTTGACGAACTAGACCGTGGTGTCCGCCACCGTCTCGTGCTCCGGCGGGCCACTGGGGTCGTACAGGGCGCAGATACGCCGAAGACCGGCGCCGACCACCGTCTGCACGACCAGCTTGCGCTTCATGTTCAGGCCGAGGCTGTTGCCGCTTACGTACCTTGAGGAAGTCGTCGAGGAAGCCGACCGCGCCGAGACAGACGAACAGGCCCAGCAGCACCACGCCGGTGATGGTCGGTCCGGTCGGCGCGCAGCTGCTTCTCCGGCAGGGTGGCCAGCACGAAGTGCCCGGCGACGTAGGCGATCACGGTGGCCACGATGAAGACCACCCCGCCCATCGTGGGCGTGCCCTTCTTGGCCAGGTGCGTCTTCGGGCCTTCGGACCGGATCGGCTGGCCAGCCTTGAGCCGGGTGAACATCCGGATGGCGATGGCATGGCGAAGATAGTGACGAGGAAGGCAACGATGGCGGCGACAACAACCGCCCTCACGGGGCTGCCACCTCATCCAGCGCAGCCGGGGGCTGCCCGGCCGCGGTATCTCGTAGGAAGTCGGCCACGGCCCACGTCCGGTATCGCGAGCCCTTCACCAGGACCACGTCGCCGGCGCGCAGCTCTGCTCCGGAGCACATCGACCGCCGCCGCCTGATCGGTGAGCAGCACCGATTCTCCTCCCCAGTCTGCGACCTGCCGTGCACCATCGTGGATCGCGCTCGGCGGCGGCGCCCACCACCACGATGCGGTCGGTTCCCAGCTCCGCGCTGAGCTGGCCGACCTCAACGTGACCGTCGCGTTCCTGATCACCGAGTTCGGCCATGTAGCCGAGTACCGCGACGTTCGCCGCGCCCGTCGCCGATCGCGGCCAGCGCCCGCAACGCCACCGCCATGGACGCCGGGTTGGCGTTGTACGAGTCGTCGATGACGGTGACCCCGTCGGACCGGTCGAAAACATCCATCCTTCGGCTGGACACGAGACGTAGATCGGCGAGTGCCGGTCCGAGATCCTGCAGCGCCATCCCCTGGCTGAGCGCCACCGCGGCCGCGGACAGGCTGTTGCCGACCTGATGGCGCCCACTCATCGCGAGCTCGACCGGAACGCTACCGTCCGGCGTGACCAGTGTGAACGACGGCCGGCCACGCTCGTCCAGGCGCACCTGCTCGGCCCGTACCCGGGCCGCCGGGTCCTCGCCCACCGCGACCACGGTCGCACGGGTGCGCGGAGCCATCGCGGCCACTCGGTCATCGTCGGCGTTGAGCACAGCCACGCCGTGCGGCGGCAGCGCCTCCACCAGTTCGCCCTTGCCTTGCGCGATGGCTTCGACCGAGCCGAACTCGCCGATGTGGGCCACCCCGACGTTGAGCACCACGCCCACCGTGGGCGGCGCTATCCGGCACAGGTAGTGCAGATGGCCGACGCCGCGGGCGCCCATCTCGGCGACCAGGAAACGGGTGTCCCGGTCAGCCTTCAGCACGGTGTGCGGCAGGCCCAGTTCGTTGTTGAACGTGCCGGGCGGAGCGACCGTGGGACCCAACCGCCGCAGCAACTGCGCGATCAGGTCCTTGGTGGACGTCTTGCCCGATGACCCGGTCACCCCGACGATGGTCAGCTCCGGCAGCCGGTCCACCACCGCGCGGGCCAGCCGGCCCATCGCGTCGAGCGGATCGGCGACCAGAATCAGCGGGACCCCGCCGGGGAAGACAGGCCGGCTGCCGAGCACCGCCACCGCGCCGGCCGCCACCGCGGCGGCGGCGAAGTCGTGCCCGTCGGCCTGCTCGCCGGCGAACGCCACGAACAGTCCACCCGGCGCGATCAGACGGGAGTCGTACTCCACCGATCCGGTCACCACGATGTCGGGGTCGCCGTCCACGACCTGCCCGGCCACCGCGTCAGCGATCTCGGCCACGGTCATCGGGATCATGCAGGGACCTCGGCATAGCGGGCGGTCAACGCCGCGGCCAGCTCGACCCGGTCATCGAACGGGGACATCACGCCGGCGACCTCCTGACCGCGTTCGTGCCCCTTGCCCAGTACGGCTACCACGTCACCGGCGGCGGCCAGGCGCACCGCCTCGGCGATCGCCTCGCGCCGGCCGGCGACCTCGCGCAACTGTCGCGCCCCCGCCGCTTCGGCACCCTGGCGTAGCCTCCGACCGGATCCGCGCCGCGTCCTCGTGCCGCGGATTGTCGTCGGTGATCACCACCAGGTCAGCACCCGCGGCGGCGGCTTCACCCATCTACGGCCGCTTGCCCCGGTCCCGGTCCCCGCCGGCTCCGATCACCGCGATCAGCCGGCCGGTGCCGATCTCGCGGAGTGCGGCCAGCGCCGCCACGATCGCGTCGGGCTTGTGCGCGTAGTCGACCACGCCCGAGCACCGGGCCGGGCGCCTCGACCACGTTCCAGCCGGCCGGGCACGCCCCGGCAGGCGGCTATGCCCTGCGCCGCGACGACCGGATCGAGGCCGAGCTCGACCAGGCGGCCAACGCCAGCAGCGCGTTGGCCACGTTGTGCCGGCCGGGCAGGCCACACCGGCGCTCACCCGGATCCTCCGTGCGGGCCGGCCGCCGTGAACTCGCTGGCTGAAGCCGGCCCCGCCGTCACGCTCCTCCGCCCACCAGGTGGCCGACGGATCCCGGTCGCGGAGAAGGTCACCGAGCCGGGATGCGCCAGCCGGCGTACCGCCGGGTCGTCGAGGTTGAGCACCTCGGCGCGGCACCGGCCATCGAACAGTTTGGCCTTGGCCGCGAAGTAGTCGTCCACGTCGGCGTGGAAATCGAGATGGTCCAGGCCGAAGTTGGTGAACCCGCCGACCGCGAACCGCACCCCGCCGACCCGCTCGTAGGTCAGCGCGTGGCTGGACACCTCCATCACGGCCGCGGTGGCCCCATGCTCGAGCGCGGCGGCGAACAGTGCGTGCAGATCCGGCGCCTCCGGGGTGGTGCGCACGCTGTCGAGCACCACGTCGGCGATGCCGGGTCTCCACCGTGCCGATCATGCAGGTGACGTGCCCGGCCTGTCGGAGGCCCGACTCGATGAGGTACGCCGTGGAGGTCTTACCGGCCGTGCCGGTGATGCCGATGACCGGCAGCCGGGCGGTCGGGTGACCATAGATGGCCGACGAGATCTCGCCGAGCACGGCACGAGGCTCGTCCACCACGAGGACCGGCACCGGCAGGTCTTCCCCGATGAGTTGCGCCCCAGCCGGATCCGTCAGCACCGCCACCGCACCGGCCGCGACCGCCGGTGCGGCGAACTCCGCGCCGTGACGCCGGGCGCCGGCGACGGCCGCGTACAGGTCGCCGGGTTGGACCGAGGAACTGTCGAGAGTGGCCCCGGTGACGGACTGGCCCAGGTCTGTCAACGCACCGTGACGACCGTCCGGATTACGTACGCGAGCCTGGGCAGCCGGCAAGTCCCGCAACGCGACCGCGGCGGGGGAGCTCGGACGTGGATAGCCGGACACGGCCCTTGACCCTACCCGCACCAGACGAACGGCCGCGGCAGGTGACCCCCACGCACCCCCGTGATGGTTAACCGGTGTCGGACTTCAGCCATAGATCTGGAAGGTGGGCGGTTTGGTGCCGGTGGGCGGCACCTTGAAGTGACGCAGCGTATAGGACATCATCTCGGAAAACGCCGGGCTGGCAACTGCTCCGCCGGTGCCGCCAGGGGTGTGCGCGAACACCGCGATGACATAGCGCGGCGCGTCCGCGGGAGCCATGCCGATGAATGACGCCACTTCGCCCGCAACCGGCTTGCCGTCACGGATCAGCCGACCGGTACCGGTCTTGCCGGACACCCGGTAGTTGGCCACCGCGGCCGGGGCACCGGTGGCGCCATCGGCGGTGACGACGGCCTCCAGCATGTTGCGCAGCGCGGTCGCGGTCTCGGCCGAGATCACCTGACGGGTGGTCGGCGCCTTGCCCGGCGTGCTCTTCCCATCCGGGGCGATGACCGCCTTGACCAGATGCGGCTGCACATACACGCCACCGTTGGCGATCGCGGCGTAGACGGCCGCCATCTGCAACGGGGTAACCGACACTCCGTGACCAATCGGTATCGAGCCGTAGCTGGACGCGCTCCAGTTGGCCGGCGGCTGGACCAGGCCGGGCGACTCCCCGGGCAACCCAACGCCCGTCACCTCGCCCAGTCCGAACGCCCGCTGGTACTCGTACAGCTTCTCCGCACCGAGCTTGTCCGCCAGTCCGATCGTGCCCACGTTGGAGGACCAGGCCAGGATGCCCGGCAGGGTGAGCGGCCGGGGTGGGTTGATCACATGGCTGTCCGTGTACTGCGTACCGCCCTTCGTCACGGACGGACCGACCAGGACGGTGTCAGTCGGCTTACACACCCCCGTCTGCAGGCACGCGGCGAACACGATTCCTTTGTGGACGGAACCCGGTTCGAGCACGAGCCCGGTCGCGTTGTCGCCCCAGCTGGCCGAGTTCGACGAGTCGGGGTCGGCCGCGTTGTAGAACGGGTAACTGGCTTGGGCAAGCACCTCGCCGGTACGTACGTCGAGCACCGCCGCGGCGGCCACGGTGGCCTTGGCCGCCGTCATCTGCAGGCCGAGGATCCGCTGTACCTCGTACTGCAGGTCCCGGTCGATGGTCAGTTGTAGCGAGCTGCCCGGCCGGGCCGGCGTCTCCTCGTGGAACCCGCCAGGTATCTCCTGGTCCAGGTCCACCGGTCCGTCAGCCTGGCCGATCTCGAAACGCCGTTCGCCGTCCACGCCGCGCAACACTTCGTCATAGCTGGCCTCCAGCCCGACCAGCCCGGTCAAGTCCCGGCCGGTGAAGCCGATCAGGTTGGCCGCCAGGTCGTGGCCGGGCACCACGCGGCTCTCGTCGCGGCGCACGCCGATGCCAGCCAGGTCCAGATCACCGATCCGGGTGCCGGTATCCACCGCGACGCCCCGGGCCAGGTACTCGAACCTCACGGTGGTGCCGTTGGGGAACCGGTGCTTGGCCAACTTCGGCAGCAGCACCGACCGGGGCACACCGAGAATGGGCGACAGGGTGTCGGCGACGCCGGAGGGATCCTTGACCAGTTCCGGGTCTGCGAAGACGTACCGGGCCTCGGCGCTGCCGGCGAGGATGGCGCCGTCCCGGTCGACGATGTTGCCCCGGGGTGCGGGCAGGTCCACCGGCTGGATCCGGTACGACAGGCCCTGGGCGGCCAACGCCGGTGCCTCGGTGAACTGGAACTGGACCAGCCGGACCGCGATCGCCAGGAACAGCACCAGCACGATGCTGAGACTGGCGCGCAACCGCCGGCCCTGCTCGGCCAACCGGGGCGCCACCTCGCCACCCCGCTCGGCGTAGCGGATCTGGCGCGCGGTGCGGCGCGATGGCGCGGTGCGCGCGGCCGGGGCTCGGGTGGTCCGGGTGGTCGTGGACACCCGGGTCCGTTCACCGGTACGCGGATTCACCCGCTCGCGGGTGACTCGTGGGGCCGCGCGTTGCTCGTCCGCGACCAGGCGCAGCGGCGGGCGTTGCCCCTGCCGCTGCGCCTGGCGGCGAGATGGCTCGTCGCCCGCGGTGTGCGCACGAGGGTGATACCCCCGCGCCTGCGCGATGCGGCTACGGCGGTTCTCACCCCCACGCAGCGGGACTACCTGCGGCCCATCCTCACGGTCGCGGCTCGCCACTGCTCATCGATCCGCGGTCGTGGCGTTGGGTTCGGTGGCCGGGGTCGGCACGCCGAGGATCTTGCCGTCGGGCAGCGTGATGAACGCGGGCGTGCCGGCCGGCACGAGGCCGAGCCGTTTGGCGGCCGCGCGCAGGTTGCCCGGCGACTGCGCCTCCTGCAGCTCGCGGGTCAGCTGTTGCTCCTGCAGGTCCAGCGACTGCTGCTGCAACCGCAGCCCGTCGAGCACGAAGCTGTTCTCGTTGATCTTCGTGTTCAGCACCAGCACACCGAGGACGCCGACGATGACCAGCGCCACGACCATGAGCAGGAACGGCGCCCGGGGCAGCGCCACCGGTGCTGGCGGCGCAGCCGTCGCCGGCCGGGAGATCGGGCGGGTCTGGGTACGCCGCCGGGGGCGGGCCGTGGGCTCTTCGGCCGGCAGCGGCTCCAGATCGACCGCGTCATCGACCGCATAGTCGATCTGCAACGCGTTCGCACCGTGGACAGGGGCGCCGCGGAATCCGCCCGTGGTTGCCCGGGCGTCCGGGTGCGGCTGTCCCGCCCGCCGGCTACGAGTACTGCTTGCGTTCATGTCGCCCCTGCCTGCCGTGGCTGGATGTATGTGGTCCTGATGAGGTGACTCTGGGTTGTCGCATCGCCGGCGTGGCGGTTGCCGGCTCGTCCGGATCCAGGCGTTGCGCCGCGCGCAGCCGGGCCGACGCGGCCCGCGGATTGGCCGCGATCTCCGCCTCGTCGGGCACTTCGGCGCCCCTGGTCAGCAGGCGCAGGCTCGGACCGGTGCCGGGCAACTCGACCGGCAGGTCCACCGGTCCGGTCGAGCGCGCCCGCTGCGCGAAGGCCCGTTTCACCAACCGGTCTTCCAGCGACTGATAGGCCATGACGACAATCCGGCCGCCGACCGCCAGCGCGTCGAGGGCCGCGGGCAGCGCGGCTTCGAGCACCGCCAGCTCCCGGTTCACCTCGATACGCAACGCCTGGAAGGTCCGCTTCGCCGGATGGCCACCAGTGCGCCGGGTCGCTGCCGGGATCGCGTCACGGACCAGCTCTGCCAGCCTCGCGGAGGACGTGATCCGGTGCTGCTCGCGTTCCCGCACGATGGCGCCGACAACCCGGGGGGCGAAGCGTTCCTCGCCGTACTCGCGCAGTATCCGTACCAGGTCGCCGGGCGGATAGGTGTTGACCACCTCGGCCGCGGTCATTCCGGTGGTCGGATCCATCCGCATGTCCAACGGAGCGTCGCGGGCGTAGGCGAACCCACGCTCCACTTCGTCCAGTTGCATGGACGAGACACCGAGGTCGAACAACACGCTGTCCACAGTGTCCAATCCCAGACGACGGAGCACGGTGGGCAATTCGTCGTACACGGCGTGCACCAGATGGACGCGGTCGGCATATCCGGCCAACCGTCGCCGACTGTGGGCCAGCGCCTCAGGATCGCGGTCGAGTCCGATCAGGACGGTGTCGGGATGCTCGGCCAGCACCGCCTCGGCGTGGCCGCCCAGTCCCAGCGTGGCGTCCACATGCACCGGACGCCGTCCGCGCGCGGCAGCGCTGGTCAAGGCCGGGCCGATCAGGTGCAGGCAACGGTGCAGCAACACGGGAGTGTGCTCACCCCGTGTCACGCTCTCACCACCGGCTCCCGGCATCGCTGACCCCACAGCGGGCATGCCGGAGCCGGGGGAAGCATGATGCTCCCCCACGACGACCCCCTCGTACGAACTCACGGCACGCGGATTCGCGGTCCACGCGCCGGAGCGTTGCGGCGACCGCAGGGCCGAACCGCCAGATCCCCACCCGCTTGCGCGCCTGGCACCGGGGAAGTGGTGCCAGGAGCCGACGAGCGGCTGGAGATCTCGCGGTACGGACTCGACCGCCACCCCCCGCGGACTTACAGCCCGCCGGGCAACACCCCTTCCTCGATCCCGGCGAACGCGTCCTCGCTCGTCGCCAGGTATGACTCCCACGCCTGCTGATCCCAGATCTCCACCCGGCTGCTCGCACCGATCACCGCGACATCGCGTGTCAACCCGGCGTACTCCCGAAGGTGGGCAGGGATGCTCACGCGTCCCTGCTTGTCGGGTACCTCGTCGTGCGCGCTGGCGAAGAAGACCCGGCTGTAGGCTCGGGCCGCCTTGTGGGTCACTGGTGTTGCCTGCAGCTGTTCGGCGAGCCGGCGGAACTCGGCCGCCGGGAACACATAGAGACAGCGTTCCTGCCCCTTTGTGATCACGACACCACCCGCCAGGTCGTCCCGGAACTTCGCCGGAAGGATCAGCCGGCCCTTCTCGTCAAGACGCGGTGTATGGGTACCCAGAAACACGGAACCCACCCCCTCGCCCCTTGCCGTGTCCCCCGATCGGCTCGCGAGCTTCGCCGACAGCGGTCCCCCCGGGGCCGGCGGAACCGTCCAGGTCCGCCAATGTTCCCCACTCTACTCCACTTCCCTCCACCGTCAACCCAAAATGACGCCGCGTGTTAGCCACCCGCCAGACGAATCCGCAGCTCAACACACATGGCGCCAGATGGCGATCTTGGTCGCCCAGCCACCGGATCCGGTACCCCAACGACCACGGTCTCTTCAAGATCGGCCGTGGGTCAGAGGAGGCGGCGGAAGATCACCGTCCCGCTGTAGATCGCCCGCTTGCCCACGGTGGCGCCCGAATTCGGCGCGTCGTACATCAGCCCGTCGCCGGCGTAGATCGCCGCGTGGTAGCCATATCCGCCGTCAGTAAAGATGATCAGATCACCGGGTTGCGCGTTGGCCCGAGTCACCGCCACGCCATATCCCTTCTGGGCGTCGGCGTTATGCGGCAGATTCACACCCACGGCCGCGTACACGTACTGGGTGAGCCCGGAACAGTCGAAAGCATCCGGACCGGCCGCACCAAACCGGTACGGCTTGCCAGCCTGCGCGGCGGCGAGCTCCACGACCTGAGCACCACGACCCGATGCCGGCACCGGCGCGGAGGCGACTTTGCCGGAGGCAATCGACGCTGAATCTCTCCCCGCCGCCGCCGGTTTTGGTGCCGGCGGCCGGCTCGGACTGGCCGCGCGAATCGTGATGTCGGCGGAAATCGACTTACCCAGAGTCGCCACGCCGGGAAAGGACAACCGATACGTCGACGAACTCGCCGGCTTGACCGCAAAGACCACATATCCGTTGTCGGACGTGTGGTTGGTGGCCACGTCTTTCCAATTGCCGCCACTGCGCACCTGCAGGGTGACCGGATGACTGGCGAGCCGCACCGGGTGCCCACCACCGGTCACCTGACCAGTCAACCGCACCGTCTCGCCGGCCGCGACGCTGCGGCGATCAGCCCAGACCGCGGTCGTGGTGGCCCGCACCTCGTCGACCTGGCTCAGCATGCGCCCGGCCGCCCGTGCCGTGCTCATCGTGGAAATCACCGCGTCCTGCCGCTCGAACGTGGCTGACGCCGGTGAGGTCATCACCACACTCGCGCTGGCGACGACACCGACCAACACGAAAGAAAACGCATGCACGCGCGGATTGTGCCGCCCTCGTGGGGCGTCGGAATACACGTCAAGTTTCCCTCCGGCACGCCTGCGAAGTGAGCTGTCGGGTTCGGGCGGGAAGGACTGCCCGGTCACGAAGAGTCGCGACTTCACCCCAAGTCACACCGGAACGAATGTCGGTGGACGGATATCGAGCCGACACCGCAGATGTGCGGTGCTGGCACACGAAGGATGGTTCCCCCGCTCCTGCCCATATTCCTTTGTCTGCGAACAGTTGGACCGGGCCGGCGGGATTGGGCAGGACTAGGCGTGATTCTGCCGGCGCGGAGCACCCTTTCGTGGGCGCCGAGATATCTTTCTAGCCGATAAGTCGAGTCACTCGTTGAGGTGAAGATCTTACCGAGCGAATAGGGAACTCCGCGGATTAACCGTCACGTCCCATCCCGACCGACTTGTGACTACCTCCCGTCATTCGGCCCGCACGGATTGTTGAGGCTGGCCGGTGAAGTTACTCACAGAAGTTCCGCGACGATCATCCGTCACTGCGTTCTCCAAGACGGTACAAACGATGAAAATCCGGCATCACGGGTGACCGAGGAGCCAACCCCGGGCGGGGCCAACGCGGTAATGTCGTCGCATCGCGGGTCGGGCGAGCGGAGATCACCAAACGATGACAAGCAATGCGACAGAAGGCGCCGCCGGCGACTTCACCGGCGACGGATACCCCCCTGTGCCCGGTTCGGCGCCGGGAGGTGTCCCCCGTCCGGCCAGCCGGGCCACCGCCTCGCCGGTGCCGGAGCTGCCGTTACGCGCCAAGCTGGCCACCTCGGTGTCCAAGACGGCGGCCGCGCTGTCCCGGGTGGCCGGGCGCGGTGACGGCGCGGTGATCGGCGGCTGGATCGGGCTCAAGATCGACCCCGACCTGCTCAGCCACCTGGCCGCGGGCCGGCAGGTCGCCCTCGTCTCGGGTACCAACGGCAAGACCACCACCACCCGGCTCACCGCCGCGGCGATGGGCGTGCTCGGCCAGGTCGCGACCAACTCGCTGGGCGCCAACATGCCCACGGGACACACCTCGGCGCTGGCCCGGGCCGGCTACACCCCGTACGCGGTCCTCGAAGTGGACGAGCACTACCTGGACCGGGTCATGGCCGCCACCACTCCGCACGTGGTGGCGCTGCTCAACCTCAGCCGGGACCAGCTCGACCGGGCCAAGGAGGTCGCCATGATGGCCTCGATGTGGCGGGACACCCTGCATGGGCTGGACACCCGGATCGTGGCCAACGCCGACGACCCGCTCATCGTCTGGGCTGCCCGCGAGTCGGCCACCGTCACCTGGGTGGCCTCGGGCCAACGCTGGCACGACGACTCGTGGATGTGCCCCGCCTGTAGCGGACACATCGAGCGGGTGGCCGGCGACTGGTACTGCACCAGCTGCGACCTGCGCCGACCAACTCCACAATGGACCATTGACGAAACGTCCGTTGTGGACCCCAACGGTGTGCACCACGCGGTGAGTCTGCAACTACCCGGCCGGATCAACCGCGCCAACGCGGCCACCGCACTGGCCGTCGCGGCGGAATTCGGCGTACGGCCCGAGGACGCGGTCCGCCACCTGGCCCAGGTCACCTCGGTGGCCGGCCGGTACGCCACAGTCGTCCGAGATGGACGGACGATCCGGCTGTTGCTGGCCAAGAACCCGGCCGGCTGGTTGGAAGCCTTCGACATGGCCGAGGCGGCGCCCGACCCTGCTGTCCATCAACGCCCGCGACCCCGACGGACTCGACACCTCGTGGCTGTACGACGTGGACTTCTCACCGTTGCGCGGTCGCCAGGTCCTCATCACCGGCGACCGGGCGATGGACCTGGCCGTACGGCTCGAGGTCAACGAGATCCCGTTCGAGCACGTCACCTCGTTCGCCCGGGCGCTGGCCTCGGTCGCGCCGGGCCGGCTCGAGGTCATCGCCAACTACACCGCCTTCCAGGACATCAGAGCGGAGCTGGACCGTGTCAACTGAGCCCCGCGCCCGCCACCGCGCCGATGCCGGCGGTGCCAGCGGCAGCGACAGCGGCAGCGACAGCGGCAGCGAATCTGCGATCAGGATCGTCTGGATCTACCCCGACCTGCTGTCCACCTACGGCGACCGCGGCAACATGCTGATCCTGGCCTGGCGGGCCGACATCCGCGGTCTGCCGGTAGAGACCATCGAGGTGCGGGCCGACCAGAAGCTGCCCGAACACGGCGACATCTACCTCATGGGCGGCGGTGAGGACGGACCGCAGGCCCTCGCCGCGGCCCGGCTCAACGCTGACGGCGGCCTACACCGAGCGCTCGACCGGGGCGCCGCGCTGTTCGCCGTCTGCGCCGGCTACCAACTCGTCGGCACGTCGTTCGTGGCCAAGGGGGAACGGCACACCGGACTGGGCCTACTCGACCTCACCTCCGACCGCGGGCCGTCGCGCGCCGTCGGCGAACTCGCCGGCGTCGCCGACCCCACGCTCGGACTGCCCACCATCACCGGCTTCGAAAACCACGGCGGTCGCACCCACCTCGGGCCGGGCCTGCGCCCCCTGGCCCGGGTCACCACCGGAATCGGCAACAACGGTACCGACGAGGGTGTCTTCGCCGGCAGGATCCTCGGCACCTACATGCATGGCCCGGCGCTGGCCCGCAATCCGGCCATCGCCGACCTCCTGCTCTCCTCGGTCACAGCCTCCACATTGGACCCACTGCCCGACTACTGGCCCAACCAACTCCGCAAAGAACGTTTAGCTCTGTAATTCTGGCCTCGCTTCGCTCGGCTGGTCGCTGCGGGGGCTTCCGCCTTATCGCGTTGGCTTCCCTCCACTTCGCTCGCTGACGCTCGCTACGGTCAGTCCAGGCAACGCGAGCGGAAGCCTCCTCGCGAGACCAATCAACGCTGGCCGCGCCTTCGGCGCGGCTGGTCGCTGCGGGGGCTTCCGCCTTATCGCGTTGGCTTCCCTCCACTTCGCTCGCTGACGCTCGCTACGGTCGGTCCAGGCAACGCGAGCGGAAGCCTCCTCGCGAGACCAAAGATCGGGTGTGGTTGGGGTCGGGGTTAGAGGGAGACGTTGGACCAGGTTATGGGGGGACGGCCGGCCTGGGTGAGGGCTTGGTTGGTGGCGCTGAAGGGGCGGGTGCCGAGGAAGCCGCGCGGGTTCATCGGGCTCGGGTGGCCGGCTTCGAGCACCACATGCTGGTTGCCGGTGACCAGGCCCGCCTTCTGTCGTGCGAACGCGCCCCAGAGCAGGAACACCACCCGGTGCTCGCGCGCGTTCAACGCCTGGATCGCCGCGTCGGTCACCATCTCCCAACCCTTGCCAGCATGCGACGCCGGCTTACCCGCCCGTACGGTGAGCACCGCGTTCAGCAGCACCACGCCCTGGGCGGCCCAGCCGGTCAGGTCGCCGCTGGATGGCATCTCGATGCCGAGATCGTCGCGCATCTCCTTGAAAACGTTGCGCAACGAAGGCGGCACCCGTACGCCGGGGCGGACACTGAAGCTCAGCCCGTGCGCCTGACCGGCCTGGTGATAGGGATCCTGACCGAGAATCAGCACGCGGGCATCGGCGTACCGGCACAGCCGCAATGCCGCGAACAGATCCGGCAAGGGCGGAAACACTTCCTGGGTCGCGTACTCCGACTCGACGAAACCGGACAGTTTCGCCATCGCGTCGGGATCGAGGAAAGGCGCCATCGCGCTCCGCCAGTCGGCGGGGAGGAGTTCGATCAGATCCAAAGCCACCTGCGCACTGTAGTGGGCCGGGTAGGCTGTCGCGGGTGAGCCCGACCCGCCGCATGTTCGCCCTCGTGCTGGCCGTCGCCGCCCTCGCCGCCATCGCCTCCCAACTGCCGCTGCGCGACCTGCCGGACGCCGTGGCCAGACTCGGTCCGCTCGCGCCGGTGCTCGGCGTGGTCGTCGGCGCCGCACTGCTCATCGCCATGATTCCCCGTACGCCTGTCTCCCTGGCCTGCGGCCTGCTCTTCGGCGCCCTGCCCGGTGCGGTGTGCGCGCTGCTGGTCTCCCTGATCGCGGCCACCGTCACCTTCGCCGCCGGCCGTTGGCTCGGCCGCGACTTCGTCGCCCGCTACCTGGCCCGGGCCGGCACCGGCGGCCGGCTACGCCGGCAATGGGCCCGGCTGGAGACGTGGGTGACTCGCGAGGGCGTCCTGGCCGTCGGCGCCGTCCGGGCCCTACCAATTGGACCGTACGGGTTGGCCGGCTACGTCTACGGCACCTCCGGCATCCGGGTACGCCACTACAGCCTGGGTACCCTGATCGCGGCCGCACCGTCGGCCATCTCGTACGCCATGGTCGGCGCGGCCGTGGCCCGGCCGGGCTCGCTGAGCCCGATCGTGATACTGCCCATCGGATTCGGCCTCGCCCTCTCCGCGGCGGTGCTCCTCCGGGCCCGCTGGGTGGCCCGCAACCGCCCCCACGATCCACCCGGGGACCCCGAAAACGCAGCCACCGAACCACACCGTGGATCTTGGGCGACTGACTACCGGATCCGGTCGCAAACCGCCCAAGGTCGCGGCGCGACCCGGGCGGGCCGGTAGCGTGGCCGGGTGACCATGTTCGCGCTTGTCCACGGTGCTTGGCATGGCGCGTGGTGTTGGGCGCTGGTCGCCGAAGAGCTACGCAGCCGCGGTCACCACGTGATCACCCCCGAGTTGCCGTGCGACGATCCCACCGCCGGCGCCGACGAGTACGCGCAGGTCACCCTCGACGCGCTGGATGCGAGCAGGGCCGCGGAGGTGGTGCTGGTCGGGCACTCGCTGGGCGGGCTCACCGTGCCGGTGGTGGCGCAGCGCCTGGCTGGCCAGGGCCGGACCGTGCAGCGGATGGTCCTGCTGGCGCCGCTGCTGCCGGTGCCGGGCCGTAGCTTTCGCGATCTGCGCATCGCCGAGCCGGACCGGTTCATGCCCGGCCACGGCGCGGGCCAGGTCCGCCACGACGACGGCTCGAGCAGTTGGCAACCCCAGGCCGCCGTTGCCACGATGTATCCGGACGCCCCACCGCAACTGGCCGAGTGGGCCGCCGCCCAGCTACGCCGCCAACATTGGCCGGTGCTGGACGAAGTCACCCCGCTGACCGCGTGGCCGACGGCGAAGCTGACGGTGATCGCCTGCGCTGCCGACGCCGTGGTCAACCCTGACTGGGTACGACGGACCGCCGGTGTCCGCTTCGGTGTCCAGCCGCATGTTCTGCCCGGCGACCACTCACCCTTCCTGGCCCGACCCCGCGAGCTCGCCGACCTTCTCGTGGCCGGCTGACCCGCAGGGTCCAGGAGGTGTTCAGATGACGACGTTCACCAGCCGGCCGGGCACCACGATCACCTTGCGGGGCTCGGCGCCCTCGAGGATCGCCACGACCTCGGCCAGCGCCTCCGCCCGCACCTCGTCCTCGGTCGCCGTCGCGCGCCACCGTGATCCGCGACCGGACCTTGCCGTTGACCTGGATCGGGTACTGACCGTGTCCTCGACGAGCAGTGACTCGTCCGCCTCCGGGAACGGGGCGTAGGCGAGCGACCGCGGATGGCCCGCATCGCCACAGCTCCTCGGCCAGGTGCGGCGCACAGCGGCGCGAGCATCAGCACCAGCGGCTCGGCCACCGATCGGGCAGCCCGCCGTCGGGGTAGGTCTTGGTCAGGTGGTTGGACAGCTCGATGAGCTTCGCCGCCGCGGTGTTGTACTGCATCGCCGGGAAGTCGGCGCGCACCCCGTCGATCGTGCGGTGCAGCAGCCGCAGCGTCGCCTCGCCCGGC
This sequence comes from uncultured Actinomycetota bacterium, assembly GCA_963742855.1. Classification (GTDB taxonomy): domain Bacteria; phylum Actinomycetota; class Actinomycetes; order Mycobacteriales; family Micromonosporaceae; genus CAVUNP01. The sequence continues at coordinate 31,368 of CAVUNP010000007.1, read as the reverse complement.
TCGTGTCGGACACCCGCAAGGCGCCGGTCTGCTCGTCGACCACCAGCCGCCAGGTGCGCTGCAGGAACCGCTGCGACCCCACGACGTCGCGCGTCGACCAGGGCCGCGAGGCCTCCATCGGGCCGGTCGACATCTCGTAGAGACGGAACGTGTCCGCGCCGTACGTCGCGCACATCTCGTCGGGGGTCACGACGTTCTCAGCGACTTCCCCATCTTCCCGTACTCGCGGGTGACCGGCTCGCCGTTCCACGTGAATCCGCCCTCGGGACCCTCCACGACCTCCTCGGCCGGCACGTACACCCCGCGCGCGTCGGTGTAGGCCCAGGCCTGGATGTAGCCCTGGTTGAACAGCCGGCGGAAGGGCTCGACGCGGACACGTACCCCAGGTCGAACAGCACCTTCTGCCAGAACCGCGCGTACAGCAGGTGCAGGACGGCGTGCTCGACCCCGCCGACGTAGAGGTCCACCCCGCCCGGGTCGCCCGGCCCGAACCGCTCGGCGCGGACCCAGCCAGTACGCTCGACTTCGGGGTCACAGAAGGTCTCGGTGTTGAACGGGTCCAGGTAGCGCAGGTGGTACCAGCACGAGCCCGCCCACTGCGGCATCGTGTTCGTCTCGCGGATGTACTGCGCCCAGCCGCGCTCCAGGTCCGAGTCGCGAGTCCTCGGCAACCAGTCCACTCGGCCGCGCGGACCAGCGGCGTCTCCGGGGCGGAGTCGCGGTCGTCGGGGGCGAACGTCTTCGGGGAGTACTCGTCCACGTCGGGCAGCTGCACCGGCAGCTCGGAGTCCGGCAGGGCCGGGGATGACGGCCGCCGTCGGTCTCGCCGTCGGCGGCGTAGGCGACGGGGAACGGCTCGCCCCAGTACCGCTGCCGGCTGAACAGCCAGTCCCGCAGCTTGTACTGCACGCCGCCTCGCCGTCGCCGCGCCCGCCAGCCACGCGATGATCGCGCCTTCGCCTCGTCACGCCCAGGCCGTTCAGCGAGATCTCGTCGTTCGCGGAGTTGATCGCCGGCCCGAGCCGACGAACGCCTTGCCGTCGAAGCCCTCCGGGCGGCTGCACGGTCCGGACGATCGGCAGGCCGAACACCGTCGCGAAGTCCCAGTCGCGCTGGTCCTGGCCGGGCACGGCCATGATCGCGCCGGTGCCGTAGCCCATCAGCACGTAGTCGGCCATGAAGACCGGCATCGGCTCGCCGTCGACCGGGTTGATCGCCCACGTGCCGGTGAAGACGCCGGTCTTTCCGCGGGCCTCCTGGCGCTCCACGTCGGACGCGGCAGCCGACGACGCTGCGGTACGCCGCGACCGCCGCGGCGGGGTGGCTTGGCCCCGCCGGTCCAGCGCCCGTCGGCTCCTCGCCGGTGAGCGGCGCGGCCAGGCGGCGGGCAGCATCCCGTCGACCAGCGGCGTGCTCGGGCGCCAGCACCAGGTACGTCGCGCCGAACAGGGTGTCGGGGCGCGTCGTGAACACCTCGATCGAGCGCTCCAGCGACCCGGGTCCGACCGGCGAACGCCGATCGCACGCGCACCCGGCGAGCGGCCGATCCAGTTGCGCTGCATCGCCTTGACCGCGTCCGGCCAGTCGACGCTGTCCAGGTCGTCCGCCAGGCGGTCGGCGTACGCGGTGATCCGCATCATCCACTGGCGCAGCCGGCGCCGGAACACCGGGAAGTTGCCGCGCTCGGAGCGCCCGTCGGCGGTGACCTCCTCGTTGGACAGCACCGTGCCCAGCGCCGGGCACCAGTTCACCGGGGCCTCGGCGAGGTAGGCCAGCCGGTAGTCGTCCAGTACGCGGTCCCGCTCGGGACGCGACAGCGTCGACCAGTCCCGGCCGTCGGGACCGCACGGATCGCCCGAGGCGAACTCGCCTCCAGCTCGGTCGATCGGGCGCGCCCGCGTCCGCCGCGGGTCGTACCACGACCCGTTGAAGATCTGCAGGAAGATCCACTGGGTCCAGCGGTAGAACTCGACGTCGGTGGTGGCCACCGACCGGCGGGTCGTCGTGCGCCAGCCCGAGCCGGCGGATCTGGGCGCGGTAGCGCTCGATGTTCGCCTCGGTCGTGGCGCGCGGGTGCGTGCCGGTCTGCACCGCGTACTGCTCGGCGGGCAGCCCGAACGCGTCGAAGCCCATCGTGTGCAGCACGGTGCGCCCGGTCATGCGCAGGAAGCGGCCCAGCACGTCGGTGCCGATGAAGCCCAGCGGGTGCCCGACGTGCAGTCCCGCGCCGCTCGGGTACGGGAACATGTCCATCAGGTAAACTTCTCGGCGCCGGGCGCGAGCACCTCGCCGTCGGCGAGCGGCCCGGACGGGTTCGGCGTCGAGAAGGTGCCTGCTCGGCGTCCCAGCGGTCCTGCCACCGCGCCTCGATCGCGCCCGCCAGCGCGGCCGTGTAGCGGTAGGGCGGGATGTCGCCGCGTTGATCGGCTCCGCCGAAGTCGCCGCGTTGATCGGCTCCGCCGAAGTCGCCGCGTTGATCGGCTCCGCCGAAGTCGCCGCGTTGATCGGCTCCGCCGAAGTTGCTGCCGGTTTCCGTCTCGCTCATCGGTGCCACCTCATGTCAGGTCCAGGACCAACGGGGGAAAGAAGCGCAAGAGCGCACAAAAAAGCCCCTCGCGCAGGAGGGGCAGCCGTGCCGGGTCGCGATCTTCGCGTCAGCACGGCTCAGTAAGGAGCAGGGTGGCCCTGGTCATGCCAGCAGTCTAGCGCGTCGACGACCACGGGCGTCACCGGTATCGGGGTGGATCAGCGGTGCGAGGCCGCGGTTATCACCGTGTCGACCGCGTTGGTCACCTGCCGCACGGTCGTAGCGCTGGCCGCGGTGACCCGCTCCAAGGCCAGCAGCAGGTCGGAGCGGGGCATGCTGAGCAGCAACGACGACTCCAGCCGTAGCACCCGCACCAGTCCGCACAGGGCGGCGGTCGCCTCGTCGGGCAACTCCCGGCCGTGGATGGCGAACCGCACCCGGGACCGCACCCGGACCAGATCCTCGGCCTTGCACGGCTTGCACCGTGCCACCGCGACCAGACCCAGCCGGCGCACCGTGGCGCGGCGGACCACGCCGGCTGTGACCAGGGCATCGAGGTTGCGCTCGTATCCGCCGGGTGAGATCCAGTTGACCCAGGCCCGCGGCCCGCACGCAGCTGTGTTGGCGGCGATGGCCTGCACGGTCGCGTCGATCTCGTCATCACCGGTGAGTGAACGGTCCACCACGTCGAGACGGCCGTCGACCACCGCCACCCGGTTGCTCAGTAAGAGGTCGACCAGTGTCGCGCCAGCCAGGCCGATACTGATGTGCGCTTCGGGAATGAGCAGCTTGCCCCCGTCATCGTGGGCGAGCAGGAACAGCTCGTCCCGCAGCGACAATGAACGCACGAGATGCGACGGTAGCGGCCCCACCAATCCGTCCGCCACGGGACCCATGATCGGCCGACGAATGGTTAGGGTAAGCGGGCCGAGTACGGTCTTGAACGGGTGAATGGGGATCGGTAGGGCCATTGGGGCGCCTGGTCGTCGCACACTCGGCGCAAGCCGAAACGCGGTTAGCCTTGCACCATCGCACAACGAGCGGATTCCCGCGAAACCAAGCCGGGCTTGTGTGCCTCTCAGTAGGGCGAACAGCCACAGACAAACGGAGGAGGGCCGGTGACCATACCGCAACGTACGTGGGAGGAGCTCGGCGGTTCGATGCAGACACCCGAGTTTGCGAAATACGCGAGCGCCATCGTGTCCAACATCGAGCAGGTCATCGAAGGTAAGCACGCCACCGTCCGGCTCGCGCTGGCGGTGCTTTTGGCCGAGGGCCACCTGCTCATCGAGGACGTGCCCGGCGTCGGCAAGACCAAGCTGGCCAAGGCCCTCGCGCGATCCATCGACTGCACCGTGCGACGCATCCAGTTCACGCCGGACCTGCTGCCCAGCGACGTGACCGGCGTCAGCGTCTACAACCAGGAGACCCGGGACTTCGAGTTCAAGCCCGGCGCGGTCTTCGCCAACCTGGTCGTCGGCGACGAAATCAACCGCGCCTCGCCGAAGACCCAGTCCGCGATGCTGGAATGCATGGAGGAGCACCAGGTGACCGTGGACTCGGTCACCTACGAGCTCCAGGTCCCGTTCATGGTGATCGCGACCCAGAACCCGATCGAAATGGAAGGTACGTATCCCCTGCCGGAGGCGCAGCGGGACCGGTTCACCGCCCGGATCGCGATCGGTTATCCCGATGCCTCGGCCGAGCTCGCGATGCTCGACGCACACGGTGCGCACGACCCCCTCGACGACCTGCGCCCGGTCGCGGACGCGGACGCGGTGCGGCAGATGATCATGACGTACGGTCGGTTCACGTCGCCGACACCATCAAGCAGTACGCGGTCGACCTGGTCACGGCCACGCGTGAGTCGCCCGACCTGCGGCTCGGCGCGTCACCGCGGTCCACCCTGCAACTGCTGCGCACGGCGCGGGCAGTGGCGGCGCTCGACGGCCGGGACTACGTCCTGCCCGACGACCTGCAGACCCTGGCCGTGCCGGTGCTGCCCACCGGGTCATTCCCACCGCCGAGGCGCAGTTGGGCCGGCGCACCACTGACGCGATCGTGGCGGAACTGGTACACCGACTGCCGCTGCCGACAGGCCGCCAGCGCTCCCCCTACGACACCCGGAGCCGGTAATGCGCCAGGCGCTGCGAGGGCTGACCACACGTGGCCGTTCCTTCCTCGCGGCGGCCGCGGCGGCGGCGCTGTGCGCGTTCATGCTCGGCGAACAGGACCTGCTGCGGGTAGCAGTGCTGCTGGCCACGTTGCCGCTGCTGGCCGCGGCCTACGTCGGGCAGACCCGGTACCGGTTGTCCTGCACCCGAACCGTCGATCCGGTACGGGTACCGGTGGGCTCGCCGGCCCGGGTGCTGTTGCGCCTGTCCAACCTGTCCCGGCTGCCCACCGGCACGCTGTTGCTGGAGGACCGGCTGCCGTACGCGTTGGGTAGCCGGCCGCGCCTGGTCCTCGAGCGGCTCGGCGGGCAACGCACCAGCACCGTCGCCTACACCGTGCGCGCCGAGGTCCGCGGACGCTACGACGTCGGTCCCCTGATCGTGCGCCTGACCGACCCGTTTGGACTGTGCGAACTGGGCCGGTCGTTCACAGCCGTCGGCAATCTCACCGTGATCCCGCAGGTCGTCGCCCTGCCCAACGTCCGGGTGGCCGGCCAGTACGCCGGCAGCGGCGACAGCCGGGCCCGCTCGGTGGCCGTGCACGGCGAGGATGACGCGGCGACCCGGGAGTACCGCAACGGCGATGACCTGCGCCGGGTGCATTGGCGTTCGACCGCCCGCACCGGCGAGCTGATGGTCCGCCGCGAGGAACAGCCGTGGGAGAGCCGCGCCACCGTCGTGCTGGACACCGCGCCGCCAGGGGCACCGCGGCGAGGGCCCCACGTCCAGTTTCGAGTGGGCGGTGTCGGCGGTGGCCAGTGTGGCCCTGCATCTGCGCCGCGGCGGCTACAAGATCCGGCTGGTCACCGGCACCGGAACGGACCTGGACGCCACCGAACACGACGGCGAGGGCGCCCTGCTGGACAGCCTGGCCGACGTGAACGTGTCCGCCGCGCAGGACATCACCAGCCTGGTGGAGCGCATCCGCCGGCGCGGCGACGGCGGCCTGATCATCGCGGTGCTGGGTGCGTTGAGCCTGGAGGAGGCGCAGGCGCTGGGCGCGCTGCGGGCCTCCGGTACCACCTGCTTGGCCATGTTCATCGATCCGACCACCTGGCTGAACCTGTCCGACGAGGTCCGGGCGGCCACCGAGGCCGACCACGCAGGCCGCCACGATGGTCCTGCTGCGGTCGGGCTGGCGGGTGGTCAGCGTGGCCCACGGGGCGAACCTGGCCGCGCTCTGGCCGCAGGCTGCCCGCGGCTCCCAGGGCTTCACCTACCGGGCCGCCATGGCGGAGAGCGTCACAAGCTCCGCCGCAACCGCACCGACGGCGAGGAGTGCCACCGAATGAGTCAACGCCACCCCCTCGCACTCGTGGCCGGCGCGGCCACCATCCTCGCCTCGTTCCCGCTCGCCACGGTGTTCGCGAACCTCACCTGGTTCTTCTATGTGGTCATCGCGGTGGCCATCGTGGTGGGCACGGCCATCCTGTCGCGGACCCTGCGGGCACCGGTCTCGCTGCAGGTGCTGGCGATGATGGCGGCTCTCCTGCTCTACCTCACGTTCACCTTCCCCAGCGGCGGCGAGATCATCCGCCTGATCCCGACCGGGTCGACGTTCGTGCACTTCAACAACTTGTTTGTGGCGGCTGGCGGCGACATCCGGAGCCAGACGGTGCCGGTGGGCGACTCCGACGGGTTGCTGTTGCTGACCACGGCCGGGGTCGGTCTGATGGCGATGCTGGTGGACCTGGCCGCGGTCGGTGTCCGCCGGCCGGCGCTGGCCGGGCTGCCGATGCTGGCGATCTACTCGGTGCCGGTGGCGGTCCTGCCGGACGGCCTGTCGGTCCTACCGTTCGGCTTCGCCGCGGCCGGCTTCCTGTGGCTGCTGGTGGCCGACAGCGTGGACCGGGTGCGGCGCTTCGGCCGGCGGTTCACCGGGGACGGCCGGGATGTGGATGTATGGGAACCTTCGCCGTTGTCATCAGCCGGCCGCCGGCTCGGCGTGGCTGGACTGGCCATCGCCATCGTGCTGCCGCTGGCGGTGCCGGGCATGACGTCCGGATTGATCGACCGGTTTGGCAACGGGTTCGGTGACCCGGGTGGCCCAGGTGACGCAAACGGGCCGCCCGGCGCGAGCGTCAACCTCGATGTGTTGTTGAGGGACAACCTGAACCGCACCGATCCGTTCGACATGGTCAGGGTCACCACCACCGACCCGTCGCCGTTCTACCTCAGGTTCGCCACGTCCGACCAGATCACCAAGGACGGGTTCGCCAACCGCGCCCCGTTCGCCGGCACCGCGGTCACCCGCGGCATCCTGGACCTGGTGGCGCTGGAGATTCCGGGCGTGACCCAACACCGCTACTCGGCCCAGGTGGAGGCGCTGAACTTCAGCATGCCGCTCGCGCCCATCTACGAGCGGCTGGCGGCGACCGAGGGCCTGGACGCGCAGTGGCTGTACGACTCGTCCACCTCGCAGCTCTACACCCGCCGGCCGGGCGCAACGATCAACAGCAAGCATTACTCCTTCGAGTTCGTCCGCACGACGTACACCCCGGCCGCGTTGCGTACGGCGGGGTCGATCGCGCCACAGGACAGCGCCCGGGAACTCACGGCCCTACCCTCGATCCCGTTTGTCACCAACCTGGTCAGCAAGCTGACCGACGGCAAGGTCACCGAGTACGACAAGGTCCGGGCCATCTACGACTATTTCAGCCCGACCAGCGGCTTCCAATACACGTTGTCGACGACGGAGGGCGACAGTGGCAGTGCCATCGTCGACTTCCTCACCAAGAAGCGGGGCTTCTGCGTCCAGTACGCGGGAGCGATGGCCTGGCTGGTCCGGGCGGCTGGCTTCCCGTCCCGGGTGGCGTTCGGATTCACCCGGGGCAGCGGGGCGAGCGGTGGCGTGTACACGCTGACCAACTACAACCTGCACGCCTGGACCGAGGTGTTCTTCCCGAACTTCGGATGGGTGCCGTTCGACGCGACCCCGCCGGCCGCGGTCACCGGTTCGGTCCAGTCAGCGTGGGCGCCGGACGCGGCGGACCCGGGCAATGCGTTGGCTCCGGTCGGCCCGGAGGACTTCGGCCGGCCGACCGGACCACCGGTGAGCATCTCGGCCGCTCCGCCGACCGATCCCGGCCAGAACCAGGGCGCCGGACCCGCCGCTACTCCGGTCAACAATTGGCTGGTGGGCGCGGCCGCGGCCGTGGTTGTCATCCTTTTCCTCCTGTTTGCCCCGGCTTGGCGGCGCCGGGCTCTTCGCCGTCGTCGGCGAGCCCACAGCGGTCCGGTCATCGTCATGCACCGTGATGGCACTTCGGAACCGGGCCTGGCCGGCATCGACCTGGTCACCGAGCCGGCCGCGGCAGCCGCGGCCCGCGCAGACGCGCACCAGGCGTGGGCGGAGCTACTGGACACCATGATCGACTTTGCCGTGCCGGTGGATGAGTCGGAGACTCCCCGGGCTACCGGGGGCCGGCTGGCCACGCTGCTCGCCACGGGCGCGGCTGGCCCGGCCGAACTGCTCGCCCAGGCCGAAGAACGGGCCCGCTACGCGAAGGCACCGTTGCGGTCGGACGGCCTGGACACGGCCCTGGCGGCCACCCGCTCCGCGATACTTGCCCGGGCCACCCGCCGGGAGCGGCTGCGGGCAGCCCTGCTGCCGCGCTCGGTACTGCAGCGCTGGCGCGCCGGCTGGCTGACCTGGCTGGGCGGGATGATCGGGCGGGCCGGACGGATCCGCGAGGCGACGGCCGCAGCCAACCCGCGTCGCCTGCTCGCCCGCAACCGCACCGCGTAGGACAAGCACTGCGACATGCTCCGGGGCCGTCCTCATTCGAGTACGGCCCCGGAGTTTGCTTTCGGAGAACGACGTGTCTAGTTCAGATCGCCACGATCTTGGCGATTGCGCCAGCGGTCCTCCAGGCGGTCGAGCATCGAACCCCGCCGCGGCCCTCCGGCCCGTCGGCTAGCGGTCCCGCCGACCGCTTTCAGTTCCGGGTGGCGGCCCCGGCGAAATGACTGGATACCCAACGCTGCGGCGCCCAGCATGACGACGAAACCCCCCACACCGAGCAGAGGACTTTTCCCCGCTACGCCAAATATCAGCACGGCCAAGCCGAGCAGTACGGCGATGACCGCGACAATGATCCGCCGCCGCGCGTGGAAGCGCGGATCGGTGGAACGAACCGCCGAGGCAAATTTCGGGTCCTCGGCCAACGACCGTTCGATCTGCTCGAACAGCCGCTGCTCGTGTTCGGACAGCGGCACGGCGCCCCTCCCCGGCCATCGCGGCCGACCCGATGGGGCCGGCGGACCGTGCGCAGCCGGTTGGCTGCTTATGGCAAGTCTACGAGGGGTGCAGCGGGTCGGAAAGCGGATCGAAGTCACGTTCTGCCACCTCTCCCGTCATCTTGCCCCTCAACTCGTCTCCTACGGTCGAATTGTCGGTCCCGTACGGCGTGGCGAACCTAGCCTTTCACGCCAACGGGCTCCTCGCGGGCTACTCGGGCAACTGTTTGTGGGCTACTCGGGCAACTGTTTGTGGGCTACTCGGGCAAGTCGTCTCGGCGCTCCCGAGCGGCCGTCCGGAGGAGACTGGCCGGGCCGACCATGGCGGAACCGAACCGCGCCGCGGCGGCGTCAGCCGCCCGCTCCGCCTCCCGCCAGCCGTGCTCTCGCTCACCCAGCGCCAACTGGCGGGCCTGCTCACCTTCGGCCAACCCCTCTACCCGTACCCCCAACAGCCTGATCTTCACCCCTGGGTCGAGGGCCTGGTAGAGCGCCCAGGCGGTGTCGAAAATGTGCCGGGCGACATCGGTCGGGTCGCCCAGCGTGCGAGACCGGCTCAGCGTGCGGAAATCGGCCAGACGGACCTTGATCGCCACAGTCCGCCCAGCGTGCCCGGCCGCGCGCAGCCGTACGGCGACCTTGCTGGCCAGCCCGAGCAGGGTCCGGCGCAACACGTCGGCATCGGCCACATCGACGTCGAAGGTGGTTTCCGCACTGATCGACTTCTCCACCCGGTTCACCGTCACCTGCCGGGGATCGCGGGCCCAGGCGAGCTCGTGCAGGTGGCGCGCCGAGGCCTCGCCCAGGGCCTGGCGCAGCATGCCCAGCGGGGCATGAGCCACGTCGGCCACCGTCCGCAGGCCAAGCCGGCCGAGCACTTCACCGGTGCGCTGGCCGACCCCCCACAGCGCGTCGATAGGCAGGGGGTGCAGGAACTCCAGCTCCCGACCCGCCGAAACCACCAGCAGGCCATCCGGCTTCGCTCGGGTGGACGCGAGCTTGGCCAGGAACTTGCTCGCAGCGACCCCGACCGAGCAGGGCAGCCGCAACTCCGCCGCGATCCGGGCCCGGATGTGTTGGGCGATCGCGGTCGGCCGGCCGAACAGGCGCAGCCCACCGGACACGTCCAGGAACGCCTCATCGACGGACAACTGCTCCACCAGCGGGGTGACGTCCGCGAACACGGCCATCACCTGCCGGGATGCCGCCACATACTCGGCCATGTCCACCGGGAGGAACACCGCCTGCGGGCAGAGCCGCTTGGCCGCGGCGCCCGGCATCGCGCTGCGTACGCCGAACCGGCGCGCCTCGTAGCTGGCCGAACTGACCACGCTGCGCGGCCCGTCCCCACCGACCACCACCGGCTTGCCCCGCAGTTCCGGCCGCCGGCGCACCTCCACCGAGGCGTAGAAAGCGTCCATGTCGACGTCCAGCACGTTGCAGCCGGCATCGTCGCCCAGAACACCCGCCCCGGCAGGCTAACCCGGGCGTACGACAATCTAGCCGCGACGGTGGACCAGCAGCGGAATCATCATCTCGGCTGCGGTGGCCGAACCGTGAAAGGCGATCATCTCCGCCACCTGGGGCGGATCGGTCGCCGAGGCGAGGGGCCAGGCCGTGGTCCTCGCCTCGGCGACCGATCCGCCCCAGGTGGCGGAGATGATCGCCTTTCACGGTTCGGCCACCGCGGCCGAGATGATGATTCCGCTGCTGGTCCACCGTCGCGGCCAGGTCCTCGTACGCCCGGGTAGGCCTGCCGGGTGTTCTGGGCGACGACACCGGCTGCGACGTGCTGCACGTCGACATGGACGCCTTCTTCGCCTCGGTGGAGGTGCGCCGGCGGCCGGAACTGCGGGGCCGGCCGGTGGTGGTGGTGCGGGACGGGCCGCGCGACGTGGTCAGCTCGGCCAGCTACGAGGCGCGCCGGTTGGCGTACGCAGCGCGATGCCCGGCGCCGCGGCCCGGGCGGCTCTGCCCGCAGGCGGTCTCCTGCCGGCGGACTTGCGCCGAGTATCGGCGGCCTCTCGGCGGCGTGATGCGTCTTTCGGGACGTCCAGCCCGCTGGTGGAGCGGGCTCCTCCGTGGACGAGGCGTTCCTGGACGTGTCGGCGCGCGCGGCTGTTCGGGCCGCCGGCCGCGATCGCCCGGCTATCCGCGCCCGGGTCGCGGGGAGTTGGCGCTGCCCCTGCTCGGTCGGCGTGGCGCTCAGAGCAAGTCTCGTGGCCAAGCTCGCCTCCACCCGGGCGAAGCCGGACGGCTTGTTGGGTGGTTTCGGCGGCTCGGGTTCTGGAGTTCCTGCACCCGCTGCCGGTCGACGCGCTGTGGGGGGTGGGCGAGCGCTCCGGTGGAGGCGCTGCGCCGGCTCGGCCTGCGCACCGTGGGCGACCTGGCCGAGGCGCCGCTCGGCCTGCTGCGCCGGGCGGTGGGCGAGGCGTCCGCGCGCCACCTGCACGAGCTGGCCTGGGGTCGGGACCCCCGGCGGGTGTCCGGTGAACGTGGAGAAGTCGATCGGCGCGGAGACCACCTTCGAGACCGACGTCGCCGATCCGGCGAGTTCCGCCGGGCCCTGCTCGCGCTGGCCAGCAAGGTCGGCGCCCGGCTGCGCGCGGCCGGCAGGTGGGGCGCACCGTCTCGCTCAAGGTCCGGTTCGCCGATTCCGCACGGTGAGCCGCTCCCGCACCCTCGCCGTGCCGACCGACACCGCCGCGGGAGATGTTCGACACGGCCTGGGCGTTCTGGGAGGTGCTCGCCCCCGGGTGAGCGGTCCGCCTGGTCGGCGTCCGGCTGGAGGGGCTGGCCGCGGCGGAGGAGACGCCGCGCAGCTCACCCTGGGTGAGCCGGAGCGCGGCTGGCGGGAGGCGGAGGCGGCGGCGGACGCCGCGGCCGCCCGATTCGGGGGTCCGTCATAGGTCCGGCCAGTCTTCTCGGGACGGCCGATCGGGAGCGCGCAGCGAGTTTCGATAAACCGCAAACAGTTGCCCGAGTAGGCCGCGAGGAGCCCGTTGGCGTGAAAGGCTGGTTCCGCACGCAGACGGGATCGACAAATCGGTCGAGGAGAGCGAGAATTGAGGGGCAAGATGACGGGAGAGGTGGCCATCGGCCTTCGTCCCGCTTTCCGACGCGCGCACCCTCGTAGACTTGCCAGTAAGCAGCCCGTCGGCTGCCACGGTCCGCCGGCCCCACCGGGCCGACCGACGTGGCCGGGGAGGTGCGCCGTGCCGCTCTCGGAGCACGAGCAGCGGCTGTTCGAGCAGATCGAGCAGTCGCTTGCCGAGGACCCTAAGTTTGCCTCGGCCGTGCGCGCCAGCGACCCGCGTTTCCACGCGCGGCGGCGGCTCCTTGTCGCCGTCATCGCCGTTGCTCCTGGCCCTGTTGATCTAGGCGTGCGATGAAAAGTCCTGCGCTGGCCGTGGCGGGCTTCGTCGTCATGCTGGGCGCCTCGCGTCGGGCTATCCAGTGATTCGCGGGGCCGTCGCCCGACCTGCAGCGGTGGGCGGCGGGACCGCGAGTCGGCGGGCCGGAGCGGCGGCGGCGGGGTTCGTTCCTCGACCGGATGGAGGACCGCTGGCGGCAGCGCCCGGAGGGGGCGATACCGCTAGACACGTCGTTCCCCGCACCCCGGGGCCGTCCTCGACGAGGCCGGCCCCGGAGCATGTCGCAGTGCTGGTCCGACGCGGTGCGGCCGCGGGCGAGGCGACGCGGGCTCCAGCGCAGCAGCCACTGCCGCGATCCGTCCCGGCCGCCGGTGATCCGACCAGCCAGGTCGCGCCGGCGGTCGCCAGCGCAGCAGCACCGACGGCGGCAGCAGGGCCGCCCGCAGCCGGGTACGCCGGTTCGCCCGGGCGAGTGTCGCGGAGCGTGCCGCCAGCCCCGTGTCCAGGCCGTCGACCGCATCGTGGCCCTGCGTAGCGGGCCCGCTCCTCCGCCTGGCCGAGCAGTCGGACCCCGGTCGCCGCGTCCGTCGTCGACAGCGTCCGGGCCAGCCGCTCGGCGGTAGCCCGGGGGTCTCCGTCCCGTCGACCGGGACGGGAAGTCGACATGGTGTCCAGCAGCTCGTCCCAGGCCGCGTGCGCGTCTGCGCGGGCCCCTCGCGGCCAGCTCGCCGACCATGTCTCGCCGGCCTGGCCCGGTGCCGAGGCCACCCGGTGGCCGACGGTGGCCGGACCCCTTGGGCCCGCCGACGCGGCGCAGCGCCCAGCGCCGCAAAGCCGGGGCGAACAGCAGCCAAGGAGCGACCACCGCCCCGGCCCGCCCACCACGGCCAGACCGGGTAGTGGCGGGTCCGGCGCCCTGGTTCTGGCCGGGACGGTCGGCGGAGCGGCCGAGAGGCTCACCGGGGTTCGGTGGCCGGCCGACGTCCGCCGGGCCGACGGCGTCACGCTTTTCCCGGGTCCGCCGCGTCCGGGGCCCAGCCGACCGGACCGACCCCGGCACGCCGGCCGCCGGGGTGGCGTCGAACGGCACCCAGCCGATCTCGCCGAAGAAGACCTCGGTCCAGGCGTGCAGGTTCTTGTTGGTCAGCACGTAGGTGCCGCCGTGCTGCTGCCGTTGGTGAACCCGAACGCCACCCGGGCCGGGATGCCGGCCGCCCGGACCAGCCAGGCCATCGCGGCGGCGTACTGCGGCAGAAGCCCACCTTGTTGGTGAGGAAGTCGGCGATGTCCCCGCCGCTGCTGCCGCGGGTGGAGAGCGAGTAGTGAAGCCGTTCTCCACCGAAATAGTCGTAGATCGCCCGGACCTTGTCGTAGTCGGTCTCCTTGCCCTCGGTCAGCTTGTCGCCCGGTTGGCGACGGACGGGATCGACGTTGGGCCGTGAGTTCCGGGCGCAGCCCTGTGGCCGACGACGGGCCGCGCGCAGCGCGGCGGGTGTACGTGTGCGGACGTACTCGAAGGAGTAACGCTTGCTGTTGACGTTCTCCCGGCCGGCGGGTGTAGAGCTGGAGGTGGACTTGTCGTTGATCCAGTGCCGTCGAGGTTGTGGGTCGTCGCCGGCTCGCTCGTAGACGGGCGCGAGCAGGTGTTGAAGTTCTGCGCCTCGACCTTGGCCGGGTAGCGGTGTCGGGTCATGCCGGGGTCCGGCGCCCGCCGGGTCCAGGTTGCCGCCGGTGACCGCGTGCCGGCGAAGGGGGCGCGGTCGGGGAAGCCGTCCTTGGCGATCTGGTCGGACGTGGCGAACCGGAGTGGAACGGCGTGGGGTGGGTGGTGGTGACCTGACGAGGTCGAACGGGTGGGCGGTTGAGCTGGCCGCTGAGCGCGCAACAAGGCTAACCCGGCCGGGCGGCCCATTTGCGTCACCGGGCCGCCCGGTGCGTCGCCCGTCCGTTGCCGACCCGGTCCAACAGGCCGCCGGTCATCCCGGGCACGGCCAGCGGCAGCGCCACCGCGAGGGCCACCCCGACCACGGCCAGCCGACGCCCGGCTGAGGCCAGCGGCGATGCCTCCCAGACGTCGACGTCGCGGCCCTCGCCGGTGAACCGGCGGCCGAACCGGCGTACCCGGTCGACGTTGTCGGTCACCAGCAACCACAGGTAGCCGCAGGCGCCCACCACGAACCCGGCGGACGGGGATGCTGTCCCACGTAACTGCCACCGGCACCGAGTAGATGGCCAGCATCGGCAGCCCGGCCAGGGCCGGCCGGCGCAGCCCGACGCTGAGCACGTCCGCCAGCAGCGCCACGGCGCCGACGCCGAGCACGGGGCCCCGAGGAAGAGCAGCGAATCGACGTCGGGCACCTTCGCGCCGTACGAGCCCCGGATGTCCCTGCCATCGACGCGCCGAGCAACTCGCCGAAGTGGAGGAAGGTAGACCCGGACGTAGGGCAGGAACGCCAGCAGCTCGGTGCCGCCCGGGAAGAGCCAGGTCAGGCCCAGGGCCAGAGAGCCGGCCAGCATGGCCAGGATCTGACCCGCCGGGGGGCGCGGGGCCGCCGGCTCAGCGACAGGCCGGCCGCGGCCACCGCGGTGGGGACCGCGATGGCCGCCTCGATCAGCCACGTCCAGGGGCGATCGAAGATCGCCGACAGCGGTGCCGCGGCAAGCAGGGTCGCCGCTGCCGACGACGAAAGCCGAGTTGCGGTGGCGTGGTGTCAATCGGGCCCACCCCTTTCGGTCATCGCACGCCTCCGGCCGACGGTCTCCGCCAGCGCCGCCCGCAGCGCGAAGCCCTGCGAGCCACGGGCCGCCTGCGGCCAGAGCGCGGGCAGCCGGTTGCCGTGCTCCACGCCGATCACCCGCCAGCCGCTCTGCAACAGGGTGAGCGCGGCCGTGCCGTGCGTGTTCCGCCTCGGCCCGGGCCTTCGGTGGCAGATTCAGCCAGCTGTTGCTGTCGAGCAGGAAGCCGACGCAGGTCGCGCCGTTGCCGCGCAGGCCGGCCAGCAGCTCCGCCTCGGCGGTGCTGAGCGCGCCGAACACCGCGATGATCAGGCCGCCGTCGGCCCGCTGCCGGACCTGCTGCACGAGCGTGGTGAGCTCACCGCGCCGGTCCAGCTGCACCTCGGCGAGATGGTCGAGGACCAGACCCTCGCCGGCCGCCTCGGTGGCGTCCACATCGGTGCCGGAGCCGGTGACCAGGCGCAGCCGATAGCCGGCCCGGCGCAGGTGCACGGCGATGCTGGCGGCGGCCGAGACCGCCCATTCGAAGCTGGCCGTCGGCCCGTCACCGCGATGCCCGGCGGCGCGGGTGTCCAGCACGACGGTGGCCCGGCTCTCCCAGGCCTGCTCCTCCCGGCGCACCATCAGCTCGCCGGTGCGGGCCGTCGACTTCCAGTGCACCCGGCGCAGGTCGTCGCCCATCCGGTACTCCCGGGTGGCGGCGTCGTCCTCACCGTGCACCGCGACCAGCGGGCCGGCTGTCGCCGCTGCCGGCGTACTCGCCGGGGAGGCGGACCGCCGGCAGCGGGGTGACCTGCGGGATGACCGTGAGATGGTCGACGCTGGGGAAGGAGCGGCTGAGCTCGCAGAGCCCGAACGGGTCGGTCAGCCGGATCACCAGCGGGCCCACCTCGTACCGGCCGCGTACGTCGGCCCGGACGGTGTACGCCACTGAGCTGGCCTGGTGCGCGCCGAGGCGCTCCAGCACCACCCGGGGCCGGCTGCCCAACGCGTACGGCAGCCGGTCCTCCAGCAGCAGGGTGCCGGTGGGCAGGGGGGACAGGTTCTGCAGGCGCAGCACACCCGGGAACTGGCCCCGACCGGAGCCCGGTGCGGTTCCAGGGAGCGGTGGCAGGCGAGTTTGTAGCGGCTGCGTCCGACGTAGGCCGCCGCGAGCAGCGGCAGGATGATCAACAGGACGGCCACCCGGAGCAGGTCCTTCTCGCCGAGGATGCCGGCGGAGAGGGCGGCGCGGCACCCGCCGCCAGGAAGGAACGGCCGCGGGTGGTCAGCCCGCGCAGCCCGTCGCGCACCTCACGGCTCCGAGCGGCCGGTGCCGCCGGGCCGGGTGTCGTACGGGGAGCGCTTGCGGTCGTTCGGCAGCGGCAGCCGGTGCACCAGCTCGGCGACGATCGCGTCGGTGGTGCGCCGGGCCAGCTGCGCATCGGCGGTCGGGATGATCCGGTGCGCCAGCACCGGCACCGCGAGGGCCTGCAGGTCGTCCGGGATGACGTAGTCCCGCCCGTCGAGCGCGGCCACCGCCCGCGCGGCCCGCACAGTTGCAGGGTGGCCCGCGGGGACGCCCCGAGCCGCAGCTCGGGCGACTCGCGGGTGGCGGTGACCAGGTCGATCGCGTACTGCTTGATGGTGTCGGCGACGTGCACCGCCGCACGTCGATCAGCTGGCGGACCTCGTTCGCGTCGGCCACCGGGCCCAGCTCGTCCAGCGGGCGTGGCACCGTGCACGTCCAGCATCTCCAGCTCGGCCGCGGGTCCGGGTAGCCCATCGCGATCCGGGCGGTGAACCGGTCGCGCTGCGCCTCGGGCAGCGGATAGGTCCCCTCCATCTCGATCGGGTTCTGCGTCGCGATCACCATGAACGGCGCCTCCAGCTGGTAGGTGCACCCGTCGACGGTGACCTGCCGCTCCTCCATGCACTCGAGCAGCGCGGACTGGGTCTTCGGCGAGGCCCGGTTGATCTCGTCGCCGACCACGATGTTGGCGAAGACCGGGCCGGGCTGAACTCGAACTCGTGCGTCTCCTGGTTGTAGACGCTGACCCCGGTGATGTCGCTGGGCAGCAGGTCGGGGGTGAACTGGATCCGGCGTACCGGCAGTCGATGGAGCGCGCCAGGGCCTTGGCGAGCTTGGTCTTGCCGACGCCGGGCACGTCCTCGATCAGCAGGTGGCCCTCGGCGAGCAGGACGGCCAGCGCCGAGCCGGACGGTCGTGCTTGCCCTCGATGACCTGCTCGATGTTGGCCACGATGGCCTGCTGGCGGCGCGGAACTCGTCGTGTGGCAGCAGACCGCCCACCTCGTCCCAGGTCTGTTGTGTCACCGGGTTTCCTCCTCGTCGCCTGGACGGCAGCTCTGAATAGAGCACCTGGACCCGCCGTTGGGTTCGCGACGTCGAGCCTCGTTTGCGAAATTCATGGCCTCTCAGGCTAACCATGTTTGTCGTTGCCCGACCGACCCTCACCGGCAGAAACCTCACTCGGCCTTTAGGCGAAATATTTTCCCGTTGCCGACCCCCCCCCCTTTTTTTTTTTTTTTTTTTTTTTTTTTTTTTTTTTTTTTTTTTTTTTTTTTTTTTTTTTTTTTTTTTTTTTTTTTTTTTTTTTTTTTTTTTTTTTTTTTTTTTTTTTTTTTTTTTTTTTTTTTTTTTTTTTTTTTTTTTTTTTTTTTTTTTTTTTTTTACCGGGGGGATCGTCTCCGTCTCGTGGAGCGTTTTTTTGGCGAGATGGGGGACGGGCAGGTTTTTTTTTTTTTTTTTTTTTTTTTTTTTTTTTTTTTTTTTGACCCTCACCGGCGGTCGGCCAGTTACGCCCGAAAATTATTCCCCGGCACCCGGGGATCGTCCCGCCTCGTGGAGGCGGGAACGAGATGGGACGGGCAGGGGGAGTTAATTAAAATTTTTTTTTTTTTTTTTTTTTTTTTTTTTTTTTTTTTTTTTTTTTTTTTTTTTTTTTTTTTTTTTTTTTTTTTTTTTTTTTTTTTTTTTTTTTTTTTTTTTTTTTTTTTTTTTTTTTTTTTTTTTTTTTTTTTTTTTTTTTTTTTTTTTTTTTTTTTTTTTTTTTTTTTTTTTTTTTTTTTTTTTTTTTTTTTTTTTTTTTTTTTTTTTTTTTTTTTTTTTTTTTTTTTTTTTTTTTTTTTTTTTTTTTTTTTTTTTTTTTTGGATAGACTGCGGTCGTGGCCGGAGTCTTCCTGCTTCTTACCGAGCCGTGCTGATGCGCTGAGCGCGGGCAGCACGGCGGCCCTCCTGCGTGAGGGGCTTTTTCGTGCCCGCAAGCAGACCTGCCGTATCCGACCTGACCCGCGCCGAGGAGACGCCGCCATGCAGACTGCGCTAGCCGACCTGACCCGGCGACCGAGGAGACGCCATGAGCTTTTTTTTTTTTTTTTTTTTTTTTTTTTTTTTTTTTGAGGCAGCCGCACCGGCGACCGACGTCCCCCCGTTCCGCTACACCGCCGCCCTGGCCGCGCGATCGAGGAGCGCTGGCAGGACCGCTGGGACGCCGAGCAGGCACCTTCTCGCGCCGAACCCGACCGGGCCGCTCGCCGACGGCGAGGTCGCCCGCGCGCCGGCGCGAGAAGCTCTACGTGATGGACATGTTCCCGTACCCGTCCGGCGCCGGCCTGCACGTCGGCCACCCGCTGGGCTACATCGGCACCGACGTGCTAGCCCGCTACCAGCGCATGGCCGGGCGCAACGTGCTGCACACGATGGGCTTCGACGCGTTCGGCCTGCCGGCCGAGCAGTACGCGGTGCAGACCGGCACGCACCCGCGCACCACGACCGAGGCGAACATCGAGCGCTACCGGGCGCAGCTGCGCCGGCTGGGGCTGGCCCACGACGACCGCCGCTCGGTGGCCACCACCGACCCCGACTTCTACCGCTGGACCCAGTGGATCTTCCTGCAGATCTTCAACTCCTGGTACGACCCGTCGGCGGACCGGGCGCGCCCGATCGACCGAGCTGATCGCCGAGTTCGACTCGGGCATCCGGCCGACGCCCGGACGGCCGGGCCTGGGCGAGCTGACGCGTGCGCGAGCAGCGACAGTCGTCTGACGGCCACCGGCTGGCCTACCTCGCCGAGGCCCCGGTGAACTGGTGCCCGGCGCTGGGCACGGTGCTGGCCAACGAGGAGGTCACCGCCGACGGCCGCTCCGAGCGCGGCAACTTCCCGGTGTTCCGGCGCCCGCTGCGCAGTGGATGATGCGGATCACCGCGTACGCCGACCGCCTGGCTGGACGACCTGGACGAGCTCGACTGGCCGGACCCGGTCAAGGTGATGCAGCGCAACTGGATCGGCCGCTCGCAGGGTGCGCGCGTCGGCTTCGCCGGCGACCCGGGTCGCCGGTGCGCTCGATCGAGGTCTTCACGACCCGGCCGGACACCCTGTTCGGCGCGACCTACCTGGTGCTGGCCCCCGAGCACCCGCTGGTCGACGTGCATGCTGCCGGCCGCCTGGCCGGAGCCGCCGGCGAAGCCGACGGCCTGGACCGGCGGGGCACGCCACGCCCGCGGGCGGCCGTCGAGGCGCTACCGCAAGGCCGCCGGCGGCCGAGCCGACCTGGAGCGGCAGGCGGAGCAAGCGAGAAGACCGGCGTCTTCACCGGCGCGTACGCGACCAACCCGGTCAACGGCGGGCGCTCCCGGTCTTCGTCGCCGACTACGTGCTGATCGGCTACGGCACCGGCGCGATCATGGCCGTCCCGGCCAGGACGAGCGGGACTGGGACTTCGCCGAGGTCTTCGACCTGCCGATCGTGCGCACCGTGCAGCCGCCGGAGGGCTTCGCCGGCAAGGCTACACCGGCGACGGGCCGGCGATCAACTCCGCGACGACGAGGTCTCACCTGAACGGCCTGGCCGTCGCCGAGGCGAAGGCCCAGATCATCGAGTGGCTGGAGGCGCCGGCGCACGGCGCAGGCGTCGGCGACCTACCGGCTGCGGACTGGCTGTTCTCCCGGCAGCGCTACTGGGGCGAGCCGTTCCCGATCGTGTGACGCGAGACCGGCGCGGCCGATCGCGCTGCCCGAGTCGATGCTGCCGGTCGAGCTGCCCGAGGTCGACGACTTCTCGCCGAAGACGTTCGCCCCCGACGACGCCGACCCACCCGGAGCCGCCGCTGGCCGCGCGGCCGAGCGACTGGGTCGAGGTGGAGCTGACCTGGGCGACGGCCCGAAGCGCTACACCCGCGAGACCAACATGATGCCCCAGTGGGCCGGCTCGTGCTGGTACGAGCTGCGCTACCTGGACCCGCCAACAGCGAGGCTGCTGTCGACCCGGAGTCGAGCGTACTGGATGGGCCCGAGCGGTCGGGCCGGGCGCTGGGCGGGGTGGACCTGTACGTCGGCGGCGTCGAGCACGCCGTGCTGCACCTGCTGTACGCGCGGTTCTGGCACAAGGTGCTGTTCGACCTGGGCCACGTGTCCTCGTTCGAGCCGTTCCGCCGGCTGTTCAACCAGGGCTACATCCAGGCCTGCGCCTACACCGACGCGCGCGGCGCTACGTGCCGGCCGAGGAGGTCGTGGAGGTCGCGACGGCCGGCTTCTTCTCGAACGGCGAGCCGGGTCAAGCCGCGAGTACGGCAAGATGGGCAAGTCGCTGAGGAACGTCGTCACCCCCGACGAGATGTGCGCGGCGTACGGCGCGGACACCTTCCGGCTGTACGAGATGTCGATGGGCCCGCTGGAGGCGTCCCGCCCGTGGGAGACCCGGGCCGTCGTCGGCTCGTACCGGTTCCTGCAGCGGGTCTGGCGGCCGATGGTCGACGAGCAGACCGGCGAGTCGCGCGTCATCCGACGCCCGAGCCGGACGAGGCGACGCTGCCGGCTGCTGCACAAGACGATCGACGGGCCGCGGCGACATCGAGGCGATGCGGTTCAACACCGCGATCGCCAAGCTCATCGAGCTGAACAACGGCTGACCGGCCTCCCGACGGCGGCGCGCGCGCGAGGTGGCCGAGCCGCTGGTGCTGATGCTGGCGCCGCTGGCCCCGCACATCGCCGAGGAGCTGTGGTCGACGGCTGGGCCACGACGTCGCTGGCCTACGCGCCCTTCCCGACCGCCGACCCGGCGCTGCTGGTCGCCGAGACGGTCGACCTACCCGGTGCAGGTCAACGGCAAGGTCCGCGGCCGGATCGAGGTGGCCGCCGACGCGTCCGAGGACGAGGTGCGGGCGGCCGCGCTGGCGGCGGTCGAAGACTCGCTGGCCGGCAAGGAGCCCCGCAAGGTCATCGTCGTCGCCCACCGCCTGGTCAGCGTCGTCATCTGACACCTCCTGGACCCTGCGGGTCAGCCGGCCGCGAGAAGGTCGGCGAGCTCGCGGGGTCGGGCCAGGAAGGGTGAGTGGTCGCCGGGCAGAACATGCGGCTGGACACCGAAGCGGACACCGGCGGTCCGTCGTACCCAGTCAGGGTTGACCACGGCGTCGGCAGCGCAGGCGATCACCGTCAGCTTCGCCGTCGGCCACGCGGTCAGCGGGGTGACTTCGTCCAGCACCGGCCAATGTTGGCGGCGTAGCTGGGCGGCGGCCCACTCGGCCAGTTGCGGTGGGGCGTCCGGATACATCGTGGCAACGGCGGCCTGGGGTTGCCAACTGCTCCGAGCCGTCGTCGTGGCGGACCTGGCCCGCGCCGTGGCCGGGCATGAACCGGTCCGGCTCGGCGATGCGCAGATCGCGAAAGCTACGGCCCGGCACCGGCAGCAGCGGCGCCAGCAGGACCATCCGCTGCACGGTCCGGCCCTGGCCAGCCAGGCGCTGCGCCACCACCGGCACGGTGAGCCCGCCCAGCGAGTGCCCGACCAGCACCACCTCCGCGGCCCTGCTCGCATCCAGCGCGTCGAGGGTGACCTGCGCGTACTCGTCGGCGCCGGCGGTGGGATCGTCGCACGGCAACTCGGGGGTGATCACGTGGTGACCGCGGCTGCGTAGCTCTTCGGCGACCAGCGCCCAACACCACGCGCCATGCCAAGCACCGTGGACAAGCGCGAACATGGTCACCCGGCCACGCTACCGGCCCGCCCGGGTCGCGCCGCGACCTTGGGCGGTTTGCGACCGGATCCGGTAGTCAGTCGCCCAAGATCCACGGTGTGGTTCGGGTGGCTGCGTTTTCGGGGTCCCCGGGTGGATCGTGGGGGCGGTTGCGGGCCACCCAGCGGGCCCGGAGGAGCACCGCCGCGGAGAGGGCGAGGCCGAATCCGATGGGCAGTATCACGATCGGGCTCAGCGAGCCCGGCCGGGCCACGGCCGCGCCGACCATGGCGTACGAGATGGCCGACGGTGCGGCCGCGATCAGGGTACCCAGGCTGTAGTGGCGTACCCGGATGCCGGAGGTGCCGTAGACGTAGCCGGCCAACCCGTACGGTCCAATTGGTAGGGCCCGGACGGCGCCGACGGCCAGGACGCCCTCGCGAGTCACCCACGTCTCCAGCCGGGCCCATTGCCGGCGTAGCCGGCCGCCGGTGCCGGCCCGGGCCAGGTAGCGGGCGACGAAGTCGCGGCCGAGCCAACGGCCGGCGGCGAAGGTGACGGTGGCCGCGATCAGGGAGACCAGCAGCGCGCACACCGCACCGGGCAGGGCGCCGAAGAGCAGGCCGCAGGCCAGGGAGACAGGCGTACGGGGAATCATGGCGATGAGCAGTGCGGCGCCGACGACCACGCCGAGCACCGGCGCGAGCGGACCGAGTCTGGCCACGGCGTCCGGCAGGTCGCGCAGCGGCAGTTGGGAGGCGATGGCGGCGAGGGCGGCGACGGCCAGCACGAGGGCGAACATGCGGCGGGTCGGGCTCACCCGCGACAGCCTACCCGGCCCACTACAGTGCGCAGGTGGCTTTGGATCTGATCGAACTCCTCCCCGCCGACTGGCGGAGCGCGATGGCGCCTTTCCTCGATCCCGACGCGATGGCGAAACTGTCCGGTTTCGTCGAGTCGGAGTACGCGACCCAGGAAGTGTTTCCGCCCTTGCCGGATCTGTTCGCGGCATTGCGGCTGTGCCGGTACGCCGATGCCCGCGTGCTGATTCTCGGTCAGGATCCCTATCACCAGGCCGGTCAGGCGCACGGGCTGAGCTTCATGTCCGCCCCGGCGTACGGGTGCCGCCTTCGTTGCGCAACGTTTTCAAGGAGATGCGCGACGATATCGGCATCGAGATGCCATCCAGCGGCGACCTGACCGGCTGGGCCGCCCAGGGCGTGGTGCTGCTGAACGCGGTGCTCACCGTTCGGGCGGGTAAGCCGGCGTCGCATGCTGGCAAGGGTTGGGGAGATGGTAACCGACGCGGCGATCCAGGCGTTGAACGCGCGCGAGCACCGGGTGGTGTTCCTGCTCTGGGGCGCGTTCGCACGACAGAAGGCGGGCCTGGTCACCGGCAACCAGCATGTGGTGCTCGAAGCCGGCCACCCGAGCCCGATGAACCCGCGCGGCTTCCTCGGCACCCGCCCCTTCAGCGCCACCAACCAAGCCCTCACCCAGGCCGGCCGTCCCCCCATAACCTGGTCCAACGTCTCCCTCTAACCCCGACCCCAACCACACCCGATCTTTTGGTCTCGCGAGGAGGCTTCCCGCTCGCGTTGCCTGGACTGACCGTAGCGAGCGTTAGCGAGCGAAGTGGAGGGAAGCCAACGCGATAAGGCGGAAGCCCCCGCAGCGACCAGCCGCGCCGAAGGCGCGGCCAGCGTTGATTGGTCTCGCGAGGAGGCTTCCGCTCGCGTTGCCTGGACTGACCGTAGCGAGCGTTAGCGAGCGAAGTGGAGGGAAGCCAACGCGATAAGGCGGAAGCCCGCCTGGTCCCCAGCCGAGCGAAGCGAGGCCAGAGTGACAGAGCTAAACGTTCTTTGCGGAGTTGGTTGGGCGAGTAGTCGGGCAGTGGGTCCAATGTGGAGGCTGTGACCGAGGAGAGCAGGAGGTCGGCCAGGCCGGGTTGCGGGCCAGCGCGGGGCCTGCGTATAGGTGCCGAGAATCTTGCCCCGAAGGCGCCCTCGTCGGTGCCGTCGTTGCCGACCCCGGCGGTGACCCGGGCCAGCGGCGACACGCCCGGGCCGAGGTGGGTGCGACCGCCGTGGTTCTCGAACCCGGTCAGGTGCGGGATGCCCAGCCGCGGGTCGACCTCGCCGGCCAGCTCGCCGACCGCCCGGGTCGGACCCCGGTCGGAGGAGAGGTCGAGCAGTTCCAGGCCGGCGCGCGGGTGCCCTTGGCGAAGAAGGAGGTGCCGAGCAGTTGGTAGCCGGCGCAGACGCCGAACACCACCGAGCCCTGGGCCACCGCCCGGTGCAGGCCGCCGTCGGCGAGCAGGCGTTGGGCGCCGAGCGCCTGCGGGCCGTCCTCGCCGCCGCCGATCAGGTAGATGTCGGCGGTGCGGGCAGCCGCTGGTCGGCGCGGACCTCGAGCATCTCTACCGGCATGCCGCGGATGTGGGCCCGGCGGGCCAGGATCAGCGTGTTGCCCCGGTCGCCGTAGGTGGACAGCAGGTCGGGGTAGATCCAGACGATGCGCAGTTGCTGCCGCTGTCGCTGCCGCTGTCGCTGCCGCTGGCACCGCCGGCATCGGCGCGGTGGCGGGCGCCTCAGTTGACACGGTCCAGCTCCGCTCGGATGTCCTGGAAGGCGGTGTAGTTGGCGATGACCTCCAGCCGGCCCGGCGGCACCGCGGCCAGCGCCCGGGCGAACGAGGTGACGTGCCCGAACGGCACGTCGTTGACCTCGAGCCGTACCGCCAGGTCCATCGCCCGGTCGCCGGTGATCAGCACCTGCCGACCGCGCAGCGGTGAGAAGTCGACGTCGTACAGCCACGAGGTGTCCAGCCCGTCGGGGTCGCGCGCGTTGATGGAGAGCAGGGTCGGCGCCACCTCGGCCATGTCGAACGCTTCCAACCAGCCCGCCGGGTTCTTGGCCAGCAGCAGCCGGATCGTCCGTCCATCTCGGACGACTGGGCGTACCGGCCGGCCACCGAGGTGACCTGGGCCAGGTGGGAGACCGCGTCCTCCGGCCGTACGCCGAACTCGGCCGCGACCGCCAGTGCGGTGGCCGCGTTGGCGAGGTTGACCTTGCCGGGTAGCTGGAGACTCACCGCGTGGTGCACAGGCCGGTGGGGTCCACCACGGCGTTTCCTCGACCGTCCACTGCGGAGTTGGTCGGCGCAGGTCGCAGCTGGTGCACTACCACTGCCCGCCACCGCTCGATGTGTACCGCTACTGCGGGGCACACCCACGAGTCGTCGTGCCAGCGTTGGCCGGCGGCGAACCAGGTGACGGTGGCCGGCTCGCGGGGCAGCCCAGACCACCATCGGGTCGTCGGCGTTGGCGACCACCCGGGTGTCCGGCCCATGCGGGGTGTCCCGCCACAGCGAGGCCATCATGGCGACCTCCTTGGCCCGGTCGAGCTGGTCCCGGCTGAGGTTGAGCAGCGCCACCACGTGCGGAGTGGTGGCCGCCAGCACCCGGGCCAGGTAGTGCTCGTCCACTTCCAGCACCGCGTACGGGGTGCAGCCGGCCCGGGCCAGCGCCGAGGTGTGCCCCGTGGGCATGTTGGCGCCGAACGCGTTGGTGGCGACCCGGCCGAGCACGCCGACCGCGGCGGCGGTGAGCCGGGTGGTGGTGGTCTTGCCGTTGGTGCCGGACACCAGGGCGACTGGCGGCCCGGCCAGGTGGGTGAGCAGGTCGGGGTCGATCTTGAGCCCGATCCAGCCGCCGATCACCGCGCCGTCGCCACGCCCCGCGGCCCGCGACAGCGCCGCGGCGGTCGGACACGGAGCTGGCCACCTTGGCGCGTAACGGCAGCTCCGGCACCGGCGAGGCGGTGGCCCGGCTGGCCGGACGGGGGACACCTCCCGGCGCCGAACCGGGCACAGGGGGGTATCCGTCGCCGGTGAAGTCGCCGGCGGCGCCTTCTGTCGCATTGCTTGTCATCGTTTGGTGATCTCCGCTCGCCCGACCCGCGATGCGACGACATTACCGCGTTGGCCCCGCCCGGGGTTGGCTCCTCGGTCACCCGTGATGCCGGATTTTCATCGTTTGTACCGTCTTGGAGAACGCAGTGACGGATGATCGTCGCGGAACTTCTGTGAGTAACTTCACCGGCCAGCCTCAACAATCCGTGCGGGCCGAATGACGGGAGGTAGTCACAAGTCGGTCGGGATGGGACGTGACGGTTAATCCGCGGAGTTCCCTATTCGCTCGGTAAGATCTTCACCTCAACGAGTGACTCGACTTATCGGCTAGAAAGATATCTCGGCGCCCACGAAAGGGTGCTCCGCGCCGGCAGAATCACGCCTAGTCCTGCCCAATCCCGCCGGCCCGGTCCAACTGTTCGCAGACAAAGGAATATGGGCAGGAGCGGGGGAACCATCCTTCGTGTGCCAGCACCGCACATCTGCGGTGTCGGCTCGATATCCGTCCACCGACATTCGTTCCGGTGTGACTTGGGGTGAAGTCGCGACTCTTCGTGACCGGGCAGTCCTTCCCGCCCGAACCCGACAGCTCACTTCGCAGGCGTGCCGGAGGGAAACTTGACGTGTATTCCGACGCCCCACGAGGGCGGCACAATCCGCGCGTGCATGCGTTTTCTTTCGTGTTGGTCGGTGTCGTCGCCAGCGCGAGTGTGGTGATGACCTCACCGGCGTCAGCCACGTTCGAGCGGCAGGACGCGGTGATTTCCACGATGAGCACGGCACGGGCGGCCGGGCGCATGCTGAGCCAGGTCGACGAGGTGCGGGCCACCACGACCGCGGTCTGGGCTGATCGCCGCAGCGTCGCGGCCGGCGAGACGGTGCGGTTGACCGGTCAGGTGACCGGTGGTGGGCACCCGGTGCGGCTCGCCGGTCATCCGGTCACCCTGCAGGTGCGCAGTGGCGGCAATTGGAAAGACGTGGCCACCAACCACACGTCCGACAACGGATATGTGGTCTTTGCGGTCAAGCCGGCGAGTTCGTCGACGTATCGGTTGTCCTTTCCCGGCGTGGCGACTCTGGGTAAGTCGATTTCCGCCGACATCACGATTCGCGCGGCCAGTCCGAGCCGGCCGCCGGCACAAAACCGGCGGCGGCGGGGAGAGATTCAGCGTCGATTGCCTCCGGCAAAGTCGCCTCCGCGCCGGTGCCGGCATCGGGTCGTGGTGCTCAGGTCGTGGAGCTCGCCGCCGCGCAGGCTGGCAAGCCGTTCCGGTTTGGTGCGGCCGGTCCGGATGCTTTCGACTGTTCCGGCTCACCCAGTACGTGTACGCGGCCGTGGGTGTGAATCTGCCGCATAACGCCGACGCCCAGAAGGGATATGGCGTGGCGGTGACTCGGGCCAACGCGCAACCCGGTGATCTGATCATCTTTACTGACGGCGGATATGGCTACCACGCGGCGATCTACGCCGGCGACGGGCTGATGTACGACGCGCCGAATTCGGGCGCCACCGTGGGCAAGCGGGCGATCTACAGCGGGACGGTGATCTTCCGCCGCCTCCTCTGACCCACGGCCGATCTTGAAGAGACCGTGGTCGTCCGGGTACCGGATCCGGTGGCTGGGCGACCAGGATCGCCATCTGGCGCCGTGTGTGTTGAGCTGCGGATTCGTCTGGCGGGTGGCTAACACGCGGCGTCATTTTGGGTTGACGGTGGAGGGGAGTGGAGCAGATCGGAGAACATTGGCGGACCTGGACGGTTCCGCCGGCCCCGGGGGGACCGCTGTCGGCGAAGCTCGCGAGCCGATCGGGTGACACGGCAAGGGGCGAGGGGGTGGTTCCGTGTTTTCTGGATTCCCACCCACCGCGTGTTGACGAGAAGGGCCGGCTGATCCTTCCGGCGAAGTTCCGGGACGACCTGGCGGGTGGTGTCGTGATCACAAAGGGGCAGGAACGCTGTCTCTATGTGTTCCCGGCGGCCGAGTTCCGCCGGCTCGCCGAACAGCTGCAGGCAACACCAGTGACCCACAAGGCGGCCCGAGCCTACAGCCGGGTCTTCTTCGCGAGCGCGCACGACGAGGTACCCGACAAGCAGGGACACGTGAGCATCCCTGCCCACCTTCGGGATTACGCCGGGTTGACACGCAATGTCGGGTGATCGGTGCGAGCAGCCGGGTGGAGATCTGGGATCAGCAGGCGTGGGAGTCATACCTGGCGACGAGCAACTAGCGTTCGCCGGGATCGAGGAAGGGGTGTTGCCGGCGGGCTGTAAGTCCGCGGGGGGTGGCGGTCGAGTCCGTACCGCGAGATCTCCACCGCTCGTCGGCTCCTGGCACCACTTCCCCGGTGCCAGGCGCGCAAGCGGGTGGGGATCTGGCGGTTCGGCCCTGCGGTCGCCGCAACGCTCCGGCGCGTGGACCGCGAATCCGCGTGCCGTGAGTTCGTACGAGGGGGTCGTGGTGGGGGAGCGTCATCTTCCCGGCTCCGGCATGCCCGCTGTGGGGTCAGCGATGCCGGGAGCCGGTGGTGAGAGCGTGACACGGGGTGAGCACACTCCCGTGTTGCTGCACCGTTGCCTGCACCTGATCGGCCCGGCCTTGACCAGCGCTGCCGCGCGCGGACGGCGTCCGGTGCATGTGGACGCCACGCTGGGACTGGGCGGCCACGCCGAGGCGGTGCTGGCCGAGCGTCCCCGACACCGTCCTGATCGGACTCGACCGCGATCCTGAGGCGCTGGCACACAGTCGGCGACGGTTGGCCGGATATGCCGACCGCGTCCATCTGGTGCACGCCGTGTACGACGAATTGCCCACCGTGCTCCGTCGTCTGGGATTGGACACTGTGGACAGCGTGTTGTTCGACCTCGGTGTCTCGTCCATGCAACTGGACGAAGTGGAGCGTGGGTTCGCCTACGCCCGCGACGCTCCGTTGGACATGCGGATGGATCCGACCACCGGAATGACCGCGGCCGAGGTGGTCAACACCTATCCGCCCGGCGACCTGGTACGGATACTGCGCGAGTACGGCGAGGAACGCTTCGCCCCCCGGGTTGTCGGCGCCATCGTGCGGGAACGCGAGCAGCACCGGATCACGTCCTCCGCGAGGCTGGCAGAGCTGGTCCGTGACGCGATCCCGGCAGCGACCCGGCGCACTGGTGGCCATCCGGCGAAGCGGACCTTCCAGGCGTTGCGTATCGAGGTGAACCGGGAGCTGGCGGTGCTCGAAGCCGCGCTGCCCGCGGCCCTCGACGCGCTGGCGGTCGGCGGCCGGATTGTCGTCATGGCCTATCAGTCGCTGGAAGACCGGTTGGTGAAACGGGCCTTCGCGCAGCGGGCGCGCTCGACCGGACCGGTGGACCTGCCCGTCGAGTTGCCCGGCACCGGTCCGAGCCTGCGCCTGCTGAGCTTGGGGCGCCGAAGTGCCCGACGAGGCGGAGATCGCGGCCAATCCGCGGGCCGCGTCGGCCCGGCTGCGCGCGGCGCAACGCCTGGATCCGGACGAGCCGGCAACCGCCACGCCGGCGATGCGACAACCCAGAGTCACCTCATCAGGACCACATACATCCAGCCACGGCAGGCAGGGGCGACATGAACGCAAGCCATTCTCGTAGCCGGCGGGCGGGACAGCCGCACCCGGACGCCCGGGCAACCACGGGCGGATTCCGCGGCGCCCCTGTCCACGGTGCCGACACGTTGCAAATCGACTACGCGGTCGATGACGCGGTCGATCTGGAGCCGCTGCCGGCCGAGCCGATCGAGCCCACGGCCCGCCCCCGGCGGCGTACCCAGACCCGCCCGATCTCCCGGGCGGCGACGGCTGCGCCGCCAGCACCGGTGGCGCTGCCCCGGGCGCCGTTCCTGCTCATGGTCGTGGCGCTGGTCATCGTCGGCGTCCTCGGTGTGCTGGTGCTGAACACGAAGATCAACGAGAACAGCTTCGTGCTCGACGGGCTGCGGTTGCAGCAGCAGTCGCTGGACCTGCAGGAGCAACAGCTGACCCGCGAGCTGCAGGAGGCGCAGTCGCCGGGCAACCTGCGCGCGGCCGCCAAACGGCTCGGCCTCGTGCCGGCCGGCACGCCCGCGTTCATCACGCTGCCCGACGGCAAGATCCTCGGCGTGCCGACCCCGGCCACCGAACCCAACGCCACGACCGCGGATCGATGAACAGTGGCGAGCCGCGACCGTGAGGATGGGCCGCAGGTAGTCCCGCTGCGTGGGGGTGAGAACCGCCGTAGCCGCATCGCGCAGGCGCGGGGGTATCACCCTCGTGCGCACACCGCGGGCGACGAGCCATCTCGCCGCCAGGCGCAGCGGCAGGGGCAACGCCCGCCGCTGCGCCTGGTCGCGGACGAGCAACGCGCGGCCCCACGAGTCACCCGCGAGCGGGTGAATCCGCGTACCGGTGAACGGACCCGGGTGTCCACGACCACCCGGACCACCCGAGCCCCGGCCGCGCGCACCGCGCCATCGCGCCGCACCGCGCGCCAGATCCGCTACGCCGAGCGGGGTGGCGAGGTGGCGCCCCGGTTGGCCGAGCAGGGCCGGCGGTTGCGCGCCAGTCTCAGCATCGTGCTGGTGCTGTTCCTGGCGATCGCGGTCCGGCTGGTCCAGTTCCAGTTCACCGAGGCACCGGCGTTGGCCGCCCAGGGCCTGTCGTACCGGATCCAGCCGGTGGACCTGCCCGCACCCCGGGGCAACATCGTCGACCGGGACGGCGCCATCCTCGCCGGCAGCGCCGAGGCCCGGTACGTCTTCGCAGACCCGGAACTGGTCAAGGATCCCTCCGGCGTCGCCGACACCCTGTCGCCCATTCTCGGTGTGCCCCGGTCGGTGCTGCTGCCGAAGTTGGCCAAGCACCGGTTCCCCAACGGCACCACCGTGAGGTTCGAGTACCTGGCCCGGGGCGTCGCGGTGGATACCGGCACCCGGGTCGGTGATCTGGACCTGGCTGGCATCGGCGTGCGCCGCGACGAGAGCCGCGTGGTGCCCGGCCACGACCTGGCGGCCAACCTGATCGGCTTCACCGGCCGGGACTTGACCGGGCTGGTCGGGCTGGAGGCCAGCTATGACGAAGTGTTGCGCGGCGTGGACGGCGAACGGCGTTTCGAGATCGGCCAGGCTGACGGACCGGTGGACCTGGACCGGGAGATACCTGGCGGGTTCCACGAGGAGACGCCGGCCCGGCCGGGCAGCTCGCTACAACTGACCATCGACCGGGACCTGCAGTACGAGGTACAGCGGATCCTCGGCCTGCAGATGACGGCGGCCAAGGCCACCGTGGCCGCCGCGGCGGTGCTCGACGTACGTACCGGCGAGGTGCTTGCCCAAGCCAGTTACCCGTTCTACAACGCGGCCGACCCCGACTCGTCGAACTCGGCCAGCTGGGGCGACAACGCGACCGGGCTCGTGCTCGAACCGGGTTCCGTCCACAAAGGAATCGTGTTCGCCGCGTG